>NZ_CP110383.1:1057500-2257500 GCF_026015965.1 Selenomonas sputigena | reverse complement strand
AGGATGAGGAGATTCTCGCCTTGCTTGAGGGAAAGGATGCGCTCATCGTCGTGACGAAAAGCGATCTGCCGCGCGTTCTTGATATCGAACGGCTGCAAAACTTGGTACATCTTCCTCTGATTGAAATCACGACGAAGGAGGAGGAAGGGCTTTCTCCTTTGACGGCCGCCATTTTGGAAAAGGTTTATGACGGTGAGGAAAGGTCGGGAGAAGGCTCGTTAGTTGCCGACCTGCGCACGAAGAATCTTTTGGAAGCGGCGGCAGATCATCTTAGCGCTGCAATTTCCACGATGGATCAGGGACTGGGGCTGGATTTCATCTCCATCGATCTGCGCTCTTCTTTGGAAAAACTCGGGGAGATCACGGGGGAAACGGTGGGAGATGATGTATTGGATGAAATATTTTCGCGCTTCTGCGTCGGCAAGTGAGGTGGCCTTCTTTGTTTATTGCCGGTGAATATGATATCATCGTCCTCGGTGCGGGGCATGCGGGCGTCGAAGCGGCGCTCGCTGCAGCGAATCTCGGCTGCCGCACGCTTCTGGCGACGCTTTCCTTGGACAATATCGCACTCATGCCCTGCAATCCTTCGATCGGCGGCCCCGCAAAGAGCCATCTCGTGCGTGAGATCGATGCGCTTGGCGGCGCCATGGCGATCAATGCCGATGAGGCGGCTCTGCAGTATCGTCTTTTGAATACGGGAAAAGGCCCTGCTGTCCATGCTTTGCGCGCGCAGGAGGATAAGAAAGCCTATCAGTTTCGCATGAAGGAGCGCTGCGAGCAGCAGGAAGGGCTGGAAGTCCGGCAGCTTCTGGCAGAAAAGATCCTCATCGAGAATAAAGAGGCGAGAGGCATAGTGGCAGAGACGGGGGAAGCGTATCTCGCGCGTGCTGTCATTCTCGCGACGGGCACGTATCTAAAAGGGCGCATCGTCATCGGTGAGCATACGACGAGCGGCGGGCCGAATGGGCAGCGAGCCGCAGGGGAATTGTCGCGCTCTCTCGCAGAGAATGGTATCAAGATCATGCGCTTCAAGACGGGGACGCCTGCGCGTCTTGATGCACGTTCCCTTGACTATGCGAAGATGCAGCTGCAGCCTGGGGACGAGGAGGCGCAGAGCTTTTCCTTTATGACGGAGGAAAGGACGCGCGAGCAGCTTCCATGCTATCTGACGTACACGAACGAGAAGACGCATGAGATCATTCGTGCGAACATCGATCGGGCGCCGATGGCAAATGGTATCATTGAAGGGATCGGCCCGCGCTATTGTCCGTCCATCGAGTCGAAGATCCTCCGCTTCCCCGACAAGGATCGCCACCAGCTCTTCTTGGAGCCGGAAGGATGGCACACGCAGGAAGTCTATGTGCAAGGCATGTCGACGAGCCTTCCCATCGATGTGCAGGAGGCTTTCCTGCATACGATTCCGGGCTTGGAGAAGGCGCGCATCATGCGCCCTGGCTACGCGATCGAGTATGACTGCATCGATCCGCTGCAGCTTCTGCCGAGCCTCATGTTCAAGAAGATTCGCGGACTCTTCTCGGCGGGACAGTCGAACGGCACGTCGGGCTACGAGGAAGCGGCGGCGCAGGGCTTGATGGCGGGCGTCAACGCTGTGCATTATATCCGCGGCAAAGCTCCTTTCGTCTTGAGTCGCGCGGAGGCCTATATCGGCGTTCTCATCGACGATCTCGTGACGAAGGGGACGGAGGAGCCGTACCGTATGATGACGTCTCGCGCCGAATATCGCCTGCTGCTTCGCCAGGACAATGCTGATCTGCGCCTGACGGAAAAGGGACGCGCCGTCGGTCTTGTCAAAGAGGATCGGTGGCAGAAGTTCCTGAAAAAGAAGAATGGTATCATCGAGGCGAGGAAGAGGCTTGAGAATACCGTCCTTCATCCGTCGGTTGAAAATCTTGCTCGTCTTGAATCGGCGGGACTTGCGCCCATACGCACGTCAACGTCGCTTGCCGATTTTTTGCGTCGTCCGGAGATGGATTATGCGAAGTTGGCTTCGCTCTTTGGCTTGGAGCGCCTTGCGCCTGAAGTCGAGGAGCAGCTGGAAGTCACCATTCGCTATGAAGGATATATCAAGAAGCAGCAGGAACAGGTCGAGCGCTTGGAACATCTGGAGTCTCGTCGCCTGCCCGTCGATCTCGACTACGCTCTCGTGCCGAGCCTAAGGGACGAAGCGCGAGAGAAGCTCGCTGCCGTCCGTCCACTTTCCGTGGGGCAGGCGAGCCGCATATCGGGCGTGTCGCCTGCGGATATATCGGTCTTATTGATCTGGCTGGAGCAGGAACGCCGCAGGAGGAGAGAAGACGATGTTTGAGCAGGAGTTGGAAAGAGCGTCTGCTCTCTATGGACTGCCGCTCGATGCAAAGCAGATTGAGAAGTTCGGCATCTACTATCGTTTACTCATCGAATGGAACGCGAAGATGAACCTCACGGCGATTACTGAACCGCGGGAAGTCGCCGTCAAGCACATCGTTGATTCCCTGACGGCGCTTCGAGGCATCGAGGAAAGGGATTCCCTGCGTCTGATCGATGTCGGCACGGGCGCGGGATTTCCCGGCATTCCTCTGAAGATCGTCCGCCCCGATTTGAAGCTGACGCTTCTTGATTCTTTGAAGAAGCGCGTGCATTTTCTCGAAACTGTTGTTGAGGCGTTGGGATTGGAAGGCGTAAAGTGCCTGCATGAACGCGCGGAGGAAGCGGCGCGACAAAGCGCTTTGCGCGAGCGCTTCGACATCGCCGCCTCTCGCGCCGTGGCGCGTCTGCCCGTCCTTGCCGAATATCTTCTTCCCTTCGTGCGCATCGGCGGCACAGCGATCGCCCTCAAGGGGCTTCATTCGGAAGAGGAAGCAAAAGAGGCGAAAAGAGCCGTCAAGATTCTTGGCGGAAGAGCGATAGAGTCGATTCCTGTCGCCTTGCCCGGCCTTTCGGACAAGCGTGCAGTTCTCGTCATAAAGAAGGAGAGGCCTACGCCGAAAGCGTATCCGCGCAAGGCAGGAAAGCCGGCGAAAGAACCATTGCTTTGAGTTGCCGTTAAAGATACACAGGAAAAAAGACGATATAAGAGGAGAAGGATTCTGAAAGGATGGTGCTCTACGGTGTGGAAGAAGAAGGTGGCAGCTGCTCTAAGCATGACTTTTTTAGCAGGCAGTCTGACGTTTGGATCGACAGCTTCGGCATATATCATCAATGTCGGCATGGAGGATCTTGCCGCACAAGAAAAAGCAGCAGATTCCGGTGAGAAGCAGGAAAAGAAGGCGGAAAATGCCAAGGAGCATGGCAATGCGAAGGATGAAAAGAAGAAAGAGGTAAAGGACTTCCAGGAGAAGAAGGCGGAAACCTCCGTAAAAAAGGAGGATAAAAAAGCAGAGAACAGCGACACTAAGAAAACCATAGAAGAAGCGGCTAAAGCATCGGTGACACCCGTTCCACAGAAGAGGGAGGAAGAGCAGAAGCCGCTTGTCTCGAACAAGAAGAAAGAGGAGACGAAACCGTCCGTACAGAAGAAAGCCGATGAATCAAAAGTTCCTTTGCAGGGAAAAAAGACGGAAGCGTCGGCGCAGGAAAGCAAGGATGCTGTCAAGACGAAGAACAAGAAGAGTAAGGAGAAGGATCGCTTCCAGGAAATCTTCCGCGACGAATCGTTCATTTACTATATGGACACGCGAAGCGTGCGCAATGTTCCTATCCCGAATCGTCAGGATCGTATGATCGACGTCTGGGTGAAGCTCAAGCCGAACAGTTTCTCCGATGAGGAGGATGCCAAGGCGGGGAAGTACTATTTGGAGCATTATTACCTCAATCCAAAGAGCAAGCAGATTCAGTTCCTCTGCGAGTTAGAGGTCACAGGCAGGCCATCGAACGCCATCAAGGAGCGTCCTTACAGCTCGCAGAATTGGGAAAATCTCGTGCCGGGCAGTGTCGAAGATGACATATACCATGCTGTTGTGAAAAAGGCGAAAAGCTCTTCGAGCATCGGCGGTGTAGCGATTCCTTCTGCGTCGGATGTTCTTGATATGCTGAATATTGGACTGTGAGCCTTGTGGGATTAATATAGACTTATCCACAAAATACGCTATGAATTGGTTCATATGTGGATAAAAATGTGGATAAGTTGCGTAAAATTCCATAGATGGCATAAGAAAAGGCTGTTGCATCATGCAGCAGCCTTTTCGCATACTTTGGTTCGTATTGGTATCAATGATGGAAAAGGCGGATATGCGTCATTGCCATGAACATGCCGTATTTATCTGCCGTCTCAATAACATTGTCATCGCGAATTGATCCGCCGCTCTGGGCGACGTAGGTAACGCCGCTCTTATGTGCGCGTTCGATGTTGTCACCGAAGGGGAAGAAAGCGTCCGAACCGAGTGCGACGCCCGTTGCCGTCTTGAGCCACTTGGCTTTTTCATCGGACAGGAATACAGGAGGTTTCTCCGTAAAGATGCGTTTCCATTCATCCGTTCCGAGGAGATCCATGCACTCGTCGGACAAGTAGACGTCGATGGCATTGTCGCGGTCGGGGCGGCGCACATCGCTTTTGAAGGGAAGGGAGAGAGCCTGTGGGCTCTGTCTCAGATACCAAATATCGGCCTTATTTCCTGCGAGGCGCGTGCAATGGACGCGTGACTGTTGGCCGGCGCCGATACCAATTGCCTGCCCATCCTTGGCATAGCAAACGGAGTTGGACTGGGTGTACTTCAAGGTGATGAGGGAGAGCAGAAGGTCACGTTTGGCTTCTTCGGGCAGATCCTTATTTTTCGTGACGACGTCCTTCAGGCAGTCTTCGGTGATGGCGACATCGTTGCGCTTTTGCTCGAAGGTCACGCCGAAGACGGTCTTCGTTTCCTTTTCTGCAGGAACGTAGGAAGGATCCATCTGTATGACGAGGTAGCTTCCCTTGCGCTTCGTCTTGAGAATCTCCAAGGCGGCTTCGGAATAGGCGGGCGCGATGATGCCGTCGGAAACCTCGCGCTGCAGGAAGGAAGCTGTCTGGGCGTCGCATGGGTCGGAGAGAGCGACGAAATCGCCGTACGACGACATGCGGTCAGCGCCGCGCGCACGGATGTAGGCGGTCGCAACGGGAGACAATTCGATCCCTTCGACAAAGTATGCTTGCTTCAGTGCATCGGACAGGGGAACGGCGACGGCGGCGCCTGCAGGGCTCACATGCTTGAAGGATGCCGCTGCAGGAAGGCCGGTCGCTTCCTTGAGTTCCTGCACGAGCTGCCAGCTGTTCATGGCATCGAGCAGATTGATGTAGCCGGGCTTTCCGTTTAAGACCTTGAACGGAAGTTCGCCACTTTCCATATAAACACGAGAGGGTTTCTGGTTCGGATTGCAGCCGTATTTCAATTCGAGTTCTTTCATCAGATTCTCTCCTTTGTATGAGTTGTTGTGCAATCAAAAAAGACCGTGGGCATAGTGAGCCATTGCGGCTGCCCAGACGGTCGGCTTTTCCTGCTGCACTCCCTTGTGGTCATCCACTTCCGTCAGTTATGCAGCTTATTTTCAATGTATCATTCCTTTTCTTTTTTGTCAAGTACGTTTATTTCCTAGCTCTAATGTGGTATGATGTAGAAAAGGTTTCACTTTGATTGAGGAAGCGAGGCTTCTTCGTCATGGGTATGGGAGGGATTTTACGATGTTGAATTGTATCGGCGTTTTGACGAGCGGCGGCGACAGCCCCGGCATGAATGCGACGACTCGCGCCGTCGTGCGCACGGCGCTCTTTGAAGGTGCAGAAGTGTGGGGTATACATAACGGGTATCGCGGCATCTTGGACGGTGAGATGTTCAAGATGGAACGAAAGGATGTTGGTGACATCATCCAGCGCGGCGGCACGTTCCTCGGCACGGCTCGCTGCCATCGTTTCATGACGCCCGAGGGTCGTGCAGAGGCGTATGAGAAGCTCAAGGCGAGGGGCATCGAAGGACTCGTCATCATCGGTGGCGACGGCAGTCTGCGCGGCGCGTCGCTCTTGAGCGAAGAACATGGCATTCCCATCGTGGGGCTGCCGGGGACGATTGACAATGATGTCTGGGGTACAGACTATACGATCGGCAGCGATACGGCGGCGAATACGATCATTGATGCCATCAACAAGCTGCGCGATACGGCTTCGGCGCATCGACGCGTCGTTGTCCTTGAGGTCATGGGCCGGCATTGCGGTTGGCTCGCGCTGATGAGCGGTATTTCTGGCGGTGCTGAGTACATCCTCGTGCCCGAAGAGGATTTTGATCTTGAAGAAATCAGCAACGAGATCAAGGAAGCTTATAAGAAGGGCAAGCGTTACATCCTCGTCGTCGTCGCCGAGGGTGCAGGAAGCGGCATAGAGGTCGGCAACTTTATCGCCGAGCACACGGATATTGAGACGCGCGTTTCGGTTCTCGGTCATATTCAGCGCGGCGGTACGCCGTCCGTCATCGACCGCGTGAAGGCGAGCCAGCTTGGCGAGAAGGCGGCTCTGGCGATTCTCTCGGGTCTTTCTAACGTCGTCTTCGGCTTCCATCGCGGCAACGTCGTCGCCATCGACTTGCACGATGCCGTGACGAACAAGAAGAAGCTCGATCCCGAATACATGCGCCTTGCCAAGGTTTTGGCATAAATACAAAAGAAGAAGCCTCCTTTGCGGGAGGCTTCTTCTTTTGTATTTGATGTTTCACGTGAAACATTGCTTTTGTTGCATTTGATTGTTCAGGAATATCGTGCTTTTTCCATAGCTGCATGTTTCACGTGAAACATGCTCGTTCTATTCGCCGACGAAGTCCTTGGCAATTTGGACCGCGCTTACACCGTCGTTGGCATAGGCGTCAGCGCCAGCGCTCGTGGCATAGTCTTCGGTCACGGCGGCGCCGCCGACGATGACTCTCGCCTCTGAACCGGCTTCACGCAGTTTCTTGATGACCTTGTCAATCTGTGTCATGGTCGTTGTCATCAAGGCGCTCAGCCCTACGATGTCGGCTTCCTTTTCGAGCGCTGTGCGCACAATGGTATCAGCATCGACATCCTTGCCGAGGTCGATGAGCTTAAAGCCGCTGTTTGAAAGGAGCGCGGAGACGATGTTTTTGCCGAGATCATGAACATCGCCCTTGACCGTCGCCATGACGACTGTTCCTCTGTCCGCCTCCTGCTGTGCGGGCAGAAGTTCCTTGATCTTCTGGAAGGAAGCGCGCATTGCTTCGGCGGATAGAAGAACTTGCGGCAGAAAGACGCGTCCTGCTCCGAAGTCAATGCCGATATCGTTCATGGCGGCCGTCAGAGCCTTCTCTGTGATCTCATTCGAGGAATGGCCTTCGCGGATCGCTCGCTCAGTCAGCATGGCGATGCTCTCAGAAGCGCCGTCGATGACCGCTTGCTTGATGGCAGCTAGAACATCGCCTTCCATAGGCTTGGCCTCGGCTGCTTTCTTCGGCGTCTTGAGATTCACTTCGTTGCGGCTGAAGTCGATGCCGCGCGGATCTTTTCCCAAGAGTGCTGCGCTCGCCATCAGGGCTTCCTGCATCTTCTCGTCATAGGGATTCATGATCGGCGCGTCGAGCCCTGCGGCAAGGCACATGGCGAAGAAGGTGCTGTTGATCAGAGGACGGTTCGGCAGGCCGAAAGAGATGTTGGAAAGCCCCATCGTGGCCGGATAGCCGAAATGCTTGCGGTAGAGGCGCAAGGTATTTAATACTTCTAGGCAGGCATTTTGATCGGCCGATATGGTCATGACGAGGGCGTCAAGCAGGAAGTCCCCATCCTTGAGACCATTCTTTTTTGCCTCTTTGATGATACCGTTGATGACATTGATGCGATCTTCCGCTGTCTTCGGCACGCCGTCCTCTGTGATAGGCAGGCAGAGGATGGCCGCGCCGTACTTTTTCGCCAGCGGAAGGAACTCTTCGATGCGCTCTTTTTCGGCGCTGACGGAATTGATGAGAGCGCGTCCCGGATATGCTCGGAGTCCGGCTTCCAATGTTTTGGTATCACTGGTATCAATCGCGAGAGGTGCATCGGTGATTTGGGATACCTCGCGAATGGCATCGTGCATTGCCTTGACTTGGTCAATGCCGCCGACACCCATGTTGACATCGAGAAGGCGCGCTCCCGCACGCACCTGATCGATGGCCTCGCGCTTGACGGAGAAGAGCGAACCATTCTTGATTTCTTCGGCGAGTTTCTTGCGTCCCGTCGGATTGATGCGCTCGCCGATCAGCGTGGTCGCGAGATCTTTGTCGATGATGACGGTCTTGCTGCGGCTCGTGAGGCGCAGGCGATTGTCCGGGCTCTTGCGCTCGGTGAGAGGCAAGTTCTTGACAGCAGCGGCGAGCGCTTTGATATGCGCGGGCGTCGTGCCGCAGCAGCCACCGAGATACGTTGCACCGGCAGCGACGAGCTTTGCGCCCCATGAGGCGAACTCCTCAGGCCCCATGGGGAAGATGGTTCTGCCGTTTTCCAATCGTGGCATACCAGCGTTGGGCAGCACGCTGATAGGAACGGAGCAGTTCTCTGCGAGAGTCTTGACGATGGGGACGAGCTCCTGCGGGCCGAGCGAGCAGTTTACGCCGATGATGTCGGCGCCGAGTGCTTCCAAGGTGATGGCGGCCGTCTGCGGGTCAGTGCCCGTGACGGTGCGCCCGTCCTCGCTGTAAGAGAGCTGGCAGATGATAGGAAGGCTTGTCGCATCTTTTGCCGCCAGAAGGCCTGCACGCATTTCCTGTATGTCAATGCACGTTTCAAAAAGCAGATAGTCAGCGCCCGCATCGGCAAGCGCTTTCGCTTGTTCGTAGAAGGCTCGGTAGGCCTCCTCAAATTCAAGATCGCCGAGAGGGACGATGAAGCGCCCCGTAGGCCCCAATGAGCCGACAATTTTAGCACGCCCTTTGGAAGCCTCGCGTGCGATCTTTACGGCTGCTTCATTGATTTCCTTTACACGGTCTTCCAGACCGTAGTGATCGAGCTTCAAAGCGGAAGCACCGAAGGTGTTCGTCTCGATCATCGTGGCGCCAGCTTCGATATAGGCTTCGTGGATCTTTTGCACGACATCGGGCTGTTCGAGATTCATGAGCTCGGGGCAGCCGCCGGGCTTCAAGCCTCCTTCCTGCAGCATCGTTCCCATCGCGCCGTCAAAAATATGGATCATCAATATCCTCCTTGGTTTGGTATCATAGGTTTTCGCCCTGCTTAATGTTTGGTATCAATAAGATGGTGTCCTTGCTATATGGTTCAGTTCTTACTTTCGCCGGCAGGAACTTTTCTCGAAGGGCAGTCGAACTTATCGCAGGCAGCGCAGCCGTTCGGTGTATGCGCTTCCTTCTCTTTTTGCTGCGGTACGAGGCCGATGATGGCAGTGATGGATTTGCGCGGTACGAGCATGGAGGCGTCGCTGAGATGTACACCGATTTTCTCACTTTCGGCGAGACGTACCATTTCGGGCTGCTGATCGAGTGGCCAATCGCCGTAGCCTGGGCTGAAACGCCAGCGCATCGTATAGCCTTCCTTCGCAACCTTCGGCTCGATGGCTTTTTCCATCGCGTCGGCTACCTGTTCGACAGCCGCCGTGGCGGCGGCATCGAGAATGACGGAGTAGGCGTAGCGCCCATCGGCGAAGTATTTCGTCACATGCTCCTCGATGGCATCGCCGACGCTCGCCGACAGTACGATGACCTTCTGTGCTTTGGCGAGATGTTTGCCAATGAGTTTCCCCTTCATGGTGAAGGGCGGATCGGCGAGTACCGTCTGAGTGGCTGCATCATAGTCGTACATTTGCCATATACCGCGCGGCTCAGCGAGAAGACGCGCTTCCAGGCAGGCTTCTTCGATGAGTTTTTCATCGAAATCCTTGGCTTTGTTCAATCCTGCATAGCGACGCGTTTCCTTTGCATCAATATCAAGCAAAACGCTATTGTAAACGGGCATAAGATTCCTTCTTCCTAGCCAATGTTTCACGTGAAACATCGAAGTTATTCATGGGGCAGAACTTCCCCCCATCAGTATATCATGCTATAATAGGAAAAGAAAAGCTTATGGAGGAAAAGAATGTGGCGAAAATCATAGCAGTCGCCAATCAAAAGGGCGGCGTAGGAAAGACGACAACATCGGTAAATTTGAGCGCCGGTCTTGCCATACTCGGCAAACGTGTATTGCTCATTGACTCCGATCCGCAGGGGAATGCGACGAGCGGATTTGGTATCAATAAGTCGGATTTAACGATTACGATATATCAAGTGTTGATTGACAACCTTGCCATAGAGAAGGCAGTTCTTCATACGGGTTACGAGGTCGATCTTCTGCCGGCCAATATCGAACTGGCGGGGGCGGAGATCGAGCTTGTTGCTGCTATCTCACGCGAGAATCGTCTGAAGCGATCGGTCGATGCTGTGCGCGATCAGTATGACTTTATTTTGATCGACTGCCCGCCTTCCTTGGGGCTCTTGACTCTCAATGCTTTGACAGCAGCAGATACCGTTTTGATGCCGATCCAATGCGAGTTTTATGCTCTGGAGGGCTTGGCGCAGTTGATGAATACGATGACATTGGTTCAGACCAATCTGAATCCTGCATTGGAAGTCGAGGGCGTTCTTCTGACAATGTTCGATTCAAGAACCAATCTTTCGGTTCAGGTCGCTGAAGAGGTGCGCACGCATTTCGGCAGCAAGGTGTATCGGACGGTCATACCGCGCACCGTGCGCTTGAGCGAGGCGCCGTCCTATGGGCAGCCCATCATTGCCTATGACAGAAACTGCAAGGGAGCCATCGTCTATATGGATTTGGCAAAGGAGGTCATAGAGCGTGACAGCTAGGAAGCATCAGGCATTGGGCAAGGGGCTTGGTGCACTCTTTCCCACAGAATTGAAAACGCCCGAAGCATCGCAGCAAGAACTCCCGCAAGTATCTGATACCGATGCTGAGGAAAAGAAGCGTACGGAAGCTCCACAGGAAGCGGAAAAAAGAAGTGCAGGAAACGAGAATCCGCAAGGAAGCGGGAGAATACAGCAAGCTGCTATAGAAGATGATGAAGCAAGTGATGTGATACCAAAAGGAATGAATGGTATCGCTGTGCAGCAAATTCCCTTGCACGAGATACAAGCCAATCGGTATCAACCCCGTCATGAGTTTGATGAGAGCGCTCTGGATGAGTTGAAGGAATCCATCGTGCAGCATGGCGTGCTGCAGCCGATTCTCGTGCGACAGCTTCCGGCAGGAAAGGGATATGAGCTTGTTGCGGGTGAGCGTCGCTTTCGCGCTTCAAGACTGGCCGGTCTTGAAACGGTGCCGGCTCTTGTCCGTCCTTTGAGCGATGCGGCAAGCACGGAGATTGCGCTGATTGAAAATTTGCAGCGTGAGGATCTCAATGCGATTGAAGAGGCCAATGCCTATCGCAATCTTTTGCAGAACTTCGGGCTTACACAGGAAGCTTTGGCGGAGCGCGTGGGAAGAAGCCGTTCCCATATTACGAATATGATGCGGCTCTTGAAGCTCGACGTACATGTGCAGGAATACTTGGCAAACGGCAGTTTGAGCATGGGGCAGGCAAGGCCGCTCGTCGTCCTGACGAATGCTGCATTGCAGCGGGAGGCGGCGGACATCATCATGGCGCGCGAATGTTCGGCACGTCAGGCTGAAGAGCTAGTGAAGCGTCTGCAGAAAAATGCGGAAGAAAAAGCAGAAGCGAAGGAAGCAGAATCACCTGGGGAGACAGAAAAGATCTTCCTGCGGGAAGCGGAAGACAAGCTCAAGATGTTTTTTGGCACGCAGGTGCGCATTCGTTCGCGAGGCAAGAAGAATCGCATAGAGATCGATTTTTCCTCGGAAGAAGACTTGAATCGCATCCTTGATTCGTTGTTGGAGAAGAAGAACCGGCTGCTGGAGGACAAGAAAGCGGCCTTGCGTCAGTTTTCTGCAGGAGAAAGATTCACGGTCTGAGGTATCATGTTTCACGTGAAACATCTTTTGTTTGGCGTGGCAAAAGCTGCAGAAACGATGGGAGAGACGTGCAGCCTCCCCGTGCGGATAGAGGAGAAATGATTGGGATGAATACAAAACAACTGGCGGAACTCTTGGGCAACAACGAGACGTTCCTGGTGATTTTTCTTTTGGTTTTGGTCATTGTACTTTTGGTTTTGGTTATTTATCAGATTTACAGCGTATCACGCATGAAGAGCCGCTACCAGGAAATGATGCGGGGGGTCGAGGGTGCGAATCTTGAAAGTATGCTGCTCGCGCATATCAAGGAAATGAAGGGAGTCGCTGAACAAAGCCGAAAGCTCAAGGAGGAAAACAGGCGCTTGGATGCACTTTTGCAGACGGCTACGACGCGCATTGGTATCGTGCGTTTCAGCGCTTTTGCCGATATGGGAAGCGATCTCAGCTATGCCGTTGCCATGTTGGATTCGCACAACAACGGCGTGATTTTTTCCAGTATCTTCGCTCGTGAGGACTCGCGCAGCTACGTCAAGCCGATCGAGGCGGGACGCTCGAGTTACAAGCTCACGCGTGAGGAGGCGGAAGCGCTCGAAAAGGCGATGAGCGTGCGGCCGGAGTAGCGATAGCGCAGAATGGAAGTTTTACCATGAAGCCCCAAGAGGTCAAGCTGAAGGCGCAGACCGATTGGCTAGGCTTCTGTAAGGCGTGAGGACATATGTACAGCGTGCCGCCTTGATGAAACTGTCGCAGGAAACGGGTGTGAAGCAACGCATGCCGCTTCGCATGACGGCTGAACATATGTCCTGAAAGTTTACCATGAAGCCCCGAGAGGTCAAGCCGAAGGCGCAGACCGATCGGCTAGGCTTCTGTAAGGCGTGAGGACATATGTACAGCGAGACTCCTTGATGACACCGTTGTCAGAAGCGGCGGTGGAAGCAAGTCCTGCCGCTTTGCTTCACGGCTGAACATGTGTCCTGAAAGTTTACCATGAAAGTCCAAGAAGTCAAGCCCAGAGGGCGCAGACTGATTGGTTCTTTCATGTAAGGGCGGCGCACAATGTCCACAAAGTGGACGTTTGTGCGTGTAGTTTGTTCAATGGAAGAGGGGTCTTCCGTGCAGTTTGGAGATGGGCTTTTGCATAAGGAAAATGGGTTCACCATCAAGATTGTGCCCGATGTTTCTGATACCATTCATACGATACATCTTTCAGCAAAGATGGCGAAGATTGGTATCATCTCTTTCGTCGTCGTTTTGCTGATTTCCTGTGTGACGCTGTCCTATTCGCTCTATACGACATTTTTCGTCAAGGGCGATGACGCCGAACTGGAAAAGATGCGTCAGATCAGCAATATGCAGCAGGAGCAGCTTTTGCAGCTTTCCAAGAAAGCGGATGGCCTGCAGCAGGAATTGGATGAATTGACACAGATGGAAAACGACTTGCGTCGCATGTCGGGGACAGTTGCAGCGCCCGATACGGCGGGAGCGCCTGCAGATGGAGCGGATGCTGCAGCAGGGGCACAGGACGGGCAGGGCGGACCAATTACAAAGCTGCAGGCGGAAAATGTCGATGCGGCGCTTGAAAATATCGAGAAACGCGTGGCTGTTCGCCGTGCCAGCCTGCAGCAGCTCAAGCAGGTTTTGGAGGCGCAGCAGCAGGAAATGGCCGCGCTTCTCCCTTATGGAAATACGCCCTATGCCTTGACCGGCATCTCCGTCACGATTCCTTCTATATGGCCTGCGCGCGGCGAGGTCAGTTCGCCCTTTGGTTTGCGTTGGAATGGTTCGGACTTCCACCCGGGCATTGACATCGCCAACGACTTCGGCACGCCGATCGTAGCGACAGCCGACGGCGTGGTGACAGACGCCGGCTGGAATGCCGGCGGCTATGGCAACAAGGTCGACATCGATCATGGAAATGGTATCATGACGCGTTACGGACACGCGCAGTCCATCGTCGTGCGCACAGGTCAGCATGTGCGGCGCGGCCAGATCATCGCCTATATGGGCAGCACGGGATTTTCTACAGGGCCGCATGTGCATTATGAAGTCCGCATCCACGGTGAACCTGTGAATCCGGCGCCGTATCTATAGAGGGCATTGCAGTGAGCGTATTCATTTTTGTATCAAGACAGTTTATATCTGTGGCGATACCAAACATAGAGGGATTATTTAAGCAGAAAGAGGAGGTTCGGAAAAGATGGAAGTAACCAAGGATTTTTCTACGCGTCATTGGAAGATTCACGAGGTGGCGAAGGCAGGCGACAAGGCGACAAAGACGGTCTTCTACACAACGGATTCGACGAGCGGTTCGGTCTGGCTCGTGAAGCCTGNATCTGTGGCGATACCAAACATAGAGGGATTATTTAAGCAGAAAGAGGAGGTTCGGAAAAGATGGAAGTAACCAAGGATTTTTCTACGCGTCATTGGAAGATTCACGAGGTGGCGAAGGCAGGCGACAAGGCGACAAAGACGGTCTTCTACACAACGGATTCGACGAGCGGTTCGGTCTGGCTCGTGAAGCCTGGACAGGAGGTCAAGGCGCATGAGCATCCGGCTGGTGATGACTTCTGGGTCTGTATCCAGGGGAAGGGTATATTCTTTCCGGAGCTTGGCAAGGAGGTTCCCGTCGAGAAAGGCGACCTCATCATCACGGGCAAGGGGACGTGTCACGGCCTGAGAAATACAGGCGAGGAAGATTTCATCTTTGTGAGCATCGTTGCACCAGTGCCGCCTGGATACAAGGAATTGTGAATGCAAGAAAAATATAGCCGTAGAAGATGAGACATGTTACAATATTGTATCAAGACAGTTTATATCTGTGGCGATACCAAACATAGAAGGATTATTTAAGCAGAAAGAGGAGGTTCGGAAAAGATGGAAGTAACCAAGGATTTTTCTACGCGTCATTGGAAGATTCACGAGGTGGCGAAGGCAGGCGACAAGGCGACAAAGACGGTCTTCTACACAACGGATTCGACGAGCGGTTCGGTCTGGCTCGTGAAGCCTGGACAGGAGGTCAAGGCGCATGAGCATCCGGCTGGTGATGACTTCTGGGTCTGTATCCAGGGGAAGGGTATATTCTTTCCGGAGCTTGGCAAGGAGGTTCCCGTCGAGAAAGGCGACCTCATCATCACGGGCAAGGGGACGTGTCACGGCCTGAGAAATACAGGCGAGGAAGATTTCATCTTTGTGAGCATCGTTGCACCAGTGCCGCCTGGATACAAGGAATTGTGAATGCAAGAAAAATATAGCCGTAGAAGATGTGATATGCTACAATATAAACAGGATTTTTTATCTTGAAGGAGGAGATATTATGGCAAAGAGGTTTTTCATTTGCAAGGAGTCGGGAGATATCGTCGGTCTGATTCATGACGGCGGCGGCAAGCTGTCTTGCTGCGGCGAGGATCTGAAGGAACTGAAGGCGAACACGACGGATGCGGCGCAGGAGAAGCATGTGCCCGTAGCGACGTACGACAAGGCGGCGCGCAAGGTTACGGTCGTCGTCGGATCGGTCGCGCATCCGATGACGCCGGAGCATCTGATCTCGTGGATTCACCTTGAGACGAAGAAGGGAGCGCAGATCTGTCATCTGACGCCTGAGGACAAGCCCGAGGCGGTCTTCTTCCTCGCCGAGGGAGATGAGCCGGTCGCGGTCTACGAGTACTGCAATCTGCACGGCCTTTGGAAGGCGGATCTCTGATTTCTGAGCTGTAAACAAAAAAAGAGTCGAGTCAAAGCTCGGCTCTTTTTTCGTTTGGTTATCCCTTCGATACGACGCTCCAGATCGTGTAAATGCAAGTGGCATAGAGGACGAAGAAGATCAGGCGGCGCAAGAGGCTCGTGGGGATGAAGCGCGCGAGCGCGTGCCCGAGGGAAAGTCCTGCGGCGAGGGCGGGAAGGAGGTAGATGAACTCGTGGACGGCAGCCGTCAGCGGGTGTCCGCCGATCAGGTAGCCGATGAGCGACGTCGAGTTGCAGCAAAGGAAGAAGACGAAGCATGTGGCGCGGAAGGTTTCGGCGCTCATTTTCGTGTAGGCGAGGTAGATGAGGAACGGCGGTCCCGCCATGCCCGTCGTCATGGAGGAGAAGCCCGAGCACATGCCCGTGATGATCGTGTTGCGCCTTGATTCTGGGATGTGACGATGCGAGATCTGCATGATGAGGAGCGAGAGGAAGACGACGGTGCTGATCCAGACCTTTAAGGTGTCGCTCGATACATAGTCGAAGACGAAAAAACCGATGGGGATGCCGAGCAAGACGCCGATTGCGAGGTGACCGATCAGAGGAAGGTTCGCCTTCTTGCGCATCAAATAGGCCTGCACGGTGTTGCCTGAGCATGCGAGAAGAAGCATGACGGGCACGACGATCTTCGGATCGTAGAAGAACATCAAGAGGGGCGCCGCCACGATGACGAGTCCGAAGCCCGTGATCGCCTGCAGGAAGGCGGCGAAAAAGATGGCGAGCAGGGGGCCTGTATGGGTCGCGAGCGCCGCAAGGTAATTTTCCATAAGGCAAAGTCTCCTTCATAAGCTACACGCACAAATGTCCGTGTTTTCATAGAAAGGAAAGTTTTTCAAGGAGCTGCGTCAATAGATCTTTGTGACGGGCAGCCCCTCTTTTTCCAAGGCGGCGGTCAGTCTTTCGATATGCTCGCGGTTGTGCGTCTCCACGGTGACTTCGAGCTGCACCTGCTGGAAGCTGTCGGTGACGCTCGCCTGGTTGTGGACGAGTTTGATGACGTTGGCGTGCTCACGCGCGACGATTTCTGCCACTTTGAGGAGCTGGCCGGGCTTGTCGGGCAGCTGCACGGCGAAGCAGAAGATGCGGCCGCGCGCGATGAGGGACTTGCTGATGAGCGCCGATATGGTCGAGATGTCGATGTTGCCGCCCGAGAGGATGGACACGACCTTCTTGCCTTGGAAGGGCAGCCGTGTGAGCGCCGCGAGCGAGAGGACGCCCGCGCCCTCGGCGATGAGCTTGTGCTTTTCGATGAGGAAGAGCAGGGCGCTCATGATCTCCATCTCGGAGACGGTGATGATGTCGTCGAGATACTTGCGGCAGAAGGCGAAGGTGAGGTCGCCCGGCGTCTTTACGGCGCATCCATCGGCGACCGTCTCGACAGAGGGCAGCGTCGAGACTTGCCCTCTGCTGAAGGAGGCGGCCATGCAGGCGGCGCCCATAGGCTCGACGCCGATGACTTTGACCTCGGGGCGCACGGATTTCGTTGCGAATGCCACGCCCGAGGCGAAGCCGCCGCCGCCGATGGGCACGAGGATGGCGTCGACATCTTTGAGTTCGTCGATAATTTCGAGCGCCGTCGTTCCCTGCCCCAAGAGCACGTCGCGGTCGTTGAATGGATGGACGTAGACATAGCCCTTCTCCGCCTGCAGTTCGAGCGAGCGCTTGTAGGCGTCATCGAAGGTGTCGCCTGCAAGCACGACTTCAGCGCCGTAGGAGCGCGTCGCCTCGACCTTGAGGAGAGGCGTTGTAGCGGGCATACAGATGACGGCTTTGACGCCGAGTCGCTGGGCAGCGAGCGCGACGCCCTGCGCGTGATTGCCGGCGGACGAGGTGATGACGCCCTTGGAGCGTTCCTCATCCGTCAGATGAGCGATCTTGTTGTAGGCGCCGCGCACCTTGAACGAGCCGGTGTTCTGAAGATTCTCGGGCTTCAGATAGACGTCGTTTTGGCTCAATGCGGAAAAAAAGGGGCTGTCGAGGAGCTGCGTTTTCTTCGTCACGCCGTCCAGGGTGCGTGCCGCCTCATATACGCCGGCAATGGTCGTTTCCTGCAGGATGGCGGAAATATCGTTCGCCGGTGAGTTCTTCTTCATGGAATTCCTCCTAGATTCATGCTCAATCGCATGTTCTGCGCATGGTCAAGGGCAGGGGCGTTTCATGCAACGCATTCCCCCCGGATCAGCGCGTTTGTCTGCGTTTCTATTATATCACGCGAAGGGTGCGATTGGCAGGTTTTTGCTTTGGAGTGTAGAGGAAAATCAGTGAAAATCAACGAAAAATTTCCAAAAAATTTCTAAAAAGGGAGAGGATTTTCCTTCTCTTTCACGAACTATACAGGTAGAAAGACAGACCATGGTGGAAGGAGGTGCCAAGGTGAAGGATAAGATGAAGTTCCTCGTGCCGGTGGACGGCTCGCTGCATTCCAAGAAGGCGTTGGAGATGGCGGTGAAGCTCGCAGAGCCGGTCGGAGCGCATATCGACATCCTCTTCGTGTCCTATTTCGAGAGGGAGACCGACGGCGACCCCGATCATCCGTCGTGGCTTCCTTTGAGCGTGATGGCGAAAGGCGTATCTTCCGCCGAGGAGGTCTTGGAAGAAGCGCGGAAGGAATTGCCCGCGGGCTTGGATGCCGAGAGTCATGTGGTGGTCGGCATGCCGTCCCGCAAGATTGTGGAATTCGCGGCGGCAAACGGGCACGATCTCATCATCATGGGTGGCCGGGGGCTTTCTCCTGTCACAGGTTTCCTGCTGGGCAGCGTGAGCCAGGAGGTCATGGAGGAGGCGAAATGCGCCGTCCTCATTGCCAAATGAGTCAAGGGCGGTGCATGGCGCAGCTTTGACAAAGGCTATTGGTAGAAGGAGGGTTTATACCATGTTGAAGAACATTCTCGTCCCCATTGACGGTTCGGAAGGCTCGGATCGCGCCGTAGCGGAGGCGATCAAGCTCGCGGAGGTTTGCGAGGCGAAGCTGAACTTCCTCTACATCGCGAATATCAACCAGCTCGCGATCAATGCCTGCTTGTCCGACGTGGTGCTTGAAGCGGTCACGAAGGCGGGCAACGTGATTCTCGATCGTGCCATGCAGATGGTGCCGTCGGGCATCAAGAAGGAAGCGTTCTCGGAGACGGGTTCGCCCGCCGTCGCCATCCTCGATTTCGCAGAGCACAGCGGCACGGATCTCATCGTCATGGGAAGCCGCGGCCTCGGTGTTGTCAAGGGCGTGCTTCTCGGCAGCGTGAGCCAGTACATCGTCGAGCAGGCGAAGTGCCCTGTGCTCGTCGTCAAATAGCGGCTGATTTTCCAAGGGGCTGTGGGGAAATGCGAAAGTATTTTCCCCATAGCTCCTTTTGTCGTCATAGGAACTTTGCCGTAAGCGCCTCGCCTGTGCTATAATACGAAGATAAAACGATTTGCGGCAGGCATTTTCTGCCGATGGGAGGATTCGACATGCTGGACATCAAATTTGTCAGGGATCATATCGACGAGGTGCAGGCGATGCTCGAAAAGCGCTGCAACCCGCTGAAACTGAGCGGCTTCAAGGAGCTTGAGGAGAAGCGCCGCACGCTCCTGCAGGAGGCGGAAGAACTCAAGGCGCGGCGCAACAGCGTGTCGAAGGAGATCGGCGCGAAGAAGAAGCAGGGCGAGGACGTCGCGGCGATCTCCGCCGAAATGCGCGAGGTCGGCAGGAAGATCGCCGATCTCGACGCTCGGACGCGCGAGGTGGAAGACGAGCTGCACACCATCCTCCTGAACATCCCGAACATGCCGAAGGACGACGTGCCCATCGGCAAGGACGACACGGAGAATCCCGAAGTGCGCCGCTGGGGCGAGCCGCGAACGTTCACCTTCGAGCCGAAGGCGCACTGGGATCTCGGCGCCGATCTCGAAATCCTCGACGCCGAGCGTGCGGCAAAGGTCACGGGCGCACGATTCACCTTCTACAAGGGACTCGGCGCTAGGCTCGAACGCGCCTGCATCAACTTCATGATGGATCTGCACGCGACGAAGCATGGCTACACGGAAATGCTCGCGCCCTACATCGCGAACGAGGCGAGCATGATCGGCACGGGGCAGCTGCCGAAGTTCGCCGAGGACATGTTCAAGCTCGAAGGTCTCGACTACTACCTCGTGCCGACGGCGGAAGTGCCGACGACGAACTATCACCGCGACGAAATCCTCGACGGCAGGAAACTGCCCGAGCGCTACACGAGCTACACGGCATGCTTCCGCGCAGAAGCCGGCAGCGCGGGGCGCGACACGCGCGGCCTCATCCGCCAGCACCAGTTCAACAAGGTCGAGCTCATCAAGTTCACGAAGCCCGAAGAATCGTGGGACGAGCTCGAAAGCATGGTCGATGCGGCGGAAGACGTGCTGCGTATTTTGGAGATTCCCTATCACGTCGTGCTCCTTTGCACGGGCGACATGAGCTTCACGTCGGCAAAGACATACGACATCGAAGTCTGGATGCCCGCGCAGAACACCTACCGCGAGATCTCCTCGTGCTCGAACTGCCTCGACTATCAGGCGCGCCGCGCGAATATCAAGTTCCGCCGCGAGCCGAAGGCGAAGCCTGAGTTCTGCCACACGCTCAATGGCTCGGGGCTTGCCGTCGGGCGCACGGTCGCGGCGATCCTCGAAAACTATCAGCAGGAAGACGGCTCCGTGCGCGTACCCAAGGCGCTCGTCCCCTACATGGGCGGCGTGGAAGTCATCGAAAAGCCGTGAGGGAACGGCACGACCATCAAAGCGAAGGGGGCTTTCCCATGAGCAAGCGTGCCGTCTGGGCTGAAATCAGTCTCGAAGCGATCCGGCACAATTACCGCGTGATCCGCGAGGCGCTCTGTGGCGGCGCAAAACTCTGCGCCGTCGTCAAGGCGAACGCTTACGGGCACGGCGCTCTCGCCGTCGCGAAGAAGGCTGTCGCGGCGGGCGCGTCGTACCTCGCCGTCGCCACGCTCTCAGAAGCCGCCGAGCTTCGCCGCGCGGGGATTGGGACGCCGCTCCTCGTCCTCGGACTCATCGACCCTCTTGAAGCCGCCGAAGCCGTCTCCCTCGATGCGACGCAGACCGTTGCGAATCTCGCGCTCGCCAAAGCCATTTCCGCCGAAGCCCTCGCGCAGGAAAAGACGGCGAAGCTGCACCTCGCCATCGACACGGGCATGGGGCGCATCGGCTGCACGAGCGAAGAAGCGCCTGCGCTCGCGCGTGACATCGCCGTCCTGCCGAACATTGAGCTGGAGGGCGCGTTCTCTCACTTCGCTATGGCGGATGTCCGAGACAAGGCGCACGCAAGAGGACAGCTTGCGCTCTTCCTACGTGCCACGGAAGCCATAGAGGAAGCGGGCGTTCATCTGAAGCTGCGCCATATCGCTGAGAGCGCGGCAATCCTCCAAATGCCCGAAGCGCATCTCGACATGGTGCGTGCGGGTATCATCCAGTACGGCATGTATCCGAGCGAAGAAGTCGCTCGCGACGTACGCGAGAAGTCGCCGCTTCGCCCCGCGATGGCGCTCAAGGCACGCGTGCTCTTCGTCAAGGACGTGCCGGAGGGCTTTGCCATCGGCTACGGCTGTACTTGGCACGCCAAGCGAAAGAGCCGCATCGCGACGCTCCCCCTCGGCTATGCCGACGGCTATATTCGCGCCCTCTCGGGCAAGGCGCACGTCGAAATCCTCGGCAAGATCGCTCCCGTCGTCGGGCGCATCTGCATGGATCAGTGCATGATCGACGTCACCGACATCGAAGGAGTCGCCGAAGGAGCGGAAGTCACGCTCTTCGGCTCGGCGACGCTCTCTGCCGACAATGTTGCCGCTTGGCTCGGCACAATCAACTACGAGATCCCATGTCTCATCGCATCGCGCGTGCCGCGCGTCTATATCTGAGCTTTCAGGACATACATTCAGCGGCGTCCCCTTTCGCTTGAAATGGGACGCCGTTTTTGTTTGACAAAGGGGCTCTAAACTATATGTTGCGGAGATACATTTTGTACCGACGTAACATAACATAAAAAAGATGTTACGGAGATACATTCTGTATGGAAAAAACAAATCCGATGCCGCCTCCTACCATGGAGATTGCAGAGAAGATCCGCAGATACTATCGACGAGCGTCGAAGAAATCTGGGGCGATCGTCAAAAACTCGCAGAGGACATCCGACGAGTGACTGAAGAAAAGGAGATAAAAGAGCGGGAGAAAGAGCAGGAACGCTATGCCAATACTGTCTATCAGGAGTTTCAGCGGCGCCGGTCCTCTTGTTCATCGTCCTCTTTTTCTGCATCCGTTTCCTTTGCAGAAAGAGTTTTCGCTTCCTCCTCTGAATAGAGAAGATCCAGCTTTTCAAACATATTCAGATAAAGTCCTGCCAATGTGTCCTTATCGATCAGTGCGTCGTCCTGCGTGGAAGTGACATAATCAAAATAATCAAAGCCTTTATAGGTCAAAGCGTCCTTCAGCTGCTCCTTTGCAGACTCCGACAAGTCCTCAAAGTATCGATCGCAAATGAAGCAAATGTCATAGAGATCACGGATCTTATCCCGTCCCTGGTACGCGCCTGTTTTCAACTGGCAAATTCGGTCGATTGTGTAGACCTCTATTCCATTCACGCGATGATGCGTATTCGCTGGAATGCTGCGGCTGCGATAGGAGATTTCGATTTTTAATGGTTTCTGTATGGATGGGTCATATGCCAGCATGAATCGCTCGACGGTTGGCGTATCTTTGGCGATACGGAAAGAAAATCCATGCTTTTGGGAATAACTTTCGATGAATCCCTTGAGACGCCGTTTCTCTCCATCCAAGTCAATATCCTCGGAAAACCGATCCAGTCCATAAGCAAGAAGAAGGCTCGTCCCGCCTTTCAAGATGAACGTATCGGTTTCCTTGTTGAGTTCTGTCAAGAAATTACGCATGATTTCTATATGACGCATTTGTGCGGTATTCATTCGCCTTTTGCTCCTTCCTGAAAAGAATCCACTTCATTCGATACTCTTTTTCCATGAATCGGTCGATGTCTGTCCAGTGCGCTGTCTTGTGCAGTTTCCAAACAGCGGAAAAAATATCTGCGTCATAAATATCCGTGCAGATATAATCGCGGCGCATGCCTTGTAAATTGGAGAAATCTCCCGCCAAGAGCAGATCAAGGCAGGCTCGGATGTGGTTTGCAATGTAGAAAGTCCCTTTTTTGCCCATAAGGCTTTGATGCCGTTCGATCCCTTCCGTGCCAAACGGCGATTTCTCCGTATTCCATAAGGGAATGTTTTCCCATGACAAAGACAGCGTATGCCAATCGCCGCTCGTTTCCAAACGGCACGGAATGTTGAGCGCATGAAGCCCCGATATGTATTTCATGACAACGCTCCTTTCCTATGGCGGGCAACCCTGCGCGTGCCATATCTTCTCTTCTTGTTCATATTATAGCATCTTCGTTGCCTTTTGGGCATTCGATTGTACAGAAGGGGATGGAAAGATTGCAAGTTTAATTATCGCATTTTTCTGCTAAAGGAAGATTGTATTTCTATTGTACCAAGAAGCGAGGTTTTACTATGAAAGTCCAAGAAGTCAAGCCCGAAGGACGCAGACTGATTGGGTAACTTTCATTAAGGGCGGTGCACAATGTCCACAAGGTGGACGTTTGTGCGTGTAGTTTACGCCTTTTTTATTTCCTGGGATATACGGTTTTCAATGAACTATACGGATTTTTTATGTGGGAAGTTTGAAGCGAATATTGCAAAGAGAACGGTCATGCGAGCATTTGGCTTGCACGACCGTTCTTTTTATTTTCCAGCTTCGTTTGAAAATTTTTTTCCAGGGAATCAAAGGATAACGCAATCAAGGATTCCTAGAGAATGGTCATTTGCTGTCATACAGCATCCGTATTCTCTTTTTCCGTCAAACACGTCTCTAACTGTCTTATCAAGATTGGTAATTCTTCAAAAACGACTTCCGCTATAATATTCCAGTTTGTTCCATCATAATCATGTACAAGACGATGCCGCAAGCCTGCGATCATCGCCCATGGAATTTCACTATGTTTCGCTTTATACTCCGGGGTCAAGTTATGGCTATGCTCCCCCATATTATATAGCGGCGTTGTGACAAGCCACTGCAACGGCAACTGTGTCATCAGTGCTTCTTTTTCAATGCTATTTTTTAGGATATATTCCTGCAGACGAGCGGCATAGTCATAGATCTTTTGAACTCTTTGTCGATCGGAATACTTCATGCCACCAAAACCTTTTCTTTCATAATTGTTTTGTAGAAATTACTGTCCGGGTTGACTTCACCGATCTCAAAAACATCTACTTTTTTCTCTAACGTTTCTCGCAAATCCTCTGCCAGAGCAAAAATCATTGTTCTCTTGAACTTTTCTCCACCGTAAACCAAAAAATCCAAATCACTGTTTTCATCTGCTTCACCTCTCGCATACGAGCCAAACAAATAAATTTCTTTCACACGGTATTTATCAGCAAGTGGTTTTACCTTCGCAACGATATGTTCCATTGTAAATACAGGCTTCTGCATCATAATCCCTCCTGTTCACTCATATCATTATATCACATAACCGCGCAGCTTTTCCTCTGATTGCCTACGATGCTGGCAAGAACCACGGTCAGTGTACTCTTCCTTCATGTTAAAATTTAGGCGGCATCTTGTTCATCATTACATTGTATCGTTATTGACGTTACGTCGTTCATTGCCACGACCAAAATGATACGAGAGGGAAACGTCAAAGTCGCATTGACGCGTGCCACGGTCACAGCACCGTCCTCCAACGGCTGACGCAGGACTTCCAGCGTCGACTTGCCGAACTCCGGCAGCTCGTCGAGAAACAGCACGCCGTGATGCGAGAGCGTCACCTCGCCCGGACGCGGGATGCTGCCGCCGCCGATCATCGCCACCGTCGAGGAGGTATGGTGCGGACTGCGGAAGGGACGCGTCGTCACAAGCCCCGTATCCTTGCCGAGCAGCCCCGAGATGCTGTAAATCTTCGTGATCTCAATGGCTTCTTCCTTTGTCAGCTCCGGCAAAATCGAACTCATCCGACGTGCCAGCATCGTCTTGCCCGAGCCCGGCACTCCGACCATGAGGACATTGTGTCCCCCTGCCGCCGCAATCTCAAGTGCACGCTTCGCCTGATACTGTCCCTGCACATCCGCAAAGTCATCGGTAAATGCAGCGTCCTTTTTCTGCTCTGTTCCTTGTGGCACGGCGGGAGTCAGCGTCTCCGTGCCTGTCAAATGACGTACAAGCTGCGCCAGATTCTCGACCGCATAGACCTTCAGCCCGTCAATAAGGAGTGCCTCGTCTGCATTGGACGGTGCAACGTAAAACTCCTTCACCCCATGTTCTCGCGCCGTAATCGCCATCGGAAGAATGCCGCTAATCGGTCGGCAGTTCCCATCGAGAGAGAGAGTTCCGCCGAGAAGAGCGCATTCTGCACCGCCGTCTCCGGAACCATACCGTAGGATGCAAGGAGACCAACCGCAATCGGCAGATCAAGCCCCGAGCTGTCCTTGCGTATGTCCGCAGGTGCAAGATTCACCGTCACCCGCTCCTGCCGCAGCTGCATACCGGAGTTACGAATCGCAGTCCGTACCCGCTCCTTTGACTCCTTTACCGACGTATCGGGAAGCCCGACCAGCTCAAAGCCCGGCAGCCCGGGCGACACATCCACCTCAACGTCGATAATCCGTCCATCGATCCTGAGGGTCGTCGCACCATAGGTCTTTGCAAACAACGGCCTTCCCTCCCACGTTTCAAATATAAGAAAATTATAACACAGGATAGGGGAAGGTGGCTAATGATTCTTTGCGAAAAAATTCCGCCTGTAGCGCCCCAACTACGGCGGAAAACTTTTCCAAAAACAGATGGTTTTACCCATGTACCATGACAACACCTTTTCTGCACATCTTATATGACACAGACATCTTTGCATCAAATCATTTTTCACTATTCTCCTCGATTGCCTCACAATAAAATGCGATCTTGGCATCGAGTGCCTCCATATGTGCGTGCAGCTTCTCCACCTCTGCCGCAAGATTGGCACGGTGCCCTATGAGCATTTCCATCCGCGCTGAAAGAGTATCGTCGCCCTCTGCCCGCAACGCAGCATAGCGCCGAATCTCCCGAATTGGCATTCCCGTCTCCTTGAGTCGCAGGATGAATGCTGCCCACGCAACATCTCGTTCTCTTTTCCACACTCTTCGTACGAGACTTCGCTGAGATAGAAGATACGCAGCTGATCAACATTTCCTCCGTCGGCGGCTACACCATTGTCCCAACTGCTGTCACCTACTGCGCGACAAAATTCTATGTCAGTGCATTCACCGAGGGACTCGCACATGAACTCATAGCACGCGGCGCGAAGCTCCGTGCAAAGCTCCTTGCCCCTGCTGCAACGCAGACCGAGTTCGGCGCAGTCGCGAACAACAACGCCGCCTATGACTATGACAAGGCGTTCGGCACCTATCACACAAGCAACCAAATGGCAGAGTTCCTTCTCGCCCTATACGATAGCGACCAGACAACCGGTATCGTTGATCGCGAGACCTTCGCATTTCGTTTGTGCCTGCCACAGTTTCCCTATGCGGGAGGTTCTGCACATAATCAAAATGTAGTCGATGAGTAATTAAGCCATCTCCTTATAATGCATCGTCAACGTACGTAGTCGTGTACGGATCACCTCTCTGAGTGCCATAGACTCGACCGTTTGAACTTCATCTCCATAGTGGATAAAGTAATCCGCGATAAACTCCTCCTCGCCCACATTGTAAAATCCATGGATATAGTACCGCCCATTCTCCTCCACAAGTCGCATGGATGGATAGTGTTCTTTATAAAAAATCTCGTCCTTTTGCTGTAATTTCGACAACAAAGGAGAGAGCATCTGCACGGCGATAAAGTTTCTCTGAGGGGCGTGTGCAAAGGACGAGAGAGGCATCCCCGCCACATCCATACACTCCTTCACCGCAGTGATGCGGCACACCGAAAAACACGCGCCTGCCCCATCTCGAAATCATGCGCTGTGTCATACCATAAATGTGATATAATGATAAACATCTATTTGTCTGACCTGCTATTTACGAAAGGAGATGTCATTATGACACAGCGTCCTGCATTTGATGAGATTCGCTCATATGAGGAGTTTATAAAATATTATTGGTATCGAACAGAACTCGTAGAGATTTGCAAAAAGATTGGAATTGCACACAGGGGGGTAAAAAAAGATCTCAATCACAACATTGCAGAATACTTTAAAGGGAACATAGTCAAAGCCACTCCCGAAAAAGAGCAGATGATATCATCTGGAGCGATTTCCTTGGACACACCATTACTTGCTTGCAACTTTTCGTTCAACACAAAGTTTAGAACATATTTCTCAAATCTGACGAGGGTTGCGCCCTTTAAATTTACAGCAGATATGGCGACCGCATGGCGAAAGGTGAAAGCGGATCACGACACATCGTTTACTATACAGGACATGTTGAATGTATATAAGGGGATATCGACGTATGCAAAGTATGATTCTTCTGTATGCGAATGGAACCGCTTCTTAAAAGATTTCTGCGCTGATCCCATAAATGACAAGTTCAAATCAAAATTAAAGGCAGCTGCTATCCTATGGCGAATTGTTCGTGATTCCGATCAACCTAAAATGTATTCACACACATTAGCGCAAGATTATTTAAAACTGATCTTGACAATATCACAGCGGCAGCAGATCGCAGCAGCAGCCGAAACCTACGCCGAAGTCGCGCAAGGTGCGGCAAGCGACAGCGATGAAACCCGTGCTGCCGTACAGGCGCTCCTCGACGCTGCCGCTAGGGCGCAGGGAGAAACCGAGCTTCGCCAGATCCTCTCCCGGCTCGAAGCCCTGCACGCGAGCGGCGCGACGCAAGTCTCCGCGCTCCTCGCTGCAAGGACGCACCTCCGGCGCGATCAGCAAGCCGAAGAACTCGACACAGAGATCGAGCGCCAGAAGGAATACGGAAAAGGCGAACTGCTCTTCGTCGATCCCTACAGCGAGGAACTGAAGAAAAGCTATCCTTATGAACGTGAAAAGCCAAAAGGCTTCGTGCCGTTCAAGTGAAGAACGAAAAAGAATCCCTCCGACGGCAATCCCGTCGGAGGGATTCTTTTTCGCTGTCTATATGTCCTGCACGGATTCATCCCTTTCTGGTCAGTCCATGACGCCCAGCTTGCGTCCCCATTCTTGAATCTCTTCCTGCGTCGGTGTTTCGTCGATCGGCCAGAAGTTCGGCGGACCCCAGTCATAGCCGAATTCCGCGACAACCTCGTCCATCGTCAGAACATCGCCCGCCATATCGGGATCGTTCAAATCATGCACCTGCGTGCTCGCCTGCTCTTTCATCGTCCGCGCTCCTTTTCGTCACAGCACCTGTTTCACTCCAAGTATACAGGAAAAATCGCCCTTTGGCAAAGCCTCGGAAAAAAATTCACACCCGTCGGAAAGTGTGCAGTATTTTGATACTGCAAGCATTTACAATAGAGGCAGAGAGAAAAGGAGGGACGGCGATGACGGAAGAATTGAAGGAACTGCTCGGCGAAGACGGCAGCCGCGTCTGCAAAGAGATCGAGAAGACGCTCGAAGGCGGCAATGCGAGGGCGAAGAGCGCCGCAAGCGTCGGCGCGGCGATCCTCGCCGCTCACGCCGCGACATGGGCAGAGCGCGTATCGCGTGCGACGGGGAAGCCGTTCACGGCAGAGGACTACATGAAGAGCGTGACGATCGAAGCCGACGGCACGGTGCAGGAAGGCGCACTCAACGCTTTGCGCTCAGGCGTTGATCTCGATGAGCGCGTTCCAGTGCTCGATATTGATGCCATGGACAATCGGCTGCGTGGTATGACAAATCAGCAAGCAGCGGCGTTCATTGCTCAGCTTGCACAGCAAAGCCCCATACTCATGCTTGATGCTTCGGCTAATGTTGGCATTTCGAGCAGACCTTATGGAAAGAGGCATGTTGTTCGCAATAAGGCGACGGATCGGCGCAAAAATCTTGTGGCTACGGGAAAAGTATTGAGTAACATGGAAGATTTCATAAAAAGTTCTGTCGTCATCGAGATCGCGCCAAATCGCAAAGCAGGAAGAAACCTCTCGGGCATGTCCGATGGACAAAAACGCGCACAACACCATAAAAATACGGTAAATGCGTATTATTACATCATGCTTCCCGTCAAGCACAATAACCAACTGAACACGCTTGTCTTGATTGCGGAGGAACGAAACGGCTGCCTTATTGGAGAAACAGCGCAAGTGGAGCTGTATCAAATCCAGTACGCAAATAAGGAGCGTGATCCCGCGTTGATGCCCACCCAACATAGGGTTAGCATAAACACGCGGCAACACGCTCTCACTACTGTTAGTATACGCGAAATGCTCGCCAGTGTCAAGGATGCCAACGGGAAAACTTACAAAAAGATGAGCGACACATCGCCTATTCCAGCAGAACGATTCAGATGCCAGCAGGAAAAACCATTCGTACCGCAGCAGCGTATTCCATAGAATCTTTGCTAAGAAATGCTGTTCTTATTGAAACCGTTCACAATACAAAAACAGCAAAAAAGCCATCAGTGCACGCCTATCATCGTCTCTATGTGCCTGTGAAAACAAAGAATACACTCGTAACCGTGCGTCTTGTTATGGAGGAACAAATAGATGGGCATGTCACTATTCCGCCGTATGAAGTCAATCTTTATGACATCATCATTGAAGACAAAAAGAAGACGCGCCCCCGATCAGGCTTAAAGCCCGTTGTTGGGGTAAACGCATCTCCTGATACCATTACTATACGCGAAATGCTCGCCGGTGTCAAGGATGCCGACGGGAAAACTTATTATCAGCAAGCGTGGCATGGCGCGGCGAAAGAATACGAAGATACGCCGTGGGCAATGGAATTCGCCGCACACACGACGTTTGAAAGACGTGAAGAAAAGGACGGCAAGGAAGAGAAGAAAGCCGAACGCAAGGAAGCCGCGCAAAGGTACACTGAAGACTACGAAGAAGCCGCCATGGCGCGATGAAGAATCAACAAAAAGAAGAGCCTCAAATGGCTCAGAACCCACGCGAACGAGTTTCGCGCGTCATCCGAAGCCATTGACGCTCTTTGTACATTCAGGCTCTTTGTCAATGGAAAATTTGATTTATGCAGACATGAAAAAGGTTGCCGAATTTCTAGCTCCTGCCGGGATCCAATTTCCCCTAGCAGCTAAAAAAGGCAACCTCATCAACTGCAGTATAAAGACCGAAGAAGATCTTGTCAAGTTCAAACTGCAAAAAGAAGAAGAAAAGAAAGGCCAAGACCTTTTACCAGTCCGCCGGGCTTCAATTGCCCCTGGAGGGTAAAAGGTTCTTTGACCTCTTTGGTTCTAGTATAAAGACCGAAGAAGATCTTGTCAACTTTATTTATACAACATCATATCAAGACGGGTATAAAAACAGGGCTTTCCGTGCAACAATGTATTGTGTCGCGCAGAAAGCCCCAATCGTACGGTCGTTCTTGGCAGACTGTTCGAGGCTCTCCTGCATACGCTCTGCTTGTGTCCATACAAGATCCATACATTGACGGCGCTGTTCCGGCGGCAGGGCGGGGAGATCCGCGGCGCGCAAACAGCGCGTCATGGCGCGGCGCAGCCCCAGCAGCGCGGCGATGACTTCGGATTCGTCCCGGGCGCGTCCCATGGCGCGGTCAAACGCGTCCGTCGCCGCGTTCATGCGTGCGTTGACGGCGTCCGTGAGCCGCGTCACGAACCGCACCGCGACGCCGGACTGCCATACGATCGTGCCCGCCCGCATGGCGGCGAGCACCTCGTCGTCGCTGCCGCCCTCTTTGAACCGGCGCAGGAGCGCCGCCCAGTCGGCATAGGTCGCGGGCGCCGTCATGTCCCTTTCCTGCGCATGGGGATGTGCGGCGGCAAGAGATCCCATGCGGGCAGACCCGCGGCAAAGACGCTCGGCGCATCCGCCTCCGCGAGCTGCGCGGCGGATGCCGCGGAGAGGGCATGTCGGCATAAAAAAGGAGCCGTAACGGCATCGTGCTTTTACACAATTTCGTTACAGCCCCTTTTTCATTTGGAATTACCGCGTGTTCGTTCAGCGTACCTTTTGCAGGAAGAGCCTCATGCCGTCGGTGACGTAGCGGTAAATCCTCTCGCTGGACGTCTCGTATGTCCCGCCGGCAGTCCGTGTGTAGATGTCCGTATGCGCACCTGCGCCAAGGCTCTTGACCTCGAGCCTGCCATCGGAGAGGAACCGGCGCTCTGAATACGGTTTTCCTATGCCATAGAACTCAGCGTCGTACATGGTAAATACGCGCGTATTCGTGTCATAGGTGAACGCCGTCCAATCCTCTCTGTCATTCGCATTGACAATCATGTAGAGCGCACTCTTCGGCGGACTTGCCGTATTCGTCTGCGGCGCCGCGCTCGGCGTCGTCTCTATCTCGGTCAGCTGCCGCGGCTGCGTTTTGCGCAGGGTGAAGTTCCACATCGTCCCGACGTTCGGCACCTGCGAGGTATAGGGATATGTAATCCCCTGCTCCAGTCCCGCCACACTGTTATCGAGGACAATCCGCAGCCCCGCCATGATGTACGGCGGCAGCTTGCGCTCTCCGACGCCCGGGATATAGGCGATGAAGTCGCCCGATTCCTGTCTTTCATATTCGCCGTCGAAGATGCTGTCCTTGTCGACCAGGTTCGTTACATAGACGCTGGCGCCGCCCGGACGGTACTGAATCCGCTGCGTCGGACCCGCCTCATTGTAGATCGTAAAGGTTCTGGAATGGTCGAAATCAAATGTGACGTCCCATCCCGACTGCGCCTCGTCCACGATCTCATATCGCCCCTGCTGCGGCGTAGGCGGAACGACGGTCAGCCCGCCGCCGCTGCTCCCGCTGGAAGACGATGCGCCGTACGCGCCGCCCTGCGGCGGCGCATAGCGTTTTAATATGTAGGTGCCCTCGGGCGTCGTGAACCGCGTCTCGCCGATGTCTCCCTGATAGAGCGCGGCAAGCGCCGTTCCGCCCTGCATGAGTAGGACGGCGAAGGCAAGGCAGAGCGCCGTCATCCATGTTTTCAAAAGTTTCATTGTTTCACTCCTCATGTTCCTTCATCTCCTGATCATCATCTTCGGAGGTCGACATTATCTTCTCCCCCAAATCCACACGTTCACAGCCCCCGCCAGCACCCCGATACTGAGCGCCGCAAGGACGTCGGCCGCATATGCGTAGGAGCAGGCGAACAACAGCGACGCGAGCAGCAGGCCTCCGATGCCTACGGTCGCCATCCCCTTCTCCGGCAGTCTGCCCGCGCGCGCAAGCCGGACAACATACAGGGTCATGAGCGCCAACAGCATCTTCACCGCAATCTTCGCGCCCCACATCGCAAATTTCGCCCATGCGGACGCGCTGGCCGTTTCCGGCAAGCCGTACACAAACGCGGCCATACAACCATAAAGACCGAACATCGCCACCAAAAGGGCAAGGAATTTAGGATGCTCCTCTTTCGGCGCATGGTTCAAGGTAAATTGCCATAGATAGACAAACGCAAACACCGGTATAGAAATTTGGAACATCACACCGATATCCATCGACGCCCCGCCTCCTTTCATCTGCACGTCTTTTCATACACGGAAAGTCCTTGGACTATGGATATAGTTCTCCCCCCCCCCGTGGATTCTCCTGCCTATACGAAAAATATTTTTTTAAATCGACACAATTTTGTATCCTGTACAGATGCGCGCCCGGATTGCGTGGAAGGATACGCCGCCACACATTGATGTTGTATAAATAAAGTTGACAACTTCTTCGCAAGGATTTTTGATAAAGTCAAAGAGGAGAAGGAGAGGTCAAAATGGCAACAAACAGGCAATACGATCACGAGTTTAAGGTGCAGGCAATCAAACTGGCACAGGAAATTGGCCAGGTGAAAGCCGCCAAAGAGCTAGGGAATCACTGATAAATTCAGCCACCCATCTTCACGCATCTGCGCTGTCCTCTCGTCGTCGACAAATCCTCGACGTAGCACCGCTACGCCTCCGGTTTGTCTCCTCGATAGATACAGCGCATCTGCGCAAATCTGGGCGACTTCATTTTATCAGCGTTTCCTAAAATTTTGCAGTCGGCATCTGCAAGCGCTGCATTATCTTGTGGCGCAAATCTTTTTCCTATGCTATAATATTAAACCATAGTATATCAATATGAATAGTATATTGGAGGAAGAATCATGAAAGACCATTCGCTTGAAGTGCACGGCTGCCATACCTACGATGCGACGGGGGCGATCAGTCCGTCGATCTGCCTGTCGGCGACGTTCCGTCATCCGCGTTTCGGCGAGAGTACGGGCTACGACTACGGACGCGTGGCGAATCCGACGCGCGAATCTCTCGAAAAGACGGTGGCGCTCTTAGAGCGCGGTGGGCGCTCTTGGGCGCTTTCCTCGGGCATGGCGGCGGTGCAGCTCGTTTTCTCTCTTCTTTCGGCAGGCGATCACGTCCTGATGAGCGAAGACCTCTACGGCGGCACGGTGCGTCTCGCCGAAGAAGTCTTTGCGGGCTACGGCGTCACCTTCGAATACGTTGACGTGCGCGATCTCGCACTCGTCGGCAAGCGTATGCGCTCTGAGACGAAGCTCGTCTTCATTGAGACCCCGTCGAATCCGATGATGCAGATCGCGGACATCGCGGCGCTCTCTGCGCTCGCGCACGAAAACGGCGCCCTGCTCGCCGTCGACAATACCTTCCTCTCGCCGCATTTCCAGAAGCCCTTGACGCTCGGCGCGGACATCGTGCTGCACAGCGGCACGAAATATCTGTGCGGACACAACGACGTCATCGCAGGCTTCCTCGTGCTCAAAGATGCGACGAGCGCAGAGGCAAAGCGCATCGAACTGCTCGCCAAAGCGGCAGGGCCGAACCTCTCGGCGCTCGACTCGTGGCTCATGCTGCGCAGCATCAAGACGCTCGGCGTGCGCGTCGAGCGGCAGGCGGAGAACGCGCTCGCCATCGCCCGGTGGCTCGGCACGCTGCCCGAGGTCACCGAAGTGCTCTACCCGGGACTCGCCGACCATCCGGGCTACGCGCTGCAGCAGAAGCAGGCGAGCGGCGCGGGCGGCATGATCTCCTTCAAGGTGCGCTCCGCTGAGATCGCGAAGGCGGCTCTCGGCAGACTGCATCTCATCGCCTTCGCCGAGAGTCTCGGCGGCGTCGAGACGCTTCTGACATATCCGATCGCCCAGACGCACGCTGAAATGCCCGCCGCGCTCCTAAAACGCACGGGACTCGACGACAAACTCCTGCGACTCTCCGTCGGCATCGAGGACGTCGAAGACCTCAAGGCCGATCTGCAGCAGGCCTTGCAGGGATAAGAGGGAAGCAGGGCAAAGACAAAAGAATTAGAGACCCAACTTTCATCTTTTTCTGCAAGGATTACAAGTATACTTTCAATCTTTGTCGCCAAAGATGAAAGTTTGTGCTATAATCACCTTGAAAGAAGGTGATCTTGATGCCTTTGATCAGCCAGGAGGCAATATGCAAAGTCCTCACAGCGTACAATCCATGGTGGAAAACGGGAATGATTGCGCGAGGCATGTCGAAAAGTTACAGACGCTTTGCCTTTTATGATGCGATGCGGCGTTTGTCGGAGACGACCCTGCGGCGCACTGTCGTCTTGACGGGAGCGCGGCGAGTCGGCAAGACGACGATACAATATCAAATGATTGAGGCGCTTCTCGCACAGGGCGTCGCACCGCAGAAAATCGTCTTCATCTCGCTCGATCATCCCATGCTGAAACTCAGCGCGTTTCAGGCGATTTTGGACTGCTACCATGAGATGATCTATGCGGGACACGATGTCTACTATTTCTTTGACGAGATCCAGTACGCTTCGGATTGGGACAGGTGGCTCAAAACGCTCTATGACATGCAGCCGGATTCGCACATCGTCGCCACGGGATCGGCAAGTCCCGCCATCGTGCGCGGCAGCGAGGAAAGCGGCACGGGGCGCTGGTCCATCATCTCCGTTCCGACGCTCTCCTTCTATGAATATTGCGCTCTTCTGCAGGTTTCTCTGCCGGATCTTGATCCCGATTTGAAGCTGTCGACCTTATTTTCCTTGGAGCAGCAGGAGCGACAGATGTTTCTCTTGTTGCTCGCGGATGTGCACAAGCACTTCATCCGTTATCTGCGAGTCGGAGGATTTCCTGAGCTTGCGCTTGCAGATAACGATATGCTGGCGCAGCAGATTCTGCGCGAAGATGTCGTCGACAAGGTCTTGAAGCGCGATCTGCCCGCACTCTACAATATACGCAACGCCACTGAATTGGAACGGATCTTTCTCTATCTATGCAACGTATCCTCCGAGATTGTTTCCGTAGAGGCGATTGCCAAGGAATTGAACGGAGTTTCGCGCCCCACGGTCGAAAACTACATTCGCTATCTTGAAAGCGGCAACCTCATCTATCAGAGTTGGCCTGTCGAGATGGCAGGGAAAAAAATCTTAAAGGCGCAGCCCAAGATCTATATTGCCGACGCCGCCATACGGAATGCCGTTCTCATGGACGACGCCATTCTGACCGATCCCGTACAGATGGGAAAGATCGTAGAAACCACCGTCTACAAGCATACGGCGGCCTTCTATTACCAAAAGGCGACATCGGTCGGCTATTTCCGCGGCGGCCGAAAAAATAAGGAAATCGACATCGTCATTGAGCGTCCGCGTCTCGCCAATATCCTTATCGAGGTCAAGTACCGTGAAAATGCCGCCATTTCGGACGATGACGCCATCAGCGAATTGGCGGCAGAGGCCGCGGCCTCCTTCGTCCTCACGAAAAACCTTACGGACTGCAGCATACAGAAGGCGAACTCCGGTGCTTCCTTGCTGCGCATCCCTGCCTTCGCCTTCCTCTACCTCCTCGGTCACGAGGAACGCATGGCTGCAGCCACATACCCAAAGCATACGAAAGGAGACTTCTTTCATGAACCATTTCGACTTTGATGAGATCATCGAGCGCCGTCATACGAACAGCCTCAAATACGACTTCGCCAGAGAGCGCGGCTATCCCGAGGACGTTTTGCCATTCTGGGTCGCCGACATGGACTTTCGTGCGCCGCAGGCGGTGCGTGATACCATTCGCCGACGCGCCGAGCACGGCATCTTCGGCTATTCGCGTCCGAAGGAGGACTACTATAGGGCGCTCGAACAATGGTTCAGCACGCGCCACGGCTGGAATCTCGGCAGGGAATCCCTCGTCATGACGCCGGGCGTCGTCTTCGCGCTCTCCATGGCGGTGCGTGCATTTACCGCGCCGAATGATACCATTCTCATAACCGAACCCGTCTACTATCCGTTTTTCAGCGTCGTCGAGGGCAATGGGCGCAAGCTCGTCACGAGCACGCTGCTCTTCGAGGACGGCGCATACCGCATGGACTTCGCTGACATCGAGCAGAAGATTCGCGAGCACAAGGTGAAGCTTCTGATTCTCTGCAGCCCGCACAACCCCGTCGGGCGCGTCTGGCGGCGCGAAGAGTTGGAGCGTCTTGCCGCGATCTGCCTCGCGCACGACGTTCTCGTCGTCGCCGACGAGATTCACGCCGACTTCGTGCGTCCCGGCCACAAGCACACGCCTTTTGCCTCGCTCTCGCCCGAGACTGCGGCGCGGACGATCACCTGCACCGCGCCGAGCAAGACGTTCAACCTCGCAGGGCTGCAGCTTTCGAACATCTTCATCACGGAAAAAAGCCTGCGCCATACCTTCCGCAAGGAAGTCTACAGCACAGGCTATGACGAACCGAACATCTTCGGCCTTCTCGCCGCGCAGGCGGCATACAGCGAGGGCGGCGCGTGGCTCGATGCGCTTCTCGCCTACCTTGAGCAGAATATCGCGCACACGAAGCGCTTCCTCGCCGAACGTCTGCCCAAGGTGCAGCTCGTCGAGCCCGAGGGCACCTACCTCTTATGGCTCGATTTTCGCGCCTACGGCCTTGAAGCGAAAGTGCTCGACCGAAAGATCATCGACGAGGCACGCCTCTGGCTCGACGACGGCGCGATCTTCGGCAAGAGCGGCGCAGGCTTCCAGCGCATCAACATCGCCTGCCCGCAGGCGACGCTCACAAAGGGGCTTGAGGCTCTGGCACGCGCGTTCGAGTGAGGCATCCTAGAGAAACTGCGTCATATAGACTGGCAGGCAAAGGACATCATGCTCTCGCTGCAAATCTTTCGTATAGATTAGATACTTCTCGTCGATATGCTGCGAATATCGCTCGGAAAAGGCATCGAGAGAAGCATGCCTTTTGTAGCCGGAAGATTTGACCTCCAATGGGCAGATCTTGTTCTTTCGCGGCACAAGGAAATCAATCTCGTACAGATTGGTCTTCTTTTCATTGGGAAATGTATGGTAATAGAGTTGTCTGCCGTTGGCAGCGAGCGTCTGGGCAACGATGTTTTCATAGAGATAGCCGAGATTTGCCGGCAGACGATCGCTCAAAAGCTTCTGATATATGATATTGTCGGTAAATTCTTGATCACGAAAAGCGAGGGTCGTAAAGACTAGCACAATTTCAGCATTTAGCCAAATGTTTTCGACAGAAATCCCGTCATCTAGCCAAATCTTTTTGGATAAAATCCAAGCATCTAGCCAAATTTTTTCATATAAAAACCCGCTGCACAGCCAAATCTTTTCGCCCGATGTATATGAGTGCATCTCTTGAAATATTGCTCAGCGTCACCACTGTCGCCTGTGCAGCCGGTCGATTCCTGCACGCAGCAGGATCAAGAAGGAGAAAATTTCGAGCCGCCCGAGGATCATCAAGAAGCCTGCGAAGACCTTGACCCAGCCGGGCAGGAGCAGGAAGTCCTTGCCGCCGTAGAGGAGAGTCACGACGGTGCCCGTGCCCGACAGGCAGCCGACGGCGAAGCCCATGGCGGGCAGGGTGTCGATGTGCGCGAGAGCGAGGCCGAGCGTCGCGAGAATCAGCACGACGACATAGAGGAAGAAGAAGCTCAAGATCCTGCCGTAGAGTTTGTGCGGCACGGACTTGCCGTCGATCTTGATGTTGACGATCATGCGCGGGTGGATCGTGCGCAGGATCTCCCTCTTTGCCATCTTGACAAGCACGAGCAGGCGCATCACCTTGAAACCGCCGCCGACCGCGCCGACCGAAGAGCCGAGCGTGGCGAGAAGAAGCAGTACGGCATGAGGAAAGGTCGGCCATGAGGCGAGAGGCGCGGCGGCAAAGCCCGTCGTCGTCGCGAACGAGATGGCATGAAAGAAGCCCATGCGAAGGCTGTGCTCGACATCGTAGACGCCGACGACGGCGAGGTAGCAGGCGAGCGCCGCGCCCCCAAAAAAGACGACGAGGAGGAAGAAGCGCAGTTCTGCATCGGCAAAGAGAGCGCGCACGTCGCGCCGCGCCGCCGCCCGCTGCCACAGGAGGAAGTTCACGCCCGCGAGCAGCATCGCGGCTTCTGCCGCGAGTTCCGTCGTGATGCCGCTCCCTTTCAGCACGACGCCGCGCGGGTCGAGTCCCGTCGTCGAGATCGAGGTCAAGGCGAGCACGGCGCTCGACAGGAAGCTTTCGCCAGCGAGCAGGAAGAGGCCGAGCGCGACGAGCGTCAGACAGGCGTAGAGGAGCGCCATCTTTCGCGCCGCCGCATTCATGCGCCGCAGGAGAGGGCTGAAGTTCGTACCCTGCTGCACCGAGAGCGTCAGACCGAAGCAGCCGCCGACCTGCGGCATGATCGTGACGAGGAGGCACAGGAAGTACATGCCGCCGATCCATCCTTGGAAGATCTGCCAGAAGCCGAGGGAGCTTTCGAGTCCCGTCGGTGTGAAGAGGAGCGCCGTCGTCGTAAATGCCGCGACGCTCGCGAAGAAGGAATCGGCGGCAGAAAGCTCGCCCGTGAGGAAAAAGGGCAGTGCACCCAGAAGCGAGTTCAAAAGCCATGCGGCGAAGAGGAAGACGGCTCCATCCGTGACGCCGATCGTGTGACGATGCCCCTTGGAGAGATGCGAGAAGACGCGCCAGAGGACGAAGGAGAGCGCCGCGGGCATACCGAAGGCAAGCGGGTGCTCATCCTCCCAGAAGAGCGCGAGGCCGAAGGCGAGAAAAAGAGCCGCGCCTTCCAGAAACGCCATGCGCCCGAGCAGGAAAGAAACGATGCGCGCGTCCATATCAATCCTTGCCCTTGAAATACTTCATGACCTTCTGCGCGAAGCGCGTCTGGATGAAGAGAATGGTTCGGTCGCCGGGCAGAAGAACCGAAGTGCCGTTTGGTATCATGGCCTCATCGCCGCGCACATAGGCGCAGACGAGGCATTCGCGCGGCAGATGCGCCTTCATCAGAGGAATGCCCGCGACAGGTGCGCCTTCCTGCACGATGACCTCGACCGCCTCCGCCTTCGCGCCCTCAAGAAGGGATACCGAAACGACGCCGCCGCGCCGCGCGAAAGCGAGGACTTCGGAGGCGGACAAGAGGCGCGTCGGCAGGACGATGTCGACGCCGACCTTTTCCATGAGATCGACGTATTCGCCGCGCGCGACGCGCACGACCGTCTTCTTTGCTCCCAGATGCTTGGCTAAAAGCGCGAGCATGAGGTTCAGCTTGTCGTCCTCCGTCAGGCAGACGACGGCGTCGGCATCGGCGACGCCCTCTTCCGTCAAAAGATCGATGTCCGTGCCGTCGCCGCAGATGGCAAGGCCGTTTTCGAGTGCCTCTGCCGCCAGCCGGCTTCGTTCGCGATTGGTATCAATGATCTTCACGGCGACGTCCGCCTCGTCGAGCATCTTGGCGAGGAAGCGCCCCGTGCGCCCCGCGCCGATGATCATGACGTGCTCGAGCTTTCTCGCGTCGCGGTGTACGAAGGTCTCGCTGAACTTCTCGATTTCGGCGGGATCGCCGATGAAGTAGGCGTTGTCGTGCGGCAGCAGGCAGTCGTCGCCGTGCGGGATGATCATGCGGTGGTCGCGGAAGATCATGCCCGCGAGGATCGCCTTGGGCATTTCGAGATCCTTCAGCGGGATGTTTGCCAAGGGCGAGTGGCGCGTCACCTTTGTCTCAAAGAGGCGCACCTTGCCGCTTGCGAAGTCCTCGACGTCGAGCGCGGCGGGCGTCATGAGGATGCGATAGACCTCGCGCGCCGTGATCAGTTCGGGATTCAGCATGAGGTCGATGTCGAAGTTCTCCTTCAGGTATTCCTTCGCTTCCGAAAGGAACTGCATGTCGCGGATGCGTGCGACCGTGTGCGTGATGCCGTGCTTCTTCGCGAGGATGCACGCGACCATGTTGACTTCGTCGCCCGCCGTCACGGCGATGAGGATGTCTGCCGAGCGGATGTCGGGATCGTTCATCGTGATGGGGCTGGCGCCGTTCGCCGTGACCGTCAGCACGTCGAGCGTGTTCTTCGCCGCTTCGAGCCGCGTCTCGTCCTGATCGACGAGCACGACGTCGAACTCCTCGTTCGCGAGCAGCTCGGCGATGCTGTAGCCGAGCTTTCCCGCACCGACTATGACAATGCGCAAGGAAACTCCTCCTCTTGAGATGTATGCACAAAAAAGCCAAGGGAGCCGCCGCCGTGCGAATCTGCACGGGCTTCCCTTGGCTTTTTGCACCCTTTGCCTTATTTTAACGCATTCGGCGCGGCGGTGCAAATCATTTCAGTGTGATGAGCTCGTAGTCGCGCGTACCGAGTCCGATCTTCTCGCCGTGCACGAGCGTTTCTTCCCAACAGACGTTGGGGTTCGAGTCGAGGAAGTGGTCGTGATGGTGATGCCAATCGGGCTTGGCGAGGTGGTCGCCGAGCTTGCTGTTGCGGATCGGCTGCGCCTTCAGCGCCATGTCGACGCACGCTTGGTCGAGCGCGATGGGATCGAACGAGGCGAACATGCCGATGTCGGGCAGGATCGGTGCGTCATTTTCGCCATGACAGTCGCAGTTTGGCGAGATGTCACGCGCGATGCTGATGTGGAAGCACGGACGATCCTGACAGACCGCCTGCGCGTACTCTGCCATGCGGCGGTCGAGGATGTCGGCGGCGTCCCAGACCTCGTTGTAGAGCGCGTTGAACGTGCACGAGCCGATGCAGCGGCCGCAGCCCTTGCAAAGCTCCTTGTCGACGACCGCCTTGTTCTCAACGTAGGAAATCGCGTCCGAGCCGCATTCCTTCGCGCAGCGACGACAGCCGCGGCAAAGCTCCTCGTGCACGCCGACCTTGCCCGACGAATGCTGCTCCATCTTGCCCGCGCGGCTGCCGCAGCCCATGCCGATGTTCTTGATCGCGCCGCCGAAGCCCGTCTGCTCGTGCCCCTTGAAGTGCGTGAGGCTGATGAAGACGTCGGCGTCCATGACGGCGCGTCCGATCTTCGCCGTCTTCAATACGAGGGCGTTCTTGATCGGCACTTCCAGCTCGTCCGTGCCGCGCAGACCGTCGCCGATGATGATCTGACAGCCCGTCGTCGTCGGGTTGAAGCCGTTGATGTTCGCGCAGTCGAGATGCTCGGGCGCATGGCGGCGGCTGCCCGGATAGAGCGTGTTGCAGTCCGTCAGGAAAGGAATGCCCTTTTCCTCCTTCACGAGGTCGGCGACGGCTTTCGCGTACTGCGGGCGCAGGAACGCAAGGTTGCCGAGTTCGCCGAAGTGCATCTTGATGGCGACGAAGCGGCCCTCAAGCTCGATCGTCTTGAGGCCCGCCGTAAGACACAGACGCTGCAGCTTCTTCGTCAGGCTCGTGCCGACGTCCGTGCGGAAATCGGTGAAATAAACTTTTGCTTTCTCTGCCATGGTATTGCTCCTTTTTCTTTTGCAGACACGTTCTTTCTTACGGGACGAATTCCCCTAAATCTATTGTAGCATACGAGTACATGAAAAGTATATGAAATCTCCTATTCTCATCTTTTTCGCCTTGACCTTGAGAACGTTCCTCCGTAGAATAGTACTATAAACGTTATGGAGAGAAATGGAAACATCGGCGCGACGTAGGTCGCTGAGAAGAGTCCTGTCTCGGGACTGTGAGCCTATGGAATCACAAAGGAGGAATTCACTTTGAAAACAAGACGAACGATGCAAGGTCTGATCGGCGCTCTTCTCGCGCTCTTTCTTATGACGGGCTGCGGCCTGCAGGCGGAGGAATCGGGCAAGTCGGCGGAAGCCAAGGCGGAGCAGGCGATGGATGCAGAGGGCGTGGAAGGGACGGCGCCGCCTTTCAAGGCGACATCATTCGACGGCTCGGAGGTCGCGATCAACGCCGCCATGGACAAGAAGCTCTACGTCATCAACTTCTGGGCGACATGGTGCCCGCCGTGCCGCGCCGAGATGCCCGAGCTCAACGAGTTCGCCAAGAAGCATGAAGGCGAGGTCACGTTCTACGCCGTCAACCTGCAGGAGCCGAAGGACACGGTCGACAAGTTCCTCAAGGACAACGGCTACACGATGCCCGTGCTCCTCGACCTCAAGGGAGAGGCGGCGGATACCTACAAGGTTCGCGCCATTCCGACGACCTACGTCATCGACCGGGATGGCAAGATCCTGCTGAAGAAGATCGGCGGAACGACGGCGGCGGAGCTGGAAACGGCACTCACGCGCGCGGCGAAGTAGGAGGTTTTCTCTTGGAAGCAATCTCCTTCGGCGCGGCGTTTCTCGCCGGCGTCGTCTCCTTCGTCTCGCCGTGCGTGCTGCCGATGCTGCCGACCTTCGTGCTGATCCTCGCGGGATCGAGCAGCGCGGCGGCTTCAAATGGCGCAACGGCCTCAAGCGGCGCGGCGGCTTCAAGCGGTGCAGCAGCTCCAAGCGGCGCGGCAGGTGTTTCGGCGCCGCCCGCTGCGGCAGGGCGTGCGCTCTTTCGCAACGTCGCGGCCTTCCTCGCAGGCTTCGCCGTCGTCTTTCTCGCGCTCGGCGCGACGGCGACGGTGCTCGGGCAGTTTCTCACAGGTCATCTCGCGCTTTTGGAAAAGGCGGGGGCCGTCATGCTCGCGCTGCTCGGACTGTTCCTCTCGGGACTCATCAGCCCGCGCTTCCTCTACCGCGAGTGGCGGCCGTTCCTGCATCGCCCGTCGGAGGGCATCGTCGGCTCGTTCCTTCTGGGCATGTCGTTCACCGTCGGCTGGACGCCGTGCACGGGGCCGATCCTCGCGGCGATTTTCATCTATGCGGGAAGCCGCGCGACCGTCGTCGAGGGGCTTTGGCTGCTCGGCTTCTACGTGCTCGGCTTCGCCCTGCCGTTCTTTGTGCTCGCGCTCCTCTGGCAGCGACTCGAAAAGCGCGTGCGCACGCTCTACCGCTTCCTGCCTGCCGTGCAGAAGGTCGCGGGCGTCTCGCTCGTCGTGCTCGGCGTCATGATGTGGTTCGGCTGGACGATGCGCTTCATGGGCTGGCTCTCCGGCCTCGTGCCGTTCTCTTTCTAGTTTCTGGGAGGAATCTCCATGCGCATGTATGATCTCATCACGAAGAAGAAGCGCGGCGAACCGCTTGCTGCAAGCGAGATCCGCGCCATGGTCGAGGGATTCACGAAAGGTGAGATTCCCGACTATCAGATGGCGGCGATGCTCATGGCGATCTGCTTTCGCTCCATGACGGAAGAGGAGATGCGCGACTTAACGCTCGCCATGGCGGCCTCGGGCGACGAGGTCGACCTCTCAGCCTTTGGCGGCTCCACGGTCGACAAGCACTCGACGGGCGGCGTCGGCGACAAGACGACGCTCATCGCCTGCCCCATCGTCGCGGCGGCGGGCGGGCGCATCGCCAAGATGAGCGGGCGCGGTCTCGGCCACACGGGCGGCACCGTCGACAAGCTCGAATCCATTCCGGGCTTTCAGACGACGCTCTCGCGCGAAGACTTTTTCGCCGTCATAGAAAAGACGGGGCTTTCCCTCATCGGGCAGTCGGGCGAGCTTGCACCCGCCGACAAGAAGCTCTATGCGCTGCGCGACGTCACGGCGACGGTCGACTCCATTCCGCTCATCGCCGCCTCTATCATGAGCAAGAAACTCGCGGCGGGCAGCGCGGCGATCGTGCTCGATGTCAAGACGGGCAGCGGTGCCTTCATGAAGACGCTCGACGACGCGCTCGCGCTCGCGCGTGCCATGGTCGCCATCGGCGAGGGTGCGGGAAGAAAGACCTCCGCCGTCATCACCGACATGGACGTACCCTTGGGCTCTGCCGTCGGCAACTCGCTCGAAGTCGCTGAAGCCATGGAAGTGCTGCAGGGCAGAGGCCCTGCCGATCTCAGGGAGGTCAGCCTCGCGCTCGCCGCCGACATGCTGCGCCTCATCGGGCGCGGCGACTTCGCCGAGTGCCAAAGGCTTGCAGAGAAGGCCATCGAGGACGGCAGCGCCTTTCGCACCTTCGCCGCCATGGTCGAGGCGCAGGGCGGCGACGCCTCCTGCCTCGCCGATCCAAGAAAACTGCCGCAGGCGGCGTTTCAATTGGAAATCCTCGCTGAGAGGGCCGGCTATATCACGCACATGGACGCCGAAATGATCGGTCAGGCCGCCTGTATGCTCGGCGCGGGGCGCGAGACGAAGGAAAGCGTCATCGACCATGCGGCAGGCATCCGCATCTTGAAAAAGACGGGCGAAGCCATCGAAGCCAAAGAGGCGCTCGCCGTGCTCTGCACGAATGATGAAAGTCGGCTCGCATCTGCAGCCGTTTGCTATACCCGCGCCCTTGAGATCACGGCCGAGCCGCCCGAGAAGCGCCCGCGCATCTTCGCGCGCGTCACGAAGGAAAGCTTCGGCCACGCCGAAAGGGCGCATGAGGAAGAGGCAAAAGACATCATGAGCGACGCACTCCTCGCTGAGATCCGCGCCGCCATGGCAAGACGTGAAGAGAAGGAGGGCGGCGCAGATGGACGATGAATCCCTCATCGAGCTTGCCAAGAAAGCGCGCGCCCATGCCTATGTGCCGTATTCGGGCTTTGCCGTCGGCGCGGCGGCGCTCGCGCCCGACGGGCGCGTCTTCTTGGGCTGCAACATCGAAAACGCCTCTTACGGTCTGACGAACTGCGCCGAGCGCACCGCCATCTTCAGCGCCGTCGCTGCGGGCGTCCGACGCTTTGCGGCACTCGCCGTCGTCGCAGACGGCGAGCTGCCGTGCTCGCCGTGCGGCGCGTGCCGCCAGGTCATCGCCGAATTCGCCGTCGAGCGCATCATCCTCGCCAACCTCGCGGGAAAGCGCCGCGTCGTGACCAAAGAAGAACTGCTGCCCTTCGCCTTTTCGCTTGAAGAGAAATCCCTGCCGTCCGATTGACGGCAGGGATTTTTGCATGATGCGGCAGTTTTGCCGCACGACCCGTGCAAAGCTGATCGGCGCGGAGCGCAGGGGGCGAAAGGACGCGGCGCATCAATCCGCGCTTTTCTGCGCCGTGATTTCAGCGAAATGTGCGAGCAGCCAGACGACGAGATCATCTTCCGCCCGGCAGCCCGTGAAGTCAGCGGCCTGCTTGATACTCTCATGCGCGTTGCCCGAGGCGATGCCGATGTCGGCAAGCTCGATCATCTCCCAGTCGTTCAAGTAGTCGCCAAGAGCGATGATGCGCCTTCCTTGGCAGATGGGAAGCCCTCGAATCTCTTCGATCATGGCGCCCTTCGATACGCCTTGGGCGACAAACTCATAATAATTGGCCTCGGAGTAGAAATGATGGCTGAGACTCGCTGTGCCGAAGTTCTTCGCAAGACGCTCCACACGGTGCAGCGCGGGCGGCGCATCGCAGACGAGGAGTTTGAGCCACGGTGTCCGCTGCATGTCGGAAACGTCGGCAAGAGCTGCATGCCGGCAGCGATAGAACTCCCGAACGAGCCGCGGATCGTCGTTCTCTTCAGGGCTGACGATGCAGCAGGCTTCTTTCGTATAGACCTCGACGCACGCCTGCGGAAACATCTTCAAGCACTCGGCGGCGAAGCGCGGCCAGATATTGGGCGAGTCTTCTGCGCCCTGCAAATTTCTTTGCGCGAGAACCTTCCGCGCCTGCCAGTCGTAGAGCATGGAACCGTTGAAGAAGATGCTCGGCGCCGTGATCGGCAGTCCGCGGACATAGCCGCCCGCCGCCTCGGGCGTGCGCCCCGTCGCGATGCCAAAAAGGCCGCCGCCCGCGACAAAAGTGCGAATCGCCTCCGCATTCGCCGCAGAAATCGCCTTCCCATGCGGCACGATTGTACCGTCAAGGTCGCTGATCAACATGTACTTTTCGTATGGTTTCATTGTGGGGTACTCCTCCCTGTATCGCACACCATTCTCTCGTCTTGAGAAAACGCTGTGTTTATTATAGCAAGAAAGAACGGCTGCTGCACGCGCTTGAGTCCTGTCGTAAAAAACGGACAGCTTCTGCGCCGCGCTTTCGGCACAGATGTAAAAATCATATAAATTCAATAGGAAAACTGTTGACTTTTTGTCTTTTCTTTACTATAATGAGAATCAATAGAGATAACTGCCTATTATATAAAGGAGATGACGATCATGCGTGAAGCAGGACATACCTTTTTGGCGAGAATGGGGAAGACGAAGCTGCGCCCAGGCGGCATCGACGCGACGAACTGGCTCTTGGAGAAGGCGAAGATCGAGCCGTCGTCCAAAGTTCTTGAAGTTGCGTGCAACATGGGGACGACGATGATCCTCGTCGCCGAGCGGTACGGCTGCGAAGTCGTCGGCATAGACCTCGATGAGGCGGCGCTCGAAAAAGCGCGTGAAAATATCAAGAAAAAGAAGCTCGAAGACAAACTCTCCGTCGTCAACGGCAGCGCTTTCGCGCTGCCCTTCGAGGATGCGAGCTTCGATGTCGTCATCAACGAGGCGATGCTTACGATGCTCATCGGTGAGGACAAGGAGCGCGCGCTCAAGGAGTATTCGCGCGTCCTGAAGCCCGGCGGCGTCCTTCTGACGCACGACGTCGTCTTCCGAGAGAAAGACCCGAAGGTGCAGCACGAGCTTATGGCCGGGCTTTCCAAGGCGATCAACGTCCACGTCGAGCCGCTGACGCTTGCAGGCTGGAAGGAAACGATCGAGAAGCATGCCTTCCGTACGGAGCAGAAGCATGGCGATATGACGCTCCTCGACCCGCCGGGCATCCTGCACGACGAAGGCGCGAAGGGTGCGTTAAAGATCATGACGAACGCCATGAAGAAGGAGAACCGCGACATGTTCACTACGATGTTCGACTTCTTCCACGACCACGCCGCCCAGCTCGGCTATGTGGCAAACTTCAGCACGCGGGTATAGTCGGCGCGCGATCATACAGCTAAAAAACGGGGCTGCTGCACGAAATGGACGTGCAGCAGCCCCGTTTCCTTTTGCAGGACGCGCTGAATCAATAATTCTTCTTGAGCTGTTCAAAATATGCCTGCGGATGGGCGCAGACAGGACAGACCTGCGGTGCCTGCGGCGATTCGCAGACGTAGCCGCAGTTGCGGCACTGCCAGATGATCTTATCGTCCTTCTTGAAGACCTTCTCATCCTTGACGTTTGCGAGCAAGAGGCGATAACGCTCCTCGTGCTCCTTCTCGATCTTTGCGACGGCCTCGAAGAGATTTGCGATCTTCGTGAAGCCCTCTTCCCTTGCGACCTTGGCAAACTCGGGATACATCGACGTCCATTCCTCGTGCTCGCCATCAGCGGCTGCCTCAAGGTTCTCCGCCGTCGTGCCGATGCCCGCGACGAGCTTGAACCAGATCTTCGCATGCTCCTTCTCGTTGCCCGAAGTCTCCGTGAAAAGCGCCGAAATCTGCTCGAAGCCGTCCTTCTTCGCACGCGATGCATAGTAGCCGTACTTCGTATAAGCTTGCGATTCGCCGGCAAATGCCGCCCAAAGATTCTTTTCGGTCTGTGAACCTTTCAATTCCATGATAATTCCTCCTCATAGAATAGTTTGTAGATACGGATTTTCCTGTATCATAACACCGGCGGCAAATACCGTCAATCCCTATTTGTTTAATATGAATGATTCTCGTTCCAATTGCCTAATACTCACGGCTTACATCTTGCGCACGAAGAGAGCGCGCAGCGCGTTCAAGACGGCGAGAACCATGACGCCGACGTCAGCGAAGATGGCGAACCACATGTTGGCGATGCCGATGGCGCCGAGCACGAGGCACAGGAGCTTTATGCCGATGGCGAAGACGATGTTCTGATGCACGATTGCCATACACTTTCTCGCGATGCGGATCGCCTTCGGCAGCTTCAGCGGATCGTCGTCCATCAGCACGACGTCGGCGGCCTCGATGGCGGCGTCAGAGCCCATCGCGCCCATGGCGATGCCGATGTCTGCGCGGCTGAGGACGGGTGCGTCGTTGATGCCGTCGCCGACGAAGGCGAGCTTCTTCGCCGTTTTCCCCGCGAGCAGGCGCTCGACCTCCTGCACCTTGTCGGCAGGCAGAAGCTCGCTCTTGACCTCGTCTATGCCGAGTTCCGCCGCGACCTTCTCAGCGGCGGCATGCGCGTCGCCTGTGAGCATGACGGCGCGCTTCACGCCCGCTTCATGCAGACTTTTGATCGCCGCCTCCGACGTCGGTTTGAGCGCATCGGAAATGACGATGTGTCCGGCGTACTTGCCTGCGACCGCCATCTGTACGATTGTGCCCGGGTGGTGACACGGGCGGTACTCAATTCCGAGACGCTCCATGAGCTTGCCATTGCCAGCGGCCACTTCGATACCGTCGACCTTCGCCGTCACGCCGAGACCGCCGATCTCCGCGATGTCCGTGACGCGCGAGCGATCAATCTCCTTGCCGTAAGCCTGCTGCAGGCTGCGGCTGATGGGATGCGACGAAGCGCTCTCGGCGAGCGCGGCAAGCTCCAGAAGCTTTTTGTCATCCATCGTGCTGTGATGCACGGCGTTGACCTCGAAGACGCCACGGGTCAAAGTACCCGTTTTGTCGAAGACGACGGTGTCGACCTCGGCGAGCATTTCGAGGTAGTTCGCGCCCTTGACGAGCACGCCCTCGCGGCTCGCACCGCCGATGCCCGCGAAGAAGCTCAGGGGAACGCTGACGACGAGTGCGCATGGGCAACTCATGACGAGGAAGATCAGGGCGCGGTAAATCCATGTACCCCAGTCGGGCGCGGCATCGAGCGCGGCGAGGCACACGACGGGCGGCACGATGGCGAGGAGGATGGCGGCCGCGACGACGATCGGCGTATAGACGCGCGCAAAACGTGCGATGAACGTCTCCGAACGCGACTTGCGCGCGCTGGCATCCTCGACAAGTTCCAAAATCTTCGAGGCGGTCGATTCGTCGAACTCCTTCGTCGTACGAATCTTCAAGACGCCCGTGAGATTGATGCAGCCGCTGAAGACGGCGTGCCCCTTCTCTACGTCGCGCGGCAGGCTCTCGCCCGTCAGTGCGCTCGTATTGAGCGTCGATGCGCCATCCGTGATGATGCCGTCAATGGGGATCTTCTCGCCCGGCTGCACGACGATCTCCGTGCCGATTTCGATTTCGTCGGGGTCACGGCGTATAAGCTTTCCATCCTCTTCCACATTCGCGTAGTCGGGGCGGATGTCCATGAGCTCGCCGATGTTTCTGCGACTTCTTCCGACGGCATAGCTTTGAAACCATTCGCCGACCTGGTAGAAGAGCATGACGGCGATGCCTTCCACATAGTCGCCATCCTCGTAGAGAGCAAGCCCCATCGCGCCGATGGTCGCGATCGACATCAGGAGATTTTCGTCGAGCGGACGACGATTCCATACGCCCTTCGCTGCCTTGATGATGATGTCATAGCCGACGATGAGGTACGGCACGACGTAGAGGAAGAAGCGCGGCAGACCCGCCACGGGCAGCTGGCTCAAGACGATCATCAAGGCGGCCGCCAGAAGGATGCGGATGAGATTTCTTTTTTGTTTCTTGTTCACGAAAATACCTGCTTTCTGGCGACGTGATGTTGAATCCTACTCTGGGCGGTCAACGTCAACCAATCACGCTTCGCTTGCAGCTCGCGTTCTTGGGACGTTTTCGCATTCGAGCCATTTCCCAATCGTCTGCGTCCTTCGGACTTGCCTCTTGGACGGCTCAGAAGCGGTCAACGTCAACCGCGCATCTGCGCTCTTCGAGCTTGATTTGCGGGACGTTTTCGCATTCGAGCCGTTTCCCAATCGTCTGCGTCCTTCGGACTTGCCTCTTGGACGGCTCAGAAGCGGTCAACGTCAACCGCGCATCTGCGCTCTTCGAGCTTGATTTGCGGGACGTTTTCGCATTCGAGCCGTTTCCCAATCGTCTGCGTCCTTCGGACTTGCCTCTTGGACGGCTCAGAAGCGGTCAACGTCAACCGCGCATCTGCGCTCTTCGAGCTTGATTTGCGGGACGTTTTCGCATTCGAGCCGTTTCCCAATCGTCTGCGTCCTTCGGACTTGCCTCTTGGACGGCTCAGAAGCGGTCAACGTCAACCGCGCATCTGCGCTCTTCGAGCTTGATTTGCGGGACGTTTTCGCATTCGAGCCGTTTCCCAATCGTCTGCGTCCTTCGGACTTGCCTCTTGGACGGCTCAGAATTCAATATTGCAGTCGCTTTCGATCTTGCGGCAGGCCTCTAAGACGCGCGGCATGACTTCAGCCGGCTCGCTGCCGTCGGCGAATTCGACCTTCATCTTCAGCGCCATGAAGTTCACCGTTGCGTCCTTTACGCCCTCGATCTTCTTCGTTGCGTCTTCCATCATCTGAGCGCAGTTCGCGCACTCGACTTCGATCTTGTAGCTCTTTTTCATGGGAGTTCCTCCTTAATGATTAAGTGATTATTTAATCGTTATGGCCATTATAGCGAGGTCGAGAAAGTTTGTCAAGCGATTTTTTAGAAAAAGATTGGCATAGGCACACAGCTGTTGTTCCGAATAAAAAATAGCAACCTCACCGCATGGACGAAGCTGCCATTTTCTTTTTACCGCTTGCCGCGCCGCCATAGCACGAAAGCGCTGACGAAGAACGCGAGCCACGCGGCAGATCCCACGATATTGCCCGCAAGCGTATCGCCAAGCGGCGCGGCCATGGCGACGAGGGAGAGCGCGACGAAGAGCGCAGGCGCCTTCCACGGCACAGCCTTCGCCGCCGGATGGGGCGCGAGCACGGGCGGTCTCTCCTTTTTGCGGCGGCTTCTCTGCAGCCAGCCGCAAAAGCCCGTGACGATGACGGCGGCGCAAAGCAGATCGAGAACCGCCCAGATGATCTTCAGGAACATCGTCGAATGATTGTGCAGGTGCAGATCGCGCACGGCATCACAAAAGACGAGCCAGCGCGGCAAGGGCTTCGTGAAGTTCTCGATCTCGCCGCCCGCCGTGCGCAGCAGGTAGACGTCCTGCCCGCGAAACATCTGCGGTCTCTCGGCATCCGCCAGCGTCAATGCGGCGGGGGTTGATCCTTCGGCAGCGTCGAGGTAGAGAATCTCCTGGGCGGGAAAATGCTCCTTTGCATAAGCAATCATCTCAGCGAAGGTTATGGCGGGCGGCGCACTTTCCCTCTGCGGCACACTTGCTATCACATCCTCGGCATAGCTGCTGTAGCCGAGCATGCCGAAGACGATGGCGATTCCGCTCAAGGTCAAGAGCGCCGCCCAGACTGCCGTGATGATGCCGAGGAAGATGTGCCAGTCGAAAAAACTGCCCGCTGACGTGCCACCTCGCATACCGCCGAAAAGCCGCCGCTTCATGAAGGACGGATAGAGAAGCACCCCGCCCAAGAGCGAGAGGAAGCTCAAGAAGCACATGATGCCGAGGAAGATCATGCCGCCCTGCCCCATGGCGAGACGCAGATGCAGGTGATGCATCCAGCCCATGAAGGCAGCGAGCGCGGGCGATTTGACGCCGCCGCTCCGCCAAGGCACAAGCGTGTCCTGCTGCGGCGCGTAGGCGAGCGCAGACACGCCATATCCGCCGCCGGTGTGCGAAAACCGATAGACGAGAAGCCCGCGCTCGGGATAGGCGGAAATCGACTGCACCCTGCGCCCGGGATTCTCGCGCTCGATCCGCTCCAAGCCCCTTACCGCTTCTGCCCAAAGCATACGAGAGGATGTCTCGCCGAAGGCAGGCCGTTTTTCAAGCGCATTCCAGCGCGCGATATCGCCGTTGAAGAGCAGCGGCAGTCCCGTCAAGACGAGCAGCAGGAAGAAGAACGCACATACGGCACTGATCCAGCGATGCAGACGATAGATGAGTCTCATGAAGTGTCCTTTCGTGGTGCAGATATGATAAGCCCTGCCGGGTTTATCCGCGCTTCCCTAGAAGGAATACGTCGCACCGAGAGAGTAGGTTCTATCGCTCGCTGCTTCATTCGCGTAGAAGTGCCGATTGAAGAGGTTATCGATGCCGAACTGCATTCTGAAGCTGTCGTCGAACTTATACGTCAAGTAGAGATTCGTAGTGAAGAAACTGTCCTCTGAGCCGTATTCACCAGTAGTTGTATCAACATCCTGCCTTGCGGCCACATACCTTGCATCAAGGACACCGCCGAACTTCCCGCGCGTATAGTCGATACCGAAGCCTGCCATGTGCTTCGGCAAATCCCAATCTCGGTACGTATCGCCGCCGCTCGTATATTCGCCTGATTCAAAGGTGTAGTTCAGATATACCCGCCAATCGCGGCTCAGACGATGCTTGACGTCGAACTCTATCCCCTTGATCATCGCTTCATTCATGTTGTAATAGGCTCTGATACCGTTGCGCGTAGCGATGGCAATCTTATCCTTCGTATCCACGCGGAAGAACGTCAAACCATATGAGGTGTTCTTGTTTATCTTCTGTTTCATTCCCAGTTCGTACGTCGTAGATTTTTCCGGCGTCAGATCAGGATTGGCCTTGATGGAACGCGGGTCGTCTCCCGCACGGCGATAAAGACGATAAATCGACGGCGGATTGAATGATTTGCCAAAGCTGGCATAAATCATCGTGTCCTTTTGCGGCTCATAGGTCACAGCGAATTTTGGACTCCAGGCATTGAAGGCCGTGTCTTCATAATCTTTGCGTACATCATCGATGTAGGAATAGCCATCCTTCTTATCGAAGCGGTCATAACGCAGACCGACCTGCAGCCGCCAACGCGGATCAAGCTCTAACTCATCCTGCACGAAAAGAGCTGTGGAGATGATGGATCCACCGCTCTGTGCGTATGGATCGCCATATTCTGAACTCCAATCCTTCCAACGATGAAGATCAACGGCACGATAGCGCATCTTGTCTTTCATCCATGCAAAGCCTGCAAGCAGCGTATGATTCTTAATCGTCCATTTCTTTTGCGCTTCTATATTGTAGTTCTTCGTAGGATATTCCGCTCGGTTTCCCAATCCCGTCCAATCGATGCTTGTAGCGCGCCACGAGGCACCGGAATAACCATCCTTCGTGGTGTCGCTATAGCCGATGTTCGCCGTGAAAGAGTTTTTCTTATCCTCATAGCGCAATTTGTGGACGTCTTGCTCGCGCTTTCCCATATAGCCGAGAAAATCCCCTGGCGAGGCGCTGATATAATTACCGTTCGGCAAGAGTACCGTCCCGGAAAATGTAGGATTTCCGCTCGCATCACGCAAATAAGTGATGGGGTCATGGTAAGAATACTTATAAGAATTGTGCATATAGGTGTAGCTGAGCGAACGGCTGGCATCAAAGTCGTAATTCATATCAAAGAAGACATTTTCACTTGATCTTTTTCTTGCACCACGGCTGCCTACGATATATTCGCCATCAGAAAGCTTCGGAAATACGCCCGTCGCATCCGGAGTAACACCTGCATTATACCACTCTTCCGTCGTGGCATAGTGCCCGACCCAGCCATCCGATGTACGTTTTTCGTAACCGAGACGGAAGTCGAGCTTACCGTCGCCGCCCGTGACCTGCATGCCGCGCTGCCATGTGTTGTTGCTGCCGTGAGAGACTTCAATTTTGCCATGAAGGAGCTGCTGCTCTGGATTCTCCGGCTTTTTCGGTTTCTTCGTAATGATGTTGATGACACCGGCGACAGCATGACCGCCGTAGAGCGAGGAACTGGCTCCGCGCACGATCTCGATGCGCTCGATGTCACTGAGCGGGATGGAATCCCAATTGACGCCGCCGTCAAAGGCCGTGTTGAGCTGCTGTCCATTGTACATGACAAGGATGTTCGGACTGCTAAATCCACGCAGCTCCAAGCCATCCTTCACTTCTGCCGTCGGCGCAACATAGATGCCTGCCTCCCTCGCAAGCGCTTCGCGCAAACTGAAGACATGCCTCTTTTCAAGTTCTTTCGCCGTGATGACGGTGACGTTGGCGGGAACTTTGTTGACAGGTTCCGCGACTCTCGTCGCCGTGACGGTCGTCTCTCCGAGGTCATGTCCCCCCCCCGCGGACGAAGTTTCCGTGGACACCGTCGTCGAATCAACTGCTGTGTTCGTCGTCTCAGCACTTTTTTCCGCCGCATACACTTGGGTTGTTCCCGCAACGGAACAGATGACGGCAAGCGTCAGGCATTTCTTTTTCCATGGATTCATTTTGCAGAACTCCCTTTCCTCATCTAGTAAACTACACGCACAATCTCCAAAAATAAAACACAACCCCTCCTTTCGTGCGCGAAAAAGGAGGGGCTGCGCGAAAACTTCCGTCAATGGCTGTACGCTGTGCCTCGGCCTAGCAAAAGGCATGGGCTTGCTGCCGCCAAAATCTCCTCCCCATCGCTCGCAGGTTCAAACGGTGATTGTTGATCAGGCAGTTCTCCTGGCTCCAGTTCATCGCACGGCTGCACCTTCCCAAGTTTCCTCAGTGGCATTTTGCAGCGTGCTCCCTGTTACAGTGGCGTGACCGCGCCGGCTTCAACCGACTTCCCTATTAAGTCTTGCGACACCTGACCCAAATATAGAAATTTTATTTCTTCATAACAATCCTTCCGCCAAAGAATATCATGCATCACAGGCATTGTCAATACCGAACTAAACAAATGCTGCTCCAAAACCCGTAACAAATATGACGACAAGCGCAATCTGTATTTGTTATAATGACAGCAATGAGAAACGCATTCAGATTTGGAACAGGAGAGATCGATATGAAAAAGGAATTGGACTTAAATAAAACGGTGGCGGAACTTGTCGAGGAGTTTCCGGAGTTTCAGCAGGCAATGGCAGAGATCGGCTTCAAGGAGATTACGAATCCGATGGTCTTGAACGTCATGGGGCGCGTCATGACCGTGCCCAAGGGTGTGGCGATCAAGGGGATGAAGTTGGAAGACGTCGTGCGCGAGCTGGAGGCACGCGGTTTCACGATCAAGCAGGATGAAGCTGCTGCGGCGCATGCGTGCAGCTCTTGCGGTACGCACGAGGCGCAGCCCCATGTGCACGGCGAAGGCGGCTGCGGCTGCACCCATGCAGCTGCGACGGCAGGCGCGGCGGACGGAGAGGCGACGGAACGCGCGGCTGTGCTCAAGGGTTTCCTGCAGCGCCTTTCGGCGGGCGAGTCTCTGGAGACGGTACGCAAAGATTTCATCAAAGACTTCGCGAGCGTTTCGGCCGAGGAGATCTCCGCTGCCGAGCAGCAGCTCATCGAAGGCGGCACGCCGATTCACGAGGTGCAGAAGCTCTGCGATGTACACTCGGCGCTCTTCCACGGGCATATTGGCGGCGCAGCGCCCGCTGCGGACGCCGCACCCGAGGTGCAGGATCTGCCCGACGGGCATCCGCTTACGGTGTTAAATCTCGAAAACAAGGGGCTGTCCGAACTCCTTGATCGCCTGAAAACCGCCTTGGAGGCGAACGATGTCCCCGGCTTGAGCCGCGGTCTCGGCGAACTGCACGCGATCTACTCGCACTACGGCAAGAAGGAATCGCTGCTCATGACACTTCTCTACCGCTACGGCGTGACGGGTCCTTCGGGCGTCATGTGGGGTGTCGATGATGAGATCAAGGCGGAGCTTCGCGCACTCATGAAGTCGTTCGGCGATGGGATCTCGGGCGAAGAGGAGCGTTATTCGGCCTTTTTCCAGCGCATCCGTGACATGATCTACAAGGAAGAGAAGATCCTCTTCCCGCTGACGCTGCGCTTCTTCTCTGAAGAAGATTGGCTCATGATTTACCGCGACATGCCGGAATTCGGCATCGCATTCATCAAGGATGCACCGAAATGGGCGGCGGGCGATGCCTATGTTGCGGAGGCAGAAGCGAAAGAGCGCAAGATGATCGCCTCGGGCAAGGTGCGGCTATCGACGGGCGAAATCGGCTGCAAGGAGCTAGAAGCCATCTTGAACCTCCTGCCCGTCGACATCACCTACATCGACAAGGACGAGATGCTGCGCTTCTTCTCGAATCCCGGGCAGGTCTTCGCGCGCCCGCGCATCGCTTTGGGCAGCAAGGTCTACAACTGCCATCCCGCCAACATCGTGCCGATCATCGAGCAGCTCGTCGCCGATTTCAAGGCGAAGAAGCGCGATCGCATGGAGATCTATCGCTATATCAAGGGCAAGCCTGTCGGCGTGCGCTATCTCGCCATCTACGACGAGAACGGCGAATACACGGGCGCGGTCGAACTCGTTGAGGACTTCTCCGAAGCTCTCGCGCAATTTGGCGAGAAGAAGTAGAATTAGCCGGGCGCTTTCGGTATTCGTTTTAATCCGTATGCCAAAGTCGTATATGAAAACGTTCCGCAAATCAAGCCCACAGGGTGCAGCTGACGTTCACAAAGTCTCATCCCATATTGGCGAAGCGCTCGACCGCCTTGGTGAAGCTCTCGACCGTCTTTTCCGCATCGCCGTGGGCGATGCCGTCTTTCACGCAGTGTTGGATGTGGCCTTCGAGCACGATTTGACCGCATTTGTGCAGCGCAGCCTTTGCGGCATTGATTTGCGAGAGAAGGTCCTCACATGGAATTTCCTCCTCGACCATGCGGTCGAGAGCCTCGACCTGTCCGCGAATCTTTCTGAGCCTGCGGTGCAGGTTCTCCATGTCCATGCATTGACGCATCGTATCCCTCCTCAGTCCTTGTATCCCGTCGTGCGATTGACGAGGTTTTCGAGCGGTACGCCCTGCATGAATGCCGCAAGATTTCTCGCAGCGATCTGAACGATCTTATCCTGCGTTGCGCTCAGGTGATCGTCGCCCGAGATATGCGGCGTTATATAAATATTCGGTGTATGCCAGAGCGAGTGATCGGCGGGAAGGGGCTCGGGATCTGTGACGTCGAGCGCCGCGCCTGCGAGATGCCCTTCCTTCATCACTTCGATGAGATCTTCCGTGACGACGGCGTTGCCGCGCCCGATGTTCAGGAAGTAGGAGCCTTTTTTCATCGCAGTAAAGCGCTTTTTGTCGAAGATACCCCTCGTCGCCGGTGTCCCTGGCAGAACCGATACGACGACATCAGCACGTGCGAGCAGAGAATCGAGTTCTTCCATCGTGCCCATCTCGTCGATGCCGAAGGGCTTCGTTCCCTCACGGCGGCGCACGCCGATGACGTAAGCGCCGAGCGCCTTGACGCGACGCGCGAAGGCACGACCGATGTCGCCTGCGCCGAGAATCAAGACGGTCGCGTCCTCGATCGAGGTGACGCTCCCTTCATCGTGCCAGATTCCCTTCTTCTGGTTGTCATAGTAGGGATAGAGCTTCTTCATCATCGCGAGGAGCTGTGCGAGCAGATGCTCGGAAAGGGCAAGGCCATAGGCTCCCGTCGCATTCGTCAGGAGGACATCGTCCTTGAGCACGCCTTCTTTGCAGTAGGTGTCTGCCCCTGCCGTATTGAGCTGCAACCAGCGCAATTTCTTCGCTGCGGGCAGAAGCTCCGTCGGCACGTTACCGATGATGGCATCAACATCGGCGAGGTCTTCTTCACGCACCTGATCGGCGGGCACGAAAAGAAGCTCTGCCCCCGTCGCATTTCTTTGCAGCTGTTCCTTATGATGCTCGTTTGTTCGCAAGGCAATCAGAATTTTCATGGCGCCTCCTTTGTCGCAGTTCAATGATTTTTCCTCTATTATACCATAGGATGCAACCTATACGTCATGTCTGCCTATGCAGTTTTCCATTTCCTTAGGATAGAGCCGCCGCATGCGTTTTACGTGTGCGGCTTTTTTGTGCGGAGTTTTATATCATTTTGAAAAATATTTTTAGAATTAGCAGGAAAATCCGCGGGGGGGGGAATAATATCCATATCTAAAGTATATTGGGTTTTGTTCAAGGAGGATTTCTATGAGAAAGCATGTATGGAGTTTTGCGATTGCACTCTGCGCCGTCTTGTGCGTCGCGCTCGGGGCGAATGCGGGCCTCGCGTCGGCGAAGGGGTTCCCCGTCGTGGTCGCACAGTATACGGTTGCGGGGGAGGGCGGCGATGTCGACATCCACTACAACGTCATCATTCACCAGGAGGAGAGACAGGTTATTCGCGAGGGACTCGTCACCTCTTATTATGTGCCTGCCGAGCTGGAGATCTACCCGCGCGGCGGCAAGAGTTCGGTGATGCAGGGCGTCTACGGATTCGCGCACAGTAATGTCACGGGCGCATGGCGCGGTATGTTTATCGAGAAGAACGAGAAGGGCGTCTATGATTTTGACTTTGACGATGCGCACCTCGTTCCCGTGGAACAGGCGAGCAAGACGGGCGTTTGTTTCAAGACGGGACCGAATGAAACGGCGCGCACCCTCGTCAAGAAGTTCGGCGTGCGCAAGTACAACAGCATCGCCTATGTCGGGAGCGCCGCCTACGTGCTGAACGTGCTCTATGCGCTTGACAAGGGGAATAAAGTTCCTCCGATGGTAGACGAGGGGACGCTGCGGTGAGGTAGGGATGTTGCTCAAGGAAGGATGTGAGAGCTGTTTATGTGGTGGTCTATAGAGATACTGATTTATGTAGGTGTTTTTATATGGATATGGCGCCTGCCAAAACGCCCTAAAGCAGAACGCATAAAGCTTTCAGTGATTTGGACACTTATCGGTGTTTTTTGTGTTGCTATGTTGATTTGGCAAACGGAGCTCGGTTTATGGTTTGCTATACATGCTATGCCGCCACTTGCGACAATGTTTTGCGTACGGTTTGCTTGTATAGATGGAAAGACACGGCCGAGCCTGTTGATAACAGGTATCATGGCGCTACTCATAGTTAGAGTTGTCGCTAAGTTCGTACTTAATATAGAAGAACAAGAAATAGACGAACACCTTGTGTCTTTTTCCATAGGAATAGTGATAGCACTGCTGGACTATCTCATATGGGCAGATGGATGGCGGTGTATCTTGGATAAGCTGACACGACGGATAAGGAGCTGAATGAAATGAGGAATCAAACAAGGAACATTTTTAAGGTCTACATGGCGGCATTCCTGCTCGTCGGCACGCTGCTGCTCGCGCAGGGAGGCGTCGCCTCCGCCGCGCCGAAACACGGCGCCTACAACATCGTGGACGAGGTGTCGCCGTCCGAATGGAATCGGTCATTTGATTACGACACGTCCACGCAGATAATTACGCTGTATGACGATAAGGGCGCAGTGCGGCGGCTGGATTTCAGCGACTATTGGAACAACCGCGTGACCGTGGAGGAGCTGCGTCCGGAGAACAAATCCTACAGCGGGGTCTATGAAATACCAGTCCTTTATGAAGGAAAAGGCCCGAAAACATTGCCTGCATATATCATACAGGCGTTGATCCAGTTTCACGGCCCTATCAACGGGCTCGGCAACTACAGCATGGAGGATATCAGCGTCACCGCCGATATGCCGGATGGGAAATCGCATACCTTTACCATTCAGAAAGCAAAGTGATAAGGAGCTGAACGGAAATGAGACATCCAATCGCGATGATGAAGACCTGCACGGCGGCGCTGCTGTTTGCCGCCCTATTCCTGCTGGCTCAGGTGGAGCCTGCCTCCGCCGCGCTCTACAACGGGGATATCGGGGAGACGCGCTTTACGAGCCTAGACCGATGGGATAATCAGAGCACCTATATCCTCAAGCGCTATGCGAAACCGAACGGCGGCAGCAGCGACGGGACTGTGCTCGTGACGCCCGAGCCCGAACAGGGCACCTATGAAATCGTCGACCCGACGCAGGAGGCAGGCCGATGGAACCGGTCGTTTGACTACGACGAGAAAACAGGCGTGCTCACCCTCTACGACGATGGGGGCCCCATCGAGCGGTGGACAATTTTATCATGGAAGGGGTGGGAGCCGGGCGATGTGCGGGTAGAGCAGCTCATCCCCGAGAACAGCGCCTATGACGCGATCTATGAGTGGCAGGAAGACCGCAGCGCCCATGTTGCCTATATCCCGGGTATCGGGGAAAGGACCCTGCCTGAGTATATCTTGAATGTAATAAGGATGTTCAATAGCATGAAGGACCTCCTCGACGAAGGAGAAACGTACGTACTCGGCGGTGATGCCAATGGCGAGTATATCTCATTCGTCGTGCGCAAGACGAAAAAGCAGGCAAGCGCGCCGCAGGCAAGCCCCGCCGTTCCCGCGCGCTACATGGTCATCGATGCGAACGACAGCTCGGAATGGGTCGCGTTCAGCTACGATACGGCGACGGGGATATTTACCATGTATTCGGATTCCGAGAACGGGGCGGATAAGCCGTATGCGTACCGCCGGTTCATCGGAGGCGGCAGACTGGAGGTCAAGAGCGTTGGGGGCGGCGTGCATACAGATGTTTATACGCCGGACAGCAGTGGAGAATATCATGCCGGCAGTGAGTGGATTTACCGTTACGTCACCGACGGTATGCGCCTCTTCCTGCAAAAGATACGCTGACGCAGGGGCGCAGCCTGCATCGATGAAAGGCGCAGCAGGGTGTTGACGCAGGGACGGAAACGCTCTACAATAAGTATAGAAAAGGGACTGCCGACAGACGGTCAGTGCCCCTATATGTTTTAGGAATTAACCGCCACACGTCAGGGACGAGGGGCGGTTACTTTCTTGTTAAGAGAACTGCTAGAATAACGAAGAGTAACAAACTCAAACGTCGCAGATGAATAATCTGCTGTAACCCTTGAAGTATCTATCGTCTTGGCAAATAAAATAGCATGAGCGACATCCATTTGGTATAATTTTAAGTGTCAAACAAAAAATATCCAATGGAGGCTCATGCCATGAAGGGATGACGAGACCTGCGGAAGCGGTGGATTTATGGCATGGGCAAAAAAGCGAGGTGATATGGAGTGAACAAAGATCCATTTAAGGAATATATCAAAGAATCCGAGCCTGCAAAGCGGGACAAGGGCTATGCATGGCATACGGCCATAGGTCTTCAGGCAGTTGACGGGCTGAAGACATCAGAATATCTGGTTCATACTGCCGTCCGGAATATCGAGGGCGAGATTTCCTTTGAAGAGGCAAATGCGCTTTTGCAGACCTACTACGAGGAAAATCCCACTCGTGATGCGTCAGATCGTACTGAGGAGGCCGACAAGGTATCCGCACGGATTGCTGCGCTGCTTTCCGAGCGTGCCTTTAGTTTCACGCCGAATGAATACATCTCTATTCACAGAAAGCTGTTTACCGGTATCTATTCCCACGCCGGTCGCATTCGGGATTACAACATCACGAAGAAGGAATGGGTCTTAAATGGCGCGACTGTACTCTACGGCAGCGCCACGGAGCTGCGGGCGACATTGGACTATGATTTTTCGGAGGAGAAGAATTTCTCTTATAAGAACCTCTCGATGGATGAGATCATCCACCATCTTGCGTTTTTTATTTCAAGACTGTGGCAGATCCATGTTTTCGGTGAGGGCAACACCAGAACGACAGCGGTATTCTTTATCAAGTATCTGCGTACATTGGGCTTTGATGTGACAAACGATATTTTTGCTGAGAATGCTTGGTATTTTCGTAATTCGCTGGTCAGGGCAAATTACAATGACCTGAAGAACGGCATTCACGAAACGACGGAATTCCTTGAAGTATTCCTCCGCAATCTCCTGCTGAACGAGAATCATCCGTTGCATAACCGGACATTGCACATTAGCGGCATCTTTAAGGAAGCAGAAAAACCGGACATTGAAATTGCAAAACCGGACATTAACGATCTAAAACCGGACATTGAAGCTGTTTTTCAACCGAAAACTGCAAGCCATATTTTGAAGCTGCGTGAGGCATTTCCGGGACAGACGATCTTTGGGCGGTCAGATGTAATGAAGGCGATTGATATTAAAGCATCCAGAGCCTCTGATCTTCTGAAGGAAATGGTAGAACATGGAGTCATTGAACCGGTGACCGGACACGGAAAAGGCAAGTATCACTTCCGGCAGCAATAGAGTTGAGTGGATGGGGAATCGCGGGTATTTTGACTTATTCCCTCAGAGCGAAGTCTTGAGGCGATTGGAAAATCTGTGCACCTGCATTATATAGTAGGAACAAGCACATCGACCTATTTCCGAGAACGAGCGCGGTCGAGAAAATGGCGATTTTGAGCGCGAATTGTCAAGTCAAGTGCAACGTTTTTGATGTGCGAAGTTTGAGTTACCGATATTACCATAGCGTTTGACGATAGTGAAGCCTCACTCAGAATAAGTCTCTCCCAAGAAAATCCTTGACAGAGAAGACGCCATCATGTATCTTTAGGTTAAGAGAATATATGGCTGTTACGAGCGGCTATGGCCATCCCTTCCGTTTGGGGACAATAAAGATACAGCGGAGTTGACCGTCGGCGAGGGTAGGGAAACTCGCCGCTGCTCGGAAGTAGAGAGAATTGTTTCGGCAGTTCTCTCTACTTTTCTTTGTGATGGAAATCGGTGCGGTATGACAGATTTACAGCAGATACAACTAAGGAATCACTGATAAATTCAGCCACCCATCTTCACACATCTGCGCTGTCCTCTCGTCGTCGATAAATCCTCGACGTAGCACCGCTACGCCTGTGGTTTGTCTCCTTGCTGAGCCGTCCAAGAGCCAAGTCCGAAGGACGCAGGCGATTGGGCAACGGCTCGTATGCGAAAACGTCCCAAGAATGCAAGCGCGAAGTGCGCCGCATGATTGGCTGACGTTGACCGCTATAGATACAGCGCATCTGTGTAAATCTGGGCAACTTCATTTTATCAGCGTTTCCCTAAAACGTTTGATCTTCTCTTTTCTTCTATGCTATAATGATAACTGTATGAGAAAAAGTAGTATCATTCTTCAAAATCGTTGGGGGATCATGGCTTGAATACGAAAGGAAAGAAGCCGGACAAGCGTGAGTATACGCTGAAGGTCATCCCGCACCAGGGCGAGACAGTGCGAAGCTACAGCTTCTCGGTTCGGAGGCTGAAGCTTCTGGCGTGCGCTCTGGCAGCTCTTGGTGTGGTTTTACTGGCGGGATTCGGCTATGTATCGTACAGCCTTTGGAGCGAAGCGGCGGACGCGAAGGCGGAGACGCCCGCTGAGACGGGCCGCCAGGCGGAGCTGAAGGAGCTTGCCAAGGAGGCGCAAAATCTGCAGAGCGAGATGGAAAAGCTCACAGAACGCGAGAAGACGCTGCGCCGTCTGCTCGATGAGGGGGCGGCGGACGAGTCTGCTAAGCATACGGGGCAAGGTGGGCCGGCTGTGCCGGCGGAAGTCTCGCAGGTGCGACGTGCACTCGATGCGGTGTCGCGCGGTTTGCCTGAGCGGCGCGAAAGCCTCGCGAAGCTTGAAGCGAGATATGAGAAGCAGCGAGAAGAAGCGGCGGCGCGTGCGGCCGAAAAGGATAAGATGGCGCGGACGAGCGTGCCGGGAAATGTCCCTTCGGGCTGGCCGACATCGGGCGACATATCGTCACCCTTCGGCTGGCGTTGGAACGGCACGGACTTCCATCCAGGCATCGACATCGCCAACGATATGGGGACGCCCATCGTGGCGACGGCGGACGGCGTCGTGACGGCGGCTGGCTGGAATGGAGGCGGCTACGGCAACATGGTCGATATTGACCATGGCAACGGCATCCTCACGCGCTACGGTCATGCGTCCGAAGTCTTGGTGCACGAGGGACAGCATGTGAAGCGCGGTGATGTGATCGCCTATATGGGCAGCACGGGTTTTTCGACGGGGCCGCATGTCCACTATGAGATCCATGTCAATGGCGAGACGGTGAATCCGGCAAGCTATCTATAGGAAGTGGGGAGTCTATGTTTGGTGTGATGAAAAGGCGCGATGACAGTTCCGCCTCAGGCGATATAGAAACGATCATCGGCAAGAATACGAAGATTCATGGCGAGGTCAGCGGCACGGGAAATCTGCGCATCGACGGGGAGATCGAGGGTGAGCTAAAACTCTCCGGCTCCGTAATCGTCGGAGAGACAGGCATGGTCACGGGTAACGTCTCTGCGCGCTCGCTTGACGTATCGGGCACGGTACACGGCAACGCGCAGACGGAAGAGGGACTGACGATCCACAGCGAAGGGCAGCTCATCGGCGATGTCAAGGTCAACGCTTTCCAGATCGAGGACGGCGGTATCTTCAAGGGGCGCAGCGAAATGAACCCGCGCGCCGGCATTGAACTGAAAGTGCGCCCGCAGCCTGCGGCAAGACCGTTGCAGGAACAAGCGTCTTCCGCAGACACTTCGGCGAAATCATCGTCGAAGATGGCGGCGCAGCTGAAATCATCGACGAAGGCAGAGAAAAAATGAAAGTCTGCGCCCGTATGACATAGCTTCTCGGAACTTTCATTAAGGGCGGCGCACTTTTGTCCGCGAAGTGGACGTTTGTGCGTCTAGTTTGCCGTAAAGAAAGCCGCTGCATGAACCTTTCGGACATGCAGCGGCTTTTTTGATGCGATCTGCGCGGTCAATCCATCGTTCAGATGAAGTATTCGATGGATTTCTCTGCCGTGAGCTTCGTCGTATCGTTGAAGAGCAGTACGGCTTCGCGCGTATCTTTCTCTCCGAGTGCGTACAGCTCCTGCGTCTCACAGTTGAAGAAGGAGAAAGGGACGCGGCGGTTGTACCATAAGGGATGCTTCAGATCTATGCGCACAGAAGACTCTGCACCCTTGAACGGCTCTTCCTGATAATAGGGATCGAAGAGCAGGATTTCCTCATCCTCGATGCCCGTCATGAGCACATAGTGCTCGACCTCGAACCACAGGCGCACGACGGCGACGCCTTTGCGACACAGCGCGTCGTTGAGTCGGCTGCCTTTCCCGATGAATACTTCCTCGCCGCGAAGATAGCGGCTCGATACAGGGAGCAGACCTGCCCTGCCGAAGCCGTCGAGCCAGTTCGACAGGAACATCATCGCCATGCACGAGGTGCCGCTCTTGCCAGGGTGTCCCTCCTTTCCGTAACAGTCGAGGCAGTAGAGCATCGTATTGCGCAGGATTTCGGGCGGCAGTTCCTCACGCGAGAAGAGGAAGCTCATGGCATTGAGCATGGATGTCGGTCCGCAGTCGTATTCGGAAATTTGATAGTGAAGCGGTGTTTTCATTGTATGCGATTTTCCCTTTCCTTCATGTGGCGCATTCGGGCAGCGGCTCCTCTGCGCTAAAGTCTATAGAGGGCTAGATACGTCAATGCTAGTATAACATATCTTACCGAAGCTTAGCCAATCAGTCTGCGCCCTTCGGACTTGACCTCTTGGATTTTCATGGTAAAATAAAAACAGATGATTGTGGAAATTTCAACATCGGGCAGTGTGACCCTTTGCCCCGAACGGGGTTCTTGCTCCATACGGTCACTCTCCCCATCCAAAGGAGGAATCGTCCATGACAGTTCGTGAAGGAGACGCCGCCATCGTAGAGGAGTTCGTCGATCTCTACAAAAAGACGCTGAATGATGCAAACACGGCGCTTGCAGACAGCATCTGGCAATCAGGACCGAAGACGTCCATGGTGCACCCGCGCGGGGAGGACATCGGCTGGGAGAACATCCGGCAGCACTTCTACATTGATCGCCTGCAGAAGCTCTACACGGAGCGTCACTTCGAGTTCCGCGACCTCGAGATCGAAGTCTACCGCGATACGGCGATTGCCATGTACACATGGGACTTTCACGGCAAGCTGCGCTCCGATGGCACGGAGATCGAGCATAAGGGACGCACGAGCCAGATGTACCGCCGCACCTCGCAGGAAGGCTGGAAGATCCTGCACGCTCATATCTCGGGCATGCCGATCACAAACGAACGCCAGCAGATCTGACAGAAAAAGAGGGGCTTCCGCTGGGAAGCCCCTCTTTTTTCATATCAAGAATAAACCTCATCCCTTGATCTCGTCGTACATGCGGCAGCGGTTCGGCCCGAACCTACGCGCTGACAGCATGGCTTCCTCCGCCTCATCGACCATGTGATCAAACGTCTCTGCAGGCGATCCCGTGACCGATATACCCATGCTGAATGATACCGGCGCATGGTCCTGCGGTTGCACGCGCAGGAAGAGATCAAGAATGCGCTGCGCACGCTTTTCGATGATATCGATGGAGATGCGTCCCGAGATGAAGACGGCAACCTCATCTCTTTTGACGCGCCCGAAGACATCGACGCCTCGGAAGTCCGCACGAACGGAGTCTGAGAGCGTGCCGATGTAGCCATTGCATGCTGACTCGCCCAACGCTTCACAAAGCTCTTCGTAGTCGTCGATGCCAACGATGAAGAGCACACCCTTCTCGCCGCGCAAGAGGTTCAAGAGCTGATGGTTGACGAGAAGTTCCAGCCCCTCGCGGTCAAAGAGCCTCGTCTGCGGATCGCGTTTCAGCTGTGCCTCCTGCCGCTCCATCATGTGCGTAGTATCGTGCAGATCCTCCATGAGTCCGACGACCGCATAGATCTGTCCGTCCTCTGCCGCCAAGCTGCGATACGACGTGCGCCGCCAAAGCGGACTGCCGTCTTTCGTCTTGACCCGATACTCGACGACATCGTCGCGAATCCTCCGGCAGGCGTCTGTCAAGCGTGCGAGCACTTCCTCGCGCTGGTCGGCATCCGCGAGCACTTCATTGGTAAAATAGTCGTAGAAGTTTGCCCTATGTGCTTCTTTCATTTCTTCGCCAGGAGCAGCCTGCCAGAGCGTCGTTTCGTCTTTCGCCACTTCGTAGCGGTAAGCGATCACATTTGTCTTTTCCAAGAAGACGCGTAATATCGCCTCTCTGCACGCCTCCTCCCGCCCCTTTGTCTCTTTCTTCGCTTCTTGCGGCATGGGTTGAGGAATGTCCAAGGTTTCCATAGGGTGCGCCCCGCTGACTTTCAGCGAGCGCTTCCTTCTCATGTCGGTGCTTTTCATCGGTAAAACTCCTATCCGGCCGCTGCAGTTCGAGACGAGTATAAATCCCTACCGCTGTGAAACAGCCTTTCTTTCATTATAGAACAAAAGAAAGATTTTTTCAAAGAAAATTCTTCTCCGGCTTTTTTATGGAAATTTACAGCGCCGATCAGACAGAGCTATTTCGTCCTCGATTCCTTGAAATACTGCCACGCGTCCATGACGTCGAGGAAGGCGCCGTCGAAGCCGGCGGCGATGATGCGGTCGAGGTAGGCGTCCTCCCTGCCGTAGAGGATGTCGTGCCATTCTCTTGACCAATAGCGCGCCTTGTAGCTGCCCGGCCATTCGGGATTCGGCTCGGCGAGCCAGTGCGGACGCTCGCTGTCCCATTCCTTTTTCCAATAGGGGCGGTAATCCGCCGCTTCGCCGACGCTCATGTAAGAGAGGACGAGGCGGCGGCCGCCATTCGCCTTGTGCTTGAGGCGGGCGGTTTCTGCAGGTGTGAGCGGGCGGTCGCCATAGTAGAGGTCGATGATCAGGAGGTCGTAGTTCGTCGCGGCGAGCGCGTCGAGGTAGGCTTCGCGCGTGGGAAAATGCTCGGGGTTCAACAGCGCGAGGAAGTTTTTCACCTGCTTGAGGCGCGTGACGTCCGCCGCATTTTCTTCCTGCGGCGCATGCGCAGGAATCACATCCAAGAGGCGGTCGCCGGCTTCTGAGATGTAGCCGGCCGCATGTCCGAGCGCTTCCACCTCGGCGATTTTCTCGCCCTTCACATAGTCGAGCGTGAAGACGGAGCGTCCTGCGAGCAGCGGCTTTCGCAGCATGGCGGCGAGGTATTCTTCCGTCTCTGCATCGCGCCGCTCGGGCATCTCTCCTTCTTCCTCATAGCCGTCATAGAAGACTGACTCCATGAGGATGCCGTCGAGCGTTCCGATGAGCCGTGCGACGTTTTCCTCGGGATTGTCCTCCGTCACTTCCAGAAGCCCCACGGGGCCGTTGCCGACGAGCAGGAAGTCTTCCTTACGGACGCGTGCATAGCGGCCGAGCGCTTGCGTAAGATCGACCATCGCCGTTTCCGGCACGACGGCGGTGCGTGCCGCGGCATCCTTTGGCGCATCTGCGATAAAGGGCATCTGCTGCAGCCCGAAGAGTCCCGCCGCTCCTAAGAGAAGCGCGGCAACGCTTTTTTTTATTTTCCCCATACACACTCCTTCGCGATGACAAAATCAGAACGACTGCTGATACCAGAGCGCAGTGCCCCAGCCGTTGTAGCCCGCGCCGCCCACGTCGCTTCTCACATAGCGTTCGACTTGGAACGTGAGATTTTTGCGCTCGCTCGCCTTCCACGCAAGACCTGCGATCAGCGAGCGGCGCTTGAAGCCGCTGCCCGTGTTGAGCGCTGTGCGCAAAGGATCGTAGGTCGTGCTCACGTTCTGATAGTGCGCCATGATCTGCCACGTCAATTTGTCGGACACGCGGTGGCGCAGGCCGAGGCCGTAGTACTGCCGCCCGACTTCCTGCGAGGCGATGCCCTTGGCCGCCTCAGTCAGCGCATAGATGGAATAGAAGCGCAGTTCATCTTTTGGGGCAATCATCCCGTTATAGAAGAAGCGAAGCTCCCAATCGTCGCCGTCGCGGTAGCGCGTGCTGCCCGTGATCGTGCGGCTGTCTGTGTCCACCGCGTCTTGTACGGCGCTCGACGTTGCGTTGTGGTAGAACTGCACCATATATGATTTCCTATCTCCCGCATGGAGGTACTCGATTTCCTGCGCGAAGATGTTGCCCGGCGATACATGCGCATTCGGCACTTCCTTCGAATAGTCGTAGCCGCCGCGCATGGCATAGCTGAACCTCCCCGTCAGACGGTCGCGCTCGCTGATGCGGTGCGTGACTTCGACGCTCGGGATGAACTGCCAGCCCGCACCGAAGTCGGTGAAGCGTGCGAGTCCTTCGGGTACGGCAGCACGCTGGTATATCTTGCTCTCGCCCGTCGGCAGGTTGACCGAGAGGCCATAATGGACGCTCGTCCGAGGCTTTTCATTGTGAATCGTAACACTGAGCTGCGTATCCGTCAAGCCCGAGACGCCGCTGTCAAATCCCGTATGGGATTTGACGTAGCCCGCAGAGATGCCGTAGTCGAGCTTCGTCTTGCCCGCGTGCGTGCGCGAAAAGTACGAAAGCGGCAGATAGAGCTGATGCCCCGCTCTCTCGCCGCGCCATGTGTAGTACTCGACACCCGTCTCCGCGCCCGCGCCTTCGCCGAAATAGGCGAGATCATGCTCGCTCTGGAGGAGCCGATGCTCGGCAGCCTTCTGCTCGTCCGCCGCCTGCAGCGCCCAGGCTTTCGCCTCCGCGTCGTACGTTTCCGCTTCCGCCTTGTGCTTGCGGCTCTCGGCGAGGTCGGCTTCGCTCGCTTGGGCTTCCTGCGTGTAGTCGGCGACGAGTTCGCGCGCGTCGCGCTCCGCGTCCTCCGCCTGCTCGCGCAGAGCCGTCAGCGCATCGAGCTGCGCCTCCATCGCGTCGAGCGTCGCCTGCGCCGCATCGACCTCGGCGGAGACGGCCGCGAGCTTTGCGCCGGCCGCGTCCGGCGTCGTGCCGCGCTCGGCGGCAAGGGCTTCTTCGACCATGCGCTGCGCGTCGACGATGCGGTTCTGCTCGTAGCCGACTTCTGCGAGGATGCGTGTGACCACTTTCTCGCGATCGGGATTCTCCCCGCCCGTCGTATCTGACGCACGCGAGAGACTGTCCGCCTCGCGGTAGAGCGATTCCAGTGCCGTGCGCTGCGCCTCGACCTCGGGTGCGTAGTCTGCCTCAGCGTTCTGTGCCGCGATCGCTTCTTCCGTTCGCAAGGCGCTCGCTTCTTCAGCCGACGCGAGCGCCTTGCGAACGGCGGCGAGATGCTCTTCTGCCGCGCGCAGGTTTTGGATGGCAAGCGCGAGGTTGGCGGCGGCATCCCGCGTCGCTTCCTGCGCCTCGACGAGGTTGGCGCGCGCGCTTTCCACGTCCGCCCGTGCTTCGGCGAGCGCCGCGAGAGCCGCGCGGTGGGATCGTATCTCGTCTCGGACGTTCATCATGTAGGAGAAGTAGCCGTAGACATCGTGCAGGGCGTCGTGGCTCGCCGCCGACGCCGCGCCCGACGTCATGCCGAGAGCGAGCGTCAGGGTGCAGGCTCTCTTGAGGAGTGCGAGCGCCCTGCGACGTTTCATCTTCTGTAGTATGCTCATGCTTTTTCCATCCTTTCGAGATCGGGAAGCTCCTCTCCGTAGAGCCAATATGCGATCTTTTGGAAAATCCCCGCGTCCGCCCGATAGAAGACGGGCTGTGCGCAGAACACATAGTAGTTGATGCCCTTGGCGAAGCGCATCAATGCCCAGATGCCGTAGGCGAGCGCAAGCGTCGTCGCGAGGAAGAAGCCGAAGCCGTAGCTCTTTTCCCCGAGATAGAGAGAGAAAAGACCCAGCGCGAGATTCCCGAGCGCCGCAATCGCGCCGATGCGCCAGACGCCGCTCTGGAAGTCGAAGTACTCAAGCATGATCATGAGAACCTGCAGAGCGCCCGCGAAGAAGGCTGCGAAGAGCATGACGTTGAACATGTTGACCGAGTTGTAATCGAGTCCGGCAAACGACAGCACATAGTTGCCAAAGGCCAGAAAGACGAGCGTAAAGACGAACTGGAACTCGAACGCCTGACGCAGCTCGAACCACATGACGTAGAGCAGATCCTTTCGCGCGTCCTCGATCATCTGAAGGTTGCCGCCGTGCGTGATGGAGGTGAAATACTGCGCGTAGCGCTCGTAGAAATGCGTCTCCACCTTGACGACGAACATCGTCGTGAGTGGCAGGATGGAAAGGAGCGCGTAGAAGACGACGACGTCGTAGCGCGGCGCGTAGAGGAACGTGTCCTCGATGAGCACGCCCCAAGGCCCCTGCCAGATGAGGATGTTCGGCAGGAAAAGCCCGAGCGTGTAGCCGAACGCGCCGATGAAGAGCCGCCCGTGTCGCCCGAGATAGGGCAGGAAGGCGAAGATCATGCCGTCTTTCGGCAAGCCGAAACGGCTCGTCACATAGAGGAAGAAGAAGAGGACGAGTGCGCCCATGCCGACGTCCATGGCAAAGAGCGCCGCCGCCGCAGGCGAAAGCCACGCCAGCTCCAAGAGGAGCGCCGCGAGCGCAACGCTTAAAAGGACGCCCGCAAGGTAGCCGAGGATCAGGTACTTGAAGCGCTTGACCGCCGTCAGATAGACGCTCGCCGTCCAGACGAGCAGCAGTTCCGAAAAGAAGAGGTACGACAGGAGTTTCAGCTCGAAGGCGAGCGGCTTGTCCCAGAAGAAGAGCGCGGAGGCGACAGCGCCGAGCACGAGCAGGATCGCGCTCATGCCGAAGAGCGACGGCGTCACATCGCGGTAGTGCTGCACGGTGATGCAGTCCGCGAGGTAGCGCGTCAGGACGATCATGAAGCCGCATGAGAGCAGCTGGGAAAACACGAAGGAATAGACGACGGCGCCAAGATAGACCGCCGATTCCGCCTCCGGCGTGCCGTGGAGCTGGAAGAGCGTCTGGATCAGCAGCACCATGCTCGTCAAAAGGGCGAACGGCCCCGTCGTGACGATGGCGGAATACGAGTACGCCTTGAGATGCCCCGTCGCCGTGCGCGCCCGAAAGAGACGCTTGAGTTCAAATCCGACGCCTGCCATGTGCCCCCTCCTTTCCTATGTCCTGATAAGCCTTGCGATACGACTCAATGAATTGTTCGTGCGTGTAGCGCGACTTCGTGCGGGCAAAGCCGATGGCCGCCATCGAGCGGCGTAGCTCGTAGTCCTTCGCGAGCCGCACGATCTCGTGCGCCATCGCCTCGTAGTCGAGCGGCGCGACGACCGCGCCCGCCGTGCCGAGATCGTCGCCGCTGTCGCCGTAGATCAGCTCGCGGCAGCAGCCGACGTCCGTCGTCACGTAGGGGCGGTGCGCCGAGAATCCTTCCAAGACGGCGAGCGGCTGCCCCTCGCTGATGCTCGACAGGACGAGGATGTCCATCTTCGGCAGATATTCTGCCACGGGGACGGAGCCGGCGAAGGTCACATCTTCAAGTCCGAGCATGCGCACCGTGCGATGGCAGACTGCAACGTAGTCGGGATCTTCTTCGAGTCCGCCCATGACGACGAGGCGCGCGTCGGGCAGTTCGCGCTTGACGATGGCAAAGGCGCGAAGGAGCGTCAAGATGTCCTTGATGGGCACGACGCGCACGACTGCGCCGATCGTGATCGGCCCCTTGTGATTGAGAAGCTCGGGAACGGAAGAGAAGCGCTCCATGCGCACACCGTTCGGCACGATCTCGATTTTTTCCGGATCGCAGCCGAGGTCAGCAGCGATCTTGCCGTTGTGCTCGAAGAGTGTGTAGAGGCGATCGGCGCTGTGGTACGAAAGGCGTGCGAGGTAGTAGAAGTAGCGAATCCACACGCCCTTGAAGTCCGCCTTCGCCCAGTCGCTCTTCAAGATTTCCGCCTCGCGCTCGCGTGAGTAGACGCCGTGCTCCGTGATCATGTACGGCTTCTTGTATCGCGTCGCCGCCATGCCGCCAATGACGCCCGAGTAGCCCGTAGCGACGCTGTGGTAGACGTCCGCCTCAGGCAGCTTCTGCTGCAGCAAGTAGAAGAGCGGCAGGAGCATCGAGCGCATCGTCCAGAAAAAATCCGTGAACGGCAGATTTTCGTACTGCTCGCGATAGACGCGCACGATCACATCGAAGAAGTCGCTCGACATGAAGACAGCGAGCGGCGACTTCCAGCGCCCGTAGGCGAAGACTTCCAACAGCCGCTTGAGCGGGATGTCGCGCTCACCGCGCACAAGCTCGTAGAGCGTCTGGCAATCGTCGTACGTCAAGATGCCCTCAAGCATATCGGAAGCGCGCAGGGAGAGGATCTCGTCGAGAAACACCTCCTCGATGCCGACGCAGTTCGCGGGCAGCTTGAACTTGAACTTGCCGCGATCCTTCATCTCCGCGCCGATGGTGTAGACGACGAACTCATGCTCGGGCAGACCCTCCATGAGCATCTGAATCCACGAGGACACGCCGCCTACGACATAGGGATAAGAACCTTCCGCCAACAGACAGATGCGCATCACTTCTCTCCTTTCCAATAGATGCAGGCTCGCGCCTCACTCGTGCGGACGAGGTAAACGCCGTCATCGGCAAATTCCGCCGTGCAGCCTTCCGTGCGCTCGATCTCCTTCGCCGTGCGCAGCAGGAAGCGCAGCTCGCCGCCCGTGCCCCACGAATAAAGCTCCAGACGATCATCTGTCCGGCGCACGCGGTAATCCATATCGAAGTAATCCGAAAAGAGCGGCAGGCTGTCCGAAATCGTTTCCGCCGTCAGCCACGGATAGCGCACGCGGATCTTGTGCATGAAGCTCTTCAGCCCCTCCGACATGCCCTGCCACGTCATGTTCGCGCTCTCCTCGTAGAACAATTCGTCCGGATGGATGAAATGCGAGAAAACGCCGATATAGTTCAGCGCACTGATTTCCTGCCAGAGCATGAGCCCGTCATCCTCATGACCCGAGCTGATGCGCGGCAGTTCAAAGACGCCGTCCTTGCGCTCAAAATCCTGATAGTAGGCGCGCTCATTCGCCGGCCCGTCGAACAGAGAGCCGAAGGCGATGACCTCGGGGAACACCTTGCGGATCGCGGCTTTCCCCTCGGGACTCATGATGTTCGACGGCGGCACATAGAAGCGGAAGTCGTAGTCGGGATAGACGGACTTGACGTAGTTCCTCAGCTCGCGCAGCGCTTCCTCCATATCCGCCTGACTTTCCCACGGCACATAGTTGAGCCGCGGCTGTCCATAGCCCGCAGGGGCGAGCGGCTGATGGTTGTAGCCGTGCAGGCCGAGCTCGCCGCCCATGTTCAAAAGTTCGCGCCCGTAGATGATCAGTCCGTCACGCGCCGCGCGTCCGCCAAGCGGCCGGAACGGCCCTTTGACCTGTGCGCCGTACGTCTCGATGATGGCGCCCGTATAGCGGATGTCCTCCTCCTGTGCCAGACGGCGGATGAACGGCCACCAGATCTGGCGGTAGAAGGTCTCCGTATCTACGCCGAGTTCGTCGTAGATGCGCGAGAAATCCCCTTCGGGCACGGGGGCGGGAAAATCGTCGAGGACGAAGATCTTCACGCCGACGACGGGATAGATCGCATCCTCGCCACAGTGCGCCGCCATCGCCGTGAAGATGCCGAGGTTCGTCTTGTCGTCACGCTCAACGCCGTTGTAGGCATAAATGTGCCCCGTCCCCAGTGATTTTTCCCAGAGAAGCGGCACCCCGTTGGCGCTTTCGATCTGCACGGCAGCGTCCTTGGTCAGATCGACCGTATTGACTTGCGTCGTAAACGCCGAATTTTCGCCAAAGCGGAAATCCTTGCCGCCGACGAGGAAGTTCGTCCGTATATGGATGCCGTGAACATCGGCAGTCTCGCCTACGGATGCGATGCCGAAATCTTGCAGGACGGCAGCCGGCAAAGGATTTTCGGGCGTCTGCTCGATCTTTTGCAGAGCGAGCAGCGTGCCGCCCGAGCGCACATAGTCCAAGAGCGCGGGCAGCATCTTCACCGCGTCCAAGCGCCCCGTCGCCAGAGCGACGCCCTGATATGCGCCGTCAAAGGGGCGCGTATCGTAGACGGTGCGGCTCTCGTAGTCCTTGCGCTTTTCCTTGAGGATCTTTTCCATATTGTGCCGCGCATACATGCTGAGAACATCGGCGGGATCGTAGACGATGAGGAACTTCTCGCGCGCGATCTCCGCCCCTTCGGGCGGCATCGGCCGCAGGACGCGATCCGCAAGCGTGCGGTTTCCCCGAGCATCGAGATGAAGAAAGCCGTCGAAGCGGCTGTATTGGAAGAAGCAGCCCAGAAGGAACGCGATGAAGAGCAGGAGGCAAAGACTTCGCTTATTCACGCGCCGCACCTCCTTCCCAGTAGCGGATCGCCTGCATCGCTTCGTTCGTCAGGCGCGTTGGCAGTCGCTTGAGCGACTCGATCGTTTCCTCCATCGCCTCGCGCTCATGCGCCGCCTGCTGTATTTGAAGCGTCAGGAGAAGCGGCAGCTCCGCCTCGGGGAGGCTTGCGCGAAATGCGGCGCAGGCTTCTGCCGCCTCCTCCAGGCGCTTTGCGCGGATCAATGCACGGATGCGCTCGGCGTGGTAGGCTGGATGGCCGGGATGGCGCTCCGAGAGGAGGCGCAGCATCTCCATGTAGCGCATGCGCTGCTGCTCGCGCGTCACGGAGTCGCCGTAGCGGCGCAGCAGAAACTCACGCACCTTTTCCACATACTTGTCGAGAAGCGCATCGTCATCCACGCCGCGCTTGATCGCCTCTTCGAGCGCATAGATCTCCTCGCCGAGCTGCTCCATGTGCGCCGTCATCATCGACACGGCATAGTAGGCGATCTCGCGGTCGCTGTCATGCACGGCCTCGTTGAGGATTCCCTGCTGCTCCACGACGTTCTGCTTGATGGCGTCGGTGAAGAACTTGCGCTTGAGTTTCGGATCGTCCATCAAGAAAGTGTCGCGCAGCGGCACGATGTCTGCACTGTACGCATGATCGCCGAAGGACATGCTGAAGTCCTCCTCCTCTTCCTCCGACCCCGTGCGCTTCATGAGCCCGAGCGCATGACCGAAAAGCTCGTAAAGGAGCAGCAGAAGAAGCCCGAGACCGGGCAGAGCGGCGGCAAAGACGCCCTTGGCTGCCGCTGAGATCCGACCTCGGCGCTTTCCTTCGACCGCCATATAGACGGCGACCAATATGAAATATACGAGAAGCAGGAGTCCTGTTCCTGCAAACAAATCGCTGATCATAGCGAAAGGCTCTCCCCCGTTTCAATTCCCGCCTTTTCCAAGCGGTTACGCACCATGTCGAGCGTCTTGCCCGCGACGTCGGGCAGAAGGAGGGCAACGCCGTCTGTCGTCGCGCCGATGAAGTCTTCGGCGCGAATGCTGTTCGCAATCTTGTGATCGATCTCTCGGTAGTTCTCGTCCTTGACGTTGACGGGCAGCAGCGCGACAGGATAGTCTGCCTGCATGCGGCGGCGCTCGCGAAACTCCTCGATGACCTTTTGGAACTCCTCGATGCGCAGGATGCGCGTCTCGTCGATGTATTTGCGCCCTGCCGTCTCCTGCTCCCACGCGTAGGCGCGTCCGAGCGAGCTCGAAACAAGGCGCGCGGTAATGGAGAGGAGGTTCTGCTCATAGAGACTCCACTGCTCGAAGTCCAGATGATAGATCTGCAGGACGGCGATCACTTGCCCTTCGTAGGAAATCGGCGCGGCGAGATCGGGCAGCCCCTTGATGAGATCGCGGTTGACGAAGATCTTCTTCTCCCGGAGCATTTCCTGCAGATACGGATAATCGTCAACGCGCAAAGAGCGCGGCATCTCACCCGTCCGGCTTCCGAGGCGCACCTTCTGTCGCAGGTAGTAGCCGCCCTCGCCGACGACGTAGACGACGACATCCTCGACGTCGAGGATGTCTGCCGTGACCGAGGTCGCCTGCGTGAAGAGGTTCTCCGTCTCGACGGAATCGAGGCGCGAGATGATGCGGTAAAGGCGGCCGATGCTGTCGTCCGAGTTCACGATCTGTCGATAAAGACGATCTTTCACGGCGAGGTTTTCCTTGAAAAGGCTTTCCAAAAAGGAATAGCGATTCTTCAGACGGCGCTTGATGCGCGTGTCGGCGAGCTGCTGATAGCTCGCGCGATCGGCGAAGTAGCCCGTCAGCACTGCGACGAAGAAGTACGAAACGAAGTGCAGGAACTCGCGCGGATTGTAGAGCATCGCCACGAGGTCGCCGCCTGCCCCCAAAAGGCTGTGCACGAGCAGCGCAAGCGAGAGCACCGCCGCGATCAGCGCCTGCTGCTTGCCGTAGAGAAGTCCCATGCAGCCAATGTAGAGGAAGGCGAAGTCGAACGCCGTCATGGCGTTCACCGTCGTGCCGCCCTGCAAAGCGCCTGCGCCCGCCGTCAAAGCCGTGCCCGCGAGGTTCTCCGCGTAGGGGATGAAGCGCTGCTGGAGGCGTGCGAGACGCGCGCGCCGCGACATCGCGCGGACGTCCGCGACGCGCGTATCGTGCATCGCGCACATCGTCTCCCACGTCTCCTTGAGCCCCTGCGCGAGAGGACGCACGGGACGCCAGCCGAGTTCCTTTTCTGCGATTGCGCTTTTCAAGATAGCGCGTCCCTGCGTTTCGCGCGGAAGTGCCGCCTCCTTCGTGCGCGGGAAGAACTCGCGGCAGATCGCATAAAGCTCCTCCATCGTCGTTGCCGCAGGTGCGCCGATGTGCAGATGTGCGCCATTGAAGTCGCGTGCCGCCGCCTGATAGATCGCATAGACTGCGTCACGCGCATCGAGAAAGCCGCAGGAGATGGCGGCCGGCTCAGTGTAGCGCGGCAGCGGACGATTCATCAGAGCCGCGCCGAAGAGGCGCCCGATGAAGCCGTCGTCTGAAGTCTGTCCCGGCGCATAAAGCTCAGAAAGGCGCACGATGGACACGGAAAGTCCCTGCGCACGCCAGGAGAGCCCCATAGCTTCCAAACGCGCGAGCAGCGCCCCCGTTTCGCTCTGCGGCTGGAGCGCTGCGTCTTCCAGCGGCTCTGTCCCAGGCGCAAACACCTCGTCACCCGAGAGCAGGAACACGCGCCGTACCTTCGAGGCGCGGGCAAAGCGCAGCATGGCATCGAGGCGTCGCACTCCCAGCACGGGATCGCACTCCAAACGATAGATGAGGAGATCGAGATTCTCCACGGCAAAGACCATGCCCGCCTCAGCGCTCTCCAAGGCGCAGTCATACGTCTTCATGCCTGCGGGCGGGCGCTCCTCCGCGCTCGCAGAAAGGCGCGAGACGTCCCACGCCTCCTTGCGAAAACACGCGGCAAGCAGCTGCTCCAAGAAGCGCGGCAGCCCCGCAAACATCACTTTTTTCGTCCATGTACTCATATTCTTGTCTCAGGCTCCATTCGCTTGACCTTTATTCACCATCCGACGCAACAGGCAGTGTATCGTTTAGCAAAGGACTTTCTGTCTATCGACAAGACGGTGAATGTGGCAAATTCTGTATTTATCCGCCTAGAATTACTTGCTTTACTAGTATATATGACTCATTATTTTATGGCAAGTCTTTATCCACATGTTCTGTAAATCTTATAGGATTCTTTCCTTTAAGGACAAAGGGCTCACATAGAGCCGATACCCTTCAGGCTTGACTTCTCGGAGTTTTACAGTATACTTGAAAGCAACGATATAAAAGCACAGATATATTTAAGGCGATTGCCGCTACGTGGAAAGGATGGGATGGTATGCGCCTCTGTCGTTTGCGCAAGGTCTTTCTTGCTTTCGGACTTGCCGTATTCTTGTCGGCGGGCACGGCCTTGGCCGCGCCGATCCTCTCGGAAAACTCCCATGGGCACGACGTCCTCAAGCTGCAAAAGGAACTGAAGCGCACAGGCTACCTCAGCGACGAGCCGGACGGCATCTTCGGCAGCCGCACGAAGAGCGCGGTTCTTGCGTTCCAACGCGCCCAGAGCCTCAAGGAAACGGGCGTCGTTGATCGCGAGACATGGAGCCGCCTGCAGGAGCAGCCTGCACGAGACGCTTCTCCCGCTCCTCTCCCGCCCGCCGCAAAGCCTGCGCAGGGCGGCTCGATCGCCTTTCCCGCTGTGAAGCCAGTCGATGATACAGCGGCGGAAGCGCCGGGCAAAGAGAACGTACCCGCACTCGAACCGCGCATAAAAAAAGCGCCCGAGAGCGCTCCGTTCCTGCAGCGAGCCAAGGTGGCGGCCGTCATAGCGACGGCGAAGAAGTACATCGGCACGCCGTACAAATTCGGCGGCACAACGCCGAAGGCGTTCGACTGCTCGGGCTACCTGCAGTACGTCTTCCAAGAGAACGGCATGACGCTGCCGCGCACGGCGGACGAGCAGTTCAAGCTCGGGAAGAGTGCGAAGACGGCGGAGCTTGAAGAGGGCGACCTCGTCTTCTTCGAGACGTATGAAAAGGGCGCGTCGCACTGCGGCATCTACCTCGGCGGCGGCAAGTTCATCCACGCCTCGACGAGCAAAGGCGTGCGCATCGACGAACTTTCGAGCGACTACTGGAATGCGCATTATTACGGCGGCAAGCATATTGTACGGTGAAGGGTATCGTGTAGTTCAATAAAGGCGTTTTTGCACACGAAAAAGGGGCTGTTGCACATGATTTGTGCGACAGCCCCTCTTTGGGGTAATGTGTAAGCATCTTTTTCCAAACAGCGGACGTTTGTGCGCGTATTTACAGCAGATGATGCGCCTTTGCCAACTGCTCGATCTTCTTGATTGACCATTGAGATATATCGGCGATGCTTGTGAGATCGTATCCTTTCTTCAGCATGGAAAGGATCATGCCAGATTCTCCCTGCTCAATGCCCTGCTCAATGCCCTGCACGATGCCGCGCTCGAAGATGCCTTCGCTCAAATTGCACATGGTGTTCATCTCCCTTTCCATATCGCTTGAAACATCAAGATCGAATTCAGATTCGAGAATCTTCTTCTTTTCTGCCGCAGATTTTGCTGTATCGCGAAATAAGAGCTTCAGAAAGCGGACGAGATCATTGCCCGAGTCATCCGCACCGAGGTAAATCATGATGATGTTCAGCAGATCATAATCGCTTTTTTCTGCTTTCGTGCGATGCAGAAAGTGACGCTCCTGCATATCGTAGAAGTTGATGGCGCTCTTGTCATCAGGCGCATCCATGCAGATCCAGACGGAATAAACCTTCTTGATGTCATTATAGTTTGATTTTGCAAACTCCGTTTCCTTCTGGGAGGAAATCAAGCGGCAGGCATAGTATATGGCTCGCCGCAGCAGCGCGTAACCGAGACGGCTGTGCGACTGCGTCTTCTGAGCTTCAATGTTGACGATCAAGGTGATACGCGCACCTGTCTGAGGCACTTTCGCACGGAACAAAATGTCGAAACGAATCCATCCTTCCGTGGGACTGGCGCTCTCCGTATTGTCTCCGCGAATCTCCTTCGGAATCCGCCTTGCAGCGTTCGTCTTGTCCATATCGACGGGGATGACGCCGATTTCCGGCTCGCCCTCGATGCATCGACCAACGATGGTTGCGAGATCGATTTGACGAAATTCAGGAACGACGCCCTTGAGGATTCGCGCCACGACATCTTTTTGCGCGAGCAAACGCTTGGCATGCTGATCGTAGGCAGGGTTCGCATAGCCGAGCAGCAGATCCTCCGGCGTGATGTTCGATGACGTCATGGCAGGCGGCCTCCTTTTTTTCTCTTTACTATCATACCATGATTCGGGAAGCTTCGCCAGAAATTCTTCCCATGTGCATCAGTGACAGACAAGGTTGATGAAGAAGGCGCTTTTGCGCACGAAAAAGGGGCTGTTGCACATGATTTGTGCGACAGCCCCTTTCGTATGGGGAGTGTCATTGCGTTTTCTGCGTCTCGGCGCCGGGGGTGGGTGCAGCAGAGGGCGTCGCTGCGGACGATGCGCCCGAAGCCTTCGTCTCCGTACGCGTGCGCGAATCGTCTGCGTCCTGTGCCGCGCCTTTCTTCTCTGTTGACGAAGCGGACGACGAGCGATCCCTGCCGCCCTTCTTCGACTCCTTCTCGTCCGCGTCCTCGCGGCTTGTCGAACTCTTCGAGGAGCTTTCGCTTCTGCCCGAACTTTCGCGCTTGGGACGGCCGATGGAGGTGTCGCTTGCAGGCACTTCGGTTGCGCCCGCGGGGATCGAGCTTTCGTACTCGTGGCTCTCACGTTCCATGGCGGCGCGCATCGAGGCGTTGACATCGATGTCGAGTGTGTTGGCGACCGTCTGGCGAAGCTTCATGATGTCGGGAATCCAATAGCTGATCCCCGAGATGTAGAGCGGACGCCCTGGCACCATGTCGGTCTTGAGGCCATTCTTCTGCGCCTCCTTCAGAGTGCCCGCGAACTCAAGCATTTGGCGGAAGGAGAGGTCGGTTTCGATGGAATCCATGACCTCCTTGATGACGGAGGGCAGGCGCGTGATGATGGCGGGCGACGTGAGCTTTTCCATGACCGCCTTCATGAACTTCTGCTGGCGCTCGATGCGCCCGATGTCGCCCTCCTCGTCGCGGTAGCGCACATAGGTCACAGCCGTCTTGCCGTCCATGTGCTGCATGCCGGGCTTGAGGTCGATGAGGAGGCCGCCGTCGTCGTCCCACGGATCTTCGTAGTACATGCGCTTCTCCACGTTGATGTCGATGCCGCCCAAGGCGTCGATGATGCGTTGGAAGGAGTGCGTGTTGATGATGATGTAGTGGTCGATGCGCACGCCCAAGAGGTCTTCGACTGTGCTCTCGCTGAGCTTATGTCCGCCGTAGGCGTAAGCGGCGTTGATCTTGTCGTAGCCATGCCCCTTGATCTTCACGCGCGTGTCGCGCGGCACGGAAAGGAGCGCTGCCTTGTTCTTCTTCGGATCGATCATCGTGACCATCAAGGTGTCGGAGCGGCCGACGTCGTCTTCTCTCTGGTCGACGCCCATGATCATGATGGTCGACTTGTCCTTTGCGGTCAGGAGATGCTCCTCGTCCGCTTTTGGCTTCTCCTTGTCCAGGAGGCTCGTCGAAGCGAAGAGCGCACCCGCCGCAGCGGCGGCAAAAAAGAGGAATACGACGGCGACATAAGGCCAGATGCGCCGCTTCTTTTTCGGCACGGCAGGAGGCGGAGAATTTTTCTGCAAGATCATACCTTCTTTTCAGCATTTTTCATATCAAGTTCCAGCAAGGCGGCGTCCGCTTTTTACAAAGCGGACGTCCGTATAGGCCCAAGCGAAAGGAACACGGCACGCATGGGGTGATTCCTCGCCCGCAAGGTGTTTCTCCTATTATAAAAGGTCTTGTTTCTTTACGCAAATGATATTTTTCCATTTTGGGCGGAATTAGGAGGATTTCACGAAAAAGAAGGGGCAAATCCTGCGCATGAGCATGTGGACGTTAAGTAAGGGATTTTTTTGGTTATTATTTCCTCTCGAAGCTGCTCTTTCCTATTGTAAAATCATCTAATTTATATTATCATAAAAGCGTGACGATTCCGGAGTGCTATGCGTCGATAGTCTCTGGTTATGGAACGGGTGCTCCATGCCGTTCTTCGAAAGGAAGCACCGATAAATCCAGTACATCTTATCAGCGCTTCCCAAACAGCAATGGAGGTGTTAGTAAATGAGTACGGAAACAAAAAGCCAAAGCGACAAGATCCATGAGGCCGAGCTGGCGTTTGACCGGAAAAGGCGTACCTTCGGCATGATCTGCGGGCCGATCTGCGCCATTCTCGTCATGATTACGCCGATTCCCGACTTGCCGCTTCCGGCGCACAAGCTCCTGGCGATCATGACGCTGATCGCTCTTTGGTGGATCACAGAGCCGATCCCCATCCCGGTGACGTCGCTCCTCGGGCCGACGCTCGCCGTCATCTGCGGTGTCGTGGGGGCGAAGGACGCCTATGCGGCGTTCGCGAACCCCATGATCTTCCTCTTCATGGGTGGCTTCATCATCGCCAAGGGCATGATGATGCACGGGCTCGACCGAAAATTCGCCTTCGCGCTCTTGTCGATGTCCTGGGTCGGCTCAAACCCCAGGCGCATCTTCCTCGCCGTCGGTCTCGCCTGCGCACTGTGCTCGGGCTGGGTCAGTAACACGGCGACGGCGGCCATGATGTTCCCGATCGCGCTCGGCCTTCTGGAAGCGATCAAGGAAATGTTCGCTGCGAATGGCAAGACGATCGATCTGCACGAGTACAAGTACGCCACGGGTCTCATGCTCATGACGGCTTATGCGTGCTCCATCGGCGGCGTTTTGACCCCGATTGGTACGCCCCCGAACATCATCATGCTCGGTTTCCTCGATCAGATGGCAGGCATTCACATCTCCTTCTTTGAATGGATGATCTGGGGTTTCGTCGCCATGGTCGTCTACTTCATCATTGCCTACTTCATCCTCGTCAACATGTTCCCCGCTGACGTCAAGCGCATCGATGGCGCAGAGGCATTCATCGCTGAGAAGCGCCGCGCTCTCGGCGGCTGGACGCGTGCTCAGAAGAACACGCTCGTCGGCTTCTGCGTCGCCGTCATCCTCTGGGTCACGCCTGGCATCCTGAACATCGCCCTCGGCCCGGATTCGCCGATCCTCAAGATGTACGGTAAGCTCTTCCCCGAGGCGATTGCCGCGATGGCGGGTGCTCTCCTGCTCTTCTTCCTGCCCGTCAACTGGAAGGAGCGCGAGTTCACGCTGAACTGGAAGGACGCAGCCGCCGGCATCGAGTGGGGCACGCTGATCCTCTTCGGCGGCGGTCTCGCGATGGGTGGCATGATGTACAAGACGGGTCTTTCGACGTGGGTCGGCGATTGCATCGTCGGCTGGATGGGCGGCGAGCCGTCGCTCTTCATGATGGTCGCGATCTTCTCCGTCATGGCGCTTCTCCTGTCGGAGCTTTCGTCGCACACGGCGGCGACAAACATGATCGGCCCCTTGGGCGTTACGGCCGCCATGGCAGCGGGCTTCAGCCCGATTCCCGTCGCGGTCGGCATCGCGCTCTCCTCGTCGCTCGGCTTCATGCTGCCGGTATCGACGCCGCCGAACGCCATCGTCTACGCGTCGGGCTATGTGCCCATCACGAAGATGATCAAGACGGGCGTCTACATCGACTTCATCGGCATCTTCTGCGTGACGATCCCGATCGTGCTCTACCTCGTCGAGTTCATCGTTGGTGCGCGCTGAAGGCGGGACTTTGCCGCTTGCAGCAAGCCTGTGGTTGGACATAAGTTCAGCCTGATGTAATGCAAAAAAGAGCCGCTGCACGAGTCCGAGAGACTTCCTGCAGCGGCTCTTTCCTTTGAGTTGGGAGGCAATATGGCAAAAGAAATCGAGCGCAAGTTCCTCGTCCATAGGGAGCTTTGGCAGCCGAAGGGCGAAGGAATCGAGATCGCGCAGGGCTACCTCGCAGCGGATAAGAAGCGCGCCGTGCGCGTGCGCCTGGCGGGAGACCGCGCCTATCTGACCGTCAAGGGGCCGACGAAGGGTGTCGAACGGCTCGAATTCGAGTACGAGGTCCCAACGGATGATGCACGCGCCATGCTCGCCCTCTGCGAGCGTCCATGGATTGAAAAGCGCCGCTACTGCGAGCAATGCGGTGCGCATACATGGGAAATCGACTGCTTTATGGGCGAGAACGAAGGTCTCGTCGTAGCCGAGATCGAGCTTTCTGCGGCGGACGAGATGTTCGAGCATCCGACCTGGCTCGGCGAAGAGGTCTCCGACGACAGCCGCTACCTAAACGCAAGCCTCATGCGCCTGCCTTTCTCGCGCTGGCGGAATTGAGGATGTGTCAATCCTCGTAGCGCGACAGTGGAAATGAAGATATTCGACTTGCGCAGTGGCATGGAATCATGCTATACTATGAGTGGCAAACGTGAGAATACTCAAAGCACACGAAGCACCCCCCAAGCTAGCTCCTTGGGGGGTGCTTCTATTCCCATGTCGCAGGCAGGGATCAGCGCCTAGGCTCGTTGCCGTCGTCTCTCTCATCGAGCCATTTGCAGATGTGGTTGGCAACCACACCAGCCAAGATGGAGAGAATAAACGTCAGAATACTCATCAAGCACACCCCCTTCTATTGCCATATGTAGGGGCGGCAACGCATACAGTATAGCATAACTGAGCAAATGGCGCTATGTATGCTAAAACGCAGTCTCACAGCATTTTTCTTTTGCAAGATGTTGAATTGACAGCGAAGCGATTAAAATGCTATGATAGACGAGGAAAATCAGCGTGCGGCGAAGGCTTGGCACGCTTTCTATGACAGGAGGAATCGCATCCATGATAGAACGCTATACGAATCCTGAAATGGGCAATATCTGGACGCTGCAGCATGAGTTTGAGACCATGCTCGAAGTCGAGATCGCGGCCTGCGAAGCCATGGCGGAACTCGGGGAGATCCCGCAGGAAGCTGCGGCGAACATCCGCGCCAAGGCGAAGTTCGACCTGCCGCGCGTCAAGGAGATCGAAAAGGTCACGAACCACGACATCATCGCTTTCCTCACGAACGTCGCTGAGTATGTCGGCGAGGACTCGAAATACATCCACAAGGGACTGACGTCGAGCGACGTCAAGGACACAGCACTTGGCATCATGATGAAGAAATCTGCCGACATCATCATCGATGATCTTAAGAAGCTCCTCGAAGTATTGCGCCGCCGCGCCGTCGAGTTCAAGCACACGCCGTGCATCGGCAGAACGCACGGCATCCACGCAGAGCCGATGACCTTCGGCTTGAAGCTGCTCCTGTGGAGCGCCGAGGTCGAGCGCGACATCGAACGCGTCGAGCACGCGAAGAAGATCGTCGCCGTTGGCAAGCTCTCGGGCGCCGTCGGCACCTATTCAAACATCGACCCGCGCATCGAGGAGATCACGTGCAAGAAGCTCGGCATCACGCCCGTGCGCCTCGCGACGCAGGTCATTCAGCGCGACCGTCATGCCGAGTACATGACGACACTCGCCATCGTTGCAAGCTCGCTCGAAAAGTTCGCGACGGAAGTCCGCAACCTGCAGCGCACGGACATCCGCGAGGCGGAGGAATACTTCGCTCCCGGCCAGAAGGGTTCGTCCGCCATGCCGCACAAGCGCAATCCCATCACCTGCGAGCGCATCTCGGGCATGGCGCGTCTCGTGCGCGGCAATGCGATTGCAGCACTCGAAGACATCACGCTCTGGCATGAGCGCGACATCTCGCATTCGTCCGTCGAGCGCGTCATCCTGCCCGACAGCACGATCAACGTCGACTACTGCACGAAGAAGTTCACGAACATCATCGACAGGCTGCTCGTCTATCCCGAGGCCATGCTCGCCGATATGGAAAAGACGGGCGGTCTCATCTACAGCCAGCGCCTCATGCTCGCCATCGTCGACAAGGGCGTTCTCCGTGAAGATGCCTACAAGTGGGTGCAGCGCAACGCCATGAAGCGCTGGATGGAAGGCGAAGACTTCCGCACGAATGTCGAGAAGGACGAGGACATCTTGAAGTATCTGACGAAGGAAGAAATCGACAACTGCTTCGATTATCAATACTTCCTGCGCCACATCGACAAGATCTTCGAGCGCTTCGGGCTCTGAGCCGAAGGCGTTTTTACGGCTTCAGCGCACACATCGGAAGCTGAAACCTCGTATAGAGAAGGAGAATCGCTATGTCAGCAGTAGTAGTTACAGGCACGCAATGGGGCGATGAGGGCAAGGGAAAGATCGTCGACTACCTCGCCGAGAAGGCCGATACGGTCGTGCGCTATCAGGGCGGCAGCAATGCCGGACACACCGTCAGCGTTAAGGGCGAGGAGTTCAAGCTGCGTCTCCTGCCCTCGGGCATCCTTTACCACGGTAAGACGAACGTCGTCGGCAACGGTGTCATCTTCGATCCCGAAGTCGCGCTCGAAGAGATGAACGAGATGCAAAAGCGCGGCGTCGACACGTCGGGCATCCGCATCTCAAATCGTGCGCACGTCGTTCTGCCGTATCACCGCATTATGGACGGACTCGCCGAAGAAGCACGTGGCGAGGGGAAGATCGGCACGACGAAGCGCGGCATCGGCCCGTGCACCATGGACAAGATGAACCGCATCGGCATCCGCGTCTGCGATCTCATCGAGCCGGAGGAGTTTAAGAAGCGCCTGAAGGAAAACCTCGCGGTCAAGAACGAGGAACTGGAAAAGATCTACGGTCATGCGCCGCTCTCCTACGAGCATATCCTCGAAGAATACGAAGCTTATGCAGATCTCCTGAAACCCTATGTCTGCGACACTATCGCTCTTTTGAATGAAGAGCTTGATGCGGGCAAGAAGGTGCTCTTCGAGGGTGCGCAGGCGACGATGCTCGACATCGACTACGGCACATACCCTTACGTCACGGCCTCGCACCCAGTATCAGGCGGCGTAGGCGTCGGCGCGGGCGTCGCGCCCAGGCGCATCGACAAGGTTGTCGGCGTCGTCAAGGCATACTGCACGCGCGTCGGCGAAGGCCCCTTCCCGACCGAGCAGATCAACGACATCGGCAACAAGATCCGTGAAGCCGGCCATGAGTTCGGCACCGTCACGGGCAGGCCGCGCCGCACGGGCTGGCTCGATGCCTGCGTCGTGCGCTATGCGGGTCAGCTCTCGGGTCTCGACTACATGGCGATCACGCGCCTTGACATCCTCGACGGCTTTGACGAGATCAAGATGTGCACGGGCTACAAGCTCGACGGCAAGCCGCTGAACGAGATCCCCGCGAGCCTTAACGTCCTCGCGCGGGTCGAGCCTGTCTACGAGACATTCGAAGGCTGGAAGGAAGACATCTCGGGTTGCCGTGACTACGAGAAGCTGCCCGAAAAGGCAAGGAAATACCTCGAACGCCTCTCCGCCGTCACAGGTGTCGCCATCGGCATCGTCTCCGTCGGCCCGAACCGCGATCAGACAATCATCTGCGCGAACGATATTTTCTGATGCAAAGAAGGGCTGAACATATGTCCTGGAAGTTTACCTTGCACATGAACAGTTGAATATGCTATACTAAGGTCGGCAAACGTGATTAGAGTCACAACCAGTACACGAAAAGCCCCCAAGTTGCGGTCTTGGGGGCTTTTCTATTCCCTTATTGCAGGTGGTGCTGAGTCGTCCAAGAGACAAGCCCAAGGGGCGCAGGCGATTGGGAAACGACTCGTATGTGAAAACGTCCCGCAAATCAAACCCGAAGGGTGCAGATGCGCGGTTGACGTTGACCACTCTTAATCCCTAGGCTCGTCGCCGTCATGCGCTCTCTCATCGAGCCATTTGCTGATGCGATTGGCGATCACGCCAGCCATGATGGAGAGAAGAAACGCGGTTAGAGTCACCAGTACACCCCCTTTCCATTGCCATGTCTAGGGGCGGCAACGCATCAAGTATAGCATACTTCCCTGCGTCACACCATAGTCTCGCAGATAGGGAATTCGATGCAGAGAAGGGGGCGCAGCTAGTTTCTGAGCAGACTGCAATTTCGCTTGACCTCCTGATATTTTCATGATAAGATACCAGAGGCAATTGACAAATGTTATTAAATATGAAAATAACTATAGGAAGTTCGTGTTACGACTTCCTTTTCTTTTCTTCTAACAGTGAGAATAATAATATCTATGAATGGAGTGAGCCAATGGAAGCATCGGAAAAAATCCTTCCGGCAGAAGTGCATCCGCGTGCGCGAAAGAGGCGCATCGCCCTCGTCCTCGGTCTTGTCGCGCTCGCCCTTGCGCTCATCGTCAGCGCTTCGGCGGGTGCAGTGCACATCGCGCCCGAGGCCATCGTGCCGACACTCATGGGAAACGGCACGCCCGAGGACTATCGCATCCTTTACCACATCCGTCTGCCGCGCATCATCACGGGCGCTTTGACGGGCGTGAACCTCGCGCTCGCCGGCTGCATCCTGCAGGGCATATTGAAGAATCCGCTCGCCGATCCCGGCATCATCGGCGTGTCGGCGGGCGCGGGACTGACCGCCATGTGCATCATGATCCTCTTCCCCGCAGAGGTCAAGTTCGTGCCGCTCGGCGCTTTCGTCGGCGCGATGATCGCCGTCGCGCTCGTCTTTGCGCTGTCGTGGGACAACGGCGTGCATCCGATGCGCATGGTGCTCGCGGGCGTCGCCATCGCGGCGTTCTTCGGCGGGGCGATGACGGCTCTGATGGTCTTCTACTCCGACCGCGTGCAGGGCACGGTGAACTGGATGGCAGGCGGCTTCGCGGGGCGCAGCTGGAGCCATGTGGAAATGGTTCTGCCCTACACGCTCGTCGGCATCGCGGGCACGCTCCTCGGCAGCCGCTGGCTCAACGCCCTGCAGCTCGGCGAGGAGACGGCGCGAAGCCTTGGCGTCCATGTGGCGCGTGCGCGGCTCGTGCTGCTCGTGCTCGCCGCCCTGCTCGCCGCCTCTGCCGTGAGCGCGGCGGGCATGCTCGGCTTCGTCGGACTCGTCGTGCCGCACATGGTGCGCCTTCTTACAGGATCAGATTTCGACTATCTGCTGCCCGCCGCCGCCATCTGGGGCGCTGTTCTTGTGGCGGGCGCCGATGCGGCGGCACGCATGGCATTCGCCCCTGTCGAGATTCCCGTCGGCGTGTTCATGTCGTTCTTGGGTGCGCCGTTCTTCCTCTATCTGCTCAAGAAGGGCCTTCGAAGGGAGTGAGACGATGGCAGAAATCTTGAAGGCATGCGGCCTTTCGCTCGGCTACGGCAAGGCGGAGATCGTCCATGAAGTCACGGCTTCCATAAATCGCGCGGAAATCGCCGCGATCATCGGGCCGAACGGCTCGGGCAAGTCGACGCTTCTGAAGGCGCTCGCGCGCCTCTTGGAGCCGCGTGCGGGGCGCGTCGAGTTCATGGGCGAGGATCTGTGGCAGAAGACGGAGCGCGAGGTCGCACAGAAGGTCGCATTTCTGCCGCAGAGCGCCGAGCCGCCCGGCGACATCACCGTCATGGAGCTTGTGCGCATGGGACGCCTGCCGCATCGGAAGTTCTGGGATTCCTTTTCCAAGGAGGACGGCGAGGCGTGTCGCGAAGCCCTGGCGCGAACGGGAATGGAGAAGTTCGCTCAGCGGCCGATCCTAGCCCTCTCGGGCGGCGAGCGCCAGCGTGCGCGGCTCGCCATGGCGCTCGCGCAGCAGCCCGAAGTGCTGCTCCTCGACGAGCCGACGACGTATCTCGACATTCGTCACCAACTGGCGCTCATGGAGCTTGTGGAAAAACTCCATGCGTCCTTGGGGCTGACCGTCGTCATGGTGCTGCACGATCTCAATCAAGCCGTGCGCTACAGCCATCACATCATCGCCATCCACGACGGGCAGGTGCTCGCCGACGGTGCGCCCGAGGCGGTCTTCACCGAAGCCCTCGTGCGCGAACTCTACGGCGTCGAGAGCGTCGTCCGCGACGTGACGATTGCGGGAAGGCGCACGAAGCTCTGTCTGCCCGAGCGCGTCGCCGATGGAGCGAAAGCCGTATGAGCACAAAGGACACGGCAATCGCCATCGCCGGCGTCTCATGCAGCCGCAAGGGCAAGAAAATCCTCGAAGACGTGACGCTCGACGTGGAAAGCGGCACGGTCATGGGGCTTCTGGGGCCGAACGGTGCGGGCAAGACGACGCTCATCCGTCTCGTCGCGGGACTGGCAAGGCCCGATGCGGGTACGATCCATGTATGCGGCGAGGATGCGGCGAAGCGCAGCGTGCGCTTTCGCCGTCTCATCGGCCTCGTGCCGCAGGAGAATACGCTGGAGAGCGAGCTGACTGTCGGAGAGAGCTTGCTCGCCTACGCACGGCTCTATGGTATCAAGAATGCCGAAAAGATGGTTCATCAGACAGCAGAACGGTATCACCTCTCGGACTTTCTTGATAAGCGTCCCGAAGAAATCTCGGGCGGCATGAAGCGACGCGCCGTCATCGCGCGTGCGGCGATGACCGATCCTGCCGTGCTGCTCCTCGATGAGCCGAGCGCGGGACTCGATCCCGATCTCAGGCAGGAGGTTTGGGCGCTCATACGCAAGCTGCGCGATGCAGGAAAGACGCTGCTCCTCACGACACACTACATGGAAGAGGCGGAGAGACTCTGCGGGCGCATCGCCTTCCTGCGCGCGGGCAGACTGCGCGCCCTCGATACGGCAGAGGGCATACGCGCGGCGGCAGGCGATGCAAAAGATCTTGAGCAGGCGTTCCTGCGCCTTTCGCATGAGGAGGAGTGTTCGTGACTGCGCTTGGCTTCTGGCCGGTCTTTCGGCGCGAGATGGCGATGCTCGTCCATCGCATCGGCGGCTTGGGCTACCTGTTCTCGGGGCTGCTCTTTCCGATGATCTACCTGCTCGCCTTCGGCTGGGGACTCGGCAGCGCCGTCGAAGTCACGGGCGGCTACATCGCCTACCTCGCCAAAGGGATGCTCGCCATCACCGTCATGATGAACGGCTTCCAGCAAACGGCGATCTCGGTCAGCGCCGCACGCTTCTACTTCCGCACGTTCTCCGTGCTGCGCATGAGTCCCGTGAGCGACGCCTCGATCGTCTTCGGTATCGCACTTGCGGGCGCCGTGCGAGCGATCCTCGCGGGGGCGGCGGTCTTCCTTGCCGCCTGGCTCTTCTTCGACATTCGGCTGCTCGCCGTGCCGGGCTTCGTGGGACTCGTGCTCACGGCGTTCTGCTTCGCGGCGTTCGGCGTCGCCGTAGGCCTTTCTATTCGCGGGCAGGAGCAGTTTTCCGTCATCATCAATTTCTTCATCACGCCGATGACATTCTTCTGTGGCTCCTTCTTTCCCATCGCCAACCTGCCCGAGATTGTACAGCGTCTCGTCTCCCTGCTGCCGCTCGCCCATACGAACGCACTGCTGCAGGCAGATGGCTGGGACGGCGGTGCGCTCTCGTCGTTCGTCGTGCTCGCGCTTTTGACAGCGCTCGCCTTCGGCTGGGGCGTCCGGCGCATGAAACGGTATCAGGAGTTTTAGGAGACGCTGATAAAATGAAGTCGCCCAGATTTGCGCAGATGCGCTGTATCTATCGAGGAGATAAACTGGAGGCGTAGCGGTGCTACGTCGAGGATTTGTCGACGACGAGAGGACAGCGCAGATGCGTGAAGATGGGTGGCTGAATTTATCAGTGGTTCCTTGGGAAACGCTGGCTTTATTCGCACTTTTTCCGTTTGGTTTCTACAAATCTACTTCAAGGAGGTTTTTATGCGAAAGTTTGGTATCATCATCGCACTCCTGTGCCTCGTAGCGGCTGTCGTCTTCATCTTCCTGCCGCGTGCGCAGGAAGCGCCGCAGGCGAAGGAGCTGACGGCGAAGGACAGCATGGGGCGCGAAGTCACCATGCCCGCCCACCCGAAGCGCGTCGTCATATTAAACGCTTCGAACCTCGATCTCTTCGTCGCGGCGGGCGGCGCAGACTTCGTCGTCGGCAAGCCGACCTCGCAGGCGTTGTCGGAGACGGTCAAGGAAAAGACGGCGCAGGCCGAGGAAGTCGGCATCATCCACCAGCCCGACATCGAGAAGATCCTCTCCCTGCAGCCCGATCTCGTCATCGGCACGAACGTGCCCTTTCACACTGATCTCGAAGAAACGCTCGGCAATGCGGGCATTCCCATTTACATTCAGGCACTCGACGATGTGCCCTCGCTCTTTGATGCGCTGACCTTCTACGGCAAGCTCACGGGCGATGAGAAGGCGGCTGCAAAAGAGGTGCAGACGATCAAGGACAAGCTCGCGGCGGTTGAAAAACGTGCCGCAGGGCGCACACCGCCCAAGAGTCTGCTCGTCTTCGGCTCGCCCGAGAGCTTCAACATGGGCACGAAGAAATGCTTCACGGGTGGACTGATCGAACTGCTCGGCGGCGGCAACATCGCCGACCACGCCGAGGGCGACGGCGGCTATCTGCCGCTTTCCATGGAGTTCGTCGCACGCGAAAACCCCTCGATCATCTTCGCCATCGTGCACGGCCCGACGGAAACGCTTGAGCCGAAGATGCGCCGCGACCTGCAGGAGAGTGAGGCGTGGGCGGATGTCGACGCCGTGAAGAACGGACGCGTCTATGTCCTGCCCTACGAACTCTTCGCCATCAATCCCGGCGTGCGTGCGGCGGATGCACTTGAGGTGCTCGCCGACATCATGTATCCGGAGAAGAAGTAAGGCACGCGCAAATACCCGATAGACCAACTCTGCGTATCGCCATCGCAGGCAAAACAAGGTTTTCCAGGCTTGACAAGGAAGCGATGTCTTTTCGCTCCTTGCGGCCTTTGTATCCATATATCTCATAGGAATACAAGGATAAGGAGATGGAGTAATGCTGAAAAAGATCACAAAGAAGAAGAGCCTGCTGCTGACGGCAGCCGTCCTCGCCGCCATGAGCGTCCCCGTGCAGGCGGCGGAGAAGAAGCAGGAGGAGGCGGCGCACATCAAGACGAATGAAGTCGTCGTCACGGCATCGAGGACGAAGCAGGAGGTCAAGGAATCGCCAAGCTCGGTCGAAGTCATTACGCGCGAGGACATCGACAAGATGGGCGCGGAATCCGTAGCACAGGCACTGCAGTTGGCACTTGGTATCGATACGCAGGAAAACGCCATGGTTGGCAATAAAGTTTCGATTCGCGGCATGAATACGAACCAGACGTTGATCCTCATCGACGGGCGGCGCGTGCGCACAGAGGATACAGACTCGACGATGAACTTTTATGAGTTTGAGCGCATTAATATAGACGATGTCGAGCGCATTGAGATCGTGCGCGGTGCGGCAAGCTCGCTCTACGGCTCGGAAGCCCTCGGCGGCGTCATCAACATCATCCGGAGAAGACCGGACGAGCAGAAGACATCCGTCACGCTGGATTGGACGACTCGACGCAAGGACGCCGGCATTCGTTTCGATGCAGGAAAACACGGGAATTGGAATATCGCGGCGAGCTTCAAGGCGTCCGACTACCGCGAGCGCGGTACGGATGCTAAGAGCAATATGTACGGCAAGAAGTATTTCTTCAATATCGAAGGCCGTATGGATGTAGCGAAAGACAAGTGGCTCGATGTCTTTGCAGACTATTTGATTGAAGATCAGTATATGAAGGGGATGATAACTAACCAGAATAAGCCGCCGATCTATCATGGAAGAGACTACGATCATACGCGCCTGTCGACGGGCGTTAAATATGCAGGTCGCGACAAACGCGGCAACTATGAAATGCAGGTCTATTACACGCGCTTTCATAAAGATCAGTATCAGAGAAACAGAGCGAACCATAAACTTCTCGGGTTCGATGATATGACGTTTAACTCTTTGATCTTCGATGGAAGGCGCTCCATGCAGCTGTCGAAAGACCACCTTCTGACCTTTGGCGGCGAATATCGTAAGGAAGACTATGAAAGCACCCGACTGAAGGGCAGCGGCTCTATCTCGCATGAGGGGGTCGTGAGTCCGTTTGGCAAGAGCTCGGTGAACTACGCGGCATTCTATGTGCAGGATGAGTGGCTCCTCAATCCTGATTGGCTGCTGATTCCGTCCATGCGCTTGGATCACAGTACTTCCTTCGGCAGCAAAGTGACAGGAAAACTTGGCACGACATACAAAATCAACAAGGATCTGCGGTTCAAAGCAAATATCGGAACAGCATATCGCGCACCAACGGCAAGCGAGCTTTATTTCGACTGGGATGGTATGCCAGGCGGCGAAAAGGTGAAGCTATGGTTTCATGGAAACCCCAACCTCAAGCCGGAGACCTCGCTGAACTTCGATGTCGGTCTTGAGATGGAGAAGGATAAAACTTTTGGCAAGATCACCTACTTTCACAACAAAGTCCGTGATTTGATCAACGGGCATTTCCAATTTCAGTATATGCCACCACCAATGAGGTCAATCAATCACATCTTCTATGTCAATGAAACGGAGGCGACGCTCCAAGGTCTTGAGTTTGAGGTCAAACGAGATCTCGGGAGCGGCTTCAACATGCGCGGCCTCTACACCTATCTCGATGCGCGTGACGGCAAAGATATAAGGCTCACCGGCCGCCCGTATCACAAGGCAAGCCTGCAGCTCAGCTACGAAGATCAGAAGAACGGCTGGGATGCGACGCTATGGAATGATTGGATTGCAGGCTATTGTTATGCGGAGGCTGTTGGAAGGAGAACCATCTATAAAAACGCTGCCATAAGCATTCTGAATCTCGTCGTCAATAAAAAGATCAACGATCATTTCAGTGCTTACTTCGGCATTGACAACATCCTCGGCACAGAGAGCGACGTCCTCGCCTACGACGGCAGAATCTGGCGCGGCGGTGTAAACATGATATTCTGAGACAGCAAAGCGAAAAAGCCCCCACATGCAAAGTCGGGGGCTTTTTGCATATCAGTTTGCCGTTCATCGTCTTTGCCGCCAACGGATATACCTGCTGCTTATATAAAAGTCGCCGTTTGCCGCCCTGCACACAGCACGAGTGCCCTCAGCGGACAAGCCGTATATTGACGCTGCACCATAAGAAAACGTATAATGGAGAAAACAATTCAGCAAACGATGGAGAGGAGGAATCCAATGAAGGTGCCAAAGGACGCACAGCTGGCGATCGCGATCGGCTTTGCGGCGTTTTTCCTCTTTGTGGGCTTGGGAGTCTACGGCATATATTATTTCTTCACGGGCGGCTGCGATGAAAACAGCGAGCCTTATTCCGCCTATGAGGTGCGCGAAAAAATCGAGGCGGAGTACGATTTTCCCGTCGAGCTTGAATATCTGGGCGAGACGGTCACGCAGGAGAAGCCGTGGAAAAGGGTCGACTATGCCTTCCGTGACAAGGAGCGCGACTTCACGTTCACCGCGCATGCGAAGGTTGCGCCCATCAATGCGTCGATTCCCTTCATCATCCTGCCGGGCGGACGCTCCTACTATACCGACTATCCCGCGCGCTGCCTCGACCGGCTCAACGACAAGGTGCAGGAGTGCGCGAAAAAGCGCGGTCTGCGTTTCATCACGCCCGAGGAGAAGGCGGCGCATCTCGGCTACCACGGTGGTGTCGATACCGTTTTCCTGACAGATGAAAAGCAGCTCGCGGATGCAGCGGAGCTCTTCCTCGAAATCGCGCAGATCTACGATGTGGCGCGTTTCGGCGAGCATAGCGTCGGACGCGACATCGCTTTTTGCTATCTGCCGCCGGGTGAGACGGATCTCAAGAAGACACAGCTCGTCTGCATGCTGTATCTGCGCAGCAAGCGGGACATCTACGACGCGAACGGCATCTCGGAGTATATCATCTCAAACAGCAAGAGCGAGGCAGAGCCTTTCCTGCTCCGCTTGAAGGGCGGCTGGCAGGACAAGACCTGGCGGGCGAAAAAGAAGGCTGCGGACGGCATCGGCATGGGCGGGGGCAGCCCGGGTGATTCAGGCGCTCTCGGCTCGCCCGATGACCGAACGCCTTGGGACGACTGGGACGACTGGGGCGACTGGGATGATTGGAGCGACTGGGATGGCTGGGATGATTGGGGCGATGAAGACAGCGACCGCCCGGAATTCCTCACGCCGCCCATCGCTCCCTCGCGCCGAGAGCCGAGCTGGATCTGATTCGAGGTCAGAGGTGTGCAGCTTTTATCTCTGACCGCCTGCACCGTGCAGGAATTTTGCAGCATTGAAGATGGGGAGGTACGAACATGCAGGAGTTTTCTTTTCATTGTCCGACAGAGATCGTATTTGGCCGCGGCGTCGAGGAGCGCACGGCGGAGCTTCTTCGAAAGTACGGCGCACATCGCGTCTTTATCGTTTACGGCGGCGGCAGTGTCATCAAGAGCGGGCTGCTCGCGCGCGTCGAGCGCGTCATCACGGCGGCGGGCCTTGCGTTCTCCGTCCGGGGAGGCGTGCGGCCGAATCCGCGCCTTTCGTTTGCGCGTGAGGCCGTGCGCGAAGCGCTTGACTTCGAGGCGGACTTCCTTCTAGCCGTCGGCGGCGGCAGCGTCATCGACACGGCGAAGGCCATCGCGCATGGCACGGCGAATCCCGAAACCGATCTATGGGATTTCTGGTCGGGCAAGAAAGAACTCAAAAAGAGCCTGCCTGTCGGCGTCATCTTGACGCTTCCTGCGGCGGGCAGCGAGACGAGCGATTCCTCCGTGCTGACGAATGAGGAAACGGGCGAGAAAGCGGGACTGCCGTCGCCGTTCAACCGCCCCGCCTTCGCCATTTTGAACCCCGAGCTCGCCTTTTCCCTGTCCTCGCCGCAGCTTGCAGCGGGCATCGCCGACATCGTCATGCACACGCTTGAGCGCTACATGACGCATACGGAAGGCAACGAATTCACCGATCTCCTCGCCGAAGCGCTCCTGCAGAATGTCGCGAAGTATGCGCCCATCGTCCTCGCACATCACAAAAACTACGAGGCGATGAGCGAGATCATGTGGTGCGGCACGATCTCGCACTGCGGACTCACGGGACTCGGCAGGGACAAGGACTTCTCCGTGCACAAGCTCGGTCATGCGCTGTCGGCACGCTACGACACGAATCACGGCGAGTCCCTGACGGCGCTCTGGGGCGCGTGGGCGCGTGCCGTCTACGAAGATCGCCCCGAGCGCTTCGCGCGCTTTGCCGAGAAGGTCTGGGGCGTAGATGCTGGCTCTGCCGAAGAGCGGGCGCGTGCGGGCATCCGCAAGACGGAGAATTTCTTCCGCTCGCTGAAGCTGCCGACCTCGCTCGGAGAACTTCCGACGGGCATCTTGACGCACGGCGCCTTGGAAGCGCTCGCCGACAACGTGACGGCCAATGGCACGAAGGCAGTCGGCACATTCCATCCCGTCGACCGTGCGCTCGCCTTGAAAATCTACACGGCGGCGAACCATTGAGCCTGCAGCCGGATATTTTCCTGCAGGGAAAATGCACGATGCTTATGAAGCGGCTCGTACGAAAATAGTTTATCTTTTGTTTATCTGTTTGTTATCGTCCTTTTAGCGCAGCATGGTATACTGAACGTGTTGAAGCAGGAAAGCAAGCAAATGCAATGAGAGGAGAAGATAAAATGAAGAAATGGCAGATGGCAGCTCCCGTGGCGGGCGCTCTGAGCTTCGGCGCGCTCGCCGCGCTCGGCGTGGGAATCTTCCAAGGACAGACGACGCTTCACGCACCTGCACTGCGGACTGCCGCAGTCGCAGCTCCCGCCGCGAAGGGAAGCGATTCGCCGTTCCTTTCCGTCGCTGAGGCGGCGACAGCCGACTTCGTGGGCTACGACACGATTAAGGTTCAGGCGATTGCCGAATCGGGACTCGATGAGGGCGATCTCACGAACTACGAGATCAAATTCGACGGGCGCGGCTACATGCCGACCTACCGCGTGGAGCTTGAGACGAACGCGGGCGGCGTGGACATCGACTTCGACGCCAAGACGGGCGAGATCATCGATGTGCGGGAAAAATCGTGGATGCACACGCGCACGAAACTCGTCATCAGCGACTATGATGTGATTGAAGACGTAGAGGCGATGGGAATCGCGCTGGAAGACGCCGATCTTTCCATGGACGACCTCGACCGCTACGAGCTGGAACTGCACACGAAGCGGGGCGAGCTTGTCTACTCCATCGAGCTGAAACGCGGCACCAAAGAGTACGAATACGACCTGCGCGCCGCCGACGGCACGATCTTAAAGAGAGACACCGACTTCGACTGACGTGATTCATCGGCAGCAAAAATCCCCCGCTGCAGGCAGAATGCCTGCGGCGGGGGATTTTTCTGTTGACAAAAGATAAGAAACATATTACGATATTTGCGGTATAACTAAAAGTTCTAGTAGTACGATAAGTGGAACAGGTGCCCTCGAGGCTTAATAGGGAAGTCGGTAGAAGCCGACGCGGTCCCGCCACTGTAAGGACGAGCAACTTTGCCGCGATTGCCACTGGGGCGCAAGCTTTGGGAAGGCAGGCAGAGGAGTTATGACGCCGAGCCAGGAGAACTGCCTGTTTGACGCTCATCGATGGACCCACGAGCGATGGGGAGAGGAGCATGGATCACCGTGAAAAAAGCAAGCAAACGACTCTTATTGACAGCCTTGATGATGGGATGTTCCTTCGGCGCAGCGCATGACGCCTTCGCAGAGGAAGCAGCAAAAACGCCAGTCGAGGCGGAAGATTCACAGCGTACAGCGCAAGAAAACGCCGACAGCGAATATCATCTGCCCGATCTCACAGTTCTAGGAGATCGCAAGACTTTCCGCGGCGGCATGATCGAGAGGAAGAGTACGACGGGCATTCTAGGAGAGAAGGATTCCTTGGAACTGCCCTTCAGTGTCACAACCGTCAGCCAGAAAGCGATTGAGACATTTTCCACACCGCAGAGCGGCGTGATGGACACACTCTCGCTCGTCCCTTCCGTGCGTGCGTCTTCGAGCAAGAGCGTTCATTCCGTGACGATTCGCGGCTTCCAGCAAAACGGCTATTCCATGTACATCAATGGCATTCCTGGTGCGATGAGTTCAGGCAACCTGCCTTACTACTGGATTGAAAACGCTACCGTAGTCGCGGGACCCAATCTCGGCGTCAACGGGACGAACATCTCCGATACGATCGGCGGCTCGATCAACTTCCAGTCGAAGAGGGCGCAAACCAAGGACAATACGGATGTACACCTCTCCTACAACGGCGGCAAATCGTTCGAGCAGGGCGTCGATATCGGCCGGCGCTTCGGTGCGGACAAGGCGTTCGGACTGCGCGTCGCGGCCAACCACATCGGCGGCGAAACGGTGCAGGAGGACAAGAATCTCAAACAGAACAACATCTTCGTGAACTTCGATCATCAGGGAAAACGCTCAACGACGAATTTGATGCTCGGATACAGCCGCATCAAGTACGAGGGCGGCGGTGACGGCTTCAGTGTGGGCAATCTGACAGTACTGCCCAAGGCGCCCGATGCAAGGAAGAGCTACACGCCGTCTTGGCTCTATCATACATACAAGGACACATGGATCATCCTCAACCACGAGCAAAAGCTCAACGATCATGTAACGGCATATATCAATTTCGGACACCATAAGTTCGATTATGACAAGTACTATGAAGGCACGCCTAAACTGACCTCGAACGATGGTGATTTCACGATCAATGCTGAATATTGGCCGCTCGGTCATACGCGTATCTATTTCGGCACAGGCCTGCGCGGCGATTTTCAGACAGGAGATGTCAAGCACGAATACATCATCGGCTTCGACAAGAATTGGGTCAACCGTTTCTCGGGCGGCGGCGATCTTTGGAGCGGCACAGGCAATCTCTACCGCAACAACTCGTGGGCAAGCGTGCCACTGCCCGATTATCAGCCGCCGCTGCAGTTCAAGCAGCAGATGACAGGCTATCATCTCGTAGATACGATGAAGTTCATGGATGATCGCCTGCAGCTTACGCTGGGTCTGCACGGGCATAAATCGAGCTATACGAGAGTCGGTCAGAAGCGCCAGGATTCCGACGCGACGTGCCCGACCTTCGCCTTGAGCTACAAATTCACACCGGAAATCATGGGTTACGTCAGCCACAGTGAGTCATTCAACGCCGGGACGCTCGTCTCTGGTGCTTCTTACAAGAATAAGGGCGAAGTCTTGCCGCCTGCAAAGACGAAACAGGATGAGATCGGCGTGAAGATCAAGAAGGGAGATTTCGTCAACACGCTGAGCCTCTTCAAGATTCGCAAAGCGAATACGATCGACGTCATGCGTCCCGACGGAAAGTATCGTCTCAACGATGGCGAGCAGGAAAACACAGGATTTGAATGGGTGTTCACAGGGAAGATCAGCAAGCGCCTCGATCTGGTCGGCGGCATGATGTATCTCGACGCCAAGCAGTCAAAAACGAAGGACGGCGCGAACGACGGCAAAGCCGTCGGCGGTACGTCGAAATTCTCCGGTACGATCGGCGCCGTCTATCATGTCGATCCGGCATGGTCTTTGATCGGCCGAGTTTCGTATCTCGGAAGAGCCGACATCAAGAACGAGACTCTCAGCGTGCCCGCTTCCTGGAAGGTCGATCTCGGCGCTTCTTATGAAACGAAGATGGGAACGACCCCCGTCACACTGACTTTGATGTGCTACAACGTGACCGGCAAGGACTACTGGATTCCCGTCGCGGGAGCGGATAGCTTGCAATTGAGTGCGCCGCGCTCGGTGTCGTTCGCAGCGAATTTCGAAATCTGATAGTAGGACAGGCAAACGGACTTCTGCGTTTGCCTGTCTTCGTTGTGCAGTTTTGAAGGCTGATGGAGGGATGAGACCATGATGCTGGAAAAGCTCAAGACGATGGGGACGATGCAGCTTCTTCTGCTGTGCCTGCCGCTGCAATTGCTCGTCGTATGGTGGGGGGTCTCGTCCGGACTTACGGATATTTCCATGTCCGCCATTTTCGAGATGCTCACAGGAAATGGCGACGATGCGCTCACTGCGAGCATCCTCTATGAGCTTCGTCTGCCGCGCGTGCTCCTCGCACTTTGCGTGGGCATGGGACTGACCTTGTCCGGGCTCATCATGCAGGCGATCGTGCAGAATCCATTGGCCGATCCTTATGTCTTGGGCGTATCGTCAGGCGCATATTTCGGCACGGCGGCGGGCCTCTTCCTCGGACTGGGCTCTCTGTTCGGTGCGATCGGCATCGGTGCGTGCTCATTTGCCGGTGCGCTTTTTGTCTCCGTCCTCGTCATCGGTTTTGCCCGTCGAGAGAATGGCGATTTGTCCAATCTTCTCCTGGGAGGCTTGGCGATGGGACTCGTCTTCTCATCGCTCGCAGGCTTTCTCGTCTACAAGGCCAGCGACACGGAGGGCATGGAGTCCATAACCTTCTGGCTCATGGGCAGTGTGGCAAACGCCTCCTTGACTCAATCGCTCATCCTATGCGTCGTCGTCGTCGCGATATTCCTTTATTTCATGACGCAGAGCCGCGTACTGAATATCCTCCTCTTGGGACGCGACACGGCGATCACCTTGGGCGTCAATGCCAAGGATCACTTGACGAAGTACTTGCTCTGCAACGGCCTTTTGGTCGGCCTCATCGTCTACAACGCAGGCATGATCGGCTTCATCGGCCTCGTACTTCCGCATATCGTACGCAGCCTTTTGGGCGCCGACCATCGCGTACTGCTGCCCGCAGCGGTCATGCTCGGCGGCATGACCGCCGTCCTTCTGGATCTCCTTTCACGCTCGCTCATTCCGATTCCCGGCGTGGAAATCCCCTTGGGCGTGATGTTTGCGCTCGTCGGCGCACCGCTCTTCATCTATCTCGTATTCCGGCAGAGATATAACGTCTTCATGTAAGACGAGTGAATCTGAACTGCGTGGGGACTATGACCGACTGCCGTATAGGATGGCCTCCTCTATGAAAGAACAAAACAAAAACATCATATTGTATGCGACGATCGCCGTCCTGCTTCTGCTCCTGCCATTGGCGGCCATGACGCGCGGCATCGTCAATGTGGACTTCCATGAGGTTGTGCTGTTTCTCGTCGATCCGACGAATCCACAGATCGCCCCCATTCATGCAGATGTCTTGGCGTACATGCGTGCACCGCGCTTCGTCCTGGCGCTTTTGGCAGGCGGTACGCTCGCCGTCACAGGCGCCGTCATGCAAGCGCTCTTTCGCAATCCGCTGGCAGATCCGTATTTCTTGGGCATCTCTTCTGGCGCAGCACTGGGCGCTGTCCTGATGATGAGCGCGAACATCACAGTGCTTGCAGGATTCTCCGCCGTACCGCTGGGCGCCTTTATCGGCGCGGGGCTCTCGACTTTCCTCGTGCTGTGGCTCACACACCGCTATGGAGAGGGCAAGTCCTTCATGACCTTGATTGCAGGACTGGGCATCCATGCCGTTTGCAGTGCCGCCATCAGCCTCATCATCTCTCTTGCACCCAATTCGCGCACGGTGGCGAACATCTCCTACTGGCTGCTCGGCAGTCTGGAGCGCAGCGGCTGGGATAAGAACCTCTATCTCGCCAGCATTGCCTTGCCGATCATCGTCTTTTTCCTGTTACGCACACGCATACTGAATCTGATGCTCCTCGGCGATATCGAAGCGAGCACGCTTGGCTATCGCTTGGAGAAGAGCCGCAGCCGGTATATCTTCCTATGCGCCATGGCGGTGGCCATGGTCGTCTACAACGCCGGAATCATCGGCTTCGTCGGCCTGGCAGTGCCTCACATCGCGCGATTGCTCGTGGGCAGCAGCTACGAGCGGCTTTTGCCGGTATGCGTCGCCTTGGGCGCAGGCTTCCTCGCGTGGGCAGATGTTTTCAGCCGTTTGGCGTTGGAGAACGGCGATATGCCGATCGGCATCATCGTCAGCCTGCTCGGCAGCCCGATTTTTCTGCATCTTCTATTGAAGAGAAAGCGCGTCTGACTCATGAAGAAAACATCATGGTATGCTGTCATCCTGAACGCAGTCTGCGCTTTCTTCCTCGGCTGCTCCTTTGCAGGGGAAGAAAGCGCTCCAACGGAGGGCGTTCCTGTGCGCGTGGAGAACTTGCGCATCGACAATTACTTCGTACAAGGAAAGAATGTGCAGATATTCACCGAAGTGCCCAAGCGCGTCCTCGTCGTTGGCGACAATGAGACGGAGACGTTGATCGAGCTTGGCGCGGCTTCCTCGATCCTTCTGGCTGCAGCAAACAACGACGGTCCTTTTCCCATGAAGGAGGAGAATGCCCGCATTTTAGAAACCCTGCCACGCGCCATGAATCAACAGCTTCATATGGAATATGTCATGCAGGCACGCCCCGATCTCATCATCGGGAATCAATACTGCTTTACGCGGAACAGTTTGGGCAGCACAGACTACTGGAACGCACACGGTGTAAAAACGCTTGTCAATCTGAGCAGTTCACAGCCGAGGCGACACTACATCAAGGAAACTGTGGCACAGGAGATGGAAAGCATCCGAGACTACGGACGTATTTTCCACGCAGAATCCGCCGCCGAGCACATCGTGCAAGAAACCTACGACTGTATTGATGAAATCAACGAAAAAGCACAAGGATATCCCCAGCCGCGCGTCATGCTGATCGAGCTTATGAGCACGTTCGTTTCGTATGACAAAAGCAAGCTCGCGGGCAACATGGCGGAACAGATCGGTGCCGAAGCGATTGAGACACCTGCCGTCATCACATTTGAGCACATCGCGAAGGAAGATCCCGACGTACTGATGGTCATCTGCAGCCACGCCGAGTACGGTGTCTGCCTGCAGCAGATCTATGAGCATCCAGGCCTGCAGCATACGAAATGCGTGCAAAATCGTCGTATCTACAGCATCCCACTCAGCTATACCTACGGCCCGCTCTGCCATACCATCGATGGCATAAAGATGATGGCAAAAGCCTTTTACCCAGGGATTGCGATAGAATAAACTACACGCGCAAACGGAAGATTGCAAATTTATTGGTTTCCCTTTCAGTTGCTTTTGAATCTTAACTAAATTTAACCGAACGGTTTCCAAAATGAAACTTTTTTCGTCAATTTATTTTAAAAATCCCCCCTTTTGGCCTAGCGCAGGGGGGTTTGTTGACAAAATACAAAAAGTCTACTATACTGCAAGAAATAGGATTAAAGACTTAACAACGAATTCATTGCCACCATCCTAGCACATCGTTTTTTCCCTTTCATTGTCGGCAAATCCTCTATATAGCACAATATCTGTGCGTCTGGCTTACCTCTTCGATAGGATGAAAGAACTATAACAATATGGCAAAGCGCGTGGAATGGGGATAGATTTTATCAGCGATCTTTTCACAGAGAAAGGAGAATTTTACATGGGGAAAAGGGAAGGACGAGGTTTGGCGCTGATGATTGGGCTCGCCGTCTCAGCAGGGGCGGCGTTGTTTCCGCAGTACGCTGCTGCGGCGGATGTTACGGGACATGACATCGTATCCTCACGCGACTGGTCAGGGCCGGATACGAATCCGCGTGCAGCGGGATACATCGGCTCTGAGAGCGACAACGGCAACGTCTATGGCAACACGCTGACTGTTGACAGTATGCACCACCCGCCGCACGCACTGAATCAAGGCTACATCGCGGCAGGATACACGGAGGGCGGGGGCGACACCTACGGCAACCGCCTCGTCATCCTGCCCGGCGCACATCTGACGGGGCGTGTCTCCGGCGGACATCTGAACGGGGTGGCACTGTCCGGCCGAACACATCACAACACGGTCATCATGCGGGGCGGCACTGTGACGGATGAGATCTACGGCGGGAATGTCACGGGGACGGACGGCCTGCGCGTTGGCGACGCGGAGTGGAACACTGTGGAGATGAGCGGCGGTCGTGCCGAGGAGGGGATCTATGGCGGGCGCGTGCGCAAGAGTGGAAATGTGCGGCACAATACCGTGCACATCTCCGGCGGTTGGGCGAACATTGCAGGCGGCGGCATTGCTCCGCAGGAGCACGGCGGACGCGGAGGAAATGCAGAGGACAATCATCTCGTCGTCTCGGGCGGTACCGTCCGCACCGCAGTCGGTGGTGTCTCACTGCGGGGCAAGGCACTGCGCAATACTGTCGAGATCACCGGCGGAACGCTGCGCGTCGTCTATGGCGGCAGCGGTCGGCAGACCGATGGCAACCGCGTTGCCATCTCTGGGGGCGACATTCGTGGGACCGTAATCGGCGGTTTTTCCGGCATCGGCTCCGCGAACAACAACAGTGTCGCGATCACGGGTGGCTCGGTACGCGGCAACGTCTACGGCGGACGCAGTCTGCTCGGCAACGCCGAGGGGAACGTCGTCACGCTCGACGGCGTTCACATCATGCAGGGTAACGTCTACGGCGGCTACGGGGCACGCGGGTCGAAGAACATCGTCAACCTCAAGAACGGCGCGGAGGTGGACGGTGTGATCTTTGGCGGCCTCTCCGGCGGCAACCGTGAGAACAATAACCTTCTCGCGATCCATGGCGTTGGAACGGCAAAGGCGGAGAAGCTCGTCTATGTACAGCATCTGGACTTCTACCTCGACCCGATGGCGAGCCCCGCCAGCCCGACGCGCTTGCAGCTCCGTACGATGACGCAGAGCCTCTCGGGTGTCTCCGTCGGTGTCGGCGTGAAGGGGCACGCGCTCGTCCTGCGTCCCGGTGACACCGTCAGCCTGCTGCGCGTCGCGCCGGGCGGCACACTCAATATCACTGGAATGGAGCGGGCGACTGAGACCATGCAAGGCGTCTCTCTCAGCTATGCCTTCGATGTCTGGCGGCGCGGCAACGAGGAGCTGGTTGCGACGCTGCGGGCAAGCACCGTCAACCCGCGTACTCGCTCCCTCATCGAGACGCGCACCGCGACGAATGAGTTGATTAACCGCGGTGCAGATCTCCTCGCCTCCGCCAGCATGGGGGCTGCGGACGATGACCGCGAGCGCAGGCGGCAGTATGGAATCTGGGCCGACGTGCAAAAGAGCAGTATGCGCACGAAGACCGACTCGGACATCGACCTGCATGCGTCCAACATGGCGGTCGGTGTCTCCCGCATCTTTGCACGAAAGGGCGGAGAACTCCTGTTCAGCCCTTTCGTTGAGTATGCAACGGGGAAATATGACAGCTACATGGGCGACGGTACGCATGGCAGCGGGGATCTCAGCTATCTCGGCGCGGGAGTCCTGGCGCGGATGGATCGCACGAACGGCGTGTGGATGGAGGCAGTCCTGCACGGCGGCAGCACCAAGGCAAACTATCACGGGCAAGTCCACGCCTCACAGCTCACCACCTATCGCTATACCGCGCCGTACTGGGCGGTGCAGCTCGGTGTCGGCAAGACGCAGCCGGTGGGCAGTGCGGCGCAGCTCGACTACTATGCACGCTACTTCTGGTCGCATACGAATGGCGTATCCGCGCAGTTGAATACGGGGGAGACGTACGACTTCCACGCGACGGACTCGCATCGCCTGCGTGCAGGGGCACGCTACACGCGCTTTGGCTCCGCCTCTGCACTGTATGCGGGGCTCGCGCTTGAATACGAGATGGCGGGTGGTGCGACGGCACACTTCCAGAGCTACGATATGCCTGCCTCCAGTGCAACCGGCGCGAGCGTTCTCATGGAACTCGGCTGGCGCAGTACGCCAAAGCGCGGGCGTGTCACCTGCGAGGTCAACCTGTCCGGCTGGCAGGGTCATCGGAGCGGCTGGATGGGAAGTGCCCGTATGGATTGGAAATTCTGAGTGTCCCCCTGCATCGAAAGCAGGGCGGCTCTGCAAAACGGTATCAAAGGGCGTGTTGTACAAAGGCTTATGGTTCTGTACGGCACGCCTTTTTTGTGTCCTGGGTGTGCGCAAGAATCAAGGAGGCGTTGATACATGCAGTACCGCCATCTTGGTGCATCTTTTCGCCCTCTCTGCGTCGACAAATCCGCCGCATAACCTTACACCGGCCGTCATCACATTCGAACACATCGCGGAAGAAGACCCCGACGTACGGTTGGTTGCCTTCTCGAATTTTCATCATCCTGTCATACTTGCCAGTACCGCCGCAAAGAAAAATGCGCTATAATAAAAACAGTGAAGACTACAAGAAAAGAGGAGGTCTTGAACATGTGGAAAAAGTGGACGCTTTCCTTTCTCGCGCTTGCACTCTGTGTATTCTTGGGATCTGCCGTACCCGCCGAAGCGGCGGCCAAGGAGAAGCCCGCGCGCGTGGAACTCGTGATGGTGCTTGACAAGAGCGGCTCGATGTCGGGGCTGGAGTCGGATACGATCGGCGGCTTCAATTCCATGATCGAGAAGGAGAAGAAGCTCGATGCGAAGGTCAATGTCACGACGGTGCTCTTCAACGACAAGATCGATACGATCTATAACCGCGAAGATATCCGGCGCATCAAGCCGCTGACGGATAAGGAGTACGAGGTCGGCGGCACGACAGCGCTTTTGGACGCCGTAGGCTCGACAATCCTCAAGGTCGCACGCACGGAGGGCGTCGAGAACGAGGATACGAAGGTCGTCTTCGTCATCATCACGGATGGTCTGGAGAACGCCAGCGAGGAGTTCACGCGCGAGAAGGTCAAACAGATGATTTCCGACAAGCAGGAGAAGGCAGGCTGGGATTTCATCTACCTCGGCGCGAACATCGACGCGGAGAAGGAAGCGGCGAGCATCGGCGTCAACCAGAAGAACGCTGTGACCTACCGCAACACGAAGTCGGGCGTGCGCAGGAACTTCGACGCCGTCAGCGCCTATGTGGCGGAAGCTGTAGCCGATCCGAGCGCCGAGCGCGGCAGCTGGAAAGAGCATGTGGAAAAGGACGAGACGCAGGATTGAGACGCTCGCAGGGAAAAGCCCCGAAGCTATCACGCGATGGCTTCGGGGTCTTTTGTCTTGTTGGATACGCTATTTTTTTCTGACTATATATGTATATGAACGACATCGAAACTCCTATATATAAATCTAAAAGGGCTGGGCGAAGTTGACGATAGCAGATAAAAATGCTATATTGATATGAGAATGATTATTTGTAAAATCTTTGACAAAGAGAACATGGGAGGTTTTTTCATGAAAAAAGTTGCGGTGGTATATTGGAGCGGCAGTGGCAATACGGAAGAGATGGCGAAGGCCGTCCTTGAGGGCGCGAAGAAGGGCGGTGCGGATGCGGAGCTCAAGCGCTTCGAGGATTTCAAGGTCGCCGATCTGGCGGGCTATGACGGATTCCTCTTTGGCTGCCCGGCGACGGGTTCGGAGGAGCTGCAGGAGGACTATGTTGAGCCGTTCTTCGTGGAAGCGGAGTCGAAGCTCTCGGGCGCGCCGGTCGGACTCTTCGGCTCGTATGGCTGGGGCGGCGGCGCCTTCATGGAATCGTGGGCGGAGCGCGTGCGCACGGCGGGCGCGAAGCTCGTAAGCGACGGCCTTGCCGTTGAGAACGCGCCCGATGACGACGGGATCAAGGCATGCGAGGAGCTTGGCGAAGCGCTGGCGAAGTCGCTTTGAGTCTTTCCGTGCCTTTCTGGCGCGAGGCGGCGTCATAGGGTCATAGGGATGCCCGGGGAGCGGTTCTGCACCGTGGAAGGATGGTGCAGAGCCGCTCTTTTCGTATGCGCCGGAAAGGGTGGGATGCTTGTTGATCGCCTTGGGCAAAAAACTTTTATTTTTATATTGAAAATCATTACCGTATATGCTATCCTATACATACATTGCTGGAGGTGATGATTTTGGGTAAGGATGGTTTCGAGCGTATGCTCTGCTTCCACTGTGCGCCGACGTTCGCGGGGATCAAGCCTGCGAGCCTTGTTTCTTTCCAGAAGAGCCGCTTCGAGGATTTCGATGCGCTTCTTGAATCGTATGCGACATGCTTCGAGTGCAAAGGCATCACGCCCGTCCGCTTGACGGAGGGCGAGGAGTATGTCCTCATGCTATTCTACCGCAGAAAGCTCCTCGAACGTATCTTGGAGCAGCCGGCGGTGCTCGCGCTTCTGGCGCGATTCGGCTACCGTGCAGGTGATGCGATCGAAGCGCATTTGGAGTATCTTTCCATGCGCATCCAACTCCAGAAGAGTTTCCCACATGAGGTCGGTCTCTTCCTCGGCTATCCGGCGGAGGACGTGGAGGGCTTCATCGAGAACAAGGGGCGCGATTTCGCTTGCGCGGGCTATTGGAAGGTTTACGCGAACGAGGAGGAGACGCGCGCTCTCTTCCAGCGATATACGGACTGCACGGAGCGTCTTTGTGCGCGTCTGGGGCGCGGCACGCCGATGGCGGAGCTTTTGGAAGCGGTCTAGCGCGCAGGGACGGTCAGCGGTTCTTTGCAGCAAGAAAAAATCATCAGGAGGTCTTTGACATGGGAAAAGTAGCGGTTGTATATTGGAGCGGCACGGGCAACACGGAAGAGATGGCGAAAGCCGTCCTTGAGGGCGCGAAAAAGGGCGGCGCAGAGGCGGAGCTCTTCACGGTCAGCGATTTCAGCGCGGACAAGATGGCCGACTATAACGGCTTCCTCTTCGGCTGCCCCGCCATGGGCGACGAGGTCTTGGAAGAGGACGAGTTTGAGCCGTTCTTCACGGAAGCGGAAAAGAAGCTCTCGGGCGTTCCTGTCGGCCTCTTTGGCTCGTACGGTTGGGGCGCTGGCGCTTGGATGGAGGCTTGGGCGGAGCGCACGAAAGCTGCCGGCGCCAAGCTCGTCTCCGACGGCGTGATCGTCGAGAATGCGCCCGATGACGACGGCGTGAAGGCCTGCGAGGAACTCGGCGAAGCCGTCGCCAAGGCGCTCTGAGAAGTTTCCCTTACCAGCTTCAACTCGCGCAAACTACACGCACAAAAAGACTGCCGCGCTTCGGTGCACGGCAGTCTTTTTACTTGCGCTTTTTCAACGAAAAAAACGAGGCGGCAGCTTTGAAAGAGTAAGCTTCCGCCTCGCAGATTTACCAACTTGTCGTCATTTGGAGAATGCTGTCACGAGATTTTTGAGGCGTTCTGTGCCTTCCTTGAATCCCTGTACCTTTTCGAGGATGTCGGCGTACCGTTCCGCCATGCCGACGATGTTCTCGGCGATGCGCGTGTTGCCGTCGGCGCTCTCGTGCGTCGCGCGTCCGATCTCGTCCATCGACTGGTTCATGTTGCGCACGGAAGAGAGGAGTTCTTCGGAGCTTTTCGTGCTGCCCTTGGCCGTCCTGTGGAAGAATTCTGCGTCTTCCTTGTACTGCACGGCGGTCTCGTCCATCTGTTCATAGTCTTTGCGGATGTCTTCATCGATGAAGTGCAGGAGGTCGAAGGCGCCCTTCGATAGGGCCTCCATCGCGCCCATGACCTGGCCTGTGAGACTCTTGATTTTCTCTGCCGTTTCCTGTGACTGCTCGGCGAGCTTGCCGACTTCGCCGGCGACGACGGCGAAGCCGCGTCCCTGTTCGCCGGCGCGTGCGGCCTCGATGCTCGCATTCAGCGCGAGGAGGTTCGTCTGCTCGGCGACGTCCGTGATGGCCTGCGTGAGCGTCTCGATCTCCTGCACGACCTTCGCGGCTTCGATGGCATCTTCCACGGAGGTTTTCGTCGAGCCGTAGACGCGGTTTGAAGCTTCCTGCGACTGCTCCATCTTCGCCTTTAGCTCGGTCGCGCGCCCGGCGATCTCGCACGTGTACGCCTCGCTCTTCTTCATTTCCTGCACGGTGTGCTGGATCTCTTCGCTCAGGTGGCCGCTGACCTGCTGCATGCTCGCCGTCGAGGCTGCCGTCTCTTCCATGCCCGCAGACATCTCTTCCGTCACGGCGGACATGTCCTGCGTTTCGTTGTTCATCGCGTTGATCATCGCTTCGAGTTCGCCGACGGCGGCGTCTGTCTTCTCGGCTTCCTCGTGCACCTGCTTCATGAAGCCCTGCATTTTCATCAAAGCCTTGACGACGACGCCGATCTCATCGGCGCGGTTCGACAGTGCGGCCGGAATCTCGCGGTTCAAGTCGCCCGTCGCGACGGCATTGAGGTGGTCGATCGACGTATTCAAGGGCGCCGAGATGTTGTCCGCGATGATGCGCGACATGACGATGCCGAGAATCAGGCTGATGAGAATGATCGCGGCGAAGATCTTCAGCGTGCGTGCATACTGGATGTTGTTCGCCTCGAAGAGCTGCTTGCCCTGGAACACGTTGTCCGGCGTCAGAACCTGCATGTTGGCGCCGATCGCCGTCAGGGAGGAGAGCTGATTGTACGCTTCTGCCTTGTCCTCGGGTGCTGTGCCGAGTGTGCTGACGGCCTTGACCGCGGCGTCCGCTGCATCGAGATCCTTGTCGAGCGCGGAGAGCGCTTCTTTCGTGCGATCGCTCTGCTCCATCTTCTGGATTTCTTCCACATCGTGCCGGATGCCAGCGAGGTTGCCCGCGATGTCATCGAGGAGGATCTGACGATTCTCCTGCGTGAAGTTCTGCTGCACGATGTAAGATACATTGACGGTGATGCTACGCAGTCGATTGTTCGCGTCGTTCAGATACTGCGTCGTCATCAAGTTGTGGTGATACATCTCGTCGAGCGCCTGCTTTGCCGAATGGCTCGAATAGATGCCGACAGCGGCGACGAGCGCCACGGTAAGGAGGAGGAAGACGGAAAGGATCGCAACCTTCGTCTTTACGCTGTAATCCTTCAGGATCTCGCTGCCCAAAGTAAAATTGCTCATATTTTCCAGCCCCCTTACTTCACGAACTGCGCGACATTTTCGCGCGTGATGGACGTGAACGGAATGTCAAGGCTCTCGGTCGGCGCCTTGCCGCTTAGGAAGCCTTGGACGAGCGTGACCGCGCCCGCCGCCTGTCCATCGGCGTCCTGCTTGACCGTCTGCGAAAGCTCGCCCGCTTCGACCGCTGCGAGGCCTGCAGGCGTAGCGTCGACGCCCGTCACGAGGCAGCCGTTGAGACGGTTTGCCGCTTTCAAGGCCTGGATAGCGCCCAAGGCCATCTCATCGTTTGCCGCGACGACGCCGTTGATCTCGGGGAAGAAGTTCAGCCAGAGCGTCATGGCCTTCATTCCTTCCGCCTTGCTCCAGCTTCCGTCGACGGAAGCGAGGAGCTTGACGTCGGGACGCTTGTCAAGGCACGCTTCCTTGAAGCCTTCCCAACGCTTGACGGCGACGCCCAGGGAGCTTTCGCCCATCAGGTAGACGACCTTGGCGTTCGGCGGCAGATGGCTTGCCATGAACTCGCCCTGCATCCGGCCGGCCTCGCGGTCGTCGGAGAGCGAGCCGATCACTTTCGGATCGTTCACGTCGCGGTTCATGATGACGACGGGGATTCCTGCCTCGCGCGCCTTCTCGACCGTAGGCACGATGCTCGTTCCGTCCATCGCGAGGAGCACGATGGCGGCCGCCTTGTTGCTGATCGCCTCGTTCAGCTGGTCGATCTGCAGATTGCTGTCGCCCTTGGCGTCGAGGAATTCCACATCAAGCCCTGCCGATTTCGCCTTCTCGGCAAACGTGTTCTTGAGCTGCATGGCGAAGGCGTCGGCATCGTTGTGGTTCGCGTAGATCACCTTGCCCGATCCCCCGAGACCGGAAGAGCCGCAGCCCGCCAAGAGGAGACACCCCAAGACGGTCAGGAGAAAGAGCAGACATTTTCTTGTCAGACTCATGGTTTCACGTCCTTTCCTGCAGAGCTGCGATTCCTGCCGCATCTCTGCGCTCAAATATAGTCCTTCAGCTCTACACCTTCTTCGACTTCTAATGAAATTCTCCTGCTTCATCGGGAAATATATTCTTCCTTCTTGGGTATATTGGGAAAATATGATTTTTTTCTTGCATTTTCTTTCGATATGCAGTATACTTGCGTAGTACGACATGGGGACGTAGCTCAGCTGGGAGAGCGTTCGGTTCGCATCCGAGAGGTCGAGGGTTCAATCCCCTTCGTCTCCACCATCTCGACAAGTGAGGAATCGGCTGTTTGCCGATTCTTTTTTTGTGTTATAGATGAGGCTTTGGTTTTGCGGGAGCGCGGATATAGCTTGCTCGTCAAGGAAGCGATCATTGCAAATAACGATATTGTGGTTATCTGCGATAAAAAATAACCACAGTATCGTTATTTTTGATATAATAACCATAAAGAGGTGATCCCATGTGTAAGATTCCTGCGAAAGAGAGTCTGTCCGTCGAGTTTAAAAGCGACAAGAAATGCTTATCGAACAGCATTCTGCTCGATGCCGTCGTTGGATTGGCCAATACGGATGGCGGCATATTATATCTAGGCGTAGAAGATGACGGAGAAATCACGGGACTTCACGGGGCGCATATGGATGTGCTTCCCGTCATGGCTTTTGTGGCAAACAATACGGTTCCTTCTGTTTCCGTGCGCACGGAAATCGTCAGGGTGGACGGCATTCCCGTCCTGCGCATCGATGTGCCAAAAAGCCGCAGCATCGTGGCTACCGGCAGCGGAAAAATTTTGCGCCGTCGCTTGAAGGCGGATGGATCTCCGGAAAATGTGCCACTCTATCCATTTGAGATTCCTATACGGTTATCTGAATTAGGCGCTTTCGATTTTTCTGCGCAAATGGTACCGAATGCTGACTTCGCTGACTTAAGCAGCGCCCAGATCCTGCACTTACGCCATATTATCGCCCAGCGACATGGAGAGGCGGAGCTTTTAGAGCTGTCGGATCAAGAACTCTTGGAAGCCCTGCGTTTGACCGTTGAGCATGAGGGGAGAATGCTGCCGACCATTGCCGGACTGCTTCTCCTCGGCAAGGAAGAAAGCCTTGCACGTTTCATCCCTACGGCACAGACTGCATTTCAAGTTCTTGAGGGTTCTGCCATTCGATTGAATGAGCAGACACGCTTGCCGTTGCTTGCCGTCTTTGAGAAATATGCAGAATATTTCAAGGCGTGGAATCCGGAACGAGATATCGAGCAGGGGCTGTTTCGCACAGCCATTCCCGAATTTTCTCCCGCCTCTTTTCGCGAAGCGCTTGTCAATGCTTTTTGTCATCGTGATTATGCACAGCTCGGCATGACGCTCGTGCAAATTACAGAAGAAGGTCTGACCATCGAAAACCCCGGCGGCTTTATTGAAGGAATATCTTTGCGCAATCTCATTTCCGCTGCGCCGCGCGGCAGGAATCCGGCGCTTGCCGATGCTATGAAACGCATAGGGCTTGCCGAGCGTACGGGGCGCGGCATTGATCGCATATTTGCGGGTTCCATCATCTACGGTCGTCCGTGGCCCGATTACTCCGAGACAACGGAGAACAACGTACGGGTTTTTATTGCGCGTGCCAAGCCGAATCTGGCTTTCATGAAGCTCATCCAAGATGAGCAGCAGCGTACGGGGAATCTGCCATCAATCCATGCCCTGCTGATTCTTTCGGCCTTGCAGATGGAACGCCGCCTGACGTTTGCCGATCTCGGGAAAATGACACATCTGAGCGAACATCGCATCCGTGCGAACCTTGAACGTATGGTTGAGAATGGAGTGATAGAAGCGAAGGGAAGCGGAAAAAACCGCAGTTACATGCTCAGTGCTCAAATGTATGCGGCAGCGAATGAAACCGCTGCCTATGTTCGCCAGGCCGGCATCGAAGAAGTACGTCAGCCCGAACTCATCCTGCGGTACGTTCAGGCACAGGGCAGCATTACACGAGGAGAAGCTGCCGATCTCCTGCGCGTCAGTGACAATTATGCCTATGTGTTGCTCAAGCGACTGACAGAGGACGGCAGGCTGCGAGCTGTCGGGCAGAAGCGCGGGCGCAAGTATGTGCTGTCGACACATTCGCATTGACAATACTATTCTTCTTAGGTATGATTAGGTTTAGTGAAATGAAACGTATACGCTTCCGCCGTTGAGGACAGCGGAGCGTTCCGCCAAGTGGTAGGTCTTCGATGCTTGGCAACACGAAAGGATACCGATGAAATCATTGAGACTGCGTGCGGCTTTCTTGGTTCTCGTGCTCATTTGCAGCATTGTGCTCGCGTTGGGGTTCGGCTCGGTGACGCTGCCGACGGATACGCTCTTCGCCGAGATCTCTGCGGCTCTTTCGGGAGAGTCGTCGAAGAATGCGATGATTCTTTTCGACATCCGCCTGCCGCGCATCCTTTTCGCGGCGCTTGCCGGAGCCGCTTTGGGACTCACGGGGCTTTTGATGCAGACGGTCTCGCAGAATTATCTTGCTGACCCCTATATTCTCGGCGTTTCGGCGGGAGCGAGCACAGGCGCCGTCGTCTGCATCGTCTCGGGACTGGCGCAGCAGCTTTTTGGCTATGGCATTTACGTCGGCGCCTTTTTCAGCGCGGCGCTTTCGACGGCGCTCGTGATCTTTCTGACGGGGAGGAGCGGCAGTCCCGTGCGCCTCGTTCTCATGGGAATGGGCATCTCGGCGCTCTTTTCCGCCCTGACGATGCTCGCGATTTACGGAGCGAAGGATGAGGCGCAGGTGCGAAGCGCCATGTTCTGGCTCATGGGCAGCCTCACGGGCATCCAGTGGAAGGCGGTGCCTGTCATGGCGGCGTCGCTTGCGGCGCTCATGCTCTTCATCTACCTCTTGCGCCATGAGCTTGACATCCTCCTGCTCGGCAAGGAGGAAGCGCGTCATCTCGGCATGTCCGTCATGCGCCTGCAGCGGCTCATCGTGCTCTTTTCGTCCGCTGTCGTGGCAGTCGTCGTGGCGCTCTCGGGCATCATCGGCTTCATCGGGCTCATCATCCCTCATGCGGCGCGCTTCTTCGGCGAGCCGAAGCACGGCGTGCTCCTGTGGTTCACGGCTCTTTTCGGCGGAATTGTCCTCGTCTGGGCCGATGTGCTCGCGAGAAGCGCCTTCCGCCCCGAAGAGCTTCCCATCGGCATCTTGACGGCGGGACTCGGTGCGCCCGTGTTCTTGTGGATCATCAGCCGCAAGTACGGAGGCTATTGACATGCTCTCGGTCAGGAACTTGTCTTTTGCGGTCGGCGCAAAAACGATTCTCGACGATGTGTCCATCGACTTCGCTGCGGAAAAGATCACGGCGATCCTCGGTGCAAACGGATCGGGAAAAAGCACCTTGATGTCCTTCCTCGGGAAGAATCGTGCTGCGCCCGGTCACGTTTTCTTCTGCGGCGAAGACATCAGCGAGATTTCGCCGCACGCTTACGCCTTGAAGGCGGCAATGCTGCCGCAGCAGCGCGAAACCATCGCGGACTTCGCTGTCGAGGACGTCGTCGTCATGGGGCGCTTCCCCTACAAGCGGCAGTTTCGCGACTACACGAAAGCCGACTACGAGATCGCTCGCACTGCCATGCGCGAGGTCGGCATCGAGGCGATGGCGAAGCGCCGTATCGGCAGCATGTCGGGCGGCGAGATCCAGCGCGTCATGATCGCCAAGGTTCTCGCGCAGAAGCCCGAACTCATCCTCATGGACGAGCCGACGAACCACCTCGACGTCCGCTACAAGGTCGCGCTCATGAATACGCTGCGCGCCTACGGCGGCACGATCGTCCTCGTGCTGCACGACCTGTCGCTCGCCGCCCAGTACGCCGACCGCGTCGTCGTCATGAAGGACGGTCGCATACGAGAAGAAGGGGAGACGGAGGCCGTCATGCGCACGGAGCTTTTGGAAGAGATCTTCGGTGTGCCCTTCGTGCGATTTGAGAAGGACGGGCGCGTCTATTTGAATTATTGAAGAATCACTGATACATTCAGCGTTTCCTTGCATGAGTCGTATGGTCGCGGCAAGCGCTGCGGCAAGGGTATATATCAAAGGAGGATCTTTATGAAGAAATGGCTGAAGAAGACGGCTGCGGCGGGACTCGCCGCCCTGCTCCTCGCATCACTCGCCGGCTGCGGCAATGACGCAAAGAAGGCGGAGGAAGGAAAGGCGGCGGGCTATCCCGTCACATGGACGGAAACGCTCGACGGGAAGGAAGTGACGGCTTCGGTGGAAAAGGCGCCGAGCCGCGCCATCTCGATGTCGCAGGCAACGACGGAAATGATGCTCGCGCTCGGTCTTGAGGATAAGATGGTCGGCACGGCGATGAAGGAGGAAGACATTTACCCGCCCTTGCAGGCGTCTTATGACAAGGTCAAGGTGCTCGCGGAAAAGTGGCCGTCCTACGAAACCTTCATGGCAGAAAAGCCCGATTTCGCAACGGGTTGGGAGGTGCCTTTCACGAAGCGCGGCATTCCCGCAGATTCGATTACGGCACAGGGCGTGCCCATCTATATCCCGTCTTCGATGCAGAAGCTCGATGCTGGCCTCGATACCGTGTTTGACGACATGATGAAGCTTGGCGCGATTTTCGGTGTCGAGCCGAAGGCGCAGGAATGGGTTGACGGGCAGAAGAAGATCCTCGCAGACGTGCAGGAAAAGATCAAGGATCTGCCGAAAAAGCGCGTGTTCATTTACGACGCCTCGGACGGCAAGCCTTTCACTGCTTACAAGGGCTACACGACGAACATCCTCAAGCTTATCGGCGCGGAAAATGTCATGGCGGACGCCGGCGTTGACAAGACATGGGCGGCGACGACATGGGAAAGCGTAGTCGCTGCAGATCCCGAGTACATCATCATTGCCGACTACAGCAACGGCATACGGAACGATGACGACTTCCAGAAGAAGGTCGCCGCCATCAAGGAAAATCCTCAGCTTGCGAATGTCAAGGCCGTCAAGGAAAACCACTTCCTCAAGGTGAAACTCTCGGAGATCACGCCGGGCGTGCGCACGGTCGAGGCATTGAAGCGCCTTGCCGAAGAGATTCACGGAATCAACCTGCAGTGAGACTCTCAAGGAAGCGCTGCTCGGCGATGTTGAAGCTTCCCGTACGTTCTTGATGCTGCCTGGCACGTCTCCCGCATGTGCGGGGTGTGCATGAATTCTCAATACTTGACCAAAAGAGGCGCCTGTGCGGCGCTTTTTTTGGATTTGTACGAAAGGCGAGTAGTCCGGGAGCTTTCCTTATGGTATACTGGCAGGGAGTTCTGTATACCGACGCTTTTGCAAAAAAGGAGGGATTTGATGATCACCGACGGGCTTTCCTATGTCTCCGTCCTTGTGTTCTTCGCGTCCGTGATTCTTGCTGCCGAAAGGGTGACGGGGTGGGCGGTCTTTCGCTTCGTTCCCGGCGTCGTCTTCATCTACATCGGTTCGATGCTGCTCGCTACGCTCGGCGTCTGGAGCATGGCGGCAACGAAGCCCGTCTATCGCGAGCTTTCGGCGCTCCTGACCTATGCGATGATTTTCACGATGCTCCTGCGCTCGGATGTCCGCAAGATCTTTCGCATCGGGCCGCGCATGCTCCTCGGCTTCTTCTCTGCGACCGTCACGATTGCCGCCGGGTTCGTCGTCGCCTTCCTCGCCATGAAGGATCATCTCGGCGCTAACGCGTGGATGACGCTCGGTGCACTCTCCGGCTCATGGATCGGCGGCTACGACAATATCATGGAGATTCAGACCGCGCTGCACATTCCAACGATCGACATGGAAGGTGCGTTCATCGTCGACTCTATCGACTATACGATCTGGGTCCTGTTCCTCTTCTGGCTCGTCACGCTTGCCCCGCGCTTCAATCGCTGGATGGGAGTGGATACGGCGAAGCTGGACGCCGTATCGCAGGCGATCGAGGACGATGATGCGAGGCGGACGGGAGAGATTTCTTTTCAAGGAATCTTCTTGATCTTTGGCACGTCGCTCCTCGTCTCCTCCGTTGGCGCAGATCTCGGCCCCTTGCTTTACGTTGCCATGCCCTTTCTCACGCAGTCCATCTGGACGATTCTCTTCATTGCAGCCTCCGGACTCATCGCCGCCTTTTCTCCGCTCGGGCGCATTGCCGGCTCCATGGAGGTTGCAAACGTGATGCTCTACTCGCTCATCGCGCTCATCGCCTCGCGCACATCCCTGCTGCAGTTCGGCGATGCGCCCGCCTGGGTGCTCGCGGGCTTCATCATCCTCGGCGTGCACTTCCTTCTCATGGCGTTGATCGCACGCATCTTCCGGCTCGACATGTTCACGCTGTGCATATCCTCGATGGCGAATATCGGCGGCGTAGCATCAGCGCCGATTCTCGCGAGCCTGTATTCCGGCGCTTTGATCCCCGTCGGCATATTCCTGGCGATCCTTGGACACATCATCGGCACGCCGCTCGGACTATGGATTGCACGCTTGTTGGAAATGCTCGCTTGAAGGGGTTGTACGTTATGGAAAAGAAGAGAACCTGCCGCTGGGCGACGATCGGCTGCGGCACGATCGCGCATGAAATGGCGCAGGCGCTGCAGCGGCTCGGACGAGGCTTCTGCGCTGCAGCGGGGCGCACGCCGCAGAAGGTGAGGGACTTCGCGGCAGAGTTCGGCATAGAAAAAGCGTACGATACGCCGGCGGCTCTCCTCGCCGACCCGGACATTGACATCGTCTACATCTCGACGCCGCACAATACGCATGCGCCCTACATCACGCAGGCGCTCTCCGCCGGCAAGCATGTACTCGCGGAAAAGGCCATCACGCTCAATGCGCACGAGCTTGCGACGGCGGCCTCTCTCGCTGAGGAGAAGGGACTCGTCCTCGCTGAGGCGATGACGATCTACCACATGCCGCTCTATCGTGCGCTCGCCTCGCGCATCGAGGCGGGCGAGTTCGGCTCGCTTCGTCTCGCGCAGCTGAGCTTCGGCAGTTATAAGCCTTACGATATGGAAAACCGCTTCTTCAATCTCCGTCTCGCGGGCGGCGCACTCCTCGACATCGGCGTCTACGCTTTGTCCTGCGCACGTTTTTTCTTTGCGGAAAACCCTGAGGAAATCGTCTCTCGGACGCGTCTTGCACCGAGCGGCGTCGACGAGCAGGCGGTCATCGTGCTTAAGAACAGCGCCGAGGAAATGGCCGCCATCACGCTGTCCCTTCACGCCAAGCAGCCCAAGCGAGCCGTGTTCTCCTTCGACGACGCTTATATCGAGATCTGCGACTATCCGCGTGCCGACCGTGCTTCCATCATCTGGGCGGCGGATGGACGCCGGGAAGATGTTGCGGCGGGCGAGACGGAAAAAGCGCTCGATTACGAGGTTCTCGCGATGGAGCGCGCCGTCCGCGGGGAAGGAAACGAGATGCGCTTCGACTATACGCGGGGCGTCATGGAGGTCATGACGAAGCTGCGGGCGGCCTGGGGCGTCAAGTACCCCGAGGAAGAAGCGGCTGCAGAAAGATCTTGAGGTGAATGAATGAAATACCGCTATTATCTGTTTGATTTCGACTATACGCTTGCAAATTCGGAAAAGGGCATCGCAGGCTGCTTTCATACGACACTCAAGCGGCTCGGTTACGACGACGTGCCCGACGAGGCGATCCGCCGCACGATCGGCCTGCCGATGGACGAAGCGATCCGCCGCATTGCGGGCATCGAGGAGACGGCGGAATGCGAGCGTTTCCTCGTCAGCTATCGCAAGGAGGCCGACAAGGAAATGACGCCGAATACGCATTTCTATCCCGAGACGCTGCCGCTCCTAGAAAAATTGCGTGCGGCAGGCGTGAAGACCGCCATCATCTCGACGAAGACGCGCCATCGCATCATGGAGAAGTTCATCGCTGAAAATGTCACGCATCTTCTCGACTTCGTCATCGGCTGCGAGGACGTCGAGACGTTCAAGCCCTCGCCCGAAGGCATTCTCGCCGCCTGCCGCCGCTTCGGCGCGGCAAAGTCCGAGGTCATCTACACGGGGGACAACTTGGTCGACGCCGAAGCGGCGCAGGCGGCCGGCGTCGATTTCGCCGCCGTGCTCACGGGCACGACGGAAAGCGCCGCCTTCGAGGCGCTGCCGCATGTGAAGATCATGAAAAATCTCGGCGAACTGCTGGCATAGCGAAGTGGGATTGAACCGCTTTGGACGCACATGGCCGAACATGCGAAAAGATGGCGGTCATCGCTCTGTGCCTGCCCGGATTGCTGCGATGTATTGACGCAAACGCAAAGAACGAATAACCGCCGCGCTTTCGCGCGGCGGTTATTCGTTCAGGCACGATTCTTTCGTCATTCACTTCTCATCCGACTTTTTTTCGAGACTCACCGTCCCATCGGATTCTCCTCCTTTCCGAGTATTCGGAGGCTTCCTTTAACTGCCCCCATCAAGCGCAGGTACCGGTCACTTCATCCGCCGGCTTCCTTTTCCCCTTTTGCTTGCTTTCATTATATAGCAAATGGTTTGACTTGTCAAGATTTTCTGACGATTTACCGTAAAAATCCAAGGGGTCAAGCCTGAGGGGGAGACCGATGGACTTTTCATGTAAGAGGCGCGCACAATCCCTGCAAAGTGAGCATTTGCGCGTATATTGAGTTGAGAAAAGTCCAAGCGCTCCGTTTGCAAAAGCCGCTTTTCGATCATCGGCTTCGCTTTGCCGCCAACTGCTGCTGCTGTTTCGCCAAGTCGAGGAGCGCCGCCTGACGCTCGCGCCGCTCGCGCTCGATGCGCGAGGCGACGTCTTCCGCTTGGGGCGCTTCCTCGACCGTATGCTTGGCGATGTCCAAGATGTCCGCCTGCGCCTGCTTCCTGTCTCCCGCGATGCGTGCGGCGATGTCCTCGGGCGATTCCTCGCCAGATGCAGCTTCCCCTGCCGCCGCCCTGGCTGCCGCTTCCTCCTCGCGCTTTCGCTCTTCTTCTGCCGCTCGACGCGCCGCCTCTTCCGCCTCGGCCTTCTTGCGCGCCTTCGCCTCCGCCTTCTTCAAGCGCCGCTTCGCCTGCTCCGACATATACTTCTGCCACTCCATCGGATCGACCTCGATCAGGCGCGGCTCGGCGATGAACGCTTCATATTCAATGGAATGATTGCCCAGGTATACCTTCCTGCCTGTTGTCACATGCTCCTTTTCCATGGCATAATCTCTCCCGTTCCCTGGAATCGCTGTATCGTGTGCGGGGCGAATCCACGACCGCCCGCTCTCTGCTGTACGCTCTGCAGAGAAAACCCTTTTGCTTTAATTCCCCGTCGATGATTGGAAATCCTTCTTTTTTCTATAGGCGATGCTAAGATTTTCTGATAGAATGATGATGGACGATAAAGGGGAAGGCCAGAGAGATTCGGGTCGTTCTCCGAAAGGCGGTGCAATATGACCACAATCGACAAGGCGGCGCTTCATATCCTCGACGCGGCGGGCTCTTCGCTTCTTTCGGCGGCGGAGCTGCCGCTTACGGGCGAGACGAGCGAATATCTCCTCACGCATATCGAGAAGAGCCGCAAGAGTCCCGACAAGAAGGCGGGGACGTTTTACGAGGACAGCGAGTGCAGGAAGGAAATTGCCGCCTATCTTGCGGGCGAGAAGGATTTCCTCGCCTTTTCGCGCACGCTGGCAGAGAGCTTTCTGCGTGCGTTTTCCCACGCGGCGGAGGCGGCGAGCATGCTGCTCTTCGTGCTCGAAGTGCACGAAGATGAGCGGCGCGAGCTCATCGTCTTCCTCTGTCGCAGCCATGCAGGATTTTCTCCTGCCGTCGTCGATACGGAGGGCGGGCTTTCGGCGGAGCTTTCGGCATGCGGCTCCCTTTTGCCGAGCGCTTCGGCGACGATGGACGAGTTCGCCTTCGTCGATCTTTCGACGTTCGCTGCCTATGTGCGCGCCAAGCGTTACAGCGTCGACGGCAACGCCATCTTCGTCTTGCCCGAGCTTGTCTTGGAATGCGGACAGGCGCCTTCGGCGCGCGAGGCTTTGAAGAAGGCGAGCGATACGGCGAAGAAGGTCGCCGAGGCCTATGGCGGCGATGCCGTGGAGACGGCGGCTGCCGTCAAATCCTTCGTCGCGGGCGAGCTTGCCGAAAAGGATGCCGTGAATCCCTTGGAGGTTGGCCGAGAGGTATTCAAGGGAAATCCCGCCATGCAGGCGGACTACGAGCGGGCGATCGAGGAAGCGGGATTCGCTGCGCCCGTGGAGATGGACCAGGAATCCATCCTCAAGAAGATGAAGAATCACAAGCTCAAAACGGACACGGGCATCGAGCTTGTGATCCCGACGGACTACTTCGACAACACGGAATTCGTCGAGTTCCGCCGCGGCGAAGACGGCACGATCTCCATCACACTCAAGCAGATCCAGAATATCGTCAATCGAGGGTGAGAACACTTTTCTACTGCTTAGGGATAGACAGAGTGCGACGAATATGCTACATTCAAAGTAGGATTTTTCCTACTTTTTGAAAGGAGTTTTTACGATGATGGCAGCAACTGCGCCGGATACGTTTATAGACAATGCCAAAGTCATGGCAAAAGGACAGGTAACGATTCCGAAAGATGTACGGAATGTTCTGGGGCTGGATCACGGAAGCCGGGTCACTTTTATCGTAGAAAAGGGCTCGGTTCGTATGGTAAATTCCGCTGTATATGCTATGCAAGTACTGCAAAATGAGATGCTCGGCGAGGCGCAAAGGGCAGGTCTGACATCGGAGGAAGCGATAAATGCCATGGTCACGGAAATCCGCAGCGAAGGGGAATGATGCGAAATGCGCGTGATGATTGATACCAATATATTGATTTCGGCAATATTGGGAAGCAAAACGCCATTTCAAGCATACTGTAAAGCTGTATCCTATCCGAATTGTGGGATTGTGTGCACGCAGAATATTGATGAGTTAAGGCGCGTGTTCAATCGGAAATTTCCTGAGAAAATCTCTGCGATGGAGCGCTTTTTGGCAGTTGCTCTCTATGGAATCGAGATTGTTCCAATTCCCGATGAATCCGTGAAAGAGGAACGTCGGATAAGAGATACAAAGGATCGTCCGATTCTGCGAGCTGCTGCGGCAGCAAACGTGGATATTATACTGACGGGAGATAAGGACTTCTTAGAATCCGGTATAAAGCAGCCGAAAATTATGACGGCGGCAGAGTTTACAGCAAAGGAGGCGTCATGAAGGACAAAAGAATCCAGGGCGAGATTCAGAATCTCAAGCCGCATATCATGCGAGAACTGCAGAGCCTCTACGATCTGAGCGTGCCGGTTGGGCAGCTTTCGACGAAGGAACTGAACGAGAGGCTCATCGCCGTCACGGAGGAAATCGGGCGCGAAGTCGCCGTCTACGTCGACCGCAAGGGGCGCATCATCGAAATTTCCGTCGGCAACACGTGGACGGTCGATCTGCCCGCCGTCGATGCCCGCTCGGAGGTGCGTCTTTCGGGCGTGCGCTGCATCCATACGCATCCGAGCGGTGATACGGAGCTCAGCGATCCCGACATCTCGTCGCTTCGCCGCCTGCGCTTCGACGCGATGGCGGCCATCGGGCGACTCGCGGGCGAGAGCGTCGGCTGCCTCGGCTTCTTTACGGGCGAGAAGGAAGAGGACGGCACGCTCGAAGTGCAGATTTTCGGCCCTGTGCGCGCCGATCATCTGAATCGCATCCGCCTGACGCCGCTCATCCAGAGCATCAACAGGCGTCTTTCGAGGGAGCGTACGCAGGCGACGGACGATGAGGAGGAACGTGCCGTGCTCGCTGGGATCGACGCGCCCATGACCTGCGCTCTGTGGACGACGGAGGATTCGCTCGCCGAGCTGGCGGAGCTTGCACGCACGGCGGGCGCGACCGTCGTCGGCACGTTCATCCAGAAGAAGGCGAAGCCCGACACGGCGTTCTTTTTGGGGCGCGGCAAGGTCGAGGAGATGGCGATGTTCATCCAGAACGAGCGTGCGACGCTCGTCATTTTCGACGATGAGCTTACGCCGTCGCAGCAGAGGAATCTCGAAATGGCGCTCGGCGTGAAGATCCTCGACCGCACGGCGCTGATCCTCGACATCTTCGCGCAGAGAGCGCGCACGGCGGCGGGCAAGCTGCAGGTCGAGTTGGCGCAGATGAAGTACAGCTTGCCGCGCATCTTGGGACAGGGGCTCGTGCTCTCAAGGCTCGGCGGCGGCATCGGCACGCGCGGCCCTGGCGAAACGAAGCTCGAAGTCGACCGTCGTCGCATCCGTCGTCGCATCCACGACATCGAGGGCGAGATCGAGCGCCTCAAGAAGGAGCGATTGCTGCATCGCGAGCGCCGCCGCGCCGCGCGCATCCCCGTCGCCGCCCTCGTCGGCTATACGAACGCCGGCAAGTCGACGCTCTTGAACGCCTTGACGGGCGCAGAGGTCTTCGCCGAGGACAAGCTCTTTGCGACGCTCGACCCGACGACGCGCTCTCTTCGGCTCGCGGACGGCCGCGAAATCCTCGTGACCGATACCGTGGGCTTTATACAAAAGCTGCCGCATACGCTCGTGCAGGCCTTTCACGCAACGCTCGAAGAGGTCGTTGAAGCCGACCTTCTGCTGCATGTCGTCGATGTGTCGAACGAGGCTGCCGAGTTCCAGATCGAGGCCGTCACTGAAGTCCTTAAGGAGCTTGGCGCAGCCGAAAAGCCCATGCTCTATGTGCTGAACAAGCTCGATCGCCTGACGAACGGCGCAGGCGGCACGGGCGGAGGCGACGCAGCGGCGCATGTCGATCCGGCAGACGATGCGAGACACGAGGCAGCGGGGGGCGACGCGGCGGGCGGTTTTTCCGAGGGCGAGATTCCGTCCTTGGAAGAAGCGCCTTTGCCGCCCGCCGTCCTGCGCCTCCTGCGCGGCCGCGAGGGCTGCGCCATCTCTGCGAGGACGGGCGCGGGGCTTGTCGAGTTGCAGGAAAAGATCGCCGATTTCTTCCGCTCGGGCGAGGTCGAGCTTACGCTTCATATCCCCTTTACGGAGAGCGCAGCCGTCACGCGCCTGCACGAGGCGGGGCGAGTGCTTCATACGGACTACGACGAGCGCGGCACGCGCGTCCGCGTCCGTCTGAGCGAAGAAAAAGCCGCTCGCTTTCGCCGCTATGAGATTTCGTAATTATAAAAAGTCTTTTGCCCTTGCTGCAAGATAGAGGGGCAGGTTCGTGATGGCGCCATCCTTTTGATAGCCAAGCCGGGAAAAGCGCAGTGCACACTGCGGCGCTCGGGTGGCGATATAGCGTTTGAACGACGGTGCCGCCTTGCGCTTTCCGCCCTTGACTTCCACGGGCACGATCTCCATGCCGTTTTGCAGCACGAAGTCGATCTCGCTGTTCTTGTCGGCGTAATAGCGCGGCGCGAGCGGGAATTGACCGCGAAGCTGCTGCAGGACGTAGTTCTCTGTCAGCGGCCCTTTGAATTGGAAGTCGCTTTTGAGGAGAATCGCACCGTTGTCGACGCCCGCCATGTGCTTCAGCAGCCCCGTATCGAAGAGGAAGAGCTTGAATTGGTCGAGCCGGTCGAAGGCCGCTAGGGGATGCTCCATCTTGGAAACATTGCAGACGCGGCTGAGGATTCCTGCCGAAACGAGCCATTCGATGGCCTCTTCAAAATCACGCGCCCTGCCGCCCGTGCGCACGGCGCCGTACATGAACTTCTCGTTCGCCTTGGCGAGCTGGGAAACGATGCTTCGGAAGACCAAGAGGATGCGCGCACGGTTGACCTTGCCGTTGTGCTTGGAAAAATCGTTTTCGTAAATCTCGACGAGTTCATGCTGGATGCGCGCGATCTGCAAGGGATCCTTCGCTTCCTGCCAGGACGCGACGCATTCGGGCATGCCGCCGATGATCAGATAATGGTCGTAGGCTTCAAGCAGACGATTGTGGAAGATTTCCTCAATCGGCTGCCCTTTTTGTATGCCCGCGTAATAAGCGTAAAGCGCCGGATTCGTCGCGGCAAGAAATTCATCAAAGGTCAAAGGCCCGAGATCGAGCAGATTGACCATGCCGACAGGATACGACTTCGGCTGGGCAAGGAGCGTCCCGAGCAGGCTGCCCGCCGCGATGGTCGCATAGTCGCTCGCTTTTTCCTTGAAGTATTTGAGTGCGTTCAGCGCTGACGGGCATTCTTGAATTTCATCGAGAATCAGCAGGGTCTTTTCCGGCTCGATTTTCCTGTTCACAATCAGAGAGAGCAGTTCGACGATGCGATGCGGGTCTTTGTTTGTTTCAAAGATGGACTTGAGCGCCTCGTCCTCGTCGAAGTTGAAATAGACGAAGTCTTCGTATGCGGTCCTGCCGAATTCTTTCATGAGCCAGGTCTTGCCGACCTGCCGCGCTCCCCGCAAGACGAGCGGCTTGCGATTCTTGCTGTCTTTCCATTGCTGCAAGGCGGCCATGGCATTGCGCTTCATGCGGAACGCCTCCTTCCTCGTTCGATTTCGTTGTCCTGCCACGGGAAAGGCAATCCCCCAAAGGGAGCAGGACTTCATGCAGGACAAGCATCACGATTTTCTTCATAATATAACTGTATTCTTGCACGTTTTTCTGTATTCCACAAGCCCTTTTCGCACGTTTTTCTGCATTTCATAATATATTTTTGCACATTTTTCTACAAAACTGCGATGAGAAGTTTTATTGAGAATATCTTGCGACATAAGTCGTCCTTGGGCTTGACTTCTTGGACTTTCATAGTACACTAAAGGAGATGCCGCATTTTCCGAATCATGCGGCGACTTTTGCAAGCTGCACGGTCTTGCCTTCGGCTTGACCGCTTGGATTTCCAATCAAAGGAGATGTTTTTCCATCATGAAAAGCGAGTATTTGCGAGGCATTGCCTACGCTCTGCTCTTCGCCGTTCCCGCCTATGTCCTCGGGAAGTTCTTCCCCATCATCGGCGGGCCTGTCTTCGGCATCCTCCTCGGCATGTGCTTCGCGCGCCTTGCGCGTCCGAAGAACTTCGAGGCGGGCATCAGCTTCACGGGCAAGAAGATCCTGCAGTACGCGATCATCCTCTTGGGCTTCGAGATGAACCTCTACCATGTTCTGTCGGTCGGCTCGCAGTCGCTCGCCGTCATGGCATCGACGCTCGCGACGGCATTTCTCGTCGCCTGGGGCGCGGGCAGGCTCTTGGGCGTCGAGGGTGATGCACGGACGCTCATCGGCGCGGGCACGGCGATCTGCGGCGGCTCTGCCATCGCGGCGGTCGCGCCCGTCATCGGCGCGAAGGACAAGGACATCGTCTTTTCCATCTCGACGATCTTTCTCTTCAACGTCATCGCCGTATTCATCTTCCCTTTCCTCGGGCACTTCATGGGCATGAGTGACCTCGGCTTCGGCATGTGGGCGGGCACGGCGATCAATGATACATCATCCGTCGTTGCGGCCGGCTACTCCTACAGCCACGAGGCAGGCAGCTATGCGACAATCGTCAAGCTCACGCGTGCTTTGTGCATCGTGCCCGTGTGCCTCGCCTTCGCGCTCTTCGCGGCACGCGATTCCAAGGCGGAGGGCAAGGGATTCAGCCTCAAGCGCATCTTCCCCATGTTCATCCTGTGGTTCGTCGTCGCTTCCATCGTCAATACGACGGGCGTCCTGCCCGAAGCGCTCTCGCACTTCCTCGGGGAAGCGGGCAAGTTCGCCATCGTGCTCGCCATGAGCGCCATCGGTCTCAACACGGACTTCGCCGCGCTCTTAAAGAACGGCGTGCGCCCCATCACGCTCGGGCTTTTCTGCTGGATCGCCGTCGCCGTTGTTTCGCTCATCGTGCAGCATTTCATCGGTATCATCTGATACACGTTTATAGAAAAAGACGGCGGGACTGTATACGGGAAGGTGGCCTTTTTTTCAACTGGAACGGACATATCCTGCGCCCGATTCGTTATCCACACTGTCCACAATCCTGTGGATAAGTTCTGCACAGCGCGGTTGATGGTTGATTTTTCTTGAGAAATCGGCGACTTTTCCACAGGGTTTATGCACAAAGTGGACAAATCTGGGGATAAGTTCTAGGGAAGCACTGATAAATTCAGCCCCCCATCTTCGTACATCTGGCGACTTCATTTTATCAGCGCTTCCCTAAGCACATCCATCTTGGAAGGAGGCCCTATGGTATCCGAATGGGAAATACTCTTGCGGCTGACGCTCTCGTGTGTCCTCGGCGGCGTCATCGGCTACGAGAGGCAGTCGCGCCGCAAGTCGGCGGGGCTTCGCACGAACATGCTCGTGTGCCTCGGCTCGTGCCTCGTCATGCTCATCTCGACGGCGATCTATCAGGGCGTCGAGGGCAGGACGAACGCCGATCCTGCACGCCTTGCGGCGCAGGTCGTCTCCGGCATCGGCTTCTTGGGTGCAGGCGCAATCATGAAGGAGGGGCTGACGGTCACGGGACTGACGACGGCCGCCTGCCTATGGGTCGTCGCGGGCGTCGGCCTCGCCGTTGGCGGCGGCTACTATACAGCGGCTCTTTTGGCGACAGGGCTCGTCTTCGTGACGCTCGGCGCGCTTTCGCGCATCGACGAGTGGGTGCTGCACGATAACCACATCCTCTTGACGGTCTTCACACGCGACCTGCCCGGCCAGATCGTGCACATCAACGAGTGCCTGGAGGATATGAGCCTCACCGTGCATACGGTCAAGACGATGCGCTCGCATGACAGCGACCATGCTCTCGTGCTGGAATTCGAGCTTTTCAACCATGCGAAGGTCAAGGGCGTCGCACTCGCTGAAGCCGTCAGCCGCATCGAGGGCGTCACGGGCGTAAATATTGCCTGAGAGAAAGAGTCACCGTCCTGAGACGCCTTCGAGCTAGGCGGTTTGCCCTGCAAGGCGCGGCACGATGGTATTCTCGGTCGATTAGACGCAAAGGACAGAATTTGCTATAATGAAATGACCATAAGACAGTTCCGCGCTTTTCCAAGAGAAAATCTCTTGGAGGAATTGCTCCTAATATCTATATTTTATGAAAGGGTGTGGAAACCTTGAATCTTTCTGTACGCATTTTCATCTCGCTCATCCTCGCGGTCGTCGTCGGACTTGCCGTGGGAGAAGAGTACATCGGCTTCATCAACTGGTGGATCGCGCCGATCGGCACGATCTTCATCAACCTCATCAAGATGATGATCGTGCCTGTCGTATTCTCGTCGCTGATCGTGGGCGTCACGAGCCTCGGCGACACGAAGACGCTCGGGCGCATCAGCGCCAAGACCGTCGGCATTTACCTCTTTACGACGGCGGTCGCTATCGTCATCGGCTTCGCCGTCGCGGGCGTCATTCATCCGGGCGTAGGGCTTGAGATGAGCGGCACGGCGCCCGAGGTGAAGGAAGCGCCGTCCATCATGCAGGTCTTCGTCAACATGATCCCGACGAATCCCGTCGCGTCGATGGCGAAGGGCGACATCCTGCCCGTCATCATCTTCGCGCTCTTCATCGGCGTCTCTATCACGCAGGTCGGCGGCGAACGCGGCGAGAAGCTCATCCACTTCTTTGACGCCTGCGCCGAGGTTTGCTACAAGGCGATCGGCATGATCATGTCGTTCGCGCCGTACGGCGTCTTCGCGCTCCTCCTGCCCGTCGTCGCAAAGAACGGGCCGAAGGTGCTGCTGCCGCTCCTTTCCGTCATCGTCTGCTCCTTCATCGGCAGCGTCATCCACGCGGTTCTCGTCTACTCGACGATGGCTTCCGTCTTCGGCAAGATGAGTCCCGTGAAGTTCTTCCGCGGCATGTCGGAAGCGATGATGCTCGCGTTTACGACGTGTTCGAGTTCGGGCACGCTGCCGGTCAACATGAAGAACTGCGAGGAGAAGCTCGGCGTCTCGCGCAAGATCTCGTCCTTCGTCCTGCCTCTGGGCGCGACGATCAACATGGACGGCACGGCGCTCTACATGGGCGTGTGCTCGCTCTTCATCGCGAACGTCTTCGGCATCGATCTCACGTTCCAGCAGATGGCGATGATCGTCCTCACGGGCACGCTCGCCTCCATCGGTACGGCAGGCGTGCCGGGCGCGGGTCTCATCATGCTCGCGATGGTTCTGCAGGCGGCGCAGCTGCCGTTTGAAGGCCTTGCTCTCGTTGCCGGCATCGACCGCATCCTCGACATGATCCGCACATGCCTCAACGTCACGGGCGATGGCGCTGTCGCCGTCGTCGTCGCGGCATCCGAAGGCGAGCATTCCTCGTCGAAGAACTGAGGAGAATGCCATGCGGCATGGTCTTGCAAGGATTCTGACGCGCGTTCTTCTTTTCGCCCTTCTCACGGCGGTTCTTCCTTTGCCTGCAAATGCAGCAGAGAGTGCGGCAGCTTCTGCCGTCAAGGTCGCAGCCAGTGAGAATGCGGCTGCCAAGGCTGCAGCCGCCGAAAAGGGGGCTGACGCAAAATCTTCAGCGGAAAGCGCGGCCGACCCAAAGGCGGCGTCCGGGAAGGAGATGCTTCCCGCGCCGCTCGGCCAGCGTCATATCGTGCTTCTGCATCCCGTCGTGCCGCGCTCGATGCCGCCCGAGATCATCGAGGAGATGAAGTCGCGCTTCGTGCGCGACTTTCATGTGCCGCTCAATGAGACGCTGCGCGCCGTGGTCTATGCAGACGACGCCGGCGTGCAGCAGGCGATGAAGATCATCTACGACGGCAAGGGAAAGCTTGAGGAGCGTGTGCGTGAAGCCGCCGAGGCGACGGACGCCGACTACATCGCGGGTTTCGTCGTCACAAATTACGAGGAGTCCTCCTACCGCAACTGGAAGGGCGACCTTATCCTGCACAGTTACGTCAGTCTGCAGCTCGTCGGCTACGACCGCGAGCGTGATCTCGTCATCGACCTGCCTGCTTCGCGCAGCTACAACGGCGAGTACACGAGGAGCGGCACGGCGCGCATCCTCGCGCTCTTCGAGCTTGACCGCTTGATGGACGAGGCGAACTTTTCCTCGACGCTCTTTCCTGTCACGGACTGGATCGACAAGCCGCGCGAAAAGAGTGCGGATGCAAAATGATACAGGAAAAGGGGATGTGAAATAGCACGTCTCTAAATAACAAGGGGCTGTCGCACATAAATCATGTGCGACAGCTTTTTCATGCACAAAAAAGCCTCCGCCCTAGCAAAAGGGGGGAGGCGAGTGCAAAATAGACTTATGCTAAAAAACCGAATCTTACAACCAGATTATACCGCATGGAGCGAAAATTTATCAACCTTGCCTGCCTCTAAATTTTGAAATTCAGATTCCAAAGAATGACCCGGTTCGCCTGCTGCGCCAATCATGCACAGCCCCGTTTTGCTGGGGGACGTGCCTTTCGCGCACGGTGTCACGCACACGGTTGACAGCAATGCGTTTCCATGCTATACTCTGTTACAGTGAAGGGAGAAATTCTCGGGAAAATGCCATGAGTTTTAGATTTTTCCCGTGGACAAAAGTTTCCTTGATATTACAGGGTTTGCGGACGTTTTCAGCCGATTTTGGCGACAAAAAAATCCCGCGAGGTTGCGGCGATTTGCCAAAAAGAGCGATCCGTTTCGAAAACCCGCTTCTGGGTTCAGCTGTCCCAAGGGCTGTGAGGGACGGTATTGCATGCAATCCATACCGCTTGCGGTATTGAAACATGCCCCCCTTGACAGGTTACACGCAAGCGAATCATTGCATGCAATCCATACCGCTTGCGGTATTGAAACACCTCGAACAAGTCGCACTCAGCAGCATCGAAGTTATTGCATGCAATCCATACCGCTTGCGGTATTGAAACTCCCAACCTCAAAAGCCATCGGGTTTGCTACCATGTCATTGCATGCAATCCATACCGCTTGCGGTATTGAAACACCTCGAACAAGTCGCACTCAGCAGCATCGAAGTTATTGCATGCAATCCATACCGCTTGCGGTATTGAAACTCCCAACCTCAAAAGCCATCGGGTTTGCTACCATGTCATTGCATGCAATCCATACCGCTTGCGGTATTGAAACACCTCGAACAAGTCGCACTCAGCAGCATCGAAGTTATTGCATGCAATCCATACCGCTTGCGGTATTGAAACTTGGTTATGCTGGATTGAATTTCCCGATTGACTATTGTGAAATTGCATGCAATCCATACCGCTTGCGGTATTGAAACTTGCAAGCCATGCACGAACAAATTTCTTCCATTTTATTGCATGCAATCCATACCGCTTGCGGTATTGAAACTCTTCGAACTTTGCTGTTCTAACAACCTCAACTTCGCATTGCATGCAATCCATACCGCTTGCGGTATTGAAACTCTTCGAACTTTGCTGTTCTAACAACCTCAACTTCGCATTGCATGCAATCCATACCGCTTGCGGTATTGAAACTCTTCGAACTTTGCTGTTCTAACAACCTCAACTTCGCATTGCATGCAATCCATACCGCTTGCGGTGTTGAAAAAGGACAGGTTTGTGCAGAAAATCCCTAAGAGCATGAAAAGAAGCCCTGCGGCAGAGCCGCAGGGCTTCTTTTGTTATGGGTCATTGTCCGTATTTTAGGGTGCAGTCCATTTCAGCCAGTCGGGTTCTTCGTGGTCGAGATACTTGTCTGAAAGCGTGAGTATCTGGTAGATCAGCTTGAAGTTTGCTATGATACTACCTTCTCAAAACTCAGAATACTAGCGATTCCCAAATTTCTTTCGGAGCTTGTTCGATGGGCTTATTATGACGAATGGCAGAAACGAGCATATTCGTCGCGCTTTCATACTCCTCAATCATTGGGTGAAGAGGGTCAACATACGCCACTCTATCCAAGGAGTTCTCACCAAACATCTTGCAGTAAGCCGCCTCCGCATCATTGAAACGTTTTTGTGCTGCCGCCAAGGATTCAGGCTCTTTAGCGAATGCCATATCACCATCTCCATGCACACAAGTAAAATCAATTCGATAATGAGATTCAAGGAAAATCAGAAAACCTGCCCCGTTTTTTCGCCTCCGATAGGTTTTCCGATTTTTACTGTACCATTCTTTTTCACATTTCTCAAACACGTTGGCCAACCAGAGCCGCATACTTCGCACGCTCGTCAGCTGGAATCTGCAGCACATCCATCGCCTTTTCTACGGAAAAGTTCATGCTGTGCATCACGTTGCGGATGGCTGTAATCGTCGTTTCAAGCACACCTTGCGACAAGCCTTGCGACAGACCTTGCGACAGACCTTGCGACAAACCTTCCGCTCTAGCCTCCTCAGCGCGAATCTCTAAGGCGCGTTCCTGATTCCAAGCAAAATTCAACATATCGAAGACCTCCTGCTCCTGTTTCTGACGGAAATAATCTTCCAGATAATTATGCGCGATACAATATCGCGCGGCTTCGCTTATTGCAACTTCGAGCGCATTTCCGCTCTTGACACTTTTTCGCACTTTGGCGACGAAGACACTGTAGCTTTTTAGTGCGTGGCATTTCTCCAAGATGGGGTGCCCTGGCTGATTGTTGATGTTAATGATCTCAACAGCAAGTTCCAAATCGGCTTTTCTTCCCTCGAAAGCATCAGAAAGATGAAGCGACCACGTATCGGGCATCTTTTCGATTCCGTTGTAGAATACATAAAACTTCGGTGCAGGCAAGGGGATCAATCTTTTCCGATAGACCGCATCGGCATCCACATAGCGACGATAGATTTCTGCCAGATACATGAGCATTCTCAATGGCATGTTCGCGTTGATCGTGCTTTGATGCTCGGTCAGGAGAACATGTTGACTGCCGACGATGAAACCTACGTCATTCTTGATGCCTGAAAAAAGCGTTTCATTGATCGTGGCGAGCGTTATATCGCTGGCTGTCGTTTTAATGCCAAGAAGCGCCTCATAGATTTCCGGCAGTCTGTCTGCGTTGTTGAATATGTCGCGAAAAAGAGAATCCCTGTATGCGCGCTGCGGTTTCCTCATCGAACTGCCCCCTTTATCATATTATACTATAAGCCGCGCCATCCGGACAAGGAGTGCTGGTGGTTTCGGCTGCATCATCCTGCGCATCGAAGCGCTCTCACCGCCCTCATGCACACGGTTGACAGCGGACATATTTCTATGCTATACTTTGTTACAGTGAAGGGAAGGATTTCGGGGAAAATGCCATGAGTTTTAGATTTTTCCCGTGGACAAAAGTTTCCTTGATATTACAGGGTTTGCGGACGTTTTCAGCCGATTTTGGCGACAAAAAAATCCCGCGGGGTCGCGGCGATTTGCCAAAAAGAGCGATCCGTTTAGAAAACCCGCTTCTGGGTTCAGCTGTCCCAAGGGCTGTGAGGGACGGTATTGCATGCAATCCATACCGCTTGCGGTATTGAAACATCGTGGCGCTCAAGTACACTTCGCCTAAGTGCTATTGCATGCAATCCATACCGCTTGCGGTATTGAAACTCGTGTGATTCCACAAGACAAAAAATCAACGACTAAATTGCATGCAATCCATACCGCTTGCGGTATTGAAACGACAAGCCTCAAATCGACTTGTCCGGTAATGTAGTGATTGCATGCAATCCATACCGCTTGCGGTATTGAAACAACCAGAAGGTGCTTTCGCAGTCCCATGCATTCAAATTGCATGCAATCCATACCGCTTGCGGTGTTGAAAAAGGACAGGTTTGTGCAGAAAATCCCTAAGAGCATGAAAAGAAGCCCTGCGGCAGAGCCGCAGGGCTTCTTTTGTTATGGGTCGTGACCCAGTGTTGCATGTACAGTATGCGACACAATAAACCACCCGCTATGCGGGTAGAAGACAAACGGAAAAATTCATGCTGTGCATCACGTTGCGGATGGAGGTGGTCAAGCCTTCCTGTATTCCTTCCTGTCGTCCATCCGCTCTAGCCTCTTCATCTCCATCGTGCTTTCTATCACTAGAGAAATATTTCTTCTCATTCCGGCAGGAATCTTCCTCAATTGCACGAATATTAAAAGTGAATAAATTCCGCAAAGGAGGCTTTTTGATGGAGCTGAAAGCACTGCTTTTCGACACACGCTCGATTCAGAAGTACATCTTTTCCAGCAGCCGTCTCAAGACGCAGATCGGCGCTTCCTATCTCGTCGACCGCATCTTTGACGATGTGCTGCTTCCCGTCATCCGCGAGGTATGCGGCACGGCGGAGCTGGACGATGCGACTTGGCGCGAGGTCGCCTCGCCCGACTGGACGGCGATGCCGCAGAAGGCGCGTGTCGCCTACATCGGCGGCGGCAACGCGATGATTCTGCTGCGAGCCGATGCAGGCGAGGCTGCGGCGGAGATCGTGCGCCGCTTCTCGAAGGAACTTCTCGTGCGCTGCCCGGGGCTGCAGACGGGAGCCGCCATCGGTACGGTCGATCTCGCATCCGACGGCAGTTGGCTGTCCAAGACGGCGAACCGCACCGCGCTCGTCTTGAAGCTCAAAGAGCAGCAGAACACCGCATTTCCTCGGACGACGATTCCCTACACGGGTCTGACGCTCGCCGCCGACGGCACGGACGAGACGGCGACCTCCTACGATGCGAGCCGCAAGCGCTATATTGCAGAGAGCGAGGCCGCGAAGCTGCGCGTCGCGACGCCGCGTCCTGAGGGCGGCGCACTGCAGCCGGCCAGAGCGGAGCAGGCTCTTTTGGAGAAGCTCACGGGCGTCCTCACGGACGAGGAGAAATCGCGCTTCATGGAAAACGCAGTGTTTCCAAGCGAATTGGACAAGCTCGGGCAGAAGGAGACAGAAAATTACATCGCCGTCGTTCACATCGACGGCAACAACATGGGCAAGAAGTTCGCCGATCTCGCGACGCTTTCCGACTACAAGAATAAGTCGCAGGAGATCTGCACGGCGACGACCCGCGCCTTTGCCGAGCTTGTCCTCTCCATGAAAGAGGACAGATTCCCCTTCCTCGCGCAGAGGAAGGACGAAGAAAAGCGCCGCTATCTGCCCGTGCGCCCGCTGATCCTCGGCGGCGACGACATGACCTTCGTCTGCGCGGCGAAGGTCGCCTTCGACTGCACGGCGTTCATCATGAAGTCGCTGCTGGAAAAGGGCGTCGATACATGCGCGGGCGTCGCGATCCTGCCGACCGCCTATCCCTTCTTCCGCGGCTACGAGATCGCCGAGCAGCTTTGCGACTCGGCGAAAGGGCGCATGAGAAAGCTTGCGAACGAACGTGAAGGCCTGCGCGAGGAGGCGAGCTGCTGGCTCGACTTCCTGCGTCTGCACGGCGAGCAGGCGCCGACGCTCGCTGAGATCCGTCGCCAAGAGTACCGCGCGGCGCTCGGCAGCCTGCACTTCGGCCCGTACCGCATCGACGGCGAATCTCACTATGCTTTCGCCCGACTGCGCGAGCTCGCCGAAGGCCTCTCGAAGAGCCTGCCGAGCAGCAAGCTCAAGGATCTGCGCGCCGTCCTGCAGCACGGAGAGCATGAGGCGGGAAAATACCTCGAGCAGATTCGCCACGACGGCTACACTCTGCCGCAGCCTGCGGGTTGGGAGGCCTACGCCGCGCATCTTTGGCAGGAGCACAGCGGCCGTATGCGAACGCCGTTTGTCGAGGCGATCGAGCTGTCGGAATTTTTGCCGCCGAAGAGCGCGCATGATGGAAAGGAGGCGTCATGATGGCTCGCTACACCCTGCGCATCGAAGCGCTCTCGCCGCTTGCCCTGACCTCGGGCAAGGCGGACGTGACGCTCGACTCCGCCATCGTGCATGACAGGTACGGCATCCCGCTCTTCCCGGCCAAGCGGCTTCGTGGTCTTCTCTATGAGAGCGCCATCGAGGTCGCGGAGATGGCGGAGCTTTCGGGGCGCAGCTTCCTCACGCGCCGGACGGTCGCGGAGCTTTTCCGCCACGGCGAAGGTCAAGACTCTCTCGTGCGCCTCTCGCTGCACGATCTTCATCCCGAGGGCTACGGGGAACTGAGCGCGGATCTCGCCTATCTGATGGCACGTTACGAGGCGGCGCTCTCGCCGCTCGACGTCCTCGAAGAGTACACCACCGTGCGCTTCCAGACGGAGATCGACAAGGAGAGCGGCACGGCTCGCGACAATTCGCTGCACAACATGCAGGCCGCGCTCGCCGACGATCTCGTCTTCTGCGGCGAGATCACGCTGACGGGCGGCGAGGCACGCCACGCTGAAGCGCTCGCGCTCGCCTGCGCCAACCTGCGCACGGCGGGGCTCAAGCGCAACCGCGGCTTCGGCAGGATCCGCTGCACGCTTTCGGGCGGCGAGGAACTTCTCTTGGCAGCGCTCGGAAAGGATGTGGGCTGATTGAAAGAGATGCGGAAAATCCCCTTGACGATCGAGGCGCTTTCCCCGCTCGTCCTCACGGCGGGCAGCCAGGGCGCGATCCTGACGGAATCGGGCGACGCCATCAGCGGCGCGATCGCGCGCGGCATGATCGCCGCGCGCTTCATCGAGGCGCAGAACCTCGGCAGAGCCGCCCACGAGTCCGAGGCCTTCCGCCGCCTTTTCACGGGGGCGCTGAAATTCTCCGCCGCCTATCCGTCGAAAGGCGGCGAAAGCGCCATGCGCCTGCCACTCTCGCTGCAAAAGGACAAGCTTTCCTCCGCCCTCGCCGACCTCTCAGCATCGGACGGCACGGCACTCAAGGGCTACAAGCCGCTCAAGGGATGCGGCATCGTGCGCGGCGCGGCGATCGAGCGCGTGGAGACGGCGAAGAACATCTCGCTCCATATGAGTCGCGACGAGGACGGAGAACGTCTCGCGGGAAAGAGCACGGAGGGCGGCATCTACAGCTACGAGTCGCTGCTTCCGGGGCAGGCGTTCTGCGGCGAAATCGTCGGCGAAGCGGCGGACCTTCAAGAGCTTTTGACGAGCATAGACTGCGAAGACGGCGCTTTTCTCAGCCGGATCGGCAAGTCGCGCTCCACGCAGTACGGACTGTGCCGCATCGCGCTCGATGCGCCCGCACCGCTCGAACCCCTTGACCAATCGCTCCTTTCGAGCACTCTGCGCCTGCGCCTCGCGACGCCGCTCCTCTCGGACGCCGCATTCTCGCGGAACGCACGCGAGGTGCTCGACGAGGAATTTCTCGCGCCGCTCAAAGAAAGTGCCGAATCCGACGACTTCTCCCTCGGGCGCATCTTCGCGGCTTCCGCCTCGGCATCGAACTTCGTCGGCGTATGGAACATGCGCCGTCCCACGCAGTTCGGGCTGGACGCAGGCTCCATCTTCGAGTTGAAGAAGGCTTCGCCGTGGACGAGCCGCGACGCGGCGGCTCTCACCGCTCTCCTCGCCGAGGGCTCAGGCTCTCGCACGGAGGAGGGCTTCGGCAGGCTCGCCCTGTGGACGGTCGACGCGCCGACGCTCTTTGAAGCGACGCAGGAAAGACCCGAGCGCCGCCCCGTCAAGAGCGAACGCGCGCGCGCCATCGTCCGCGCCGTCCTGCGCCGGCGCATCGCTCAAAGCGTGCGCCTCGCGGCGTACAAGGACGCCGCTGCCCTCACGGGAAAGCTCGCGGGCATGACCCACGCTTTCGCGCGTCTTGAAGCGATGCTCGGGCCGCGCGAAAACCTCGAAGGCGCACCGGCACGCTTTCGCGCGAAGTTCGCCGCCGAGGTCGGCGCAAAGCGCACGCCGCTCGCCCGCCATCTCGAAGGCGTGAAGCTCGGCGCGGCGGAGCTGCGCGACATCCTCCGAGGCGAGCGTCCTGAACTTTCTCCCTACGCTTCGCTTGACCTTTCGGCGGAAGTGCCGCAAGAGCTTGCCGAAGATGCAGGCTTTTCGCGTCCCGCGCTGAAGGACGATGGGGAAATCTTCTACGATTACTGGCTCTGGTTCTTCCGCCACGCGCGAAAGAGAGCCGTGCAGCAGCGAAAGGAGGCGGCTGACTGATGGCAGAGGCAAGCGTTTTGGCAAACGGCCAGATGGCGTGCGTCACGAAGAAGATCCTCCTCGAAGGCACGCTCTCGCTCGATTCCCCGCTGCTCATCGGCACGGGGCTGACGGCTCGCGAGGCTCGGCAGGAAACCGACATGCAGGTTTTGAAAGATAAAAAGGAGCGTCCCTTCATTCCCGGCACATCGCTCGCGGGCGTGCTGCGCACGCTGCTCGCAGATGAGGATGCGGCGCTCCTCTTCGGCTCGGCAGAGCGCGGCGAGAAGGCAGGCGGCGCACAGAGCGCCATCGACGTCGAGGACGTGCTCCTCGAAGATGCCGCCATCGTCGTGCGCGACGGTGTGGGAATCGCGGACTTCGCACGCACGAGTCTTGCAGGGCACAAGTACAACTACGAAGCCGTCGAGCGCGGCGCGAAGGGGCGGCTGCGCATGACTGTCACCGTGCGCCGCGCCCATGCGGGAAAGGGGCTGGAAGAAGCGGTGCAGACGCTCGCCGACCGCCTTGCCGCAGGCGTGCGCCTCGGTGCATTGACCGCCAAGGGATTCGGCAAGGCCTCGGCGGCGGACGTCCGCATATCCACCTACGATTTCAGCGACTTCGACGACGTGCGCCGCTGGCTCTTCCGCGAGGACGCCAAATGCATCGCTCACGGCAGCAAGGCGGCGGGCAAAAAGCGTGCGGGCGTCTTCTCCGTCGACGCCGCCTTTGCCATCCGCCGCTCGCTCATCGTGCGCGAGAACGACGTCGATGAAAAAGCGGCCGAACGCAAGATCAAGTCGCAGCAGAAGAAGAGCGGCGCGGATTTCCTCATTCCGGGCACGAGCATCAAGGGCGCTCTTCGCCACCGCGCCCTGGAAATCCTGACGATTCTCAAGAAGCCCGCCGCCGCGCTCAACGGACTCATGGGCTGCAGCACGGACGCGCGGCGGCAGAAGAGCCGCTTCCTCGTCGACGAGGCCTACTTCCGAAAGGGCGTCAAGCCCCAAGCGCACGCGCGAAACCGCCTCGACTGCTTCACGGGCGGCACGGTCGACAGCGTCCTCTTCACCGATGAGCCTGTCTGGCAGGAGAAGCCGGGCGAGGCGACGCTCCGTCTGCACTACGAAATCGAGAACTATGCGCCGTGGGAGGCGGGACTCGCCCTCTACCTGCTGCGCGACCTCTGGCAGGGCGCGATCCCCCTCGGCGGCGAAAGCTCCGTCGGGCGCGGACTCTTGGAAGGCGTGGCGGCGACCGTCTCGTTCGATGATGAGGTTCTTGAAATCGGCGCGGCGGGTGCGGTGGAAAAAGCAGCTGCAGAAAAGCTCGAAGCCTTCGCCAAAGCTCTGCGCGACATGGAAGAGGAGGCGAAAGAAGCATGAAGAACACGGATTTCAGCGCTCCGCTCAAGATCGTCGGCCTCTCCTCCGAAAAGACGGCGGGGCTTTGCGTCGACCTTTCCGAGCAGGCGCTCGAAGAAGCGCTCAGAACGCACATGAAGGAGGACGCGCTTCTCATCGTCTGGCAATTTCATCGCATTGTCTGGGGGCGTTGGCAGGCGGGAGCGATCCATCTCGCCGACGACAGCGCACTCGACACCTCGCTCATCGGGGAGATGCGCGCCTTCAACGAGACGGAGGAACTGCATCTTGTGAAAAAGCGCGGCAAGTTCCGCGGCCGCTACATCTTTGACAAGGACGGCGACGGCACGGAAGTCGTCGACAGCGCCGCGCCGCTCTGGGGCGAGCGCACGGCGTGCGCGGACGGCTATGTGACGCTCGCCGATGCGGGGCGCGGCCTCTCTCTGACCGTTCCCACTGAGAAAGAGGGGGAGCGCTTCGCTCTCGTCACGCGCTGCTACATCGGCTACGATCCCGAGACGCAGCAGGCGGGCTACGAGGATATGCGCTACAAGACGGTCGTTCCGCTGGAGGAGGGATAACGATGGCAGACGATTGGAGAGAAAAACTTGCCAAAGGATTCGGCAGGGATGTCCCAGAGGAAAAAGAGGAAAAGAAGGACTGGGGCGCCGCCTATGAGAAGGCGGAAAGCCGCCGCCCGAGACGCGGCGGCGAAAGGCGTGGCGGCGAAAGGCGCGGCGGCTATGGCGGCGGACGCGGAAACCAAGGCAGCAGCCGTGGCGGGCGCGGCTACGGCGGGCAGGGCGGCGGCTATCGCGGGCAAGGCGGCTACGGCGGGCAGGGCGGTTATCGCGGACAGGGCGGCGGCGCATCGCCGCGCCCCAAGACGACGGAGCCTGCGAGCGCACCCTACAACTTCGTATCATTGCCCGAGGCCATCGTGCCCGCGCCGCTCGACCAGGGACTCGACTGGCACAAGATGGAGGAGAAGGAACGCCTTCGCCTCTACCGCAAATATGTATGCGAGGACGGCGCGAAGAGCGGACGCATCGAACTTTCCCTTGAGACGCTGACCCCGCTCTTCATCGGCAGCGGCAGCAGCGGCGATACGAACGAATTCTTCTCGCCGACGGGCGAGCCGATCGTGCCGGGCAGCACGCTGCGCGGCTTCATCAAGCACATGGTGCGCATGGTATCGGGCGGCGCGATGCGTCCGGGCGCGGAATTCACCGAGCGCCACCTGTACTCGCGCGCGCTCGCTGACAGCCTCGCCAGCTTCCGCGACTACTACAAGGAGCGCATGGTGGAAAACATCACCGTCTCAAAAACGACCGATGACGGCAAGACCATCGAGGTCGCAAAATCCGTTTCCAAGGCGAATGCGGGATTCCTCATCGCCGTGCAGGGTAAATACTACGTTTGCCCCGCCGACAAGGAGAGCCTGAAGATTCCGCGCGGCGAAGAGCAGAACCGCGCCGAGATTCGCTGGCATCACAAGGAGCAGAGCGCCGACGTCATCACGGGACGCTCGCCGCAGAAGAAGTACATCTACTTCCGCATAAGCAAGGCGGATTGGAGCAAGGAGCGCCGCCTGCCCGTGCCCGAAAGCGTCCTCAAAGGCTACCGCGAGGACAAGAGCCGCGGACGCTTCGACCTCCTCGCCAACGGACTCAAGCGCAGGGAAGCGGCAGGCTTCACGCACGATGCCGAAATCAGCTTCTGCGCCCCATGCTTCTACATGGCGGAAGGCGGCGTCGTGCAGCATTTCGGTCACGGGCGCTACTACCGCATCCCCTACGAGAAATCCATCGCCGACCATGTGCCTGCGGCGCTTCAAAAGGATACGATCGACTTCGCCGACGCCATCTTCGGCTGCAAGGCGCTTTGGGCGGGGCGCGTCATCTTCGAAGACGCCGTGCTCCAAGGCACGGCCAATCAGCTCGCGCCGTCGCGCTCCCATCCGCTGATGACGCCGAACCCCACATCCTTCCAGCTCTATCTGAAGCAGACAGGAAAAGAGCCGCAGCACTGGGACAGTGATGCGCCGATCCGCGGCTACAAGCTCTACTGGCATCAGAAGGCGAGCGCCGACTCATGGCGGCTCGACCCCGAGCATGACAAGGTCGTCAAGGGCACGCAGGAAATCCGTCCGATCGCCGCCGGCGCACATTTTTCCGGCTCTATCCGCTTTAAGAACCTGCGCCCCGAAGAACTCGGCGCTCTGCTCGAAGTCTTCTCTCTCGGCGCGGACGGCGAGGACATCTGCTTCAAGATCGGGCAGGGAAAATCCCTCGGCCTCGGCTCGGTGCGCCTCAAGGCGCGTCTCCTGCTCGAAGACACGGAAGAACAGTTCGCGGGACTCTTCACGGACGGCGCATGGCGCGAAAGCCTAGAAGAGAGTACAGGCGAAGAATGCCTCTCCGCCTTCCGCCGGTGGCGCGAAGAGCATCTGGGTGAAGGAAAAGAATCCTTCGAGAAGAGCATGAAAGAGCTTCGCTGCCTGCTCGACTGGAACAAGACGAGCCTTCCCAAGTGGCAGGAAAAGACCGCTATGATGCGCATCGGCGACAGGAGCGACACGCGCTTCAAGGATCGCGTGATCTTGAAGAGCGCACTCGACTTCGCACGCTGAACAAGAAAGGGCTGCCGCACATTGAATCGTGTGCGGCAGCCCTTTCGTACGTAAAGAGCATGGTCATGTATGCAGTTGTACACGGTTGACAGCGGACATATTTCTATGCTATACTTTGTTACAGTGAAGGGAAGGATTTCGGGGAAAATGCCATGAGTTTTAGATTTTTCCCGTGGACAAAAGTTTCCTTGGTATCACAGGGTTTGCGGACGTTTTCAGCCGATTTTGGCGACAAAAAAATCCCGCGGGGTTGCGGCGATCTGTCCAAAAGAGCGATCCGTTTAGAAAACCCGCTTCTGGGTTCAGCTGTCCCAAGGGCTGTGAGGGACGGTATTGCATGCAATCCATACCGCTTGCGGTATTGAAACGATTGCTCGGGAAAACGACCAACTTCCAAGTCGGTTATTGCATGCAATCCATACCGCTTGCGGTATTGAAACGCTCAGGGAATGAATTTTTCACCATTGCGCTCACAAATTGCATGCAATCCATACCGCTTGCGGTATTGAAACATCAAGCGTGCAACATTGCGCAATAACGCTTGTCATTGCATGCAATCCATACCGCTTGCGGTATTGAAACCTCGTCATTGTAGAAGGTGTGTCCGTTTACTATCTGCATTGCATGCAATCCATACCGCTTGCGGTATTGAAACTCCATACTTTTTGGCAAGATGACCCGCAAGAAGAATGGACATGATTGCATGCAATCCATACCGCTTGCGGTATTGAAACGTCAGCCCTTTTCAGGGCTTCCTTGACAATCGTGCTCATTGCATGCAATCCATACCGCTTGCGGTATTGAAACTTGCAGATTTCAAAGTAAATATCATAGCATGGATAGAATTGCATGCAATCCATACCGCTTGCGGTATTGAAACACTGGCGGGTTTTCGTTGCGGTAGCAGAAATACAGCCCTAATTGCAGGCAATCCATACCGCTTGCGGTGTTGAAACAAAAGGAGAGAGTCTTGCGACTCTCTCCTTTTGCTGTGCCAGCTTTTCTATGCAATATATACAAAAAAGCCGCGCAAGTGTCGGATGACGCCTGCGCGGCTTTCTGTATTTCGTTGACGATGTTTCCGTCCCCGTAAATCAAATAAACACGGGGAGAGAATCAGTGGCTGGCCTACCTCCCCCGTGTTTGGTGAAACACGGCAGAATAGGCGTGTAGATCTTGATTGTCTACTTGCCGCAAACATAGTATACCACATTATCGACAGAATTGCACGAAATAAATCGAAAATCGGGAAAAAGAATCTTCTAATCTTCAAAAATGCGCTGTTTCAAGAACTGCTCCTGCCAAAGGAAAGCCCTGCCGGATGCGGTGCATTCGACAGGGCTTCGAGAACAAGGTCGATCTATTTGCGCATTTGCAGGGCTGCGGTGCGGTAGCGGTAGAGCAGTCCCAAGAGCATGAGGATGCCGAAGGTCGTGAAGGCGGACAAAACGGCAGAGTCCGTCAGTTGGTACGTCACAGCGAGAGGAATGGCGATGATGAGCGATACCGCCGTCAATTCCATGTCGTCGAGGAAGAGGATGGCAAGTAAGATAACGAGAACTGCGGCCAATATGCCCATTTTCTACATCTCCTTTCCGATAGAGAAGAATAGATGAATACAGCGCTTGCACGCTTCTTTTCTTCTTTATCGAAACTTTCAAGGAGAAAATTAAGGCTTTTCGCCCATTTTATTCTCAGAAGCGTCTTTTTTTGCTGCTTCCTTCTCTTTTTTCTCCTGTTCCTTCTTTTCGCGCTCCTTGACGATCTTGTCGTAGGCTGCGGCATCGACTTCTTGCATGTACTCGTCGGGAATGTCGCTTGCATTCGGCGCTTGCTTCCAGTATTCCTTGTAGGCGGCGAGTGCCGCTTCCTTCTCACCCATCTCGTTGTAAATTTCGCCGCGCATCTTGTAGATGTAGGGATTCTTTGCGTCGATCTCCTGCGATTTTTCGAGGTCAGCGAGGGCTTTTTCACGCTCGCCCATCATGCGATAGACGTCGGCGCGGTTGAGGAAGTTGTAGATGTTCGTCGCGTCAAGCTCTACGGCATGATTGGAGTCGGCGAGCGCGGCTTCATAGTCGCCGGCGACGGCCTTGGCTCTGCCGCGGATCGCGTAGTTCTCCGCGATGTTGTCGGGATTTTTCGCGGCGAAGGCGCGCTCCATGAGGAAGAGCGCTTCCTTCGCCATGCCGTTGTCGCTGTAGCGGTCGGCGTTGTAGCGCAGCTGCTTGACGTAGTCGCCCTTGGCGTTGAGCGCATTCTCGCGAATCTTCTGCCACGCGTCCGTGCGCTTCTTTTCCTCGGCGGCGACCTTTTCCCGCATTTCCTTGTCCTTGCTGCTTGCATAGGCATTGCGCACGAGTTCTTCGAGGCGCTCTTCCGCATGATTGCGCATGACGAACTTCTTGAGCTTTTCGTAGACGCGGCTGTCGTCGAGGTAGGAGATGCGTGCGCCGGGCGCGGCGGAAAAGTGCCAGCCGTCGAAGGAGGCGTGGTCGTGGAACGCCTTGGCAATGCCGCCTGCGATGAGGTAGGCGTTCTCCGTCGTGTTGTTGTAGTCGGCATCCCAGTCGGCCGAGAGGAGCTTTTCACCGTCGATGAGGACATCCGTGCCGTTTTCGACGGTCACATGCCCCATGCCGTAATTCGTCATCATGGCGGCGAGGCGCTCGACGCGCTCGTGCATGGCGGGGTGGTCGTTGTAGTTCGGTGCATTGGGATTCTCGAAGGGATCTTGGTACTCGCTGATGTCCTGCGTCTCGTATGTCAGGTAGTAGGCCATGCGTGCCATGGCGGCCGCACCGCCGCCGGGGTTGAAGCCCGCCGTCGTCATGAGGTGGAAGCCTCCCTCGTCCGCCTCAAGCTCGCTCGGCAGTGTCACGTCCTTGGCGATGGCGTAGCCGACGACGGCATTGAGCTTCTGCCAGTCGAGGTTGTCCGCCGCTGAGCCGATGGCGATTCCCGCATACGATTCGGCGACGGCCTTGGCGTAGTTCTTCGCGCTGTGCTGGCGAAGGCCGTGCGTCATCTCGTGGCCGAGGACAGCGGCGAGCTCGTCTTCGTCGTGGTGCAGCGCACGCACGAGGCCGCGGTTCACCGTGATGTAGTCGGTCGGATAGCAGGCGGCATTGAAGGCGTCGCCTGCGGTCACGCGCCACAGGAAGGGCAGGGAGTTGATAGAGAGCGCGTATTCGCCGTGCTCTGTGATCTGTCCGAGAACGCGGTCGACGACCTCGCGGTCAAGCGCGTCCTTGTCCTCGCCGTTTTCCTCCATGTCCTGCTTGAGTCCGCTGATCTGATAGTCGACGTTGTTGCCGATGGCGAGCATTTCCTTGAGCGTGCCCTGGTAGGCGAGGAAGCCGCCGATGGCGGACATGCCGATCATCACGGGGTTGAGCGCCGCCGCCTCGGCGGTTGCCGCAAGGGGAAGGGGCAGCGCAAGCGGCGCGGCGGCCACGAGGCTGGTGAGGATGGCGGCGCAGAGCTTTTTCCCGATCTTCATGGTTGATTCCTCCTCAGAAAGTTGCTTCATTCAACATTTTCTTGACGAAGCGACGATTTTTCGCTGTCGCAGGCCATCTGAGATCTGCCGGATCGGCGCTGCATTTATCAGGGATTCCTTAACTTTCCTATATAACAAAGGAGCAGCCACCCGAAGATGACTGCTTGATAAGCGAATGGTGCTCGGTACTGGATTCGAACCAGTGACCCCCACAATGTCAATGTGATACTCTAACCAACTGAGCTAACCGAGCGTATGTTGTGCAGGCGTGTGCCTGCGAACAAAATGTATTATACAGAAAGCCGGAGGAAAATGCAAGCGTTTTTTTAGGGAAATTATTTCATGGGAAGATTGCAGACAAGTCCCCCTCACTTCACGTCGACTTGGCACATCTTCATCGCACGCAGTGCGTCCTCGTGGCTCTCAACCGTCACGCCCGCACAGCAGGAGGCGTCGACCGATATGCGCTTTTCGGGATAAAAGGCCTTGAGCAGCAGGGCGTTGGAAATGACGCATATATCGGTGCAAAGGCCGGCAAGCTCGATCTCGTCATAGTCTGCGAGTACGGCGGGCAGTTCTGTCGAGCCGAAGGTGGGCTTCTCGATGACGGCAGCCGCCTCCTTGACGAACGGTTGCAGGGATGCGGCGATCTCCCAGCCTTTCGTGCCGCGAATGCAATGCGGTACGGGAAGCCGCTTTCCCTCCTGCGTCGCCAGATAGTCCTCGCCGTGCGTGTCCATTGTAAAGACGAGCGCCGTCCCCGCCGCACGTGCTGCCGCCAGCTTCGCCTCCATGCGCGGCAGCATCGCCTGCGCTTCCTTCGTCCCCAATGCGCCGTCGATAAAATCCTTCTGCATATCGACGACGACAATCGCTTTTTTCATGATGGTTTTGCCTCCTTCGGTTGATGGAGCATCTTTATGCACCTTCTCAGCCTTATCATAACCACAAAACACACCCTTTGCAAGCTGCTAGGAAAATTTATACGGCGGCTTGGCCTCAAAGCAAAAGAACCGTCTCATACATCGAATCCGATGCGTGAGGCGGTCCTTTTTTTCTCGCCGTGTGCTATAATAGGGAAAACAATCACGACAGGAGGCTTTTTCTTGCATTTCCAGCGAGTCTTTTCCCTCTGTATCCTCGTCTTTCTGCTTCTCACAGCGAAGGCGGGGGCGGCGGAAAATATACAGATCACGGCGGCCTCGGCAATTCTCATCGAGGCTTCGACGGGGCGAGTGCTCTATGAGAAGGCGGCGGATGTGCCGCGCTTTCCCGCGAGTACGACGAAGATGATGACATGCGTGCTCGCCATCGAGGAGGGGGATCTCTCGTCCATCCTCACCGTGAGCCGCACGGCGGCAGAAACGGAAGATACGGAGGTCGGCGCAGGCGATCGCTTCGTCCTCGCGGAGCTCGTCGCCGAGATGATGCTGCGCTCGGACAACGGCGCCGCTGTCGCCATTGCCGAAGACCTTGCAGGTTCTGTCGGCAGCTTCGCCGCACACATGAACGAGAAGGCGAAGGCCATCGGCGCGAAGGACACGCACTTCGTCAATCCGAACGGCCTGCCCAATCCGGCGCACGTCTCGACGGCGCACGACATCGCCCGCATCGCCGCCTACGGCATGAAGAATCCGAAGTTTCGCTCCTTCGTCGGCGCGAAGGAGCGTGAGATCACTTGGGTCACGCCTGAGAAGAAACGCGCCTTGATGGCGAACACGAACCGCCTGCTCTTGACTTACGAGGGCGCGACGGGCATCAAAACGGGCTATACGAATGCGGCGGGCGGCTGCCTCGCGGCTTCGGCGCGGCGCGGCGGCGTCGAACTGATCGCCGTCGTCCTCGGCGCGGCGGACGAAGAGGCGCGCTTTACCGACGCGGCAAAGCTCTTGGACATGGGCTTTCGCCGCGTGAAGGCAGCGCCCGCCTATACGAAGACAGATCTCGCGCGGAGGGTCTGGGTCAAGGGCGGCAAGGAAGGCCGCCTCACCGTCTATCCGACGGAGGATTTGCGCCTACCGCTCGTCGACGGCGAGGCCGAGGAAAACTACCGTCTGACCTACGACCTGCCGCGCGTTATCGCCGCTGGTGTCAAGGAGGGCGACCGCGTCGGCGATCTCGTCGTCTCCCACGGCGGCAAGGAGCTTACGCGCATCCCGCTGCGCGCCGAAAAGAGCGTCGGCAGAGGGCTGAGCATCGAGGGGCTTTGGGCGTATGTCCTCGGGCTGTTTGCGTAAGTTACAATATGGGCGTGGCTCTTGCCAAGGATTTCAAGATGCTCCTCTTCTCCTCGCGCGACAGCCCGGACAGGCGCTCCATGCCATCCTTCCACTTCTCGGCCAGAACACGCATCGTTTCGGGCATTTCCTCCTCCGACAGCGAGTCTACAGATTCGCCGAGTTCCTGAGCGTCCTTGTCCCAGTTCTTGCCGTCGACAAAGGTCAGGCGATCCGCTTTGGCAGCAAGTCCCATGAAATATACGGTGAGATCCTTCTTGTCTTCCAGCATATCAACGATTGCCGCGTGAAAAGGCTCATCCCTATATTGCCCCGTTCTCGCCTCCACAGCAGCAACATCCCAGCGGATCACGCAGCCCGGATAGCCCTTGGAACGAATATGGTCGCCATCCTTCTCATTCAGGCGTTCTTCCACGTTCGCCTGCTTCCAAGCGGCAAACATTTCCTCGGCAGATTCGTCACCATCACGAAAAGCCAAGCGCATCCATTTCGCATAATGCATCAAGCCAAAAAGGTTCGGTCTGCTACCAAGCATTCTTCGCAATATTTCACTGAAAGCCGCCCCCTCACTGAGGCCGACAGACTTTGCAAAGAAATGCCTCGCTTCTTCGTAGTCGCCGCCCCAATATTCCAATGCGGCGCGACTCTGTGCATGGCGCATCCTGTCCGCTTCCTGCGAAAAGTATTGGAACGCTCTGTGCGACGCATTTCTTCCCGCTTGCCAATGCTCTTTTTCGCCGCTCTGCATGAGCAGACTGTATGTCTGTACCATCGAGGAAGAAACCTTGCCCAAAAGGTCAGAGTACAGCGGCTCTTCTTCCTCATTCGGGAGAGCAGATTTTTTCTGTTTGCCATCTTTTCTCATCGGATGAATGATGGGCAGGATCGACAAGGTTTCCGTCAAGCCTTTTTCCAATTTCTTTAATCTTTCCAAGGCTTCTTCATAGGCATAAATATTTTTCAGATGTTCGATCTCACGAATGCGATAGTCCGTGCAAGACCAAGCAGACTCAAGCGGCAAGGGCATTCGAGCGAGGATCTCGTTGCAAAGCTCGATCTCGCGCTGCGAGGCTGCTGTATCGCCTTGATGCGTATGACGCGTCAAATCGTAGAAATGCTTGTTGAAATAGAACGTATCGGACGAGCAATCAATTTCCTGCAGGAACGGGAAGAAGTCCTCTTCCAAACGCGCCGAAAGGTGCTCCGCCTGCACAAACTGACGCGAGTCAATCAGCGTGCCCATGGCGTGTACCAAAATATCATACTGCAGCTCGCGGCTTCTCACACTCATTGCCTTCAGGTTTGCCGCCAGCAAATCGTGAAATTTCTTGCAATCCGCCTCACTGCGTCCTTCCTCATAAATGAGATACCACGAATAAATGGCGTCAGCAATGCGATTCTCAATGAAGAGCCGCCGCACCTGCTCCATCGCATCGTCCTCAATGACGAGGATGTTGTTTTTCTGTTCTCTGATGTATTCGCGCGCAACCGCATCGAGCTTTTGCCGCCCGCCGCGCACCGCCGTGCAGACGAGATCAGCGAGCATCAGACGATGCAGCTTCCTCGCGCTTCCTTCCTTTATATCGATCGGTTGCAGACGCTTTTGCGCTACCCGTGAGATCCGGCTTTTACCCAGTGCCATGCGTTCCTCTATGCGGCGCTTATACTCCTCCTGAGCGATCATCTTCTTTTGATCGCTCAATTCCTTTTCGGACATCGCCTTGCGCCACGCATAGAGGACATGCAGCTGAACATCGTCCTCCGTCTGAGCCAACAGTTCCATGGCAAGCTTCACGACACCGTCGGCAAGGATGTTCAAATACGTGCGGTCACTGTTGACGATGTCATAGTACCGTCCCTCGCCGAAAACAACAGGCTTCATGCCGCGGTCAAACATCGCCCGCACCATGTCTTCGATGAAATCCCCGAGATTGGCGCGACGGTACTCTTCCATCCCGTGAAACGGCTCGATGGAGATCGGCGCGTACGTCTCCTTGCTTGCTCGCACCTCTTGAAACAGCGCGAACGCTTCCGCCTCGGACAGAGCCTTTTCCGTCAAATAGCCGGCGACGATCGAAGCCCGCCCTGTATTCGGCGTTCCCTGCGGCTCAAAGCTGCCGCTTTCATCAAGGTAAAGATAGTAGTTCTTCATTTCTTTTCCTCCGATTTCATGTTTCCGATAGGTTGCATGCTTTTTATGCGATCGAGGCAGTCGCCGAGCCATCGGTCTACCTCTCTGCGATTCATCGAGGTTTCTGTGCTTTTTATATTCCCTGCATGATTGATCCTGTTGCGCGTTCTGCGAATCCTGCGGTAATCGGCAACGAGCGTCAGGACATCTTCTACAGCATAAGCCGTCCGCAGTATGCCTTCTTCCAGCAGCCCCCTGAATTCCGCTGCACGCGCCTCCGGCGAATTGCTCCTTTTAGGCAAATCATCTTTATCCAAGGCATCGCCCAGACCATAGAGGCGGCATTTTCCCTCCGCGCTCATCGCGTTCAATGCATTGCAGGTCTTTTCCCAACCTGCTTTTCGTTGTAGGAGCACGGCAAGATCTTCTGGCATCTTCTGGTTTTTGGGTGGATATTTCTGAATCATTTCATACAGCTTTTTGAGCTCCGGGAGTTTCTCGATATACTGCTCTGGATTTTTCCCCATCTTTTCGATGTTTCCGCGATTCTCCAGTAGAAATTCCAATGTTTCCCGCCCTTTCGCAAAAATCTCCGATTCCAAGCCCCTCAAAGGATCGTCTTCCCTTTTCTGCATACGTTTGATCGCGTCTTGGAACTGATTTAAACAATATTTTTGACGTTCAAGAGCATAGGACTCCTTCGAGCAAAGGTCGAGGACATTCTTCTGCCACGAAGGCCTTTGCGGATCCACCATTTGTTTTTCCATCATCTCACGCCAAACGGGATAGAATACCCGCTTCTCTTCCAGGTAAACGGGCATCCATTCCACATAGAGCGTCATTGCCTGTTGCGTGAAGCCGTTCTTCAGGCACCAGCGGATCATCTCGTAGTAAAGTGCAGCCTCTTCGCCATCTGCATACTTCAAGATGTCCTCGTAGGCACTGTTGATCGTGTCGAGCATCAGCGAGAACGCCTTTTCCTTCAGGCTGTCCGCTGCAATGCTGTGCTGCGAAAATTCATCGAGCGCATGCTTCAAATCCTCAAGGACGGATTTTATCGCATCGACCTGGCAAATCTGCATGACATCGGAGTAGCGGTGCATGGCATGCAGCAGTTTTTTGAGAGGCTCGGAAAGCTCGTATGCCCCGCTCGCATTGTTTTCATAATCGTAGTCAAAATACTCTTCCAGTGTGAGCGAGCTGCCGTACTTGACGAAGGCATCGGCTCCGGCGATGAGCTGTGATAAGGATGTCAGTGCTGTGATATTGAAAAGACGATTGGGATTTTTAGGTGGTTTTCCGGATTGAGCTTCCCCGTGAAAGTCCGAGTAAATAAATTTCTCCACTGTCATCCCATCGTGCTGCAAAAGTTGCACAATCTGGCTCAGGATCATGCCCGCTGAACGTATGCCCCCCGTCACATCGACGTATAGTCGGCAATCCGACCAACGATGTCTCGCGTCTTTCATCTCCTTCTTGATTCGTTCTGCCGCATGAATCGCCTGCCTGACGCATTCCCGATCCAAATCCTCCGTCGGATATTCAAAGTCGATAAAGCGGAAATCCGTCTTTGCCAGAGTGCTGCAGCACTCTTTCATAAAGCTCTGGAAAAACTCCACTTGATTCTTATACGGCGGACGCTTTTCCGTTTCCCCAAAAACTTTGACTTCAAAATGCGGTGTCCGCTCATCGTTCGTTGAGAAGCCGTAAATGTAGTCAATCTTTTCTCCCTTCTCCTGCAGCATCTTTGCCATGCTGTAGACAGGCGCCTCATTGGTAAACCTGCCCGTGACATAGCCCGTTTCAATTTTTCCATCCATGCAATAATCGTATTCCAGCGATTTTTTTACATCCCCGTATATCACGCTAAAGAATGTGATAAAGATATTGACGCTCTTCCCCATGGTCATTCTCCCTTCTATTCATCTTAAATTATAGGTTAATTATACTCCCCTCATCTTACGTTTTCCAGAGCTTCGTTATATAATGTGAAAGAATACTTTCGTCTGCATTAGCAGCCGCTGACATCCAGGAGACCTCACCATGAAAATCCAGCCGCAGCCGCGCCGTTTGGGCGCATTTCTTTCCTTTTGCTTCTTCATCGCCCTCGCTCTCTACGGGCTTTTCCACCTGCCGGGCGGCGAGGGGGACGATCCGCCGACATGCAAGGCACAGATTCTCGCCGTCGAGGAGAGCGCGAACGATATGGAGAAGTTCGCGCCGGGCAGCGAGAAATATTATGTGACGATCCGCCTCGAATCCGGCCCCAACGAGGGCGAGGAGGCGCGCATCGTCCACCGCACGCTCAACAATCCGGCCTTTGACATCCATCCGAAGGAGGGCGAGAACATCCTCGTGCGCGAGGAACACGGCTCCTACGCCATCGTCGACTATGACCGCCTGCCCGGCGTGCTGTGGCTGCTCTTCGGCTTCGCGCTCGTCCTCATCCTCTTCGGCGGCGTGACGGGGCTCAAGGCTCTTCTCGTGCTGCTCTTCGCCGTCTTCCTGATCGTCAAGGGGCTCATATCGCTGATCCTCTTCTCGCCGACGCACATCCTCTTGTGGACGTTCCTCATCGGCTCTCTCATCACGCTCAGCACCCAGCTCGTCGTCAACGGCTGCAACGTGAAGTCGGCGGGCGCGATCATCGGCACGATCGGCGGCATCTTCGTCGCAGGTCTGCTCGCGCTCCTCGCGATCCACTTCACCTACCTGACGGGCATCGCTGAGGAGCACGCGGGCATGCTCAAGGTATTGTATCTGAAGGATGTCGATTTTCGCGAACTGCTCTTTTCGGGCATCGTCCTCGGCGCGCTCGGCGCGGTCATGGATGTCGCCGTCTCCATCGCGTCCGCGCAGTGCGAAATGAAGAACCTCGCGCCCAAGACATCGTTCACCGTGCTCGTCGCTTCGGGACTCGCCGTCGGTCGCGACGTCATGGGCACGATGGCGAACACGCTCGTGCTCGCCTACATCGGCGGCGCACTGCCTTTGATGCTGCTGCTCTTCTCGCAGCCAAACCTCTCCTTCGTGCACGTCGCAAACCTTGACATGATCGCAACCGAGATCGTGCGCTCGCTCATCGGCAGCATTGGACTGCTCTTCGCCATTCCCATCACGGCGTATGCGACGGCGTTCCTCGTGACGCGGCCTGCGCCGAAAGAGCGTCTGCACAGGAGAATGCCGCAGGAACATCCGCAAGAATAAGGAGGTATCCCATGGACTTCCCTTTGACCCAAAGACAGCAGGAGATCATTCGCTTCTACCATCTCAATCCGTTCATCGAATACCTGCATGCCGCCGTCGTGCCGAAGCCGGACGGCACGGTCGAGCTTCGTCTGACGATCGATCCCGAGCATACGAACCTCTACAACATCGTGCACGGCGGCGTTCTGATGACGCTCGCCGACACGGCGATGGGCGCGGCCGCGCTCGCGCGAAACAAGAAGGTCGTGACGATGTCGCTTTCGATGGACTTCATGCACGCCGTGCCGCTCGCCAAGACGATCATCGCGACGGGCATCTGTCTGCACGACGGCAAGCATGCGATGACCTTGGAGAGCGAGATCAAGGATGAGGACGGCAAGATCTACGCCAAGGGACACGGCACGTTCTACGTGCTCGGCAAGTTCCTTGAAGACGAGGAGTAGCGCTGCGCTTTTAAGGAGTCACGCCACTTTGCCGATAACAAGACGAAGGGATTTTTGCCCAAGGAAGCAGACACATACCCAAGGAGGGGACACGATGTTTGAATGGGTTGGCAAGATCAGCGACTACACGGCGACGTGGAAGCTGAAGAAGGAAGCGAACTGGCGCATCAAGACCGGGCAGTCAATCTCGCTCACGGACAGCAAGAAGGACTTCGCGGAGGAGGCGCGTCAAAGGAAGCCGCAGACCGTCGGCACGCTCGCCAAGGTCACGGATGCGACGCGGCTCGCCATCATCTCGCAGAAAGCGCGCGGCGGCAAGAAACTCACGCCCGAGGAGCTTCGCCTCCTGAAGGAAAATGACGAGGCGCTCTACCAGAAGGCGAAGAAAGCGGACGACGCACGCGAGGAACTGAAGGCCGCCTTGAAGCGTGCCAAGACGAAAGAAGCCGCACGCCGCATCCTCATGGACGCGCAGCTCAAGGTCGCGATCGAGGCGATGGAGTCTGCAAAGAGCGGCGCAGGAAGCCTGCCCGCCGCCTCTGCGAACGGTGCGGGCGGTGCATCGTCGACTGAAGCCGGCAGAGCTGCCGCCAACGGCTCTGCCGCCGCGCCTGAAGGAGGAGCCTCGGGATTTGGCGACGGAGCTGCCCCCGCCCTGGCCGGTGCAGGCGAGGCAGCGGCAGCAAAGGCCGCTCCTGCTGCACAGGCAGGGCAGGAGGTGCAAGGCGGCGCGGCGAGCACAAACGGCAGTGCAGAAGGCGCACAGAATGGCGCGGCGGAAAAGGGCGCGGCGCACGACGGTAAGGCGCATGATGCCGGCGAGAAGAAGCCGTCGTTTCTCGAAGAGCGCGTCGCCCAGCTCAAGGCAAGCTACAGCCGCGCGATGGACGAGCTGGAAAACGCGAAAAATGCGAAATTCGACCTCGACGACACCTACATCATCGTCCTTCGCGCACTCGCCGACGAATGGCGCGAATTCACTTCCTCGAAGGCTTGGGAGAAGCTTCCCGAGAATGAGCGCGAGGCGAAGCTGCGCGGCAAGCACGGCGCAGCGGGCGACTACGGCAGACGGGGCAGCGCGGATGCGCTCCTTTCGCTGGCGGATTCCTACAAGACTTCGGGCAAGGAAGAGTTGCCGCAGCTCGTCGATCTCCTCGCGCATGTGGACGAAGAGACGGGCGGCGCAGGCTTTTCCGTCGGCGAAAGGAAGATTGGCGGCATAGATACGAGACGCTGAAGAGGCACGAATAAAATAAACGCCGCCAAAATGGCGGCGTTGAATGTATCCGTGCTCCTAAGGAAAGGCTGAATTTATCAGTGCTTTCTTAAGAGCCCAGGCAGGAATCGCTCTTTCTCAGCACTTCCTGCATTTTCCATTGACGGGGACGACCGATTGCCGCTTTTGCGGCGGCCGCCAGAAAGGACGATCTCGATGGCACAGTTTGAATCGCGCAACATCACGATGATGATGGATCTCTATGAGCTGACGATGGCCTACGGCTATTTCCGCGAGGGCGAGGAGGCCAGGAAGACACGCGCCTCCTTCGACGTCTTCTTCCGCCGCCACCCCGACGGCGGCGGCTTTTCCATCTTCGCAGGGCTTGAGCAGATCGTCGAGTACATCGAGGCGATGCACTTCTCGCCTGCTGACATCGACTACCTGCGCTCGCTCTCGCTCTTCGACGAGGACTTCCTCGACTACCTCGCGCGCTACCGCTTCACAGGTGACATCCGCGCATTTCGCGAGGGCACGATCATGTACCCCGAAGAGCCGATCCTCACCGTGACCGCGCCCATCATTGACGCGCAGCTCGTCGAGACGGCGCTCCTCGCCGAGATCAACCACCAGTCGCTCATCGCGACGAAGACGCGCCGCATCGTGCGGGCGGCGGGCGGCCGCGTCGTCTCCGACTTCGGCGCACGCCGCGCACACAACGTCGACGCCGCTGTCTACGGCGCACGCGCCGCCTACATTGGCGGCGCGGCCTCGACGGCGACGGTGCTCGCGGGCCAGCTTTTCGGCATCCCCGTCAGCGGTACAATGGCGCACAGCTGGGTCATGTACTATGACGACGAATACACGGCATTCAAGAAGTATGCCGAGACGTACCCCGACAACGCCGTCTTCCTCGTCGATACCTACGACGTCATACATTCGGGCATTCCGAATGCCATCCGCGCCGCCAAGGACGTGCTCGATCCGCTGGGCAAAAGGCTCAAGGGCGTGCGCATCGATTCGGGCGACCTCGCCTACCTCTCCAAGCGCGTGCGCACCATGCTCGACGCGGCGGGGCTTTCCGACTGCAAGATCATCGCCTCGAACAGCCTCGACGAGTATACGATCTCCTCGATTCTTAACGCGCAGGGCGGCAAGATCGATGCCTTCGGCGTGGGCGAACGCCTGATCACGTCGAAGAGCGAGCCGGTCTTCGGCGCGGTCTACAAGCTCGCCGCCGTGGAAAAGGACGGCGAGATTCTGCCGAAGATCAAAGTTTCCGAAACGGTCGAGAAGATCACGAACCCCGGCAGAAAAAAGGTCTACCGCATCTACGACGCCGAAGGCCACGCCATCGCCGACCTCCTGACGCTCGCCGACGAAACGCCCGACATGACGAAGCCCTATCGCTACATCGACCCCAAGAAGCCGTGGAAGCACCGCTTCTTCACAAACTGCACGGCGCGCGAGTTGCAGGAAGATGTCATCAAGAACGGCAAATTCGTGTCGAAGCAGCCGTCGCTCGAAGAAATCCGCGCCTACGTCAAGGCGCAGCTCGACCGCGAGATCTGGCAGGAGGAGCAGCGCTTCGAGAACCCGCACACGCACTACCTCGACATGAGCCCCGCCTACTACGAGATGAAGCTCGCCCTCCTGAACGAGATGCAGCAGTATTGAAGAGCTATCTTCCCTCGGGCTACGAAAACGGCTGACCGGCGACGCGTCAGATCAAGTTCAAGTAATCCCTTCGTCCATCTACGATGGCATAAACAATGACCATCTTGCGCTCCTCATCTACCTTGTAAAACACGAGATGCTTCTCGGCAATCAGCACGCGATACCCTCTCGCTCGAAGAGCGCCATAGCGGGGGAAAGAGCCGCTTTCCGGGAAGTCCGCCAGACGGTCGATCTTCTGCTTTAAGCGATCAAGAAACTCCAAGGCAGCCTCAGCGTTTCCCGCAACCTCCGCACGATAGAGGACGATGTCCCGCAGCTGTTCGTCTGCCTTTGCCGTGAGCACAATCCGATATGCCATCGCTATTCCCTCGAAAGGAGTTCCGCGCGAAGCGAATCAAAGCTCTCCTGCATGGGAGCGACCCGTCCGTTTCGGACATCTTCTTCCGCTTCCCCGAGGATTTCAAGAAGCTCAATCTGTGCTTTCATCTGCTGGTACTGCTCATATCCGAGAGACACCGTGTCTCCGCGCCCGTTCACCGTGATGATCACGGCCTTGCGATCCTCCCTGCACTGCCGCGAAATCTCGCTGTATCTGCCGCGCAGGTCTGCCGAAGGGCGAATCGTTTCCGCTAATGACGACATAAAAATCCCTCCCATTGATATAGTCATATTATATCTGAATTTGACTATTGTCAAGAAGACAGCTTCAGAGTGAAAAGATGGAATCCGATGCTGGTTGTGATACGCCTGCCGACATCTCTTGACAATAACCGAAAGCAATGATATTCTTCCTCTTGGAAGCCATCATTACGATAAACAACAAACAGCATATTGACGGATCAGGTGTCGCAAGACTCAATAGAGAAGCCGGAAGAGCCGGCGCGGTCCCGCCACTGTAACAGCGAGCGAATCTGCAGGAAAAGTCACTGGGGAAACCCGGGAAGGCGCAGAGGAGCGATGAACTGGAGCCAGGAGAACTGCCTGATCGACGATCACCGTCTGACCTGCGAACGATGGGGAGGGGATCTGCGCCTTGCGATTGGTTCACGTCTTTTGGATGCTGTTCCAGCGATGGTTTCGTGTGCACATGCAGCACGGCATGCGGCAAGGCAAGGATATTTTGCAGCCTCTCTTTCCTTTGCAGGAAAGAGAGGCTGCTTTTATTTTGCGAATGTCGTCATTGGTTCGCTCTTTGCACTTCTGAAAAGAAAGGAGTCTTTTTCATGTTACTTCTCTATCGTCTGCACCGCTGGATCAGTGCGATCTGTGCAGTGTTTTTCCTCCTGCTTTGCCTCACGGGGCTGCCTCTTCTCTTCAAGGAGGAGATCACGCAGTGGAACCGCGTCGAGCCTCTGCCCCATGCGGGAGACTCCTCCTACCATGTGCTCTGGCAGGGAACTTCTGCCGGACTCGACAAGGTCCTGGAAGAGAACCCCGACAAGAAGGTGCAGGCCATTTCCGCCATGCCCGAGCATGGGCTTCTGCTCTACCGCATCGCTGACAAGGGCAGTCACGGGCGCACGGGGCGCATGAGCATGGGCGGCACGCAGATCGCCTATTCGCCCATGACGGAACAGGCCGTTCCGTGGCGCAGCGGCGCAGTGAAGTCGCCTGCTGTCGCGAGCCTCATGCACACGCTGCACATCCTGCACCTGCGGCTCGCCATGGGGCAGGGCGGCATGATCTTCCTCGGCATTATGTGTTTCCTCAGCTTCCTCTCCATTCTCGGCGGCCTGCTGCTCTATCCGACCTTCATGCGCCGCCGCCTTTTCGGCGGCACGCGCGGCGGCGTCTCGGCGGGCAGCTCCTTCGACTGGCACAACTTCCTCGGCGTCGTCACGGCGGTCTGGGCGGGGCTTCTGACCTTGAGCGGCGTTGCCATCGTCATCTTCTCCGTGGGCTACGGCGCTTACCTCGCGGATGTCGACGCCCACGCGCCGCAGGGGGATGCTGCGAGCGTCCGCTACGAGGACATGCTCGCCTATGCGAAAGAAGCCTTCCCCGAGCAGGACGTCCTGAGCATGGAGGCCGCGACGGGCAAGCTCCCCGCGACGCTCTACCTTACGGATGCGGCACACCCCGCGATGTTCATGGGGCAGAAGGTGCTCTTTTCCCGCACGGCAGACGGCGAGCTCCTGCACTTCACAGAGCCGCTGCCGCGTTACTTGGCCGTCTGCGCCTCGCTGCTCGACCTCCACATCCACAACCATTCGACGATTCTCCTGAAGCTCTTTTGGGCGCTGCTCGACATCTTGACGATCACCGTCATCGTCACGGGCTTCCTCGGCTGGTGGCGTCGTTGCCACAGGCAGAAGGAGCGCCGCCCTGTCTTTGCCGACGGAAGAGGCCGCGCCCTCATGGCGTCCGTTTGGAAACTGCCGGCGCTCCTCGCGGGGCTTTCCCTCATCGGCATGACGGCACCGCTCTCGGACACCTTCCTCGGCAACACGAGCGGCTCCCTTGCCTGGCTTCTTGTCCTCGCCGTAAGCCTTGCTGCATGGCTTTTCGCCAAGCGGCCGTAAGGCAGCGCAATCGAACAGAAAGGAAAGATATATGGCACAAATCCTCCTGCGTCGTCTCTTGATGATGCTCGTCATCCTCTTTTTGCTCTCGGTCATCACGTTCCTCCTCATGCACACGTCGGACTCTGATCCCGTGAAGCTCTACATGATTCGCTCGGGAATCATCCCGACACCCGAGCTGATCGCGGAGGTGCGCGTGCGCTACGGACTCGACGAGCCGATCTGGGTGCAGTATTTCGTATGGCTGCGCGACCTCCTCTCGGGCGATCTCGGCTACTCGCTGCTCTTCTCCATGCCCGTGGCGACGCTCTTAAAGGACGCGATACCAAACACGATTCTTCTGGCGGTTTCGGCGATGGGGCTTTCGATCCTCATCTCCGTGCCGCTCGCAGTTCTCGCATTTCGCTTCTATGCGCGGCCGCTCGATCTCGTCATTCGCTTCGGCTCGTTCTTTGGTATCACGATACCAACGATATGGCTGTCCTTGATCTTCATCTACATCTTCTCGGTCAAGCTGTCTTTGATACCAATCCATACGACGGGACTCACAGGGCTGATTCTGCCGTCTCTCGTGCTCTCCTTCTACTACATGGGGCTGTATGTGCGCCGTCTGCGCGGTGCGCTCCTCGAAGAGCATCAAAAGGACTATGTGACGGGCGCGCGCGCCCTCGGGCTTTCCGATTCGCGCATCCTCTGGCGCTACATCATGCCGAACGCGCTGCCGAACATCATCACGATGTTCGGCCTGTCCTTTGGCAGTCTCTTGGGCGGCACGGTCGTCATCGAGGCGATCTTCGGCTGGCGCGGCATGGGCTTTTTGATGGTCGAGGCCATAAAGAACAACGACTTCACGCTCATGCAGGCCTACGTTCTCTGGGGCGCGGGCATCTTCATCCTCGTCAACCTCGCGGCGGACATCCTCTGCCTGTGGCTGAATCCCAAGGTGCGCGAACAGGAGGTGGGCTGACATGGGCCTCTTCTTCTCGCGCATGAGGCGCGACCCGCTCTTCTGCGTGCTCGCGGCGCTCCTTCTCCTGTGGATCGCCGCGATGTTCGCCGTGCCGCCTTTCCTCCCCTACGACGCCTATACGAACGATATGGGCGCACGCCTCCTGCCGCCGTCGGCAGAGCACATCCTCGGTACGGATCAGCTCGGACGCGACCTTCTCTCGCGCGTCCTCGTCGGCGGCCAGGCGAGCCTTTCGGCATCTCTTGTGAGCGGCATCCTGTCTGCCGTCTTCGGCATCGGCGTCGGCGCGGCGATGGCTCTGACGCGCGGCCGCATGCAGCTCATCTCGACGGGAATCGTCGACTTCTTCCTCGCCTTTCCGAGCCGCGTCTTCCTCGTCGCGCTCCTCGGCTTCCTGGGGCCGAACGTCGGCAACGTCATCCTCGCCGTCTTCATCACAACGTGGGCGGAGTATGCGCGCATCGTGCGCACGATCGTTCGCACGGAGCGCGAGAAGCCTTACGTGCGCTACGCTGACGCGTCTGGCATCCCGTTTTCGCGGCGGCTCTTTCGCTATGTGCTGCCGAACGTCGTGCCGCAGATGTTCGTCTTCTTCTTCCAGCACTTGAGCGACATCGTGCTCATCGTCGCGGGACTGTCGCTCATCGGCATCGGCATCCAGCCGCCGACGCCCGAATGGGGCATGCTCCTCATGGGATCGAAGGACTACATGCAGACGGCACCGTGGCTCTTGATGTTCCCCGGACTTGCCATCTTCATCACGGTCATCCTCTTCAGCCTCATGGGCGATGAACTGCGCGACATCTTTGAGCCGCGCTGGGAAAGGAGGGGGGAGAAATCATGAGCGAAAAGAACACAGCCGCGCACAGCGCGAAATCCTCGCCGCATCTGCCCTTCCTCGCCGTCGATCATCTTTCCATTGATGTGGCGAAAAAGCGCGTCCTCGACGACGTGTCGCTCGCATTGGAGGCAGGCGAGGCGCTTTCCATCATCGGTGCAAGCGGCTCGGGCAAATCGACGCTCCTGCGCGCCATCCTCGGGCTTCTGCCGCACGAGGGCAAAGCGATCGCGGGCGACATCCTCTACCACGGCGCACCGCTTTTGAAGAATGCCGCGCTGCAAAAGGAACTGGCAGGGCGCGACTTCGCCATGGTCTTCCAGAATCCCGGCAACTACCTGAACCAAAACCTGCGCGTGCGCCGCCAATACGAGGACTTTCTGCGTACACACGGCGTTCTCAAGAAGGAGTGGCCGGCTCTGATGGAAGACCGCCTCAGAGCCGTCGGCTTCAGCGAGCCGAAGCGCGTGCTCAGCGCCTACCCGTTCCAACTGTCGGGCGGCGAGCGCCAGCGCACGGCGACGGCGATCACGCTCTCGCTCTCGCCGAAGCTCCTCCTGCTCGACGAGCCGACGAGTGCGCTCGACCCCATCGCTTCGCTCGAATTCCTCGACCGCATGAAGCTCCACCAGTCGCGCGGCGCGGCTCTCATCTTCGTCACGCACAACATCCGCGCGGGCGCCTACCTCGGCGACCGCTTGCTGATCTTGAAGGACGGGCGCATCGTAGAAACCGGCCCGACGCAGGAAGTCATGGAAGCGCCGCAGGAAGCCTACACGAAGGAACTCTTGGCGGCAATCTTGGAGGTGAAGTCATGACGGCAGAAAAGAGGACAGGCGAAATGCCTGACGTGCACGAAGACATGCGCGCGCTCCTTGAGGTCACGGACGTAAAGAAGTCCTTCGATACGCCGCGCGGCAGGCAAGAAGTCCTGCGCGGCGTATCGCTTCGCCTCGCGCCCGGCGAAGTCTGCGGCATCGTCGGCGCGAGCGGCTCGGGCAAGTCGACGCTCTTTCGCATCATCGCGGGTTCAGAGCTGCCCGACGAAGGCACAGTACAAAAAAGGGGCGTCGTGCGCATGGTCTTTCAAGATCCGCGCGAAGCCTTTTCGCCGCGAATGCAGATGCGCGACTTCTTCCGCACGGCGCTCGAAAAGGCAGGCGAGACGAAAGACGCGCTCGAAAGCCGCATCCTCGCCATGCTCGCCGAGGTGCATCTCGCGCCCGCCGTCCTCGCCGCCCTGCCGCACCAGCTTTCGGGCGGCGAGCTGCAGCGCGTCATCATCGCGCGAACGCTGCTCCAAGAGCCGGACATCGTGCTCTTCGACGAGCCGACGAGCGCACTCGACGTCATCACGCAGAAGGAAATCCTCGACCTCATCGCCGCGCTGCGCCGACGCTTCCGCTTCGCAGGACTCTTCGTCGGGCACGAACTCGGCGCCGTGCAACATGTGGCGGAGCGCATCTATGTGCTCGCGGACGGCCGCTTCGTCGAGACGCTCGCGGCAAAAGACCTCGCGCACGCCAAGCACGAAGCGACTCTCGCGCTGCTGCACGCGAGCGAGCTTCTCGGCTGAGGACGCGCGATCTTACCGGAGTCTGCCAAGCGGCATCACCCCGCTTGTATCATAGATTGCAGGGATGCAGAATGACAAAACTGTGCGGCCAAGAGTAAGGGGCTGTACGCAATTCCTTGTCTTTTAGCCGTTCCTGCAAGGAGACGGACGCGGAAGCGTCCGAGATTTATTCAGGAAAATGCTGATGCGTTTTCCACGGGGAGGTTTATTCATGAAACGTATCTTTACCGCGATCTTCCTCATCTGCTCCCTCCTGGCCTTCACAGGCTGCGGCGGGGGCGGCATGAAGAGCAAGGCAGGGCACCTCAATCTCGCCCTTTGGTGGTTCGGCGAGACGCTCGACCCCGCGCACGCCTGGGACGGCTGGACGCTGACGCGCATCGGCGCAGGCGAGACGCTCGTCGCCGTCGACGAGCACATGAAGTTCGTGCCGCAGCTCGCCGACAAGTGGGAGAACGTCAATCCGACGACGTGGCGCTTCCACATCCGCCCGAACGTGAAGTTCCAGGACGGCACGCCGATGACGCCCGAGCTGGTCAAGGCGTCGCTCGAACGCACGATGCAGGAAAACGACCGTGCGAAGAAAGCTCTGCACGCGAAAGAAATCCGCGTAGACGGGGAAAACATCGTCATCGAGACGGAAGAGCCCAACGCCTCCTTGATCTCGGCGCTTTCCGACCCGCTCTTCATCATCGTCAACACGCAGGCGGACATGTCGAAGGTCGCCTCCACACCAGTTCTCACGGGACCCTATACCATCACAGGCTGGACAAAGGGATCGGAGATCCAGATGAAGCGCAACGAGCACTATTGGGACGGCAAGCCCGGGCTTGACACGGTCACGGTCAAGCTCTTCGAGGACGACACCTCGCGCGCCATGGCTCTGCAGTCGGGCGAGATCGACCTCATGCAGCGCATGACGGAGGCAAACCGCAGCCTCTTCGCAGACAAGCCCGATTATACTATCTACGAGACGACAGGCGTGCGCGTCTTCATGGTCACGCCATACCAAGGCGATGGCATTTTCACGGACAAGAACCTCAGAAAGGCGCTCGCCTACATGCTCGACAACGACGCCCTCGCCAAGTCCTACGGCAATTCCGTAGCAGCGGGCGAGCCGTTCCCGCCGAGCGTCCCCTACGGGCACACGGGACAGAAGGTCACCTACGATCCGGCGAAATCCGAGGCGCTCTTTGCGGCGGCAGGCTGGAAGAAGAACGCGCAGGGCATGTACGAAAAGGACGGCAAGCCCTTGACGCTCCGCTTCGCAACCTGGGGCACGAAGACAACGCTCTATGAAGCTATCGAATCGCAGCTTCGTGCCGGCGGCATCGATGTGAAGATGGTTCATGTGCAGGAGCCGGACAAGGTCGATGAAGTCGGCGGCTTCGACCTGCTCGAAGAAGATTGGTCCGTCGCGACGACGAACGATCCGTACCCGTGGCTGCGCGGCATGCTCTACTCGAAGAGCGGCAAAAACACGAACCACAGCCGCTACGCCAGCCCCGCCTTCGACGCCATCATAGACGAGATGGCCACGGCGCTCGACCCCGCACAGAAAGATGCGCTCGTCATGAAGGCGGCACAGCAGATCATGGAAGATCAGCCCTCAATCTTCCTCATCGTGCCGACGACGACCGTCGTGGGCAAGTCGAACGTCAAGAACGTCAAGATCTTCCCGCTCGACTACTACCTGCTGACGAAGGATATCACGGTGGAATGAGCCAGAAACAAAAGAAAATGAAAGGTTGTTGTTCATGAAAAAATATATATGCGGCGCGGCTCTTAGCGCCGCCCTCCTCACATCCTCCGCCCTCGCCTCTGCGGCGGCGAACCCCTTCAGCGACGTGCCCGCCGATCACTGGGCGTATGACGCTGTCGCACAGCTTGCCGACGACGGCGTCATCGAAGGGTACGGCGACGGCACTTACCGCGGCCAGAACGAAATCACGCGCTACGAGATGGCGCAGATGGTCGCCAAAGCCATGGCGAAGGAAGATCAGGTCAATGCACAGCAGAAGGCCATGATCGACCGCCTCGCGGCGGAATTTGCGGAAGAGCTGGGCAACCTCGGCGTTCGCGTCGAAAATCTTGAGCAAAAAGTGGACAACGTGAAGTGGGAAGGCGAGCTTCGCTACGTCCACCTCTCGCACCGCGACGAAAATGCCGCAGGCGCGACCGACAAGCACTCGGTCAACACGCTGCAGCTGCGCCTCCTGCCCGTCGCCACCGTCAACGATCATTGGAAGGTGCGCGCACGTCTGACCGGATCGGTGAAGCTCTCAGAAGATCAGGCGAGCAACGTCGCCCTGAGCTACCTCTACGCCGACGGCAACTACGGCAATCTGCGCATCCAGGCGGGCAAGATGTCGCACTTCTGGTCGTACTCCGACGACGGCCTCGTCGCAGACTCGTGGTTCTCGGGCGCGATCTTGACCTACGGCACAAAGACGAAGATCATGGTCGAAGGCGGACGCTGGAACATGGGGAACGCCGCCTTGAGCGTCTCCGGCAAGGACAAGCTCGGCGGCCGCACGGCCTCGGACTACACGGCGAAGCACTACGGCATCGGCATCGACCATGCGACGGGAAAACTGCAGGCCGGCGTCGCCTACCGCCACTATGATTCGGACGTGTTCCAATTCCTGCCCGCCTATCGCGACGGCGCCGTGACGGACAAGGCGGGCATCCTCTCCGTCGGCGGCAAGTACAGCTTCACGAAGGATGTCGCCCTCGCCGCGCACTACGCGAGGAATCTCGAAGCGGACAACTACAACCAGTCGGCAGACGTTCAGCTCAACTACAAAGGCTCGAACGTCGCCAGCCCCGGCTCATGGGGCATGTACCTCGCCTATCGCCACCTCGGCGGATACAGCACGCTCATGCCAACCTACGAGCTGCACCGCCAGACCTACAAGATCCCCGTGGCGGGCGGCGAGTACGGCACGAAAGGCTGGGTCGTCGGCGCAAGCTACGCGCCGATGAAGAACACGAACATCGACATGGCCTACTTCCACGGCAAGTCGCTCGGAAGCGGCCGCAGCGCGAAGACCTTCTACACGCGCGTGCAGATGTTCTGGTAAGGTCTGGGAAATCGCATAAATAAAAACAGGATGCCGCAGGAGGGGAATTTTCCTGCGGCGTCCTGTTTTTATATGAACAGCCGCCTTTTTATCTCCATCAAATACGATATTATCTCCATCATTCAACAATAAAATGATGGAGATAAAAAGAACCGATCCTATGCTATAATAGAACGAAAGAAAGGAGGCGACACGCCCCATGAAGCAGCGATTCACCTACGGTGTCGTGCATATCGGCTCTGTTCATACGAGCCTGCTCATCGCATCATTCGCCGCGCTCGACGATGTCGAGATCATCGAGCGCGTGCGCAAGGAGACGCGGTTCGGCGAGGAGGTGTTCCGTCACGGGCGGCTCTCCTTTGACTCGATCCGCGAGCTTTGCCGCATCCTCGCAGGCTTTCGCCGGCTTCTCGCCGACTACGGCGTGACGCAGGTCTTTGCCATCGGCACGTCCGTCCTGCGCGAGGCGGAAAATCGCCTCGGCATCCTCGATCAGATTCGCATTCGCACAGGCTTTACGGTTGAAGTCGCCGACATGACGCAGGAGATCTACTACAAGTTCTTTGCCCTGAGTCACGAGCTTTTGGAGAATGCGGAGAACTTCGGCGAAAAGCCCGTGCTTCTCATGGACATCACGTCGAGCGGACTCGGCCTCACGGGCTGGCAGGGGGGCAGGCTGCTCTTTCAGCAGAACGTCGCGAGCGGCAGCCTGAGCATCCTTGAGCATTTCAGCGAGAAGGAACGCGAGAGCCTGACCTTTCCCTCTGCCGTGCGCGACTACATCCACGCGACGCTCTCGCCGCTCTGGCCGAGCATCGAGCATCATGCGATTCGCCATCTCGTGCTCTCGGGACTCGAAGCGCGCACCGTCGCCGCGCTCCTCGCGCCGGGCGCGAAAGGCGCGTATACGTTCGTAGAGGGCGAGGACTTCCTGCGCTTCCTCGACTCCTTCGCGGGGCTGACGCCGCAGAAGCTCATGACGCGCTGCGCCGTCACGGAAAGCCGCGCCCATCTCCTCATGCCGACACTGCTCCTCTACGGCGAAGTCGTGCGTGCGACGCGCGTCAAGGGCATGTTCCTCATGGGCACGACATTTCTCATGAGCTACAGCGTCTATCGCGGCGCACAGCTGGCGGAACTTTCGTGCCTCGCCGAGCAGGAAGAGCGCACCGTGCAGCTCGCACGCACGACGGCGGAGAAGTACGGCTCGACGAGAGAGCACTGTGCGCGCGTCGAGCGGGCGGCTAAGGAGATCTTTTGCGCCTTGGGCGGCGCACATGGGCTTTCCTCGCGCGCACTCTTGCTGCTCAGACTCAGCGCGATCCTGCATGAGACGGGAAAGTTCATCAACCTGCGCCGCTACAGCCGCTATTCCTATCAGATCATCATGGGCACTGACTTCTTCGGCGTTTCCGAGGCGGAAAAGGAAATCGTCGCGAGCGTCGCCTACTATTACAACCGCGAGAACCCCGGCAGCAAGGATGAGCACTATGCGCGCCTTTCGCACGAGCAGCAGGTCACGATGCTCAAGCTATGCGCCATCCTGCGCCTTGCGGACACGCTCGACCAAGGGCACAGCGGCAAGATCGCAAAACTCTCGGTCAAGCTCTCAAAGGAGGAGCTTTGCGTGCGCTTCGAAGCGGAAGAGGACATCTCCTTGATTCGCTGGACATTCGCACGCGCCGCCGCGCTCTTTCGTGAAATCTTCGGCATCGAGCCTGTCCTGTGCAAAGCGTGAGGAGGAATCGTCATGGACATGTTGAAAAGAGCCTATTTCCTGAACCGCGAATGTTCGTGGCTGAGCTTCAACCAGCGCGTCCTCAAGGAATCGACGCGCGAGGAGAATCCCCTGTTGGAGCGCCTGCGCTTCATCGCCATCGCCTGCTCGAACCTCGATGAATTCTTCATGATCCGCGTCGCCGGCCTGAAGCACCTCGTCGCGAGCGGCGTCGCGCACAAGGACATCGCAGGGCTTTCTCCCGGCGAGCAGATGCTCGCCGTCTCGCGCCAGGCGCACCGCCAATACCGCGCGATCTATCGCTGTCTCGCGCTCGTCACCCGAGAACTCGCCGCAGAGGGCATACGCTTCGTGCGCCCCGAAGAGCTGACGGGGGAGCGGGCGCTGTGGCTTGCGGAGCTTTTCGAGCGCGAGATCTATCCCGTCGTCACGCCCATGGCGCTCGACCCCGCGCATCCTTTTCCCTTCCTCGCGAGCCGCAGCCTGAACCTCGCCGTGAAACTTCGCCGCGCGGGCGAAAGCGCCGAGCATCTCGCTATCGTTCCCGTGCCCGCGCCCGTGCTCGACCGCCTGTGGAAACTGCCGGGCGAGCCGACCTTCCTCTTCTTGGAGGACATTCTGCGCTTCTTCGCCGCACGCTTTTTCACGGGCTGGGAAATCGTGCAGACGGCGGCCTTCCGTCTCACGCGCGACGCCGACCTCGACATCCGCGACGACGTCGAAGATCTCTTGGCAGAAGTCGAGAAATCGCTTGAAAAAAGGCGCAAGGGCGCAGCCGTGCGCCTTGAGGTCGCCGAGGACTTTCCCGCCGATCTCCTCGATTTCCTCAAGGAGCAGCTTTCGCTGGAGGAAATGGACGTCTACCGTGCAAAAGGCCCGCTCGGCGCCGCATTCTTCGCCGCGCTCGCCAATCTCGCGGGCTTCGACCGCCTGCGCTACCCGCGCTTTTCCCCGCGCCCGGCAGAGCTTGCCGCCGAAGGCGACATCTGGCAGGCGATTGAAAAGGACGACATCCTCGTGCACCATCCATTCGATTCCTTCGCCATCGTGGAAGGCTTCCTCGCCCGTGCCGCCGCCGACGAGCGCACGCTCGCCATCAAGCAGACGCTCTACCGCGTCGCAGGCGACTCGCCCATCATCGCCGCGCTCGAAGAGGCCGCGAAAAACGGCAAGCAGGTCACCGTGCTCATGGAGGTCAAGGCGCGTTTCGACGAGGAGAACAACATCCTCATGGCGCGCCGCCTCGAAGAAGCGGGCTGCCACGTCATCTACGGAATCTTGGGGCTCAAGACGCACTCGAAGATCACGATGGTCATACGGCGCGAGGAAGACGGCATCCGCCGCTACTGCCACCTCGCGACGGGCAACTACAACGGCGCGACGGCGAAGATCTACACCGACGTCGGCCTCTTCACCGCCGACGTCCTCACGGGCGTTGACGCCTCGGCGTTCTTCAACTTTCTCTCGGGCTTCTCCGATCCGCCCGTCTGGAACCGCCTCGCCGTCGCCCCGCTGACGCTCCGAGAGCGCATCACCGAGAGCATCGAGCGGGAAATCGCGCACGCCAAGCGGGGCGAACGCGCCTACATCGCAGCGAAGATGAATTCTCTGCTCGACCGCTTCATCATCGCCAAGCTCTACGAAGCCTCAGCGGCAGGCGTTGAAATCGACCTCATCGTGCGCGGCATCTGCGTGCTGCGCCCCGGACTCAAGGACGTCAGCGAAAACATCCGCGTGCGCAGCATCGTCGGCCGCTTCCTCGAACACAGCCGCATCTTCTGCTTCTATAACGGCGGCAAGGAGGACGTCTTCCTCTCGTCTGCCGACTGGATGCCGAGGAACCTCAACAACCGCATCGAACTCATGACGCCCGTGCGCAAAAAGGCGCACAAGAAGCGCCTGCTCGCGCTCCTTGCCACATACCTCGCCGACAACACGCGCGCCTGGCTCATGCATCCCGACGGCAGCTACCGCCGCGTGCGCCGCGCCAAGGGCGAAAAACCGCGCGCCGCACAAGAAGAGCTGATGAAATAATTTCGTTGTGACACTCTGGTTGCTCAGGCGGGAAGAAACTGCTATAATGAATCGAAATATCTAGTTATAGAAAAAGTTTCAAGTCTAAAGACCCAAGAGGAGAAAATGAATGTCCAACAAGAAATTCTCGCGCCCATCCTTGGCGCTTTTTACAGCCATCGCCTTGAGCGGTGGCGCTTTCTTTGTACCGTCCTTCGCCTCTGCTGCGGATGTGACGATCGACAGCACGCATCCGCCCCAGAGGAATGTGCCGAACCCCGATGATCCCAGTACGCCGAACAGTGCGGCGAGTGTCGGGACGGGCAGCGAGGATGCGTCGAGCAACAGCTTGACGGTCAATCGGTATCAAGAGGGTACGCTGAGCGTCTTCGGCGGCGTTGCTCGAGGCACGGGAAACGCCGACGGCAATACCGTGAGCATCAAGGGCGTGACGACGGAGATCGCCTCCGTCTATGGCGGCGCGGCATGGGGCATAGGTCATGCGAGAGAGAATCGGGTTCATTTCGATGCGGGGACGATGTCGTTTGCCGAATGGCTGGTCGGCGGCTACGTCGGACGCAGCGGCAAGGCGGAAGAGAACACCGTCGAGGTGAACGGCGGCAAGACGGAGTCTCTTTACGGCGGCTTTTCCAACAGCACGAATGCGGCGGGGCATATTTATAAAAATCACGTCATCATCCGAAACGGGACAATCGCGGGCAAGGTTTATGGCGGCGCGTTCGGCGGCGCACATGCTACGGGCGATGTGACGCACAACACGGTCACGATCACGGGCGGCACGCTGAAGAAAGCGGTATGCGGCGGATCGCTTGAAAAAGCAGATTCCACAGGCAATGTGGCGCACAACGAGGTCACCGTCGCGGGCGGCGTCTTCCGCGGGGACGTTTACGGCGGCTATACGCGGCGCGGCGGCACACTGACGGGGAATATCGTCACGATCACGGGCGGCGAGCTGAACAACGTCTATGCTGCGCATTCTGAGGGCAATGTCAGCGAGATCAAGGACAACGTCGTCAATCTCGGCGACGGGAAAAATGAGATGAAGGCGGGCTATCGGATCGCGAAGTACATCTTCGGTGCATCGGGCGGCAATCGTGCATCTTATGCGGGCAATACGCTCAACGTCAAGGCGAGTGCACGGGCGAAGAACATCGTCAATTTCGACAAGGTCAACTTCTATTTTACTGATACGCTGCAGCCTCGTCTCACGCTGCGCGATTCGATGGGCACGAAGTTCAAGAGCCTCAAGGACATCACCATCTACGGCTCGCCGAGCACCCCTGCGGGCACGTTGATCGAGAACAACACGTCGGGCGGTATCGTCGTGCGCGACGGCGTGAACACGGTCGTACGAACAGGCGATACGGCGGAGGTCACGCTGGAAAAGGACGCGACGGGCAGGAAGATTCTCTATTCGCGCTTGATCTTCAAGGGCGCGACGACGGCTGAGAGTGACGGCACGCATATATGGGGTGGCCGCTCTGTCATCGGCAACACGACGACGGGCAACGACGTCGCGCTCGCAAGCGGCAGCTATGTGAACGCCTTCGGCGGCTGGACGACGGGCGCAGGATCGGACGCCGCCGCCGACAAGCTCGGCGACAGCATCGCCAACAAGATCGCCGTCAAAGGCACGGCAAATGTCATGGGCACGGTCTACGGCGGCTTCACCGATGCCGCAGGAGGCAAGGCGAGGGGCAACACCGTCACGATTGAGAGCGCTGTGCATGATGTCGTCGGCGGTGAAGGCGCGGGCGAAGCCTCGGGCAATATTGTGAACGTCCGCGCGAACGCGGCAGCCGTCACGGGCGGCAGAGGTGCGGCGGCGAACGGTAACATCGTGAACCTCGGAAATGTCACGGTCACCTCCGTCACGGGCGGCGAAGGTGTGACGACAAACAACAACGAAGTCCATCTCAACGGCAATGTGCGAGTCACAGGCGCACTCAAAGGCGGCTCGCAGGCAAGCGGCACGGGCAATACGCTCAGCGTCAAGGGCAAGGGAAACAAGGCGGGGGCAATCACTGGCTTCCAGAAGCTGACCTTCGATGCCGCAGGTCTTGCCAAGGACGATACGATGCTCGAAGTCACAGGCGCGGGCGAGACCGCGGTCGATTGGGCAAGCCTCACGGCGACGGGCACGGCGGCGAAGCCGCTCACGCTCCTCAAGAACGAGCAGGGCATACGCCTCGCGCACTACACGGGCGCGGCGAAGTCCGAGACGGGCGATGAGGCGGAGACGAACATCGACGTTCGCAAGTCGGGCGCACGCATCACCGCCATCACCTACGAGGGCTATCGCTTCAAGGGAGCGACACAAGCGACACGAGAGGGAAGAGACGCCTACGGCGGCCGCTCCAAGGCGGGCAATTCGACGCGCAAAAACGAGATCGCGCTCGCGAGCGGCACATACGCGAACGTCTATGGCGGCTGGACAAGCGGCGTAGGCACGACGGCTGCGGACAAGGGCGCGAGCTATGAGAACAAGGTTAAGATCAGCGGCACGGCGACGGTCACGGGCACGGTCTACGGCGGCTATACCGATGCTGCAGGCGGCAAGGCGCGGGGCAACACCGTCACGATCGAGAGTGCTGTGCACGATGTCGTCGGCGGCGAAGGTGCGGGCGAGGCGTCGGGCAACATTGTGAACATCCGCTCGAACGCGGCAGCCGTCACGGGCGGCAGATCCATGGGCGCGGCTTCGAACAACCGCGTGACGCTCGGAAACATTACTGCTACCAGTGTTGTAGGCGGCGATGCCGCGGCGACTGCAGAGGGAAACACCGTCAGTCTCGACGGCACGACCGTCACGAATGATGTCACAGGCGGCAGAGGTGCGGCGGCAAACGGCAACGCTGTGAGCCTCAGCAATACGCACGTCAACGGTGCGATCATGGGCGGCTATGGCACGGCGCAGAGTCACGGAAACACCGTCAGCTTGCAGAATACGGCGGTCAACGGCGCAGTCACGGGCGGTGAAGGCACGGCGACGATCGGCAACACGGTCAACTTGAAGGACGCGACTGTCAATGGTGCGATTACGGGCGGTCATGGCACGGTGCAGAGTGACGCCAACACCATCAGCTTGCAGAACGCGACGGTCAACGGTGCGGTCACAGGCGGCTATGGCACGGCGACGAACGGCAACATCATCCATCTGCGCAACACTGTCGTCAACGGCATCGTCACGGGCGGCACGGCGTCGGGCGGTGTGGGCAACACGCTCTCCGTCTACTACAGTGCAGGCACATCCTTGATCCATGATTTCAAGGGGATCGAGGACCTCCGATTCGATGTCGAGGACGCTCCGACCGACGGCACGGCGCATACCTTGCTCAAGCTCACGAATGTCAGCGGCGGCAGCAAGAATCTCACGAACATGACGCTCGACTTCCGTCGCAGCGGCGCAGTAAGGAAACTTCAGGCAGGCGATTCATTCACACTGCTGGAGAACGCGAGCGGCAAGATCACCGTTGGCGAAGGTGTCACGATGAAGGGAACGGACGGCATCGCGCACGACTGCCTCTTTGCGATTGCGCCTGACCAGGCGCATCCTGAGAAACTCCGGGCGACTGTCACCAAGACGGGCGTTGGCGAGACGGCAAAATCCCCCGTGGAGACGCGTGCGGGTCTCGCGAACTTCGTCAACCAAGGTGCGGACTATCTTGTGGAGAGCGGTTTTACCGCCGCTGAAATGTCTGCTAAAAGTGGCGCAGAAAACGCAAGTGTCGACGATGCGGCAGAATCATCTTCCAAGGACACGCAGCGCAGGACGGCTGCGTCAGATCCGGCGTCCTATCATCTATGGGCAGGCGCAGGGGCCAATGCCATGCGTGTGGAGAGCGGCTCCCACGTTGACTCCAAGGGCTGGAATCTCGGCGTTGGCTGGGCGCGTGAAGATGCAGCGAAGGGCGGAACGAAGCGGCTCTTCAGCCCCTTCGTCGAATACGGACGCGGCACCTACGATTCCTATCTCGACAATGGCGCACACGGCAGTGGCAAGCTCAGCTATTTTGGCCTCGGTGTCCTAGGCAAACTGACGCAGCAGGACGGCTTGTGGCTCGAAGCCTCCGCACGCGCAGGCCACGCCAAGAGCGACTACAGCCTGCACGGCGAGAATGCCGGATACGACGGCTCGAATACCTACTATGGCATCCACCTCGGCGTCGGCAAAACCTTCGCGCTGCAGGAGAGCGCCTCCCTCGACGCTTATGTGCGCTATTTCTGGTCGCACCAGGACGGTATGTCGGTGAAACTGCGCGGCTTGGGCGATGCCTACGACTTCGCCGACGTCGACTCACATCGCCTGCGCCTCGGCCTCCGCTACAGCAGGAAGGACAGGAGCGCGGGTGAGTGCTATGCCGGGCTGGCCTGGGAGCATGAATTGGGCGGAGAGGCGAGCGCGAGCGTCGGCGGTGACGCAGCGCCCAGTCCGAGCCTCAAGGGATCGAGCTATATGCTCGAACTTGGCTATCGCTTCCTGCCGCAAAATAGCCGCATTAGCTATGATTTCCACATCGATGGCTGGCAGGGAAAGCGCAAAGGACTCAGCGGCGGCGCTGCTATTCAATGGACATTCTAGAGCAGGTCTGACGCTCTGAAAAACAAAAACAGCCTCTTGCGACAGGGAGAATCCATGTCGCGAGAGGCTGTTTTTACTATGAAGCCCCAAGAGGTCAAGACGAAGGCGTAGAGCGATTGGCTAGGCTTCTGTAAGGGCGGCGCACAATGTCCACGAAGTGGACGTTTGTGCGTGTAGCTTATACAGGAAAATCGCTATCGACGCATCGCGGTGCGCAGGCGTGACGGTCAAGAGCCGCATCCGCGCTCTGCGGCGGTGTGGCTGGAGGCTGCCGATCTACGATTCTTGAAGCGCCATTTGCGTGGGGCGGTGCTTGTCGAACCCCCAGCAGGTCGGCACATCCTGTGCCGCGAGCACGATGTTTTCCTGCCGGACGTTCTGCTGCGCGAGGATCGTGCGCACGGTTTCCTCGACGAGTTCGGGGCGGTTGTTCTCCTGGCTCATGTGCGCGAGGAAGACGGCGCGCGGACGTTTCTTGAGGCGCACGAGCGCCCAGGCCGCTGCGCTGTTCGACAGGTGTCCGCGGTTCGAAAGGATGCGCTGCTTCAAGTGCCACGGATAGGAGCCGCGCTGCAGGAGTTCGCGGTCGTGGTTGGCTTCTAAGATCAGTGCGTCCGCGCCTTCGATGGCGGTCATGACGTCGTTTGTCAAAAAGCCGAGATCGGTCGCGAGCGCACACTTCTCGCTGCCGCAGACGGCGTAGCCGACGGGCGAGACGGCGTCGTGCAGCGTGGAAAAGCTCTTGACCGAGACCGCGCCGAGCATGACATTTCCAGTGAGCGGCGTGAACGTGTCCTCGGGCACGGCAAGGCTCTCCCTTATGGCGCGGAGCGTCGCGGGCGGCGCGAAGAGCGGCAGGTGATACTGCTTCAAGAGCGTCGGCAGCCCCTTGATGTGGTCGCTGTGCTCGTGCGTGATGAAGACGCCGTCGAGGGAGGCGGCGTCGACGCCGAGGTCGGCGAGCGAGCGCGTGATGCGGCGTGCGCTGATGCCGGCGTCGATGAGGAGGCGCGTGCCGTCCAGCTCGATGTACGCGGCATTTCCCTTGCTGCCGCTCGCGAGCACGGCGACGCGCAGACCGCGCTCGGCGCTCTTCGGCACAGTCGCCTGCTGCTGCACAGGCTGCGCTGCCATCGCACAGGCGCGCGCCGCGAGAGACTCGGCGGCACGCAGGAAGCCGCTGTTCGTCATGGCGCCGCTCAAGGGCGCTTGACCCCGTTCGGCAGGATGAGGAAGGAGGCGCTTTTCTTTTCAGCGAGGAGCGAGGGCGGCTCCTTTTGTGCATCTTCCTCGGCGTCCGCGATCATGCCCTGCGTCCGCTGGCTTGCTTCCTGCAGGCGCAGCAGCCCTTCCATGAGGCCGATGTCCTGCTTCTTTGCGAGTGTTTCCAAGGCGGTCGCCGCGTGCTGCAGGAACTTTTGCAGCTGGTGCGTCTGCTCGTCCTGCTTGCGCTCGCGCTCCTTCGCCGCCTCGCCGTTGTCGCGCTGCGCCGTATCCAAGGAAGCGATGCGTCCCGAAAGCGACTCGTGCTCGCGCTCGATGTCCTCGGCGATCTGTCCGGCCGTCTCCACGAGGCCGATCTCGATGGCGGAGTGACGCTTCAAAAGGTCGGCGAATCCCTGCTCCTGCGTGCTCGCCACATACTGCAGGGTGAGCGCGAGGGAGTCCTTGAGATCCTGCGCGCCCTTTTCCTGCGCCGTGTGCAGTGCGGCCATCTGACGCGCGATCTCCTTCTGCATCATCGTGCCGAGCGCGCTCGTGTCGATGCCGGAACCGCTGCGGAAGGCGGAGAGGTCGCGCGGCAGGCTGCGGGCGAGGGCGTTGATCTCGCGCACGAGTCCCGCCTGCATCGCGTCGAGGCGTTCGGCGACCGAGCGCTCCACCTCGTCGATGCGGCTGAGGATGGAGCGCTCGCGCCGGATCGAGTCGCGATCCTGCTGGCGGCGCGCGTCGTGCATGTCGTCGATCGCCTGCTCAAGCTCTTCGAGCCGCTTTTCCAAGTCCTTCTTGTCCTCCGCGGTGATCAGCCCTGCCCGCGAAAATATGCTCTTGCCCATCGAAATGCCCTCCAAAACGAAATAAACGGGACAGGTGAACCCGCTCTGTGAGAATGTCCGACACGCAGGCATTCCCTAGTGGATAATACGATACTATTTTGATGCCTATTACCAAGTGTAACAAAATGTCGCTTTATGTGCAATAAAGTTTTGCAAATGCGCCGAATCGCAGCGTGAATTAACGATATGCATCGCTTGCGCTGATCTCCGGTTGATCTCTATAGCTTCTACAGATCAAACATCGGGCAGCTGCCAGTCGATCGGCGTCTGCCCCGTGCTTTCGAGGAACGCGTTGGCGCGGGAGAAAGGGCGGCTGCCGAAGAAGCCGCGGAAGGCGGACAGGGGACTCGGGTGCGCCGACTCGATGACGGCGTGCGGCGGGACGGCGATCATCGCCTTCTTGCGGCGTGCGGGCGCACCCCAGAGGATGAAGACGAGGGGCTTTTCGCGTGCCGAGAGCAGCTCTATGATGCGGTCGGTGAACTGCTCCCAGCCGTGCCCGTGGTGCGAGGCGGCGGCGTGGGCGCGTACGGTCAGCACGGTGTTCAAAAGCAGCACGCCCTGCTTTGCCCACGGCGCGAGGCAGCCGTTGTTCGGCGTCCTGCAGCCGAGATCGCTGGAAAGCTCCTCGAAGATGTTCTTGAGCGACGGCGGCGGCTCGACGCCCGCCTGCACGGAGAAGGAAAGTCCATGCGCCTGCCCCTCGCCGTGATAGGGATCCTGGCCGAGGATCACGACCTTCGTTTCGGCGTAGGATGTGTAGTGGAGCGCATTGAAGATCGCATACATGTCGGGAAAGATGCGGCGCGTGCGGTACTCTTCGATGAGGAAGCGGCGCAGTTCCTGATAGTAGGGCTTTTTCATCTCGTCGGCGAGCAAGCCGCCCCAATCGTTTTGAAAAATCTTCATGGCAGTCTCTCCTTCGTCCATACTTCTTTTCCATCATTATAGCAAAGTCTGGAATTTTATGTAGTGAAAATTCAGGAAAAATCTGCTATACTATAGTCAGTGTCAAACTGTACATTGGGCGGTTCGTCCGAGAACTGCAGGAGAGGTGTTGGAAATGAATCCCGTCATGCGCTGCGGCATCATCTTTTTTTTCGTCCTGCTCATGCTGCTTGCGCCGCAGCGTCTGCTCCATGCGATGGATTCTGCGCCCGTGCTGCGCGTCGGCTGCCTCGATGTCTCGTCCTTTCCCGACGGATCGCCCGAGCGGCTGCTGTTCAACTTTGCGAAGCGCTACCTCAACGAGGTGGCGCGCAGCACGGGCTGGCAGTACGAATATGTGGAGATGGACGAGTGGACGGCGCGCGAGATGCTGCGCGAAGGGCGCATCGACATGTACTTCCCTGCGCACGAGATGCCCGGTGACGAGGGAGCGTTTTCCTTCAGCGTGGACAGCGCGGCGTATTCGATCCTCTCCCTCTATGTGCGCGAGGATTCCTCCCTTGAGACGAACAATCCCGCCGTGCTCGCCAACATGCGGATCGGCGTGCTCCAGGACGGCCTGTATTCCTATGCGCTGACGCCGCTCGTGCGCGAGCAGGGCGTGCGCGTCGACGTCGTCGAGCATCAGACCGCCGAGGCGCTGCACGGGGCGCTTGCGCGTGGCGAAGTCGACGCCATCTTGGACAGTGCGAGCCGTAAGAAGGATGGAGAGAAGCTGCTCCTGCGCGTGGCACTCATGCCCGCGAAGTTCATCGCGGCGAAGAAGCGGGAAGGTCTGCTGAAGAACCTCAGCGACACGATCCTTTACACGGAAAGGGTCAATCCGAGCTTCGAGACGTATCTGGGCAAGGCCTTTCTCGATCGGGCGCAGAACCAGCTCGTGCGCTTCAATGCGTCGGAAAACGCCTACCTGGCGGCCGCGCCCGACCTGCGCGTCGTCTACGTCGGCGGACATGAGCCGTTCTTCGGTGACCGTTTGGAAAGCGGTGTGCCCGAGGGCATCTATCCGAGCCTTTTGAAGGCGCTTGGCGAGACGCTCGGACTGCGCTTTCGCTTCGTGCGCGCCGAGGACAACGAACATGCGCTGAAAATGCTGCGCGAGGGCGAGGCAGACATCTTCTTCTGTGTTTACAACAACTTGCCGTCGATGCGGGATTTCTTCTTCACGGCGACCTTTGCGACGGAAGATTTTTCCTACGTCGTGCGGCGCGGCGCGGGCGACCTGCCGACGGGGACGGCGCGGGTCGCGCTGCCGCGCTGGTTCCACGGCATGCGCACCTATTTGAACATGCAGCATCCGAACTGGCAGATCGTGCCGGTTGATGAGCCTGTCGACTGCCTGCGCATGATTGAGGAGGGCGGCTGCGATTTCGCGCTTCTGCCCTCGCTCTTCCTGCAGCAGAGCAGCCTCCTGTCGATGCACCCGGATCTCGTCGTGCTCGCGAGTCATTCGGCGGAGATCCCCGTGAGCCTCGCGATCTCGGGCGAGCAGCCGCGCGTCCTGCAGTCCGTCCTGACGAAGGGCATCTTGAAGCTGGACCCGCGCCGTGTGCAGGAGATCGTCAACGAGCACATGACGGGGCGTCTGACGCTGACCGCCGTCGTCGCGCGCTATCCGATACAGACGGTGGCGCTCGCCGTCGTCTTCCTGCTCTCCGTGTTCATCGCCGTGTTCCTCATCGAGCGCTCGCGTGTGCAGAGACGCCAGTCGGAGGTGCTGCTCGCGAAGAACGAGGAGCTGGAAAAGGCGGTCGAGGAGCAGAAGAAGCTGATGCGTGCGCGCGACATCTACAAGCAGGAGGCGGAAATCGACCCCTTGACGGGACTTTTAAACAAGAAGGCGATCCAGTCCGCCTGCGAGGAGATGCTGGGAGGAACCTTGAAAGAAGGGGCGTTCCACGCATTTTTTATCATGGATCTCGACCACTTCAAGGAGATGAACGACACCTATGGCCATCAGGCGGGCGACGACGTCCTGCGCCGCTTTGCACAGGAGGTGCGCTCGATCTTCCGCCAGTCGGATCACATCGGGCGCTTCGGCGGCGACGAATTCACCGTGCTCATGCCGAACGTGACGACCCTCGTCGCCGTCGAGCGCCACGCGCGTCGGCTCATGACGGCGGCGCAGGAGCTTGAGGTGCGCGACGACCACTCGCTGCTCTCCGTGAGCATCGGCATAGCGCTCGCGCCCCTGCACGGCACGAACTACGACGATCTCTTCATGGCGGCGGACGCGGCGCTCTACGATGTGAAGCGTGCGGGACGCAACGGCTGGAAGATTTACGACGTGAAAGAAGATGGAGGAACTTTATGCCCGAAGGAAAAATGACGGGAAAAATGCGGCGTCTTCTGGCGAGAGCCGCCTTGGCGGCTCTCCTCGCCGCGTGCGCGGGAGCGTCCCTGCCGTCCGTGGCGCAGGCGGCGCAAGGGACGCCCGCCTTCGCCGTGCAAGGCGCACAGGCGGCGACGGACACGGGCGCGAAGAAGGACGCTGCCGTGCCCGTGTTCGTCGCCCGCCCGCACTTTGCGGCAGATCTTCCCGCCGAGGTCAACGAGAAGGCGGCGGCAGAGGTGCGCTTCTTCATTGCCGAGCCGCTGACCGAGCCGATCTTGGAGGAGGAGGCGCCGCCCGAGAGCGTCGAGATCCTAGGAGCGGCGGAGGCGACGCAGGCGCAGATGGCGGCTTTCATCCGGCGGCGCAATCCGCAGCCGAAGCTCGCCTGCTCCGTCGAGGAGATCGTGCGGCTCTACTACGAGGAGGCAGGGGCGGAAGGCGTGCGTGCCGACATCGCCCTTTGCCAGGCATTGAAGGAGACGGGATTCTTCGCCTACGGCGGCGACGTCCTGCCCGCTCAGAACAACTACTGCGGTCTCGGCGCGACGGGCAACAAGGCCAAGGGCGCGTACTTCGCCACGCCGCAGGAAGGCGTGCGCGCTCACATTCAGCACCTCATGGCATACGCGACGACCGAGAGACCGCACGCGCCGCTCGTCGATCCGCGCTACGATCTCGTGCGCCTCTACCGCACCGACATCTACGGCAAGATCAAGCACTGGACGGGACTCAACGGCGTCTGGGCCGTGCCGGGCACCTCTTACGGGCAGGACATCCTGCTGCTCTGCCGCGAAGCGACGACGCCCGACGCGAGCGACGCCTCGCTCGCCTTCGCCGAGAAGAAGCTCACCGAAAAGAAAAATGCCGCCGCTTACGTCTATCGCGCCATCGTCTTTGCGAAGCGCGGCGAGAGCGAGAGGGCGGCAGCTGACTTGGAGGCGGCTCTTCGGCTCTCACCGAAGAGCGCGGCAGCGCTCTATGATCGTGCACTCTTCTTTACGGCAGCGGGCGATGAAAAACGTGCGAAGGCCGACCTCGAAGCGCTTATCAAGGCGCATCCCGACTTCGCCTACGCATGGTACAACCTCGGCGTCATGAACCTCAAGGCGGGCAGGAACAATGCTGCGATGAGAGACTTCGAGCGCGTGCTCGCCCTCGTGCCGCAGTCGGCGAACGCCCAGAGCAACATCGGCATCGCCCTCGTGCGCGAGAAGAAATACCGAGAAGCGTGGCGAGCCTTCGCGCAAGCCGCTGAGATCAACACGACGAACCCGACGGTGCTGATGAATCAGATCGTTTTCGCCGCGTGCCTGAAAGAATAGCGGACGGAGAAGGCACGGATCCCGCTGTGGGAAAACGGGTTTCCCAGGAAAGCTCAGGAAATCGGGCCGAAGGCTGCAGACGAATCGGTCAGCTTCTGCAAGACATGGGGAACCATGACCTGAAAGCTCAGGGGTTGGCGTGGATGCATCTTGTCCACGCCTTTTTGCTATACAGGAGAAGATGTCGAAGTTCGAGCATATCGGCGGTGGGACTGCGTGGCGTTGAAGCCGACGCATCGCAGCTCTTTTTGCCACCTGCCTGTTTGTGCGCGATGATATATGATATAATGGGAGACAGAAGAACAACGCTTGCAAAACGGAGAAGCAGCCATGGAAAAAGAAGCGAAAGGCAGACAGTATCAAGATACGGTATTCCGCCTCTACTTCAATGATGAACAACGCCTGAAAGAAGTGGCGGGCGCTTTGCATGGACGTTCCTATGCCCGAGATCCGCTGAAGATCGTGACGCTTGACGGAACCTTCTTGTCACAGATCAAGAATGACATATCCTTCTTGCTGGCACAGCAGCATCTGATCTTCATGGAGCATCAGAGCACGGCGAACAAGAACATGGCATTGCGTTGCCTTTACTATGTCTGTGAACAATGGCGTCAATACGTACCCGCGAAGAAGCTGTATCAGAACACGCGGATCGAACTTCCCGCGCCGGAATTCCATGTATTCTATTCGGGAGACGGCGATATGCCTGAAACGTATCAGATGAAGCTGTCCGATGCGTATAGGAAGCCGGAGTCGGATGAAAATATCAACCTGGAATTGAAGGTATGCTTCCACAATATCAGCTACGACGAGACGAAAATACTCCTCCAGAAAAGCCGAACGCTTCATGACTATAGCTTCTTCATCGATCGAATCAAAAAGAATATGACGAGCGGCATGGCAAGGGCGCAAGCCATTCGCGAGGCCATGCGATATTGCGAAGAACATGATATCATGGCAGAATTTTTGCAGCAACACGAAAGGGAGGTTGTCGATATGGTGAATTTTGAATGGAATCAAAAAGACTTTGAAGAAGCCATCCTTGAAGAAGGCATCGAGCGCGGCATGAAACGTGGGCGTGCCGAGGGATGCGAGGAAGGGAAGGTCGCTATTGTCTTGGAGATGCTGCGTGACAAGCTGCCGCTGGAAACCATCGCGCGCCTTTCAAAGTTCTCCATGGAGCGCGTGCAGGAGCTTGGCAGGAGGCATAGTCTGCTTTGAGTGCATCTTGTGCATATCGGAGGAATCTCACATTCGCGATAGAGCGATACGGAGGAGCCGCACATCGCGTGCGAGACTCCTCCTTTTTTTACCCGTCGGAAGCATGCGACGAGAGGACAGCGCAGATGTGTGAAGATGGGTGGCTGAATTTATCAGTGATTCCTTGACGCAAGGCGCAGCGTGTCGTATCATGAACATGAAAAGGGTGCTACCGATAAACGGCCAGTCCCCGTCTTATTTGTGGTAAAGAATACCCCGCCTAAGTTGGACGCTCAAGGCGGGGTGTTCTTATTTTACCATGAAACCCCAAGAGGTCAAGCCGAAGGCGCAGACCGATTGGCTAGGTTTCTGTAAGGCGTGAGGACATATGTACAGCGTGCCTCTTTGATGAGACCATCGCAGGAAGCGGCGTAAAGGCAAACCATATCGCTTGGAGTGACGGATGAACATATGTCCTGAAAGTTTGCTTTTAGCGCAACGATGGAGATCGTTACGAGGAAAACGAACGACAAGAAATCGTACAGTTACATAATAGCATACGGCAGGCAATTTGGGGATGCCATTTGAAAAGAGAATCCTCGCCCACGCATAGGTCAAAAATCCCTATTTTTGCAAGGCTGCAAAGAAATAGCTAATATCCGCTAGGAAAAAAGCCCGAATTATGCTAATATATAGCATACAAGTGCGGTTGATACTTTTGGAAGCCGTCGTGAAGAACGATGGCAAGTCATGGAAGGAACGATGCGAATGAAGATGCAGGATGCAGAGAAAATGCGGCACAGGTCTGTCGCAAAGCGATGCAGGCGTCTGTCCTTTGCCGTCACGCTCGCTTTGGTCAGCGCTGTGCTCGCCCCCTTTTGCGCTGAAGCGGGAACGGTTTCAGATGCGGCGGGCGATGCGCAGCGTGCCATGGTGCGTGCAGCGGCGGGCGAAGCGCCGATGATGGGTGCGAGCGCCGTCGACGTGCCGAAGACCGAGGGAGCGGAGGCAGCCGCCTCGCCGGACGTGACGCGAGCGGGCGTGGAAGCCCCTGCGCCGCGGCAGGCAGAGCAGCAGGCTGCGGAGAGCGCGATCCTCGTGCGCCGCTACACGTTCTCGGGCGAGAACCCCGTGACGGACGAGGAGCTTCGTGCGCTCTTAAAGCCGCACAAGCTCAAGTACGCGCGTCTCGCCGACCTCGAAGAGCAGGCGGCGGAGGTCACGAAATACCTGCGTTCCAAAGGGTACTTCGTCGCCTTCGCCTACCTCGCGCCGCAGGATTTCGCGAATGGCGCGGTCGACTTTACGATCGTGCCCGGGCGCTACGACAAGATCATCGTGAACAACAATTCGTATTTGACAGAAAATGCCATTCGGCGCGAGATGGGGCTTTCTTCGGGCGAACTCGTGAAGAAGGAAGCGCTCAACCGCGGCGTCTGGCTGACCAATGACCTCTCGCGCGTCGAGGCGCGTACTCAGATCAAGGCGGGCAGCCGCCAGGGCACGTCGGACATCGTCATTGACGTCAAGAACAAGGGCAACCGCATGTGGGGCTACGTCGGCGTCGACAACGGCGGCTATCGCTACACGGGACGCTACCAGTACAGCGCCTTCTTCAACTACGCGAGTCCGTTCCGCGAGGGCGACCTCTTCTCCGTCGGCGGCATCGTGTCGAACGGCGGCATGTGGTCGGGATCGGCTTCCTACTCGACGCCGATCGCCAAGCAGGGCGAACGCGTCGGCGTCAGCTACGCACGCTCGCACTATACGCTGGGCGGCGCGTTCTCTGCGCTTGACTACACGGGCACGTCGGAGACCGTGAGCCTTTGGTGGCAGCACAACTTCCGGCGCAGCCGCGACTTCAACCTCTACGGCACGCTGCGCTTCGACTGGAAGGATCTTGAAGACGAAGCGAAGGGTATGGCGTACAAGAATCCCAAGGGAGCGAAAAACTGGGTCATCGGCATCAACGGCGACAACCTCGACCATATCTGGACGGGCGGCCGCAACACCTTCGCGCTCAATTACACGTATGGCGACCTCTCCATCGACGATGAAGTGCAGCGCCGGTACGATGCCGCTACCGCGCGGACGGCAGGTCATTTCGGCAAGTGGAATTTGAACTTGACGCGCCTGCAGCACATAGACGATCGTCTCTCGCTCTACCTCTCCTACAGCCGCCAGTGGGCGAACAAGAACCTCGATTCCTCGGAGAAATTCTCGCTCGGCGGGCCTTACGGCGTACGCGCCTACCCCGTCGGCGAAGCCTCGGGCGACGACGGCTGGCGCTGGACTTCGGAGCTGCGCTGGAACTTGCCGACGCGCGAGGGCGACGAAAACTCCTGGCAGCTCATCGCCTTCGTCGACGGCGGTCATGTGAAGCTCTACCACAACGGTTGGTTGGGCTATACAGGGCCGCAGAGCCGCAGTCTTTACGGCGCGGGCGTCGGCGTGAATTGGAGCAATCAGGCGAACTGGGTCGCGCATCTGCACTACGCTTGGAAGATCGGCCATGAAAAGGCGGTTTCCGACACGGATCGCAGCGGCAGGTTCTGGTTTCAACTGTATAAATTCTTCTAATATATTAATAGAGAGCCGGGCGGTCTGCATGGCTTGACCTCTCGGACGTTCAAGGGAAACGCTGATAAAATGAGGTCGCCCAGATGCGTGAAGATGGGTGGCTGAATTTATCCGTGATTCCCCAATATCGGTTTCAGACGAAAAAGGAGAAATACCCATGCGCTTCATGAAAAAGCAGCGCCGCGCGAGGAAAGAGCGCGGCGAGAGCAATCCCTTCCTGCTGCGCCTGCAGGAGAACGTGCGCCGTGCCCTCTTGGGCGGCGTCGGCATCGTGGCGGCGGGCGCAGCCCTCGTTGGCACAAGCAGCCCTGCCAGCGCCTTGCCGCAGGGCGGTGAAGTCGCGGCGGGCACTGCCGACATCGCCAAGAGTCAGGCGGAGATGGCGATTCATCAGGCGACTGAGAACGCCGTCATCAACTGGCAGAGCTTCAACATCGCGGCAAACGAGCGCGTCAATATCTATCAGCCGAATGCGCAGGCAGCTCTGCTGAACCGTGTGCTCGGGGGGAATCCCTCCGAGATCTTCGGCACGCTTACGGCGAATGGGCGCGTCTTCCTCGTCAACCCGGCGGGCGTCCTTTTTGCGCCCGGCGCCGAGGTCGATGCGGGCGCGATCGCAGCCTCGACGATGAACATTACGAACGCTGATTTCATGGCGGGCAAGTATGCCTTCGTCGGTACGCCGAATGACGGCAAGGTCATCAATCGCGGCACGCTTCGTGCGGCGGATGCGGGCGCAGTCGCGCTTCTCGGCAAGGATGTCGTCAATGAAGGCGTCATCGTCGCAAAGAAGGGCGCGGCGGTGCTCACGGCGGCAGACGCCGTATCGCTCGACTTCACGGGCGACGGCAAGGTTGCGGTCGTACCGACGAAAGCGGCGATGAAAGAGAGCGTCACGAACAAAGGCATCGTCGAAGCGGATGGCGGACTCGTCTTCATGACAGCGGCGACGGGCGACGCGCTCGTTTCCTCTGCTGTCAATCAGGAGGGCGTCGTGCGTGCCGCGAGCCTTGACGGCAAGGCGGGCGCGATCCGCATGACGGCGAACGACGTGCGCCTTGCGGCGGGCAGCGTGACGGACGTGAGCGGCGCGAAGGCCGGCACGGTTGAGATCGGCGGCGGCTGGCAGGGCGCGGGCGATCTCGCGCACGCCGAGAATGTCACGGTTGAGCGCGGCGCATCTGTGCGTGCCGATGCGACGGCAGCGGATGCCGCGGGCGGCACGGTCGCCGTCTGGTCGGACGGCAGGACGAAGTTCGCGGGCGAGATCACGGCACGCGGTGCAGGTACGGGCGCGGGCGGCGCCGTCGAGACCTCGGGCAAGAAGGTGCAGATCACAGGAAGCGTCAATGCTTCGTCCGAAGCGGGCAAGGGCGGCGAATGGCTGATCGATCCCGACGACATTGAGGTCAAGACGCGTGCGGCGGGCGATCCTGAAGCCGGCTCTCAGGCGGATGTACAGACCGTCACCAATTCGCTGAACAGCGGTACATCTGTAACCATCCAGACGGCGAACCTCACGGGCAACAATGATAACTTCATCAAGGTGCAGGACGCGATCAATAAGACGGCGGGCGGCGATGCGACGCTCTCGCTCAAGGCGACGGGCAACATCAGCATCAATGCCAATATCACCTCGACGGCGGGCGCGCTCCATCTCGACGTCCTCTCCGATACGAACCACCGTGCGGGCGGCAATATCAGCGTGGCAGACGGCGTGCAGATCAAGACGCGCGGCGGCAATGTCAAGCTCGGCGGCGGTCTTACTGAGAACGGCATAGGCTTTGCGAACTCGCCGAATACAGGCGTCTCCGGCATCGATCTCGGCAGCGCCACGATCAGCACAACCTCTTTGAGCGGCGCGGACGGCAGTATCGAGATGGCGGGCAGCACGACGACGGGGGCGGCGGGCGTCAAGCTCGCGGGCACGCAGATTGCTGTGGGCGGGGGCAAGGTCACGATCGTCGGCAAGTCCGAGAGTGGCAAGGGCATTGACATCAGCGGCACATCGAACATTGTGGCGAACAATGTCGACCTGCGCACGGATTCGATTGCACTGGACGGCACGATCACGGGGACCGGCATCGTCGGAAACACAGCGCAGATCCGGACGCTCACGGAGGGCAAGACCATCAACTTCGGCACGGGTTCGGGCGGGCTTGACCTTGCGGGCGATACCTTTACGAGCGGGGGCAAGATACGGAAGTTCGGCCGGAACATTGTCGGCGACGAAAATCAGAAGGCGGATATCACGGTGAATGGCGTGACGGCAGACCGCGACCTCTATATCTACACGGGCGCGGGCAAGCTGACGGTCAGTGGCGCAGTCACGGTCTCGCCGAGTCGTACACTGACGCTTGCCTCGAAGAACGCCATCGAAGGCGCGGGCGTCCTCACGGCGGACTCGCTCCTGCTCGAAGCGTATGAGGCGAAGGTCAATCTCACGGGCGCAAATCTCCTCGGCAAGCTCGACGGCAAGGCGAAGGAGATTGTGCTCAAGAACGCCACGAATTTCACAATCGGCGAAGAAGTGGGCTTTGCCACGACAACGGGCGGCGCGGATATCGACGTCACGGGCGATTTGACCGTTGGCGCGTACGGCTTCACGAACGGCGCGGGCGCGATGAAGCTCAAGGCGAGCGGCACGCTCAAGCTCGATGCGAATGCCGAGGTCAAATCGACGGGCGCGGCGGCGACATCGCTCGAAGCAAATACTGTTGAATTTGCTTCGGCGAGCAAGGTATCGACAGCAGGCGGCACGATTGATGTCAAGACGGATGCGCTGACGCTCCCGACGGGTGCGCAGGGCACTCTTTCGAGTGCAAACGGAAAGGTCACGGTTGAGACGAAAACCGCGGGCAAGACGATCGCCGTCGGTTCTTCGAGTGCCGATGTTCACATGAATGACCTCGATTTCATCAACTCCGGCACGGGCGAAGTCCATCTGGGCAATGCGTCTACGGGCAACGTCGAGATCGGCACAGCCGACGTCAAAGCACCGCTGACGGTCGAGTCGGGCGCAACGCTCAAGTTCTCGGGAACGCTCTCGAATACGGGCAATAAGAACACGACGTTCAAGGCGAACGCCGTGGACTTTGCTGCGGGCGCAAACCTCGCGGCGGGCGCGGGCACGATGAAGATGGTGACGGACAGCGTCACGAACTGGAGCAATGTCACGTTTGCCGACAGCAATGCGAAGGGCACGTTTGCCATTCAGCCCAAGACGGCGGGCAATTTCACCGTCGGCGGATCGAGCGCACTCGTCTCGGATGCAGGTCTCGGCAAGCTCAAGGCGGGCAATTTCTACAACGTCGCCATCGGCACGAAGGACAATGTCGGCACGGCGACCATCGCGGGCATCGCGAGCGGCAATCTGCCCAAGTATACGAGCATCCTAACGAAGGGCAAGATCAACGTTACGGGCGCAGTCGTCGGCACATCTGCCGATACGCTCGCGCTCCATGCCGATGCGCCGGGCGCGACGCTAGGCGACGGTCTTTCCCAGAGTGCGCCCCTCGAAGTCGGTAACTTGCTGCTTCTCGGCAAAGGCTCGATGGATCTCAGCACGCAGGCGAACAAGATTGAAAACATCGCCGCCGATATGGCGGACGGCGACCTCAAGCTCAAGAACCGGACGAACATGAAGGTCGCTGTCGTTGAGAATCGTACCGTCACGCCGAAGGTGAACGTCGACGGACTCAAGACGAAGTCGACGGAAATCAAGATGGATGGCGGCAAGAAGCTCACCGTCGCGGGCAATCTGACATCCACGAACGACACGAAGATCGAAGCCGACGATCTCGACCTCGGAAATAACAAGGTCAACGTCGGCAAGAAGCTCACGCTCGAAAAGGCGACGAAGTCGCAGACCATCAACGTCGGCACGGGCACGGGCGACTGGAACATCAACAACGCGAATTACGGCGACATCAAGATCGGCGGCGCATCGCAGACAGGCAACATCAATATCAAGGGTGCGACGTTCAAGAAGCCGTCGGATATTGAGACCACGGGCGACGTCACGCTGACGGGCGCGACGAAGGCGGGCGCGGACGGCAAGTCCGACATGAAGATCAAGGCGCATGCGGCGACTCTGCCGACAGCAGGTGATACGCTCGCCGTCAAGAATCTGGAGCTCGACCTCTCGGGCGGCATCGATCTCGGCCTTGGCAAGATCAACGGCGATAAGGACGGCAAGGTCACGGCGAAGGGCGCATCGGCGAGTCAGGACATCTATATCAGTGACAATGCTGCAGACGCTCCTTCCACGGAGTTCCGCATTGCCTATCGCACGATCAACAATACGCTCGATGGCTTCGGCGGCTTCGACGTCGCGGGCGAGAAGCATGTCTACTTCTACGGCGGCGCAGTCAAGAAGTCCATCAATGCGGCGGGCAAGCTCGGCGTCGAGGTGCGCGACAATCTCACCATCGAGGGCAAGGGTACGAAGCTCAAGATCGGTGCAGATCCGACGCAGGCGGGGCATGATCCCGCATCGGTCATCACGGGCGGCTTCACCGTCAAGCAGGGCAAGACTGTCCATGTGAAAGGCGTCGACGGGACGAGCAAGGAAAACGGCGCAGAGATCAATATCCAAACGGCGGGCAACATCCATCTCGAGCAGGGAGCTAGACTGAAGGTCGAGGGCAACTATGCACAGGCGACGCTCAATGCACGAAACGGCGACGTCGTGCTGAACGAGGATGCCAAGGTGCAGGTCGCTCCCGGCTCCACACCCGTCTGGGTCGATGTCACGGGCAAAAAGCTGCAGCTCGACGCACGCGCTCAGCTCGACTCGGGCACCGATACCGTCGGCGCTCTGCGCGTGCATACGGATGAGATCGTCACGCCGACAGCGGACGACAATACGACGAACATCGTCGGCAAGAGCGGTCTCGTCATCACGCGCAAGACGGCGGGCGATTTGACGCTCAACAACGCTTCTACGGGCGCAGGGCTTCATGTCACGAGCGACCAGCTCAACGGCAAGCTCTTTGGCAAAGATTTCAGCGAATTGGTTCTCGGCGACAATCGCAGCCAGACGGTCACGATCGACGGACTTGAAGCGAACAACCGCGTCGTCGTCAAGACAGCGGAGACGGGCAAGACGGTCATCGGCGCGGGCGGACTCAAGGTCGGCACGGACGGCTCCGGCAAGGACTACAAAGTGACGCTGACCACGGGTGAGATCGAGAACTCGGGCGGCGCGGGCATCATGAACATCGGCGAGGGCAGCACGCTGAACCTCTATACGAACAATATCACGAACCTCGCAGCGCACGGGAGCAGTCCGTCCGTCACGGGCACGGGCACACTCGGCATCGGAACGTACAACGGCTCGAAGACCATCGGGCTTGGCGACGGTGCGACGGGCGACCTGCAGTTGACGAACAATAAGTTCACACAGGTATTCGGCCCGAACTTCTCGCATTACGCCATCGGCAACGGTACGCAGGGTACGATCAATGTGAAAAATTCTTCCCTCGGGAAGGACGTGACACTCCAAGCAGATAACATCAACTTCGCAGGGGATATGACGCTTGCGGCGGGCAAGACGCTCGTTGTCAACGCCAAGACGGCGGCGAACCAGACGGCGGGCAAGATCAAGGCGGCGAATCTCGCCGCCGTCGGCGGCAACATCGCGCTCGAACAGGCGAACGAAATCGGCACGCTCGCCGCCGACGCGCTCTCCGTCAAGGTCAAGTCCGATGCGCTGACCATCGGCGAGATCACGACGCCTGCGGGCGCATCCGTCCCCTCGCGCACGATTACGGGCGTCAAGGCCGGTGAGTCCGGCGGCACGGCGGGCGACGTCGTGCTTTCGGCGGACGCCATGACCTTCACCGAAGGCGTCGAGGGCAAGGGCAATCTCACCGTGCAGCAGGCAAATGCGGCGACGAACCTCAACGTCGGCGCGACGGGTACAGGGCTGACCCTGCCCGCGAATCTCTTCGGCGGCAATAAGATCAAGGACGGCTTCAAGCACGTCTACCTCGGTCGCGAAGACGCGACGGGCGCGACGAATGTCGGCGGCAATCTGAACTTCGTCGATCCGACGACGATCCGCTCTGGTGCTACGGCAGGCTCGATGACGGTCGACGGCTCGGCAAACATTCGGACGAACGGCAACGACTTTGCACTCGAATCGAAGAATTTGACGACGGCGGCGGGAAGCAATGTCGATACGGGCACGGGCGCACTCACGCTCAAGACCGACGCGATCGACCTCAACGGCAAGATGAAGGGAAAGAAGGCGCTCAATATCCTGCCGATCTCGCACGATCGCGACATCAAGCTCGGCGGCGAAGTGAACGATTCCGCGAAGCTCTCGCTGCTCGACAAGTATTTCAATGGAAACAACCGTCAGTTCTGGGAGTATGAGATCATCAACATCGGCGACCGTGGCGGCGGCGGACGTCTCTATCAGAGCGGCACGATCGACATGCCGTTCACCGTCAACATCCAGCAGGCGATCACGAGCGGCCAAGGCGGCGTCAACCTCTCCGGCTCGATCAAGACGCACGGCAGGGACTATACCGTCGCCAGCCGTGAAGTCAATCTCGACGATGCGCATATCAATGCCGACGGCGCCGACCGCGATCATGACGGTAACGTCGCCATCCAGGCGGACAAGCTCAACACGGCGAACGGCAGCACGATCACGGGGCACGGCGATGTGTCCTTCGACACCTATACGCCGGGCAAGACGCTCAACTTCGGCACGCCCGGCGCGGGCGGCTCTGCCTCCGATCCTACGTTTCCTTCCGACATCTTCAGCGGCACGGGGCTTCTGCAGAAGAACCCCGACGGCAAGGGCTTCCGCAAAATCCGCATCGGCGGAACGAATGCAGGCGATATCAAGGTCGGTAATGTCGACCTGCCCGAGGGGCTTGCCGATGCCGTATCCATCAAGACGAACAAAGATATCACCTCGACGGGTGTCTTGAAATCCGTTCCGACGCTCGAAGTAGATGCACATAACGTAAATCTCACGGGGCCGAACGAGATCAAGAATCTCGGCAATATCACGTCCGCGACGGGCGTTTCCGTCGAGACGAAGGGCGGAACGAACGTCACGGGGGTTATCAAGGGGAATAACGCCGCCATCAATATCAAGAACAAGGACGGCGGCAACGTCACGATTGCGCCCGGCGGGCAGATCGTCGGCACGGGCACGTCCGATGTCCTCATCGAGGCGAAGGGCGGCGCCTTCAAGAACAAGGGCGGCGCGAACGCCATCAAAACTGACCCCGGTCAGCGCTATGTCGTGCATACGGAGGACTCCGTCGAGAACGAGATCGACGGGCTTGTATTCCAGTTCCGCCGCTATGGCACGGACTACACGGCGCGTGGCTCGGTCACGATTCCTGCGGGTCAGAACGCGATGTTCTACAGGTATCAGCCCGAGCTGAAGCTCTATTCGACGCGTGCCTATGGCGACGATAACTCGGCGTTCTTCAACTCGACTGCGGGCTTCTATATCCAGGACGACGGCAACGAGAAGCGCCGTGCGCTCGATAAGGCTGAGGTCGACTATATCCGTGACCATGTTGGTGATTCAAATACGCATAGTTTCGGCACAACGGACCAGACGAATGTCAATGCCGACATCCATACGGCAGACGGCACGGTGACGAATGCGGCAAATGATGTGACCATGCGTGCAGGTGCACGCACCTACGGGTCGGCTTCCACGATTCCCAATGAGACAATCACCTATACGGGGCATAACGACCTCAACTACAAGATTACGGTCGACTACCGCATCGTGCCGCGCGAAGTCACGGTCACGGGCAAGACGGAGACCGTCGACTATAACGGCAATCCGCACAATTACACCGGAATGAACGGCGTTACCTTCACGAACTTCGCGAACAGCCAGACGGCGGCGACGCCGGGACTGCTCTCGGGGGCTGTTTCCTATACCCCGATTGCGGACGCGACGAAGACGACGGGCTACGCGCAGGGCGCTGTCCATGCGGGCGAATACAGTGTTGACCTGAAAAACAGCACGCTTTCCGCGACGAACTACAAGTTCAAGTACGTTCCGGGCAAGCTCACCATTAAGCCCATCGACATTCACTTCACCGCGCCGAGCGGCGAGCGCATTTACGGCACGTCGAACGACAGCGTGACCATGACGTCGAGCACGACGCATACGGGCACGCTCCTTTCGGGCGACAGCTTCGCCAAGTATACGGTCACGGCGACCGACGGTACGAATGACGTCACCGAGCGCACGGGCGTCGGCACTTACACGATGACCTTGAAGGGTGCGGCGCTCGCCGCGGGCAGCCGCAGCCTTGCGACGGACTACCATATCACGTCCGATCCCGGCACGCTGACCATCAAGAAGCGTGCGCTGACCGTCACGGCGGGCGACAAGAGCCGCGCTTACGGCGACGCCAATGCAACGGCGGGCTATATCAACAACACGGCGAAGGTCAACGTCGCTGCGGCTACCGCGACGGCGGGACTCGTCAACGGCGATGCGATTGACGATGTGACGGAGACGATTGACCCGACAGCAACCGTTACGACGAATGCCGGTACGGCAGGTCTTTGGACAAAGGCGAGCGCCGCGCACTTCTCGTCGGGGACGGCAAACAATTACAACATCACCTACGTTGACGGACACTTCAACATCACGAAGCGTGCCTTGACACTCGTCGCGGGCGACAAGAGCCGCATCTACGGCACGGCGAACACGACGGCGGGCTACGTCAATGGCACGGGACTCTTCCGTGTCAAGGCGGGCACGAACCTCGTCAACGGCGATACGGTTTCGACCGTCACGGAGACGATTGATTCGCGTGCGACCGTGACGACGGATGCAGGAACGGCAGGACTCAAGACGAAGATAGCAAATGCCGTCTTCGGCACGGGAAATGCCGCGAACTACGACATCTCCTACGAGGACGGCGGCTTCGCCATCACGCCGCGCGACTTGACGCTCCGTGCGGGAAGCAAGACGCGCATCTACGGCACGGAGAACTCGACCGCCGTCTACACGGGCGGCACATCGAAGTTCCGCGCCGACGCTGCGACGGCGACGACGGGACTCGTGCACGGCGACGCGGTCGCTGATGTCGATGAATCGACGGACGCCCTCGTTACGACGAACGCCGGCACGGCGGGACTCAAGACGCAGATCGCAAATGCACGCCTCATGGGCAATCGTAAGGCGTCGAACTACAATATCCACTACGTCGACGGTGGCTTTGCAATCACGAAGCGCGACCTCTATATCCAGGCGGGCGACAAGAGCCGCGCCTACGGCGCAGCGAACAGTCTGGCGCACTATGTGAACGGCACGAGCCGGATCAATGTGCGCCAGACCGATGCGACGACGGGACTGGTGAACGGCGATGCGATTTCCTCCATCACGGAGACGATCGATCCGCTGGCGACCGTCACGACGGACGCGGGCACGCCGCACCTCTGGACGCGCGTCTCTGACGCGCAGTTCGGCTCGGGTTTTGCATCGAACTACGTGATTCACCATGCGGACGGCAGTTTTGCCATCGTGCCGCGCGAAGTCCTCGTCACGGCGGGCAGCGCTTCGCGCGACTACGGTGAGCCGAATCCCGTCGTCACCGAATACACGGTCGAGCGCGGCGACTTTATGTCAGAGCGCGGTCTCTTGGCGGGCGACAACCTCACGGGCGTCACGACCTACTACGATGCCGCCATCACGCCGCAGACGGCGTCGGGGCTTCATGCAGGCGTCATCCACGTCGATCCCGCCTCCGTCAATGCAGGCTATCAAGGTGCGACGGCGCTTTCCAACTATCGCTTCAGCTATGCGCCCGGCACATTGAAGATCCATCTGCGCGGCTTCGACATGAGCACGCCCGAGGGCAGGGCGGTAACGACGGGCAGCATCACAGCGTCCCAGATCGTAGCGAACCTCAGTCATGGTCACATGGGCGGTGTCAGTGCCATGTCGGGCGGCATTGGTGGCACGAGCGCAAGCGGCAGCAGTGTCGGTGGCACGAGCGTGGGCGGCGGTGCAGGAAGCATCGGCGGCACGACGGGCGGCGGTGCGAGCAGCTTCGGCGGTACAAGCGCAAGCGGAGGCAGCGCCGGCGGCTTTGGCGGCACGGGCGGCGTCGGCGGCAAAACCGTCGGTGCGAGCAATGGCGGCGGTACGAGCACAAGTGCAGGAAGCAGCACAAGTGCAGGCAGTAGTGCCAACACCGGCAGCAGCAATACCAGCGCCGGCATAGGCTCAGTTGTAGGCGTATCGTCTGCTGAGCAGCTGCACGATACATCGTTTGCCGACGGCATCGCCGTCGACATGCCGAAAGATCTGGCGGCGACGAGCTGGCAGAGCCGTGTTGTCGTCGCGTCGGGCGGCGCATCCGAAGCGCACGACTACGTCGAAGGCGCGGACGGCTCCTTCGGCTTCGACCTCGCCAAGACGCGCGGCAACTACGGTATCCACGACGAGATTCCGGGCGGCACGGCAGAAGCCATCCCCGTCCTCTTCACGGACGGCGGCTCGCGTGACCTTGACGGCATCTACTCCGTCAACTATGGCGCAGGCAAACTCGCCATCAAGCCTGCTTCGAAGAAGGTCGAGATTCCCGATCCCAAGGAAATCCGAAGCTCGGCAGAAAAGGCACTTAGCTTCCTCTACCAGACGCAGAACGGCGCCTTCCAAGTCACCTTCGGCAACGGCATCGTCACGCTCTACCCGAAGGACGATGCGGCGCTCAACATCGTCGTCGGCAAGGAAAAAAAGGCCGAGCGCGCCGTCCTCGCCTCCGGTCTTTTGACCGCCATCGAGGACCTCGGCGTCACTCCCGTGGAGATCCGCGCCGTCTACATCTTCAAGGAACTCGACGAAAGCGCAGAATAAGCTGGCCGCAGGCCATAGAAAAAAGCCCCGCAAAGGGGCTTTTTTCTATGGCTGTATGTTTTGTGATGCAAGATCAGCCTTTGACGAGCTGAGCGTACTTCGCGCGCTCTGCCGTCGGAATCTGAAGCACGTCCATCGCCTTTTCCATCGATACGTTGAAGCTTTTCATGATGTGGCAGATGGAAGCGGTCGTCGTTTGCAGCACGCCTTGAGCCAATCCCTTTTCCATGGCTTCTTCGGCCCGCACTTCCAAAGCGCGTTCTTGATTCCAGGCGAAATTCAGCATATCGAAAACCTCCTTCGTATGTTTTTGGCGGAAATAGTCTCTCAGATAGTCATGCGTAATACAGTATTGTACCGCCTCGCCTATGGCGGACTCTAATGTGCCGCCGTCTTTGACGTGCTCGCGCACCTGTGCGACGAATACGCTGTAGCTTTTGAGCGAGGGGCATTTTTCTAAAATGGGGCGCTGCGGTTTGTCGTTGATGTTTAGAACGGTGACGTTTAGATCCATATCGCCTTTGCGCCCACCGAAAGCATCGCTGAGGTGATGTTCCCAACAGTCAGGCATTTCCGTGCTTCCGTTATAGAATACATAGAATTTCGGTGCTGGCAGGGCGATGGATTCTTTTTTGTAGACAGCATCTTCATCCACATATTGACGATATATTTCCGCAAGGTACATGAAGAGCCGCAGGGGCATGTTTGCATTGACGGTGCTTTGGTGCTCGGCAAGGAGCACATACTCGTTTCGGACGATGAAGCCTACATCATTCTTGATGCCGCTGAAAAGCGTCTCGTCAATGGTGGCGAGCGTTATGTCCCGGGGAGTTGCCTTGAGTCCGAGAAGGGCTTCGCAGATTTCCGACAGACGTTCCCTGTTGTTGAAAATATCTCGGAACAGGGAATCCTTATAGGAACGTTTCGTTCTCCTCACAGAGTCACCTCCTTGTCTGTATTATACTATGAACCACAAGGAGGAAACAAGAAGGAGAGCGAAACAGAGTGGCGCATATTCCACTATCCTTAGGACGAAAACCCCCTATTTCGTTCTTCATGATTTTTTCATTTGCGTTTTCCTCTGAGCTGTGCTATTCTAGTTTCACGAACCGAGGATACGGGTGAGGTTGAGCTTGAGGAAACATGGACACTCAGAGGAAGCCTCCTTGGAGCTTTGGTTCGCAGCCAAATTTTTATCTATCTTAAAGGAGGAGTTTCTCATGAAGAAGACTCTCACAGCAGCGCTCACGACGGCTCTTGTCGTCGGTGCAGCCTCGACGACGTTCGCTGCGGCGAACCCGTTCAGCGATGTTCCTGCCGACCATTGGGCATACGATGCAGTAGCCCAGCTCGCCGATGACGGCGTCATCGAGGGCTATGGCGACGGCACGTACCGCGGCCAGAACGAGATCACGCGTTACGAGATGGCACAGATGGTCGCGAAGGCCATGGCGAAGGAAGACCAGGTCAATGCACAGCAGAAGGCCATGATCGACCGCCTTGCCGCTGAGTTCAGCGAAGAGCTCAACAACCTCGGCGTCCGCGTCTCGAACCTTGAGAGCCGCATCGACAACGTCAAGTGGGAAGGCAAGCTGCAGTACGAGTACACGCGTACGAAGAAGGATGGCCAAGATGCGACGACGGATCATGATCTTAAGTTCCGCCTTGAGCCGACGGCTACGGTCAACGATCATTGGAAGGTCAAGGCTCGTCTTGATGCACACTGGAATCCTAACAGCGATCAGGGCAAGGAAGATGACAATGGGAACAACCCTGACAACAGCGTCAAGCTCACGCGTGCCTATGTTGCTGGCCACTATGGCATCACGGATATCAATGCAGGCTTGATTCCTTACTATTCCGAGCAGGGCGTTGTATTCGATGGCGAGTTCTCGGGTGCTAGCGTCACGGTCGGCAAGGATCAGACGCTTGCTGGCACGTTGCTTGCTGGTCGCGCTAGAGAGATTCGTGAGGATGCTGCTGGTGCTCCCTCGAATGTGCAGGGTCTGAATGTCATGTGGAAGCCTTCGGAAGAATTCTCGGGAGCTGCTGAGTATTACCGCGCATCGCTGGGCAACGATTACAACAATATCTGGGGCATCGGTGCGACGTACAACTTCGCCAAGACGGCTTCTCTGAATGGCGGCTATTGGAAGAATACGACAGCAGACAATTCGGTTACTGATCGCGCTTGGAACGCCCAGCTTTCCTACAAGGGCGCGGAGCAGGAGAATATGCACAGCTTCGGTCTCTTCGTCGCATACCGTCGTCTCGGTACTGATGTTGCCTTTAACCCGACCTTTGATGCCATCAAGAAGGGCGAGAAGGGCTGGGAAGTCGGCGGCGACTACACGTTCGCAAAGAACGTTGTTGGCACGCTCAAGTACTTCAACGGCAAGCAGCTTTCGGATGACAAAAAGCTCAACCGTTTCTACGGCAGCCTTGAGTACTTCTTCTAAGAAGTCGAAAAGCATCGTGCTTCGGCGCGATGATGCAAGAACCCCCGCATTCGCGGGGGTTCTTTTTTGGTGCGTTTTTTGCTATAATGGAAACAGGTGGGAGGTGGAATCCATGCGTGATTTCAAGAAATTTATGGAAGAAAATCGAGACAAGCTATATAAAATAGCTTATGCAAACTGCAAACATGATGCCGAGGGACATTGTCTCGTTCCTTCTGATGATCCATGGATGAAAGATGCCGAGGGAACCGCGCGGTCGCGTAACTTCGATCCCGAAGGAGCGGAATGCATTGCGGCACGTTGAGGCTAAGGAAGTCTGGTCTGCATGGGTGGGCTATGAAGATAAGCCAGGGAGAGGGAAATATCGACCCGTTCTTGTGATTGATGTCAATGAAGAGAAAGCAGTCGTTATGTCTGTACCATTTACGTCGACCTTTGCGAGGGACGAATATGACATTGAGGTGTTTGATTGGAAGGAAATACCGCTTGACCATTCATCGACAGCGCGCATTTCAAAGACAATCGTTGTCCCTGTTTCGGATTTTCGGAAGAAATTAGGAATCATTTCGGAGGAGGACTGGGAGAATATCACAGAATTATTGATGCAGTATATGGAGAATCATGAAATTTAGTGCTTCCCTGCCAGGAGGTCTTCGACATGCTGAATTTCGTATGGGATCAAGAACGTGCCTTGGAAGTACGAGCCGAGGAGGCTCTGGAAAAGGGCTTGCGCTTGGGCAGACAAGAGGGCTTGTCGCAAGGACTGTCGCAAGGCTTGTCGCAGGGCGTGGAAAAGGGCGTGGCGCTTTCTCTCGGCAACATGATGAAAAACATGGGCGTTTCGCTCGACAAGGCGATGGATGTGCTGCAGATTCCGGCGGCGGAGCGGGCGAAGTATGCGGCGCTCGTCAAAGGGTGAGAGGCTGGCTTTGATGGGATGATCTTTACAAACTACACGCACAAACGTCCACTTTGTGGACGTTTGTGCGCCGCCCTTACATGAAGTTGGTCCCTAGCATCGAGGGCTGTGGCGAGATATGCTGAAGTATGCTATACTTTATGCGTTGCCGCCCCTATACATGGCAATGGAAAGGGGGGTGCCGATGTCATTGACTGCCTTTCTGCTCTCTATCATGGCTGGCGTAATTGCCAATTGCATCAGCAAATGGCTCGATGAGAGAGATGACGGCGACGAGCCTAGGGATTAAGAGTGGTCAACGTCAACCGCGCATCTGCACCCTTCGGGTTTGATTTGCGGGACGTTTTCACATACGAGTCGTTTTCCAATCACCTGCGCCCCGTGGGCTTGCCTCTTGGACGACTCAGCACCACCTGCAATACGGGAATAGAAAAGCCCCCAAGATGCTAGCTTGGGGGCTTTTCGTGTGCCGATTAAGTCATTAACTGCCTTTGCCACCCCTAGTATAGCATATCTGACTGTTTGTGTGCAAGTCGTTCTTCTACGCCCTTCGGGCTTGACTTCTTGGACTTTCATAGTAAGCTATACACACAAACGTCCACTTTGTGGGCATTGTGCGTCGCCCTTACATGAAAGCGGCCAATCAGTCTACGCCCGTTGGACTTGACTTCTTGGGCTTTCATAGTACAATAATATCGACTGTCTTTATTTTGATGAGGAGAGATTATATGAAGATTCAAGGCTTGACGGATGAAGAGGTTCGCGCATCGCGCGAGCGGCACGGTACGAATGGCATCACGGAGCAGAAGGGCGAGGGCTTCTGGGAGAAGCTCAAGGGGAGCTTTGATGATCCGATCATCAAGATCCTCTGCGTGGCGCTCGTCATCAACGTCGTCTTCGCGATCCTTGGACAGGTCGCATGGTATGAGTCCGTGGGCATCGCGCTCGCCGTGATCCTCGCGACGACGGTCGCGACGTATTCGGAGTATCAGAACGAGAATGCGTTCCAGAAGCTGCAGGAGGAAGCGTCGCTGATCAAGTGTAAGGTGTACCGCAACGGCACGCTGACGGAGATTCCCATCGACGAGATCGTCATGGGCGATTTCGTGCTGCTGCAGACGGGCGACAAGATTCCGGCGGACGGCGTCGTCTGCGACGGCTCGATCCAGGTCGATCAGTCGGTATTGAACGGCGAGGCGAAGGAAGCGGCGAAGACGCCGGCGGCAGAGGGCGATACGGAGGTGGAGAAAAGCTCGGACTTCCTCCACCCGCACAAGGTGTTCCGCGGCTCCGTCGTCTGCGGCGGCAATGCCGTGATGCGCACGACGACGCTCGGCGACAAGACGTTCTACGGCAAGATCGCAGGCGAGCTGCAGGCGGACGAGGATCGCGACACGCCCTTGAAGGTGAAGCTCTCGAATCTCGCGAAGCAGATCAGCAACTTCGGCTACATCGGCGGCGTGGCGATCGCCATCGCCTTCATGTTTCAGCGCCTCATCATCCACAACGGCTTCGATATGGCGCGTATCATGGCGTACTGTTCGAACTGGCTCGTCGTCGCGCATGACCTCGTCGACGCGGTCATGCTCGCTGTCATCATCATCGTCGTCGCCGTGCCCGAGGGTCTGCCTTTGATGATCGCCATCGTCTCGGCGCAGAACATGGGCAAGATGCTCAAAGACAACGTGCTCGTCCGGAAGATCTCGGGCATCGAGACGGCGGGCAGTTTGAACCTGCTCTTTAGCGACAAGACGGGAACGATCACGAAGGGACAGCTCGAAGCCGTCGCTTTCGTCGATGGTGCGGGCACGCAGTATGCCGCTTACAACGAGCTGGGCGAGGGACTCAAGAAGCTCGTGAACCTCAGCGTGCGCTACAATACGAGTGCCGTCATCAACGGCAAGGAGGCCGTCGGCGGCAATGCGACGGAGCGTGCGATCTTCGGCTTCGTCGCGGCAGACAGCGCGGCGATGGACGAGAAGGTCAAGAATGCCGTGCCTTTCAGCAGCAAGAACAAGTACTCGCTCTCGGAGGTCGCGGGCGAGTACAGCGTGACCCTCGCGAAGGGAGCACCCGAGAAGATCCTCGCGCTCTGCGACTCGTATTACGATGCGAATGGCGAGAAGAAGTCGCTGACGAATAGGGCGGCGATCACGGACTGTATCGACGCCCTTGCGGCGCGTGCCATCCGCGTCTTGGCGCTCGCCGTCTACGAGGGTGCGATTCCTGCGGACGGCACGCTTCCTGCGAGCGGCCTCGTCTTCGTCGGCGCGGTCGGCATCCGCGATGAGGTGCGTCCCGAGTCCGTCGAGGCGATCCGCCGCGTGCATAGTGCGGGCGTGCAGGTCGTCATGATCACGGGTGACCGCCAGGACACGGCGAGCGCCATCGCGAGGGAAGCGGGTCTTCTCTCGCGCGATGACGATGTCGCGATGACGAGCGACGAGCTTGCCGCGCTCGACGATGCTGCGGTCAAGGAGCTTCTGCCGCGTCTTCGCGTCGTGGCGCGTGCGCTTCCGACCGACAAGAGCCGCCTCGTGCGCCTCGCGCAGGAGATGAACCTCGTCGTCGGCATGACGGGCGACGGCGTCAACGATTCGCCCGCCTTGAAGAAGGCGGACGTCGGCTTCGCCATGGGAAGCGGCACGGAAGTCGCGAAGGAGGCGAGCGACATCGTCATCCTCGATGACAACTTCAAGTCGCTCGCGCGTGCGATCCTCTACGGGCGCACGATCTACAACAGCATAAGGAAGTTCATCGTGTTCCAGCTGACGATCAATGTCGCGGCTGTCATGATTTCTTTCGCTGCGCCCCTTCTCGGCATGGAGACGCCGCTTTCCATCACGCAGTTCCTCTGGATCAACCTCGTCATGGATACGCTCGCGGCGCTCGCCTTCGGCGGCGAGCCGGCTCTGCGCCGCTTCATGGACGAAAAGCCCAAGCAGCGCGATGAAAGCATCATCAGCAAGTATATGGTGTCTTCCATCGGCGTCGGCTCTCTTTGGTGCTTCGCGCTGAGTCTCTACTTCCTCATGAGCGGCGCGGCGCACGCATACTTCCGCCCCGACGAGGCGAATCACTACCTCTTGACGGGCTACTTCGCGTTCTTCATCTTCATGGCGGTGTTCAATGCGTTCAACGCACGCACCGACTCGAAGAATCTCTTTGACAATATCTCGCACAATCCGGGATTCCTGCGCGTCATGGGTCTGATCGTCGTGATCCAGGTCGCCATGACGTACCTCGGCGGCGAGATCCTGCATTGCTACGGCCTGACGCTCACGGAGTGGGCGTTCGTGCTCGGCATGGCGGTGACGATCGTGCCGATCGATCTGCTGCGCAAGATGGTCGCAGGCAAGGCGTAATTCAATATTTGCAAGGCGGCGTCGGTGGAGAGCATCGACGCCGCCGCTCTATAGGAAGCGCTGATAAAATGAGGTCGTCCGGATGTGCGAAGATGGGCGGCTGAATTTATCCGTGATTTCTATACTCTACGGGAGGGAAAAGCATGGGTATGAACATCAGCAAGGGACAGAAAGCCGATCTGACGAAGAACAACGCGGGGCTTCGGAGCGTGCTCGTCGGCATGGGCTGGCAGGCGAATTCTGCCATCGATCTCGACACGGCGGCGTTTTTGCTCGGCGCGGGGGGAAAAGTCGCGGGCGATGCGGACTTCGTGTTCTACGGCAACGCGCGGCATGCTTCGGGTGCGGTCGAGCATATCGCTGCGCCTTCGGGCGGCGACAAGCAGCAGGTGCGCGTCGATCTCGCCGCCGTTCCCGCGTCCATCGAAAAAATCGCCGTGACGGCGACAATCTACGATGCGGACGCCAGGCGGCAGAATTTCTCCCAGGTCGCGGGCGCGTACATCCGCGTTCTCGATGCGGCGAGCGGCGCGGAGCTTCTGCGCTACGATCTCGGGCAGGGCTTCTCCGTGGAGACGGCGATCGTCGTCGGCGAGCTGTACCGCTACAAGGGCGAGTGGAAGTTCAGCGCCGTTGGCGCGGGATTCAGCGGCGGCTTGGAGGCGCTGTGCAAAAACTTCGGCGTCGAAGTCGGCGAGGGGCAGGGAGCCGCGCCCGCCGCACCGCCCGCGCCGCCAACCGCACAGCCGCGTCCTGCCGCACCGCCTGCGCCGCCGGCATCGCCCGCGCCCGCTGCGCCGCTCGCACAGCGTCCGCCGCTGAATCTCGGCAGGCCCGGCGCTGCGCCCGCCCCTGCGCCGCATGCGCCGCTGAACCTCGGCAGACCCGGCGGCGCACCGCCTGTGCCGCCGGTACCGACCGCCGTGCCGCCCGTGCAGTCGCCGACCGCGCCGAAGAAGGTCGAGCTCAAGAAGGGGCAGAAGGTCAGCCTCGTCAAGGGCGGCGGCGGACTCGGCGAGATCGCCATCAACCTCAACTGGCATCAGCAGCCGCAGACGAAGAAGCAGGGGCTTCTTGCCTCCATTTTCGGCGGCGGGGGAGGAGCGGGCGACATCGACCTCGATCTCGGCTGCCTCTACGAGCTTCAAGACGGCGAGATCGGCTGCGTGCAGGCGCTCGGCAATGACTTCGGCAGCCTTTCGCGCCGCCCCTGGATCGCGCTCGACGGCGACGACCGTACGGGCAGCAATGCTGCCGGCGAGACGCTTCGCGTCAACGGCAAGATGGCATCGAAGATCAAGCGCATCCTCGTCTACACGTTCATCTACGAGGGCGTCGCCAACTGGCAGCAGGCGGACGGCGTCGTGACCGTCAAGTGCCCGGGCAGCCCCGACATCATCGTGCGCATGGACGAGTACGGCTCGTCGAAGGCGATGTGCGCCATCGCCATGCTTGAAAACATCAACGACACCTTCAGCGTCGAGAAGCTCGTGCACTTTTTCAGCGGACACAAGAGCATGGACGAGGCGTATCACTGGGGGCTTCGCTGGGAGGCGGGCAGCAAGGACTGAGCGTGCAGGATTTCGCTGCGAGCAGCCGCCTTGCTTCGACGGAAGGCGCTGGGCGTATGAAAGAAATTTTCATCAAAGCCATGAAGGGAAAAGGCGGCGGCAGGGCGAATTCTTTTAAATAAGGGAAATTGTTTTCATGGAGCGGCGCTCGCAGAGCGGCTGCTCCGCATGAGATATTCTTATCGCAAGGAGAAATCAAGGAGGCAGGCACATGGGCGTGAATCTGCAAAAAGGACAGAAGGTAAACTTGAAGAAGTCGGACGGTCAGGCGCTCTCGCGCATCCGCATCGGGCTCGGCTGGGATCCCGTCGAGCAGAAGAAAGGCGGGCTTTTCGGCTCGATCTTCGGCGGCTCTGCGCCCGACATCGACTGCGACGCGAGCGTGATTGTCTGCAAGGGCGGACGCCTCTCGGGGAAGAAGGACGTCGTCTACTTCGGCAACCTCAAGCATCCGTCTGGTGCGATCGTCCATACGGGCGATAACCTCACGGGAGAGGGCGAGGGCGACGACGAGCAGATCCTCGTCGATCTTACCGCTGTGCCCGCAGACTATGACAAGCTCGTCTTCGTCGTCAACATCTACGACTGCGAGTCGAGAAAGCAGGACTTCGGCATGATTGCGAACGCCTTCATCCGTATATGCGACGAGCGGACAGGCGAGGAGTTTTGCCGCTATAACCTCTCGGAGAGCTACGCGGGCATGACGGCGATGATCTTCGGCGAGATCTACCGCTATAACGGCGAGTGGAAGTTCAACGCCATCGGGCAGGGCACGAAGGACAAGGGACTGAACGAGCTGGCGCGGCGCTATCAGTAAGACATCATGCCCTTGCGGCTTGATATAGGGAACGGTTCGTTTGTTCCCATGAAGCGGCACGATATGTGCCTGGGCAGGAAAATCGCCCGCTCTGCCGCGCTTTTTGACCGTGCGGCTGCAGGCGGCTTCCGCATGTACGCATAAGGAGGAATCTTCATGGCAATCAGTTTGAAAAAGGGACAGAAAGTTGATCTGACGAAGGGCAATCCGGGTCTCTCGAAGCTTCTGATCGGCCTCGGCTGGGACACGAACAAGTACGACGGCGGCTCTGACTTCGACCTCGACGCCTCGGCGTTCCTTCTCGGACCGAACGAGAAGGTCACGAGCGATGCGGACTTCGTTTTCTATGGCAACCTCAAGCACGCGTCGGGCGGCGTCGAGCATACGGGCGACAACCTCACGGGCGAGGGCGAGGGCGACGACGAGCAGATCAAGGTCGATCTCTCGAAGGTGCCGGCTTCGATCGACAAGATCGATTTCACGGTCACGATCTACGAGGCCGATGAGCGCAAGCAGAACTTCGGCCAAGTGTCGAACGCCTTCATCCGCGTCGTCAACGAGGCGACGGGCGAGGAACTCATCCGCTTCGATCTCGGCGAGGACTTCTCCATCGAGACGGCGGTCGTCGTCGGCAGGCTCTACCGCCAGGGTGCGGAGTGGAAGTTCAATGCCATCGGCGCGGGCTACAGCGGCGGCCTCGGCGCACTCGGCAAGGCTTACGGCGTTAACGTATAAGCGCGTTCTTTTGTTGGGCGAGCCTTCCCCTCGGGGAAGGCGAGAGAAGGGGGCTGTGCATAAGTCTCTCGGACTCGTGCACAGCTTCTTCCATCGAAAGGGGTGCGATGATGGAATACAAGATCTTATATCCTGAAGCTTTTCCCGTGGTCGAGTGCTCGCTGCGCCACGGCGAGGCGATCAAGGCGGAATCCGATGCGATGATCGCGATGGATGCGACGGTCGACGTCGAGGGCAAGATGGAGGGCGGCGTGCTCGGCGGCATCATGCGCCGCGTCTTCACGGGCGAGAGCTTTTTCCTGCAGCGTCTCGTCGCCTCGCGCGGTGCGGGCAAGGTTCTCTTCGGGCATCCGCTGCCCGGCGGCATCATGGACGTCGCCTTGGACGGCTCCTACGGCATGATTGTGCAGAAGGGCGGCTTCCTCGCGGCGGAGGAGACGGTCAACATCGACTCGAAGATGCAGGGACTCATGCAGGGATTCTTCTCGCAGGAGGGCTTCTTCCTCTTGAAGCTCACGGGCAAGGGCATTGCCTTCTTGAGCAGCTACGGCGTCATTCACGTGCTGAACCTCGAAGCGGGCGAGGAGGTCATCGTGGACAATGGCCACCTCGTCGCATGGCCCGATTACATGAACTACAAGATCGAAAAGGCGTCGAACGGCTGGATTTCGAGCGTCATGTCGGGCGAATGCCTTGTGTGCCGCTTCCGCGGGCCCGGTCCCGTGCTCATTCAGACGAGGAATCCGTCGGGCTTTGAGACGTGGATTCAGGAGATCGTGAGAAAGGGAGGAAAATGACATGGCGGTGAATCTTTCCAAGGGACAGCGCGTGAGCCTCGACAAGGGCATGACGATGGCGCTCGTCGGCCTCGGCTGGGACGTCAACCAGTACGACGGCGGTGCGGACTTCGACCTCGACGCCTCGGCGTTCCTCTTGGGCGCGAACGGCAAGGTGCGAAAGGACGAGGACTTCATCTTCTACGGCAATCTCGACAGCCCGGACGGCTCGGTGCATCATACGGGCGACAACCTCACGGGCGAGGGCGAGGGCGACGACGAGGTTCTGACGATCGACTTTACGAAAGTGCCGGCGGACGTCGACAAGATCGCCATCACCGTGACGATTTACGAGGCTCAGGTGCGCAAGCAGAATTTCGGACAGGTATCGAACGCCTACGTGCGTGTCGCGCGCATGGCGAACGCGCAGGATATGCAGGGTACGGAGGTTCTGCGCTTCGATCTCATGGAGGAGTTCTCCGTCGAGACGGCGCTCGTCGTCTGCGAGATCTATCGGCACAACGGCGAATGGAAGTTCAACGCGGTCGGCGCGGGCTATCAGGGCGGCTTGGAAGCCCTTTGCCGCGCGTACGGCGTGAATGTCTGACAAAGCATTGGAAAAAAACGGGAGGCCTTGCGCCTCCCGTTTTTGGGGTGTTCTTTTCGGCAATTTCCAGGCGCGGCTCTGAAGTGGAGTTCCGAGTCGCGTGCGGGAGTCTGCCGAAATCCGACGCAGGAGGCGAATGCGATGGAAAGGGAACAGGCGAGGGGCGAAAGTGCAATGAGCACGGCGGACGGCTCCTTGGCGGCGCTGCCGAAGTTCATCGACCTCGGTGCGTTTGCGCCCGAGTGCGAGAACAGCTTCGCCGTCGCCGCATCGCCTGAGGCAAAGGTGCGCGTGACGGCAGAGATCGCGGATGCACGCGTTTCTCCCGAGGTCTTGCCGGCGGGGGCGGGCGGCTTCCTTCTGACGCTTCCCACGATGCGCGCCGGCTCGGTCGTCTACGGCGCTCTCACCATGCGCTCGGCGAGCGAGGAGCGGCGCATATTCATCGCGGGCGAGGCGCGTGCGGGTGCGCCGGAAAGACGCGCGAGAAGCCCCGAACCGCCGCTTCCTCAGCTCGTGCGCGGCGAGCGGCTGCGGCTGGCGGGAAGCGAGAAGCTCGCCTTCCGCTACGAGGACGAGGAGCGCGAGCCGGGCGTCGAGGTCGACGCCTACGTGTTTCGCCTCTATGCGGGCGGGCGCGTTCATGGCGACGAGGATTTGATCTTCTTCGGCAACGCTCGCGCGGACGATGGCAGCATCGAAGTGAATACGGCGGGCGGCGTCGGTGCGAGTGTCGACGTCGCCAATGCGAGTGTCGACGTCGCCAAGGTCGGCGCGGCCGTCGAGCGTCTCGTCCTGTGCTTCTCGGTCTACGATGATGGCACGGGCAGGGATTTCTCGCATGTGCGTGCGCCGCGCCTGACGCTCGCGGAGGACGGCGTGCCGAAGTACAGCTTTTATCTCGACGGCCTGCGGCGCGAGAAGACGGTGAACGCGGCGGAGATTTACCGCCATCGCGGCGCATGGAAGCTCAAGCTCGTCGGTGCAGGCTACGAGGCGGGACTCGCGAGACTCTGCGAAGACTACGGACTCAGCGTGGAATAAAGAGGGGACACGGATTAGCCGTGATTCCTGAATATGGAGGTTTACCATGAATGGAAGATAGGGAAATCTTGCAGTACAAGGTGGGCGGGCTTCTCTACATGCCCGCCTACCAAGAGAACATCGTGGAGAAGATTCGTCGGCAGAAAAAAGAGCATCTGACGGCCATCTGCTTCTGTCTGGAGGACGCGATCGGCGACATGGCGGTCGCCGATGCCGAGCGAGCCTTGCGCACGAATCTCGCGGAGCTCAAGGAGGTCTATGCAGAAGAGGCGGGCGGGAAGCCGCTGCTCTTCGTGCGCGTGCGCACCGCCGATCACATGGAGCACTTTCTCGACTTCGTGGGTGCGGCGGGCGACATTCTGACAGGCTACGTCCTGCCCAAGGTGAATCTCGGCAACGTCGAAGCCTACATGGAGCTTATGCGATCGGTCAATGACGGCGCGGCGAAGAAGCGCTACCTCATGCCCGTCCTCGAAAGTCCTTCTATTGCCGACATCAAGAGCCGCGCCGCCGTTCTCGGCGAGCTCAAGGTGATCTTCGACGCGCATCGCGAATACGTGCTCAACATCCGCGTCGGCGGCAACGATTTCAGCAATCTCTACGGCGTGCGCCGCTCGATTGCGCACACGATCTACGAGGTCGGCGTCGTGCGCGACATCCTCATCGATATTCTGAATATCTTCGCGCGTGACTACATCGTCTCCGGCCCTGTCTGGAACTACTTCGGCGACGACCCTGCGGGCGCGTGGGCGGCGGGACTCAAGAGGGAGCTGGAACTCGACCGCTTGAACGGCTTCATCGGCAAGACGGTCATTCATCCCGCGCAGCTCCCGTTCGTCTTCGAGAGCCTGAAGGCGGAGCGCTCCGACTACGAGGATGCGAAGATGATCGCCGAATGGCAGGACGAGAAGGCGGGCGTGAAGAAGAGCTGGGACGGCACGCGCATGAACGAGGTCAAGACGCATGCCAAGTGGGCAAAGCGCGTGCTGACACTCGCGGAAGTTTACGGTGTCAAGGAAGCAGTCAAAAGGTAAGGGGAAGTCTTTATGCGTATATGGTTCAACCAATGGTTCAGCACGGCCTACCATCTGATCGAGCTGATGCGGGCGGGATCGCCCGGGAAGTTCACGTTCGTCGGCTCAAGCGCCAATCCCAATGCACTCTATCGTCTCGTTTCCGATGAGTGGTACACGGAGCCTGCGCTTCCCGTCTCCGAAGAGTATGTGGAGTATTGCCTGGAATTTTGTAAGGCGCATCGTATCGACGTATTCTTCCCGCGCCGCGCCCTGACGCTGCTCTCGCGCTATCGTGAGGAATTTCTCGCGGCGGGCACGAAGCTCGCCGTCGGCAGCGATTACAAGATCATGCGGCTTCTCGACGACAAGGCGGCGACGTACGCCTTCTTCGAGGCGCGTGACGCCTCCCTCGTGCCCGCACATCTCATCGCCGGCACGTACGAGGAATTCTGCGCCGCCTACGAGACGCTGCGGCCGCACTGCAGGCGCGTCTGCTACAAGCTCACGAAGGACGAGGGAGCCGAGACCTTCCGCGTCATCGACGATACGCTTCTGCGCTCGGGCGACGTGCGCCGCAAGCCCGGCATGAAGCTCACGTGGGACATGGCGCGCACGGTCGTCCGGGGCTACGACTTTTCCGTGCCCTTCATGCTCATGCCATACCTCGAAGGGCAGGAAATCAGCGTCGACTGCCTGCGGACGCCCGGCGAGGAGATCATCATCCCGCGCTTCAAGACGAACCACCGCTATTCGGAAGTCCGTTTCGATGAGGAGATCGTCGAGAAATGTCGCACGATGATGAACCTCCTGCAGATCGATGTGCCGATCAACATCCAGTTCAAGGGCGACGGAGAAAAGTACTGTCTGTTGGAAATCAATCCGCGCATGTCGGGCGGCTTGCAGCTCTCGTGCCTCGCGACGGGAATCAATGTGCCCGATATCGCCGTCCATCAGCTTCTCGGCGAGGAAAAGCCGTGGCAGTACCCCGATCGCCAAAAGGTCTATCGCGTGGCGAATCTTGAGACGCCGAAGCGGCTCAAGGCGTGAGGCGGGCGCGATGAAGTACACGGCAGACGCGGTGCTGCGCGTGGCGAGGCGGCACAGAAATGAAAAGCGCGGCTATCTGCTCGTCAACCCGCTGCAGGGCAAGCACATGCCCGTCGCACCGCATGAAGCGCTCGACCTCATGGAAGCGCTCGGCGAGAAGGTCAAGGCAGCCGCGCCTGCGGCAAGGCTCGTCATCGGCTTCGCCGAGACGGCGACCGCCATCGGCGCCGTCGTCGCGAAGTCGCTCGCAGATTCGTGCCTCTACGTGCAGACGACGCGCGAGGAATTGCCGTCCGATGTGCGCACGATCGAGTTTTTGGAGGAGCACAGCCATGCGCCCGAGCAGCGACTCGCCGTCGATGCGCTCGAAGCGCAGCTCGACGAGACGGATACGGTCGTCTTCGTCGACGACGAGATCTCGACGGGCAGGACGCTCTCTAACATCGTCGAGCAGATGAAGGAGAAGCTGCCCGCGCTCGGGGAGAAGAGGCTCGTTGCAGCGTCCGTCCTGAACCGCTTGACGGCGTCCGATCGCGAGCGGCTCTTGGCATGCGGCGTCGAGTGCGTCGCGCTCGTAGAGCTTGCGCCTGAAGACTACGAGGCACGCGCGGCGGCGTTTCAAACGCGCGGGGCGGCGGACTGCCGCATTCCGTCACGACATTACCCCTACCGCACGCTTGCGCTCGGCGAGTACGCGACGCCGCGCACGGGCGTCGCGATCGGCGACTATACGATTCTCTGGCAGGGGGCGGGGCTCGTCCTCGCTGAGCGCATCGCTTGGGCGAAGCATGAGTCGATCCTCGTGCTCGGCACGGAGGAATGTATGCTGCCGGGTCTTATGGTCGGCAGAGTCTTGGAGAGGAAGGGCTGGCAGAACGTCTTCTTCCATGCGACGACGCGAAGCCCCATCGGCATCTCGGAGGAAGCGGGCTATCCCATCGAAGCGGGCTGGCAGGTCAAGAGCTTCTACGGCGATGAGCGCGCGACGTACATCTACAATTTGCGGCCCTATCACCATGCCGTCATCGTCTCGGACACGGCGCACGAGGCGCAGGGCGCGGTCGATAGTATCGCTCGCGCCCTGCGCGAGAGCGGCTGCACGGACATCGTCTGTCTGATGAGCCGCGACGAATGACGAGGAAGGAGCGGGCGATGTTCAGTACATACAAGAAGGACGACGTGACGATCCTTTTGAAAGACATCACGGGAAAGATCGATCCTCTGCCGACGGCAGAGAGGGAAAAGCTCATTCAGTCGGGCAGGCATTATTCGGAGATGCTGCCCTTGGAATATGAGCCGTCGGAAAAGTATTTGAAGGCGTACTTCGATGCGCTCTCGCGCTACGCCGAGATCACAGCTCATGCGGCGGCGAGTCTCGCCGAGAAGATTTACGAGGAGAAGGGCGCATCCGCCGCGCTCGTCTCGCTCGCCCGCGCGGGCACGCCCATCGGCATCCTGCTCAAGCGCTATATCAAGCGGCGCTTTGGCGCGGACGTCGCGCACTACACCATTTCCATCATTCGCGGCAGGGGCATCGACAAGAACGCCATGGCGTACATCCTCGCGCGTCACGCGCCTGAGGCTCTGCAGTTTGTCGACGGCTGGACGGGCAAGGGCGCGATCGCGCGCGAGCTCGCAAACGACGCGGCAGAGTTTCGCGGCGTGAGCGCGGGGCTTGCCGTCCTGTCCGATCCCGCCTATGTGGCGGAGAAATGCGGCACGCACGAGGACTTCCTCATCGCGAGTTCGTGCCTGAACTCGACGGTGTCGGGGCTTCTGAGCCGCACGGTGCTGCGTGATGATTTGATCGGCGAGGCGGACTTTCACGGCGCGGCCTTTTACGAAGAACTGCGCGAGAAGGATCTGACGTATGACTTCATCGAGGCGGTGGAAAGGCGCTTCCCCGAGGAAGCGCCGCCCGTGCGCGAGGAGGGCGCGGCGCATCGGTCGGGGCTTGCCGAGGTCGAGCGCATCGCGGGCGATTTCGACATTCGCGACATCAACCTCGTGAAGCCCGGCATCGGCGAGGCGACGCGGGTGCTCCTGCGCCGCCTGCCGTGGAAACTTCTCGTCAAGAGCCGCACGGACGAAGCGCGGCTCGGTCATCTCTATCAACTGGCAAAGGAGAAAGGCGTCGAGGTTGTGGAGTATCCGTTGGAGAATTATCTCGCATGCGGACTCATACGCTCGCTCGCCGACAACTGAAATGAAAGACATCGTATTCGCTTCCGATCTCGACAACACGCTGCTCTACTCGCGCAGTCACAAGCGCGAGGGCGATATTTGCGTCGAGCATATCAAGGGCGAGGTGCACGGCTTCATGACGCCGCTCGCCGTCGAGCGTCTGCGCGAAGTCTCGCAAAAGCTCTGCCTGATTCCCGTCACGACGCGCTCAATCGAGCAGTATCGGCGCATCGAGTGGCCGGAAGGCACAGCGCCTGAATACGCCGTGACGACGAACGGCGCGGTGCTTTTGAAGAACGGCGAGGTCGATGCCGCGTGGCGCGAGGCGCATGACGCTTTGATCGCCCCTGCACGAGAGGAGATCGCGCGCTGTCACGCGCTCTATCTGGGTGATCGCGCGTTCATCCGCTGCCGCATCGTCGACGACGCGTACCTCTTCGTCTACTGCGCCGACGGCGTGGACGCGCAGGCGCAGGCGGAAAAGTGCCAAAAGCGGACGAGCCTTCGCGTCGAGCCGTCGGGCAGAAAGATCTACTTCTTTCCGCCGAAGCTCACGAAGGGCGCGGCGCTCCGTGAGCTTCGCCGCCGCTTCTCGCCGCGCAAGGTCTACGCCGCCGGCGACACGGCGATTGACGCGCCGCTCCTCGCCGCAGCCGATCTCGCCTTCGCCGCCAAGACACTCGCGATGGAAGACGCCGCGCACATCCGGCGGCACACAGGCGAAGGCGTATTCGCCGAATGGCTGCTCGGCGAGATATTGCAGGAGCTTGACTGAAAGAAGCGGCTCCTTGTGGTATAATAAAGGAAGGAGCACACGCATGGCAAAAGGCCGCCAATATCAAGACACGGTGTTTCGCGCATATATGAATGACGTCGATCGTCTGAGAGATGTCGCAGGGGCGCTTCATGGAAGGACATACGCAGCGGATGAAAAGATTCAGATTATGACCCTCGAAGGCACGTTTCTTTCGCAGTTGAAAAACGATATATCCTTTTTGATCGAGGGCTGCTATCTGATTCTTTTGGAGCATCAAAGCACTTGGAATCCAAACATGGCACTTCGTTGCTTATATTATATTTGTGAACAATTCCGCATGCTGGTGGAAGCGAAAAAGCTCTATCAGAATGTGAAGATCAAGCTTCCAGCGCCAGAGTTTCATGTGTTTTACTTGGATGAAAACGATGTGCGGGAAAGTCATTTACTGAATCTTTCTGATGCTTATATGATAGAAAATGGAAAAGGTTTTTTGGAGCTGACGGTTCTCTGTCATAATATTGCCTATGATAGAGGGAAGAAGCTGCTGCAAAAAAGCCAGGCATTGCATGATTACAGTTTTTTTGTTGCCTGTGTCAAGAAAAATATCGCTCAAGGGGTGGAACGGGCGATCGCCATCCGAACTGCCGTGCGCTATTGCCGTGAGAACGACATCATGAAAAACTTTCTGGAGTTACATGAAAGCGAGGTCATCGACATGGTCAATTTCGAGTGGAACCAAAAGGATTTTGAAGAAGCTGTTCGTGAGGAGGTTCGTGAGGAAGAGACATCGGCCTTTATTCTCGGCATGCTGAAAGAGAAACTGCCGCTGGAAACCATCGCGCGGGTGTCGAAAATGTCGGTGGAGCGCATTCAGGAGCTTGGCCGCATGCACAGTCTGCTTTGACGCGATAGAAAGGAGCATCGTATGCAGGGCATTGTGAAAAAGGGGCCGCGCCTGCAATTTCGACAGGCGGAGGAAAAGGATCTCGACTACATCCTCGAAGTGGAATTTCGCCCCGAGAACGGCAAATTCGTCATTCCGTGGGAGCGCGAGGTGCATAGCCAGACGCTCAACACCGAGGGTGCGATTCATCTCGTCATCGAGCGCATAGACACCTTGGAGCCGGTCGGCTTTCTGATGATCGCAGGGCTCAATAATCCGTCGAAGGAGATCGAGTGGACGCGCATCATCCTCGACAAGAAGGGCGAGGGCTATGGGCACGAAACGCTCAAGCTCCTGAAGTCGTGGGCGTTCGACGACCTCAAGTTCCACCGCGCTTGGCTCGACTGCAAGGACTACAACGCGCGCGCGCTGCACGTCTACGAGTCGGAAGGCCTCGTGCGCGAGGGACTGATCCGCGAGACGATTCTGACGGACGGCGTCTACGAAAACCTCGTGATCCTCGGCATCCTCGACCGCGAGTACTTCGCACGCAAGGAAAGGAGCGAAGAGCTTTGAAAAAGATCAAGCGCGTGTTCCTCATCGTGCTCGACAGCCTCGGCGTTGGCGCGGCGCCCGATGCCGCCGACTTTGGCGACGGTGCGTGCAACACGCTCCTGAGCCTCGTGCGTTCGGAAGGCTTTTCTGCGCCGCATCTCGCCTCGCTCGGACTCTTCTCCGTCGACGGCATCAAGGACGCGGCGGAGGCAGCCGCGCTTCGCGTGCCTGCGCCGCGCGGCGCTTTTGCACGGCTGCAGGAAAGCTCGCGCGGCAAGGATACGACGACGGGGCATTGGGAGCTGGCGGGCATCGTGGGCGAGCACCCGATGCCGACGTACCCCGAGGGATTCCCGCCCGAGCTCATCGCCGCGCTTGAGGCGAGCATCGGCAGGAAGCTCATCTGCAACAAGCCGTATTCGGGCACGCAGGTCATTCATGACTACGGGCGCGAGCACATCGAGACGGGAGCACTCATCGTCTACACGTCGGCGGACAGCGTGCTGCAGCTCGCGGCGCACGAGGGCGTCGTGCCGCGCGAGGAGCTTTACGAGGCGTGCCGCAAGGCGCGTGCCATTATGCAGGGCAAGCACGGCGTCGGCAGGGTCATCGCGCGTCCCTTCATCGGCGAGTATCCGAACTACGAGCGCACGGCAGGACGGCACGACTTCTCGCTTGAGCCGCCGGCGACCGTGCTCGACGCATTGCAGGAGGCGGGATTCGCCTCCATCGGCGTCGGCAAGATCTCCGACATCTTTGCAGGAAAAGGGCTCACGAAGAGCCTTGGCACGAACGAGGACAATGCCGACGGCATGAAAAAGACGAGATCGCTCCTCGGCGAGGATTTCACGGGTCTCGCCTTTGTCAATCTCGTCGACTTCGATATGGTCTTCGGCCATCGCCGCGATACGGCAGGATATGCACGCGCCGTCATGGAGTTCGACGCATGGCTCGGCGAGTTTCTCACGGCGATGAAGGAGACGGACGTGCTCATGATCACAGCCGATCACGGCTGCGATCCCGGTGCGCCCGGCACCGATCACACACGCGAATACGTGCCTCTCCTGGCTTATGGCGCGGCGGTACGCGCGGGCTGCGATCTCGGCACGCGCCCCGCATTCGCCGACGTCGGCGCGACAATCGCCGAGATCTTCGGCGTGGAGTTTGTGACGCGAGGGCGGAGCTTCTGGCGTGAGATTGCCGCAGGCTGAACGCCGCACGCGAAGGCTCGCGTCCCTGCAACAAGTTTCATCGCATGTACCCCTTTACGACTTGCGTACATAGAGCCTGAACGCCTCGAAATCGTTGTATTCGAGGCGTTTTTTTCGTATGATGAAAGAGGAAGATGCATCATACGGAAAGGAAGGGACAGGGATGAGATTCTACAAGAAGAGGACGGCGCTCCTCGCCTTGGCGTTCGCCGCGCTGAGCGCGACTGCGTTCGCTGCCGACGGCGCGGACAGACTCAGCGATGTGCCCAAAGATCATTGGAGCTACGAAGCGCTCGATTACCTCGCGAAGAACGGCGTCATCGAGGGCTATGCAGACGGCACGTTCCAGGGCAACCGCACGATGAGCCGCTACGAGATGGCGGCGATCACCGCACGCGCCATGCAGGCGTCGAACCTCGACATCGGCGCGAGGTCGGTGCTCGAAAAGCTGGAAAAGGAGTACGGTTCGGAGCTTGCCACGCTGCGCGCCCAAGTCGAGCAGAACACGGAGGACATCCGCAAGAACCGTGAGGCGATCGAACGCTTCAAGGTGCACGGCTTCGTGCGCACGCAGTACGACTACGACAAGAACACCGACGCCGATACGCTCGACCGCAGCGCGAACCGTTTCTACATGGATCTGCGCCTCGACATGAAGGTCAACGACATCTGGACGGTCAAAGCGCAGAGCGAGACGAACCGCCATTACAACAACGGCCACCTGCGCGGCGAGAACGCCATGAACGAGAACGCCCAGCAGACATGGTCGGGGCACGACGGCAACTTCCAGCGCATCTGGGTCGAAGCGCAGCAGGACGGCAGGTGGCTGAACCTCGGACGCGCGTGGCGCGGCCTTGGCTTCCAGAACGTGCTCTTCGGCAACGAGTCGGATGGTTTCCAGTTTGGCATTCCCATCAAGGGAACGAATCTCACGGCGAGCGGCTTCTGGATGGCGTCGACGGGCGCGGGCAACAAGGAGAGCCTTTACGGCGTCGGCCTTTGGGGCGCGGTCGGACACAACTTCGACATCAACGTCGCCTATGCGAGGAGCAGCCTTGGCAAGAACGAGAGCTATACCTCGGGTCTTATCGACCACTACGAGGCGGATCCGGTGACGCACCGCGTCTTCCCTGTCTACAGGGACAACGACAGGACGAATCCCAGGAGCTACGGCTACGTCGTCAGCGCGGCGACGAACGTCGCGAAGAACGTGCGCGTTATCGGCGACTACGTCCAGACCGACGCCGACGAGCAGAACAAGAGCGTCGCGCTGCGTCTCAACTACAAGGGCACGAAGCTCGACGACGTCGGCAGCTTCGGCGTATACGCACGCTATGTGCGCTACGGCGCGAACGGCTGGCTCGCGGGCGACGACGAATGGGGCTCGACGTGGAACGGTACGAAGGGCTGGATCGTCGGCTTCAAGTATGTGCCGTGGAAGAACGTCGAATGGGAGACGCTCTTCTCCAGGCAGAAGCGCGACTACGGCACGAGCGCGGAGTACAACCGCTCGCTCCTGCGCACCCAGCTCGATTATCACTTCTGACGGGTGACGCAAACAGAATAGAAAACGAGGGCAGCCGCACGGGATTCCTGTGCGGCTGCCCTCGTTTTGCCTTTTTATTTGCATGATATATCGCGCCTCCTCCTCGCATGTATAGGGGCGAAAGGGGGTGAGAGACATGGCAGTCAAGAAGACGGGAGCGGCGACGAAGCTGATTCTCAAGGTTCAGACGGGCACGGACAAAAAGGGCCTGCCGACCTACGGCCAGCGCATGGTGCAGAACGTGAACCCGGCGCTCGGCGACGAGGACTTCCTCGCCATCGGCAAGAGCCTCGGCGGCCTGCAGTCGCACACGCTGAAGAACGTCATGCGCCAGGACGCAGCCGCGCTGACGGAAGAGTAAGGGCGGCGGTTTCGCGGGCGGCCTTGCGGTCGCTCCGAAACCATCGCTTGCAGGGAGGAGGTGAAGGAAATGGCAAAGGCACTGAAGATGGTATTCAAGCTCTCGGATACGCAGACGGCGACCGTGAGCCTCGCCGATCCCAAGGCGGGACTGACGAAGGCGGAGGCCGAAGCGGTCATGACGGACATGATCGCGAAGAACGCGCTCGTCGTCAAGGGCGTCAATCCCAAGGCGATCAAGGCGGTCTACATCCGTTCGAGTGAGGATCAGGAGCTTGCCTGAGGAGGGCGAAAGGACGCGGAGCGACACGGCTCTGCGTCCTTTTTTGCGTTTGTGTATGACCAATACGTGCATTTAAGAAAAAGAACGATGATTCGATATAAGAAACGAAGGGTTTCGACTTGAATTTCAATTCCAAGGAGGGAAGCTGCATGAAGATCCAAGGAAACGGCGATGGAGCCATCGGGATGAAGAAAGGCTTGCTGCAGAGTGAGCGGCTTGTTGGAAATAAAGGGCATGAGTCAACGATTGCCGCACCGCAGAAGCAAAAGGAATATGCGGGAGAGCCAGGCAAATCCGCCGGATCGCCGGCTTATCATGTAGCGGTCAGCAAGGAGGGCAAGAGGCTTGCCGCCTTGCATGGAGCAGCGGCGCAAAACGGCAGCGAGGCTGCTATGCAGGATGCTGCAGCGAAGCGGAGTGTAGAGCAGCTGGACATGTCCGGCACTGTCCCGCTGAAGCCGCTTCGAGCGGAGGATCTTGACTGGGCGACCGAGTATGAACGGGCTTCGCTGGCAGAAACCATGAGAGGAGTCGAGAGCGGCATCGGCGCCGTCTTGCGTGGCGCGGCTGAAAATCCTCTCGCCGTCGGCGCCGACATCCAGATGTATCTCGTTCGTCAGCTCAACGCCTATGGTCATCATCAGAAGGCCTTGGGGCACAGCTTGGCAGGCGATCCATATCTGAGCAGTGTTCTTAAGCGCCTGGACGCACTTGATCCCAAAGGCGAAAATCCTCTGATAAGCGAGATCCGCTCTCTCGTCAGCACGACGATGAGCGGCAAGAACATCGAGCTTTTTGAAAAAGATGGACACAGCGACCTCGTCCGGCGATATTGCGCCTACCTTGGCATCCATATGGGCGATGCACTGAAGGTCAAGGATAAGGCAGACGATTATTTCAACGATAAGACGGCGATATACGCATTCTTTCAGGAAATGAGCCGCAAGGCGAAGTGTACGGAAGAACTGCTTGAAGCCATGCTTGGAGATCGTGCGGGAGAGAAAGAGGAGGAGCGGGAACGTCCCTCAGATCTTTCGCAGCTGATCGCCGAGAGGAAGAGCGGCCTTGAGGATGGCATGACCGTGTACAAGGAGAGCCTGCGCAAACTGCACCGTGCCGACGGTGACGCAGGCGAGGGCGAAGACGGCAAACTTTCGGAGCGAGAGAGCGCGGAAGAGAAAAAAAGCCTGATTCCGAGTGTCACAGGCTACGACTGGCAATGCATTTCAGAGAAGTATTTGCATGAAAATCCGGAACTTGCCGCTATTTTTGCCGAGAACGGCATGGGTTGAGTGAAGGGCGTACATCTGCGCTTGCAAGGTGCTGCCTGCTGTAACAGCGGACAGCGCCTTTTTCTTTGCGAAGTTGTTTCAATGATGAAGAGAAACTTCTTGCAAACTTTGCCGTAGAATATTCTCATATAAGAGAAAAATATGCTATAATGATAGAAAAGTGGTTTCATGGGAAGAGCCTTCCTGCCCTTTCGGGTGCGGCGGGCGGACTGATGGGAGGCGTTTTGATTGGCAAGAAAGTGCAAGATCCTCATTTCCGATGATTCCAAGCTTCTGCGCAAACAGCTGCGCGAGGAGCTTGAGGCGCTCGATTGTGAGGTCATAGAGACGGAGAACGGCAAGGAGGCGATCGCCGAGAGTCTTGGCGACCGTCCCGACGGCGTGATCTTGGACATCGTCATGCCCGAGGTCAACGGCGTCGAGGTTCTGCGCGTCATCAAGGAAATCGACGACACGATTCCCGTCGTCATGCTGTCGTCAGCGGGCACGCCCGAGAAGCTTATGGAGACGCTGAAGCTCGGGGCGTTGGACTTCATCCAGAAGCCCTATACGCCCGAGCAGATCAAGAATGCCATCACGCGCATCCGGAAGAAAGCAGGACTGGATGAGCAATGATCTGCTTTTCCCACAATTTCTCCTGAATCGCGGCATCTTAAATGCGGCCGAGGTTCGCATCTTCCTCGAAAGGATGCTCGCGGCGAAGGTCGACGTGCCTGTGCAGGCGCTCTTCCACGGCGTGGCGACGGCGGCCGACCTGGCTTCGCTCGGTGCGCTTTCGGGCGCGGAGTTTCGCGCGTCTGCAGAGAGGGAGGGCGTCCTCACGGCATCGCAGCTTTACAACCTCGGCGAGGCGATCGCAGGCGAGGGCTGTCGTTTCGCGCAGGCTTTGTTGGACGCCGGAAGGCTCGACTACAAGGAGCTGGAGAGGCTCTTGGGCGACTTCAAGCGTGCGGGCGAGCATCCTTTGTCCGAGGCGATCCAGCGTGCGGCGGACGGCAGGCTCGCCGAGGAGCTGCCGCTCTACACGGAGTACGTTGGCGTCGCTATGCTCGCCTTCAAGCGCTTTATGAAGATCGCCTGCGTCGTCGTGCCGCAGGCGGAGTCTTTTCCCGAGAGCGTGCCGTGCCGCCTCGTCTCGCAGGCCATCACGGGCGGCGTCTCGCTCGTCGCGGGACTTGAAGCGCCCGATGCGGTGTTTCTGGCGCTCGCTCGCCGCTACAGTCACGAGGATTTTTCGGAGCTTGACGATCTCGCGGTGGATAGTCTCGCGGAGTTCCTGAACGTCTTGGACGGCTTCTTCGCCGTGCGCCTCGGCGAGCGCGATTTGGAGCTTGATCTGGAGATCCCGCGGACGGCGCACGCCTTGAATGCGAAGGCATGCCCGAGCAAGTTCCTGCGGCTGCATCTCGAAAGCCCCGTGGGCGCCTTCGCGCTTCTTCTGGCGACAGACGAGTTCCTCTGAGGCGCGGGTGTGGCTTCCTTGGAATTTCACCTCTCATTGAAAGGGACAGGAATGATTCTGACCAGCCCTTGACGAACCTCGGTCTATTCCCTATAATAAGGAAGTATTTTTATTCTTGGATTTAGGAAAGAGACGATTCGATGCGAGAATTTACCTTGATGTTGAGCATGACAGCGTTGCTCCTTCTCCTCGCGAGCTCCGTGTGCTTTGCCGAGGACGAGGGGCGGCGTTTTGTGGATGCTCGCGGCGATACGGGATATTTCGTGGACGTCACGACGATTTCCATCGACAGCAATCATGAATATACGGCGGATGTCGCCATCATCAAGGCGAAGGAGAACCGCCTCTTTTCCTATCGCATGCACTTCGACTTTGCCGCGCGCACCTACCAGATTCTTCGCTCTGCGACGATGACGTACGATACGCGCGAGGTGTCCCAGAGCGTGAAGACGCCCCTGCCTGCAGCGCCGTATGTGCCGGGATCGCCGATTGCAGCCATCGTTGACTATCTCTACGCATGGCAGCGCGGTCTTGAAAAATGAGCGGTGCGCCAAAAGCGCCCGCTTTTTTTTTTCTGCGCCGAATGAAATGCACTTCTTCCGAATGCATTCTGGTCAGGACGGGTGAAAATTTTCAATTAAACAGCACAAGAAATAATCGGTATTTGTTCATTTTTATTAAAAAGGGGTTGCAAAGTCTTTTTAGATATGTTATCCTTATAAAGCTAGGAAATAAAACCCATTGAGCACCCGAAATCCATGCTCGTCCCGACGAGCGTTGCGGAAGGGTTGGCGGTTGAGATCGGGAAGTTCCACCACTGTAAAGACTCTTTTCGCGAACATGGGAAATTTCGGCTGTAGGCGGCAGTGGCTTTTTCGTCGTCATGCCCGGAGGTCAGTCCTCATAGGGGTCTTTGAAGAGCGGTGTATTTTGACGCTCTCGGGCAGATTTCCTACCTTCATCTCGGTGATGTCGAACTGTTGCAAGGGGGATGCGGAGCAAATGCACACTCCCGCGGACATTGCCGTATGAATCCGTGTCGCCTTTCGCGAGGAGGTTGTTCGTGCATCGTGCGCGGGCTGCTGCAGCCGCCTTGCGGCGAGGCTGATCGGGTGCAGTTGGGATCAGAGAGAGTTCTGTCGGGGCGAGGCGGTTATTCGCCCCGTGACTGCATGAAGGAGAATGGGACGGTGGGCAACCACCGTCTTTTTTCGTTGCCACGGAAAATAATCTGTATTATAATGAAGGACATAATTGCCAATGGAAGGGAAGGGATTTTATGGCAGAAACGGCATGGGCTGTTCTTCCGCCCGTCATCACCATCGTGCTGGCGCTCGCGACGAAGGAAGTCTATATGTCGCTGATCATCGGCATTTTCTCAGGAGCTATGCTCTACGCGAATTTCAATGTCCTCGAAGCGATCCTCACGATGTTCGCAGTCATGGAGGCGAAGGTCGGGGCGAATGTCAACATCCTCGTCTTTCTTGTCATCCTCGGTATCCTCGTCGCCGCCATCACGCGCTCGGGCGCGACGAAGGCTTACGGCGACTGGGCGGTGCGCACGATTCAGGGCAGGCGCAGTGCTCTCGCGATCACGGCGCTCCTCGGCATCGTTATTTTCATCGACGACTACTTCAACTGCCTGACGGTCGGTACGGTCATGCGCCCCGTGACGGACAAGTTCAAGATCGCGCGCACGAAGCTCGCCTACATCATCGACGCGACGGCGGCGCCCGTGTGCATCCTCGCGCCCATATCGAGCTGGGCGGCAGCCGTTGGTTCGTCGCTGCCTGAAGGCAGCAGCATCGACGGGTTCGGCCTCTTCCTGCAGACGATTCCGATCAATCTCTACGCATGGCTGACGCTCATTTTCATGTGCTTCCTCGTGTGGTCGGAGAAAGATTTTTCCGAGATGGGCGCCTCGATCCGCAAGAATGAGCGAGAGTTCTACGTTCCGCCCGAGTACGCCGATGTCAAGGAGGAGAAGATCGAGGGCAGGGGCAAGATCTACGACCTCCTGCTCCCTCTGGCAGTGCTCATCGCCGCGTGCATCTACGGCATGCTCTACACGGGCGGCATCCACGACGGGCTGAGCGTCGCCGAGGCTTTCGCGAACTGCGATTCGTCGAAGTCGCTCGTGCTCGGCTCCTTCATCGCCTTCGTCTTTACGGGACTCCTCTACCTGCCGCGCCGCGTCGTTTCCTTCAATGATTTCTGCACGAGCTTCATCCTTGGCTTCAAGGCGATGTCGCCCGCGCTCTTCATCCTGTGCCTCGCGTGGACGCTCTCGGGCATCTGCAGCGACAAGTACCTCGACCTTGGCGGCTATGTCGGCCAGCTTGTCAGCGCCAATGCGGGCGTCATCACGTTCCTGCCCGTCATCTTCTTCCTCGTCGGCGCAGGCCTTGCCTTTGCTACGGGAACGTCGTGGGGCACGTTCGGCATCTTGATTCCGATCGCCATCGCCATCGTCGGTACGGACAGCCCCGTGCTCGCGCTTTGCGTCGCGGCGATCCTCTCGGGCGCTGTCGCAGGCGATCATGCGTCACCGATTTCGGATACGACGATCCTCGCGTCTGCGGGCGCGCAGTGCCACCATATCGACCATGTATCGACGCAGATTCCCTATGTGCTCGTCGTCGTTGGCGTCTGCGTCGTCGGCTACATCGTCGACGGCCTCACGATGAACGGCTGGCTGGGACTTGCTGTCGCGCTGGCGATCCTCGCCGTCGTCATGGCCGTCGTCTATTGGAAAGTCCCCGTGCCGCTCAAAGACCGCAGCGCGGACTGAGAAAGCTGCAAAGCAAACAGCTGCCGTACGTTTGCGGCAGCTGTTTACTTTACGGAGTAGAATTCACCCACACTTTTGGAAAGGAAAATATCTATGCTTGTCTACATGGTCGATCACGGCAAGTACCTCTTGCCCGAAGAAAGCCTCAAGCGCCGCCCTGAAGGGAAGCGCGGCCTTTACGTCAATATCACGAACGAATGTCCGTGCGCGTGTACCTTCTGCCTGCGCACGATGAAGGATATGCCCGAGGACATGAGCCTGTGGCTCGGCGGCAAAGAGCCGACGGTCGAAGAGGTCAAGACGGCTCTCCTCGCCGCGCCTTGGGACTATGTGAAGGAAGTTGTCTTCTGCGGCTTCGGCGAGCCGACGATGCGCCTTGCCGACCTCATCGAACTGCTGCGCTTCGTCAAGGCGCAGCATCCCGACTTGCCGACGCGCGTCAATACGAACGGCCTCTCGGATCTCGTCTACGGCCGCGACACGGCGGCAGACTTCGCGGGCGGCATCCTTGATACCGTCTCCATCAGTCTCAACGCGTCGAACGCCGAGCGCTATCTGGCGCTGACGAGGAGCGAGTTCGGCATCGAATCCTTCGAAGCGATGCTCGCTTTCGCTGAGAAGATGAAGGCTTATGCGGGGCACGTCGTCCTGACGATCGTCGAAAAGGTCGAAGGCGCGGAAGAAATTGCAAAGTGCCGCGCACTGTGTGAGGCGCGGGGGCTTGATTTGCGCGTGCGCACGTATGAGGGAAGCTGACAGCAATAAACCCGCCGCAGGAGTCTCACGGGACTTCTCTCGGCGGGTTTATCTTTTGATCGTCATATACCCTTTTTCCTTCGTATTCAATTGTCTTGCATGGCGCTCCGCGATGAAGCCTCCATGCTGTATGAAGCGGTTCGATCGAACGGTTGTGATGGAATATCACAGTTTGATGCATCACTTGTCATCGTTCAAAATCCCGGGCTCGGCAGGTATCTCGGTTCCGATCTGGGGACTGCGCAATCTACTGAATGACCCTCGCGTACGCATCGACAAGGTGAAAGTTGCCACGGTCTTCTCCACGCTGTTTCCGACGTTGTGCCTTTTTCCGCAATGCCCTCGGAGCTGCCGGGCCGCTGCCCGTTCGTCAGTCCGCCGCTGCGGGATTCGTATGCAAAGTGTGCACTTCCTAGCCGGAAACCCTCAGGTGGAGAAGGAAAAGCTTATTCCTCAATAAACCTCACACCTTTCGTGTAACCATATTGAGAAGAGCCTGTTTCGGCTGACTGGCACTTGCCCTGCCCGCGGAGTCCGACCTGCATGCAGGCTTGTCCTCGTCGCTGGCGTTGCCCGTCCTTTCTCCTCCTTACGGCTTCATTATATCATGCGAGGAGACAAAATACAATATCGGTTTTGAATTTTCTAAAATATTTTTTGCAGGAACGGGAAGAAGTCTGTCGTATATAGGAAGCAGGAAAGGGGAAATGATCGTGAAACTCTTGAATTTCTATGCTGAGGACGGCACCGTGCATATCGGTGCGAGCGACGGAGAGAAGACCGTCGATGTCAGCGCCGTCGGCTATAGCTGGGGTTGGCAGGAAATCTTTGCCGATTGGGAGAAGATTCGGCCGCAGATCGAAAGCGTCCTGCAGCACGCAAAGCCCTTGGCGCACGGCCTGCGCTTTGCGCCCGCCGTGACGGCACCAGGCAAGATTCTCTGCGTCGGACTGAACTACGCGAGCCACCGTGCGGAGGTTCCCTTCGGGGCGCCCAAATATCCGGCGGTCTTCAGCAAGTTCAACAATGCGCTCAACGCTTCAGGCGGCGAGGTGCGCCTGCCCACGGGCGCGAAGGAGCTTGACTACGAGGCGGAGCTTGTCATCATCATTGGGAAAAAGGTCAAGGATGCAGCTGAGGAAGAGGCCGCCGCCGCCATCTTCGGCTATACGGCGGGCAACGACTTCACGGCGCGGGACTTGCAGCGCCGCACCTCGCAGTGGCTGCTCGGCAAGACGCCCGACGGCTTCGCGCCGCTTGGCCCCTATATCGTGCCCGCCGCTGAGATCGATGTCTCGCATCTCGCCGTTCAGACGTTCGTTAACGGCGAGATGCGCCAGGACGGGACGACGGCGGACATGATCTTCGCGCCCGCCGCCATCGTCAGCTATATTTCGAAGTGCATGACGCTCGCTCCCGGCGATGTCATCTTCACGGGCACACCGCACGGCGTGATCTTCGGTATGCCCGAGAAGGAGCGGCGCTGGCTCAAGGCGGGCGACGAGGTCGTCGTGAAGATCGAGGGCATCGGCGAGCTTCGGAATCGAATAGCCTAGAAGGAGCGCCGTTTTATCCTTGAGACCTCCCAAGCGAGAGGCGAGAGGCGGCATGCGCTCGCTTGGGAACGCGGGCATGTCGGTGAGCTTTGCACAATGCAGTCACTTGTAAATGATGCGGATTCGCGCATCTGCAGTGATATGAAAAAGCCCCCTCGCCGCATGTATGCGTGCGAGGGGGTGATGAGATGAATGATCTTCTGGCGGCGTTCGGTAGCTACGGCTTCCCGATGGCGGTTACGGCTTTTTTGCTCGTGCGCATCGAGGGGAAGCTCGGAGCATTGAACGACAGCGTGCGGGAGCTTTCGGGCATCATCGCGAAGAAGTGAGGGGAGATCCTCACTTCTTTTTTTTGCTGCGCGCTTCCTCACGGCGCTTTACCGCTTTCTCCTTTGCTTCGACCTTCTGCTGCTCCTTCTTCGCGCGTTCCTTGAGCGCGTAGTCGACGCCCATGCTCGCGAGTTTGTGCTTGATCGTCATGATCGGGTGGCGCAGCAGCATGCTCTTCTGGTTCGCCGTCATGATCTTGCGGAATTCGATGTTCTGACTCTTCGAGAAGCACGGGCTTTCGCAGCGGTCGCAGATCGGCTTCGTGATGCCGTAGGGACAGCGGTTCATCTTCATCAGCACGGTGGCAAGGAGCGCCGTGCACTTGGGGCACAGCTTGTCGCCCTCCGTGCCGTGCTCCTTGTGACAGTAGATGGCGAACGTCTTCTTGATGTTCGCCTTTTCCTTTGGAATATTGTTCTTGATTTCCGGCTGCTTCTTCTTGGGCAAGAATCTGGAAAAAATGCTCATATCTGATCTCCCTCGCGATTTTGTATAGTAGATGAATAGAAAAGCGCTTCTTCTTAGTTTAACGGCAACAGGGTGGAAAATCAAGCGATTTGTGCTATATGCGCTGATGTTTGCATCAAACTCCTTGAATATGAGGCAGCGTCTGGTATATAATGAAATGAATATCTTTAGTGGAAAAAGGGGGCGGCGATGTTTATGGAGCAGGAGAAGAGCGGATCGGAGTTTCCTCGCACTCAGATCGACAAGCTCAGCGCCAAGTCGCTGGATAATATTCTCAAGAATACAGTCAGCACGATCGAGACGAATAAGACGCAGATCTTCGGCATCTACGAGGCGGCGCGCGGCGAGGTCGAGTCGAGCCGGCGCACGCTTGAGGATCTGCGGGAACTTACACGCCAGACGATCGAGAAGGTAGACGAGCTTTCGGAAATCGAGCAGCGGGAGAAGAAGAAGCTAGCCGAGACGAGCAGCGACTTCGGCAATTATTCGGAGGAGCGCATACGCGAGCATTACGAGTCGGTCAAGGATATTCAGATCGAGCTGAGCGTGGCGCGGGAGAAGGAGAGTCAGCTTCGTGCGCAGCGCGACGCCTTGGAGCTTCGCCTGCACGGTTTGAAGGAAATCTTGAAGACGGCGGAGCATCTGGCGATCTGCATCGGCTCGGTCTTGAGCTATCTGAGCGATCAGATCAACGGCGTCGTCTGGCAGATCGAGGAGGCGCAGAAGAGCAAGTTCGTCGGTGCGCAAATCATCAAGGCGCAGGAGGAGGAGCGCCTGCGCGTTTCGCGTGAGCTGCACGACGGCCCGGCGCAGGACATTGCGAACCTCATCTTTCAAGCGTCGATCATCGAGCGCATGGTCGACCGCGATCCCGAGGAGGCAAAGCGCGGCCTGCAGGAACTTCGCCAGCACATTCGCGGCTGCCTGACGGACATGCGCCAGATCATCTTCGACATGCGCCCGATGTCGCTCGACGATCTTGGTCTTGAGCCGGCGCTGCGCCAGCTCATCAGCAAGATGCGCGAGCGCGGCATGCTCGATGCTTCCATCGCCGTGGAGGGCGAGGAGCAGAAGCTTGCGAAGTATGCCGAGGTCAGCATCTTCCGCATCGTGCAGGAATCCCTGAACAACGTCAGCCGCCATGCGGGCGTCAAGAAGGCGGAGGTGCGTATTCTCTACACGGCTTCGGCGCTCGCCATCACGGTCAAGGATGAGGGCAGGGGCTTCGATCCCGACGCAGAAGAGGATGCCGTGCCGAGCGAGGAAGAGCAGTTTGACGACGATCGCGACGTCAACGATCCCATATCGAGGAACGCTTACGGTCAGTACGGACTCCTCGGCATGAGGGAGCGCGCCGCCATCATCGGCGCGGAACTCAACATCATCTCGGAGATCGGCAAGGGAACGTGCATCCATCTGCGCATGCCGTTCCGTCCGAACGTGCTTGCACCCGAAAAGGCTGCGAAGAAGTGACGGCGGACGAAAGACAAAGACGCGCGCCGCTCGCCGCCGCCATGTGCGCTTACGGGGAAGCGGGCGCTCTCGCCTTTCATACGCCCGGACACAAGCAGGGGCTGGGGGCGCATGCGCTCTTGCGCGAACTCGTGACGGAAGCAGGCCTTCGAGAAGAGGTTTCTCTGATGGAGGAGCTTGACGATCTGCACGAGCCGACGGGCTGCATCGAGGAGGCGCAGGATCTCGCCGCCGCGCTCTATGGAGCGGATGCGGCCTTTTTCGCCGTCAACGGCACGACGGGCGCGATCCATGCGATGCTTGTGGCCGCGCTCTCGCCGGGCGACGCCGTGCTTGTGCCGCGCAATGTGCATCGCTCCGTTTTCGGTGGCCTCGTGCTTTCCGATGCGCATCCCATCTACATTGAGCCGGTCGTTGACGAGGCGCTCGGCATAGCGCACGGGCTTAGTACGGAGGCGGTGCGCGAGGCGTGCCGTCTGCATCCTGAGGCGAAGGCGCTGCTGCTCGTTTCGCCGACGTATTACGGCGTCGCCTCCGACGTGCGTGCCATCGCCGAGATCGTGCACGAGGCGGGCATGGCACTCCTCGTCGACGAGGCGCACGGCGCGCATCTCGCTTTCTCCGACGATTTGCCGGAGTCGGCGATCGCGGCGGGCGCCGATCTCGTCGCGCAGAGCACGCACAAGCTCCTCGGCGCGATGACGCAGGCGTCGCTCCTGCTGCTCCGCGAGGGGCGCATCGAAAAAGAGCGCGTGCAGCGGGCGATGAGCCTTCTGACATCGACGAGTCCGAACTACCTGCTGATGGCGTCCCTCGACATCGCTCGCCTGCAGATGGCAGAGGCGGGCGCGGCGCATCTTGCCCGCGCCGTGGGGCTCGCGCGGAAACTTAGGCGCGAGGTGAACGCGATGCCCGGACTCTTCTCTTTTGGCGAAGAGCGCATGGGAGGTGCGGGAGCATTCGCGCTCGACCCGCTGAAGCTCACGGTGACGGTCACGGGACTCGGACTGACGGGCGCAGAAGCCGCGCATATCCTGCGCCATGAGCACAAGATCGAGGCAGAGCTTTTCGATGCACGAAACGTGCTCTTCCTCCTCACCTATGCCGATACGGCAGAAAGTGCAGGAAGGCTTTTGGCGGCATTGCGCTCTTTGGCGCAGCGCCGGACGGCGCAAGTGGCGCCCCCCGCTGCGGCGGCAGTCGCGTCCGCTGTGCCCGATGGCAGAAAAGCGCAGGCCGTCGTGCGCCTTCCCGCCGCGCCGCCTGTGGCAATCCCACCGCGCGAGGCGTTCTATCGCCGCTCTGTCCCCTGCCGCCTGCGCGAGGCGGCGGGGCGCATCGCGGCGGAGACCATCGCCTTCTACCCGCCGGGCATCCCTGTGATCTGCACGGGCGAGGTCTTTACGGCGGAGGTCTGCCGCTACATCGAGGCGATGGCGGCGGCGGGACTCAAGGTCACGGGCGCGGTGGACACATCGCTTCGGACGCTGCGCGTGGTCGCGGACGATGTGGAGCAGGAGGAATGAGTGCGCCGCGAGCTAGGCGTGCTCGCTATAGGGAAAGGGGACTTCTATGAAGGTGCTTGTCACGGGCGTGAGCGGACAGCTGGGCTTCGACGTCATGCGCGAGCTTCTCGCGCGCGGCATCGAGGCGAGGGGCGCATCGAGGAGCGACTTCTCCTTGACGGACTTCGCGGCAATGCGCCGCTTCGTCGAGGTGTATCGGCCGACGGCGATCATCCACTGCGCGGCGTATACGGCAGTGGACAAGGCGGAGGACGAGCCGGAGCTTTGCCGCGAGGTGAATGCGGCGGCGACGGGCGAACTCGCGCATCTCGCGAAGGAGGTCGGCGCGAAGTTCCTCTACATCAGCACGGACTATGTATTTCCCGGCACGGGCGAGGACTTCTACGAACCAGAGGATGAGAAGGCGCCGTGCAACGTCTACGGCGAGTCGAAGCTTCTCGGCGAAGAGGCGGCGCGAGAAGCGCTCGAAGAACTCTTCATCGTGCGCATCTCGTGGGTTTTCGGCGAAAACGGCAAGAACTTCATCAAGACGATGCTGCGCCTTGCTGAAACGCACGAGGAGCTTTCCGTCGTCGGCGACCAGATCGGCTCGCCGACGTACACGCGCGACCTCGCGCGTCTGCTCGCCGATATGATTGTGACGCGAAAGTACGGCGTCTACCATGCGACGAACGAGGGCACATGCTCGTGGGCGGAACTTGCGGCGGAGGCTCTTCGCTGTGCGGGAAAGAAGACGCGCGTGAAGGCGATCAAGACGGAGGAATATCCGACGAAGGCGAAGCGACCCAAGAATTCGCGCCTGTCGAAGAAATGTCTCGATGATGCGGGCTTCTCTCGTCTGCCCGATTGGCGCGACGCTGTCGCGCGGTATGTCGAGCTGATTTGACGCATCCGCATGAGTGGGCTATAATGGGTTCGCTGAGTCATGCGGCATGGCTGCATTTTGTTTAGGAGGTGCTGCATTTGAATATACTGGTGACCGGCGGCGCGGGCTTCATCGGCTCGCATCTCGTGCGTCATCTTCTCGCGAAGGGCGAGAAAGTGACGGCGCTCGACAATTTGTCGACGGGGCTTGCCGAGAATTTGCCGCCCGAAGCGAAGCTCGTCGAGATGGACATCTTGGATGAGGAGCTTCCGAAGGTCGTGGCGGCGGGAGCTTTCGACGCCATCGTCCACCTTGCCGCGCAGACGATGGTCGATACGTCGATCAAAAATCCGCTTCTCGATACGCGCGAGAACCTCCTAGGAACGGTACAGGTCTTGGAAGCGGCACGTGCGGCGAACGTCAAGCGCGTCATCTTCGCTTCGACCGCCGCCGCCTATGGGGACGTGAAGGAGGACGACCTGCCCGTGCGCGAAGCGCAGCCGACGGAGCCGATGTCGTTCTACGGCCTGTCGAAGCTCTCGGTGGAGAAGTACCTTGAGATGTATCGTAAGATTTACGGCATGGAGTACGTCGTCCTGCGCTTTGCGAACGTCTACGGCGAGCGCCAGGGCGACGGCGGCGAGGGCGGCGTCATCAGCATCTTCGCCAAGGCGGTGGCCGAGGGGCGTGACATCACGATCTACGGCGATGGCGAGCAGACGCGCGACTTCGTCTATGCGGGCGACATCGCCGAGGGCATCTTGGCGGCGCTTCGTACCGAGGAAGTGAATGCCGCCTACAACCTCTCGACGCAGACGGAGACGAGCCTTCGCGAGCTCGTATCGCTCCTCGCGGAGATCTGCGGGCGCGAGATTGTCCCAAAGTACGGCGCGGAGCGCGAGGGAGACATCTACAAGTCGATGCTTTCGAACAGCCGCGCCCGTCGCGGCCTCGATTGGCAGCCTGCCACTACGCTCGCCGAGGGGCTTCGGCGCACATACGAGTACTTTTGCGGCAAGTGCGAGGGCTAGTAAAAAAAAAGAACCTGCCTTGGCAGGTTCTTTTTTTAGAGAGCGCGGATGAAATGAAGTCGCGCAGACATGCGAAGATGAGCGGCTGAATTTATCAACGCTTCCCTGGAAGTATATTCAGCTATTGATGATCAGAGCCATGAACACGAGATCTTCCGTGCCGTTTTCGTTCGACAGGCCATGATACTCGCCATCGGGACAGAAGGTCGTCGTTCCGGGGCCGACTTCGACCTCCGTGCCGTTGTCGTTGTAGACACCCTTGCCCTGCAGGATGAAGTATGTCTCGCTGTTTCCCTTGTGCTGATGGTAGCCGAGCGACGAGCCGGGCTTGATCGTGACGCGCGCGAAGGTCGAGCACTTGTCGCCCATCTGCTCCTTGCTCAAGAGGTGCTCGAGGCTGACTTCTCCCTTGCCGCCTGCGGCGTTCTTGCGCACTTCGATGTTCCCTTGCAGAATTGCCATGCTGTTCTCTCCTTTTTGTCGTTTTATTCTACTGCTTCTTTATTTGTTTTTATTCGCGGATTCTTCACGGAATCCTTTTTTCCAAGAAAGGGAAATTGTTCGATGATCCAATTTCTGAAATTCGGTGCGAGCTTCTTTCTGCCGCCCGGTATTTTTTTTCTCGCCTTTTTCTTCCTTGCTTATCTCGCATGGAAGAGGGGCGAGCGCTTCGCGGCGAAGGCGATTGTGCTCATTACCGCAGTGTTCTACCTCCTGTCGACGTATCTCGTCGCCGACGTGCTCATGGGTGCGCTCGAAGACGCTTACGCGCCGCCCGCGAAGCCCGAGGGAGACGTCGTCATCATGCTCGGCGGCGGCGCTTTCTCCGATGCGCCCGACGTCGATGGCGAGGGTGCGCTGACGGCAAGCCCGTCGACGCGCCTTCTGACCGCCGTGCGGCTCGCACAAAAGCTAGACCTGCCGATCCTCGTATCGGGCGGGCAGGTGTTCCAGGAGAGCGGCAAGGAAGCGTTGCTCGCCAAGCGCACGCTCGTTTCCCTCGGTATCCCCGAGAGCCGCATCCTCGTTGAGGGCGCGAGCCAGAATACGGTGCAGAATGCGGCCTATACGGCGAAGATCCTCAAGGAGAACGGCCTCGTGCGCCCAATCCTCGTCACGAGCGCCTTCCACATGAAGCGTTCCGTCCTGAACTACGAGAAACTCGGCATCGAGGTCGTGCCGTACCCGACGGATTACATGGTCAGCCATCATCCGATCTTTCACGTTGTGAAGCTCGCGCCTTCGGCGGATGCGCTGCATACGAATGCCGTCGTGCTGCAGGAATGTCTGCGCACCGCCGTCACGTACTGCTTGGGGAAATGACATGGCAAAAGATATGACCGAGGGAAGCCCCGCGAAGCTCCTCCTCTTCTTCACACTGCCGCTCATCGCGGGCAATATCATGCAGCAGCTCTACGCCTTCATCGACACGCTGCTCGTCGGGCGCTTCCTCGGGATCGAAGCGCTGGCCGCCGTCGGCTGCACGGGCAGCCTGATGTTTCTGATGCTCGGCTTCGTCATCGGTCTGACCTCGGGGCTGGCCATCTGCACGGGGCAGCGCTACGGCGCGAAGGACGCCGCAGGCGTCAGAAAAAGTGCGGCGGCATGCGCGGTACTCTCTTTCTCGATCGCCGTCCTCTTGAGCGTCGTCGGCTTCTTCGGCTGTCGCCCGTTGCTCGAATTCATGAACACGCCGCCCGAACTTCTGGACGATGCGACGGCGTTTTTTTCGATTATCTGCGGCGGAGCGGTCTTCGCCACTGCCGCATTGATGGCGGCGAATATCCTGCGCGCCCTAGGCGACAGCAAGATGCCAACCGTCATCATCGGGGTCGGCATCGCCATCAACATTGCCTTTGAAGTGCTTTTTCTGCTCGCATTCGGCTGGGGTATTCCGGGCGCGGCATTCGCAACCGTAGTTTCGTGGGCTCTTGCAACGGGGATTTTTCTCGTCTACATCGCAAGGCGCGTGCCTGAGCTTCATGTGCGACGCGAGGATTGGCGGCTCTCGTGGAGCTTTTTGCGCATGCATCTCGCCATCGGTCTGCCCATGGGCTTTCAAGCGACGATCATCGCCTTCGGCGCTGTGATCCTGCAGGTCGCGCTGAATGGTCTGGGGGCAGTGCCCGTCGCGGCGTATGCGGCGGCGCAGAAGGTCGACACGATCGCCATGATGCCGATGATGTCGTTCGGCGCGGCCATGGCAGCGTATACGGCGCAGAATTACGGTGCGGGCAAGTTCAGCCGCATCCGCACGGGCGTGCAGGCTTGCTGTCGGATGTCCGTCGGCTTCAGTCTCGCGGCGGGTGCATTCGTCATCGCGGCAGGGCCGTATCTGATGGAGCTTTTCGTCGGCGCAGGCGAAGCGGAAGCGATTCGGCTCGGGCAGACGTATTTTCTCGTCAACGGTCTGACGTACTGGATCTTGTCGCTGCTCTTCATCTTCCGTTACACGCTGCAGGGACTCGAACAGTCCATCGTGCCGACAGTCGCCGGCGTCATGGAGCTCATCATGCGCGCGACGGCGGGCATCGTGCTCGTTGACGCCCTCGGTTTCCTCGGCGCCTGCCTAGGCAATCCCATGGCCTGGCTCGGTTCATGCGTACCGCTCGCCATCGCGTATGTCATGACAGTTCGGCGCTTGCCGAAGGAAGTGAGGTGAGCCGAGCAGCTGCGGCTTGACCTCCTAGGGCTTCATGTTAAAATATAACTAAACAACATGAAAATAGGCAAACAACGCAGGAGGAGTGTTCGTATGGATCGTGAGAATCGCATCAGCACGAAGCCAGCCGATCGCGGCATGATCAAGGAGCTGTGCCGTTATCTTGATCGCTTCTGGCGCCCCGAAGGCGAGGCGCCGGATGAAGCGCCACTGAGTGAAGCGCCGCATATGCTGGAAATGCCGTGTGAATTGGAATCGTGCGAAGAGGAGCGCAGGCGGTATGCGCCTGACGGCAAGCCGCTGAAAAAGGATCGTCCGATTCCCGCCGTTGGGGCGGTGCTCGGCTCCTTCCTATCGAATCTGAAAAGTCGGCTAAACAAGGCGGAAGAAACGTGCTCTGAACGGCTTCTGCGCCTGATACGCGAGCGTGGGCGGGACGAAGTCGAAGTCTATCAGAAGGCGGGCGTCGACCGCAAGCTCTTTTCCAAGATGCGCCGCAAGGACTACCGACCGAAGGCGAAGACGCTCTACGCCTTCATCATCGTGCTGCAGCTCACCCTTGACGATGCCGTGGATCTCTTGGCGAGCGCAGGCTACGCATTCTCCTCGGCGAGCCGGCTCGATCTTGCCGTGAAGTTCTGTGTCGAGAAGGGCATCGGCGACCTCGACGAGGTCAACAACGCCTTGTACGAATTGGGCATGGAAACGCTGCCGTGAGATGAATGTCGGGTCTGGTGTTTGCCCTGCGTCCGCATGTAGGCCCTGCACCGCAGATGTCGCCTGCCGCGCGACCTTGAGGCTTCTTTTTCTTGTTACAATGATTTCACAGAAGAGAAAACCATTGCAGCAAAAAAAGGAGATGCTTATCATGACGGAAGAAAAGAAAGCAGCGCAGGGCAGGACGGAACTCGTGTTCATCCTCGACCGCAGCGGCTCGATGTCTGGCTTGGAATCGGACACCATCGGCGGCTTCAACGGCATGCTGCGCCGCCAGCAGGAAGAAAGCACGGACATCCTCGTTTCCACCGTGCTCTTCGACGACGAGGTCGAGGTCATTCACGACCGCGTGCCCGTCGGGAAGGTTGCGCCTCTGACGGGACGCGAATACTTCACGCGCGGCTGCACGGCGCTTCTCGACGCCATCGGCTGCTCGATCCAGCACATCCGCAACATTCACAAGTATGCGCGAGAAGAGGATCGTCCCGTGCGCACGATGTTCGTCATCACGACCGACGGTCTTGAAAATTCAAGCGTTCGCTACACAGCGAAGAAGGTCAAGAAGCTCATCGGGCATCAGGAGAAAAAGCACGGCTGGGAGTTCGTTTTCCTCGGCGCGAACATGGACGCTGTCGCCGTCGCGGGCGATCTCGGCATCCGCCGGGAAAATTCCGTGGAGTTCGCATGCGATGCGGGCGGCGTGCGTGAAAACTTCGTTTCGCTCGGCGCGATGACCGCGAGCTTCATCAAGACGGGCGGCATCGACGCCGGCTGGAGCATGGCGATCGCTGATTATTGCAAAAAGGCACGAGGGAAGAAGTAAGGAAAAGCAAAGAAAATAGTAAGAGGCATGGACGAAATCTGTCCATGCCTCTTACTATTTCGAAGGAATATCTATGCTGTTTTCCCAAAGTTCGCCTTCTGAGCAGTCCAATTCATCGTTCCAGGCGATGCCATAGCCGCCGGGTTCGACCTTGACACATTGGAATATGGCAGGGTCGCGCAAGACTTCAAATTCTGGACAATCTTTGCTTAGCGCTCCGACATCGAACTGTTTGACAGAGCCGTTTTCAAAAAAAACAAGGAGTTTCATATCATCCATGGGGACAACCTTGTTGATCTTTATGGACAGCATATCATCAACACCTCGGGACGTGTCACGGACAATATCATTTCAGCGGAGGAAGTTTTCTCAGCTGCTTCGTGTTCCACATCTGCAGCAATTCCTCGGTGAAGGGCGTACCCCACTCTTGAACAAGCTTGACTGCACGTGCAGGAAGATCGCCTTCCAGCATCTGCATGTCGGCAATGGAAAACAAACCGTTGTGCTCTCCGTAGATTGCATGAATATGGGGCGGATTATGCTCGTTGCGAAAAAATATCTTGATGATGATACCGTAAAACCTCGTTATTTCTGGCATCGTACGCACCTCGCCTTCTTTCTTGTATCTTATCATTTTGTTTCTGCGAGGGCAAGGGAAAGACTCAATCAAAAATATTTTGAGGCATGGACAAAATTTGTCCATGCCTCTTCCTATAATGAAAGCAAGGAATTTGATGATGTCGCATGACAGGCGACCTCGGAGCGAAGCGACTTGGTATAATGGGAGCAGAAAAAGGGATAAGAGTGAATGACTGCACACTTATGGGAGGTGCCTTTGATGGATGTCTTGCAGACGATGCAACGTTTCGTATCTCCACCGTGCGAGGATTGCCTGTATCACCTGGGCGTCGTGCGCTGCGTCGTAAGCCCGTGCCCCGCATGCCTGATGACGGGGATTCGCCCGTCGTTTTGCGGCTCGTGTGTCTTTGGCAGGCGCTCGCGGCGTCGTGACGAAGGCGGGGAAAAGCGCGTGAAGCGTATGAAGTGAAGGACAGTTTCCGGGAAAGGTCGCCAGCCCGACGGGCAATCTGTCGGGCTGGCATATCGAAATATCGAAATATCAAGAAGCGGAGGAGGTAATACGATGGAACGATTGGAAATCAAGGGAAAGGCCGCGACGGCGATCGCCTATGCGAAGGTCATTGAAGACGAAGCCGTCGAGCAGATCCGGCGCATGTGCGACTACGAGTTCGCCGAGGGTGCGAAGATACGCATCATGCCCGATGTCCACTGGGGCAAAGGCTGCACGATCGGCACGACGATGACGGTGAGGGACAAGGTCGTGCCGAACCTCGTCGGCGTCGACATCGGCTGCGGCATGTATACGGTAAACCTCGGAAAGAAGGAACTCGACCTCGCCAAGGTCGACGAGGCGGCGCACATCATCCCGTCGGGCAGACAGCTGTGGGAGGGGCGGCAGGCGAAGTTCGACTTCACGGAGCTTCGCTGCTACCGCGATCTCAAGAACGTCAAGCGCATCGCCAAGGCACTTGGCACGCTCGGCGGCGGCAACCACTTCATCGAGATCGACCGCGCTGCGGATGGTACGAACTACCTCGTCATTCACACGGGCAGCCGCAGTCTCGGCACGCAGGTCGCCGAGATCTATCAATCGCTCGCCATCGACCTCGCGCACGGAAAGGCGGCGCTCTTTGCGGCGCGTGACGAGATGATCCGCCGCTACAAGGCGGAAGGGCGGCGCGCCGAGCTGCAGGAAGCGATCAAGGAACTGCATCGGAACTTTCGTCCGACGAAGATGACCGTGCCGCCCGACCTTGCCTTTCTCTTCGGCAAGTACCTCGACGACTACCTGCACGACATCGCGATCTGCCAGCGCTTCGCAAGATTGAACCGCGAAAAGATCGCCGAGAAACTGCTTGAGCACATCGGCGTCACGCCGAGCGAAGCGTTCCATACGGTGCACAACTACATCGACACGGAAGAAATGATCCTTCGAAAGGGTGCGATCGCCGCTCACCAGGGCGAGCGCGTCCTCATCCCGATCAACATGCGCGACGGCAGCATCCTCGCTGTCGGCCGCGGCGATCCCGAGTGGAACTACTCCGGCCCGCACGGCGCAGGTCGGCTCATGTCAAGGACGACGGCACGCGAGCGCTTCACGCTTGAGGAATTCCAAAAGGAAATGGCGGGCGTCTACACGACGAGCATCGGCGAAGGCACGCTCGATGAAGCACCGATGGCCTACAAGTCACTCGCTGACATCATCGACGTGATCCGCGATTCCGTCGACGTCATCGAGGTTCTGAAGCCGGTTTATAACTTCAAGGCAGGAGGCCCGAAGGGGGCGGTGGAGGAGAATGAAGGCGGGAAAGAGATGCTATCGTTGTGAACGGATGGAAGACGTGCGGCGTGTGCTCTCGCGTGGAGGAGTATTGCAAAAGGCTCAGAAGGTGTTCGTCATGCTCATGGGGAAGGATGGGGATCTTGCCTACCAGAGGTGCAGAGGGTGATGGGAGAATTGACGGTATCGCTTGACGAAGAGGCAGATGTGATACTCCGCATCAACAGCGAAAAGAACTTCGCCGCCGGCGCGATTTAAGAGGCGAGTGATATGAGCATTTTGAAGGATTTGTAGCGTGCACTCCGCACGGTACAACCGCCGTGCAAAACTGTCTTTATCGGCTCGGGTTGGTGAAATTTGTGCAGAACCTGTACTCTGTGTGCCGAATGGACGGCTATTGCACGGTCGATGTGCTGATACGCGGGCGATATGGAATGGCGGTCGCCTACGCAAGGATGATTGAGGATGCCGCGGATGTGACCGAGGCGGTGAAGCCGAACTATAATTTCAAGGCGAGCTGAGCAGCTCTGTTTGTCGTAGGCAGGGGATCGATCGTGTACTAAAAAGGTATACAATAGTTTGTATTATGCGAGAAAACAGTTGTTTATTGGCGATCCTCATGATATAATTAGAAAGAAGTTAAAAACGGCAATATAATATTATAGGACGAATCCTTTCATACTTGTCTAGGGAAAATAACATTACTCGCCCGGAATCTGTCCATGTCGATGGCTATGATGAGATGACAACGTATGGAGAACGTGAATGATGGAGATTGATCTTAAGAAGAACAAGGCCTTTCGACTGCTGAAGCTGCACGAGCAGCTGAGTTGGGGCTAGGTTATCCGCAAGGCGGCTCTGACACAGAAATTCGCCGTGGCGGATGAGATCATTTAGCGCGATATCGAGGAGCTCGATACCTTTCTAAAGAAGCTGCTGCAGCAGACCGCATCGGGGATCGCGCACAGGTAAGGAAGCTGATCTGCAGTGAGCAGCATTACTATGTCCCGCTGCGCCACGGGAAAAATTCCTCTCTGCGATTTGGGAATTCTCGCGGCACATGACGGCACAGCATACCATACCATACCATACGCATCTCCTACTGCTGTCAGGACGTCGCAGAGTGCGCACATGAGGTGAATCTTGCCGCCATCATGTTCTCCGAGTATTATTTCTATCTCATCGCCTATCTGGCGGATGGGCGCAAAGACTTCCTGACCATCTTCCCCATCGATCGCATCGTGAAATTCGAGCCGACGGGTGCGAACTTCCGTGCGGTTCACAGCAAAAAAATTCAGTGACGGCGAGTTCCGCAAACGCATCCAGTTCATGTACGCGGGCGAACTTTGCCACGTCACCTTCGACTATAGCGGCACCTCCGTCGAAGCCGTCCTCGACCGCCTCCCTATGGCGAGGATTATTTCGGAGGAGAACGGCGTGTATCGTATTACTGCTGAGGTTTACGGCAACGGCATTGATATGTGGCTGAGAAGTCAGAGGAGTGCTGTGAGGGGGGATAGATTTTAAGACAGAGTTGTATCGTTCGGAGGAATCTATATGAACATAAAAAAAGATAAAACCCAAGAGAAGAAAAAAGACAGCGGATTCATTGATGCGGCGATTGCCGGCGGACAATATGAAAATGTGCAGAGGTATGGTTCTGCTGCGCATCAGTATGTTGTTGCCTATACGGGAGAAAATCGTGAAAAAGGAGAAGTTCTGGCGCGTGGTTTAAAGAAAATTGGCGGTTATAAAATAAATGATAAAAATAGTGATGCGAATATAAATCAACAGGCTGGATTTGCTGCCGAGGTTATGACTACCGCAAAAGAAAATGCGGAAAAAATCATCAACGGTGAAAAGCCGACCGTCACCCGTACTGATGATATGCAGAAGCAAGTCGATGCAAATGGGAATCCCATTGGCGGGACGAATGACCAGTTATACGATATCGCCGAGGTGGATGCAAATGGTATTTATGTTGAAGGGACTGCTCGTCAGTTAAAATTCGTCGGAGGTTCGCCGAAAGAGTGTGCAGACAAACTGATTAGTCCTAAATATGAGAAATATATAGAAGCGGGGGCGCAGCTGGAAGTGCCGTCCGACTACTATGACGGGGTTAAGCAGGAGCTTGAAGAACAGTCTGAAAAATTAAAGAAAGAAATTGAAATAGCCAAGGCGCAAGGAAAGTCCCTGCCGAAGAAAGCGGAAAAACTCAAACGCATTGAAAAAGCGAAGGAGAATCTGCGTAAAGGGAAGCTGACGAAAGACGAGGCAATCAAGACACGACTGCATCCGAAAATGGAAACGGCGAAGAATATCGGGCGTGTTGCCCATCGCGCCGGTATAGAGGGCGCAAAGAGCGGCGCTATCATAGGTGGAGGAATTTCGTTTATCCAGAACGCGGTTGCTGTCATCAAGGGGGATAAAAAGCCAAGTGAAGCATCTCTTGATGTCGTTAAGGATACCGCCGTCGCCGGCGGTGTGGGATATGCCACGAACTTTGTCGGGGCAGCATTGAAAGGAGTGATGCAAAACGCACCTTCGGGATATACGCGAGCCTTGTCGCGAACCAATTTTCCAGCCACCGTTGTCAGCGTGGTTCATCAAACGGGCATCACCTTGCACCGCTATGCAAAGGGGGAGATTGATGGGACAGAATGTCTGACGGAGCTTGGTGAAAAGGGAGCGGGGATGTTGGCATCGTCCATGTATGCCGTCGTTGGGCAAGCCATGATTCCCATACCTGTTCTCGGCGGTATGATTGGTGGAATGATTGGATACGCAATGACGACGGGATATTACCGTCATCTGATCAATCTCGGGAAGAATGCGAAACTCGCCCATGAGGAGCGACTCCGCATTGAGGCTGAGTGTGCGGAAACCATTCGTGCGATTCGTTCTTATCGCATCGAGATGGAGCTTGTCATCAACAATTATTTGCAGGAATATCAGCAGGTATTTGATGAGGCTCTTGCCGATATGGAGATTGCGGAGGCAACGGGTGATGTCGATGATTTCATGGCGGGGGCGAATCGTATTGCAAGACAGCTTGGAGGGAGTGTGATTGCTGAGAATAAGGAAGAATTTGATGAGCTGATGAATCGAACTGACACAATCAAATTATAAGTATCGTAGGAGGAGACTAAAATGTTACCGTTGATTCCACTCGCCGCGATTGTTAGTGCGGCTCTTGCCGGTGGCGCAGGTATTGCCAAAGGCGTTGATGCTCATGGCAAGCATAAAAAAGCACAAAATATTATGCGGGAGGCAGAGTCTATGATTGAGTCCGCGCAAAACAGTCTGCGCGAGTCGGTCAATCGCTCCGATGAGGCACTGTCCAATTTTGGAAGTCGCAAGCTGAAGGTGTTGGATGGTTCGATGGATCGCTTTATATTTGTGTTTGAAATGATACACAACATCGAACTGAAGGACTCGTCGGGGCTGGACGAACTGCGCAAGTATCGTATTGACAAACAGGAAGTACACGAACTGAAGAGCATGAGCCTGCTCGCGACAGAGATACTTGGCGGATTGGTTGGTGGGGCAGGAGCCGGGGCGCTCACTGCCTTCGGTGCCTATAGTGCGACGATGGCATTTGCCTCCGCATCCACGGGGACTGCGATTGCGACACTGAGCGGAATTGCTGCACAGAATGCGGCACTGGCATTTCTTGGTGGTGGTGCATTGGTTGCTGGTGGAGGCGGCATGGCACTGGGGGGGCTGTTTTGGGTGGACTTGTCGCGGGACCGGCTCTTCTTGTTTTGGGCTTTGTCGCCGATAACGCCGCGCAGGAAAATTTGGAAAAAGCACTCAGCAATAAAGAGCAAGCAAAAGTCTTTGTCGAAGAACTGAGAACGACAGAAACGTTGTGCAATGGAATCTCGAAGCGTGCTACGATGTTCCATGATTTGCTGGACAAGCTGGATACCATTTTCGTCCGCAAGATTCATGATTTGCAGCTTATTATAAAATCTGTTGGAACGGATTACGCCCAGTACAATGAGTACACACAGAATCAGGTTGCGATGTGTCTTAGTATTGCCGGCGCAATTAAGACCGTTCTCGATACACCGATCCTGCATGAGGATGGTAGCCTCACAACAGAGTCGGTGAACACCTACAACGAATTATCAAGGTTTTGTGAAACCTTGGAAAATGCAGAGGGATAACTCCTCGTGTATGGCAGGGGAATGTGGTGCGCCTTCTCGGGTGAAGCGGATTGGCGGATCGCTGCGTTTCCCTAGGGAAACGCACGTTGCTTTGAAGCTTATAGAAGGAGGCAGGATGATGCAGGAAGAGCGCGCGGACAATCGCAGTTATCGCCTGCTCGATCTCTACAAGCGTCTGCAGCAGGGGGAGGTGTTGTCGAAGCGGGAGCTTGCCGATAAGTATCGCGTGAGTGAGAAGACGGTGTAGCGTGATATCGAGGGGCTGCGCGAGTATCTTGCGGGGGAGCAGTCGTATTTGGAGGTCGTCTATGACAAGGAGGCGGGCGGCTATCGCATCTCTCGTGAGAGTGCCGAGGGGCTGCAGCCGGAAGAAGTGTTTGCGGTCTGCAAGATTCTTTTAGAGAGCTGCCCGTTTCCCAAGACGGTGATGCAGCAGGTTTTGAGGAAGCTCTTGTCGCAGGTGTCGCGGGAGAAGCGCGATGTCGTGGAGAAGCTGATTGCGCAGGAGACGCACCACTATACGGAGCCGCAGCATGGCAGGGATGTGATTCCTGAGCTATGGCGGCTTGCCGCCGCCATACGCGAGCAGCGCATCACTTCGTTCAGCTATACGCGACTCGACGGCGTTTGCCATGAGCGCGTGGTCAAGCCCGTGGCGATTCTTTTTTCGGAGTTTTACTTCTATTTGATTGCCTACTATGCAGACGATTCGGCGGACTATCCAATTGTTTTCCGCATCGACCGCATGGAGAAGGAGTGTTTTTCCGTGCCCTATCGCGAGCGATTTAAGGAAGGCGAGTTCCGTAAGCGCATCCAGTTCATGTACGCGGGGGAGCTTCGGTGAATCTTGTTCACGTACAGCGGCTGCTCCTTGGAGGCGATTCGCGACCGTCTGCCGACCTTGCGCGTCGTCAAGGAGGAAGCGGGAGTCTATACGCTGACGGCGGAGAGTTACGGCAAGGGCATCGAGATGTGGCTGAGGACGCAGGGCAAGGAAGTACAGGTGCTTGAGGTGTGCAAGGGATAGGAATTGCATAGAATTTTCCGGCATGGACAAAATTTGTCCATGCCGTTTGCTAGTATTGGAGATGTAAGATGTCGCACGGCGGGCGACCATGGAAAGAAGGCGCGTTGTTAGAATAATGGTGCAAGCAGTCAAGCCCGAAAGGTGTAGACGGGGCTGATTTCTGTACGGGCGGCGCACGATGTCTACAAAGTGGAGTTTGTGCGTGTAGTTTGCAATGAAGATGTGAGAAACAAAGGGGATGAGAGAAGTGTCGTTTATAATGAGTTCTGAGATGCTCGAGGTGTTTAAGACGATGCGGCGTTTGAGGATGCCGTCTATGCAAGACTTGGCGAAGTGGTATCGGGAGTGTGATGCGGGTGTCATTGGTATCGGCGATAATGGGATGGAAGCTGTCGATCATTTGATGAAGTCGGGTTTCAAGAATGTGGAATATCTGGTGTTGCACCGCGATGCGAAAAAGCTCAGGCAGACGAAGGCGGATGCGATTGCATTGGAAGATGATTCTTGGAAAGGTATCGAGGGGTGGATGACGGTTCCAATCGAGGACTACCCCATAAGCTATCAAAAGTTTTATTTTTACTGCGACTTGATCCTGCAGGGTGAGCGACCGGCTTTTGTACTGGCGGACTTTTCGGAGTCGCTGGGAAGAAAAACGGCTCCTGCTGCAGTAAGAGAAGAGAGCCTTTTCCCCTACGCTGGAAAAATAGCTGTGGTGCATGTACCGCACATCGAGACAAGGAACGCCGGAAAGAAGGCGACGACAGAAGATTCTGATCTAAAATGGTGCTTGCAGCGCCTTTGCGAACATGCGGAAGTTGTCATAGCGATGGGCGATGATGCTTCTGCAGCGTTGGGAACGGTGGCGGCAAATGCGGTGGCGAAGCAGCAGAGCGATTTCGTCGGTGATTTGCTGCTCGCTTTGCACGGGGATGAGGAAATGCGGCTCTCATGGCAGGAGGCTCGTGCGTTCCTGTCTGCAGGGAGGCTGTCGAGGTGGGGAAATCTATGGCAGGCATGGAGCAGCGAAGCGGCAGACGTGCGCTCGGCGATGGCAGACGTGCAGCGCGTGCTCTCGTATGGCGGCGCGTTGGGTGCGGCAAAGCGCGTGTTCGTCATGGTCACGGGGAAGGAAGGAGAGCTTTCCCTATCGGCGGTGCAGAAGGCGATGGAGGAACTGTCGGCATTGCTGGATAAAGAAGCAGAGGTGCTGCTGCACGTCAACAGCGAGAAGGAGTTCGACGTTGGCGTACGTATCAATATGGCAGTGCAGGTGGAGAGGGGATGTTGACTAGTTTAGTTTGCGGAATTACAAGGTGCAAAAGCTGGCGGATGGCAAAATTTTATTAAATAAGAATCAAATTACAGCTATCGTCATGGGAAGGATACGAGCAGGATTTTTACGGCATGGACAAAATCTGTCTATGCCGGTTACTTTTTTGAAAGAAAAGATGCTGCATAGCGGGTGATCGCGAGTGCGTGTCAATCTGTTATCGGAAGACTTCAACAACATCGATATGGGGACGTTCGAGGAGAAGTATTCGGAGAAGGGGCTTTGGGAGAAGATTCAGGGGAATGTAGCGGTGATCGGTGCGAATCTCGTTTACAAGGCGCTGCAGCTCTTCTATGTTGCACAGTCGCCGCAATGCCCGACGAAGGTCAAGGCGGCCATTTATGGGGCGCTGGGATACCTCATCTCCCCGCTCGATCTCATTCCGGATTTCACGCCTGTTGCGGGATACGCAGATGATGCGGTGGCCTTGGGAACGGCGCTACTTTTGGCGCAGATGTACATCACCGATGAGATCAAGATGAAAGCGTGGGAGAAGATTCGCAGTTTGTTTGGTGAGGAGATTTTGCGAAAGCTGGAAGAGGAGGGGATACAATCGTGAGACGAATCTTGCTTCTGTCGGTGTTCATGATTGCCGCGTCTTTTGCCGTGTGCTCCGCCGGGCGGCCGACAGAGATCCCGATCCGGGAAATTGCTATCGGGGGGATCGATACGCTCGCTTCTGAGGAGTATGTGCGCAGCGTATACGGAGAGCCGGATGAGATCACATACGAACCTTGGCAGCGTGCACAGCCGCACAACCAAAAGACCTTTCGCTACGGCGACAGTTTCTTCATTGTGTTCGATGCGGATGACGGCAGGGCGTGGCGCATAACGACAACGGGAAGCAACGGCTTGGCTACGCCGGCAGGCTTTGCGGTGGGGTCGGACATTTCTTCGGTCATACGACGCTACGGCAAGACGTATACATATTCCCTGCCGCAGGGCGGCATAGGAGTGAACTATGCGAACAGCTGGTACATCGGCTTGACGTTCAAGGCGGATCGCACGGGGAAGATTTATGAGATTTCCGCTTTCGTGGCCGATTAGGATGAAGATGGTCTTTCGCTGTGCGATGCTTATTTTTTCCGTCAAAATGACGATACATGAAGAGATGCCCATAGGATGGGGCATTTTGGAGATATGCAAGGAGGAATGAACATGGATGTAACAGCGATGAGCAAGATGGCGTATGCCATGAATCAGAGTGCGGCGAAGCTGCCGCAGGCAGAGCGTGTGCAGACGGCACAGGCGACGAAGGGCGGTGCGGCAGATGCGGCGAAGACGGCGCAGGATGCAGGCGCTGCTTTTGACGTGAAGATTTCTGACGCTGCGAAAAAGAAGGCGACGGACGCAAAAGCCGCCGAGACGGACGAGCCGGCGAAGGACGGCAAGACGAAGGGCTTGACGGCAGACGAGGTCAAGGCTCTGCAGGATGATATCGACAACAGCTACAATATCCTCATCAAGACCATGACGGAGCAGAATGCACAGCTTCAGGCATGGCAGAAGGATGGCGTGGGTTTCCTGAATTTCGACGGGCGCAAGGTGCTGACGGCGCAGTTTGCTCTGCCCGATGTCGCGACGACGCCGGAGGAAGCGGCGAAGGCGGTTGCCGACGGCGGTGACTGGTCGGTCAAGGCAGTGGCTGACCGCATCATGAGCATGGCGACGTCGATCGCGGGCGACGATCCGAAGAAGCTTGAAGCCCTGCGCTCTGCGGTGCAGGATGGCTTCAAGCAGGCGGGAATCGACTTCAAGCAGATGACGGGCAAGAAGGATATGCCGGAGATCACGGGCAAGACATACGACGAGATCATGGGGCGCTTCGACAAGCTCGTGAAGAAGGACGATGCACCGAAGGCGGATGCGGCTAAGGCTGCTGCGCCGAAGGATGCCGCGGCAGCTGCGCAGGATGCACAGCAGAAGAAGGCGGCGGGCGCTGCGCTCTGAGCCGAAGCAGAAAAGAGAAGAGCCGATGCATGGGAGTCGTTCGTGCATCGGCTTTTGCATTGCAGCGCGTTTTTCCTCGGCAGGGCGCAGGGCAGCAAACTGTAATGTAAGCGGTGGAGCAGGGAAACGTCCCGTCGCTTACGTTACAGTTTGCTGAAACATGGCCGTGTCGCTTGCGAAAGATGCAAAGCGTGCTATAATGACTTTACTAAGGACGGCGCATTTTTGTCCACGAAGTGGACGTTTGTGCGTGTAGTTTACTATGAAAGTCCAAGAAGTCAAGCCCGAAGGGCGCAGACGGATTGGTAAACTTTCATTAAGGGCGGCGCACAATGTCCACGAAGTGGACGTTTGTGCGTGTAGCTTGTGATTCATTTTCAGGGAAGTGCGGAAGCGTTCCATTCTTCCCGAAGAGTGGGCGATGTTGGCGCAAGGTTTCGCTCGCGCCCCGAAATTGGAGGAGGGTTTTGCATGACTTGTTTTTGGAATAGGAAGAAGAAGCTTCTTTCGGGCGCGATTGGCGTCTTCGTTGTCGGCGCCGTGCTCTTTGCGGGCTGCTCGGACAGCACGGCGAAGGAGAAGGAAAATTCCGTTGCGGGCGGCATTGCCGTAGAGCAGGCGGCGAGCCAGAAGCCTTTGTCGGATGCGCGCAACACGCCGGCGGTTCGTGCGGCACGCGCGGTAGGCCCTGCTGTCGTCGGCATCACGAACAAGACGGTCGTGCGCGACTGGTTCAATATGCCGGTCGAGACGGAGGGCGTCGGCTCGGGCGTCATCTTTAAGAGCGACGGCTACATCGTGACGAACAACCATGTGATCCAGGGTGCGAAGGAGATCACTGTCTCGCTTCCGGACGGGCGCAGCTTCAAGGGGAAGCTTGTGGGAGCGGACGAGCTTACGGACATCGCCGTTGTGAAAATCGAGGCCACGGGGCTGCCTACGGCGAAGTTCGGCAATTCCGATGATCTCGTCGTCGGCGAGCCGGCCATCGCCATCGGCAATCCGATGGGGCTTGAGTTCCAAGGGACAGTGACGGCGGGTGTCATCAGCGCTTTGAACCGCACGCTCGACATCAGTGAGCGCCGCTTGAAGCTCATTCAGACGGATGCGGCGATCAGCCCCGGCAACTCTGGCGGTGCGCTCGTCAATGCGGACGGAGAGGTCGTCGGCATCAACAGCGCGAAGATTGCGGCGAACGGCGTCGAGGGCATCGGCTTTTCCATCCCCATCAACACGGTGCAGGAGATCATCGATCAGCTTCTCTCGAACGGCTACGTCGTGCGCCCCTACCTCGGCGTCGGCATCTTCGACAAGGAGACGGCGGCACGCGCCGGCTACACGCTGAATGCGGACAAGGGCGTCTACGTTGAGCATCTCGAACTCGGCGGCCCTGCAAATCAGGCGGGCGTCATGCGCGGCGATCTGATCCTGAAGATCGACGACAAGGAGACGAACACCGTCGCCGATCTCCGCGCGGCTGTTGCGGAACATAAGGTTGGCGATCAGGTCAAACTCGTCATCGAGAGGGACGGCAAGCAGGAAACGGTGACGGTGACGCTCAAGGAAATGCCGCAGTCGAATCGATGAAGATCCGCGTCGTCGCTGTGGGAAAGCTCAAGGAAAAGTACCTGAGGGAAGGCGTCGCTGAGTATGAGAAGCGCCTCGCTCCCTTCGCTTCTGTGGAGCTTCGGGAAACGCGCGAAGAATACATGGCGGAGAATCCGTCCGAAGCACAAAGGCAGCAGACGCTCGCAAAAGAGGGCGAGCGTCTCTTGCGTCTCGTGCCGGAGAGGAGCTTCCTCATCGTGCTCGATGTCAAGGGGAAGCTCCTTTCGTCGGAAGCGCTTGCAAAAGAGCTTGCCTCGCTCGCGCTTCAAGGGCAGAGCGACCTCACGTTCCTCATCGGCGGCGCGTTCGGCCTGTCGCCAGCGGTGCGAGAGCGCGCCGATCTTAGAATTTCATTTTCGCCGATGACCTTCACGCATCAGATGGTGCGGCTCTTGCTCTACGAGCAGATTTATCGCGCGTTCAAGATCAATCGCGGCGAGAAGTATCATTGGTGAAGATGTATTGCATAGAAAAGGGATGTGCCGGCATCGGTTTCGACGGTGGCACATCCTTTTTTGCGAAATGTATGTGGCTATGGTATAATGCAGATGGTGCTATCCAAGCGGTAGGCGGTCGATTCTTGCCCCTTTCGTGGTGAACGTCATTCGCGTATCCAGGCTATTTTGGCTTGGGGGTGCGGGGCGTTTTCACATTCGACCTATATTCAAGCAGCTTCTCCTTTCGGGATTGCTTTTGGGATTGGTCAGAAAGGGGGCGTTGCCCATGACGATTAACGATTTAATCGCGTTGCTTTTGGTGACGCTTTTTATTCTCGTCGTTTTGAAAGCATAAGAAAACCCGCCTTCGGCTCTCAATCGTAGGCGGGCTTTCTTAAAGCAACTACAATAGGGGCTGACCGTTTACCGGTAGCACCTTTTCTACGACTATTATACGACGATCAGGAAGATACGTCAAATCCTCAGCGTTTCAAATTTGAAATTATGCTATAATACATTTGCTGGTTATATTTCTATAGCTTGACTTTTAGAAAATAAAAACGACAAGGGGTTTTCAGCTTGAACGTGAAAAATAAGGCGGAGCGCGCGGAAAAGCGCAGGCGGCGCGTGCGCGACAACGTGCAGATCGTGGTGCTGTTCGTGCTCGCCCTGTTCTTTTTGACGCTCTGCCGCTACGGCTGGGTGCAGATCGTCAAGGGCTCGGAGATGTCGGAGCGCGTGCGCATGCAGTCGGGGGAGGAGCGCGTGGCGCAGTCGCCGCGCGGCGCGATCCTCGATGCGAACGGCAGGGAGCTTGCCGTTTCCTCGATGACGAAGTCGCTCTTCGTCGACCCGAGCCATGTCGGGGATGCGGCGCAGCTTGCCGCCGACCTCGCGCCGATCGTGGGTCTCAGCGAGGCGGACATCTTGGAAGACATCGACCAGGGCGGCGGCTTCGTCTGGGTCAAGCGCCGCATGGAGCCGTACATGTCGGATGCCGTGAAGGCGCTCATCCGCGAAAAATCGTACGGCGACTGCCTGGGGTTTCGCGATGAGGCGAAGCGCTACTATCCGAACGACGTGCTCGCGGCGAATGTCTTGGGCTTCGTCGGCACGGACGACAAGGGACTCGACGGCATTGAGCAGCAGTTCGACGGCTTGATCAAGGGCGTCGAGGAGGAAAACTTCATCCTCACGGACATGAAGAGCCGCCCGATTTTAAGCTCGCTCTTTATGCCAGACACGTATACGGGCGATCGCTGCAAGACGGTGACGTTGACGATCGACAGCAACATCCAGTTCATCGTGGAGCAGGAGCTTGACCGCGCGATGGCGGAGAACGCGCCGCAGCATGCGACGGCGATCGTCATGGATCCCAAGACGGGCAATATCCTCGCGCTCGCCATGCGGCCTTCGTACAATCCGAACGAGTTCGGCAAGTATTCGAGCGAGACGTGGAAGAATCTCGCCGTCTCCTCGATCTATGAGCCGGGATCTACCTTCAAGTCTGTCGTGGCGGGCGCGGCGCTCGAAGAGAAGATTGTCACGCCGAACCAGATCTTCGTCGATCCCGGCTACGTCATGGTCTCGGGCAGACGCATACAGAACTGGAACGGCGAGAGTTTCGGCACGGTGACATTCACCGATGTCGTCAAGAACTCGCTCAACACGGGGTTCGCGCTCGTCGGACTCGATCTCGGCGCCGAAAGGCTCACAAAGTACGCGAAGCTCTTCGGCTTCGGCGAGCCGACGGGCGTGGAGCTTCCGGCGGAGGAGGGCGGCATCCTCTTCGAGCCGGAGAACATGCGTGACTCGGATATGGCAACGATGGCGATCGGCCAGAGCATCGCCGTGACGCCGTTGCAGCTCGTGACGGCGATGGCGGCGATCGCCAACGACGGCGTCCTTCTGAAGCCGCATATCGTCAAGGAGATCCGCAACGCCGACGGCTCGACCTACCTGCAGACGAAGCGCGACGAGGTGCGGCGCGCGCTGCAGTCGGCGACGACGAAGACGCTCGTCGGGCTTCTTGAGCAGGTCGTCGCGGCGGGCGGCGGACAGAAGGCGCAGGTCAAGGGCTACCGCATCGGCGGCAAGACGGGCACGGCGCAGAAGATTCGTCCGAACGGTGCGGGCTACATGGACGGCCATTACATCGCGTCGTTCTGCGGCTTCGCGCCCGTCGATGATCCGAAGGTCGTCGTGCTCGTCATTCTCGACGATCCGTCAGGCGGCAACTTCTACGGCGGACAGATCGCGGCACCCGTCGCGGGCGCAATCTTTTCGCAGATTTTCCGCTACATGCACATCGAACCGTCGAGCGATCCCTTCGTCGAGATGGACGAGAAGCGTGCGCAGAAAGAAGCGCAGGCGCCGCCGAAGAAGAAGCCGCGCCTGCCCGATGTCGTGCCGAGTGGCAAGGTCGTCATGCCCGACCTCGACGGCCTGACGATCCGCGAGGCGGCGGAAAAGCTCGCCGAGATCGGCGTGACGCTCGAAGCCGAAGGCTCGGGCAGGGCAAGCTACCAGAGTGCGCCCGCCTACAGCGTCATCGATCCGGGCGAGACGGTCACGGTTGTCTTTTCGCCATGAAAGAGGGGGCAGGCTGAATGACCTGCCCCTCTTTTTGTCCCTGTCTTTTGCACTATCGAAATAGAAAATAAGACCTTTTACTTATGCTCGCTTTGTGATAGAATATAGGAGAAATGATTCCTATGGAAACGTTGAGGAATCAGCGGCTCTTTGTGACAGGAAAGGTAGTCTCATGGAAAAGAAACCTGTGATGCTGATCGTGGACGATGTGGAGATGCATCGTGCCATTCTCGCGCAATTTTTCAAAGCGGAATACGATCTTCTGGAGGCGGCGGACGGCAATGAGATGATGGCGCTGCTCGCGGAAAAGACCGTCGACATCATCCTGCTCGACCTCGTGATGCCGGGACCGGACAGCTTCGACCTGCTCGCCCGCTTGAAGCGCGACGAGCGTCTGTCGGCAATTCCCGTCATCGTCACGACGGCGCGCAATGAACGTACCGTCGAGGTGCGCGCGATGGAGATGGGGGCGGCGGATTTCATCACGAAGCCGTACAACCCGACAATCGTGCGATGCCGCGTGAAAAATGTCATGGCGCGCATGGAGAACGAGTGGCGCAAACTTGAACAGGCGGCGCGCGAGCGGCAGATTCTGGAGATGCGCCACCACATCGAGATCGACGCCCTGACAGGTGTGTACAACCGCGAGGCGTTTTACGAGAAGACGGTCGAGCTTTTGCAGCAGAACCGCAGCGTGCGCTACAATATCTTGTATTTTGATATCAACTGCTTCAAGATCATCAACGACCTTTTCCATATCGAAACGGGAAATTTGATCTTGAAGACGGCGGGCACGTATTTCAAGACGATCACTGAGGGCATAGGCGTCGCAGCTCACATGGAGGCCGACCATTTCGCCATCTGCATGCCCGAGGATATGCTTGATATCGACATTCTGCTCGAAGGCATAGACAGTGCGATCTTCTCCCTCGGCATCAAGAATAACATTCTCTTTTATGCGGGAATCTATCCGGTCGACGATGTCCTGGTGCCCGTCAATCAGATGTGCGACCGCGCCCACATGGCGCTCAATACGGTCAAAGGGCTGTACAAGAAGCGCTACGCCTACTACGACGAGAAGATGCGCGAGACGCTGCTCGAAGAGCAAATGCTGCTCCGCGAGATGGAGCAGGCGCTTTCTTCGGGACAGTTCTGCGTGTACTATCAGCCGATTTACAGCATCAAGGCGGGACGCGCCGTCAGCGCCGAGGCGCTCGTGCGCTGGCGTCATCCGACGGCGGGCGTCATTCCGCCCGTGCGCTTCGTGCCGCTCTTCGAGCGAAACGGCTTCGTCGTGCGGCTCGACCGCTTCGCGTGGGAGGAGGTCTGTCGTATGCTCGCCGAGCGCATCCGCGAGGGACTTCCCGTCGTGCCGGTCTCCGTCAACGTCTCACGGCTGAACTTCTACGACAACGATTTCTGCGATACGGTCGTCGGCCTTCTGCAGAAGTACGGGCTCGATCCTTCGCTCCTGCGCTTAGAAATTACGGAGTCCGCCTATACGGACAATCCGGTGCAGCTTTTAAGCGTCCTGAAACGGCTGCACGACATCGGCCTCACGATCCTCATGGACGATTTCGGCAGCGGCTACAGTTCGCTCAACATGCTCAAGAACGTGATGGTCGATATTCTGAAGATCGACATGGGATTTGTGCAAAATCTCGAAGATTCTGAGCGCGCGCCCACCATCTTGCGGCGCGTCGTCGAGATGGCGCACGATCTCAAGATGAGCGTCGTCGTCGAGGGCGTGGAGACAAAGGCGCAGATCGATTTCTTGTCGAGCATCGATTGCGACAAGATTCAAGGATATTATTTTGCAAAACCTATGGCGAGGGAGGATTTTACGGCACTCATAGAGAAAGAAGCAGGGAGGTGATAGCAGATGGCGAAGATCACGAAGGAAGCGTTCGGCGAGCTGAAGAATGGCAGGCTCATCACGCTTTATACGTTGGAGAACAGCGGCGGTATGAGGATTCGCATCATGGATTACGGCGCGCGCGTGCAGTCGCTCATCGTGCCCGACAGAGAGGGCAAGAGCATCGACGTGGCGCTCGGCTACGATGATCTCAAAAGCTACGAGGCGGACGACAAGTATTTCGGCGCGATCGTCGGGCGCTCCGTGGGGCGCATCGCTTTCGGCGATTTGCCGATCGACGACGAGAGGTACGTCCTGGAGTGCAACGAGGGCAGGAATCATCTGCACGGCGGCTCCTTGGGCGGCTACGACAAGAAGGTCTGGGCGGCGGAAGAAAAGGACGGGGCGCTTGTGCTTCGCTACCTGAGTCCTGCGGGCGAGGGCGGCTACCCGGGCGACTTGAAGCTCGCCGTGACGTATGCGCTCTCCGAGAAGAACGAGTTCGTTATTTCCTATGAAGCGGAGGCGGACGGCGACACGATCTGCAATCCGTCGCATCATACGTATTTCAATCTCGAAGGCTTCAGCTCCGGCTCGGTACTCGACCATAAGATCCGCATCTTCGCCGAGAAGTACACGCCGACGGACAACGAGCTGATTCCCGATGGGCGCATCCTGCTCGTCGAAGGGACGCCGCTCGACTTCCGCGAGATGAAGGAGATCGGCGCACGCATCGACGCGCCGTTCAGCCAGATGCGCTGGGCGGGCGGCTACGACCACAACTTCGTGCTCGATCAAACGCCCGCTGAAGAAGAGGCGAGGGAACTGGGGTTCGGCGAGGATGCCGCATGCCCCATCGACTACAAGACGCTCCATAAGCTCGCCCACGTTTATGCTGAAAAGACTGGCATCCACATGCACGCTTACACGACGCAGCCCGGCGTGCAGTTCTACTCGGGCAACCATCTCGATGGCGTGCTCGCGGGCAAGGCGGGCGCGGCATTCGCTCCGCGCGCAGGCTTCACGCTCGAAGCGCAGGTCTTCCCCGACGCCGTGCATCATGCAAACTTCCCGCAGCCGATTTTGCGCTCGGGCAAGAAGTGGCAGGCGCGGACGGTGTTCGCCTTTGGCTTGGCGTGACGCCCATAAGCGAGCCGTTTTGAGCAAGCGTCAAGAGCCGCGCATCCTTTGAGGCTGCGCGGCTTTTCGTTTGGGAGGGAAAGATACGATGTCGAAAAATATCGAGCGTGCGCTTCTCTATGTGAAACAGCCCGAGCTCTTTCGCCTGCGCCTCTTCGCCGACGGGCTTCTGATCGGCGTCCTCGTGGGCGCTGTCATCGCGCTCTATCACTGGCTCTTGGAAAGCGCCGATCATTTGCGTCCCGTGCTCTATGACTTCCTGCGCGATGCTTCGCCGCTCTGGACGGCGGGGTATTTTCTCGCGCTCCTTGCGCTTTCCGTCGTCGTCCGGTATCTCATGCAGCTCGATTCCATGGTCGGCGGCGGCGGCATCCCCGACCTCAAGGGCGTCCTGCGCGGCGACAGTCATCTGCGCTGGGCGCGCGTGCTCTTCGGCAAGTTCGCCAGCGTCGTGCTCGGCATCGGCGCGGGACTGTCGCTCGGGCGCGGCGGCCCGAGCGTGGAGATCGGCGCCTGCGTGGGCGCAGGCGTCAGCCGCGCGGCCGGGCGTTCGCGTGCCGAGGAGCGCTTCCTTTTGACGGCGGGTGCTGGCGCAGGCTTCGCCGCCATCTTCAACGCGCCTTTGGCGAGCCTCGTCTTTTCCTTCGAAGAGCTGGCGAAGAACTTCTCGCCGCAGATGCTCATGGGCGTCCTCGGCTCTGCCATCGCCGCAGGCTTCGTGACGCAGGAGATCTTCGGCGTCGGCCCGATGTTCGCCGTCGGCTCCGTGCCCGCCGTGCCGCTCGGCGGCGCGTACCTGCTGCTCTTCTTGCTCGGCGTATTCTCGGGTGCGCTCGGCAGGCTCTTCAACCGCGTGCTCTGCCTCGCGCTCGACACTTGGGGGCGCTTCGTGCCTTCTCTCGGCTTTCGCACGGCGATTCCGTTCCTCGCGGCGGGCGTTCTCGGCTTCTTGCTGCCTGAGATCCTTTCGGGCGGCAACTTTCTCGTCAACCGCATGGTGCAGGAGCCGCTCGTCTTCGGCGCGATCCTCGTCATCTTTCTCGGCAAGTTCCTCTTCACGGTCTTCTGCTACGGCTCGGGCGTGCCGGGCGGCATCTTTCTGCCCGTCCTCGTCCTCGGTGCGCTTTCGGGTGCGCTCTTCTCTGCGGCGGCAGTTGCGCTCGGCGCTCTGCCCGCGGCGCTCTGCCCGACCTTCGTCGTCCTCGGCATGGCAGGCTTCTTCGCGGGAAGCATCAAGGCGCCGCTGACGGCGAGCCTCCTCATCATGGAGATCACCGGCTCTTTCGAGCACCTGCTCGCTGTCGTCTGCGTCGCCGCCTGCGCCGCGCTCGTCAACGACCTCACGGGTGGCAGACCCATCTACGACGAGCTTTACGAGCGTTCGCACGGGCAGGGCGCGAGAGGCTCGCGCCGCCGCGTCATGGCGGAGCTTTGCGTCGCAGCGGGAAGCGCGATGGAGGGGCGATGCGTCTCGGCGATCGACTGGGGAGCGCACGGTCACGTCATGAATGTGCGGCGCGGCACGATCGAGCTTCTGCCGCAGGGCAGCCTCATGCTCAAGGCGGGCGACATGATCTATGTGCTGACCGAGGAAGGCGAGCTTGGAGCGCTGGAAAGAGCGGCAGGGGAGGCAAGCGGCGGCTTTTCGCGCGACTGACGGAGATGTGCTTCTGCGTGCAGCATTTCGATGCTGCACGCGTTTTTTGACTATACAAAAGAAGACGAATCGCGTAGAATAGAGTGTATGCGGCGGGCAAAGATGCAGGCGATTTTTTGCAGTCGTCAGAAATGTTCTTGACAAGCCGCCTGTACTGTGATAACATGCAAATCATATAAATTTGGTATGAATTTTACTGCTGCGAAAGCAGCAGTCACAAGGATGTGATTTTATGAGCATGATAAGGCTTGCTGCCATCAAGAAAAGCTATGAGAGCGCGGCGGGCGAAGTCACGGCGCTAAAGGGCGTCGACCTCGAAATCGAGCGCGGCGAGATCTATGGCATCATCGGCCTTTCGGGCGCGGGCAAGTCGACCTTGATCCGCTGCATCAACATGCTGGAGCGGCCGACCGAGGGCAAGGTCATCGTCGACGGCAAGGATCTGACCGCGCTCAGTGAGGCCGAGCTTCGCGAGGAGCGCAAGGGCATCGGCATGATCTTCCAGCACTTCAACCTGCTGTCTTCGGCGACCGTCTACGACAACGTCGCCTTCCCCCTGCGCCTTTCCGGCACGGACGAGGCGCAGATCCGCACGAAGGTCGAGCCGCTCCTCTCACTCGTCGGACTCGCCGACAAGGCGCAGCAGTACCCGGCGCAGCTCTCGGGCGGGCAGAAGCAGCGCGTCGGCATCGCGCGGGCGCTCGCGTCCGATCCGAAGGTGCTCTTGTCGGACGAGGCGACGAGTGCGCTCGACCCGCAGACGACGAAGTCGATCCTGCATCTCATCGCAGATATCAACAAGAAGCTCGGTCTGACCGTCGTCATCATCACGCATGAAATGCAGGTCATCAAGGATATATGCGACAAGGTTGCCGTCATCGAGGGCGGCGTCATCGCCGAAAAAGGCTCCGTGCTCGACATCTTCACGAAGCCGAAAGAAAGAATCACGCGCGAGTTCGTCAGCACGCTCCTGTCGAACGATTTGCCGATCAACTACCGCAAGAAGGAGCTTTTGCCCGAGCCTGTCGAGGGCGGCGAGCTGCTCCTTCGCCTGACGTTCCTCGGCGAACGCGCTGACGATCCCGTCATCGCCGACGTCATCCGGCGCTTTTCCATCGAGGTGTCCATCCTCTATGGCACGCTCGATCAGATCAAGAGCGTGCCCTACGGACGCATGATCGTCGGCATCAAGGGCGAGCAGGCGGAGATTGACCGTGCGCTCGCTTACCTCGATACGCGCGATCTCACGAAGGAGGTGATCGGCTATGTCCGCTGATATGCTGCCGCTTCTTACGAAGGCGCTCGGCGAGACGGTCTACATGGTCGTCGTCTCGATGATCGTCGCGAGCCTCATCGGCATCCCGCTCGGCGTGCTGCTCGCAACGACGGCAAAGGGGCAGATCCTCGAATGTATGCCTTTGAACCGTGCCATCGGCGCTGTCGTCAACGCGCTTCGCTCGATCCCGTTCATCATCCTGATGGTCGCGATCATCCCGTTCACGCGCTTCATCGTCGGCACGTCCATCGGCACGACGGCGGCGATGGTGCCGCTCGTCCTCGCCTCGATCCCCTTCATCGGACGGCAGGTCGAGACATCGCTTCGGGAAGTGCCCGCAGGACTCGTCGAAGCTGCGCTTTCGATGGGCGCTACGCCCTATCAGATCGTGCGGCGCGTGCTTTTGCCTGAGTCCATGCCGAGCATCGTCGCTCAGCTCACGACCGTCGTCATCGCCCTCGTCGGCGAGTCGGCGATGGCGGGCGCGATCGGCGGCGGCGGTCTCGGCGATCTCGCGATCCGCTACGGTTACCAGCGCTTTCGCCCCGACATCATGATCGCGACCGTCGTCATACTCATCGTCCTCGTGCAAATCGTCCAGTTCCTGGGCAACCGCCTGGCGAACGGCTTGAATAAAAAGTAACTTTCATGAAAGCGGGCGAAGGCGCTGCCTCGTCGGCTTTCACCGAGGAATCCCATTCACAAGGAGGAAAAATCATGAAGAAACTATTCGTCATCCTCGCGGCGCTCACGCTCTCCGTTTTTGCCCTGGCAGGCTGCGGCGAACAAAGTGCATCCAAGACCATCAAGGTCGGCGCGACGCCTGTGCCGCACGCTGAGATCCTTGAGACGATCAAGCCGCTCTTGGAAAAGGAAGGATACAAGCTGGAAGTCGTCGAGTTCACCGACTATGTGCAGCCGAATGTCGCGTTGAACGACAAAGAGCTTGACGCGAACTTCTTCCAGCATCTGCCGTACCTCGACAACTTCATTTCCGAGCACAAGGAAATGAAGCTCGCGAACGCCGGCGGCGTCCACATCGAGCCGATGGGCGTCTACTCGCGCAAGATCAAGAAGCTCGACGAGCTCTCTGACGGTGCGTCCGTCGCGATCCCGAACGATCCGACGAACGGCGGCCGCTCGCTCCTGCTCCTTGAAAAGGCCGGCCTTTTGAAGCTCAGGGAAGGCTCGGGCACGAACCCGACGGTGCATGACATCACGGAGAACAAGAAGAACCTCAAGTTCCAGGAAGTCGAAGCCGCGCAGGTGCCGCGCACGCTCGATGACGTCGATGCCGCCGTCATCAACACGAACTATGCGATGCAGGCGAACCTCGTTCCGACGAAGGACGCGCTCTTCATGGAAGACAGCACCTCGCCCTACGTCAACATCGTCGCCGTGCGCACGGGCGACGAGAAGCGTCCCGAGATTCAGGCGCTGATGAAGGCGCTGAGATCCGAGGAAGTCAAGAAGTTCATCGACGAGAAGTACAAGGGCGCGATCGTCCCCGCGTTCTAAGCTAGGAATCAAACACAAAGAGGGAGCTGCCGCGACGGTGCGGCAGCTCCTTCTTTGTGTTTCGAGGAGGCAAAATCGTGAAGACAGGACGCTCCTTCACAGCAAGCGATGCGCTTTTGCCAGTTGCTCGATCTTGCTGATGGACCACTGGGATATATCGGCGATGCTCGCGAGATCGTAACCCTTCTTCAGCATGGAAAGTATCATGCCGGATTCACCCTGGAGGATGCCCTGCGCACGTCCTTGTGAGATGCCTTGCGAGATGCCTTGCGAGATGCCTTGCGAGATGCCTTGCTCTATACCGCGCTCGAAGATGCCTTCGCTCAAATTGCACATGGTGTTCATCTCCTTTTCCATATCGGAGGAAATATCAAGGTTGAATTCTTCTTCCAAAAGTTTCTTCTTTTCCGCAGCCGACTTTTCTGTGTCACGAAACAGGAGTTTGAGGAAGCGGACGAGCTTGTTGCTGGAATCGTCTGTGCCGAGATAGATCATGATGATGCTTAACAGGTCGTAATCACTTTTTTCTGCCTTTGTGTGACGCAACAGGTGACGCTCGTGCATATCATAGAAATTGATGGCACTTTTGCTGTCGGGGGAGTCCATGCAGATCCAAACGGAATAGACTTTTTTGATGTCGTTATAGTTTGATTTGGCAAATTCCGTTTCCTTCTGGGAAGAAATCAAGCGACAGGCATAGTATACGGCTCGGCGCAGCAGCGCATAGCCAAGACGATTGTGCGATTGTGTCTTTTGAGCCTCGATGTTGACAATCAAAGTGATTCTCGCGCCTGTTTGGGGAACTTTTGCATGGAACAGGATGCCGAAGCGAATCCAGCCTTCCGTGGGACTGGCGCTTTCCGTATTGTTGCCGCGGATTTCTTTTGGCGTTTGCCGTGCGGCGTTCGTCTTGTCCATGTCGACTGGGATGGTGCCAATTTCGGGTTCGCCTTCGATGCATTGTTCGGCGATGGTCGTCAAGTCGATTTCATGGAATTCAGGAATGACACCCTTGAGAATTCGAGCTACGACATCCTTTTGGGCGAGCAGGCGCTTGGCATGTTGATCGTAGGCGGGATTCGCATAGCCGAGCAGCAGATCCTCGGGATTGAAGTTTGTCGATGACTTCATGAGATGTCCCCCTTTAGCCTTATCATAGCATGATTCGGAGGGCTTTGCCAGATTTTTAGGATTTTTCCTGCTGACAGAACGTGGACAAGGAGATGTGCCAAGGTATCAACCTTTATGCCCGGCGTCATCTCGAAATCGGTAGCCGACGCCCCAGACGGTTTCGATGTAAATGGGCGTAGTGGGGTTCGGCTCGATCTTTTCGCGGATGCGGTTGATGTGAACCATGACGGTCGCCGTGTCGCCGAGGGCGTTCATGCCCCAGATGCGGTAGAAGAGCTTGTCCTTGCTGAAAGCGATACCGTCGAGGATGCCGCTTGCATAGCCCTTGATGGCAGTCAGGGGCGTCGCGAGATCGTGCGAGATGCCCGCGAGGAAGATGTAGGCGAGGATTTCCCATACATCGTGCAGCGGATCTTCTTCCTTTAGCGCACGCGCGTGGAACGGGATGAGACCGCGCGCGATGACGACGGTGCGCGTTTTCTCTGCATGATAATGGAAAGAAAGGTAAAAATTTTTAACATCGGATATGATATACTGTAATCAGCAAGAGCGGGAATGTGAGATATATCAGGCGATGCTCTTTGGTTTCCTATCCTAAATGAAGGGAGAAAGCACCATGAACAGAAAGGAACATTCATTTATTCGATTTGGAGACGATCGGATAAGGCTCGACTCCATCGAAGGCTATGGCATTCGCACGATTCCCCGCTATTTTGTGCGAAATGAGGCGCACTCCGAAGTTGAGCGGAACAGCTATGAGGGGGCATTTGAGCTGTATATGTACGATGATGAGCCGGATAAGAATGCCAGTCCAATGCTGGACATCAGCGGGTATCCCGTGCTCATGGACGGAATGGTAGTGCAGGAGGGTCATCTGCCGCCCCAAGCGTTTGATGTACAGAAGGCGCGCGCATTGTATGTCCGAGGCAAGCAGATGGGAGGCGGATGGTCGGAATCTTCCATGTTGCTTTACACGGAGGGCGAATGCGGTTTTGACATCCATGCCAAGCTTGCCGAATTGGATGGACTTCTCCTCGACTAGCAGAAAATCTTGCCCGACAAAAATAGCAGGAATCGACATATATCGCATCGAAAGTGTCTACATTTGGATGTGAATTAGATGTGAGGATGTGAGCGTATGTATCCTTATGGACTGCAGGACAAGAAGCTCCTGAACATGCTGATCCTGGAGATTTTGGAGCAGTATACGGACAGCGACCACCGCTTGACGCAGCTGGAAATCGTGGATTTGCTGGAAAAAAACTATGGCATTCCATGCACTCGGCAGACGGTCAAGAACAATCTTATGCTCCTTAAGGATATGGGGTATGAGATTTCTCTGAAAAGCGGCGTTTGCCTTATGTCGCGCCAGTTTGAGGATGCGGAACTGAGGATGCTGATCGACAGTGTCCTCTTCTCCCGCACGCTTTCCGGCGCACAGGCCGAACGGCTGATTGAGAAGCTGGTAGGGCTTGGAAACAAATACTTCCATGCCAAAGTGAAGCACGTTTCCCATCTGCCGAAACTCATACACTCGGACAACAAGCAAGTCCTGCTGAATCTGGATGTGCTGAACGATGCCATTGAGCAGGGGAGGAAAGTCAGCTTCATTTATAACAGCTATGGTAAGGACTTCAAGCTGCATCCCAAGCGGGAAGAACCGTACATCGTAAGTCCGTATCAGATGGTGGCAAATCAAGGCAGATATTATTTGCTTGGCAATCATGATAAATACAAGAATATTTCCCATTATCGCTTGGATTGCATGACGAAGGTGAAAATGCTTGAGGACAAGGCCAAGCCGAAGAAGCAGGTGGAAGACTTTGCCCAAGGCTACAGTTTGCCCAAGCACATGGCAGAGCACATCTATATGTTCAGCGGTCCGAGCGTGCAAGTGAAGATGCGCGTCTGGGATCAAATGATGAGCCAGTTGATCGACTGGTTCGGCAAGGATTTCCGCATTGTGCAGGAGGATGCGGATGAACTCATCGTTTCCGTTGCCTGCAACGAAAAGGCGATGAAATATTGGGCGTTGCAGTATGGAGAATATGCGGAGATCTTAGAGCCGAAAAGCCTGCGGGATGCGATTCGTAAGGCGGTAAGGGATATGGGAAAGAAGTATCTGTCAGGTGAGATGGAATAACACGAATTGGGGCGGGAGTGTCAACGGCTTCTTAAGGAGGTACGCATGGTCGAGGAATTTTATGGAAAAATCAGCCGATCGGGCTCGAACCTATCCGACAGTTTGGAGGATAAGCTGACCGGAGATTTTTTCGGTACATTAAGGTACATGGATTTTTGTGATGGATTGCAGCCCATACTATGCGGGGCATTACGCAAATCGGAGAAGCAGCAGGCTGAATCACAGGCTGCAATTCAGCTCATAGAAAACGCGAATTGCACAAATATCAGCGATGAGGAACATATCAAATTCTGGCCGAAACATGATCTTGGGGAATTGGATGTTTTGCTAAACTTTGACAATTGCTGTATTGGCATTGAGGTAAAGTTCCAGAGCGGACTGTCCTCAGACGATCAGCTCATTCGCGAAGCAAACATTTTGTGCGATTTGGCCAAAGATAAAAAGAAAATCCTGCTGTTCATTGCAAAGCACGAAGCATGCATATCGGTTTATCGTAAATATAAGAACATTATAAGCAAGGATGTCCATTTCGTTTTTGCGAGTTGGGAAGACATATTGCAATCGATGAAGGATATTTTACATGGGGGGAAGGGAAGCAAATATACCTTTGGGCAGAAATTGATGATACGTGATTTGGTAAGATTATTGACAAGAAAGGACTTAGATACCTTTTTGTCTATGACAAATGGTATTGCCGATAAACTGGGTCAATTAATAGAAAAGGAAAGATACTTTATGGCAGATCGTAAAAATAATAAGGATTATACGACGAACTATAAGAATGCCGCCTTTGTAGTTTTTATGACGTACAAAAATGTAGAGAAATTGCTCAAGGAGATAGAATCTAAATCCAAGGAATGTGGATATGTGTTTATAAAGTGGTATGAAGAGAAGTGTGCCGGTATTGTGGATGATATTTGGCTGACGTTTAGCAAAGAAGCAAATACAGGCAGCGGGGACACTTCGTTGTATGCAGTGAATATCTTTTTGACGAACACAAATGAAGACGATCCGTCGGATCCGATTTTCAGAGTTTTGAGGTATATTTCGCCAAATGCTATTTCAAAAAATCTCACGAGAGAAAAATTAGTAGATACGTTTGATAAAAATGCTAATGCAGAAAGGGATACTTGCGATATCGTTGTGGATGAAATTACTATGACGTTACATCAGAGAGATATCAATAACTCGAAAAAACACGCTGGCTTGCAGGGTTGTTATTATGTAGATTTACCCTTGATGAGCATTTCACAAGATGACATCAAACGAGTTTTCCATATTTTTGATGAACTGTCGAAGCAGTCTGACATAGCATATTCGCAGCAAGCGACGAACGAAGAATAGATAAGAGGGAAAGAACATGGTGCAATATACAGAAAATATTCTGCAGGACAATGGTGTTATCCTTGCCTGCGAAGATGAGCGTATCTTTTCTGCGCTGGCACGATATTATTCCCACATGGAAAAGTGTGAGCCGCTCCTAGGTATGCCGGTGCGTCAATTCTTCTCCGAATCAGAACAGGAGGATGCTGCGTCCATCGCAACGGAAGAGGTATCGTTGCCCCATACCATGCTGATTTCGGATGCGCAGGCGATGACGATCCCGTTCGAGATATTGCGGCAGCAGGATATACTCTGCATCTATCGTACAGCTTCTGAGGGAGACTTTGTCGCATGTGCAGAGCGGCTGACTGCACTGCAGGAGGACGATGGCGGCTGCATCAGACCGATTCTTATGTACTTTGCAGATGAGACAGCAGCAAAGGCTTGCATGATCGCATCGGGTCTATGGACGCCGATGAATATTCAACTGGTCGGTGTAGACAGGCGGGATATTCTTCCGATGCTTGCGTCGACGAAAGGAGATCTTCGGTGTATCTCTGTAGAACATCTGCTTTGGGAAGAAATGCCTGCCGCGAATCGAACAGTGCGGGGTGTGCAGATCATCTTCCGAGGGACAGGAGAAGAGCTTAGTCTCTGTGATATTGCGAAAAAGGTGGAATCCGTCGCCGACTGCTTCCGAGGAGAGGTTGATATCTTGTGGCAGGTCGAGCTATGTGAAGCGAATGAGATACTGATGTTTTCTGTGTATGAAATGCATCATGCAGGCGTTGCGTCGAAAGCTGTGTGAGCCGTCAAAGTTCTTCGCTTGAATTGGAACTATGTGTCGAATTTGCGTGCAATAGAAATTTTTATAGAAGGGGTGTGTGGATGGTGCTTTCTGGCGATGGCATGAGGTGCGATACAGCCGATGTCAAAAGGGTTGAAATCAATGTTCATACGCAGGCTGTGACTGCAGGTTCGAACCGCATAGCGGATTTGATGGATGAAATAGAGCCGTCGTATGAAAAATGTCTTCCTCAAATTCCCCATGCCCATGATATCATCAAATCCATGTCTTACGATAAGGCAAAGGAATTATATGGCAGAAATCTGCCGCGAATTGTGCAGGAACGATTGGAGCAGGAAATTGCCATCATCCTTGAACATGGATATTCGTCGCTGTATTTGTTGCAGCAAAAACTTGTGCAAAAAGCTCATGAAGATGGTCACATCACCTGCACGAACGGCTCGATCGGTGCTTCTTTGGCAGCGCATCTGATTGGGATAACGGAAGTCAATCCGCTCCCTCCGCATTGGCGTTGCGCAAAATGTCAATACAGCGAATTCATCACAGATGGCTCCGTGGCTTCCGGTTTTGATTTGCAGGCTAAAATTTGTCCCAAATGCGGAGAAACACTCATGGGCGATGGTCACGATATTCCCTATGCCGCTCTTGTGGGCTTTGACGGGAGCAGACAGCCTGATATCGTCATGAATTATCCAGATTCGTATCGTTCTATTGCAGCCGAAAATATAGAAAAAGTATGTGATCATGTCCGAGTATATCAAGCCGGAACAATCGAAACGATATCCTATGATGAAGCCGCGACATATGTACAAAATTATATTGATACAACGGAGCGTATTCTCGTGAAAATATCCGTGCAGGAAGTGGCTGAGAAATGTGTTGGCACGAAAAAAACTACGGGAATCAACGATTCAGCTTTTATCATTATCCCCGAGGATGAAGAACCCGACTGCTTTACTCCTCTGCAGGATGTGAAAGATCAAGAAGGTCATACATATCGAATCTCCCATTTTTCCTACCACAATCTCACCGATCAGTTCCTTAAACTCAATCTATTGCCTTATTTTGTACTCTCTGTCCTCGAAGAATTAGAGCGCGGCACAGGCTGCAGCCTTTCGAATATTTCCTTCGATGACCCTTCCACCATATCTTTATTCCGGAAAGCCGACACCGTTGGCATTCCCGAATTTCGCTCTCCCAAGGTTCGTCAAATGCTGCAGGAATTGCAGCCGAGATTCTTTAGTGAACTGGTCAAAATTTCCGCGTTCTCTCATGGAAGCGGCGTATGGGAAGGAAATGCGCAGAACCTGATACGCCGAGGTGTATGCACGTTGAACGAAGTCGCTGCAACCCGTGATGATGTCATGATGTACCTGATACGAAAGGGGATCGACCCGCTGCGTGCTTTTCAAATTATGGAATCCGTGCGAAAGGGGAATGGCATCCTTCCCAAAACGATAAAAATTCTGCAGGAAAAAGGTGTTCCCCTTTGGTATATTCAATCTTGTCAAAAAATGGGATATATGTTCCCTCGCGCTCATGTCGTGGATCATGTCATGTCGAACTATCGTCTGGCGTATTACAAGGCGCATCATCCGCAGGAATTTTATCAAGCATATATTGAAACCCTGGCTGATGCGTCCGATCTGGCAGTCATAAAATCAGGGGAAACGGCTATAAAAGAGCGCCTCTCAATTTACACGGACAGGGAAAATACCGAGGAACCGAGCAACGGTAAAATCGAACTTTTGGAGCTTGCACAGGAGATGTATATGCGAGGGCATCATTTGCGACCGCATTTCTATGACGAATACCTCAAATCGTTCTAAGCTAGGTATTCGTCATAATTTTATTGTACATTCATGTTCAAAACGCTTGACCGCAACAACTGCAATAGACCTCCCAGTTTCCATGACCAACTGTTTGTTCCAGCCCGTTTATCGCGTGAAGTGCTATGCAAATAATGTGAAGTATGAGCTGATTCTCGACGCGCAGTCGGGCGCGGTGCTCTACCGCGAGGTTGACGACTGAGAAGGGGGCGTTGTTGCTGGGCGAATGAGAGAGAGCCTGCCGCATGTTTGTCATGCGGCAGGCTCTCTTCGTGGCTTCGGTATGTATTGGCGCATTGCTTATGCGCCGACATCGACCTTCGTGTTGCGCGTGGGGTTTTTCGCGGCTTCGGCGGCATTCTGCATCTGGCGTATGTAGGAGGCTTTTGCCTGCTGCAGCACGGACGGCGTATGGTGTGCTGCCGTCTCGACAATGCGCTTGTTCGCCTGCTGGAAAGTGGACGAGCCGACCTTCGTGTCGTTGCCGAAGGGCGAGGATTTGGAAACGGCGTTCGCGGCGCGTGAGGCACGCGATGCCGACTGCTGGGCGAGGGCGAAAGCTTCTTCGTTTGCCTGCTGGAACTTCGATGAGCCGACCTTCGTATCGTTGCCGAAGGGCGAGGCCATGTAGATGGCCTTTGCTTCGCGTGCCGACTTTGCAATCGAGCGATCGGCGAGCCGCGCTGCCTCCTCGTTCGACTGTTGGAATTTCGACGTGCCGAGCTTCGTGTCGTTGCCGAGGATCGAGCCCATGTAGTACGCCTTGGCGGCTCGGGCGGAGCTGGCGATCGAGCGGTCAGCGAGGGCGATTGCCTCCTCGTTCGACTGCTGGAACTTTGACGTGCCGATCTTTGTGTCATTGCCGAAAGGCGAGGACATGTAGATCTCCTTCGCCGCGCGTGCAGACTGCGCGATCGAGCGATTGGCAAGCTGCTCTGCTTCCTTGTTTGACTGCTGGAATTTCGAGGTGCCGAGCTTCGTATCGTTGCCGAAGGGCGAAGACTTGTAGACTTCCTTTGCCTCGTGCCATCCTTGGGCGGCCTTTTGGCGACCTACTTCGGCGAGGTTCAAGTTGATCTTCTCGAACGTTGCCGAGCCGTAGGGGTTGACTGAAATTGAAGAGATGCTCATCGTTCTTTCCTCCCTGCTTCCCTGCCGGGTCATGCTGATGATTCACATAGAATCTTCCTAGGATATTCTCCCCATATTATAACAAATATTTCTTTTGTCTTCAATGTCTGTGCGGAATATTTCCTAACCTAGAATATCATTGACAATCGCTCCCGTTTTAGTGTAATATTAAAGAAGAATTGGCGGGGGCTTTTGCCCTTGCCGGAAGGTTTCGCAGACGGCGCACGGGCTTTTTGTGCTTCGTCTGTATCGCCGCCGGGCAAAGCCGGGGGAAGGACTAGGGGGTATTTTACAAATGGCAGTAAAAGTAGCGATCAATGGTTTCGGACGTATCGGCCGCCTCGCGTTTCGTCAGATGTTTGATGCAGAGGGCTATGAAGTCGTAGCCATCAACGATCTCACGAACCCCAAGATGCTCGCGCACCTCTTGAAGTATGATTCGACGCAGGGCAAGTACGAATACGCGGACAAGGTGGAAGCCGGCGAGGACTCCATCACGGTCAACGGCAAGAAGATCAACATCTATAAGGAAGCCGATGCCTCGAAGATTCCTTGGGGCAAGCATGACGTCGACGTCGTACTCGAATGCACGGGCTTCTATACCTCGAAGGAAAAGGCTTCGGCGCATCTGGCCGCCGGCGCGAAGAAGGTCGTCATCTCGGCGCCTGCCGGCAACGATCTGCCGACGATCGTCTTCAATGTCAACCACAAGATTCTGAAGCCTGAGGACAAGATCATTTCGGCGGCTTCTTGCACGACGAACTGCCTCGCTCCGATGGCGAAGGGTCTCAATGACCTCGCGCCGATCCAGAGCGGCATCATGGCGACGATCCATGCCTATACGGGCGATCAGATGACTTTGGACGGCCCGCAGCGCAAGGGCGATCTGCGCCGCAGCCGCGCCGCCGCCGTCAACATTGTGCCGAACTCGACGGGCGCGGCGAAGGCGATCGGTCTCGTCATCCCCGAGCTCAAGGGCAAGCTCATCGGCGCTGCGCAGCGCGTCCCGACTCCTACGGGTTCGACGACGCTCCTCTTCGCTGTCGTCAAGGGTGAGGTCACGGTCGAGCAGATCAACGCGCAGATGAAGAAGGAAGCGACGGAGTCCTACGGCTACAACGAGGACGAGATCGTATCGAGCGACATCGTCGGCATGCGCTACGGCTCGCTCTTCGATGCGACTCAGACGATGGTCAGCCCCATCGGTGACGGCAACACGCAGGTGCAGGTTGTTTCGTGGTACGACAACGAGAACAGCTACACGAGCCAGATGGTTCGCACGATCAAGTACTTTGCTGAACTGAAGTAAGGGAAGCACGGATAAATTCAGCGCTTTCTGAGAGCGAGAGCGGTCGGCGAAATACGGGAGAGGCGAAGCTAGCGCGCCTTTCTGAAAAAATCAGCTGAGTCAAGATCCATGAGGTCCGGCCGCGTTTGGGCCGGGCCTCTGTTCTTTTTATGGGAGGATTTTTATGAACAAGAAGACGATCAAGGACATCGACGTCAAGGGCAAGAAGGTCTTCGTGCGCGTCGATTACAATGTGCCGTTCGACGACAAGATGAATATCACGAATGACACGCGCATGGTGCGCACGCTGCCGACGCTCAATTATCTTCTTGACGGTGGCGCTGCGCTGATCCTCGCGTGCCACATCGGTCGCCCGACGGAGGCGAAGGAGGAGAAGTTCTCGACGAAGCATCTCGTCAAGCACCTTTCGGAACTCTTGAAGAAGGATGTGAAGTGGGCGTCCGATTGCGTAGGGCCTGAGGCCGAGAAGGCAGCTGCGGACTTGAAGCCTGGTGAGGTTCTGCTCCTCGAAAATTTGCGCTATCACAAGGAAGAGAAGAAGAATGATCCGGCTTTCGCCAAGCAGCTTGCCTCGCTTGCGGACATCGCCGTTGACGATGCCTTCGGCGTCGCGCACCGCGCTCATGCCTCGAATGTCGGCATCGCTTCTGATCTTGAAACGGTCGCGGGTTTCCTCATGGAGAAGGAGATCAACTACATCGGCAAGACGCTCGAAGCACCCGCGCATCCTTTCGTCGCTATCATCGGCGGCGCAAAGGTCTCGGATAAGATCGGCGTCATCAGCAACATGATCGAGAAGGTCGACACGATCATCATCGGCGGCGGCATGGCGCACACGTTCGATGCGGCCAAGGGGCTGCCGATCGGCGATTCACTGTGCGAGCCGGACAAGATGGATCTCGCGAAGGAGCTTCTCGAAAAGGCGAAGGCGAAGGGCGTCAAGGTCATCCTGCCGCTCGATGTCGCCGTCGCGAACATGTTCCCGCTCGCTGACGAGGCGAAGTTCGCTTCCGAAGGCAAGACGAAGGTCGTTGCGGTCGACAAGGTGGAGAACGGTTGGCAGGCGCTCGACAGCGGCCCGAAGACGTCGGAGGCGTATGTCGAAGCGCTGAAGGGCGCGAAGACGATCATTTGGAACGGTCCGATGGGCGTATTCGAGTGCGACGAGTTCGCCAAGGGCACGCTCGCAGTCGCGAAAGCCGTCGCCGATGCGACGGAGGCGGGCGCGACGAGCATCGTCGGCGGCGGCGATTCCATCGCGGCGCTGAAGAAGACGGGGCTTTCGGACAAGATTTCGCACATCTCGACGGGCGGCGGTGCGACGCTGGAGTTCCTGGAGGGCAAGGTTCTGCCGGGCATCGCGGCGATTGCCGAGAAGTAAGAGCTTCTGAAAGATGGCGCACAGCGTCCGCAAAGCCGGATGCTCGTGCTCGCCGCAAAAGAAGCAGGAGGAAGATAGAAGCTTTGCGGGAGCGCGTGCCGTTTTGACGTGCTCCCGATGTTCCATACGAGGAGGAAGATTTTATGGCAAGAAGGCCCATCATTGCAGGCAACTGGAAGATGAACAATACGATCGCCGAGGGCGTAGCGCTCGTCAAGGAGCTTATGCCGCTCGTGAAGGATGCAAAGGACGTCGACGTCGTCGCTTGCCCGACGGCGACAGCTCTCGCCGCTGTGGCAGAAGCCGTCAAAGGCTCGAACATCCACATCGGCGCACAGAACGTACATTGGGAGAAGAGCGGCGCCTATACGGGCGAGATTTCGACGGATATGCTCAAGGAGATCGGCGTCGACTACTGCGTGCTCGGCCACTCCGAACGCCGCGAGTACTTCGGCGAGACGGACGAGGGTGTCAACAAGCGTGCCAAAGCTGCCTATGCGGCGGGCATCACGCCGATCATCTGCTGCGGCGAACCGCTTGAAATCCGCGAGGCGAACACCTACATCGACTTCGTGACGAAGCAGATCAAGGCGGCACTCGACGGCTTCTCTGCCGATGAGGTCGCTCATCTCGTCATCGCCTACGAGCCGATCTGGGCGATCGGCACGGGCAAGACGGCGACCTTTGAGCAGGCGGAGGAAGTCTGCGCCGCCATTCGCGCGACGGTCGCCGAGGTGTTCAACCAGGCGGCGGCAGACGCCATCCGCATCCAGTACGGCGGCAGCGTCAAGCCCGCAACGATCGCAGGACTCATGGAGAAGCCGAACGTCGACGGCGCTCTCGTCGGCGGCGCATCGCTCAAGGCGAAAGATTTCAGCGAGATCGTGAAATTCTGACGTGAGGAAATTCTGACGCAAGGAAGTTCTGACGAGAAGGAAAACTTTTGAGCGGCACTGCACATGCGATGCCGCTCCTTTTGGGGAGCAGCCTCTATGGGCGGCTTCCTGCAATATTTGTAACATACTCCATAGGAAAGGGGTAGATCTATGGCAACTTTGAAACATGCACCGGTCGCGCTCATCATCATGGACGGCTGGGGAATCGGCGACCCGAAAGACCCGACGAACGCCATCGCCGTCGGAAAGACGCCCGTCTTGGACGGCCTCACGGCGAAATATCCGCACGCCCAGCTGCAGGCATCGGGCGAGTACGTCGGCCTGCCCGACGGGCAGATGGGCAACTCCGAGGTCGGGCATACGAACATCGGCGCAGGACGCATCATCTACCAGGAGCTCACGCGCATCACGAAGGCGATCGCCGACGGTACGTTCTTCGAGAACAAGGCGCTGCTCCATGCCATCGCGGGTGCGAAGAAGTCGGGCGGCGCACTGCACCTCCTCGGTCTCGTTTCGCCAGGCGGCGTGCACAGCCACGAAAAGCATCTCTACGGGCTTCTTGAAATGGCGAAGCGGAACGGTATCGAGAAGGTCTATGTGCATGCCTTCCTCGACGGCCGTGACGTGCCTCCGACGAGCGCGGCGGGCTATCTTGCCGAACTCGAAGAGAAATGCCGCGAGATCGGCGTCGGCGAGATCGCGACGATCGCGGGACGTTACTACGCCATGGATCGCGACAAGCGCTGGGAGCGCGTCGAGAAGGCGTATGACGCCATCGCCAAGGGAGACGGCGTGAAGAAAGCGACGGCGAAGGAAGCTATTGAGGCCTCGTATGCGGAGAAGGTGACGGACGAGTTCGTCATCCCTGCCGTCATCGACGGCTATGCGGGCATGAAGAAGGGCGACGGCGTCATATTCTTCAATTTCCGCCCCGACCGCGCGAGAGAACTCACGCATGCCTTCACCGATACGAAGTTTGACGGCTTCCCGCGCGTCGAAGGGCTTGATCTCGCGTTCACGACCATGACGCAGTACGAGGAAGGCATGAACGTCGAAATCGCCTACCCGCCCGAGACCATCAAGAACACGCTCGGCTCGATCATCGAGCAGAAGGGCTTGACACAGCTTCGTATCGCCGAGACGGAGAAGTACGCGCACGTCACGTTCTTCTTCAACGGCGGCGTCGAAGAGCCGTACAAGGGCGAGGATCGCATCCTCGTTCCCTCGCCGAAGGTCGCGACGTACGATCTGCAGCCTGAGATGAGCGCACTCGAAGTCACGGACAAGGTCGTCGCTGCCATTGAGTCTGGAAAGTACGACTTCATCATTCTGAACTACGCGAACGGCGACATGGTCGGTCATACGGGCGTCATGGAAGCCGCCGTCAAGGCGGTTGAGACGGTCGATGCCTGCGTCGGCCGCTTCGTCGAGGCGGCGCAGAAGATGGGCGGCGAAGTTTGCATCATCGCCGATCACGGCAACGCTGACCGCATGGTCGACCACGCGACGGGGCAGCCTTTCACGGCGCATACGACGAATCCCGTGCCGTTTATATGCGTGTCCGACCGCGTGAAGAAAGCACATGACGGCGCACTATGCGACATCGCTCCGACGCTCCTGACGCTCGCAGGACTCGAAATCCCGCCCGAAATGACGGGCAAACCCCTCGTGGAAATGAAGTAAGGTTTGTTTTGCGGCGGGGGAAGGCAAGGCTTTTCCCCGCTATGTTTTTGGTCAACGAAAGGAGAACGCAAGATATGAAAAAATCCGTTTGGAAGTCCTTCACCGCCCTCCTCGGCATCCTCCTCGTCACCCTTCTCATCGCAGGCTGTGGACAGAAGGAAGAGCCGGAAGTCAGCATGGAAGCTCTTGGCAAGGCGCTCCTCCAGGAAGACAAGGCCGGCATGGAGAAGTTCGGCATTAAGGAAGGAGAAGTCCGTAGCGCCTTTATGAAATCCTTCGTTACGGCCTTCACCGCTTCGTCGGGAGGGCTTTTCACGAACGATCAGGCGCAGCAGGTTGGCGAGGCGTGCCTCAATGCATTGAAAAAATGCAATGTGAAGGCAAAGACGCTGGAAAAGAAGGATGACAAGGCGAAGGTCGAATTGACGATTGATACGCTCGACGCAAGCTCGATGGATATGGATAAGATTGCGAACGAAACGCAGGCGGGCATCGCGCCGGATGCTTCACTGGATGCGGCCATGGACGCATTTATGAAGAACTTCGCCAAGGCTATCGAAGGCCTCCAGCCGAAGGGTACGAAGACGATCCAGGTGGAATGCACCTATGACAGCTCCAAGGGCGTATGGCTGCCGAACGATATGGTGGGCACGTCAGATAAGATTCTCGAAACGGCGGGAGGAGAGCTGATGAAATAAAAACTGCATAAACTTATGCCTTACATGAAAGAAAAGTCGGAAAGAACGCAACGCCTTCCGGCTTTTCTTTTGCAAGTGGGAGGATACACCATATGAAAAAATCTGTATATCGTCTTGCTGCGAGCTTGACACTTCTTTTTGCCCTGCTCATGTTGACAGGCTTTGCGCCACAGGACGATGCGGCAAGGGATATGGAAGAGCTGTCGCGGGCTCTTTTGCATGAGGATGCGGCAGGGATGAAGAAATTTGGCTACGATAGGGAGATGCTGCGGCGTAAAAAACTAGAGGATTTTACAAAGTCATTTGCGGCCATTGGTGTTACATCGTTCACGGAAGATTTAATTCATCCCATATATGAGGCTTTCTGCGAGGCTGCAGGGAAGTGCGAACCCCAGGGACAGATTTTGTCGAAAAAGGACGGCAGGGCGACGGTAGAAATTTCTTTTAAGGCGATTGATTGCAGGAAAATAGATGCAAGAGAGGTCGTTGGAGATGTTATAAAAAGCGGCGACAATCGATTTGAAGAGAGAAAAACAAGGGAGGGTTTCATCAAGCGTTATGAAAAAGCTCTGAGAGAACTTGAACCGAGTGAAATGAGGCATTTTCGAGCGAATTGCGTATACGACAGCGAAAAGGGCGTATGGGTGCCGGAAAATCCGGGTGAATTCCTCATGGATCTTTTTAATTTTGCGACTGGCAGCATCATAGAGAGCGATCCGGCGGAAAGCATAAAAATGCTTTCCAGCGCATGGCTTCGCCAAGATTGGGAGGGTGTGAAAAAAGCGAGCTGGGGAAATCTCATGGGGACGGAGGAAGTGAATCTTCATGGAATTACGGCGAAGTCTTTCTCGGAGAGGTACAAGCGAGGATTTGGCGGAGGATTGTCGGATGGACAGGCGCAAATGCTCAGCGAGGCAACGCTGAAAGCCATGGGGCGTGTCGATATTCAGACGAGAACCCTCCGTCAGGAACGGGATAGGGCACAAGTGGAGATTACTGTCGAAACGATTGACCCGTTTCCACGCAAAGAACTTCTGGAGGCACGCAAGCGGATTCCTCCGGGAGCGACCAAACAGGAGGTTTTGGGGATGTTTGTGGCTGAGGTGATCGATCGCTTGGAGCATGCAAAGCCGAGTGGTAAAAAGACCATCTCGGTGGAATGCGTCTATTATGGAATTCAACGAACATGGATACCTGTTGGTATGGAAAATTTTTTAAAAACCTTGCTAGCATTGCCTGTATCACGTTGAATGGAAAAGCAAAAGGCTCGCAAGGAAGAAGGATGGTTCTTTCTTGCGAGCCTTTTGAGGTGTAAGGCGGACTCCTTGGAATCTGCGTTTGAATATGTACAGCGCTATACTCTGAGGACGTTATCACAGGAATCGGGAGAAAAAGCGAAGCGTTTCACCTTGCACGATAGATTGAAAGTGTGTTCGTTTAATAGAAGCCTTCGATGCAATTCAGAAGAACATTGACAGCAGTGTACCCACATTGGCATAGGAATTCATGCTCGTCAAGGAGCCTGCCGATGTATAGGCGAGCGCGCGCTGGTAGTTGGGGCCGAGCATCTGCTGCGCCGACGGGAAGATCTTGTCGCGCTGCGTCTTGGCGAAGTCGACCTTCTTTTCTGTCGCACCCGCAAGGCCGTTCTTGCCAAGGATGTTCTCGACGCGGTTCGGCTCTTCCTTGAGCGCCTTCGTCAGCGCCGCGTCATTGATGGAGAGCGTGCCCGATGTTGAGTTCACCGTGATGCCGACTTGGCGCAGGGTGTCCGCCTTGTATGAAGCGTCGCCGAAGAGCTTTTCCATGCCCGAAGCGCGGCTTGAGACGTCGGAGTAGTCGCCGAACATCTTGATCGTGTCGTTGTAATCCGAGACGAAGTCTTTGACGTTCTTGAGCGCGTCTTCCGTGTTCTTCTTCGTGTCCGCCTCAGTCGCGCCCGTGACGTTGAAGTTCGTGTTCTTGAGTGCCGCAGACGTCTTGGAAAGAGAGTTCATCGCTGTATCGAATGTCTTGTAGAAGCCGTCGGAGGCTTCGTGGTAAGACTTCAGCACGGCGCGCGTGTTCTCCTTGAGGTTCATCAGGGCGTAGGCGTTCGAGCCGAAGCCCTGCGAGTTTAAGAGCGAGGAAAGCCCCTTGGAAGCGCGGGAGGACTGCGTTCCAAAAAGCGAATTGCCCGCAGTGCTCATTCCGCCGAAAAGCGAGTAGCCGCTCTTCTGTGCAAAGCGGTACATGCCGTAGTTCGCTTGCGTCATGGAATATATCGTTGGCATGATGGCCAGCTCCTTTCGAGAATGTAAGATAGCATTGATTCGTCACGAGAAAATATACCGTTTCATTGAGTATATCGAAAGGTGGGAGGAATTTCTTTAGTATCTGGATTGCTCACAAGCGACAAAACCGAATAACTCACCCCACGTCGGCAATGACTTCACCATCCTCGCGTGCGATCTCCCAGATTAGAGCGCTGTTTCGCTGAACGAAATTGAGCAGCTCGGTGCGCTCGTCTTCGCTAAAGCCGCTGTAGCTTACGAACGAGATGCTTGGCAGCAGGATTTCTGCCGTATCAAAGCCGTTTTCTGCTGCACGCTCCATGTAGACCAAGATGCTTTCGCCCTTTTGAGCGGATTGGTGTATATCGGAAAATGTTGTGACGATGCCGTTGATCGTGCTGTAATGATGCTTCATGACGCACCGCCTCCTCTGAATATCTGCTGCTTCAACTATAGAGGAGGCGCCACGCTTTGTCAAATGGGAATTTCTCCTTGCCCCAAGGCTTTTCTTATGATATAATCATTCAGTCACAGGACAGTTGGTTCGAATATTTTATTTTGAGCCTTCCCTGCTCCCGAGGGAGCCACAGACCATAGAGGAGGTGTTTTTGTGAGAAAATACGAGGTTATCTTTATCGTAAAGCCGATGGAAGAGGAAGCAACGAACGCTGTTATCGAGAAGTTCGTCAAGCTGATCCAGACGAACGGCGGCACGATCGACAAGGAAGACCGTTGGGGCAAGAAGCGTCTGGCGTATGAGATCAAGGATTACACGGACGGCTACTACTGCTTGCTCAATGTCACGGCTGAGCCTGCCTGCATGAAGGAGTGCGACCGCGTCATGAAGATTACGGACGATCTTCTGAAGCACATGATCGTTCGTGCGGAGGAGCTCATCGCAGCCGGCGAGAAGGCTGCGGCCGAGCCGGAAGCTGGCGAGGCAGAGTAAGCTGAGGGAGGAAATGCCATGAACAAGGTACTTTTGACCGGAAATCTCGCCCGCGATCCCGAGGTGCGCTACACGCAGAGCGGCAAAGCGGTCGCTTCGTTCTCGCTTGCGGTGAATCGCCGCTTCGGCAAGTCGAACGACGGGCAGCAGCCGTCAGCGGACTTTATTTCCATCGTCGCATGGGAGAAGCTCGCGGAATTCTGCGGCAACTACCTGACGAAAGGCAGCCGCATCCTCGTCGAGGGTCGTCTGCAGGCAAGAAGCTACGATGCGCAGGATGGCTCGAAGCGTTATGTGACGGAAGTCGTCGCAAGCGACATCGAGTTCGCCGGATCGCGTCCGCAGGGCGCGGGTGCGCCGGGCACGCCGATGCAGAGCAGTGCGCCGAGCCATCAGCCGCCTGCCGGCCAGGAGTCCTTCGGCCCTTCCATACCCGATGAGGAAATCCCATTCTAAACAGGGGAGGGAATTGATTTGATCAGACGTGACAGAGGCAGACGTTCGCGCCGCAAGGTTTGCACGTTCTGCGTGGACAAGGTGGATGTCATCGACTATAAGGACGTCGCGAAGCTTCGCCGTTTCATCACGGAGCGCGGCAAGATCCTGCCGCGCCGCATTTCGGGCAACTGCGCGAAGCATCAGCGCCAGGTGACGCTTGCAATCAAGCGTGCGCGCAACATTGCGCTTTTGCCGTTCACTGCGGAGTAAGGAAAAGAGAGCCGAAAGGCTCTCTTTTTGTATGGATAAGGGATGGGAGGCGCTCCTATGTGCTTTTCCGTGAGCGATATGACTTTGCGCTCGCATCTCGCGGTCACGGCGTATCTCGTCATCGGGCCTCGTGATACGAAGGGGCGGCGCGTCGGCGAGATCGTCAAAGCTGCGGTGCGGGCAGGCTTCACAGCGGTGCAGCTTCGTGCAAAAGAGCAGAGCGCACGCGAGCAGATCGCGCTGCTCGGCGAGGCGGCGCGGGCAATCGAAGCGGCCGGCGCGGCAGCAAGCGTGCCGCTTCTCGTCGACGATCGGCTCGACGTCGCGCTCGCGGCGCGCGAGATGGGTATCGCCGTCGCGGGCGTGCATGTGGGGCAGAAAGACGTGCCCGCGCACATTTGCCGCCGCCTTCTCGGGGAAGCGGCGATCGTCGGCCTGTCGGCGCATCCGCAGGATTTGCCTCGGCTTGCGCCTGAGGATCTGGCGGCTGCCGACTACATCGGCACGGGTCCCTTGCACACGACGGCATCAAAGCCCGATGCCGGCATCGAGGCGGACGGCAGCTTCCGCACGCGCAGCCTGGCGGAGATCGCCTCCTTCGCCCAAAAGAGTCCTGTGCCCGTGATCGTCGGCGGCGGCGTGAAGGTGAATGATCTTCCTGCTGTCAAAGCGGCAGGCGCCGCTGGCTTCTTTGTGATCTCCGCCGTCGCAGCGGCGGCAGATGCGGAAGGTGCAGCGAGGGAAATGGTGGCGAGGTGGAAGGACTGAGACTGGTCTCGATGATGCGACTTGCCTATAAGTAAGCGGATGTGTTATAATACGAGTGGCAGGAAAGATATGGCGATACCATTTCTGTATGCGAAACGCCCCCCAAGATACCAGCTTGGGGGGCGTTTCTATCCTCTTTTTTGCGGGGCAGAGGATTACGCCCCAGGCTTGTTGCCCGTTGATCTCTCGTCAAGCCATCTGCACAGATAGTGGCAGACTATCCCTGCCGCGACGGAGATAAGGAAGGATATGGCGATGTTTTCCATATCTGTATGCACCTCCTTCCTGTGCCGGTTTGGAGGTGGCAACGAGCAAAGTATACCATATTCTGGGGAAGAAGAGAAGGTGCGGTCAACGTCAGCCGTTCGTCTGCGCCCTTTGGGCTTGACTTACGGGACGTTTTCGCATACGACTTGTTACCCGTTCAGCTTCACCCCTTCGGGGTTCGCTTTACGGACAAGTCAGCAGCGGTCAACGTCGACCAATCACGCTTCGCCGTTGGCTCGCGTTCTTGGGACGTTTTCGCATACGACTTGTTACCCGTTCAACTTTACCCCTTCGGGGCTTGCTTTACGGACAAGTCAGTAAAAAGGGCTGAAGCCATTGGCTTCAGCCCTGAAATTTCTTGGTGACTCCTATGGGATTCGAACCCATGAACCCGCCGTGAGAGGGCGGTGTCTTAACCACTTGACGAAGGAGCCGCATGAACACGATTTATTATATTACATATCCTGCAGTTTGGCAAGACTTTTTTTGAGGCGATCGAGAGAATTTTTTTTGCCGAGCAGGAAGAGCACTTCCGTGAGGCCACCCGGCGTGACTTTCTGCCCTGAGATAGCGATGCGAAGCGGCCACATGACGGCGCCCTTCTTTTCGCCGCGCTGTTCTGTGAAGGCGTCGAGCGCCGCGTTGATGGCGTCGGGCGTCCACGGCTCTATGCTTTCGAGCATCGGTAGCGCTTCGGGAAGAAGGGCGCGCGCCTTTTCCGGGTTCGTCTTGTTGCGCTTGTTCGTATAGCAGTCGAGGTCGTAGTCGGGCATCTCGATGAGGAAATGGATCTGCTCTTTGATTTCGCCGAGGCGGCTGAGGCGCGGGCGCAGGACTTCGGCGGCGTAGTCCCACTTCTCGGCGAGTTCTGACGACAGGTCGCCGGCGAAGGGACGCGCGAGTTTGGCGAAGGCGGCGGGATCCATCGACTTGAAGTATTCGCCGTTCATCCAGTCGAGCTTCTTGTAGTCGAAGATGGCGGGCGACTTGCTGATGCCGTCGAGGGAGAACGCCCCGATGAGTTCTTCCATCGTGAAGATTTCCTGATTCGTGTCCTTAGGCGACCAACCGAGGAGCGCGACGTAGTTCGTGACGGCTTCGGCGAGGTAGCCTTCGTCGAGAAGCTGGCCGAAACTCGCTGCGCCGTGGCGCTTCGAGAGCTTCGACACCGTGCCGTCTTCGCTCTTTCCCATGACGGGCGGCAGGTGGATGAACTCGGGCAGCTGCCAGCCGAAAAATTCGTAGAGCAGCACATGCTTGGGCGTCGAGGTGATGTACTCGTTGCCGCGGATGACGTGCGTGATCTCCATGAGGTGATCGTCTACGACATTGGCGAAGTTGTACGTCGGCATGCCGTCGCTCTTCAAGAGAATCTGGTCTTCGAGTTCGCTGTTTTCGATTGTGATGCTGCCGAGGATCAGATCGCGGTACGTCGTCGAGCCGGTGAGCGGCATCTTCTGGCGGATGACGTAGGGCGTTCCCGCCGCAAGCTGGCGCTCGATTTCCTCAGGCGCGAGGTCGCGGCAGTGGCGGTCATAGCCGCCGAACTTCTCGGCATCCGACTCGTGCGCGTGATCCTTCGCCGAGCAGAAGCAGCGATAGGCGTGGCCGCTGGCGACGAGCTTTTCGGCATATTCCTTGTAGATCGCCTTGCGCTCGCTCTGCACATAGGGACCGAAAGCGCCGCCCTTTTCGGGGCTTTCATCGGCGATGATGTGCGCGGCGGCAAGGCTCTCGTTGATGACTTCGCGTGCGCCTTCGACGAAGCGTTCCTGATCCGTGTCCTCGATGCGCAGGATGAAGTCGCCGCCCTGGGACTTCGCGAAGAGATAGCCGTAAAGCGCCGTGCGCAGATTGCCGATGTGCATGTAGCCCGTGGGACTGGGCGCGAAGCGCGTGCGTATACGATTGCTCAAGATGATTCCTCCCGATGCTCTTTTTGTATCTATTCGAGTTTCTTGTTGTAGTATATCAGTAATGCAGGCGATGTGCAAACTACATGCGGGAGTGAGAGAGTTCTAACTCGTATTTCTCAGGAGTCATGCTATAATGGACATATCCACGGAGGAAAAACACACCGAGGGAAATTTTCTATTTAGGAAAGAAAAGGAGAGATCGAGATGAACAAGATGAAAGCCTTCCTCGCTGCGATCGCAACGGGACTCTTCCTGTGCGCACCGCAGGCGGCAGAGGCAGCAGCGCCGCAGACTTCAGAGCCGCCCGTCCTCATGGTCGACGGCACGGGCAGGGCGGAGGCGGCACCCGACTGCGCGACGATCTCGGTCGGCGTCGTCACGCAGGCGGCGGACGCGAAGACGGCGCAGGAGGAGAATGCGAAGAAGGCGCAGGCGGTGCAGCGGGCGCTCGTCGCAGCCGGCATCCCCGAGGCGAACATCCAGACGCACGGCTACTACTTCCAGCCGCTTTATGAGCGCGAGACGCGCGAGAATGAGATCACGGGCTACCGCGCGGAGAACAATGTGACGGTGCGCGTCGACAATCTCGCCGATGTCAGCCGCGTCATCGACCTCGCGCTCAAGAATGGCGCGAACAGCATATCTTCACTGGATTTCGGCGTGAAGAATGCAGACAAGGTTCGCAAGATTGCCTTGACTGCCGCTGTCAATGACGCACGAAAGAAGGCGGACGAGCTTGCCGCCGCTCTGGGCAGGCGCGTCGTCGGACTGAAGGCCGTCTCAGAGAACACCTATCCGTTTGCTGAGCGCAGCGCGGGCGCAAAGATGCTCATGGCCGCCGATGCAGCTCCGACGCCGATTGCGCCGGGCATGTTAGAGATGAGTGCCGAGGTGCATATCGAGTATTACTTGAGCGAGTGAGGCTGGCAAAGAAAGCTTGTCGGAAGACAAAAGCGTGCAAGAGGGGGAGATGAGAGTCTCCCCCTCTTTTGTGTTCTATATGATAGGAGGTTTCTCCCTATAAAAACGCTATACAATCTATATTTATAGGAAAAATATCTAGCATATATTTTCAGACTATAAGTCCTAAAAAGAAGAAATGCGAGAATAATTCCTTGCAAATTTGCTCGCTTTATACTATATTGTATAATCAATAGAGAGAAAGACTTAATACGTCCGGGTGAAATATTGTAGAATTTCCCAAAACCTACCATAATTTATTAAATATATAACTTATGAGTAATAATTATTAAAAAGAAAGAATAAGGGGAAAATAACCTGATATGATGGAAATGGAAAAAAAGTCTTTGTTTTGGGGACATGCCTGCCGCGCAAGCGTTTTCTGTGCCGCGATCTTCGGCATTCTGCCGGTAGCGGCTTCTGCCGCCGAGGCTGTGCCCGACTGGGTCTATGAAGCGGTGGGACGCCTTGAGTCGCAAGGCTATGTCAATCTTGCGGGCAAGATGCCGCAGGAGTGTTCGCGCGAGGAGCTTGTCCGCATTGTGGCGCAGGGGCTGCACGAGGTTGACCGCATACAGCAGGGAACGCTCGCGGACGAATATGGGCGTCTTTCGAGTCTCGCCGTGCGCGATGAGGTGCATGTCAAGCTCTACCGAGAGCAGGAACGCCTGGCGAAGAGGGCGCTTGCCGATGCCGAGGCGGCGGCGAAACAGGCGGAGGAGCGCCTCGTGCGCGAGTCTTTGCGCGGCACGAACCGCTTGGAGGTCATGCAGCCGCTGCAGGAAAAGGCGTCGAGGGCGCGTCTTCGTCTGCAGTTCGCGGCGCGCGACTACGCGCTCGCCACGATGCGGCGCGAGAAGCGCGAGCTTGCTTTGGCGAAGGTTTCGGAGCGCAGGCAGGAAGTCTTCTTGCGCATGACGCCAAGAGAAGGCGCGGTGCAGGCAGACGCTGCGGCAGGTGCGCCTGCCTCGCCCGTGGCCGTTGCCGTCCCGGCTGCACCGGACTCCTTCCCCGCAGGCGAGGGCGGTGCGTATTCTTACGGCGAGCCGCTTGTCGAGCCGGGCGTCATGGATGAGGCGATGCGTCTTCGGGCGGCTTTCGCTGAAGATCTCGCGCTCATGGGCTATGCGGACGAGGAGAATGCCGAGCAGCAGCTCTATTCGTCGGTGCTCCTGCCCGAGAAGCCTGAGCCGAGACTCAAGGTCGACGCCGAGGTGCGTGCCGATGCTTCGCGCTCGGGCGGCATTGAGCGCGGCGACAGCCGTGCGCGGCTGCGCCTTCGGGTCTTCCCCGATTACGACATCGACGGCAACTGGCATGCGGCGGGCATGATCGAGTACGAAAAGTACTTGAACGGCGGCACGGACGACGGCAAGCTCCGTCTTGACCGCTATTATCTGACCGGCAGGAGCGGCATCTTTGATACGACCGTCGGCGTCTTCAGCGCGGATTTTGCCGAGGGAAATATCTACGACAGCAAGTTCCGCGGTCTGCGGCTCTCGATGGGAAACCCCGTCCGCTATACGCTGCATTACGGCAAGATCGAGCGGGCGCACGAGGTGGCGGCACTTTCGGCAAGCTACGATACGCCTTTCTACGGCGTTGACGCCGGCATGTACCGCTTCGACAAGATCAACGGTGCGGCGCGCAACATCTACATGGGAAATTTCCGCGCACCTCTGGGAGATTTCGATTTCGGCGCGATGCTTCTCCATGGCACGGATCACAGGGCGGGAAACGGCACGGGCTATGTGCTGACGCTCGCGAAGAAAGGCGACGGCTGGCGTCCCGGTTCGATGTCCTACTGGCTCAAGTACTATCGTCAGCCGAGCGCCACCTACGTCAGCCACACGATGAACGGCATGGCAGATTACATGAGCTACGATGCGACGGGTGACGGCCCGAGACGCGGCGGCTTCCGCGGCTGGGGCGCGGGCCTCTCCTACACGCTGCAGAAGGATCTCATGTTCGGGCTTGAGTATTACGATCTCTTCGACCTCGATACTGCGAGGCGCAGCCGTACCGTTTGGGCGTCGCTTACGGGATATTTCAAAAATTATGAGGATTGAACAAGTACGCAGTGCGGAAAGAAGGAGGCAAACGCATGTTGGAGCTTTTGCACGATGGCAGGGCGAAGATCGCCGTCGTGGGACTGGGCTATGTCGGGCTGCCGCTCGCCGTGGCGTTTTCGAGGCATTTCAGCGTCATCGGCTATGACAGCGACGAGGAGAAGATCGCGGACTGCCGCGCGGGCAAAGATCCGATGGGCGAGCTTGCCGCGGAAGAAGGCGCGGCGGAGCGCATCGACTTTACGGCGGATGCGGCGCGTCTGCGCATGGCGTCGTTCATCGTCGTCGCTGTGCCGACGCCGATCAAGGGCGACAAGACGCCCAATCTCAAGCCGCTGAAGAAGGCGACGCGCGTCATTGGCAGGCATCTGCAGCCGGGCAGCATCGTCGTCTACGAGTCTACCGTGTACCCGGGCGTGACGGAGGACATCTGCTGCACCATACTGGAAAGGGAATCGGGCATGCGGCGCGGCGAGTTCAAGATCGGCTATTCGCCTGAGCGCATCAATCCCGGCGACAAGGTGCATCGCTTGGAGAACATCGTCAAGATCGTTTCGGGCATGGACGAAGAGACGCTTGAAACGATCGCCGGAGTTTACGGCACGGTCGTCGAGACGCTGCATCGTGCGCCGTCGATTCGCGTGGCGGAGGCGGCGAAGGTCGCGGAGAACGCGCAGCGCGACATCAACATCGCCTTTATGAACGAGCTAGCTCTCGTCTTTCACCGCATGGACATCGACACTTCGGCTGTGGCGGATGCGATGGATACGAAGTGGAATGCGCTGGGCTTCCGTCCGGGACTCGTCGGCGGTCACTGCATCGGCGTCGATCCGTACTACTTCATCTATCAGGCGCAGAATCTCGGCTATTATTCGCCGCTCATCTCGACGGGGCGGCGCATCAATGACGACATGAGCGGCTTCGTCGCCCATGCCGTCGTGCGCGAGCTTGTGCGTGCAAAGATTGATCTCGCCAAGGCGCGCGTCCATCTTTTCGGCATGGCGTTCAAGGAGAACTGCCCCGACATGCGCAATTCGCGCGCCGCCGACGTATATCGCATCTTGCAGGAGTACGATCTGACGCTCGCCGCCGTCGATCCCGAGGTCGATGCGGCAGCTTTCCGCGTGGAATACGGCTTCAGCCTGAAATCGCTGCACGATGTGCAGGACGCGGACGCTCTCGTATTTCTCGTGACGCATGAAGCCTTCGCCCGTCTGTCGTGGGAGGAACTGCGTGTGATGTGCCGCGCGGATGGGCCGCATCTGCTCGTCGACGTGAAGGGGATGTACTCGCGCGAAGAAGCGGAGCGCGAGGGCTTCCGCTATTGGCGTCTTTGAGTTTGGGGTGAGCTTTGTAAGCGGATTTTTGAGGAAGGGGGCGGAGCATGAGCCTGAAAAAGATGGGGCTTCTCGCCATAGCGGGCATATTGATCGTCGCGGGCGCTCTCGTCGTCTTCCGTGATCATGTGATTGGCACGAAGAACGCGCAGGCGGAAATCACCGATCTTGGCAGTCTTTATGAGGCGACTGAGGAGATTGCAGCGGCCAAGGAGCAGCTGCAGGAAGGCGTAGAGCCAGCGGAAATCGTGACGAGGGATGAGAAGCCTCATGTCGCCATCGTCATCGACGGATTGCCCGAGCGCACGACGACGGCGCGTTTGCTCGACGTCCTGAAGAAGCATGGCGCGAGCGCCGTGTTCTTCGTCGAAGGGCAGAACGCGGCGAACCAGCCGGAGACGATCAAGCTCATTCGCGAGGCGGGACAGGAGATCGGCAACTACACCTTCGTGGGGGTCGCGGCGGCACAAGAATTGCCGCAGGAGCGCCTGCTCGCCGAGATCTGCCGCACGCAGAGGGTCGTCGAGGTTCTTGCCGTCGCGCCGCCGAAACTTTTTCGCTCGCCGCGCACCGTCTATGACGAGGAGCTTCTGCGCGCCTTGCGCGCCGCAGGCGTCGAGTGCGCCGTGAAGGAGAGCGCGCATTACGCGCCGGGCTGGCTCAAGGACGAGGCGGGCGCGGCCGCCTATGCGGCGACGGTGCCTGCGGGCAGCATCATCGCGATTGACATCGCCGTGCCCGTCGAAGCCCCCGCGCAGGATGTGGCCGTCGAGGATGCGCGGCCGGCCGTGGACAAGCAGCCGACCGTGGAGGACAAGTCCGCCGGGGAACGCAAGGCTGCGCCTGTCGACGCTGCCGACGAACTGGACTGGCTGCTGACGGCGCTGGAGAGCACGGGAAAGACGCCGGGCAATATTCATGATTTTCGTAAAATTCGATACGTTCCCGCCGCGCCATCGGCGGCAGTGCAAGGCAAGTAGGTGAAGAAATGGCAAACGAGGGATATGCGTCCGCAGACGGCGCTGGAAAAGATATGGATGCTGCCGAACGCGGCGCAAGGGTGAATCGGGCGACAGGCGCGGCTCAAGAAGACGAGGTTCTCTACACGGTGAAGGAGGACCGCCGTCTGCTCTCGCATGTGCCGGACGCGACGGGACATCGCAGCAACCGCAGCCGGCGCGGCGCGTCCGCCGCCATGGAGTCCGACGACTACGTTCTCTATGAGCAGGATGCGAAGAACGGGCAGCGCTATCTCGTCGACTATCCCGTGAAGATCGAGGGGGCGGCGGGGACGCTTGCGGCGCGCGCCGTGGACATCTCGACGACAGGCATCCTCGTGCGGTTGGAAAAGGATGCGTGCGGGGCGGATCTTTCGGGCGAGGTAAAGCTGACCTTCGAGATCGAGCCGGGCACTATGCCCGAGGGCTACGAGATGAAGGTGAAGAAGCTGCCGGCGACGGTCGTGCGCAGCTTCGGGCAGGAGGAGAAGCTCTACGGCATCGAGTTCAAGAAGTCGCTCGCTCAGTACGCCACCGCACGCAGGCAGGGCTACATGTTCACGCTGGCGATCTTCTTCCTCGCCGTCATCACGCTCATCATCGTGCTCATGCGAGCTGAATCCGTCATCTATTTCAAGTTCAACCGCTGGCTTTATCTCTACAGCATCATTGCCGCGACGTTCCTTCTGACGCGCTACCTGTTTGCGATGTTCTACCGCCCCGTGCCCATCGATCCCGACTATACGCCCGGCGTGACGATCATCATTCCGTGCTTCGATGAGGAGGAATGGATTCAGCGCACGATCCACAGCTGCATCAACCAGGACTATCCCGTGGACAAGCTCGAAGTCATCGTCGTCGACGACTGTTCCAACGACCGATCCGCCGAGCGCGTGCAGGAGATGATCGCCGAGCTGAAGGCGGCGGATACGAATGACAGCGCCTACCGCGTCTTTGAGCGCATCCGCTTCCTGCAGCAGCCGCAGAATCTGGGCAAGCGCGACGCCATGGCGCGCGGCGCGAAGGAGGCGAAGCACGAGCTGCTCGTCTTCGTGGATTCGGACAGCTTCCTCGATCCCTTCGCCATCCGCAACATCGTGCAGCCCTTCAAGGACGAGGAGATGGGCGGCGTATCGGGGCGCACGGACGTTGCGAACACATACACGAACGCCCTGACGAAGATGCAGGCGGTGCGCTACTCCATCGCCTTCCGCGTCATGAAGGCGGCGGAGGGGTACTTCGATGCGGCGACCTGCCTCTCGGGGCCTCTGTCTTGCTACCGCAAGGATCTCGTTTTGAAATACATGGACGCGTGGCTCAATCAGCGCTTTCTTGGACAGAAGGCGACGTTTGGCGACGACCGCAGCATGACGAATTTCATCCTGCGCCACAATCGCACGACGTATCAGGATTCCGCCGTCTGCATGACGATCGTGCCGCGCTCCTATTCCGTGTTTTTGCGCCAGCAGATGCGCTGGAAGCGCTCTTGGCTGCGCGAGTCTCTGATCGCGAGCCGCTTCATGTGGAAGAAGGAGCCTTTCATGTCGCTCGGCTTCTACATGGGCGTTCTCGTGCCCATCGCCGCGCCCGTCGTCGTCATCTACAACCTCCTCTACGTACCGATCATGCATCGGGTCTTCCCCGTGAGCTTCGTCGTTGGCATGCTGATGATGGCGCTCCTCATGAGCATGGCGCAGCTTCTCATCCGGCGCAGTACGACGTGGATCTATGCCATGTGGTTCTGCATCTACTATGAAGCTGTGCTCCTGTGGCAGATGCCTGTCGCCTGGGTCACATTCTGGAAGACGACGTGGGGTACGCGCATGACGCTCGCCGACATCGCTGCGCTGAATAAGAAAAAGAACAAGGAGAAGGATGGCCGCGTCATACTCGACAAGGCGGCGGAGAGGGCAGCATGAAGAAGAAACGTGTATTTGTGCGCTTGAAGCAAGGATTGTCGCAGGCACAGGAGCGGCAGGTGCAAAAGGCGGCAGAGGACTCTGTCGCTTCGCCGGATGTGCAGGGTACGCTGCCGAATACACAGAGCGGCATGCCGAACGTGCAGGGTGTGCCGTTTCTGATGTGTGTGACCGATGCGCAGGGACGTCCGCAATGGGTTCCCGTCGTGCCGTTTACTGCATCGCCGCAGGTGCAGCCGCCGATGCAGCCCACGTTGCCGCAAGCGCAGGAACAGCCGTTGATGCAGTCCGCGCCGTCGCAGGAGCAGCCGCCGTCGACAGCACAGCCGCCAATGCAGCCTGCGCCCCAGCAAGAGCGGCAGCCGGCAGCACAGTCCGCGCCGAGAACGCAGCAGCAAACACAGCAGCCGCCAGTGCCGCCACAGAAGCCGAAAGCGCAGGAACAGCCGCCAACGGCGCCGCCGCAGCCGAAAGCGCAGAACGAGCGTCCGAAAGCGCAGTCTGCACTTGCGGACGCTGCCTTCACGCGGCGCAAGAACCGCCGCAAGAAGATGCGCACCGCCTTGGAGTTCGCCTGCATCGCCGCCGCGCTCTTTGTGCTCATGGAGCTTTTTTTCACGTTCAAGACGTACGACCCGGCGGCTGCCGCAGCGGCGGGCGCACAAGACAAGGGTTTCATCGCCCTTTCCTACTTCGGCGTCGACCGAAACGGCGATACATCGACGCTCATCGGCAAGGAGGAGCTGCGCCGCCATCTCGCCGAGCTCAAGAGCCAAGGCTATGTGACCATCTCGCAGCAGGACGTCCTCGACTACTACCGTGAGGGAAAGACGTTGCCGGAGCGATCGCTCTTCCTCATGTTCGAGGACGGGAGGCGCGACACGGCGATCTTTGCGCAGGAGATCATGGAGGATTTGAACTTCAAGGCGACGATGATGACGTATCCCGAGAAATTTGCCAAGAAGGACACGAAGTTCCTGAATCCCAAGGACTTGCATGAGATGGAAAGCTCGACCTTCTGGGAGATGGGATCGAACGGCTACCGTCTCGCCTACATCAATGTTTTCGATCGCTACGATGATTTTCTCGGCGAGCTTGACCCGCTGCGCTTTGATATGGTACGCGGCTGTCTCGGCCGCCGCTACAATCACTACTTGATGGACTATATCCGCGACAAGGACGGCGTGCCGACGGAGAGTGAGCACCAGATGGAGCGACGCATCACCTACGACTACGCGCGTCTTCGCGAAATCTACGGCGAGGAACTCGGCTATGTGCCCAAGGCGCATGTGCTCATGCACGCGAATACGGGACGCTTCGGCAACAATCCGCGCGTTAGCGCCGTCAACGAGCGCGAGATTCGCGATTCCTTCCCTATGAACTTCAACCGTGAGGGCTTCGTGCTCAACAAGCGCACGAGCAGCCTCTACGATCTCACGCGCATGCAGCCGCAGCCCTATTGGCCGATCAATCACCTGCTCATGCGCATCAACTACGATACGGACGGCGCCCTATCCTTCGTCGAGGGGCGCGAGGAAGGACGCCGCGCCTGGGAGCTCAAGGAAGGGGCGCTCGAAGCCCGCGAGGAGACGCTGATCTTGACGACGCTGCCCGAAGGCAAGGCGCTCGCCCGCCTCACGGACGTCGAAAATCTGCGCGACCTCCGCCTTGAAGCGGAGCTTGAGGGCAACGCCTTCGGCTCGCAGCAGATCTTCCTCAGAAGCTCCGCCGATCTTTCGGACGCCGTCTGCGTCACACTCGTCAACGATCAACTCGTTGTGACAGAAATCGCGGGCGGCGCGAAGCGCGAGCTTTACCGGGAAAAGCTGCCCGTGATTCTCGGCGAGAAGATCCTTTCTGTCGAGGAGGTGCGCAAGGAGGCGAAAATCACCGAAAACGAGGCTTTCGCGCGCTATGCGCCATCGCCCGCCGCAGCCAACGAGTACATGGGACGCGCGAATGCGGTTCGCGAGACGTACGCCGCTGCCGTTGAGGACGGCGCCGCTCCCTACGAGGGAAGCGAGAGCTTCCATCGCCGCGGCAAGTGCAGGCTCGTGATTCATCTTTCGGGCGACCGCCTGAGCGTCGATGTGGACGGGCATACGGGCCCTGAGGATCTCGCCGTCTCCCGCACGGAGCGCGGCGCGGTCTTCCTCGGCGCTTCTTGGCAGGGCGAGGCATGGAGTCAGCGCAATCTCGCCGACGACGTTTACGACGGCGTCTTCAAGAAGGTGCGCGTCCTGACGGAAACGGGGCGCGAGAGCAAGGAGGAGCGCGTTCTTTACACGAGCGAATACAAGGGATGGGAAAAGGCGAAGCACAGGGCAGGGGAAATCTGGGACGCTGTCCTGCGCTGGTTCCTCGAATACGTATGATTTGTATGCCAAAGAGAGGGCGCGTGAGAGAAGCTTGCGCGCCCTATGTGGTGTATAGGAGGGGCTGTTTTTATGCGTTGGTGGATGTTGGGACTGTTTCTTGCCGCAGGGCTTTCCCTCGGGGGATGCGCACAGGCGGAGCCGCTGCAGAGTGCGCCGCACGCGCCCGTGGAGTTTTCCTCCTGGCACGTTCGCTGGGATGCGGCGGCCGGCGACGCCGATTATCGCGCGATGCGCGGCAAGCTCTCGAAGGTCGCCCTTTTCGCCGCTTGCTACGACGAGAAGGACGAGCTTTATGTGCCGCAGGAGGTGCAGGCGCTCGTAAACGCCTACAGCATTCGCAAGGTCGAGCGGTACTTGAGCTTCACGAATGACATCATGGGGAAAAAGCATGTGGAAAAGGACAGGGAACTTCTGCGCCGCCTCCTCGCGACGGACGAGGGAATCGAGAAAGAGGCGCTTCGGATGGCGGAGACGGCAGAGAAGTTCGGCATGGAGGGCGTGGAACTCGACTACGAGAACTTCCGCAAGGACGAAGAAATCATGACGCGCTACCGCGCCTTCCTTCAGAAGCTCGCCGAGGCCACGAAAGAGCGCGGCCTGAAGCTTCGCGTCGTGCTCGAACCTGCGATGGCTTTTGAGGGGCTTCCCGCAGAAGCCGAGTACGTCGTGATGTTCTACAACCTCCACGGCAAGCACAGCGGCCCGGGTCCGAAGGCGGATCGCGACTTCATCGAAAAGACGCTGAAGAAGATGGAAGCCCTGCCCGGAAGGAAAGCGGCGGCCTTTGCAACGGGCGGCTGCCTGTGGCAGGATTACGGCTTCTTCGGACTCAAGAAGGGCGAGGCGCGTTTCCTTACGGAGAAGGAGGCGGCCGCCTTGGCGAAGAAGCACGGCAGGACACCCGAGCGCGACGCCGAGAGCGCGGCGCTTCACTTCACATTCTCGGCGGACGGGCACGATGGGGAAGTCTGGTATGCGGATGCAGAGACGCTGAACGCATGGATCACGCTCGCGGCGGAAAACGGCGTCGAGGCGGTGAGCCTCTGGCGGCTCGGCGGCAGCGAAACCCTCGCCGATGTACGATGCGAGTAGAGGAAAGGAAGAGATGGGAACAGTCATGCGCGATGGGAAGATAAAGAAAAGAAGCGGGAAGAAGGGTGCGCTCTGCGCCTTGGCCTTCCTGTTCGCCGCCCTTTGCAGCACCGCGGCAGCCGCCGCGCCTGCGGCTGAAAGAGCCGATGCCGCTGCCGCCTTCGAAGCGTCAAGACTCGCGGCGCTCGCGGGCACGGAAGCTTCTGCGCGGCAGGAAGAGGCGGGGAGAGCTTTGGAACTGCCGGACGAGGCGGAAGAAGCGCAAGGCTTGCGCGGACAGACGATGCAGGAGAGCACCGCGGAGAGCGCTGAGGAGAGCGCCTATGCCGCGCTGCGCAGGAAGAATCGCGGGCATATCGCCGAGAAACAGCGCTTTATCTGCAGCACGAAGCCCGCCGTCATCTTCACGTTCGGCGGCTTGTCGAAGGAAGCGCCGCTTCTTGAAATATTGGAGGAAATGAAGGCTCAGGGAATGCGCGGCACTTTCTTCGTCACGGAGCGCGAGCTTTCGAGGAATCGGAGGAATATCGAGCTGATTCGCGCATACGGACAGGAACTCGGCATCGGGCTTCGCCCTGAGGAGGGCGCGGGCTTCGACGACTATTGTGCGCAGATCGAGCGCATCCGCGAAGGGCTTCGAGCCTACGGTCAGGAAACGAATGTCGTGCGCCAGATGTCGGGCGCGGATGAGCCGGCCATCGGCGAGGCCGTTTCGGCGATGGGCTGCATCCTCGTCGGGCAGGGATTCAACGCCGTGCAGTCGAAGCACAAGGACGCACAGTCGCCCGAAGAAGTCATGCCCGATCTCTTTGGACGCTGGACGACGTCGTTCAATCGCGGCGAGATCATCTACATGCGCACGGACTACTACACGCACTCCTCGCTCGCCGTCGAGCTTCTGCGCACCTTGAAGCGGGAGAAGGTCGACAACATCGCCTATACGACGCACGCCCTGCCTGAGGAGCGAGAGCGGGAGCGGGCAGCCTCGGGCTACGCCTGCACATCCGTCCTCGATGTTCTCGGCGATACATCGGCTCTTTATACATATCCCGTCGATCCGGCGACATTGCCCGAGGAAATCCGCCCGTATATCCGCAAGGAGAAGCTCAAGGGCGGCGCGTTTTCGCAGGAGTTCTACAAGCGCTACGTCGGTGCGCCCGAAGTCGGCGAGACGGATCGCATGCTCGGCTTTTCGCGCATGGAGATGCGCCGCGCAGACAGGACGGGGATCGTCAAGACGGCACCCGCGCGAACCGTGTTCTTCACCTTTGACGACTGGGGAAGCGACGATTCCATCAACCATCTGCTCGCCGTCTTGAACAAGCATCGCGTGCATGGCACGTTCTTCATCATCACGAAGAACATCCACAATAATCCGAATCTCGTGCGTGCCATCGTGGCGAACGGCAACGAGGTCGGCAGTCATACGGATACGCACACGCCCATGTGCGTGCAGGACAAGGGCGGCAGGAACAAGGCCATCATGGACGAGGAGACGTACGAACTCGACGTGCGCTCCTCCTACGAAAAGCTCGCGCTGACCATGGGAGACATGCGCCTGCCGTCGGGAAGATACGCCCTGACGCGCATCCTGCGCCCGCCGACGCTCGCCGTGAGCCGCACGGGCGTCGCGAGCATTCTGCATAACGGCTTCGATTACGTCGTCAACGGCAGCGGCAGCACGGAGGACTACAATGCCGTCTCGATGGAATCCCTCGTCGGCATTCTGCACAGACTGACGCACGAAGACGACGGCTCGGTGAAGCGCGGCGCGATCCTCGTCATGCACATGAGCGCGACCGCCATGCGCACCGCGCCCGCGCTCGACATGCTGCTGACGGCGAACGACCTCCTGCCCGACGACCACCCGGGAAAGTTCAAGGTCGCCCTCTTGGGCGACTACCTGACAGCAGACTACGACCAGAGGATGAAGCAGATTCCGCTGGCGAAGGAGAAGACGATCAGCCCGTTTTAAGGAATCACCGATTAATTCAGAGCTCCCTCTATTTTTCCCGTGCTTCATTGGGTCACAAAAAGACGCGCAGCCATTTTGCCGGCGGCGCGTCTTTTTTCATTATGATTGCTTTTTAGAGGAAGTCAGGACGATCTTCGGTGTTGCCTGTGTCAATTTATGGCCTCACGTCTTACGGAAGCATGGGGAATCCGTCCGCGTCCTTCGGGCTGCAGGCAAAGCATCTGCTGTACGGGTATTGCGGCGATCCGTCGTTCTATCGCGTTGTTGAGTCGTTCGCCTCCATTGTATATCATCAAGAGCGTCTGCATTCTTATAGAGGAAAAAGTTTTGTGCTTCAAAAAGAAAACGTTTGCTTTTTCAAAATCTATAGAGTATAATAGAAAACGTAAGAAAGAAAACGTTTACTATATTTCCCACTCCTATTATGTTCAAGGTTTGTTTACGGGAGACGCATAGTCGTTTCCCAATGATGAAGGAGGAAGTCACATGGAGGAGAAGAAATTCATTCTCACCATCAGCCGCCAATATGGCTGCGGCGGACGGGAGCTTGCCGGGCTGCTCGCGGAGAAGTTGGGCGTCCATCTCTACGATCGTCAGATCGTGCATCTTGCCGCGGCGAAGCTTGGCATCAACGATCTGAATGAGAAGGAGCTGCTTGAGTTTGAGAATACAGTGAAGCCACTGTCCTCGCGCTTCATCCCGTTTCACTCATTCGGCATGGCGATGGGAGAGTCGAGCCAGGGGATGTTTATGGCGGAGTCGAACGTTGTGCGCAAGCTCGCCGCCGACGGTCCCTGCATCTTCCTTGGACGTTGCGCGGACTATGCGCTCCGAAAGCGCGACGATGTATTTTCCGTCTTCGTTTGTGCGGACGACGACTACCGCGAGGAGCGCGGGCGCACGGTCTACGAGGGCAAGACGCTCAAGGAGCTGAATCGCGAGAACGAGAAACGCGCGCGCTACTATGACTACTATACGGGGCGCAAGTGGGGCGACGGAACGCACTATGATCTCGTTGTGAATACGAGTAAAGAACCGCTCGGAAAGATTGCGGACGGCATCATCGCCTACATCCGCACGGTCAAAGGCTGAGGAGGGCTTCCCATGTCGGACAAAAAGAGCAAATTCTGGCCGCGTATTGCGTATTCCTGCGGCACTTTCGGACATGATGTGTTCTATGCTATGCTCGCGACGTATTTCATGATCTTTGTCACGAGCAATCTGTTTCACTCCGAAAACCACGAACACGATGCTTATATGATCGGCATTGTGACGACAATCATCCTCGTCTTGCGCGTGGGCGAGCTCTTCCTCGATCCGTTCATCGGCAATACGATTGACAAGACGAAGACGCGCTGGGGCAAGTTCAAGCCGTGGGTGATTGTGGGCGCGTTTGTTGCTGCAATTTCCCTTGCGATCCTCTTTACGGATATGGGCGGGCTGACGGTGTCGAATCCAATGCTCTACCTCGTCCTCTTCGCGCTGCTCTATCTCATCATGGATGTGTTCTACTCGGCAAAAGATGTTGCGATCTGGTCGATGATTCCCGCTCTCTCGTTTGACTCGCATGAGCGTGAGGTGACAGCGACTTATGCGCGTATCGGCTCGGTGTTCGGCGGTCAGTTGGTGACGGCGATCGTCATGCCCGTCGTCCTCTATTTCTCGCTGAACGAGAATGGCGGCGCCGGTGACTCGAGCGGTTGGTTTGCGTTTGCCGTCGTCGGCGGCGGCATCGCGACTCTCGGGGCGATCATCCTCGGCCTTGGCACGAAGGAAGAGGATTCCGCATTGCGCGAGAACAAGACGGAGACTTCATTCAAAGATGTGTTCTCCGTGCTCATCAAGAATGATCAGCTCCTCTGGATTGCGATTGCGTACCTTGTCTTCGTTCTCGGTCAGAATGTCATCAACAATTTCAACCTCTACTATTTCATCTATGTGCTTGGCGATGCAAAGCAGTTTTCGTTCCTCGGCGTGATCAATGTCATCATCGGTCTGCTCGCCGTGGCACTCTTCCCGACGCTGACGGAGAAGTTCAGCCGCCGCAAGCTCTTCTTCGCTTCGGTTGCCGTCATGCTCCTCGGCATCGTGCTCTACGCGATGGCGGGCACGAACGTCATTATGACGCTCTTTGCCGCAGGTCTGTTCTCCCTGCCGCAGCCGCTGATCTTCCTCGTCGTGCTCATGACGATTACGGACGCGGTCGAGTACGGGCAGCTGAAGCTCGGACATCGCGACGAGGCGCTTGTCCTCTGCGTGCGTCCGCTGGTGGACAAGCTCGCAGGTGCTATTGCGAGCGGCATGATCGGCCTTACCGCAATCTGGGTCGGCATGACAAGCGGTGCGACAGCGGAGACGATTTCTCCGGAGAATCTCTTTCACTTCAAGCTCGTGATGTTCGCTGCGCCGTTTGCCCTCATTCTGCTCGGCACGATTCTCTACCGCGCGAAAGTGACGCTCACGGAGGCGGAGCACGCGCGCATCGTGGAAGAACTCGAAGAGAAATGGGATGAAATGAACAAGTGATTCTATTTTAGGAGATGGGAAAGCGGTCGGCGGCGGCCGCTTTCTTTCGGAAGCGCTGATAAGACGGGTGGCTGCATTTATCCGTGCTTCCTTTACAAGATCGGAGGTTTCACATGGCTGCATTCGACTTTGAGAAATTGAGAGATCCGTGCTACTTCGCAGAGAACCGTCTGCCTGCGCACAGCGACCACGTATTCTATCGCGACGAAGCGGAGCTTGCGCGCGGCGTGTCCTCATTTTACCGCACGCTCGACGGCATTTGGCATTTCGCCTATGCGCGGAACACCGAGCACATCCCGCAGGGATTCGAGGCGGCGGATTATGACTGCCGCGATTGGGAGACGATCCGTGTGCCGGCGCATATCCAGATGGAGGGGTACGGAGCGCCGCATTACACGAATACGACGTACCCGTGGGACGGGCATGAGAGCATCGTGCCGGGCGAGATTCCCGTGCGTGATAATCCCGTCGGCTGCTATGTGAAGTATTTTGCCGTGCCCGAGGATTGGGAGCGCGTCTATATCTCCTTTGGCGGCGTGGATGCGGCGCTCGCACTCTTCCTCAACGGTCATTTCGTCGGCTACAGTGAAGATAGCTGCACACCTGCAGACTTCGACCTGACGCCGTATCTCGTGACGGGGGAGAACAAGCTGGCGGCGATGGTATTCCGCTATACGAGTGCGAGCTGGCTTGAGGATCAGGACTTCTGGCGCTTCTCGGGAATTTATCGCGACGTCCTGCTCTACACGAAACCGCAGCATCACATCGAGGATGTTGCCGTTCGTGCCGTGCCGCTTGAGCGGGATGGCTATACGCACGGAAAGCTTGATGTGCACCTCACATTCGGCGATGCGGCAGAAAAGCATGTCGAGATTCTGCTCTGCGATCCGGAAGGAGATTGCGTAGAGGGAGAAAAGGCAGTCATCACGGAAAAGAGTCATGCGTTTTCGGGAGAGGCTGCCTGCGTGCGTCTCTGGAGCGCGGAGCACCCATGGCTCTACCATCTTATGATCCGCGTGCGTGATGCGGCGGGTGCTTTGCAGGAGGTCGTGCGCGTGCGCGTCGGTTTCCGTGAGTTCTGCATCCGAGATGGAGTCATGCAGATCAACGGCAAGCGCATCGTGTTCAAGGGAGTTAATCGGCACGAGTTTGATTCCGATCATGGGAGGGCGATGGATCCCGCGCTCTTCGAGCAGGATCTCATCGCGCTGAAGCGTGCGAATGTCAATGCGATTCGTACGTCGCACTATCCGAACAGCAGTCGTCTCTACGAGCTGGCAGACATTTATGGCTTTTATGTGATCGATGAGACGAACCTTGAGACGCACGGCTCATGGATGAAGAATGGGGCGTGTGCGAAGGACGCGCATACTGTTCCCGGCGACCGCGAGGAGTGGCTGCCCGCCGTGCTCGATCGCGCTCAGTCGATGTATGAGCGCGACAAGAATCATCCGTGCATCCTCATCTGGTCGTGCGGCAACGAGTCCTGCGGCGGCCGCATCATCTACGAGATGAGCGAGTACTTCCGCCGCGTCGATCCCACGCGCCTCGTGCATTACGAGGGCATTTTCTGGGACCGCAGCTATCCGGCGACGAGCGATATGGAGAGTCAGATGTATACGAAGGCGGCGGACATCGAAGCGTTCCTCAAGGAGCACCGAGACAAGCCGTTCATTTGCTGCGAGTATACGCATGCGATGGGCAACAGCTGCGGCGGCATGCACAAGTACACGGAACTGACGGAGCGCGAGCCGCTCTATCAGGGAGGCTTCATCTGGGATTTCGGCGATCAGGCGATCCGCAGGCGCGGGCGTTATGGCGAGGATGTATTCCTCTACGGCGGCGACTTCGGCGATCGTCCGTCGGACTACAACTTCAGCGGCAACGGTATCTTCTTTGCCGATCGTCGTCCTACGGCAAAGCTGCAGGAGGTGAAGTACAACTATCAGAATTTCACGCTCCGTCCTTCATGGGAAGGTGTGGAGATCGAGAATAAGAGCCTCTTTTCGTATGCGGGCGACTATGATTTGTGGCTCTCGCTCCTCCTTGACGGGCGCGAGATCTGGCAGGCGTATGCAGGGGAGCATGATGTGCCGCCGGGAGAAACACGCTTCATCAAGAATAGGCTGCCTTACGCAGGCGAAGGCGAGTATGTGCTGACGGCATCGCTCCTTGTCAAAGAGGAGGAAATATGGGCGCCTGCAGGCCATGAGATCGCCTTCGGGCAAGCGGTCGTCGTGCCGCCTGAGGATGCAGGAACGCGCCTTTTGGATGTCCTTGGCTTTGGCGTCGCCGCTCCTGCTTATATGCCGTTGGAGGCGTCGGGCAGCCTGCGCGTGGTGCAGGGAGATATCAACCTCGGCGTGCAGGGGGAGGGCTTTTCCCTCATGTTCTCAAGCGCGCAGGGCAATCTCGTCTCCTATCGCCATGGCGGACGGGAGCTGATCGAGGAGCTGCCGCAGCCGAGCTTCTGGCGTGCGCCGATCGACAATGACTACGGCAGCGGACGCATGGCGGATACGGCGCAGTGGAAACTCGCGAGCCTCTACCGCCGCTGCACGCGCATCGAGTACAGCGTGGACGGCGAAGATTTCGAGACGGTGAAAGGTTTCTTCGGCAGACGCGATGAACGGCATGCCAAGCGCGTCACCGTGCGCTTTACTTATGCGCTTGCCACGGAGCCTGCTGCTGCATGCGTGGTCTCCTATACGGCGGAGGCGAGCGGGGAAGTCGGCGTCACGATGGAATATGAGGCAACAGAGGGGATGCCGGAGATGCCCGACTTTGCCATGATCTTTACGCTAGATACGGACTATGATCGCATTCGATTCTATGGCTACGGGCCGAAGGAAAACTACATCGACCGCTGCTGCGGCGCACGTCTCGGCGTCTACGAGAGCACGGCGTCGGACGAGGTCGAGCCGTATCTGCGTCCGCAGGAGACGGGCAATCACTGCGGCGTGCGCTGGATCGAGGTTACGGATCATGGCGGTCACGGAATCCGTCTCGCGGCAGATGTGCCGTTTGAGGCATCGGCGCTCCCGTACAGTCCGCACGAATTGGAGAATGCGCGCCATGCGTACGATTTGCCGCGTCCGCAGCATACATATCTGCGTGCGTCGGCGGGCATGTGCGGCGTGGGCGGCGACGACAGCTGGGGCGCACCCGTGCTTGCGGAGTATACCTATCCGAATGGGAAGAGAAGCCTCTCGTTTACGATGAAGGGGATTTGACGGCGGGGGCATCCGTCTTTTGCTGAACCTATGGAATCACTGATAAATTCAGCCACCCATCTTCACGCATCTGCACTGTCCTCTCGTCGTCGACAAATCCTCGACGTAGCACCGCTACGCCTGCGGTTTGTCTCCTTGCTGAGCCGTCCAAAAGCCAAGTCCGAAGGACGCAGGCGATTGGGCAACGGCTCGTATGCGAAAACGTCCCAAGAATGCAAGCGCGAAGTGCGCCGCATGATTGGTTGACGTTGACCGCCATAGAACCAGCGCATCTGCGCAAATCTGGGCGACTTCATTTTATCAGCGTTTCCCTATGAAAATCTCACAAAAACGCTTGCGTTTCTTTACGAAAGAGGATAGAATAGGAAGCGGGAAAAGAAAACGTTTACTTTCATACAAGCCAAAATATAGACGGACAAATGAAGATATATGGAGGAGGAGCCAATGGCAATCTTGGATGAGATGAAAAAAGTATTTCGTGAGAAATTCGGTGCGGCTGAAACGCATGCGTATTTCTCGCCGGGGCGTGTGAATCTCATCGGCGAGCATACGGACTACAATGGCGGGCACGTCTTTCCGTGTGCGATCTCGCTCGGCACGTATGCGCTCGCTGCGCCGCGTGCGGATGATGTGTCGCGCCTCTACTCGATGAATGCAGAGGAGCAAGGCGTGGTGGAGTTCCCCATGCACGGTGCGGTGAAGAGCGCAGCCTATGGCTGGGCCAACTATCCCATCGGCGTCGTGCGCATGATGGAGGATGCGGGACATCCTGCAGCGCACGGTTTCGACATCCTCGTCTACGGGACGCTGCCCAACGGTGCGGGGCTTTCTTCTTCCGCTTCCATCGAGGTTTTGATGGGGGTCATTCTGAATGAGGAGCTTGGACTCGGCATCGACATGGCGGAGATTGTAAAGCTCGCGCAAAAGGCGGAGAATGAATTCGTCGGCATGAACTGCGGCATCATGGATCAGTTTGCCGTCGGCATGGGCAAGAAGGACTGCGCGATCCTGCTCGACTGCAATACACTTGAGTACCGCTACAGCAAGCTCGACCTCAAGGGGTGCAGCATCGTCATCACAAACACGAACAAGGCGCACAGCCTCGTTTCTTCTGCGTATAACGAGCGGCGCATGCAGAGCGAGGCGGCGCTGAAAGCTCTGCAGAAGGTCAAGGCGATCAAAACGCTCGGCGAGCTGACGAATGCAGAGTTCGATGAGAATGCCGCCGTCATCGAGGATGAGGTCGAGCGCAGACGCGCACGCCACGCGGTTTATGAAAACCGCCGCACACTTGAGGCAGTGGAGGCGCTTGAGCAGAATGATGTGAAGCGGTTTGGCGCACTGATGAACGATTCCCACGTTTCCCTGCGCGACGATTACGAGGTGACGGGGCCCGAGCTGGATGCGCTCGCGGAACTCGCGTGGCAGCAGGAGGGAGTGCTCGGCTCGCGCATGACGGGAGGCGGCTTTGCGGGCTGCACGGTCAGCATTGTGCGCGACGAGGCAATTCCTGCATTTGAGAAGAATGTTGCAGAGGCATATACGGAGAAGATTGGCTATGCGCCGAGCTTCTATGTGGCGAATATTGCGGACGGCGCACACCGTCTGTAAGAGCGGAGCGAAAGGAGAATTCTCATGGCGATATTGGTATGCGGCGGCGCGGGCTATATCGGCTCTCATGCCGTGCACGCGCTCATCGAAAAGGGCGAGCAGGTTGTCATTGTCGACAATCTGCAGACGGGACATCGCGGCGCACTGAACCCGAAGGCAAAGTTTTACGAGGGCGACATTCGCGACGCTTTGGTTCTCGACAAGATTTTTACTGAAAACAAGGTCGAGGCGGTCATTCACTTTGCGGCAAATTCTCTCGTCGGCGAGAGCATGGAAAAACCCCTGCTCTACTTCAACAACAATGTCTATGGGATGCAGGTGCTCCTTGAGGCGATGGTGCGCCATGGCGTCGACAAGATCGTATTCTCCTCGACGGCAGCGGTCTACGGCGAGCCGAAGCGCGTGCCGATCCACGAGGACGATGAAACATGCCCGACGAACACCTATGGCGAGACGAAGCTCACGATGGAGAAGATGATGAAGTGGGTGAGCCGCGCCAATGGCGTGCGCTATGTGTCTCTGCGCTACTTCAATGCGGCGGGGGCTTTGCCGGACGGCTCGATCGGCGAGGATCACGCGACGGAAACGCATCTCATTCCGCTCATCCTGCAAGTGCCGACGGGGCGGCGCGACCATATCACGGTGTTCGGAGACGACTATCCGACGCCGGATGGAACGTGCCTGCGCGACTACATCCACGTTGTCGATCTCGCGGATGCCCATGTGTTGGCGCTCGAATATCTGCGAAAGGGCGGTGCGAGCGACATCTTCAACCTCGGCAACGGGCAGGGCTTCTCGGTCAAGGAGATGATTGCAGCAGCGGAAAAGGCGACGGGACGCTCCATCAAGGTGGAGATTGGCGCACGGCGCGCGGGCGACCCGGCGCAGCTCATCGCGTCCAGTGAGAAGGCGCGCTCCGTGCTCGGCTGGAAACCGCAATTCACAGATGTGGAGCAGGTCATCGGCACGGCGTGGCGCTGGCATGAACATCATCCGCATGGTTATGAGGACTAGGTACAGGAGGGGTTATCATGTGTGATATGCAGCATGAAATATGCCGCCTCCTGCACTTTGCCCGTCAGAAGGGGCTGATTGCGCCCGAGGATGAAGTCTATGCCGCGAATCGTTTGCTCGACGTGCTCGGTGTGGAAGAATATGTTCCGGAGCAGGTGGATGAAACACTGGAGACGGCGACGCCCATCTTGGAGCGCATGCTCGACTATGCGGCGGGGAAGGGGCTGATCGAGGGCACGACGGATGAGCGCGATCTCTTTGATACGCGCATCATGGACTGCGTGATGCCGCGTCCGTCCGAGGTCGTGCGTCAGTTTCGCGCCCTTTATGCAACATCGCCGCGTGAGGCGACGGATTACTATTATGACCTGAGCATCGCCTCGAACTACATCCGCAAGGCGCGCATCGACAAGAACATTGCATGGAGGGCAGAAACGGAGTACGGCGCTCTCGATGTGACGATCAATCTCTCGAAGCCGGAGAAGGATCCGCGCGACATCGCAAAGGCAAAGCTCGCGAAATCTTCCTCCTATCCGAAATGTCTGCTCTGCCGCGAGAATGAGGGCTACGCGGGGCGCGTGAATCACCCCGCGCGCGAGACGCATCGCCTCATTCCGCTTAAGCTTGCGGGGCGTTCGTGGTTTTTGCAGTATTCGCCTTACACCTACTACAACGAACACTGCATTGTGCTGAACAACGAGCATGTGCCGATGGTGATCTCGCGCGAGACGTTTGAAAATCTTGCAGCGTTTCTTGAGATTTTTCCGCATTATTTCGCGGGCTCGAATGCCGATCTGCCGATCGTCGGCGGCTCGATCCTCTCGCATGACCACTACCAGGGCGGGCGCTATACGTTTGCCATGGAACGCGCGGCGGTGGAGCAGGAATACCGCTTTGCGAACTATCCGAATATCCGCGCGGGGCGCGTGAAATGGCCGATGTCGACACTGCGCCTCACGTCATCCGACAAGGGAGCTCTCATCGACCTTGCAACGAAGATTCTCGCCGCGTGGCGCACATACAGCGACGCTTCGGTGGAGATTCTGGCGGAGACGGATGCGCCGCACAACACGATCACGCCGATTGCGCGACGGCGCGGCGCGGATTTCGAGTTCGATCTCGTCTTCCGCAACAACCGCACGACGGAGGAACATCCTCTCGGGTTGTTCCATCCGCATGCCGATGTGCACCACATCAAGAAGGAGAATATCGGCCTGATCGAGGTGCTGGGGCTGGCAATCCTGCCCGCGCGGCTTAAATCAGAGATGGAACAGGTGCGCACGGAACTCTTGAAGGGAACGGAGGACATCGCGGGCATCGCGGACATTGAAAAGCACGCGGACTGGTATCGCTCGGTACGCGCGTCGCATCCCGCAGTGACGGAGGCGAATGCAGATGAAATCCTGCGCGATGAGATCGGCGCCGTGTTTTTACGGGTGCTCACGCACGCGGGCGTTTTCAAGCGCGATGCGGCGGGGATGGCGGCGTTCGATCGCTGGATCGACAGTATAAAGGACGTTTGAAATCGGGAGTATGAGGGAGCAGAGGAGAATGAGATGAAGGCGACGATCATCGATGTGGCAAAGGAATCCGGCGTTTCGGTGGCGACGGTCTCGCGCGTGGTGAACGGAAATTATCCCGTGCGTGAAAAGACACGGCTCAAGGTGGAGGATGCCATCAAGAAACTGGAGTATGTGCCGAATTTGCAGGCACGTGAGCTGAACATGCAGCGCTCATCGAGCATCGGCGTCGTCGTACCGAGCTTTGACAATATGTTCTTTGTCGAGGTGCTCGACGGAATCGAGGAGCATCTGCGGCAGAGCTCGTACTCCCTGCTCCTCGCGTGTGCACAGAATGATGCAGCGCGTGAGGAAGAGTGCGTGCGGGATTTCATCACACGCAATGTTTCGGGCGTCATCGTTGTCAGTCCGAATACGGAGATGGTTGTGTCGGACTTCTACGAGAATACGGCGGCGCGCCTGCCTCTGGTCTTTGTCAACAGTGCGCGGGAGGTTGCGGGTATATCATACGTGACGAGCGATCAGAGCAGCGGGGCGCGGGCGGCGCTTGAGCATCTCTTTCACTACGGGCACGAGCGCATCCTCTTCCTGCAGGGGGAAAACAGCGATTCTTACCGCATCAAGGAGAAGGTCTACCGTTCCGTCATGCAAGAGCGCGGGACATTCCATGAAGCGGATATTGTCAATATCGGCGAGGGAAATCGCATCGAGACTGTCGAGAACACGATGTTCATCCTGATGGACATGATGCTGGACCTTGTGCCGACGGCAATCTTCTGCTGCAACGATCTCATGGCGATGGGGGCGCTGAATGCCTGTCAGCGCATGGGGCGGTGCGTGCCGCAGGATATCTCGTTGATCGGCTATGACAATACGGCACTCAGCCGATACACTGCGCCCAACCTTACGACCGTCGACCAGCACATGGGCGATCTCGGGCGGGAGGCGGCGCGCCTCATGCTGGCAAAGATCGAGGATGGCGTGACGGAGAACGTCGTGCTTGCCAATACTGTGGTTGAGCGCGGGACGACAGGGTTTCGCGTGGAAGAAAGTTGAAATGCGGGGGACTTGCATGGAAAAGGCTGCAAGTGAAGGGGGAAATTGCATGAACATCGTTTATCATGAGCAGGGCAGGGTTTTTCATCTCTTCAACGATTCCGTGAGTTACATCTTCATGGTGCTGCCCCATGGCGGGCTGGGTTCGCTCTACTACGGCAAGGCGCTCCGCGACCGTGAGGGTTTTGAGCACATCTTCGAGCGCGTGCACCGTGGCATGACGGCATGTGTCTTTGCGGATACGCGCAGCTACTCGCTGGACGCGATCCGCCAGGAATTGCCGACGTACGGCTCGTCGGATTTCCGCCGCCCTGCGCTGAACGTTCTGCAGGAAAACGGCAGCCGTATCCTCGATCTGCAGTATGCAGGCTATCGTGTCATGGACGGCAAGCCGAAACTTGCCGGGCTGCCTGCGACGTATGCGGAGGCGGAGACGGAGGCAAAGACGCTCATCGTCGAGGTGAAGGATGAATTGACGGGACTGCGTGCCGAGCTTCTCTATACCATATTTGCCGAGGGTGGTGCAATCGCACGCAGTGTGCGTTACATCAACGAGGGCAAGGAAGTGCTGCATCTGCAGAAGGTCATGAGCATGTCGATTGACTTGCCCGATACGCAGTACGATTGGCTGGAGCTGACGGGGGCATGGTCGCGCGAACGTCATATAGAGATTCGTCCGCTCACAACGGGCATCACGGCGATTGGCAGCCGCCGCGGGCATTCCTCGGGACAATACAATCCTTTTGCAGCGCTCCTGCGCCGTGGGACGACGGAGACATGCGGTGAGGCGCTGGCGATGAGTCTCGTTTACAGCGGGAATTTCGAGATGCTTGCCGAGGTCGACAACCACGGCGTGACACGTCTGCAGGCGGGCATCCACAGCACGGATTTTGACTGGAAACTTGTGCCGGGCGCAGAGTTTCAGACGCCCGAGGCGGTTCTTGTCTGGACGGATGCGGGACTCAACGGCATGAGCCAGACGTATCACCGGCTCTATCAGAAGCGGTTGGCGCGCGGGCTGTGGCGCGACAAGGTGCGCCCGATTCTCATCAACAACTGGGAAGCGACGTATTTCGACTTTACGGAGGAGAAGCTGCTCAAGATAGCGGACAAGGCGGCGGAGTGCGGCATCGAGCTCTTCGTTCTCGACGATGGCTGGTTCGGTGCGCGCACATCCGACTATGCGGGACTGGGCGATTGGACGGTCAACCGCGATCGTTTGCCGAACGGCATCGACGGACTCGCGGAGAAGATCGAGGCGCGAGGCATGAAGTTCGGCATCTGGGTTGAGCTTGAGATGGTCAATGAGGACTCTGACCTCTATCGTGCGCATCCCGATTGGGTGCTTTCCGTACCGGGACGGCGCAAGTCGCTCGGACGCTCGCAGTGCGTGCTCGACTTCTCGCGCAAAGAGGTGGTCGACAATATCTATGAGCAGATGGAGGCGATTCTTGCGAGCGGCAAGGTCTCCTATGTGAAGTGGGACATGAACCGCAGCATCACGGAATGCTGGTCGCATGCGCTGCCTGCCGATCAGCAGGGCGAGGTGTTCCATCGCTATATCCTCGGTCTTTACGAGCTCTACGAACGCCTGACCGCGAAGTTCCCGCATGTGCTCTTCGAGTCCTGCGCTTCGGGCGGCGGTCGCTTTGACCCCGGTATGCTTTATTATGCGCCGCAGGCGTGGACGAGTGATAATTCGGATGCCGCCGAGCGGCAGAAGATCCAGTACGGCACATCCATGTGCTATCCTGTGAGCAGCATGGGCAGCCATGTCTCCGTCGTGCCGAACCATCAGATGAATCGCATGACGCCGCTGCACACGCGTGCGAATACGGCATACTTCGGAACGTTCGGCTATGAGCTTGATCTGAACAAGCTGACGGAAGAGGAGATTGCAGAGGTCAAAGAACAGGTTTCCTTTATGAAGGAGTATCGGGAAATCTTCCAGTACGGGACGTTCTATCGCCTGCAAAGCCCCTTTGAAAATAATGTCATGGCGTGGATGAGCGTGAGTGCGGATCGGAAGACGGCGATTGTCGGCTGGTATCGCACGCTGAACCGCGTGAATTACCGCTTCGATCGCGTGAAGCTTGCGGGACTTCTGCCGGACATCCTCTATGAGAATCGTCGCAGCGGTGTGTGCTGCTACGGCGATGAGCTGATGAACTACGGGCTTATCACGACGGACGGCACGGCGGGCGAACCGATTGCGGAGAACGGGCTGTCGGTGGATTTTGAGTCGCGCATTTATGTGCTGAAGGCTGTTGAATAGATTTGTATTGCCGAAAGGCAGCGAGGGAAACCGGACTGCACCCCAAAATACGGACAAAAATCCCTCCTGCTGTAGAAGAACTACAACAGGAGGGATTCTCTATGCTCGGGAAATAATATACAAAGTTGGTGTCCAAGATCGTGTCGGCGAGCGGCTGTGCGAGGTTCATTCTGTTAGCGCTTTGCGCCGTATCTTGGAAGCCCTGCGCAGCAGTTATTACGACGGGGAGCATCCGCCGTGCTTTTTCAGCAGTTCCCCTTATGCACGAATCGAAGATGCTTCCCCGCGATTGCAGCGAGCCGCTCGATCGTTTCGATGGGCGTCGCGGGAGTATTCTCATGCCAGCGCGGGAAGTAGCGGCTGATGTGAAGCGGCAGGTCGGGACGCAGAGAGGCGAGCCAGCGCGCCTCTTCTTCCATATCGCTTGCGCTGTCGTTCTGACCGGGGATGATGAGCGTCGTGACTTCGACGTGGCAGCTCTTTACCGCGCGGGCGATCGTATGCTTGACCGCAGCGAGGTCGCCGCCGAGACGGCGGTAGAAGTCCGGCTGCCAACCCTTGAGGTCGATGTTCATGGCGTCGACATGCGGGAGAAGCGCTTCCAAGGGCGCAGGTGCGATCGTGCCGTTTGTCACGAGGACGACGGCGAGGCCGGCCTCGTGCAGCAGCGGCGCCGTGTCCATGATGAACTCATAGCTTAGAAGCGGCTCGTTGTAGGTGAAAGCGACGCCGATATTGCCGTGCGGGCGGCGGCTGAGGTCATGGGCGAGCGAAGCAAGTTCTGCGGGCGTGACGTCCTGCGTCTCGCTTTGCCCGTCCGCCATGGAGATTGCGTAATTCTGGCAGAAGGGACAGCGGAGGTTGCAGCCGAAGCTGCCGACGGAGAGGATGAAGCTTCCCGGGTGGAAGTGATAGAGCGGCTTCTTCTCGATGGGATCGAGGGCGACGGAGGTCAGCCTGCCGTAGTTCCGGCAGCGGATCGTGCCGCCTTCATTCATGCGGGCGCGGCAGAAGCCCGTCTCGCCGTCGGCGAGGCGGCAGTGATGCGGACAGAGGGAGCAGACGATGCGTTCGTCTGCTCCCTCTGTCTTTGCGGTGCGGCTATCCGCGCTCAATGGTGGCGCTCCACTTCGAAGCGCCAGATGCGCACATCGTCGTCGAGGGCGATGCCGCCCTTCTTGCGCGCGATCTTGATCTGGTCCTCGACCGTGTCGACGCCTTCGAGGTCGGGCAGCAGAAGCCCCTTGCGACCTCGCGCCTCGACGATGACGCCGTAGCGCTTCGGGTCGAGGTCCTTCGTGGCGTCGTGGATCAGCTCAGGCTCTGTGAGCACATCGACGCTGTAGACGATGTTGGGCAGTTCGTCTTCTTTGAGCGGCGAGAAGCGCGGATCGTGAAGGGCGGCGGAGACGGCGTTGTAGAGGATTTCTTCGGCGACGTCCTTCTGCGTGGGTTGGAAGGTGCCGATGCAGCCCCTGAGCTCGCCGTCCTTCTTGAGCGATACGAAGACGCCCGCACGCGCCTGCATTTCCTCGGGCAGATCGTCGGGAATTGCCGCGTACTGTCCCGTCACGACGAATTTCTCCACGCTCTCTCGCGCGAGCTTCACATAGGCGTCTTCCGCCGCCTTGATGTCGTCGAGGGCGCGTCTTTGGGCAATCTCATAGCGCATGCCGAAGTTGCGTTTCAAGTCCTCGCGCTTGACGACGAAGGAGAGAAGCCCGTAGCCGACGCCGAAAGGCCCTTGGTAAGAAAGCTTCTTGATCTTCAGCGCCTGGCAGTCGAGCGCTCCCGCCATGATCCAGAAGGAGCGCAGGCCGCACTCCGCCGCCTTCTTGGCGAGTGCGGGATCCATCTGCAGAAGCTTCAGGAATGTGCCCTCTTCGAGGTACTTCATGCAAGCCTTGTCGAAGCGCGGCCCTTCGGCGGCGAAGCCGTAAGGCCCGTCGGGCGTGAGCTTGTGCGAGAGGTCGCCGCTCGCGATGAAGACGGTCTTTCGGTCAAGCTCCTCGGCGGTGCGAGCGATGCACATGCCGAAGCGGTAGTGATCAAGCGGCGTCAGCCCTGAAAGGCCGACGCGCACGAGACGGAAGTTTTCCGTGTGTGGCTGCAGGAAGCGCAGCGGGATCATCGTGCCGTGATCGAGCGCCGCATTGCGCCCGCCCAAAGGCCCCGCATCGAGTCCGGCTTCGCTTGCGACGGTCGCGAGCGTCTTGGCGAACGCCGTGTCGTACTCGGCGCGAACCTCGACCTCGGGTGCGCCGAACTGCGCGAAGCTTCCTGTGCCTTCGTCGCCTGGCGAGATATGGAAGTAGTCGGCGTACATGACGGCGTGCGGACTCGCGACGACGACCGTATCCGGCTCGAAGGAAGCCGCCTCCTTCATCGCCCGTTCATAAGCGTTTATCGTCAGCTGAATCTTGCGTTCCTCTCCCTTGCCGATTTCCGGCAGAATGATTGGCGGATGCGGCACAGCATAAGCAGCTAGAATTGCCATGGGTAAGACCTCCTCGAAGTGCGGTGTTCATTAAAATATGTATTCGATATGAGAAGGGAAAAGCCCTTTATTTGCAGGAAATTTTCGAAAGGCGGATTTTCTGCAGTGCTGCGGGGAAAAGTTGCGTCGGGGAGGATTTGCTATACGATATTGATATAGCAGATTGCATGATTGGCATTGTACAAAGCACGATGTTTTACGTAAAATAGCCTTGTAGAGAGCAATGAGGTATTTTGAAAGGAGATTTAACCATGGAATATACGACGCTTGCCAACGATTTGAAGATGCCGCTTCTGGGGCTTGGCACCTTTATGATCAGCCCAGCGGATGCGGAAGCGTCTGTCTATAAGGCGCTGAAGAACGGCTATCGTCTCATCGACACGGCGAACGCCTATATGAACGAAGCCGCCGTCGGCAAGGCGATGAAGCGTGCGATGGAAGAAGGAATCGTCAAGCGCGAGGAAATCTTCCTGTCGACGAAGCTTTGGCCGACGCTCTACGAAAGCGATATGGCAGTCGATGAAACGCTCGCGCGCCTCGGCACAGACTACATCGACCTCCTCTTCATCCACCAGCCTGCGGGCAATTTCACGGCGGGCTATGCGAAAATCGAAACGGCGTACAAGGCAGGCAAGGCACGCTCCTTGGGCATTTCGAACTTCCACGGCGAAAAACTGGAGCGTCTTCTGGCGGAGGCAGAGGTCAAACCGCACGTCATACAGCTCGAAACGCATCCGTACCATATCGATCACGCGGTCATGAAGCGTCTCGCGTCCTACGGCACGCGGCTCATGGGCTGGTACCCACTGGGACACGGCGACACGACGCTTCTCGAAGAGCCGATCTTCCTGGAGCTTGCCGACAAGTACCGCAAGAGCACGGTGCAGATCATCCTGCGCTGGGCGGTGCAGAGGGGCTTCATCACGATTCCCGGCACGAAGAATCCCGACCACATCCGTGCGAATTTCGATATCTTCGATTTCGTTCTGACAGAGGTGGAGCTGGCGGAGATCGCCAAGCTCGACGGCAAGAAGCGTTACTATACGCCGGATGACGCGACGGAAGAGAAGTACGCCTCGATGCAGCTCGTGTTTGAGCTTTGATTTCTGAGATACAATGAAGGAAATCGATGGGAGGAACGGTATCATGACGAAGGAAGAATGGAGCGCAGGAGGGCACACGGAAGAGCGCGGCGGCGCTTTTGGTCTTGGCGTACCGAACGATGCCTATGCGAAGTATTTCAGCGGGCAGTCGTATCTGAATATCTTGACGCAGAAGGGGGCGGTCGTGTCGATTTACAACGTGACTTTCGAGCCGTCCTGCCGCAACAACTGGCACATCCACCATGCAAAAAAGGGCGGCGGTCAGATTCTCATCTGCGTCGCGGGCGAGGGATGGTATCAAGAGGAAGACAAGGAGGCGAGGAGCCTTGCGGTCGGCGATGTCGTGGAGATTCCGCCGAACGTCAAGCATTGGCACGGCGCGAAGAAAGATAGCTGGTTCAGTCACCTCGCCGTTGAAGTGCCGGGCGAAGAGACGTCGAACGAATGGTGCGAACCTGTGACGGACGAGGCGTACGGGAAGCTCGAATAAAGCAGGGCATGGCTTGCGGCGGTTCGCGGTTCAGGGAGGAGCGAAAGAGTATAGAAAGCGCCCCTGCATCAGCAGGGGAGGAAGAGATGGTTAGGTTTGAAACAACTTGGCGTGACTTCCAAGGCGGGCAAGTGAAAGGATCAGCGTGTCCTCCTTGACTTGATAGATGAGCAGCCAGTCAGGCGTGATGTGGCATTCGCGATGGTTGCGGAAACTCCCTGTAAGAGCATGATCGCGATGCTGCGCAGGCAGCGGTTCCCGTCGTGCCAAAGTGTCGATGACGTTTTCAAGCAAGGTGAGGTCACGATGTTGACGAATGGCAGCTTTGAGATCCTTTTTGAATTGTGCGGTCTGCTTAATCTTCAGCATCTACTTCGTCCTTAGCTTCACGAATCAAGTCGGCAGCACAGAGATATGTTTTCGCAGAGATCTTACCAGCGGCGATGTCGTCAGACTCCTGCAGTGCAGCCAAGGTTTCAGGAGTAAAGCGAGGTTTTTGTACAGTGAACGGCAGACCTTCATGAAGAAGGATTTGATGAAAAAATATATTCACTGCTTCGGAAGCGGAAAGGCCAAGCATGCGCAAAGTGTTTTCGACAGAAGTCTTGACTTCGGGTTCAAGGCGTATATGCAATGTTTCTGTTTTTGCCATGCAAATCAGCTCCTTTACCAAATTGTATCATGTTAGGTACACGAATGCAAAGAAGGTGGAAAAGATATTTGCATGGCGGCTTTTTCATGCGATCGTCTTTTCCGTCACTTTGTCGAACAGCTTGCGGTACTTCGGCAGGTCTTCTTTGAGGCACACGAGCCAGTAGTCCGTGTGGCATTCGGAGTCGGCGAGCGGTACACAGATGCGCCCTTCGATCTCTTCGCCTCGCGCGATGAAGTAGCCGGACTGAAAAATCGGATAGGGGGAGTTCGCGGCGAGTTCGGTGAGCGTCGTGCGCTCTTCCTGCATGAGATAGCGCGTTTGCGGCGTCTTTTCGTGCACGGCTTTCATCCAGAAGCCGACGCGGTTGAGGAGCAGCAACGTTTCGCCTTTGAGGTGGTCGAGCTGCAGCCGGGGATGAAAGGCGAGCGGGCTCGTCGTGGGCAGCGAGAGAAAGAGATCTTCGTGCCCGCATTTTTTTGCATGGAAGACGGTTGCATCCTCGGGCGGCGTATGCGTGACGGCAAGCTGATATGTGCGGTCGAAGAGTTTCGCAAAGAAGTCGGCGTCGTCCTTCATATCGGCGGAAAGCGTCATGCCGTCGAATATGTTGTTTAGAAGAGGCGTCAGAACGATCTGCGGCAGGGGCGAGCAGAAGGCGATGGAAATGGTGCGCAGACTGCGCTCGTAGGCGCGCAGACGCTCCGTCATGTCGGCGGTCTCCTGCAGGATGCGGCGCGCATGGCGTACAGCGAGTTCGCCGACTTCGTTCAGCGCCAAATGGTTCTTGCTGCGTGCAAACAGCGAAAGGCCAAGCTCTTCCTCGAGTTTCTTCATGGTGCGCGTTACAGCAGGCTGCGACGTATGCAGCTTCTCCGCCGCTGCCGACAGCGTGCCGCAGTCAGCAAAAGCGACGAGCTGGGCGAGCATAGACATTTCGAGCATGTTGCACCTCCGGAATCTTGACGTACATGTTTCACTATGCGCACAGCGGATAACAGATGTCGTTATTGGCATTGTACATGATTCCATAAAGGCTGTAAACTTTTAGGATATATGTTCAGCCGTCGCGCAAAGTGGCATGGCATGCTCACGCGCCCGTTTTCTGTATAGCGGCATCAAAGTAGCACGCTGTACATAGGGTGTCACAGCGCTTGCCGAGGCGACGGAAGGATAAAGCTGACGGCGTTCGCCCGCCTATGGACGCATCGAAAATAATTTCCACGATATTCCTGTTTCCGTAAGACAAAGTGACAGAAAAGTTGTATAATGTATACAAGAGATAGACGGTTCGGACAAAAGGAAAGGGCGGGATTGCAATGCGGAAAGAACATGATTTTCTCGGCGAACTTGAGGTGCCGGATGAGGCGTATTACGGTGTGCAGACGCTGCGTGCCATAGAGAATTTCAGCATCACGGGCAGTCGGCTCGACGTTGACTTCATTCAGGCGCTCGCCAAGGTGAAGAAGGCGGCAGCACAGGCGAACATGGAGACGGGAAGGCTCGACAAGCGCATCGGCAACGCGCTCGCCGAGGCGGCGGAGGAGATCATCGACGGCAAATTTATCGACCAGTTCCCCGTCGACCCGATTCAGGGCGGCGCGGGTACGTCGGTCAACATGAACATGAACGAGGTCTTGTCGAATCGCGCGCTTGAAATCATCGGCGAGCCGAAGGGCAGCTATGACATCATCTCGCCGAACAATCATGCCAATATGGCGCAGTCGACGAACGACGCTTTTCCGACGGCGATCAAGGTCTGTCTGACGCACAAGGGACACAAGCTGACGGTGGCGCTCGACTATCTGGCGACGGAGCTGGAAAAGAAGGCAGAGGAGTACAAGGACATCCTGAAGATGGCGCGCACGCACCTGCAGGATGCCGTGCCGATCACTCTGGGGCAGGAGATGGGCTCCTATGCGTCCGCCGTGCGCCGCAGCATCAAGCGCGTCGGCTGGTCGATGGACAGCATCCGCCTCATCAATATGGGCGGCACGGCGGTCGGCACGGGACTCAATGCCGAGCCGGCCTACATCAAGGCGGTCGCGCGCAAGCTGCGCGAGATTACGGGTGAGAATTTCGAGACGTCGACGAACATCATCGACGCGACGAACAATACGGACGGCTTCGTTGACGTGTCGTCCGCACTCAAGAACACCGCGCTCGTGCTCATCAAGATGGCGAACGACTTCCGTCTCATGGCGTCGGGACCGCGCTGCGGGCTCAACGAGCTGAACTTGCCGAAGCGCCAGCCCGGCTCCTCCATCATGCCAGGCAAGGTAAATCCCGTCATCGCCGAGGTACTCGACCAGGCATGCTATCAGGTCATCGGCAACGATCTCGCCGTATCGTTCGGCGTCGAGAACGGGCAGTTCGAGCTGAATGTCATGGAGCCGATCATGGCGTACAACCTTTTCAACTCGATGAACTACCTGACAAATGCCGTGCGCACCTTCGTCGACAAGCTGCTCATCGGCCTTGAACCGAATCGCGAGCAGTGTCAGCAGTGGGTCGACCGAAGCGTGGGCGTCGTCACGGCGCTCCTGCCGCACATCGGCTACGAGCAGTCGGCGATTCTTGCGAAGGAAGCCTATACGACAGGCAGGCCGATTCGCGAGGTCATCTTGGAGAAGCAGCTCTTGACGAAAGAGCAGATCGACCACATCATGTCGCCTGAGCAGATGACGCATCCGGGCATCACGCACGAATAAGGGAAGGAAGGCCATGGGTTTATGGCGTCGCCTGAAAGTGTCGATAATATGAGAGATGTACAGTAAAGGAGGCGTTTGCATGAAACGGATTTTTCTGGCCGTCGTTTTTGCCTTGTTCGCTCAAGTTTTATGGATGCCGCAGACCTTTGCCCAAGATATTTGGGCAACCTCCTATGATGGCAAGGACATCTACATCGTGACGGAAACCCTGGAGAAAGAGCGGATTCCGACAGGCAATGCCACCAGCTATCGCGGGATGGTGAAGTTCGTGCACGGCGATGCGCTGCAGAACACGGCGCAATACTTGTACAAAGCGAGCGAAGACGGTGTGTTTCTGTCGATCGACGGCGGCGCCTTTTTCCGACTCGGCGGAGATTTTGACGGCGTTCCAGAGAGATATGCACACTACATGGCGGTCTATGATACCATGTGGAAGACGCTGAGGAACAACAGAAACTGAAAATCGTATCCCCTTTGTTTGCCTACAAGGTGCAGTCTAGAAACAAAGGGGATATTTTTTGAATTGCAATATTGCATGAGATGCGTCATTGACGTATAATAAAGATATGAAGAATGAAGTGATTCCTCAAGTGCTCGTTGAAACGATGCCATATCAACGAGCAGTTGAAAAAATATGGGATATAGAAACTCAGATGGAGTTCAAGATATATATCGGACTGAATCCATACAGTGGTAATCTGATTCCCGGAACGGGCGGCATACGGAAGATTCGCTGGCAGGGCTCTGGAAGAGGAAAACGCGGTGGTGCCCGTGTGATCTACTATATCTATAATGAGAGTCAGCCGATTTATCTGTTGTATGCCTATCCGAAAAATGTCCAGGTTGATTTAACCGAAGACGAGAAAAGAGTATTTCGGGATATTGTAGAAGAGATGAAAGCGATTTTTCACAGGAAGGAGGAGCAGCATGGAGCCGATGATGTCAGACGCGGCAAGTGAAATTTTTGAAGGCTTGCAGGAGGCGCTGCTGGATGCGCAAGGCAGTATCGTGGAAGGCTTGAAAAAAAGCGTCGTATATCGCATAGAACCTCAGGCGGTGAGAAAGCGTCTGGCGATGTCACAACAAGAGTTCTCGCGAGCCTTCGGGATTCCTTTGGCAACCTTGCAGAATTGGGAGCAGGGACGCAGGCAGCTCGATGCTACGGCGGTGTCGTATTTGAGAACGATTGCGCGATTTCCAAAAGAAGCCATGGCGGCTCAGATGTGAGCCGCCATGGCTTCTTTTTTACTATGAAAGTCCAAGAAGTCAAGCCCGAAGGGCGCAGACCGATTGGCTCTTTCATGTAAGGGCGGCGCACAATGTTCACAAAGTGGACGTTTGTGCGTGTAGTTCAGTATTTTTCCACCCCTCGTCCGTCGAATTTTGGCACGAAGGAGGCGGAGACGGTGCCGCCTTGCTGGATGTAGCAGTTTTCGATGCCGAGACTGCGTGCGTGGTCGACGACGCTCTCGTATTCGAAGGTCGTGAGACGGCGGTTGAGTTCGGGGACTTTTGAGAGGTCGCCCATGGGCGTGTATTGGTTCATGAGGCTGATGTAAATGGTATCGGAGAAGTTCTGCCAGAGCCAGTCGAGGATCTTCATGCTTTCCTTGCGCCGTCCCGGCAGAACGAGGTGGCGCACGAGGACGCCGCGCTGCATACGATTGGTATCATCGAAGATGGGACGGCCCGCGATCTCGCGCATACATCGTATGGCGGCGCTCGCCGTCTTGAAGTAGTCGGGGGCTGTGCTGTAGCGAAGAGCCGCCTCTTCCGCCATGTATTTGAGGTCGGGCAGGAAGATGTCGACGAGTCCCGCCAGGCTTTTAATGGTATCAACGGTCTCATAAGCGGAGGAGTTGTAAACGACGGGTATGGAAAGCCCCTGCGCCTTGGCGAGGTGAAGCGCGGCGGCGATCTGGGGTGCGAAGTGTGTCGGCGTCACGAGGTCGAGCGTTGTCGCGCCGCGCTCTTCCTGCTCTAGGAAGATGTCGGCAAGGCGGTCCTCCGTGACGGTGATGCCGAAATTTTCGCGGCTGATCTCGTAGTTTTGGCAGAAGGCGCAGCGCATGTTGCAGCCCGAGAAAAATACCGTTCCTGCGCCCTTTTCGCCAGCCAGGCAAGGCTCTTCCCACGCATGAAGCGATACGAGGCCGACGCGCGCGTATCGGCCAGCGCCGCAGAAGCCGTGCGCATCGTGCAGGCGGTTCGCGCCGCAGCCGCGCGGACAGAGGTGGCAGGCGGCGAGCGCTGCGAGAGTTTTCTCTATGATTTTTGCCGTGCGGCTCTTTGCTGCACGGCTTTTTTGCGTGTCGGCGGCGCCTTCCCTTTCGCGTTCCGCTGCCATCATTCACGACCTTCAAGCTTCGCCTCGTCGAGCATGGGGCCATACTTCGGCCGCCACCATGAAAGGGCGCGTACGGCGTTGATATAGTCTTGCATAGCCTCTTCGTCGAGAGCGGCCGGGCGGTCTTTGATCGGTTCGGCGACGAGCGGAACGGTATCTGTCCTGCCGATGGCGCTGTGCGTGATCCAAAAGCCGTAGTTGACGCCCTGCCGGTTGCCGCGCGTGAGGCTTCTTCCTACGGCTTCGTAGCGAAAGCCCCGAGGCGCAATCAGCTCGATGAGTGTCGGCGCGATGTCGATCTGACTGCCCGCAGCTTCCGGGTTGAGCAGATCCTTTCGTACGCCGTGCCCCGTGAGGATGAAGGGGATGGCGTAGCGCTCGTAGAGCGACGGCGTCTTCTCGATGTTGTAACGGTCGGCATGGTCGCCGACGATGACGAAGAGAGCTTCGGGGAATTTTTCCTTCGCCGCGCGGAGGAAGGCGGCGAGCTCCTGCGTCGCGTACCAGTAGTGGCCGAGTTCTTTGAGGAGGGCGTCATCTCCCTGCGCCTCCTTGGGGAGCGCGGTGCGCACATCTTCTGCGGGAAAACCCTTGGCGGCGAGATCGACCGTGTACGGAGAATGGTTCGAGACGTTGAGGAGCACATGAAGCCCGGGCTGTTCGGGATCGATGCGCGAGAGAACTTCCCGGTAGAGAACTTCATCGTCGACGCCCCAGACACTTCCCTCGTCGGAGGAGAAGTCGCCGCGGCTGTAGAATTGCTCGAATCCCTGCGCGCGGCAGAACGGCTCGATGCGCTCCCATGTCGCAGGGCCTGCATACCAGAAATCCGTGTGGTAGCCAAGGCGGGCGAATGTGGGCGCGATGGCGGTCGGATAGGGCGCAGCGAAAGATTCGGGCATCGTCGTGAGGTAGAGGTTGGCGTCGGCGAATCCCGTGACAACGCCCGTGACGGCGGACACCGTGCTCGAACCGTTCGGTAGAAAGGTATCACAGTAAACGGTATCAGCTGCGTTCAGCAGTTCTTTCGTGGGGTCGGCGATGTGCAGGCTCGCATACTTTTCCAAGAGCGGCCAGTTGGCGTAGCTTTCGGAGATGATGAGGAAGATGTGGCGCGGCTTTTCGATCTGTGCGCCTTCGGCTTCACGCGTGAGGTAGACGTCGAGGTCGCGCGTATCGGCAGGACGGCCTGCGTGGAGCGCGGCGAGGCGCTCGATCTCCTCGACGGTGAAGTCGAGACCGTTGCACGCGAGGAAGCGGCTGTTCAGCACATAGGCGCGATAGAGCGCCTGGAAATTGTCGAGGATGGCTTCGTTCAGGAAGGCGTCGTTCGTGACGCCGGCATTCTCCCAGTTGACGGCGTCCTGCCAGCGCAGGCTGCCGCCGAAGGCGCTCAACAGGGCGACGAGTGCGAGAATCAGGAGGAAGAGAGCGCGGCGAAGAGACCGCCAGGGAAGCAGTCGCTCGGCGAGAGCGGAAAAATCGCACGCGAGCAGAAGGCACAGCGCACGATAGAGAAGGAAGGCGAGCAGGAGTGCGCCCGCGAGCCGCACGGGCAGGTAGAATTCCTGCACGAGCGAGATAAAGAGCGCATAGACGTCCTCGTTCACCGTATTGAAGATGAGTTGATGAAAGCCCGTGTGATATTGGCGGTAGTAGGGAAAGCTCGCGGCGTAGAGGATGGAGAGCACCGTGAGGGAAAGGGCGCTCATCACGCGCCATGCGAGATTTTCAAGCGGTGCATGAAGAAGACGTGCGAGCGCGGCGGGCACGAGGGAAAAGAGCGCAAGCACCCCCGCTGTCTGAAAGCTCAGGCGCATGCCGCGCCAGAGTGCGATGGCGATGTCCGCGCTGCCCGTCGCCGCGGCCATGTAGTCGTGCATCCAGAAGATGAAGAAGGCGCGGCAGAAAGAAAGGACTGCAAGGTAGAAAAGAAACACCTTGAGTCCTTTTGCGGCAACGGAAGAGAACGCCTGCCAAGAAGGCAGGCGCAAAAAAGATGCGTTTTGCATGGAACAGGGAGTCCTTCCTTTTTCAGTCGATTTGCGGCAGGATGATGTCCACGCCGTAGTCCTCTGCCGCCTGGCATATATCGGCGGCTGGGCGCGAGTCGGTGATGAGCCCCGAGAGCGTGTCGAGCGTCACATAGTTGTAGTTGCCGTCCGAGCTGAGCTTTCTCGCTTCGGCGACGACGTAGGCGCGCTTGGAGACGCGGATGATTGCCGCCTTGTTGATGCCGTCCTCGATGTCGTAGGTCGATACGCTGTTTTCTTTGACGTCGACACCGACGGCACCGACGAAGGCGATGTCGGGCTTCAGGCGTGAGATGAGGTCGAGCGTCATGCCGCCCCAGAAACCGTCGCGGCTCTTGTTGATGACGCCGCCGACGAAGACGACGCGGATCTTCGGGTTCTGGGCGAGGATGGAGAGGATGTCGATCATGTTCGTGACGACGGTCAGCTCACGCTCATCGTGCACGAGAAGCTCGGCGATCGCGAGGTTGCTCGTCGAGATGTCGAGAAAGACCATGTCATGCTCATGGATGAGGTGCATGGCGGCGCGCGCGATGCGGCGCTTGGCCTCGACATCGATGTTGCGGTGCTTGCTGACCTCGACGGTGTGGGGATTCTCGCGTCGGATGACGGCGCCGCCGTAAGTGCGCTTGAGCCGCCCCTGTTTTTCGAGCGCACCGAGGTCCTTGCGTATGCAGTCCTCCGTCACATGAAAACGGTCACTGAGATCCTTGACGCGCACCTTGCCGTCGCGTGCAAGGATGTCAAGAATGGCATCATGGCGTTCTACAAGAAACATATTCTCGCCTCCGTTGCTATTGGTTTATCGTATTTTTTCCAATTTTACCCGAAAGGAAAAAGTTTTTCAAGCCCTAAATTTTCTTTATGTCAGCGCATCAAGGTAAACTTTTCAAAAATGTTAAGTTGACAATAATCGTACAAGGGCGTATGATAAGGAAGATTTATGGAACGATAGATATGAAGGGGCGCTGGCGGATTCAGCGCTTCCCAAAGGGAGGAGTCAAATTTCATGAAAGTGAGAGAAATCGTTCTCTGTGCGCTCTTCATCGCGCTCGTTGCCGTCGGAGCCTTTATCCGCATCCCCGTCGGCACGGATGTCTACACGCTGCAGTTCCTCTTCACGCTCTTGGCGGGCGTCCTGCTCGGGGCGCGGCTCGGGGCTGTGGCGGTCGGCGTCTATGTGCTCATGGGGCTCGTCGGCATCCCCGTCTTTGCGTCGGGTGGCGGGCCGAGCTACGTCCTGCAGCCGACCTTCGGCTATCTCGTCGGCTTCATCTGTCAGGCGTATCTCACGGGGGCGCTCGTGCGCGGCGGCGAGCCGACCTTCGGGCGCGTGCTCGGCGCGTGCCTCGCGGGCATGGCGGTCGTCTATCTGTTCGGCATTTCCTATTTCTACATCGCGTCGAACTACATCGTCGACGCGCCCATCACGCTGTGGCTCGCGCTCTGGTACTGCGGCATTTTGCAGGTCGTGCCGGACTTTCTGCTGTGCCTCGCCGCCGCTTTCATCGGCATTCGCTGCCGCAAGGCGGGACTTTGGCTCTGAGATGCATCGCTCGATGCTGTCTTTGCAAAGGAGAAATCTTTCATGGGAAAAGCATTGTTCATCACGGGAACGGGAACGGACATCGGCAAGACGTATGTGACGGGACTCATCGTCAAGCGCCTGAAGGAGGCGGGACTTCGCACGGGCTACTACAAGGCGGCGCTGTCGGGCGCTGAGACGAGCGCGGACGGCTCGCTTCTGCCCGGCGATGCGCTTCATGTCGCACGCACGGCGGCTCTGGCAGAAGATGAGGCAATCGTTTCTTATATTTATCGGGATGCCGTCTCGCCGCATCTCGCCGCGAGAATCGAAAATCGTCCGATCGACTTCGGCAAGGTTGAGCGTGATTTTCGCGCGGCGAAGGAGCGCTTCGACTATCTGACGGTCGAGGGCAGCGGCGGCATCATCTGCCCTTTGCGCTGGGACGAGCATGAACACGTCGTGCTCGACGACCTCGCCGTGCGCCTCGGGCTTTCGGCTCTCGTCGTCGCCGATGCGGGACTCGGCACGATCAACGCCGCTGTCCTGACCGCCGAGCACTTGAAGATGCGGGCCATTCCCCTGAAGGGATTCATCTTCAACAACTGGCAGGCGGGAGACGTCATGCAGGAGGACAATAAGAAGATGGTCGAGGAGATGACGGGCGCGCCCGTCGTCGCGTGCGTCGCGAAGGGGGCAGAGGAATTGCCGCTCGCGGCGGCGGCGCTCGCCGCGCTGTACGACTGAACATCCGAAATCATAGAGGGAGAGGATTTCATGCCAACGATTGAAGAACGCGACCTTCGCCATATCTGGCATCCGTGCGCCCAGATGAAGGACTACGAGGAGCTCCTGCCCATGGTCATCGACCATGCGAAGGGCGCATGGCTCTACGATGTGCACGGCAAGGCTTATCTCGACATCGTTAGCTCGTGGTGGGCGAACCTCTTGGGGCACGCGAACGAGAAGATCAATGCGCGCATCAAGGCACAGCTCGACCGCCTGGAGCACGTCATCTTTGCGAACTTCTCGCACCGTCCTGCCATCGAGCTGGCGGAGCGCCTTGCTGCGCTCGTGCCCGCCGGGCTCACGAAGTTCCACTTCAACGACAACGGCTCGTCCGCCGTCGAAGCGGCGCTCAAGATGGCGTTTCAATACTGCCAGCAGACGGGACGCACGAAGAAGACGCGCTTCCTATGCCTTTCCGAGGGCTACCACGGCGAGACGATCGGTGCGCTCTCCGTCGGTTCGATGGATCTCTTCGCCGAGATGTACAAGCCCATGATGATGGACAACATCCACGTCGAAGCGCCCGACTGCTACCGATGTCCTTTTCAAAAGACGCGCGAGACGTGCTCCTGCGAGTGCTTTTCCTATGCGGAAAAGGCGTTTTCCGAGCATGCCGAAGAGTGTGCGGCGATGATCGTCGAGCCGCTTCTGCAGGGCAGCGCGGGCATGCGAATCTACCCGGAGCTTTATCTCAAGAAACTGCGTGCGCTCTGCGACGAGCATGACGTGCTCCTCATTGCCGATGAGATCGCGACGGGCTTCGGCCGGACGGGCAGGCTATTCGCGACGGAGCGTGCGGGCATCACGCCCGACATCATGTGCCTTTCCAAGGGATTGACGGGCGGCTACATGCCGATGTCCATCACCGTCGTCAAAGAGAAGATCTACGACGCCTTCTACGCGGACTGGAGCGAAGGGAAGGCGTTCATGCACAGCCACACCTACGCGGGCAATCCGCTCGGCTGCGCGGCGGCACTCGCCGTGCTCGACATCCTCGACGAGGAAAACGTCCTGGAGAGAGCGGAAGAGACAGCTCTTTGGCTGACCGCACGCATGGAGGAAGTCTTCGGTGCGCACCGAAATGTCGGCGAGATCCGTCATATCGGCCTGATCCATGCCGCAGAGCTCGTCGAGGACAAGCGGGAGAAGCGCCCGTTCGACGCGAGCCGCCGCCTCGGCTATGCCATCTACCGGGCGGCGCTTCGCAGCGGACTCCTGCTGCGCCCTCTAGGCGACGTACTCTACTTCAACCCGCCGCTCAACATCGAGAAGGAAGAACTCGATACCGCGATCTGCCGCATGAAACAGGCGATGGACGAGGTCTTGGAAGCGTAGCGTGAAAGCTGCCGCAAATATTGGAAAGAAAAGCCGCCGTCGCAGAAGATGCGACAGGCGGCTTTTTGCTGTCGAATTTACGGTTGAATTTTACAACAAAAGAAGGTATGCTAAAGATAGAAGAAGGGAGGGGGCGGCTATGCCTAATATCAAACCGATTTCTGATTTAAGAAATTACGGCGAGGTGCTTCGTGACGTAGCTGTCGGTTCGCCAGTTTTTCTTACAAAGAATGGGCGCGGTCGATATGCGATTGTTGATTTGGAGGATTATGAAAAAACGAAGGCAGCATTGAGGCTCATGAAAGAACTTTTTCAGGGGAAAATATCTGGAGATGAAAGAGGCTGGCGTACGTCTGCAGATGTGAGGGCGCATTTTCAGAGGAAAATAAATGAAGCATAATATCCAATATTCTCCGAAAGCCGAAGGTGATCTGGATGAAATTTGGGACTATATCTCTTCTGAATTGTGCAATCCCCGAGCGGCGCAAAATACGATAAACCGCATACTGGATCGCGTGGATCAGCTGGGGGATTTCCCGCAACTCGGCGCAGCGCTTTCTTCCGTGATCGATGTAGAAAGCGAGTATCGTTTTCTTGTTTGCGGCAATTATATAGTGTTTTACCATGAAGCCCCAAGAGGTCAAGCCAAAGGCGCAGACCGATTGGCTAGGCTTCTGTAAGGCGTGAGGACATATGTACAGTGTGCCTCCTTGATGAAGCCGCTACAGGAAACGGGCGTAAAAGCAGTGTATGTCCGTTTCCTGTAGCGGCTGAACATATGTCCTGAAAGTTTATCGTATATTTGAGCAGGATGTCTATGTCGACCGCGTGTTATACGGTAAGCGAAATTATCTTCGCATCTTGTTTCAGAAGTTGACACGGGAGCCAATGGACGATTGAAGCGGAGAGATGATTCCTAAAGTTGGGCAGGCGGCTTTTTTACAGGACATATAGGAAAAAATTTGCTATAATAAGAATGATAAGCACTGGATTTGATGCTTGGGCAAAAGCTCAGCTGGGGGGTATGGATATGTTTGCAATCATCGTTGGCACGCACGGCCGGCTGGCCGAAGAGCTGCTCTCTTCCGTCGAGATGATCTTCGGCGAGGTGCAGAACACGGCGGCGGTCACGTTTCTGCCGGGCGAAGGGCCGGCCGACATCACGGCGAAGTACGAAGCCGTCTTGGAAAAGCTCGATACGTCGGGCGGCGTGCTCTTCCTCGTCGACATCTTCGGCGGCACGCCATACAATGCCGCCTGCCGCATCGTCATCAACAACGAGCAGTACGGCATCGTCACGGGCGTGAGTATGCCGATGCTCGTCGACATGGCGAACACGCAGGCGATGGACGAGGGGACGGACATTCGTACGCTGATGGAGAAGGCAGCGAGCGTGGGGCAGAAGGGCATCCGGCTCTTCCACGCGAGTGCAGTCAACAGCTGAGAAAAGACAATAGGATAGGAGAGAGATACATGATCAGTACGATTGGTGTTGTGACTTCGGGCGGTGACAGCCCGGGCATGAATGCGGCGGCGCGCGCCGTCGTGCGCACGGCGATTTCCGAGGGAGTAAGGATTTTCGGTGTCTACGGCGGCTATACGGGGCTTTTGGACGGCGACATCAAGGAGCTTTCGACGCGCAGCGTCAGCGACCTCATTCAGCGCGGCGGCACGTTCCTCGGCACGGGGCGTTCCAAGCGCTTCCATACGGAGGAGGGGCGCAAAGCGGCGATGGAAAAGCTCAAAGAGCATGGCATCGAAGGCCTTGTCGTCATCGGTGGTGACGGCAGCCTCACGGGCGCGGCGCATCTCTCGCGCCACGGCATGCCGATCGTCGGTCTGCCGGCGACGATTGAAAACGACGTCTGGGGCACGGACTACACGATCGGCGCCGACACGGCGGCGAACACAGTTCTGGAGGCCATCAACAAGCTGCGCGACACGGCGTCGGCGCATCGGCGCATCATCCTCATCGAGGTCATGGGCAAGAAGTCGGGCTGGCTCGCGATGATGGCGGGCGTCGCGGGCGGCGCTGAATACGTCCTCGTGCCCGAGGTCAAGTACGATCTCGATGAGATCTGCACGGAAATCATGGACGCTTACGAGGCAGGCAAAAAGTACAGCATCATCGTCGTGGCGCAGGGTGCAGGCTCTGCCGTTGAGATGGGCAAGTTCATCGGCGAGACGACGAAGATCGATACGCGCGTATCCGTCTTGGGCTACATCCAGCGCGGCGGCGCGCCGACGGTCGAGGATCGCATGAAGGCGTCGCTTCTCGGCGAACGCGCGGCTCTCGCGCTGATGTCGGGCGCAAGCGACATCGTCTTCGGCTTCGACATGGGCAAGGTCGTGAGCATCAATCTACATGACGCCGTGACGAACCGCAAGACGCTCGATCCCGAGATCGTGCGCCTCGCACGCGTTCTCGCCTGATTTGGGAGGAAGAGAGAAATATGAAAATTGCCATTCTCGGCTACGGAAACCTCGGGCGCGGCGTGGAGTGCGCCGTGCGCGAAAACGGCGACATGGAGCTTGTCGCCGTCTTTACGCGACGCGATCCGAAAGATGTGAAGATCCAGACGGAGGGTGTGCCCGTCCTCCGCGTTGAGGACATCGAGGCATGGAAGGACAAGGTTGACGTGCTGATCCTCTGCGGGGGCAGCGCGACGGATCTGCCTGGGCAGACGCCGAAGTATGCGAAGCTTTTCCATGTCGTCGACAGCTTCGATACTCATGCGAAGATTCCCGCGCACTTCGCTGCCGTAGATCAGGCGGCAAAGGCGACGAATCATGTCGCCGTCATTTCCGTCGGCTGGGACCCCGGGCTCTTCTCGCTCGCGCGCGTCTATGCGAATGCCGTCCTGCCGAACGGCAAGGATTACACTTTCTGGGGGCGCGGCGTCAGCCAGGGGCACTCCGACGCCATCCGCCGCATCGCAGGCGTGAAGGATGCGAAGCAGTACACCATCCCCGTCGTCAAGGCGCTCGCCGCCGTGCGGCGCGGCGACAATCCCGAGCTTACGACGCGCGAGAAGCATACGCGCGAATGCTTCGTCGTCCTCGAAGAGGGCGCGGACGCAGCGAAGGTCGAGAAGGAAATCAAGGAGATGCCGAACTACTTCGCCGACTACGATACGACCGTGCACTTCATCACGGAAGAGGAGCTGAAGGCAAGCCACAGCGGCCTTGCACACGGCGGCTTCGTCATCCGCACGGGTGCGACGGGGCTTCATGGCGAGCACAAGCACGCGATCGAGTACAGCCTGAAGCTCGACTCGAACCCCGAGTTCACGACGAGCGTTCTTCTCGCGTATGCAAGGGCGGCATACCGCCTCGCGCAGGAGGGCTTCGCGGGCTGCAAGACCGTCCTCGACATCGCCCCCGCCTACCTCTCGCCGCTTTCGGCAGAGGAACTTCGGGCGAAGCTCTTGTGAGGGAAAGAGTTTCGGTATTGTGAACAGCATGAGCAACAAGGAAGGGCGCCGTCGGCTGACGGCGCCCTTCCTTCTATAGAATACGAACGGAAAATACATCGGGTGCAAAGACACATACCATCACAAAAACTTGCCGTAGACTCGCTGCAATAGATCATCAAAGTACTGCCGCTCTAATGCATATGTACTGTGTAGATCCAACGGCTTATTGATGGCGTCAAAAAAATTGACAGCTCCCTGAAGCAAGGTGAGCAGCAGTTCCTTTTCTGGGACAAAAAAGCGCTTATTGTTCCACTTTGTATGCAATTTTATAAAACCTCTGTCATATTCTTCAAAGTCCATCTCCATTGGAGCATCTGGAAAGGACATGGAGGCTATTCCATCTTGCAGCAGTTTATCGATGGCGACGGCGAGGTAAACCCAGAGATAATTAAGGGAGTCCCATTCACGGAAGGTTAATATTTCTTTATCAAAATAGCTTAGCAGAATAGCGCCGTCTATATATTTTTTGTCCACATGCCTGGCAATCTTTTTGAGCTCCTTGGCGTCCGTTACATCGACAAACCATGCCGGATCGATATGGTTCAAATCGGATATGCGCACCTTGGGTCTGATGAGAAAGGATCTGCAGGTAAACATTTTGTAATATACTCACGCCTTAGAGAAAGCTGAAAAAGATATGAGCTATGCGATGATCTTTGACATCTTCGCATAGCCCTGTTGTGATACTCTACTTCATCAAACCGCCGGGGATGTCGAGGGTGGCGAAGTAGTCATCGAGAGTTTCGGCGCGGCGGATGAGTTCGACGCTGCCGTCTTCTCGGAGCAGCAGTTCCGCGCTTCTGAGCTTGCCGTTGTAGTTGAAGCCCATGGCGTGGCCGTGTGCGCCGGTGTCGTGGATGACGATGCGGTCGCCGATGTCGATCTTCGGCAGTTTGCGGTCGATGGCGAATTTGTCGTTGTTTTCGCAGAGTGATCCTGTAACGTCGTAGATGTGATCGCAGAAGGCGTCTTCCTTGCCGACGACGGTGATGTGGTGATACGCGCCGTAGAGCGCGGGGCGCATGAGGTTCGCCATGCAGGCGTCGAGTCCGATGTAGTCCTTGTACGTCTTCTTTTCATGCAGCGCCGTCGTGACGAGCCAGCCGTAGGGTCCCGTGATGTAGCGGCCGGATTCTGCCTTGATGGCGAGGCCTGCGAGTCCCGCCGGCTCGATGATCTTCTTGTAGAGCGCTTCGATGCCGCTTCCGACGCGCTCGACGTCGATGGCTTCTTCTTCGGGGCGGTAGGGAATGCCGAAGCCGCCGCCGAGGTTGATGAATTCGAGCGAGATGCCGAGGCGCTTTTTGATTTCGACGGCGAGGTTGAACATGAGTTCCGCCGTGAAGAGGAAGGCTTCATTCCTAAGCTCGCTCGATATGACCATGGTGTGCAGGCCGAAGCGCTTGACGCCCTTTTCGCGTGCGATCTTGTAGGCGTCGAAGATCTGGTGGTGCGTAAGGCCGTACTTCGCCTCGGTCGGCTTGCCGATGATGTCGTTGCCTTCGATGAGCGGGCCGGGATTGTAGCGGAAGGAGAGGCAGTCGGGGAAGCCCGCGCACTTTTCGAGGTAGTCGATGTGGCTGATGTCGTCGAGGTTGATGATGGCGCCGAGTTCGCGCGCTTTCTGGAATTCCTCGGCGGGCGTGTCGTTCGAGGTCAGCATGATCTCTTCGCCCTTGACGCCGGCGGCCTCGGAGAGGAGCAGTTCGGCGATGGAGCTGCAGTCCGTGCCCGCGCCCTCTTCGTGCAGAATCTGCAGGAGGCGCGGATTTGGCGCTGCCTTGACGGCGAAGTGCTCGGTGAAGTTCGGCGCCCACGAGAAGGCTCGCTTGAAGCGGCGGAAGTTCTCGCGAATGGCCTTTTCGTCGTAGATGTGAAAGGGTGTCGGATATTGTTCGATGATTTCCTCAAGCCTCTCGCGGCTTATGGGGAAAACTTTTTCTGTCATAAGGACGCCTCCCAAAATGTTTCTGATGGAGTGAAAAGCCGCCTGTGCGGCGGCGCTGATTCTTTCGCCATTATAACAATGCAGCGCAGGGCTGTCAATGAAGGCGATTTGTGGTATAATAGAAGAGAATATTTGATTTGCATGAGAAACTGCACGCACAAACGTCCGCTTTGTGGACAAAAGTGCGCCGCCCTTAAAGAAAGTTACCCAAGCAGCCTGCGCCTTCGGCTTGGCTTCTTGGGCTTTCATAAAATATCGCTGTGCGCGGAAAGGAGGAGAAGCCTTGCGGCTCTACATTGCGGAGAAACCGAGCATGGGGCGCGAGATTGCCAAGTGCCTCGAAGGCCCTGTGCGCTCGCACGACGGCTGGCTGGAAACGGCGGAAGGCGCGGTGACGTGGGGCTTCGGTCATATCCTGCGACAGAAGGAGCCGGAGGAGTACAGCGAGAAGTACAAGTTCTGGCGCACGGAGGATCTGCCCATCGTGCCCGCCGAGTGGCAGCTCGTCGTCGCGCCGTCGGCAGCGCGGCAGTTCCGCATCGTCAAGGATCTCATCGCGCGTGCCGATGAGATCGTCCATGCGGGCGACCCCGACCGCGAGGGGCAGCTTTTGATCGACGAGGTGCTCGATTTCGTCGGCAACGAAAAGCCCGTCAAGCGCATCCTTCTGAACGCGCTCGACGAGAAGAGCATCCGCGAGGCGAATGCGGATCTTCGCGAGAACAGCGACTTCTACGCGCTCAAGCAGTCGGCGCTGGCGCGTGCCCGCGCCGACTGGCTCATCGGCATGAATCTTTCGCGCGCCTATACGCTCGCGGCACGCCGCGCGGGGCACAAGAAGCTCGTCCTGCCCGTGGGCAGGGTCAAGACGCCGACCTTGGCGCTCGTCGTGCGCCGCGAGCGCGAGATCGAGGGCTTCAAGCCCGTCGATTACTTCGAGATTCGCGCGAAGTTCCGCCATGCAGACGGGGATTTCATAGCCGTCTGGAAGCCGCGCGAGGAGGAGCCGGGGCTTGACCGCGAGGGAAGGCTCGTCGACGAGGCGGCGGCACAGGCGCGTCTTGCGGGTTTCGCCGAGCCGCCTGCAGACGGGCGCGTGACGGAGCTGCATCGCGCGAAGAAGACGGAGGGGCAGCGGCTGCCGTTTTCGCTTTCATCGCTTCAGGTGCTCGCGGGCAGGAAGTACGGCTACGAACCGCAGCTCGTGCTCGATACGGCGCAGAAGCTCTACGAGAAGAAGCTCACGACATACCCGCGCTCGGACTCGGAATATCTGCCGCTGAACCAGCGAAAGGATGCGTCCGCGATCCTCGCGCATCTCAGGGATGGCGACGATGCGGCTCTGTCGCATTGGGCGGGCGGCGCGGACGCGAAGATCAAGAGCCGCGCATGGAACGACAAGAAGGTGACGGCGCACCATGCGATCATTCCGACGTGCGTGCACGCGCGGCTCGGGACGCTCACGGAGACGGAAGCGAACATCTACCGCCTGATCGCGCAGGCGTTCATCGCGCAGTTCTATCCCGAGCATGTCTACGAAAAGACGCGTGCGGCTCTCGACTATCACGGCGAGGCGTTCGCCGTGAACGGGCGGCGCGAGATTCAGGCGGGCTGGCGTGCCATTTACCGCACGGCGAAGAAGGGCGCGGGCGAAGAAGCTGATGCGGGCGATGCAGACGGCGAGGAAGAAGAAGGCGGCGTCCTGCCGCCCTTGAAGAAGGGCGACGCCGTGACGTACTTGAGCGGCGCGCTCAAGAAGCGTGCGACGAAGCCGCCGCCGCGTTTCACGCCGGCGACGCTTCTGCAGGGCATGAAGGAGATCCACAAGTACGTGCTCGATCCTGAGGCGAAGAAACGCCTCAAGGACGTCTACGGCATCGGCACGGAGGCGACGCGTGCGGCGATCATCGACGATCTCATCAAGCGGCGCTTCCTTTCGGCGAAGGGCAAGAAGAAGCTGCTCTATCCGACCGATACGGCGTACCTCCTCGTCGACGCCCTGCCCGACGATCTCGTCTATCCTGACGCCACGGCGCTTTGGGAGGACAAGCTGCACTCGATGGCAGACGGCGAGGGCACGCTCGAAGAGTTTCTGTCGGCGCAGGTCGCTTTCACGCGCCGCCTTGTGGCGAAGGCGCTCGACGCGAAGATCGAGCGCGGGGGCGAGCATCCGTGCCCGCGCTGTCAAAACGGCGTCCTCGTGAAGCGCCGCGGCAAAAACGGCGACTTCTGGGGCTGCTCGAACTACCCGCGCTGCCGCATGAGCTGCGACGACAAGGAGGGAAAGCCCGATCTCGACTCGCGTGCACTGCGGGCAACGTCGGCGAGGTCTGCACCGTCTCGCGCAGGTCAGAAAGATGTGCGCCCTGCCCGCAGTTTTGGTGCACCTGCGCTTTCGGAGGAGGAGATGGCGGCGTTCCTCGCCGAGTATGCGCCGCTGCCGTCCGCACAAGAGATGATGAATTCCCCTTTGGACAGCAAAAAGGGAGCAGGAAAAGCAAAAGCGATTGTAGAATAAATGTTTAAAGTAAGATATATCAGTGCATTTTGATGGGGGAGAGTTCTTGGAAGATCCTTTTTTATTGTCTTTGAAAATTCTTGTCGTCTTTCTGCTCGTCTTCGGCAATGCGTTCTTCGTTGCGGCGGAGTTTTCCATCGTCAAGATGCGCAGTTCTCGGCTCGACGTGCTCATCGCCGAGGGCAACCGCCGCGCATCGTATGCGAAGAAGCTGGCCGATCGCCTTGACGTGGCGCTTTCCGTCACGCAGCTTGGCATCACCATCGTTTCCCTGGGCTTGGGCTGGCTCGGTGAGCCTGTTGTCGCTTCCTTGCTGCATCCGGCATTTTCGTGGTTCGGCGTGCCGGAGAGCGCGGTTGAAACCGTCTCCTTCGCCATCGCGTTCTTCCTCATCACCTCGCTGCACATCGTGGGCGGCGAGCTGATTCCGAAGAATGTCGCGATCCGCAAGGTCGAGAGTGTCGCGCTCACAGTCGCCTTGCCGCTCCTCGTCTTCCAGCGCATCATGTATCCTTTCGTCTGGCTGCTGAATCACGTCGCGAACTGGGCGGAGGAACGCATGGGCTTCTCCGTCGTGACGAAGGAGGAGGATGTGGCGCATACGGAAGAGGAGATCCGCGTCCTCATGGAGGAGAGTCATCGCCAAGGCTTCATCGATAAGACGGAATTGGAATTTGTCGACAACGTCTTTGACTTCGCCGATCTCTCCGTGCGCGAGATCATGATTCCGCGCACGGACATGGTCTGCCTCGATCTTGAGGACTCTTTGGAAGAGAGCATTGAGACGGCGATGGAGGAGAGGCTCACGCGCTATCCGATCTGCGACGGGGGCAAGGACAACGTCATCGGCTTTTTGCATATCAAGGACTTTTTACAAACGCTTTACAAGAAAGAATCGCCCGATCTTCGGAAGCTCGCGCGCCATGCGCTCGTCGTGCCCGAGGCCATGGCCGTCAGCCGCCTTTTGCAGACGATGCAGCAGGAGCGCTCGCAGCTCGCCATTGTCGTCGATGAGTATGGCGGCACGGCGGGCATGGTCACGATCGAGGACGTCATCGAGGAAATCGTCGGAGATATTCAGGACGAGTTCGATACGGATCGCCCGCTGGTGGAAAAGAAGGGTGCGTGCCTTTACTCCGTCGACGCCAAGATGCTTTTGGAGGAACTTGAGGACATCCTGGAGGTCGCGATCGACGAGGAGGAGATCGACAGCGTGGGCGGCTGGCTTTCGGCGCACGTCGACAATCCACCGCGCATCGGACAGAAGGCGGCATTCGGCGATGCACAGTTCTTTGTCGAGGAAACGGAGGGCGTGCGCATCACGCGCGTCCTCTGCCGCCTTGGGCGAGAGCCGCAGAAGGAGCATGACGAGATCGTCGATCTCACGCAGTCGCGCAAGACCGACGGCATAAGATATATGAGCGGGCGCCGCAGGGATGGAAAGGGCGCCCACGTGAATTGAGATTCTCGTGAGAGAAACCGGGGCTGGCGCAGGAGATGCTTGCGCAGCAGCTCGATCAGGGAAAGAACGGTGAGGACATGGCATCAAATTTTGATTTCTTGATGGCGCGAAAGGATTACAAGGCGATCGCGAAGACGGCGATGGAGGCGGAGCGGCGCTTCGGCACGTCATACCCAGAGTGTGTGATTTTGTCGGCGCGTGCAGTCAAGCTGGCGGTGCGCTGGATGTTCACGCACGATGCGGGACTCGCGCTGCCGTATCGCGAGGCGATCGCTCGCCTCATTCATGAGCCGACGCTCAAGAAACTCCGTCCGGCTGGAATGAATTATCTCGTGCATTACATCCTGCATCTCGGCAATGTCGTTGCTTATCGCGGCATGGACGTCTCACGCGAGGAGGCCTTGCTCGCGCTGCGCGGACTGCACGCAGCCCTTTCATGGTTGGCGGCGTGCTACGAGGAAGGTTTTTCGCCGACTCCTTTCAATGAGAGCCTTTTGCCGACGGGCGGCAAGGAATGCAATGCGAATCCTCTGAAACTCCTGAAACTCTACAAGGAGCCGTTCGAAGGCGGCGCCCTTTTACCGCGGCGCAAGAAGAACCGCGAGGCTTCGGAGAAGTTTGCCGCCCTGCGGGAAAAAAACAGGAACGGCAGCGTCGTCGAGGTGCCTGCCGACCTTCTCGCCGAGACGCGCGGCCGCTACATCCTGGTGGACAGTGCGCAGGCGGGATGGACTTTGGGTGAGGACTTCTTCATGAACGCGCAGATCGAGGGCGCGGGAAAAAAGACGCCGACAGTCGACCTCCTCTTCACCGATGCCGAGAAGAAACCGCTGGCCGTCATGGCGGTCAAGGCGGCGGAGCATTCCGCAGAAGACGGCGTCGCTCAGGCGAAGGAATGGGCGACGCTCATGGAACAGAAGTACGGCGAGCGTCCCTATATTTTTCTCCTGCGCGAGGGAGGATACTGCTATCTGGATGAGGCGAGCGGCACATTGCGTCCGATTCATGGATGCTTTTCGCGCGTCGGTTTGGAGCGGCGTCTGCACTTCCGCCGCCTTTACGATCCGGACGGACATCCAGACCTTGCTGAAGACATTGTGAACCGCCCCTATCAGCAGGAAGCCGTCTGGCGTATATGCGAGGACGTGCATCGAGGCGTGCGACGGCTTCTCGTTTCCACACCGCCGGGCACAGGGAAGACGCGCATGGCGGCGGGCGCCATTGAAGCGCTGCTCCATCAGAAAGCCGTCGGCAAGGTGCTCTACCTTGCTGACCGCGAGGAACTTGTGCATCAGGCTTACGAGCAGTTTCGCATGCTGCTGCCCGACGCGAAGCTCATCGACCTCCTCGGCGATGTACGTGAAGAGGCGCAGGCGGACATCGTTTTCGCGACGGCGACCATCATGATGGACGCCGTGAACGAGAGTCGGACAGAAACGGGAGCGCGCCTCTACGATCCGGCGCACTTCGATCTCGTCATCATCGACGAATCGCACCCGAGTATCTACGAAGACCATATCGTTCTCTTGAATTACTTCGATGCAATCCTTTTGGGCTTCTCGTCGTTGCCGCCTGAGGCTCCTGGAGAGGAAGATGTCTATCGTTTCTACGACCTTGCGCCCGGAAAGCCTACTTTCGCCTATCGTCTGGCAGAAGCGTGCCGCGACGGTTGGCTCGTCGATTTTGTTCTGCGCGATGAAGCGCCCGAGGGCATCATGGAGCCGCACCTTCGCTATGCCGATCTCACAGAGGAGCAGCGAACGATCGCGGAGATGGAGTATTCCGATACGGGCGCGATCGCGAGCAAGGATTTCGACGTGCCGGCCGTGAACAACTGGCTCTTCAGCGAGGAAACGATCCAGGCGATGCTCGAAAACCTTTTGCAGCATGGTCTCAAAACGCCGGACGGCAAGCTCGGCAAGACGATCATCTTTGCGAAGAACAGTCTGCAGGCGAAGGCGATCGCTTTCATTTTCCAGCGGCTTCATCCCGATTACGGCGCAGACTTCATCCGTGCGCTCGATGTCCGTACGCCTGATCTTGCCGCGGCGGTGCAGGCTTTTTCGCTGTCCGATGAGCAGCTGACGATCGCTGTTTCCGTCGACGTCTTGGACACGGGCTTTGACATTCCTTCCGTCGTGAATCTCGTCTTCTTCCGCAAGGTGCATTCGCTGAGCAAGTTCAGTCAAATGCTCGGCAGGGGCATGCGCTTCTGCGCCGACTTGAACGGTGAGGGAAAGGACAAGGAGAGGTTTCTCGTCATGGACTACTGCAAGAATTTTGCATTCTTCGATATGAAGAAGTGAGGGAAGTTTATGAAATTCAAGTTTTTGCATAACAACATCAACGTGCGTGACCTCGCGCGTTCGCTCGCCTTCTATGAGAAGGCGCTCGGTCTCAAGGAAGTGAGCCGCGTGGAAATGCCCGATTTCACGCTCGTCTACCTCGGCGATGGCGGCTCGACGCCGCACGAGCTTGAGTTGACGTGGCTCAAGGATCGCGAGACGCCGTATAATCTCGGCGACAACGAGTTCCACCTCGCCTTCGGCGTCGACGACTTTGCGGCGGCGCACAAACTGCACGAGGAGATGGGCTGCATTTGCTACGAGAATGCGGCGATGGGCATCTACTTCATCAGCGATCCCGACGGCTATTGGCTCGAAGTCCTGCCGAAATGGTGATCGCGCAGTTCGAGCGGACTGCCGCATGGGGAAGGGGCACGTCAAGGATGCAGAATATGAGAGATAAGACGAACAGTCATAAGGGAACGAAAGCGGCGCGGACGGCATGAGCCTCCGCGCCGCTTTTTCTATATATAAAATTTATACGTTGATAAGTTTTTCTGGCGCGAAACGAATGACGGCTGCTGAAGAAGCCGATGCACTTTCGCGCCGCTGCCAAGTCGGGGAGTTTCCCGCACCCAGGAAGGGAGAAAGAACATGAGTAAGAAAACACGCATTGTTGTCGTCGGTGCAGGCTTCGGCGGAGTCAAGGTCGTACGCGAACTGGCAAAGGATAAGAGCCTTGACATCACGATCGTCGACCGCCGCAACTTCCATCTTTTTCAGCCGTTGCTCTATCAGCTCGCGACATCACTTCTTTCGACCGATGAGATCGCCTATCCGATCCGCTCCTTTTTCCGCCATAACAAAAACGTCGATCTCTTCATGGCGAAGCTTCGCGGTCTTGACAGGGAGCGCAAGGTCGTTATCACGAATCACGGCGAGATTCCCTACGATTATCTGGTTCTCGCGGCGGGCGCGACGACGAATTTCTTCGGCATGGAGAGCGTCGAGGAGCATTCCTTCCCGATGAAGACCTTGCAGGAGGCGCTGCACATCCGCAATCATGTCATCCATATGTTCGAGCGCGCCAACAAGATCGAGCATAATGAGGAGGAGCGACGCCGTATGCTGAGCTTCGTCGTCGTCGGCGGCGGCCCGACGGGCGTCGAACTCGCAGGATCTCTGGCCGAGGTCATCAACCTCATCATGAAGGACGAGTATCACAATCTTTCGCCCGATGAGATCAGCGTCAAGCTCGTCGAAGCGACGGGCGGGCTTCTGCCCATGATGCCGCCCGATCTGCAGCAGGAAACGGTGCGCGTCTTGGAGAAGAAAGGTATCGACGTCATGCTCAATACGCAGGTCGCAGGCTGCGACAAGAACAGCCTGATCTTGAAGGATGGCCGGGTCATTCCGACGAATACGGTCATTTGGGCGGCGGGCGTCAAGGCGGTGCCGATCATCAGTAAGCTCGGCTTCGCGTGCGACCGCGCAGGACGCGTCATCGTCAACGAGAAACTGCAGGTCGAGGGCGAGCGTGACATCTTCGCCATCGGGGACTGCGCCTCCTTCTGCCACGGCACGGAGCGTCCGTTGGCGACGGTCGCACCCGTCGCGACGCAGGGCGGCGTCGTTGCTGCGCGCAATATCAAGCGCCTGATCGCGGGCGATGAGAATTTGGAAACGTTCCATTACAAGGATCAGGGTGCGATGGCGACGATCGGCAGGACGGAGGCCGTCGTCAATATGAACGGCACGAAGATGAAGGGCTTCATCGCCTGGGTCGTCTGGATGTTCGTCCACCTCCTGCGTCTTGCGGGCGCACATACGAACACAACGGTACTCTTGAAATGGACGTGGAACCTCCTGTCAGGTACACGTCTTGGCCGCATCATCACGAATATGCAATACGACGAGTCGCGCGAGCTTCGGCCGATGCCGCTCGATCCAGAGGAGAAGGGTTGAACTTGCAGAAAAACTATCATTGCTATTGGAAAAAAAGTGCCGCCGCCTTGGCTTTGTGCCTTGCGGCGGCGGCACTTTCGCCGCAGGGAGCGGAGCGCGCGGAAGCTGCGGCGACCTTGGGCGAAGCGCACATGACGGCGTATGCCGCGACGAAGGACCGTACGATCGTGCTGGAGCGCGATGCGGCGCAGAAGGAGGCGGGCGCTCCCATGGAGGAGGATGCGAATGCAAAAAATGAACAGATGGACGAGAGGGCGGCGGCAGGCGCAAAGCCGCCGATGTCCGTGAATCCCGAGGGGAAGGAGACGGTGCGCAAGCTGCCGAAGAAGCTGCGCTTTTTGTGGCAGCCCGTCGCCGATGCCGTGCGCTACGAGTTCGTCATCGAAGAAGGCGCGGGCGACAAGGCGAAGGTCGTCTACCACGACACGCATGTGTTCAACAACGGCGTGGAAATCGCGCTCGCGGGACGCGGCTGGCTCGATGCGAACCACTATTGGCGCGTGCGTGCGCTCGATTACGATGGCAATGCACGCTCGGCTTTCACGCCGCCTGCCGCCGTCGAGCTGGCCGAGAAGGATCCGGCGGCGCCGCATCCGACGAGCGAGTTCCAGAAGATGGACTATGTGCCGCTCTATCCGACGTATTCGTGGATTCCTGTGCAGGGAGCCGCTGAGTACGAAGTCTCCGTTTGGAAGCGAGGCAGGTCGGAGCCCGCGCTCCTGCACATGCTTTACGCGACCGACCTCACTTGTTACGATACCTACGGTTTCGCGACGCCCGGCAATTACTACTGGAAGGTGCGTGCCCTTGACGCTGCACGCCAACCCATCAGCGGCTGGTCGGAGAACGTGCCATTCGAGGTCAAGTCTCCCGTCGCCGTCGCCGCGCTCGGCGACAGCATCACGCACGGCGGCGGCGCCATCGTCTACGGCCCTGACCGCGTGCTCTACGATTGGGAAACGTACGCGGCGTTCCCCATCAAGAACCTCGGCTACTCGGGCGATACCGTCGAGGCGATGGAAGCGCGTTTCGAGCGCGACGTACTGCCGTTCCGCCCGAAGATCCTGGTCATCATGGGCGGCGTGAACAACTATCGCGTGGGCGGCAGGGCGACGGATATCATCGCCGTGCTCGCACGCATCCGCGACAAGTGCACGGCGCACGGCATCACGCCCGTCTTCTCTACGGTCACTTCGCTCAATCCCGCGAAGATTGCGAAGCTGCAGTATGCGCAGAATCCGCCCGCTAACTGGAGCGACGAGCAGGCGGCGCTCAACCGCTGGATCTTGTCGCAGCCCTACTGCGTTGACGTCACGACGGTCCTCTCCGATGGCGAGGGGAAGCTTGAGGATATTTACACGACCGACGGCCTGCACCCCGACAGCGCGGCGAAGTGCTTCATCGGCGAGACGATCAGCAACTACCTGCGCGCGAGGTTTCCGCAGGTGGTCGAGCCGATTTTGCGCGAGCCGAAAGTGTGAAGAAGGGAGTTTCCAGAATAAGAGCTGCCCGCGTTGTCCGCACGGGCGGCTCTTATTCTGTCTGAATCCTGTGGTAGGCAAAGTTTGTGGAATGTTGCTCTGAACTATGCTATACTTTATGCGTTGCCGCCTCCAGACTGGCACGGGAAGGAGGGTATCGGTGATGTTAGGTACATTTATTCTCTCCATCTTGGCTGGTGTAATTGCCAATCACATTAGCAAATGGCTCGATGAGAGGGAGAACGACGGCGACGAGCCTAGGGAGTAAGCCCACCTGCAATAAGGGAATAGAAAATCCCCCAAGCTGCAATCTTGGGGGATTTTCGCGTATCGGTTATGATACTAGGTACATTTGCCAGTCACAGTATAGCATACTTTACTGTTTTCATGCAAGTCGAATATAGTGGCTTTGCCCTGCTCTCCGGCAGGTTTTGCGTTTTTTAGACCGTCGCCTTGCCCCAGACCGTGCCGCGTTCCTCAAAGATGGCTCTGCCCGCAGTGAGGTCTGTCAGAGCCGCCTGAACGGGAGCGAGCTGTCGCTCTTCCAACAGCAGCAGCAAGGTGACCTTTTCCTCGTAAATCGCATCCTCCGTGCGAAGATCCTCCTGCCGCACGAAGTTTTCGACGAGCGCGAGAAGCGTGTAGTCGACCGTCACGGCGAGACGCGTAAGCTGCAGGCTGCGCACGAGGGAAGAGGCTTCGAGCGCGAGGTGTGCGGCGTGGCCGTAGGCGCGGATGAGGCCGCCCGCGCCGAGTTTGATGCCGCCGAAGTAGCGCGTGACGACGACGACGGTATCGACGAGGCCGCGCTTCTTGATCGCTTCCAAGATGGGATTGCCCGAGGTGCCGCCCGGCTCACCGTCGTCGTTCGACTTCTGCCTTTCGCCGCCTGCGCCGAGCACCCAGGCGCTCGGATTGTGGCGTGCGTCGTAATACTTCTTCTTGCAGGAAAGCAGGAAGGCACGCGCTTCCTCTTCCGTTGCCGCGTGAGCGGCTTCGGCGATGAAGCGAGATCGCTGAATCTCATATTCGGCTGTGCCGCCCGTTTCGATCGTCGTGAAATTTTCCATGTGCTTTCTGATCTTCCTTATGATTTAATTCCGCAACGTTCGTTGTGGATGCGTATGCGTCTACTATATACTATATATAGTAACACATCTCCCAGTGAAAGACGAGAGGGCTCGGAGTGGTAAAAATTCTTGCGATTCTCAGAAATATTCGCTTGGCATTTCCCTGCGTTTGGTGTAGTATTGTCCTTAAGCTGTATTCGTGCAGAGGGTTTCTCTAGGGGGTTTTAACTTCATCATACGGAAGGTTGTGTTATCAAGGCCATGAATGGGACGCAGATGAACAGAGGGTTGAAGAACAGGCATGTGCAGATGATTTCGCTCGGCGGGGTCATTGGCAGCGGCTATTTTCTCGGCACGGGGTATGTGCTGGAAAAGGCAGGGCCGGCGGCGATCCTGGCGTATCTTTTGGGTGGGGTCATCGTGCTCTGCGTCATGCTCTCCTTGGCGGAGCTGGCGGTTGCCAAGCCTGTTTCGGGTTCTTTCGTTGCCTATGCGCGAGAGAACATCTCTTCGACGTGGGCGTGCGGCGTGGGCTGGGCATACTGGCTCAACTGGATGGCGTATGTGCCGTCCGAGATGATCGCCGCGGGCATCATCATGAACAATTTCGTGCCCGAAGTCAGCCAACTGTGGTGGGCTGTGTTCTTCGGCCTCGTCGTGACCGTGCTGAACCTCTTTCGCGTCGACAAGTTCGGCGAGAGCGAGTTCTGGCTGTCCCTTGTGAAGATCCTGGCCTTGGTTGCCTTCAGTGTCGTGGCGGCGCTCATCTGTCTCGGCCTTTTCGGCGGAGAGGGATTCATTGGCACGCGCATCCTCCTTTCGAGCGGCGGCTTCACACCGAACGGCTGGTGGGCGATCGTCCTGACGATGGTCATCATCCTCGTGAATTTCCAAGGTACGGAGATCATCGGCCTTGCGGCGAGCGAGTGCAAAGAGCCAGAGAAGAGCATCCCCATCGCCGTGCGCAACGTTACGTGGCGCATCATCGCGCTCTACATCGTCCCGATCTCCCTGCTGATCTCCATTCTGCCGTGGGAAGAGGCGAGCATCTCCGAAAGCGTCTTTGCGGCGGCGCTCGCCGCGCACGGCCTCGACTCCTTGGCGGCCGCGCTCGCCTTCGTCGTTCTGACGGCCGCCGTGTCGTGCTCGAACTCGGGTCTCTATTCGAGTGCGCGGGCGCTCTATTCGCTCGCACGCATGGACATGGCGCCGGCCTTTCTCGCCCAGATCAACAGCAAGGGCGTGCCGCGCAATTCCATCCTCATGTCGGTTTCGGCGTGCTGGCTCGTCATCTTGCTCTACACGTTTGATCCCGATTCGGCGGTCTATACGTATCTTCTCGCGGTGTCGGGCTGCACGGGGGCGATCGCGTGGATCTCGATCTGCTGGAGCCAGTACCGCTTCCGCCGCCGCCTCATCGCCGAGGGATTGGAGCATACCCTGCGCTACAAGACGCCGTTCTTTCCTTACGTGACGCTCTTTGGCATCTGGGCGCAGGTCTTCTGCCTCGTCGTACTCGCTTTCACACCCGACCTGCGGCAGGCATTCTACATGGGCGTGCCGATGCTCGTCGTGCCGATGCTCTGGCACAGGCTGCGCAGCCTATACCGCGCACGCGTCGCAGCGGCGAGAAATGGCTGAATGAAATAAAATGTGGGCTTCGCATACGTCAAGGACGTATGCGAAGCCCACATTTTTTATTCGTCCTTTTCCGAAGGAATCGTGAGATTTTCGCGCAGTGCGCTGATTTCTTCGGCGAGGAAGAGGCCGGGCGGCGATTCGCGGATCATCGTGTCCTCCAGGATACGGCTCTGCTCGGCGGGATCGCGCGTGAGGAGCTGCGCGGGGTCTGCGGCGTTCTTCGTGCGGCTGATTGCCTGTTGCTGCGCTTCGGCGTAGGCGAGCGTCTTCTGCCGCACGGCGGCGCAGAGATCGTAGTTGATGCCGCTGAGTGCGAGCGGCGGGATGTGTGCGTCGACGGCGTCACGCGTATGTTTGGCATCCTCGGCGAGCTGCGTGAGACGTACATAGGCCGTTTGGATGTCGATCGCGCCCTCCTTGAAACTCTCAAGGATGTTGTGGTACTGCTGCCAGTTGTAGTCGAGCTGCGTGATGTTCTTCTTGTGCTCGTCGTACCAGGCGGTGAAGATTTCTTGCTGCTGATGAATCTCGCTGCGCTCTTCCGCCGTCATCTTGGGCGCGGGCGGCGGCGGGAAGCTCCAGAACGCCGCCGCTCCTGCGAAGAGGAGCGTGAGGGAAAAGAGTGCCCAGATCTTGCGGTTGGGAAGCCAGCGGTAGAGCAGTACGAGGGACAGGAAGATGAGAGCGAGCAGGATGTATTTGTAAGATGGCATAGGTTTTTTCCTTTCGCGGCGGGAGGAGCAGCAGACAAAACTTTCCTCCATTGTAGCACAAGGAAGTCCTTGCGTGAAGCGATGAAAGCCGTTATACTGAAACAGTGTGGACGTGAGAAAGATTCGCGCGGAAAGGTGGAAGCGCATGCTGACGATCGTTATGCTTTTGACGGGGGATGTGCAGGAAGCGCGCATGGTGCGGGCATACCTGCAGGAAAATTATTCGGGAGAGGAATACGAGCGCATCCTTGTCTACTGCGGCGAGAATGCGGAGGCCGTGACTTTTTTGGATCAAGATCCATCTGCTGTGCTCTTCGACGGCAGGGGAGCAGGTATAGCGGCTTCATGCAACGCGGCGCTTCAATATGCGAGCGGACGGGAAATTTTGTTTTCAGCAGCGCCCTACGTCCTTGTGCGGCTGGCACTCCGCGCTATGCAGCGGGCAGCGGGCGTCATTGATGGCATCTCTCTCGTTGTGCCGATGTTGAAGGATCCTTTGGGATTGGATCGGGTGCAGGCGCTGCCCGCAGACCGGTGTGCTCCTTATCAAGATGCAGAGGGATTGCTCCGCTTTTCCGAAGATTTATCCGTGAATTTGGACGTTTTGCCTGTTTCGGTTTCCCTGGATTTCTGCTTCTTGACGCAGCGCCAAGCTCTGCTGGACATGGGAGGCTTCTCGGAGGAGTTTCGCACGACTCCGTTCCTCATGCTTGATTTCTGCCTGCGTTTTTGGCAGGCAGATCGGCCTTGCATTGTAGCGTGCGGGGCGTTTGCCCATGAAAATCCTTTTGAGTTGTTCTATGATGCACAAGATGATGCGAGATTTACACAAAAGTATGGCTTGAGTTATCCGTATTCTTTCATACCGCGCACGGAACTCTTGGAGCATATGGACCTCCAAAAAGATGGACTCAATGTGCTTGAAGTTGGTTGTGCCTGCGGGGCAACGCTCCTTGCTATTCGCAATGCGAATCCTAAGGCGGAAGTCTATGGCATTGAATTTGATAAAAAAGCGGCGGAGATGGCACGCCACTTTGCCGTCGTTGAGGCGCTCAATGTGGAGAAGCTGGATCGACCTGCGTGGCATGAGAAGTTTGACTACATCATCTTGGGCGATGTTATTGAGCATCTGCGAGAACCTTGGCAGACGATGAAAAATCTTGCCGCAGTTTTGAAGCCCGGCGGACGTGTCATCATCAGTGTCCCAAATGTCATGCATTTCTCTGTCTTCCGCATGATGCTGAAAGGCCGCTGGCAGTACGAGGAAGCGGGAATCCTTGACCGCACGCATCTTCGCTTTTTCACGCGCACGGAGGTCGTTGCGCTTTTGCAGGAGGCGGGGCTTGAACCGCAGGAGGTTTTTGATTCAAAGATTGCAGAAACGGAGCAGGATCAGACATTTGTCGCGCAGCTCGCCGCCCTTTTGCCGCCGGATGTTGATGCGAAAGAGCTGCATGCTTTTCAATGGAAGGTCGTAGCAAAGAAGAGATAGGGGAGAGTTTGTGGAGAAGAAGAGCGTCTGGCGCATCTGCCGCGCGATCGTTCGCGGCTATTGGTTTTCCGAGGAGAAGTGGAAGGCGCGAGGGCTTCTCGCCGTCGTCATCGCGCTGAATTTTGTCGCGGTCGGCATGCTCGTTCTGATCAACGATTGGTACAACGAGTTCTATAATGCCCTGCAGGCTTACGAGTACGAGCTTTTCTGGCCGCTCGTCGGCAAGTTCGCGTTTCTCGCCTTCGTGCATATCGCCGTCGCCGTCTACGCCATCTATCTGCGGCAGATGCTGCAGATCAAGTGGCGCACATGGCTCACGGATCGCTACCTCGCACGCTGGATGGAGAACCGCGCCTATTACAAGCTCGAAACGCTCGTCGAGGGCACGGACAATCCAGACCAGCGAATATCGGAGGACATCGGGCAGTTCGTCGAGCTGACGCTCACACTCTCCGTGGGCTTCTTGAAGCAGCTGACGACGCTCGCGGCGTTTGCCGTCGTCTTGTGGAATCTGTCAGGCGTTTTGACCGTTCCTGTCGGCAGCTGGGAGTTTCACATCTACGGCTACATGCTGTGGTTCTCGCTCATCTACTCCGTCTTGGGCACGGTCGGCGCGCACCGCGTCGGCAGGAAGCTCATTGGGCTGAACTTCGAGAAGCAGCGCTTCGAAGCGGACTTCCGCTTCAGCATGATGCGCGTGCGCGAAAACAGCGAGAGCGTCGCCTTCTACGGCGGTGAGGCGCAGGAGGTGCGCGGCTTTTCCGAGCGCTTCGCGCGTGTCATCGGCAACTTCCGTGAACTCATGCGTCAGACGAAGATCCTGAACTTCTACATCAACGGCTACGCGCAGCTCGCGATCATCGTGCCTCTCGTCATGGCGGCGCCACGCTACTTTGGCGGCGAGATGGCCCTGGGCGGACTCATGCAGACGATCTCGGCCTTTGGTAAGGTGCAGGACGCGCTTTCCTACTTCGTTGAGGCATACGGATCGATTGCCGAGTATGCGGCCGTTGTGCGTCGACTGAGCGGCTTCACGGCGCACATGGAAGAGGTCGATGCCAAGGAGAGCGCGGTCATGCTTTCGAAGTCTTCCGGCGGTCTCGAAGTGGAAGAACTTTGCGTCTCCCTGCCCGACGGCACGGAGCTTTTGCAAGGCTGCTCGTTTTCGCTAGCGCAAGGAGAAGCGCTTCTCGTCACGGGCGCGTCGGGTGCGGGCAAGTCGACGTTTCTTCGCGCCCTTGCGGGGCTTTGGCCGTTCGCGCATGGCCGCGCGGCGTTCCCAGCGAATGAAAAGCGGCTCTTCCTTTCACAGCGCCCTTATCTGCCGCTCGGCACGCTGGCGCGCGCCGTTGCTTATCCTCTGACGGCGCAAGGGCCGCGCGAGGAGATGGAGCGTGCCCTGCGGCTCGTCGGCATGGAAGCCTTTCTTCCGCGGCTCGACGAGACTGCCGATTGGAGCCACATCCTTTCGCTTGGCGAGCAGCAGCGCATCGCCTTTGCACGCATCCTGCTCGTGCGCCCGGCGTGGGCGTTCCTCGACGAGGCGACGAGTGCGCTCGACGAGGCGCGCGAGCAGGAAATGTATGAAATGCTCGCGCACGAGCTGCCCGAGATGGGCATCGTGAGCGTCGGGCATCGCTCGACGCTTCGAGAGCAGCACGAAAGGGAACTTCATCTCGATGGGGCGGGCGGCTTTTCAACGCGCGTGCTCACGGAATCAGCATGAACGAAAAATGAACCAAGAGTGAACCAGAAACAGAAAGCGGGTATCTCCTATATGAATCGCAGAAATTTCCTCAAAAATGCCGTCCTTCTTGCCGCAGGCGCCTATGTCGCGCCGAGTCTCCTCGTGCCCGAGGAGGCGAAGGCAGCCATCTCGAACGGCGTGCATGTCGTGGAGACGAATCTGACGTTCTTGGAGCTCGACAAGCGAAGCTTCACGGACAGCATCATCCTGCACCATATCGGCGACACGGATCGCGAGGTGTCGGCAGCGACGATTCACCAGTGGCATCTGCAGAACGGTTGGTCGGGCATCGGCTATCACTTCGTCGTGCACAAGAACGGCATCATCGAGCGCGGGCGTCCGCTCGACGCCGTTGGCGCGCATTGCTGGCACCACAACGCGACGTCGATCGGCATCAACCTTGTCGGCAATTTCGAGCAGGCAGAACCGACGACCGTGCAGCTTGATTCCGCCATGCGACTCATCGCGGAACTTTCGCATCGCTACAAGCTAAATCCTGGCGCGGGTACGGTCTTTGGCCATCGTGATTTCAACTCGACGCTCTGCCCGGGCAAAAACCTCTATGCGAAGCTCTCGGGGCTTTGTGCGAGCGCTTCGCGCCTGTAGGAGGACGACATGAGCGAATCGTATCATTATCGGCGAATCCCGAAGCCGCCACCAGAGGTGAAGGCGCAGGAAAAGACGCGCGGACGAAACACGAAGCGCAACCTCACGCTCGTCATCCTCGGACTTGGCTACTCACTCTACACGCATGATGTGCCGCTTCTCATCGCTGCGGTCTCCATTCTGCTCTTCTTTTTGCAGCCGCTCGCGGAAAAGTACCTCGGGAGTTTCGGCAAGGTGACATCAGGCTTCTTGCGGGGCATCGGCATAGCGCTCTTCATCGGGGCGATCGCCATGCTTTTTCTTTGACGGGCGGCGTGCGGCCGCCCTTTTTATGTGCTGCGTTCCGTGGACAAGCGTTTGAAAAAACGAGAAAAAAACATTTTCCGCGGCTATTACAGCAGGAAATCTTCGTGTTTTGTGGAATAGATATAAAAACGTAAGAAAATACGAAAGAGCAAGACATTCGTTTCCTCCGCATGGGCGGAAAAGCGCGATGGTTAGCAAGGTGAAATATGGGCGCGGCAAGTTGCGCCCCGAGGAGGGATTTTTATGAGAAAAACAGAGTATCTGGCCATGATCTTGGCGGGTGGGCAGGGAAGTCGCCTGGGCGCCTTGACGAAGAAGATCGCAAAGCCCGCCGTACCGTTTGGCGGCAAGTACCGCATCATTGATTTTCCCTTGAGCAACTGCGCCAATTCCGGCATCGACAAGGTCGGCGTCCTCACGCAGTACCGTCCGCTGGAGCTTCACAACTATCTCGGTACGGGAAGCGCGTGGGATCTCGACAAGAAGGACGGCGGCGTCTTCATTCTGCCGCCCTATGCGCGCGAGAAGGGCGCCGACTGGTATCAGGGAACGGCGGACGCCATCTATCAGAACATCAACTTCATCGACATCGTCGATCCCGAATATGTGCTAATCCTTTCGGGTGACCATATCTACACGATGGATTACTCGTGGATGCTTGAGGCGCACAAGGGGCACAAGGCGGAAGCGACGATCGGCGTCATCGAGGTGCCGTGGGAAGAGGCACCTCGCTTCGGCATCATGAACGCCGACAAGGATGGGCGCATCATCGAGTTTGAGGAGAAGCCGTCCGAACCGAAGTCGAATCTCGCCTCGATGGGCATTTACATCTTCAACCGCAAGTTTCTGCAGCAGTACCTGGAAGAGGATGCGAAGGACACCATGTCGAGCCACGACTTCGGTAAGAACATCATCCCGAAGATGCTCGCCGACAAAGCGCGTCTCTTCACATACGCCTTCGACGGCTATTGGAAGGATGTCGGCACGATCGAGAGCCTGTGGCAGGCGAACATGGATCTTTTGCAGGACGAGCCGCCCTTTGCCCTCGACGGCAATTGGCGCATCTATTCGTCCAATCCGTCGCTGCCGCCGCACTACATTGGGCGCGAGGCGCATGTGAGCCGCTCGATGGTGAGCGAAGGCTCGATGGTCTTCGGCGAGGTGAAGAACTCCGTGATCTTCCAGGGCGTTCGCATCGGCAAGGGCGCACGCGTCACGAATTCGGTCATCATGCCGTTCGCGAAGATCGAGGACGGTGCCGTCGTCGATCATGCAATCCTCGCACAGGGGGCGACGATTGCAGCCGGCGCTAAGGTCGAGGGCGAGGAAGGCGCGATCGCCGTCATTCCCGAGAATGAGGTCATAACAGCAGAGGCCGGAAGCAAGCAGGCGGGCTGAGACACTTGCAGCAAGATTTCGAGGAACGGAGTGAAGCATTGTGAACACGGTCATGGGACTCATCAACCTGCAGGAAGACAGCGGGCGCATCAAGGAGCTGACCGAGAGACGGCCCATCGGCTCCATGCCGTTTGCAGGGCGCTACCGCGTCATTGACTTCGCACTTTCGAGCATGGTCAACTCCGGTATCAGCCATGTCGGCATCGTGCTGCCTGAGCAGTCTCGTTCCGTCATGGATCATCTGCGCTCGGGCAAGGACTGGGATCTCGCGAGGCGTCACGAGGGTATGTTCTATCTGCCGCCCGCAAAGGGCGATAAGGACACGCGTCCCGGCGACCTCAAGACCTTCTATCAGAACATCGACTTCGTCGAGCACAGCGCACAGAAGTATGTGCTTCTCGCAAACGCGAGCTACATCTACAATATGAATTTCGCGCCTGTGTTGCGTTTCCATCAGAATACGAATGCGGATATCACAATGGTCTACAACATTGCCAAAGAAGAGGTGTCGGATGAAAGTGTCGTCATCGAGACGGCGGAGAACGGCCTCATCGAGGACATCGCCATGAAGCCTGTTGTCTATCAAGGCTCGAAGGTGTCGAACGGAGCGCTGCTCATGGAGAAGCGCATCTTCGTCGACATGGTGCGCTCGACATACGAGCACGGCGGCACGGATCTCGTGCTCGACGGCATCATCCGCCGCGCTGACCACTACACGATGTACGGCTGTATGCACGAGGGCTATACGGCGTGTGTCGCCTCGACCGCCTCGTACTACCGTGCAAACATGGAGGCGCTCGAACCTGCGAATTGGGACGAGCTCTTTATGCAGAACGGCTTCATCTTCACGAAGTCGAAGGACGGTGTACCCGTGCAGTACAAAGAATCCGCGCACGTCCAGAACTCGCTCGTTGCCAACGGCTGCGTCGTCTACGGTGAGGTCGAGAACAGCATCCTGTTCCGCGGCGTGACGGTGGGCGAGGGCGTCAAGATCCGGAATTCCATCATCATGGAGAAGTGCGACCTTGAGGATGACGCGCTTGTCGAAAATGTGATCTGCGACAAGAACGTCGTGATCACGAAGGGACGCTGGCTCAAGGGGGCGCCAAACTACCCGCTGATCGTCAGCAAGAATGCCGTAGTCTAATAGAAGGGTGCGCCAGCGGCGCGCCCGCAAGGAAGCCGCTCCTGGGCGCTTGCCTCGTGGAAAAGGTGGGGCGCACGGGGCGGCTTTTCGTCAATGAAATCATGAAGCAAGAAGAGCAAGAAAGCAGTCTGCATTTCGTCCGCGTCTCTGTGCGTCGAAGCGCTCGGGGGAGTTTCACTGCGCGGTGATCCGTTTTGTGAAAGGCGTGTAGATCCAAGTGGCTGCCAATGTAAGTTAGGAGGACTGATCTCATGGCAAACAAGAGGAATGAGCTGGGGCTGGCAAAGGAAGGTTTGAAACAAAGGTTTCTGGCTACGGCGCATATCCTGTGGGGCAGCGATTTCGCCGACCTCACGTCGCATGAGGTTTATGCGACCATTGCTGCCGTCGTGAAACAGTACATCAGCGAAAACTGGGTCAAGACGAACAAGGCGTACACGAAGCGTCGCGACAAGCAGGTTTACTACTTTTCAATCGAATTCCTGCTCGGGCGGCTCATGCGTTCGAATCTCGTCAACTTGGGTGAAATGGAGCTTTTCTCCGATGCGCTGGAAGAGCTTGGCGTCGATTTGGATCAGGTTTTCCCGGAAGAGCCGGACGCGGGTCTTGGCAACGGTGGTCTCGGACGTCTCGCAGCCTGCTTCATCGATTCGATGGCCTCTTTGGGGCTTCCCGGGCACGGCTGCAGCATACGCTATCAGTACGGACTCTTCGAGCAGAAGATCATCAAGGGAAACCAGGTCGAGATTCCCGACAACTGGCTCGGCAATGGCTTTGAGTGGGAGTATCGCAAGGCGGACAAGGCGGTCAACGTCAAGTTCAATGGCAATGCCTACATGAAGGAGGAGGAGGACGGCAGCCTCTCTCTTGTACACGAAGACTACCTGACGGTCATGGCTATTCCTTACGACGTGCCGATCGTCGGCTTCCGCAACAATACGGTCAATACGCTGCGCCTGTGGAACGCCGAAGTCAACCGCGATTTTTCCGACTATGGAACAATGACGCACGAGCAGATCCAGGCGAAGAAGGAATACCGCAACTTCGTCGAGAGCATCACGGAGTACCTGTACCCCGACGACAGCTCCTACGAAGGGCGCCGCCTGCGCCTCATCCAGGAGTACTTCTTCGTGTCGGCGGGCGTGCAGAGCATCGTGCGCCACTACCTGCTCGCGGGCATGAACATCAAGGATTTCGCGAAGAAGATCGCCATTCACATCAACGATACGCATCCGGCGGTCGCCGTCGCTGAGCTCATGCGCATCCTTGTCGATGAAGAGAGGATGGACTGGGACGAGGCGTGGGAGATCACGTGCGAGACGATGGCGTACACAAACCATACGATCATGCCGGAAGCCTTGGAGAAGTGGCCGATCGACATGTTCCGCCCGCTTCTGCCGCGCATCTACATGATCGTCGAGGAGATCAACCGCCGCCACATCGAGGAGGTGCGCAGGCGCTTCCCGAACGACGAGCAGATGGTGCGCGAGCTTTCCATCATCGAGGACGGGCAGGTGCACATGGCGCGGCTCGCCATCGTCGGCAGTCACAGCGTCAACGGCGTCGCAGCGATCCATACGGACATCCTGAAGAAAGACACGTTGAAGTTCTTCAACCGTTACTATCCGACGAAGTTCAACAACAAGACGAACGGCATCACGCATCGCCGCTGGCTCATCAGTGCGAATCCTGAGCTGACCACGCTCATCGACGAGACGATCGGTGACGCATGGCAGAAGGCGCCCGATCAGCTCTCGCATCTCAACGATCATGTGACGGACAAAGCGTTTTTGGCGGAACTTTCGAAGATCAAGCGCCTCCGAAAGGGCGATCTTTCCGACTATATCCATGCGTATGGCGGCATCCTCGTCGATCCCGACATGATCTTCGATGTCCAGGTCAAGCGCATCCATTCGTACAAGCGCCAGATTATGAACATCCTGCATATCATGTATCTCTACCATGAGCTGAAGACGAACAAGCGCTTCCGCATTCCGCCGACGGCGCGCTTCTTCGGCGGCAAGGCGGCGCCCGGCTACTACATCGCGAAGGAGACGATCCGCCTGATCAACGCCGTCGCCGACAAGGTCAACAACGACAAGTCGGTCAGCGACATGCTCAAGGTCGTCTTCATCGAGAATTTCGGCGTTTCCATCGGTGAGATCGTCTATCCGGCAGCCGACATCTCCGAGCAGATTTCGACGGCTTCGAAAGAAGCCTCAGGCACGGGCAATATGAAGTTCATGATGAACGGTGCTCTGACGCTCGGCACGCTCGACGGCGCGAACGTTGAGATCAGCCAGGCGGTCGGTCGCGAGCACTGCGAGATCTTCGGCCTCCGTGCAGAAGAGGTTCTGAATTACTACGCGACGGGCAGCTACAAGGCGTGGGACGAGTACAACACGAACCCCGCCGTGCGCCTCGTCGTTTCGCAGCTCGTCGACGGCACCTACGGTGATTTCCACTCGCTGCGCGATTACTTGATTCAAGGTAACGACGAGTTCTTCGTGTTGAAGGATTTCGGCGCGTACGACAGGGCGCACAAGAACATGAACCGTAAGTACGAGGATCAGGCTGCGTGGCTCAAGTCGTCGGCGATCAACATCGCCAACTCGGGCGTATTTTCTTCGGACCGCACGATCAAGGAGTATGCGGACGACATCTGGCATGTGAAGCCAGCGATCATCGTCTGACGGAAGGCCGGTTTGCTGCCCCTTGCGCGAAGCCGCAGGGGCGGCGGTCGAATATCGCATCTGGTCAGTAAGCTGCAAAGCAAGCCGCAGGCCCGGACAGCGGGAGTGTCTTCCCGCATCGAAGCGAGGGCTGACGGAAGTGCGGAAGAATGCAGCGTCGCATCTTGACGCATGCGCGTTTTCTCCGCGTTTCCTAGAGTTTTTCTAAGCTGGGAGGAATTTTTGTGAACGTATCTGCTTTGAGTGAGTTCGATTTATTCTTATACCACCAAGGGACCAACTACCACGCTTACGAGATGCTCGGCGCCCACTTCGTGGAGAAGGACGGCAGGAAGGGCGTGCGCTTTTCTGTCTGGGCGCCTCATGCGAAGTCCGTGAGCGTCGTCGGCGACTTCAACAATTGGGACACGCGCACGCACACGATGGAAAAGATTGGCGACGGCGAGATCTGGGTGACGTTCATCGAGGGGCTCGAAGAAGGCGAGGTCTACAAGTATGCGATCGAGCCGCAGTGGGGCGGCCCGCACATCATGAAGGCCGATCCTTATGGCTTCTACGCGGAGAAGAAGCCCAATACGGCGTCGCGCCTCTACGACTTGAGCAAATATCAGTGGAACGATGCCGCCTGGCAGGAGCGCAAGAAGACGCATCCGTCGTACTCCAACCCCATGCTGACGTACGAGGTTCATCTAGGCTCGTGGCGGCGCACGCTTGAAGGCGGCTATCTGTCGTATCGCGAGCTTGCCGATCAGCTCGTCGGCTACGCGAAGAAGATGAACTATACGCACATCGAAATCATGCCGCTCTGCGAGCATCCGTTTGACGGATCGTGGGGCTATCAGGCGACGGGGTACTACGCGGTCACGAGCCGCTACGGCGAGCCGGATGACTTCCGCTACTTCGTCGACACGGCACATGCGAACGGTATCGCCGTCATCATGGACTGGGTGCCCGGCCACTTCTGCAAGGACGAGCAGGGGCTTCGCCACTTCGACGGCATGACGCTCTACGAATCGGACAACGAACAGCGTGCCGAGAACTGGGAGTGGGGCACGACGAACTTCGACTACGGTCGGACGGAAGTGCAGAGCTTCCTCATCTCGAATGCTATGTTCTGGTTCGAAGAGTACCACATCGACGGCCTGCGCATCGACGCCGTCGCCAACATGCTCTATCTGAACTACGGCAGGAAGGACGGCGAGTGGCAGCCGAACAAGTACGGAGACACGGGCAACTTGGAAGCCATGGACTTCATCAAGAAGCTCAACGAGGCGATCTTCAAGTTCCATCCCGACGCTTTGATGATCGCTGAGGAGTCGACGGCTTGGCCTCTGATCTCGAAGCCCGTCTACATGGGCGGCATGGGATTCAACTACAAGTGGAACATGGGCTGGATGAACGACATGCTCTCGTACATGAGCCTCGACCCCATCTACCGCAAGTGGAATCAGGACAAGGTCACGTTCTCCTTTATGTATGCCTTCAGCGAGAACTTCGTGCTGCCCCTGTCGCACGACGAGGTCGTGCACGGCAAGTGCTCGCTCGTGAGTAAGATGCCCGGTGACTACTGGCAGAAGTTCGCGGGACTGCGCGGCTTCTTCGGCTATTGGATGGCGCATCCGGGCAAGAAGCTCCTCTTCATGGGCGGCGAGTTCGCGCAGTTCATCGAGTGGAATTACGACGACAGCCTCGATTGGCACCTCGTCGAGGAGTACCCGATGCACACGAAGATGCTCGAATACTCGCGCGCCTTGAACAAGTTCTACAAGGAAAACCGCCCGTTCTGGGAAGTCGACTTCGACTGGAACGGCTTCGAGTGGATCGACTGCAACGACAGCGAGAACTCTATCATCACGTTCGTCCGAAAGGCCGACAATGACGCGGATTTCCTCGTCGTCCTCTGCAACTTCACGCCCGAGGTGCGACATGACTACCGCATCGGCGTGCCGAAGAAGGGCGAATACCGCGAGGTCTTCAACAGCGACGCCGAGGAGTTCGGCGGCTCGGGCGTGAAAAACGAGGGCGATCTTCATACGGAGGACGTCCCCTGGCACGACCGCGAGCAGTCGCTCGTCATCACGGTGCCGCCGATGGCCACGATCTATCTGAGGCACAAGGATACGCTCCCTTTTGTCAAACGCTCCACGCCTGAAGAGGAGACGGAAGTCCTCGTCGTCAAGGGCGCGGAGAAGAAGAAGGAAAAAGAGCCGAAGAAGCCGGCGGCGGAGGTGAGCGATTCGGCGCAGAAAGAAGCGCCGAAGGCAGAGCAGTCGCCCCGCGAAGCGGCAGAGGGGGAGAAGGCGCACGAAGAGAAGGCGGCGTCTTCCAAAACCGAGACGGTGAAGAAGCCGTCTGCTGCCTCGCAGAAGAAGCCGAAGGGCGGCGAGGCAAAAAAGACTGCCGCCAAGGCTCGTCCGCGCAAGACGGAGACGGCGAAAGGCGCGAAGAAGTCGGCGAAACCGCCGAAGAAGAGCAGCAAGAAGAAAGCGGCTGCCCAATGATCGTGGGAAAATGACAGCTTCGTCCGCCTTGGGGAAGGCGCGAGCCTTCCGAGGCGGGTGCGGGCGATATAGAAGATGGTGCGCTGCGGGGCAGGGGCTGGAAGCCCCGCAGAAGAGAAGGGGGTTCATATCATGCGGGTACTTTATGTTGCTGCTGAAGCGGTGCCGTTCGCCAAGACCGGGGGCCTGGCGGACGTTGCGGGATCTCTCCCGAAGGAACTCGTCAAGCAGGGCGTTGACATCCGCGTCGTCATGCCGAAGTTCGGCAAGATCTCAGCGGAATACATCGACAAGATGGAACATCTTTACGACGGCACGCTGAATGTCGCATGGCGTGACAAGTTCGTCGGCGTTGACCGACTCGTCATGGATGGCGTGACCTACTACTTCATTGACAATGAAGAATACTTTTACCGCGAGGGCTTCTACGGCTACGACGACGATGCGGAGCGCTTCTCCTTCTTCGCGCGCGCCGTCCTGAATCTCCTGGAAGCGATGGATTTCTGGCCCGACATCATCCATGCGAACGACTGGCACGCGGGACTCGTTCCCGTGCTCTTGAAGCTTGAGCACATGGGGGATGCGCGCTACGAGAAGATCCGCACGATCTACACGATCCACAACCTCAAGTATCAGGGCGTCTTTCCGAAGAACGTCATGCAGGATGTCTTAGGACTTGACTGGAAGTATTTCACGAACGGCGATCTGGAATTCTACGATGCCGTCAACTTCATGAAGGGCGGCCTGACCTACGCCGACTATATCTCGACGGTGTCGCGCACCTACGCCGAGGAGATCCAGTACGAATACTTCGGCGAGATGCTTGACGGACTTCTTAGGAAGAGGAGCGCGGACATCTACGGCATCGTTAACGGACTCGACTACGACGTCTACAACCCGGCGACGGACAAGGCGATCTACGAGACGTTCGACATCACGTCCATCGACCGCAAGATCGACAACAAGGTCGCGCTGCAGAAGCAGCTCGGGCTGCCCGTAAATCGCCAGATTCCGATGGTCGCGCTCGTCTCGCGCCTCGTGCCGCCCAAGGGGCTCGATCTCATCGTGCGCGTCATGGATGAGATCCTGCAGCACGAGAACATTCAGTTCGTCGTCCTCGGCACGGGCGACAAGGTCTATGAGGATTGGTTCAAGGGTCTCGCGTGGCGTTTCCCGAGCAAGGTTTCGGCGAACATCCGCTTCTCGAACGAGCTTGCGCAGCGCATCTATGCGGGCGCAACCGTCTTCCTCATGCCGTCGAACTACGAGCCGTGCGGCATCGGCCAGCTCATCGCCATGCGCTACGGCACGATTCCCGTCGTGCGCGAGACGGGCGGACTCAAGGACACGGTCACGCAGTTCAGCAACAAGACGGGCGAGGGCACGGGCTACCTCTTTAGCAACTACAACGCGCACGAAATGATGTACGCCGTCAAGCGCGCCATCCGCGAATGCAGTACGCTCGAAATCTGGCAGAAGATTGTCAAGAACGCCATGCAGGCGGACTTCAGCTGGAAGAAATCGGCAGGAGAGTACAAGGCGCTCTATGAGAAATTATTGGCGAAGTGAGATTTGGCAAAGCCCAACGCTTGCGTTGGGCTTTCTTGCCTTTCTCGCCTATTAATTTTCTGCGAAGAAAAGACGAAACAAAGTAGAGAAGGGGAAGAGGGAAGTGCGTTTCTATCGGTGCCTTCCTAGCGGATTTCCCTGCTTTTTCGAAGAATTTAGGAGGCGATATTATGGCGCAACGAGAAGCGGAGCACAACTCGCAAGATGTGTTTTACCGCTCGCCCGTGGGACCCGCCGAGGCATCATCCTCCGTCCAACTCGGCATTCGCATCCGAACGCAGGACGAAGTATCGAAGGTCATTCTGCGCCTTTGGCGAGAAGGCGCGGGGGAAAGGCTCATCGAGCTGGAGGCGAAGTCGGCGGAAGGCGTCCAGGACCGCTTTTATGTCGCGCGCATCGATTTGCCCGATACCGGCTGCCTGCTATGGTATTACTTCATCGTTGTCACGAGTTCCGGCACATGGTATTATGGCAACAACAACGAGCATCTGGGCGGCATGGGCGGCATTTACGACAACGCGCCGCCGTCTTTCCAGATCACCGTGTTCAACAAGGGTGCGAAGACCCCAAACTGGGCGAAGCACGCCGTCATGTACCAGATCTTCCCCGATCGCTTCTGCCGCGAGGGCGATGCGATCATCGAGAAGAAGGGCGCCGTCGTGCACGCGCACTGGGGCGACCAGCCTTGCTACTACAAGGATGTCGATACCAGGGAAATCGTGCAGTACGATTTCTTCGGCGGCAATATCAAGGGGCTGAAGTCAAAGCTTCCCTACCTGAGGGAGCTTGGCATTTCCGTCATCTATCTCAATCCCGTTTTCGAGTCGCCGAGCAATCATCACTACGATACGGGCGACTACCACAAGATCGATCCGATCTTCGGCACGAACGAGGAGTTTCAAGAACTCGTGAAGGCGGCGAAGGCCGAGGGCATCCGCATCGTCCTCGATGGCGTATTCAGCCATACGGGAAGCGACAGCATCTACTTCAACCGCGAGGGCAATTACGATAGCCTCGGCGCGTTTCAGTCGCAGGAGTCGCCTTACTACAGCTGGTACAACTTCCATAAGTATCCTTACGAATACGACAGCTGGTGGGGCTTTTCCACGTTGCCGAACGTGACGGAGACGACACCGTCCTACATGGACTTCGTGATCCGCGACGAGAACAGCGTGCTGCACCATTGGACGAAGACGGGCATCGGTGGCTGGCGTCTCGACGTCGTCGACGAACTGCCCGCGAAGTTCACGCAAACGTTCTATCGTGAACTCAAGGCGACGAACCCCGATGCGATCCTCATCGGCGAGGTCTGGGAGGACGCGTCGAACAAGATCAGCTACGGCGTGCCGCGCGAGTACCTTTGCGGCCAGGAGATCGACTCGGCGATGAACTATCCGTTCCGCAAGACGGTTTTGGACTTCCTGCTCAACTACGTTGACGGACGCCAGGCGATGCGCCTTCTGGAGAGCCTGCGAGAGAACTACCCGAAGGAAAATTTCTACGTGATGATGAACCTCATCGGCAGCCACGATGTCGAGCGAGCGATCACGCTCTTGGGCGAGGCGCCGTTCTACGACGGCATGCCGGCGATCCATCAGTCGCGTTTCAAGCTCGATGCCGAGCACTATAAACTCGGCACGGATCGGCTGCGCCTCGCAGCGCTTCTGCAGATGACGTATCCGGGAATGCCGTGCATCTACTATGGTGATGAGATCGGCATGCAGGGATTCCGCGACCCGTATAACCGCAGCCCGTACGCATGGGAGAATCCTGACATCTCCGTGCGCGACTGGTACAGGAAGCTCATCCGCCTGCGAAACGAGCATACGGCGCTTCAAACGGGCGACCTCCTGCCGCTCGCGGGCGAGGGCAACATCCTCGCCTATGCGCGCACGATCCGAAGCGGCACGGACGAGTTCGGCGCACCTGCGAAGAACGAGGCCTTCGTCGTCATCATCAACCGCAGTCGTACGCAGGAGGAGAAGGTCATGCTCAATGTCGGCGATTTCCTGCAGGGAACGCTGCAGGAAGCTCTCGAAGGGGAGGAACGCGTGCAGGTTCAGCGCGGCGTCCTGACCGTGAAGCTCCCGCCCCTCTCGGCGCGCATCTACGAAGCCGTGCAGGAGGAAAGGCGCTTCCCGCGCGAAGCGGGCGTCCTGCTTCATCCGACGTCCCTGCCGTCGAAGTACGGCATCGGCGATCTTGGCGGCGACGCTTATCGCTTCGTCGATTTCCTCGCCGCTGCCGGTCAGAAGGTCTGGCAGGTTCTGCCGCTGTGCCCCGTCAGCGATTTCGGCTATTCGCCTTATCAATCGCCGTCGGCGTTCGCGGGCAATCCCATGCTCATTTCGCTCGACATGCTCATCGATGACGGACTGCTTGCGGCGCGTGACGTGAAGGCGGCGGCCGACAGCGCGACCGCTTTTATCGATTATGAGCGGGCGTGGGCGTTCAAGAAGAAGCATTTGGAGCGTGCGTGGAAGAACTTCCAGAAACAGGGAGAAAGCGACGCTTTCCGGGATTTCTGCGAAAAGGAGGCGGCATGGCTTGATGACTACGCGCTCTTCGAGGCCTTGAAGACTGAGAACAAGAAAGCGCCGTGGTTCGAGTGGAAGCCCGAGCTGAAAGAGCGACAGAACGCCGCTCTTCGTGCGGCGCGAGAGCGCCTGGCGGACGAGATCGGCTGCCAGAAGTTCTGGCAGTATCTGTTTGACAAAGAGTGGAAGCACCTGCACGAGTACGCGCACAAAAAGGGCGTCAAAATCATGGGCGACATGCCCATCTTCGTCTCGCACGACAGCGTCGACGTCTGGGCGAACCAAAACTTGTTCTCGCTCAACGAGGACGGCACGGCGAAGACGGTCGCGGGTGTGCCGCCCGACTACTTCAGCGCGACGGGACAGCTGTGGGGCAACCCACAGTACGACTGGACGGCGATGAAGGAAGACGGCTACGGCTGGTGGAAGGCTCGCTTTCGGAAGCTTTGCTCGCTCGTCGACATCGTGCGCCTCGATCACTTCCGCGGCTTCGAGGCGTATTGGGAGATCGACGGCAAGGCGAAGACAGCGGTCAATGGCTGCTGGCGCAAGGGTCCCGGCAAGGCATTCTTCGAAGAGATGGAGAAGTCGGTCGAGAACCTTTCCATCGTCGCCGAGGATCTTGGCATCATCACCAACGAAGTCGAGAAACTGCGCGACGACTGCGGCTATCCGGGCATGAAGGTTTTGCATTTCTGCCTGAACTTCAACGAGATGCGCCGCGTCGGAATCGCCGTGCCCGAAAACTCCATCGTCTACACGGGCACGCACGATAACAATACGACGGTCGGCTGGTTCACGCAGGATCTCGACGCCCCCGAGCGGGCGGCGGTAGCGGAGCTTCTGAACGCACGTATCGACCGGCCGAAGGACATCTGCGATAAGCTCGTCGAGTTTGCCTATGCGTCGAACGCGCGTCTCGTCATCATCCCCATGCAGGATGTACGCGCCCTCGACAGCCGCAGCCGCATGAACGTGCCCGGCACCGTCGGCATCAACTGGCGCTGGCGGCTCAAGGACTTCGCGCATGCCGAAGAGGACGCGAAGCGTCTTAGGGGCTTATGCGAGCTGTACGAAAGGTAGCGTATGCAATGGGACGGCGGAAAAGATCCGCCGTCCCTGCAGATATATGATTACAGCAAAGGAGATCTGATACAATGGCTGAAAAGGATTATCTATATGTGGTGAAGAAGCCCTGCCCGATCTGCAGCATGGAAACGCGTGCGACGAAAGTGCGCTCGCGCCTTATTACCGAGACGGTCGACAACGACCTCTGCACGCATTACAAAGACATCAATCCTTACTACTACCGCATCTGGGTCTGTGAGCACTGCGGCTACGCCGAGGACGAGCGCCACTTCCTGAACGGCGTCGCACCGAAGGCGAAGAAGGAGATTCAGGACTTCCTCGCCGGGCATCATGGGACGAGCGAGTTCAAGGAGCAGCGCACGCGCGACGACGCCATCAAGGCGCTGAAGCTCGCGATCTTCTACACGAAGTTCACGACGGAGACATTCGCCCACAAGGCGGGGCTGAACCTCACGCTCGCATGGATTTACCGTGAGGCAGGCGACAAGGAGAACGAGGAGAAGTTCCTCGCGGAAGCCGGCAAGCTCTACATCGAGTCGCGCTCGCGCGAGGTTTTCCCACAAGGACAGATGACGGAAGCCGACTGCATCTACCTGATCGGTGCGATCCATTTCCGCCTCGGCGACTACGATACGGCTGGCCGGTATCTGTCGATGCTCATGCACAATAAGGAGCTTGAGACGAAGGAGCGCGTGACCGTCGACCGCGCGAAGGATCTGTGGTCAGATATGCGCGACAAGATGAAGGAAGAGCGTGTCGAGACGTCAGACGATGCGGCTCCCGCAGAGTGAAAAGAAGGGAAGTGCAAATTGCAGAAAACGTATAAGATCTTAGCGCTTTTGCTCGCGCTCGCCTTCCTCGTTCTGCCTGCCGCTGAAGCGGGCAAGAAGGACAAGGCAGAGGAGATGTCGCGCCAGAAGCGCATCATGTTCATTCCGCACGACAACCGTCCGATCTCAGACAAGCAGACGGCGGACGTTGTGCGCGAACTTGGCTACGAGGTCATCGTGCCGCCCGACGACATGCTCGGCAGCCGCACCGACCTCGGACATCCCGAGGAGCTTTGGACTTGGGCGGAGGAAAATGCGTCCGGGGTCAGTGCCGCCGTCATCTCGTCGGACTCGATGCTCTACGGCAGTCTCGTAGGCTCAAGAAAGCACGACTGCACGCGCGGTGAAATCGTGGCACGTCTCAAGAACTTCGAGGACTTCCGCGCAGCGCATCCCGCGCTGCCGCTCTACGTCTTCGGCTCGATCATGCGCACGCCGCGCTCGGGTGAGGCGTCGGGTTCGGAAGAGCCAGGCTACTACAAGAACTACGGCGCGGACATCTTTCGCTATACGCTCCTGACGGACAAGCAGGAAGTCGAAGGACTGACCTCCAGGGAAAAGAAGGAATACGCTTTCTTGAAAGAGCTGATTCCCGAAAAGTCCATGGAAGACTGGATGAGCCGCCGCACGAAGAACTTTGCGGCGAATGAAAAGCTCATCGACTATACGAAGAGCGGCGTCTTTGACTACTTCGTGCTCGGGCGCGACGACAATGCGCCGTATTCGCAGACGCACATGGAAGGCCGGAAGCTCCTCGCCTACAGCGCAGGACTCGGCTCCTCGAAGTTTCAGACGATGTCGGGCATTGACGAGGTGGGACTTCTCCTGCTTTCGCGTGCCGTCAACAATATCGAGCACAAGATGCCCTTCATCCACGTTCGCTACAACAAGGGCACGGGCGGGCGCACCGTGCCCGCCTACTCCGACGAGCACATCCAGGACTCGGTGCGTGCCGCCGCCACGGCGGCGGGCGCCGTCCTCATTCAGCGCCCTGAGAAGTCGGAGTACGTCCTGCTCGTCAATACGAATCCCAACGGCAAGACGTATGAAGCGAACGACCGCACGAACGACGGCAAGGTGCGCGACGGCACGCAGTACTTCCTCGACCTGCTCAAGGACTACATCGCCAAAGGTTATCCCGTCGGCATCGCCGACGTCGCCTATGCGAACGGCGCGGACAACGCACTCATGGAAGGCCTGAAGCGCGAGGATCTGCTGTTCAAGCTGCGCGCTTACGCCGGTTGGAATACCCCGACGAACAGCACGGGCTTCGCCGTCGCTGAGGGGCTTCTTGCCGAGCGCATGACGGACGACGCGCGGGACAGCCTGCTGCTCACGCGCTACCTCGATGACTGGGCATATCAGGCGAATGTTCGCAACAAGATCGCGCGTCAGCTCGGTTGGCTGCGTGGCAGCGGCGTCTACATGAGCCTCGATGACAAGATCCTTGGCGTCCAGTACCGAGCCGACCGCATGATGCGCGAGTTCGCCGACAACAATCTGCCGCCCCTGCCCGCACTGCGCGAGATAAAGGTCAACTTCCCATGGAATCGCATGTTTGAAGCTGACATCGTGACGGCACAGTGATGTAAGAAAAGCGTATAAAAGAGCCGCCCGAAGCTGGATTCCAGCTTCGGGCGGCTCTTTTGCGCAAGTCAACATTCATCGAAGTTCGATTTGAAGTTCTTTTCCAAGCGAATGTGCTGTACGAATCAGGAAATCCAACGATGGATTATATGTGCCGCTTTCCAAGCGGCAGATGTTCGAACGCTGCGTGCCCATGCGCTGAGCCAACTCGCTCTGCGTCATATTCTGCTCGGTGCGGGCGGCTATGATCTGGGCGATCAGTTTATAGCGCGGCTGCAGTCGCTCATATTCTGAAGCAAAATTCTCATTCTCCAGCAATTTTTCGCGAATATGCGACAGGCTCACTCCTGGCTTCATTTTCTAGACCTCCTCTCATAGTCTGCTTTGTATTGCAAGGCGCGTTCCAATTCCCTTAGCGGAGTTCGCATCGTTTTCTTTTTGAATCCGTGGAGAAGGACAAAGGTGTTGCCAAAAAACATAAAATAGAAAATACGTGCACTCTCCGAGGCGAAGCGGATGCGAATCTCCCATAGGCCTTGATATTTTTTGCCGACAATCGGTTTCACATACGGCTCTTTCAGCATTGTGCCACATTGTTCAAGCAACTCGATTTCGGAGAACGCTTTTGCTTGTAACTTGGCAGGCAAGGATTGGAGAAAATCGTAGGCAGGAATTTCTCCGTTTTCTTTTTGATAAAAGTCGATATTCCAAGACATGCTTCAGCCTCCTCGGTTCAATGTTATCATATACGATAACGAAAAACAAGACAGAGAAGCAAGAACCCGCAGTTGAAAATCAGCTGCGGGTTCTTGCTTCTCTATACATATCTCAGTTTTCCTTGCGGAATTTCTGCATGAAGTCGACGAGAGCGGCTACGCCTTCGTAGGGCATCGCGTTGTAGATCGACGCTCTCATGCCGCCGACGGAGCGGTGTCCTTTGACGCCGCCGAGTCCGTATTCTGCGGCTTCGGCGACGAACTTCTTCTCAAGCTCCTCGCTCGGCAGGCGGAAGGTGACGTTCATGAAAGAGCGGCTGTCCTTGTCCGCATGTCCCTTGTAGAAGCCGTCGGAGCTGTCGATCGCATCGTAGAGCAGCGCCGCCTTCTTCTCGTTGCGCTTCGCCATTTCGGCGAGGCCGCCCTGCGCCTTGATCCATGCGGCGACCTTGCCGACCATGTAGATGCCGAAAGCGGGCGGCGTGTTGTAGAGGGAGTTCTTCTTGTAGTGCGTCGAGTAGCGAAGCATTGTGGGAAGCGTCTCAGGGCTCTTTTCGAGCAGCGACTTCTTTGCGACGACGAGGCAGGTTCCGGCGGGGCCGAGGTTCTTCTGCACGCCTGCATAGATGAAGCTGAATTTCTTGAAGTCGAGGGGACGTGAGAGCATGTCGGACGACATGTCGGCAAAGAGCGGAACTTCGCCCGTCTCGGGAATGTAGTGATACTCCGTGCCGTAGATCGTGTTGTTGTAACACAGATGAAGATACGCTGCATTCGGATCGAGTTTGATCTCCGCCTGCGTCGGCACATGGCGAAAGCCGCCGTCTTTCGAGGAAGCCGCAATCTCGCCGACACCGAGGAGCGCGGCCTCGTCGTAAGCTTTCGTTGCGAAGCTGCCCGACAGCACATAGCTGCCCTTTTTCTCCTTCGTCGCATAGTTCATCGCGACCATGGCGAAAGCGAGGCTCGCGCCGCCCTGCACGAAGAGCACGTCGTAGTCGTCGCCGAGTCCCATGAGCGAGAGGATGTCCGCCTTCGCCTGGTTGTGCACCTCGTCGTACGCCTTGGCGCGGTGTGAGATCTCGAGGATCGACATGCCAGAGTTGCGGAAATTGAGGAACTCCGCCTGCGCTTCCTTGAGCACCTCAAGCGGCAGAGTGGCAGGGCCGGGATTGAAATTGTAAATGCGATTCGCTTCCACAGAAAGACCTCCTGACAGAGTGAAAAAGTGACTCCTATACAAATATACACTCAATTCTACCCCCTTTTTCGTGTTTTCGTCAAGTGAATCTTTGTTTTCTCGGTAAGTATGCTTGCCATACGATTGTCCACTGGATAAGTTGCTGGAAAAATGATATGATATTACTATGAAAGTCCAAGAAGTCAAGCCGAAGGCGCAGACTGATTGGATAACTTTCATTAAGAGCGGCGCACAATGTCCACAAAGTGGACGTTTGTGCGTGTAGTTTACTATGAAAGTCCAAGAAGTCAAGCCGAAGGCGCAGACTGATTGGATAACTTTCATTAAGGGCGGCGCACAATGTCCACAGAGTGGACGTTTGTTCGTGTAGTTTACCCGTGGAGTGAACATCTAGTCGTAGAGGAGCGATGGATATGAAAATTCTCGTAGCAGACGGCGTATCTCAGAAGGCGATTGACATCCTTTCCCCGAAGTTTGAGGTTGTCGAGAAGCCGAAGCTTTCGCATGAGGAGCTTCTGGACATCATCAGCGATTTCGAGGCTGTTATCGTGCGCTCGGCGTCGAAAGTGACGAAGGACGTCATCGACAAGGCGGCGAAGCTCAAGATCATCGGCCGCGCCGGCGTCGGCGTCGACAATATCGACGTGGCGGCGGCGACGGCGCGCGGCATCATCGTCATCAATTCGCCGGGCGGCAATACGATCGCGGCGACGGAGCACACGATGGCGATGATGCTCGCGATGAGCCGTAACATCCCCATCGCCAACGAGACGATGCAGAAGGGCGAGTGGAACCGCAAGAAGTATGTCGGCGTCGAGCTGCGCGGCAAGACGCTCGGCGTCATCGGCATGGGGCGCATCGGCTCGGGCGTCGCCAAGCGTGCGCTCTCCTTCGATATGAACGTCATCGGCTACGATCCGTACATCAACGAGGAGCGTGCCAAGGCGATGGGCGTCGCGGTCGGCACGCTCGATGAAGTGATCGAGAAGTCGGATTTCATCACGGTGCACATGCCGCTCAATCCCGATACGAAGGACATGCTCGACAAGAAGGCGATCGCACGCATGAAGAAGGGCGTGCGCCTCGTCAACTGCGCGCGCGGCGGCATCATCAACGAGCAGGATCTCGCCGACGCCGTGAAGGCTGGGCATGTCGCGGGCGCGGCGATCGACGTCTTCACGAGCGAGCCTTTGGAAGAGGGCAACCCGCTCGTCGGCGTGCCGGGCATCATCCTCACGCCGCATCTTGGCGCATCGACGGTCGAGGCGCAGATCGGCGTCGCCCTCGACGTGGCGGAGGGAATCCGTGCGGCGCTTTCAGGCGAGCCTGTCTTGACAGCGGTCAACATGGCGCCCGTGTCGGCAGACGTCATGCACGTCATCCGCCCCTATCTCGACCTCGCCGAGCGCCTTGGCTGTACGGTATGCTCGCTGGCTGACGGCGCGATCACGGAGCTTGCCGTCGAGTACAGTGGCGACATCACGGAGGTCAACACGCAGATGCTCACGACGGGCGTCATCAAGGGCATGCTGAACCCCGTCCTAGAGTTCAACGTCAATTACGTCAACGCACCGAGCCTTGCCAAGGAGCGCAGCATCAAGGTGCGCGAGGTAAAGCACAAGGAGTCGCAAGACTTCCAGAACCTCATCGCCGTCTGCGTCAAGACGGCGAAGGGAGAAACGGTTGTCAAGGGCACGCTCTTCGGCACGGAAGGCCGCATCGTTTCGATCAACGGCTATCGCGTCGACGTCGATCCGCACGATCGCATCCTCATCTGCCCGCACATCAACCGTCCCGGCGTCATCGGCACGGTCGGCACGATGATGGGCGAGCGCGGTGTCAACATTTCGAGCATGCAGGTTGGCCGCACGGACAAGGAAGGCACGAACGTCATGGTGCTGACCGTCGATCACGACATCCCCGAAGATCTGCTGCAGAAGATCACCGCCGTCGACGGCATCTTCGGCGCACGCCTCGTGAACTTCCATGCCATCTGAGGAGCAGATTTGCTTCGATACCCTGCGTCCTGCCTGTGTGACAGAGTTTCGGTGCGACGGCAGCATTTGCGGCTCGAAGTGCTGTCATGGCTGGAGTGTTCCTGTAGATGAAGAGCATTATTCGCTCTATCAGAAAATCCCGAACACCAAAATTCGGCGGCGTGTTCTCTCTGCTGTCGAACGAAGCGAAAATGGCAAATATGTCATGAAACTACGCGCTGAAGAGGGAAAAGCCTGCGCACTGCTTGAGGACGATGGGCTTTGTTTCCTGCAAAAAAATCTGGGGGAGGAATATCTGTCGTCGACCTGTGCGCTTTATCCGCGAGTGGCATATTTGCTTGGCAATATGGCGTCAGGCTCTTTGACGCTTACCTGCCCAATCGCGAGGAAACTTCTTTTGCTCGGCAAGAATCCTATGCGCCTGGAGCGCGTGCAGGCGCCGCTTTTACGCGATGCTTGCTGGGCGGTGCAGCCGAAGATGGACGCGGACGCTTTTCGCATCGTGCAGGAGACGGCGCTTGCTCTCTTGCAGCAGCGCCGCTATGCGCTGGACGAACGCTTGGCTCTCTTGGGTTTCTTCATTGACCGTGTGGACGAGTCGCTCGGCGCGGGGACGGAGGAGCGCGAGTTGTCGGGCATCGCCGAGTTTTATCTGACGCCCTCTGCCGCCGAGCTTTTGACGTATGTGCCGTTTGACAGTGCGGCGTACATGCGTTGGCTCTTCGGCTGGATGGATGAGGTCAAGAGACGAGACTGGGATGCGCTCTTTTGGGGTCGACGCGCAGGTATGGCGGAAGCCTCTTTCAATCAAGTGGCAGAGGTCTACGAACTGCAGGGAGAGAACAGCCTCGCACGACTGGAGGCGCTTTATGCAGAATATCGGGCGCTTTATCGTGAGAAATTCTTGCCTGCACATGGCCATGTTTTAGAGAACTACCTTGTCAATGAAATTTTCCTCATGGCGTTTCCGTGTAAATACGAGGGATCGCTTCTTGTCGACTGGCGGCTTCTCGTTGCGCGTTGGAAACTCTTGGAGTTTTTCCTCATCGCCTGGGTGAAGCGCTACGAGGGGGATGTTGGCGAGGAAGAGGTTTTGAGTCTCATTGAATGTGCAGAGCACAGCACGATGCACTTCCCACGCTATACAGAGGCATGGAATGCCTATATTCAAGCGGGTGAGCAGGAACTTCTCCCTTGGATGCGGCAGATGCTCGTTTGTGGCGAGTGCTGACGCAGGCTGTAGGTGTGATGAAAAGCAAGATGGGGAGAATATTCCTCAAAATGGAGGCGGCATAGGCATGTCGCCTCTTTTCTTGTGCCCTTATATCGTTTATAATGGAGGAGGAAAGAGAGAGGAGGCCATCATGAATTTGAGAAAAGCAATGCTGATCGGCGCTGTCTTGCTGACTGTCCTGGCTGCTGCGGCGTACAGTCTGCAAGGTTCCTTTGCCGGTTTCGGTTTTGGCGGCCCTAAGGTGCTTGTCGCGTATTTCTCTCGCGCGGGTGAGAATTATGCCGTCGGCCGCACCGAGAAGGGCAATACGGCGGCACTGGCGGAGATCATCGCCGACGAAGTGGGCGGCGATCTTTTTGAGATCAAGACGAAGGAGGCGTATCCGGAGAAGCTCAAGGAGGTGCTTGAAGTCGCACGCCGTGAGCAGAAGGAGAACGCGCGGCCGGAGCTTGCGGAGAAGGTGAATCTCGCCGACTACGACATCATCTTCCTCGGCTACCCGAACTGGTGCAGCGATATGCCGATGGCGGTCTATACGTTCCTCGAAACGAATGATTTCGAGGGCAAGACGATCATTCCGTTTTCGACGTCCCTGACGGATGCTATGACTGGAAATGAGAAGAACATCCCGCTCCATGCGAAGGGCGCGAAGGTTCTCGACGGTCTCGGTCTTGAAGGGAAGTTTGTCCACGATACGCCGAGGCTCGTGAAGCCGCTGGTCAAGGAATGGCTCGACAACCTCAACTGGAAAGAGGCTGCGAAAAGCGAATAAGGATATGGGAAAGAGAAGAGGCGTCCTCTGCGTGCAGAGGACGCCTCTTCCTTTTTATATGTAGTATTCCGTCTTGTCGGCGGGCTTCAGGGAGAATTCGCGGAAGATGCGGTCACGGATGTGGAGAAAGTCGGAACTCGTGCGGTCGCGTTTGCCGTGGAGGTCGACTTCGATGATGCTCTTGACCTTGCCGGGATTCGGCGTCATGACGACGACGCGGTCAGCGAGCACGACGGCTTCGTCGATGTCGTGCGTGACGAAGATGATGGTCTTGCCCTGCTTGCGGCAGATGGCGGAGATCTCGTCCTGCAGGCTCATGCGCGTGATGGCGTCGAGGGCGGCGAATGGTTCATCCATGAAGATGATGTCGGGATCGACGGCGAGGGCGCGCGCGATGGCGACGCGCTGCTGCATGCCGCCCGAGAGTTCCGCGGGATGGTGCGAGGCGAAGCGCTCCAAGCCGACGAGGGCGAGGTAGCGGCGCGCAATCTTTGCGCGCTCTTCGGGCGCTGTGCCGAGGCTTTCGAGCCCCAGTTCGACGTTCTTTTCTACCGTGCGCCACGGCAGGAGGCCGTAGTTCTGGAAGATCGTGACGTTCTTGATGCTGGGCGAGGTGACCTCTTCGCCTGCGATGCGCACGCTGCCGCTCGATACGCGGTCGAAGCCCGCGAGCGCCGCGAGGAGCGTGCTCTTGCCGCAGCCCGAGGGGCCGAGGAGGCAGATGAATTCGCCGCGCTCGATGGCTAGGTCGACGTGGGAGAGCGCCGTGAAGCGTGTGCCCTTCTGTTCATAGTGGCGGCAGACGTCTCGTATTTCGATGTAGCTCATGATTTCCCTCCTCGTATGCCCCAGGCGCGGTAAAGCTGCCTCTCGGCAAGGCTCATGGCGCTGTCCAAGAGAAGTCCGAGAAGGCCGATCGTGAGGATTGCTGCCATCAGAAGGTCGGCTCTGAGGTTGTTTCGCGCATCGATGATGAGGAAGCCCAGCCCCGACTGAGCGCCGACCATCTCGCCCGCGACGAGGAAGACCCAGGCCGTGCCGAGGGCGAGGTGAAGCCCCGTGGCAATCTGCGGGAAGATGGCGGGCAGGATGATCTTCGTGAAGACGGCAGGCTCTTTGATGCCGAAGTTTTGCGCGACCTTCAGATAGACGGGGTCGAGCTTCTGCACGGCGGCGACGGTCGCGAGCAGCACGGGGAAGAACGCTGCGAGGAAGATGATGACGATGGCAGGCGCTTCGCCGATGCCGAAGAAGAGCACGATGAAGGGCAGCCAGGCGACGGGTGAGACGGGGCGAAGCACCTGCGCGATGGGGTTGAGGTACGCCCATACCTTGGAATACCAGCCGAGAATGAGACCTGCAGCGAGCGCGAGGAGGACGGAGGCGAGGTAGCCGACGGCGAAGCGCACGAGGCTCGCCGCGACGTCCTCGAAGATCACACCGTCCTTGATGAGCTCGACAAATCCCAGGAAGGCGGCGAGAGGTGAGGGGAAAAGCGCCTCGTGCCAGCCGCTGAACGCACAGATCGCCTGCCAAAAGAGGAGAGTGACGGCGGCCGCGCCGATAAGATGCCGGACGTTTTTCATAAATCACAAACCTTTCAGGGGAGAAGGCTTCGGTCGACGAAGTCTTCGTAGGGCGGCGCTTTCTGCAGCAGCCCCGCCGCTTTCATGCGTGCGGTCAATGCATTGTAGGTTTCTTCGCTGATGGCGAGATCGTCGTAGGAGATCCAGTCGAAGGATTTTTCCAGTACGGCGGGCTTCGTCTTGAGAAAATGGCCGGCGATCTCTGTCCGGCTTTCGGGATGTTCGCTCAGATGCTCGCTCGCCTCCATGTATGCCTTGACCGTCGCGCGTGCAAGCTCCTCGTTTTCGCGCACGAAGCTGCCGTTGAAAACGAGGGCGCAGCACGGGCTTTCGTTCCAGAGTTCGTCATCACGCGCGAAGAGTTTTCCCACGCCGAGAGCGATGGCCTGCGAGCCGAAAGGCTCGGCAACGCAGTAGCCGGCGATTTGTTTCTGCGCGAGTGCGGCGGGCATTTCGGGCGGCGTCATCTCGACGACTTTCAGATCGCGTTCCGTCATGCCATGGGCGGCAAGAAGCTCGTCGAGGAGCAGCTTGTGCGTCGATTGCTTGTGCGGGATGGCGAAGACTTTGCCCTTGAGGTCTTCGACGCGTTCGATCTCGGGCAGGGTGACGACGATGTTGCCGTCCTTATGCCCGAGAGTCGCCGCCTTGAGATCGATGCCCTGTTCGCGCGCTTTGACGGCAAGCTCGATGAGCACCGATGCGCCGTCGACGCGTCCCGTGTTGAGCGCGTCCATAAGCTCGGGCCATGAGCCGTACTTGATCAGCTCGATCCGGACGGGACCGTCGGGCGATTCCATTTCCTTTTGGGCAAAGAGCGGCAGGGCATGGGTGGTCGGCAGGTAGGCGAGGCGCACGGTGCGCACGTCTCGCGGCTCGGCTTCGCTTCGGTAGCTGCCGAAGGCGGCGAGTGCGCCGACGACGGCGAGGAGCGAAGCGAGGAGGATGCGCTTTCTTGCTGCTTGTTTCATGCGTTTGCCGCCTTCGCTGCCGGTATGGAATCCGTCTCGCCGCTCGCTTCTGAGGCGGAAAGCTGCAGCGGTGCGCACGCTTTCCAGCCGAGCGCCCGACGCGCTTCGTCGATGTCTTCGAGCATTTTCTTTGCGAGCGCCTTGGGATCGGTGATGACCGTCATGACGGCGCCGAGCGTTTCCTGCGTGTCCTTCTTGAGGAAGTTCTCGACGTTCGTCGAGCCCTGTACGGGCGGTTCGACGCAGTGGTAGGAGTTGATGCCGAAGAGGCGGAAGGCGAGCGAGGCGTCAAGCCCCTTCTCGTTCGCCCACTCGGGACTCGCAAACGCGAACGGCATGTCCTTGATGTCCTCTCCTGCCGCTGCTGCCATGCCGCCGAGGATCGTCGAGGCGCGCGTGTTGTCGACGCACTCGCCCATGTGCCATACGGGCGGCTGGTCTTCACCGAGGAATTCGCGCAGATTCCTGCCCGTCTTGGCGAGCGCCGAGAGGCTGCAGTAGCCGAGCTTCAAGAGCGGGAACGAAGCGCAGCCGTTGGTGAAGATGAGGACGTCGTTCTTTATTAGCTCCTCAGCGATGTCGATGATGGCGCGCTCGTAGACGACGCGCGGGTTGTTGCAGCCGACCATGTTGACGATGCCGCGGATCTTGCCGCTCTTCAGCGCTTCCGCAATCGCGCCGAATCCCTTGTAACGCTCGCTGACGGATTCGGCGCTGAAACCGATTTCTGCCGTGACCTCGTAGGCGGGGATGAATACGGGCACATCGCGCCGCGCGGCGAAGCTCTCGATGGCGCGCGTGACGATCTTGCGTGCGATTTTCTCCGTGTCGGCGACGTTTGAGTGATGGTGGTCGTAGGCATAGTGCTCCGCGCCGGGCAGACGCGCCGCATCGCTCGTCGTGACGACGGTCGTCTTGAAGCAGCGCGCCACGTCCATGATGGAGGGGAAGACGTCCTGCACGTCGGCGACCCAGAGGTCGAGCGCACCCGTGCCGAGCACGAGTTCTGCGCCGACAGCGTTCGAGAGCGGGATGACGCCTTCGTAGCGGTACATGGCGGCGAGGCACGAACAGCAGATGCCGTAGAACTGGATGCCCTCTGCGCCGTGTTTCTTCGCGAGGTCGATGAATTCCTGCGTGCGGCCGATGCGCACGATTTCGCTGACGAGCGTCGGCAGATGGCCGTGCACGGCGATGTTGACCCAGCCTTTCTTGAGTGCTCCGACGTTGACCTTCGAGGTCGCGCGATGACCGACGCCGAAGAGCGCGTCGGTCGCGATGTTGGCGGCGACGACGCCCGTGTAGCAGAAGGCGAGGCCGCAGCGCAGGAATTGCTTCATGACGCTCTGCCAATCGCCGTCCGTGCCGCAGCCCGTGCGGTGGAAGGCGTCGAAGACCTCGTTGTAGGCGCTGATCGGCAGGATGTCGAGCTTCTGCCAGACTTCTTTTCGTTCAGCGGGGGCGAGTGCAGCGATGGAGCGATACTCTTCGGGCAGGGCGCGCGAGAGATCGGCGAGCAGCACGTCGGCAAGACGGCTCGCGAGGCGGCGCGTGCTCTGACCGCGCGTATTGATGCCGAAGGCACGGCAGACCTCGCGGATGCGCTTTGCTCCGAGGAGCGGCAGTTTGAGTTTGCCTTCGGCGGCGAACTTCAGCGACAGCAGCACTTCGCGCGCGTGTGCGCCGTGCTGGGCGACGCCGCCCGCAGCGCTCCGAAGGAGGTTGCGCGAGACGATGAGATCGGCATCGGCGCCGCAGACGCCGCGCGGGCTCTTCGCCGTGATCTTGCACGGCCCCATGTTGCAGTTTTTGCAGCAGACGCCGGCGAGGCCGAAAGAACACTGCGGCTTCTGCTGATCGAAGCGGTCGAACGCCGTATCGCAGCCGATCTGTTCCATGTGCAGCAGCATCTCGCGCACGGCGGGATCGGGCGTCTTGTCGAGCACATCCTGCTTCGAGGCGAACGTCTTGCGGTAGGCGGAAACCGCCTGCATGTAGTCGTTGACGCCGCCGTGCGTGTGCGGGTGCGCCGCGTCGTGCGTGTGCGGCTGCCAGGCAGGGTGCGTGTGGTCGTGATCATGCGTGTGTACATGTTCGTGGTCGTGGCTATGGTCGTGGCTGTGCGTGTGCTCGTGGCTGTCAATCGTCTTCTTCATGGCGGCGCTCCTTTTTTGCAGAAGGTATTATTCATACATGTTTAGTATATAATAAAGATAATATAACATACTGGATTACATGTCAATGGGGGCGAAAAAATTCTTTTTGCTGCGCATTCCTTCTAATCTATTGACAATGATTCTTGCGCGGGGTAAGATAAAAGTGGAATTATGAAACCGATTTCATAGAAAGGGGAATGGGAATGGCGGAATTATTGTTGGAAAGCCCCTTGGAGGGCGAGCTCATCGCCCTCAAGGAGGTCAACGATCCTGCGTTCGCCGGCGAGCTCATGGGGCGCGGTGCTGCGGTCAAGAATCCGCAGGGCAAGGTTCGCGCGCCGTTCGACGGCGAGGTCACGGTGCTCTTTCCGACGAAGCACGCGATCGGCCTTCATTCGACGGCGGGCGTCGACCTGCTCATTCACGTCGGACTCGACACGGTGAACCTTGAGGGCAAGCACTTTACGGCGCATGTGGAGCAGGGGGCCGAGATCAAGAAGGGAGATCTCCTCATCGAGTTTGACGAGGCGGCGATCCGCGCGGCCGGTTACGATACGACGACGCCCGTCGTTGTGACGAATGCGGCGGACTACGGCACGATTACGCTCTCTTTGGGCGCGCAGAAGGTCTCCTCGCCGGGCGAAGGCGAGGAAGAGGCAAGCGAGGCGGCAGCGCCTGCGGCGGCGGGAACACCTGCGGCGGCTGCAGCGCCGGCAGGGCCGAATCCCGCCTATGCCTCGATGCCTGCTGAGGAGCGCGTGGCGCGAGAGATTCTCGACCACATCGGCGGCATGGCGAACATCCGCTCCGCTGAGCATTGCGCGACGCGCCTGCGGCTGATCTTGAACGACAAGGATAAGATCGAGGACAAGGCGGTCGAGAACATCGACGGCGTCAAGGGGCAGTTCTTCGCGGCGGCGCAGTACCAGATCATCCTCGGCACGGGCTTCGTCAACAAGGTCTACGACGTGCTCGTCGGCATGAATCCCGCGCTCGCGGGCGGCTCCAACAAGGAAGCTGCATACGAGCAGATGACGACGGCGCAGAAAATCTCGCGCACGTTCGGTGACGTCTTCGTGCCGATCATTCCCGTGCTCGTCGCTACCGGTCTTTTCATGGGTTTGCGCGGCATGCTGCAGAACCTCGGCGTCGAGATGAGCGACAATCTCGTGCGCATGAGCCAGATCCTGACGGATACGGCGTTCGCCTTCCTGCCGGCGCTCGTCTGCTGGTCAACGATGAAGAAGTTCGGCGGCACGCCTGTCATTGGCATCGTCCTCGGACTCATGCTCGTTGCGCCGCAGCTGCCGAATGCCTACGCGATCGCGAGCGGGGAAGCGCAGCCCATCTACATGAATCTCTTGGGGCTTTCGATTCCCGTCGTCGGTTACCAAGGATCGGTCTTGCCGGCGCTCGTCCTCGGCATCCTTGCCGCAAAGGTTGAAGCGGGACTCAAGAAGTTCATCCCCGATGTCGTCGACCTCATCTTCACGCCGTTCCTCACGCTCTTTTCGTGCATGATCGTCGGCCTCCTCATCGTCGGCCCCATCATGCACACGCTGGAACTTGCCGTGTTCGGTGCGGTGCGTGCGTTCCTTGAACTGCCGTTCGGCATCGGCGGCTTCATCGTCGGCGGCCTGCATCAGGTCATCGTCGTCAGCGGCATCCACCATGTATTCAACGCGCTTGAGATTCAGCTTCTCGCCTCGACGGGGCGCGACGCCTTCAACGCGATCATCACGGGCGCGATCATCGCGCAGGGCGGCGCTGCCGTCGCTGTCGCGGCGCGCACGAAGAACAGGAAGAAGCGCGCCCTCTACATCTCGTCGGCGATTCCGGCGTTCCTCGGCATCACGGAGCCGGCGATCTTCGGCATCAACCTGCGCTTCATGAAGCCGTTCCTTTACGCGCTCGCGGGCGGCGCCTGCGCGGGAGCGGCGTCGGGCATCATGCACCTCGCGGGCACGGGCATGGGCGTGACGGTTCTGCCGGGCACGCTGCTCTACATGGATCATCTCCTCGAATACCTGATCGTCAATGTCATCGGCTTTGGCATCGCTTTTGGCCTGACGTACACGCTCTTCGATCCGAAGGAGTGAGATCATGGCAAACGAAGCGTTCGACAAGGCGTTTGACAAGGAAGCGATCGACGCGAAGGTGCGCGAGGGATTTCCCTTGCAGCATCGCTGGCACAACGACTTCCATCTCGAAATGCCGTTCGGCCTCGTCAACGATCCCAACGGGCTTTCGTGGTACGCGGGAAAGTACCACATCTTCTTTCAGTGGAATCCCTTGGGCGTCGAGCACAAGCACAAGTGCTGGGGGCATGTGGAAACCGAGGATTTCGTGCATTATCGCCTGCCCGAGCTTGCGCTCTGGCCGAGCGATGTGCATGACAAGGACGGCTGCTACTCGGGCGCGGGCTTCGTCGAGGACGATGCCCTGCGCCTCGTCTACACGTGCAACCGCAAGGAGGACGGCGCGCGCACGCCTGCGCAGAGACTCGCCACGTGGCAGCCGGAAAAGGGGATCGCGCAGAAGAATGAAATCATCATCGAGCACGAGCCGAAAGGCTATACGGCGCATTTTCGCGATCCGAGCCGCTTCGTAAAGGACGGGCGCGAGTTCCTCGTGCTCGGCGCTCAGACGACAGAAGAGAAGGGACGCGCCGTGCTCTACGAAAAAAAGGAGGGCGCGTGGCAGCTTGCGGGCGAGATCAAGACGGAGCTATCGGACTTCGGCTACATGTGGGAGTGCCCGACGCTCCTGCAGCTCGCGGAAGGCGACGTGCTGCTCTTCTCGCCGCAGGGGCTTGGCGCCGAGGACTATCGCTGGCAGAACCTCTACCAGTCGGGCTACGTCGCAGGGAAGCTCGACGTCGATTCACTGAAGCTGCAGCACGGCGCTTTTCATGAGCTTGATCGGGGATTTGACTTCTATGCGCCGCAGGCATTCGTGCACGAGGGGCGTGCGATTCTCTTCGGCTGGATGGGAATGCCCGAGCGCGAGGAAGAGTACCCGACGCGCGAAGAGGGCTGGCTCTTCTCGCTGACGATGCCGCGCGAGGTGCGCCTTTCGGACGGCAGGCTCTTTTTTGCGCCGCTTGAAGAGATGAAGGCTCTTCGCAAGGGCGCGGCGCAGAAGTTCGGCGCTTGCCGGATAGAAGAGTTGGGGCAGGATCTCGCGGAGAAGTCGGAAATCGAACTGGAAATTGTCTTCGGCGATGCGCAGGAGGTGCATGTCGATCTCGTTTATAGGGAGGCGGGCGAATATATGCGGCTTTCCTATATGCGGCCGACCGCCGTCATGACGCTCGACCGCACGGGAATGCGGCTCGGCGGGCGCGGCGTGCGCCGCTTCCGGCTCGCTGTGCGCGATTCGCTGAAACTGCACATCTATCAGGACAAGACCGCCGTCGAAGTCTTCTTCCAAGACGGCGAGGAAGCTGCTTCCTTCTTCGTCTTTCCGACGAAGAAGGAAAAGCCGAAGCTCGTGATCTCGGCGGATAGGAAGCTCGAACGCATAGAGGGAAGTTTGTGGGAATTGGAGGGATTTACATGGAACGCAAGGTGACGATCCAGGATATCGCAGCGATTGCCGAGGTGTCGAAAAGCACGGTTTCGCGCTATTTAAACCATGGTTATGTGAGCGAGGAGAAGGCGGAGCGCATCCAGAAGGCGATCGCGGCGACGGGATTTTCCTCGAACGCCTTCGCGCGTCGGCTGAAGGCGAAGAAGAGCGGCGTGATCGGCATCGTCATGCCGCGCGTCGATTCGCCGACGGGCGGCAAGCTGCTCACGGGAATTGCGAAGGCGTTCGACGAGGTCGGCTGCCGGACATTGTTCGAATCCTCGTTTCTGGAAATGCCGCGTGAAATCAAGAATATTGAACATCTCGCGCAGTTCGGCGTCGACGGCATCCTCGTATCTTCTCTTGGCATCACGGACGAGCATATCGCGCTTGTCAAGGAACTGAAAGAGCAGGAGATTCCCGTGCTCTTCATCGGACAGCAGCATGAGAAGGTGCACTATATCAAGGCCGACGATTTCGGTGCGGGTCGTCTGCTCGGTGACTACATCCGTCGCATGGGGCATGAGCGCGTCGTCTTCGTGGGCGTCACGGAGAAGGACAAGGCCGTCGGCGTCGCACGCAAGGACGGCTTCGTCGAGGTCTTCTCGCGCGGCAACCGCAACGCGAGCGTGAACTTCGTGGAGACGGACTTTGGCTTTGAAGACTCCTACAAGAAGAGCGAGGAGATCCTAGCCTATCGCCCCAGCGCCGTCATCTGCGCGACGGACGGACTGGCTGTCGGCATCATGCGTGCGCTGCATGAGAACGGCGTCGCCGTGCCCGGAGAAGTCTCCGTCGTGGGCTTCGGCGGGTACGAACTGGGCGCTGTGACGTATCCGCCGCTGACGACCGTCGCTTTCGACTACGAAGCGCTCGGCCGCCGCGCGTCGAAGATGCTGTTGAAGATACTTGCGGGAGAAGTCGTCGAATCTGTCAGCGATTTCCCCGCCCAACTCATCGAGCGCGGCAGCGTCGGCAAGGTGCTTTGGGGCAGCGAGGGATAAGCAAGGCGCATGGATGTTATTTGACGAATGACGCATTGTGTCGTATAATGAGCATAGAAAAGGTGCTACCGGTAAACGGTCAGCCCCAATGATAAGTTTGGTTTAAGAAACCCCGCCTACGATTGGTTGCCGGAGGCGGGGTTTCTTATGCCTTCAGAACGACGAGGATAAAAAGCGTTACCAAGAGCAACGCGATTAAATCGTTAATCGTCATGGGCAACGCCCCCTCTCAGGGGCTAAGAATCGACCGCCTACCGTTTAAGTAGCACCATGTATAAGTATAACACATGATGATTGTGGACTCAATTTTTAAAGTTGAATAAAGATTGCTGAATGAAACCATCGAGAATCTCACCCAGTTTTATGCTACAATGAATGTATGAATGAAAGGAAGCGATAGCATGATGGGTGTTCAAGAGTATCTGGAAATCCTGCGCAATATCCGTGACTGCGCCTTTGCGACGATCGATTGCACGGGAGCGCCCACCGTGCGCATCATCGACGTGATGTTAGTGGAAGAGGGGCGGCTTTACTTCTGCACGGCGCGCGGCAAGGATTTCTATGCCGAACTTATGGCGAATCCCGCCGTCGCTGTTACGGGACTCAACAAGGAGTGGCAGACGGTACGTCTTATGGGACGCGCCGAAAGGCTTGCGGACAGCGAACAGAAGGCGATGATTGACCGTATCTTTCATGAGAATCCCTCGATGGAGGGCGTCTATCCAGGCGAGGCACGTTACATCCTCGAAGCCTTCGTCATCGCGGAGGGCAGACTCGAATTTTTCGACCTCGGCAAGAGTCCAATCTGTCGTGAGAGCAGTTCCTTCGGCCGTGCAGAGCGCGAGGAAAAGGGCTTTCGCATCACTGAGAACTGCATCGGCTGCGGCACCTGCGCGGCGGTCTGTCCGCAGCAGTGCATCGCGGAAGGCGAGCCGTACAAGATTGCGGCCGCACACTGCCTGCACTGCGGACTTTGTTTTGAAAGCTGTCCTGTGGAAGCAATCGAAAGGCTGGGCAGCGAGGCGCATTGACTGAGGAGGAATCCCCATGTTTTCAGAGATGATACGACTTTTCCATGAGCGCAGCGATTTTTTTCTGCAGCTTACGCTGGAGCACATTGCCATATCGCTGGTGGCGATCGTCCTCGCCATCGTGCTTGGCGGCGCGATGGGCATTTTGATCGCCGAGGTTGACCGCATGGCGCAGCCGACGCTTCTCGTCGTCAATTTTCTCTACACGATCCCGTCGATCGCGATGTTCGGCTTTCTTCTGCCTTTTTCGGGCATTGGCAACACGACGGCGATCATCGCCTTGACGCTCTATGCGCTCTTGCCGATGGTGAAGAATACACATACGGGCTTGAAAAATGTCGATCCACTCCTCATCGAAGCGGCGGTCGGCATGGGGTCGACGCGCTTCCAGGTGCTCAGGCGCATCGCCTTGCCGCTCGCCATGCCCGTCATTCTCGCAGGCATCCGCAACATGACGACGATGACGATCGCGCTCGCGGGCATCGCGTCCTTCATCGGTGCGGGCGGCCTCGGCATCGCCATCTACCGCGGCATCACGACGAATAATGCAGCGCTCGCCTTCGACGGCTCGCTCCTCATCGCCTGTTTGGCGCTCCTGGCTGATACCGTTCTCGCTCGCCTCGAAAAGCGTGTCTTTCTCCGCCGAAGCGATACGAGGGGGCGGAGGAGACGTTCGTGGCGGCGTCTTGTGGCGATTTCTCTCGCGCTCGTCGCAGCAGGCGGCGCTTATGCGTTCTTTCAGAGCACGAAGGTGGCTGTCATCCGCATTGCGACGAAGCCGATGACGGAGCAGTTGATCCTCGGCGAGATGCTCAAACTCGTCATTGAGCAGGACGGGCGGCTCAAGGTCGCCCTGACGCCGGGCGTCGGCGGCGGCACGTCGAACATCATGCCGGCGATGGAGCATGGCGATTTCGACATCTATCCCGAGTATACGGGAACGGGCTGGCTGCAGGTTTTGAAACGCACGGACGCCTACGACGAATCGCGCTTCGCCGAATTGCAGGAAGAGTATCGCAATCGGTATCACATGGAGTGGCTCGGCATGACGGGCTTCAACGATACCTTCGGCATCGCCGTGCGGCGTGATCTCGCCGAGCGGTATCAGCTCAGGACGTATTCCGACCTCGCACGCGTCGCAGACAAGATGAATTTTGGCGCCGAGTACGATTTCTTCGAGCGCGAGGACGGCTTCCCTGCAATGTGCCGCGCTTACGGCATGAACTTCGCTTCGACCGTCGATATCGACATCGGTCTCAAGTATCAGGCGCTTGATGAAGGCAAGCTCGATTCGATGATCGTCTTCACGACAGACGGACGGCTTTCCAAGGTCAATGGAATCGTGCTTGAAGATGACAAGAAATTTTTTACGTCCTACGAATGCGGGATGGTCGTGCGCGAAGAGGCGCTCTCGGCACATCCCGAGCTTCGCGCCTTGCTCGCGCATTTCGACGGACTGATTTCGGAAGCGGAGATGGCAGAGATGAACGACGCGGTCGAGTCGGGCGGCGAGGAGCCGCGCATCGTTGCACGTCGCTTCTTGGAAGAAAAGGGGGTGCTCCGATGAGCGCGGTCATCACGTTTCGCGATGTAAGCAAATCGTATGGAGGGGCGGAGGCCGTCCGCGACTTGAGCCTTTCCATTGAGGCGGGCGAGTTCATCACGGTGCTCGGTGCATCGGGCGGCGGCAAGACGACGTTCCTCAAGATGATCAACGGACTCGTCGAGCCGACTTCGGGAGAGATCACGGTGCTCGGCGAAAGCCTCAAAACGGCGGATCTCGTGCAGCTGCGCCGCAAGATCGGCTATGCGATTCAGGGCAGCGTGCTCTTCCCGCATCTGACGGTCGAGGAAAACATCGCCTATGTGCCGAACCTTTGGAACAAGAGCGACAAGGAGCGCACGAAGAAGGCCGTGGCGAAGTGGATGGCGATCGTCGGACTCGCCGCAGAGCTTGGCGAACGCTATCCCGCTGGGCTTTCTGGCGGGCAGCAGCAGCGCGTCGGCATCGCGCGCGCCTTGGCGGCGTCGCCCGAGCTTCTGCTGATGGATGAGCCGTTCGGCGCGGTCGACGCCCTGCTGCGCCGCCAGCTGCAGGACGAAATCCGCGCCATTCACGCACGCGGCGGTCTCACGATCGTCTTCGTCACGCACGATGTCGAAGAAGCCCTGCGCCTCGGCACGCGCGTCCTCATATTGAAAGATGGCTGCATCGAGCAGTTCGCCGCTCCCGAGGAAATCGAGAAGAGTCCTGCGACGGACTTTGTGCGGCAGCTTGTGGAAAAAGCGTAGGAGAGAATCAACAGGGTGTATTATCCATGTGAAAGGCAACCTTCACAACAAGATGGGGATAGGTCATGCGCATGAGCTGACATTTGAAAACGAATTCGACCAGACATATTTGCGGACTTTTGCAAAGGCTCTGTTTGCTGACTATGGGAGATATGCGGAGGAAATCCCGAATTTGCTAAAGGGATGAAGCGAAGTGACCGTCGTTCGATTTTTTAATGGACGTTGAAAATGAAATGGGCGTCGACGCAGAGGTTGATGAGTTTCTAGTATTCTAGTAGAAAATGATAAGATCAAGGGGCAAGGAAAGGAGCGATTCGCATGTATGGTGCAATCTTAGGCGATATGATCGGTTCACCGTATGAATTCGACCGCGGCGGCAAGACGAAGGATTTTCCTCTGTTCAGTCAAGGCTCGCGCTTTACGGATGATACGGTGATGACGATCGCTGTGGCGGACGCCTTGTTGGAAGTGGGAGAAGAGGCGGACGAAGCGGCGGTTTGTGCGGCGATCGTTCGCTCGATGCAGCGCTGGGGCAGGAGGTATCCTCGCGCCGGCTACGGAGGACTCTTCCGCCGCTGGCTGGCAAGTGATGAGCCGAAGCCTTACGGTAGCTTCGGCAACGGTTCGGCGATGCGCGTCGCCGCTGCGGGCTGGCTCTACGATACGCTCGCAAGGACGCGCGAGGTAGCGAGGCAGACGGCGGTCGTTACGCACAACCATGAGGAGGGAATCAAGGGCGCGGAGGCGACGGCGAGCGCCATCTTCCTTTCGCGTGAGGGCAAGCCGAAGGAGGAGATCAAGGAATATATCGTGCGGGAGTTCAGCTACGATTTGTCACGCACGCTCGATGAGATTCGTCCGCATTACTCGATGGACGCTACATGCCAAGGATCTGTGCCCGAGGCGATTATTTCGTTCCTCGAAAGCACGGATTTCGAGGATGCCGTGCGAAATGCCGTGTCCCTCGGCGGTGATACGGACACGGTCGCCTGCATCGCGGGCAGCATTGCCGAAGCTTTCTACGGCGTGCCCGAAGCGCTGAAATCGGAATGCCGCCGCCGTCTGCCGCAGGAAATGCTCGCGGTGCTCGATGCGTTTGACGAGGCGCGGCAGAGGTGAGCGCGTCGGATGGGGGTGAAGAAGGTAGGGTTTCAGCAGACTGAAATCGATTTTTGAAAGGGAGAGTGAACCTCGTGCGTAAACTTTTTTCTGCAATCGCTGTGGTCGCATTGTTTTCGACGATGAGCGCGGCGTCCGCTTCCGTTCCCGATGAGGAAGTGTCGCTCGGCGGCATCCCTTATGGGGCGTCGGTGGATTATGTGCGCAGCATATACGGCGCACCGTCGAAGGTGTCGACGACGAGTCAGCATCCGCTTTGGCGGGGGTGGATCGACACATATCATTATGGAGCGAGCGTGGATGTCATTTTTTGCAACGCAGCAATGGTGCACACGGACTGCAAGGGAAATAACGGCTGGGCCACACCTGCGGGCATCACGGTCGGCATGACGAAGGAAACGGTGCTGCGCATCTATGGCGAGCCGGACAGTCAAGGGAAAGGGAGCTTCTTTTATCAGAGCGAATCCAATGGCAATCTTGGCATCAAGTTCCTGTTCAACGGGGCAGGAAAGATCACGAGCATCCATGTAGGCGCTTTCGATTGAAAAAGTGCTGGAAGCACAATTGAAAAAGCCCTCGATGATTTTCGTCGAGGGCTTTTCTGTGCGAACTTTTCTGTTGGATGTTTCGTCGGTGTGTTTTCGTGCGGTACGAAAAAATATTTCTCGTGCTATCGTTCGCACGAAAATGGAACGATAGAAATTTTCGTATCATTTGCGTGCGGCAGGAAAAATTTTGGCTCCTCGCTATTTAGTATGGGAAGTCGCATAAAACAGATGTTCTGTTTTATGCAAGACTTCAAAAATTTCGTCAGATTTTATGGAAATGAAATATCAAATTTCAACTTACCGCATCCCAAATAGATCATCGTCTTGAAATACTCGTCATTTCTGAAGCCTCGTGCACGACACTTGATGTTCTGAATCAAGCTGTTCAGCCCTTCCAGAATCGCATTGGTGTATGGATGCTCGAAGTAATGCAGGATTTCCTCCCAATGGTTGCGGAGTGTGCCGCAAAACTTTTTCATGGGTTCGAGCCTGGAATGCATCATCCAGCTGCAGAGTTTTTTCAAACGCTTTTCTGCATCGTCACGATTCAGCGCTTGCACATAAATCTCCTGCATTTCAACACGCATGGCATAGGCGCGTGCTGTTTTTAGATGCTTCTTCTGAAGAGTTTCCTTTTTTGCCCGCTGGCTTTCCGTCAGATTGGCCTCGTTCTTCAACCACAAATATTTCGAGTTCTTCAACAGCACATTCTGTTTGGCTTCCGCCTTGCGCACTTTGTCCACAGCTTCGTTGGCGTGCTTGATTACATGGAATTTGTCGATGACGGTTTTGCTGTTTTCGAAGGTTTCCCGTATGCCTTTACGAAATCCCAGAGACATATCGCAGGTGACAAGATGAACTTTTTCACATTTTCCGCTATGCGCCTCGAAGTCCACTGCAAACCGTTGAACTGTAGTTGAATCCTTGCCTTCCGTGACGAAGATGACTTTGCGCTGCGCAAGATCGGCGACAACCGTGATGTACTTGTGCCCCTTCTTGCTGGTTTCATCTATACCGATGTTGGTAACTCCGGCGTAATCTTCTGCTTCCCGGGCTTTTCCCACATAATGTCGGATGAACCGCCAGAGTCTTGTGTCATGCTCTTCCACCATACGAGCGATGACGGCTACGGGCAAATGTTTTGAGAGTTCTACGATCCAGCTTTCAAAAAGAAGTGTGAAGCCGGAACCCTCCCTCGCCCAAGGAACTTGTACCGTTTTCACCCCATGCTTTTCGCATTGAATACGCGGAAGGTCAGCATGAATGTAGGTCTTGTATTGAAAGAAATTGAGATGCCGCCATGTTCTCGGTGCGGTGTCGTAAGCAGGAAAACTTTTTCCACAGGGTTCTTGCGGACAAGGAAACCGTCCTCCACGTTGAAAAGCGATGTAAATGTGAAGTTCTAAGGATGATTCTTTCGATGGTTTGAACTCCACTTGAGATATGTGCCAAGGCGATGGAAGATTCAAAGCAACAGCAAATAAATCTACAGCATCCATGATCAGACCGCCTTCCTCGCTCTATCTTCATGGATACAATTTTACCGAAGTGAATTCCGCTTTTCAAGCGTTACCCACAGTAAACAGCGAAAGGCCAAAATTTTTCCGTGCGATACGATTTTTGGCAGCGGACGCGGCACGAAGTACGGCAGACGGTGATTTTTCTCCTCGCATGGTTGACGCGACGTGCTTCCTGTAGTAATCTACCAACGAAGAGAAAAAGTTGCAGGCTGAGGAGGTGCTGTCTTGGTTCGCGTGGAAAATCTTGTCAAGGAGTTTCGTCATACCGATGCTGCGGGAAAGGCAGCGGTGAAGCGTGCGGTAGACGGGCTTTCTTTTGCTGTCGCACGCGGGGAGATCTTCGGGCTTTTAGGGCCGAACGGCGCGGGCAAGACGACGACGATCCGCATGTTGACGATGCTCACGCAGCCGACTTCGGGTGCAATTTTCTACGAGGGCAGGCCGCTTGCTGGAAATGAAGCGGCGGTCAAGGAGCTGATCGGCGTCGTGCCGCAGCAGGTGAACTTCGACCAGGATTTGACGGCGGGCGAGAACCTTGAGCTGCACGCGCGCCTGCATCATATCGGGGCGGCAGAGCGCCGCGCACGCATAGAAGAGCTGCTCGCCTTCGTCGAGCTTGAGGGCGTGCGGCGCGATCCCGTGCGGCGTCTGTCGGGCGGCATGAAGCGCAGACTTCTCATCGCGCGCGCCCTCGTGCACCGACCGCGCATCCTCTTTCTCGACGAGCCGACGGTCGCGCTCGACCCGCAGGTGCGGCGGCGCATCTGGGAGCTGATTCGGCAAATGGCGCATGAAGGTGTGACGGTGCTGCTGACGACGCACTACATCGAGGAGGCGGAGAGCCTCTGCGCGCGCGTCGCCATCATGAACCGCGGCAAGCTAGCGGCGCTCGATGCGCCCGCCGCCCTGCGCGAAAGGCTCGGCGATTTCGTCGTCGAGTGGGACGGCGAGGCGGGGCGCGAGTACCGCTACTTCGCAGGGCGCAAAGATGCCGCCGCGTTTGCCGCCGCGCTCGACGGCGCGGCGAGCATCCGCCGCTCGAATCTGGAGGACGCCTTCATCGAGCTGACGGGGCGAAAGGAGGGGCTGTGAGTGCTCTATGATATATGGACGGTCTTTTGGCGCGATTGGATCGTCTTGAAGCGCCGCTTGGCGAAGTTCATCTTGAGCCGCATGGTCGCACCGCTCCTCTACCTCGTCGCCTTCGGCTGGGGTCTCGGCAGGAGCATATCGGTGTCTTCCGGCACCTATCTCGACTTCCTCGTGCCGGGCATCCTCGCGCTCAATTCCATGAACATCAGCTTCAACAGCGTGATTCCCGTGCATGCCGAGCGCATTTACCACAAGAGCCTCGAAGAGTACCTCGTCGCGCCGATCCGTCCGGCGGCCTTCGTCATCGGCAAGGTGCTCGCGGCCGTATTGCGCGGACTCATTTCCTCTGCCATCATCGTCGTGCTCGCCTGCCTTTTCGGCGCGAAGCTCTCTCTTTCCCCGCTCTTTCTTCTCGTGCTCGTGCTGAACTGCGTGATCTTCGCGGAGATCGGCTTCATTGCGGCGATGAAGATTGAGACGTACGAAGAGATGGGACAGGTCAATACATACATCCTGCTGCCGATGTCGTTCCTCTGCGGCACGTTCTTCTCGACGAAGGCTTTGCCCGAGGTCGTGCGCGTCCTCATCGAGCTTCTGCCGCTCACGCATACGAGCGTGCTCCTGCGTGCACTCGCGGGCGGCGAGGCTGCGTCTGCACTTTCTTTCGGTGCGCTCGTTTTCTACGCGCTCCTTTGCTTCTGGCTCGCGAATCGGTCTTTCTCCCAGTTGACGCGCTAGGCGCTTTTGCGTTCCCACATTTTTATCTATGCTTCCTTAGAAAGGGGCGTCTCCTTGTTCAAGAATATCTTGCATCACCGTGCGCGTTCCGCGGACGACTGCGGCCATCTCTGCTGCACGAAGATCGAAGACTTCGCCGTATCCTTTGGGCGCGTGGAAATCTTTTCGGGCGTGAACCTTCACGTCCACTGCGGACAGCTCACGGCGCTCATCGGGCCGAACGGCGCGGGAAAATCGACGCTCCTTCGCGCCATCCTCGGCGAAGTGCCGCACAAGGGGAGGCTTTCCTATGCGGACGCTGCGGGACGGCGCACGGGGCAGCCCGTCATCGGCTATGTGCCGCAGTACCTGCGCTTCGACGTCAGTTCGCCGACGAGCGTCATGGACATCTTCATGGCGTGCCTCTCGCGCCGCCCCGTCTGGCTCTTTCCCGCGAAGTCTTTGAGACCGCGCGTCTTGAAGAGCCTCGCTCGCGTTCATGCCGAGCATCTCATCGACCGGCGGCTCGGCGCACTGTCGGGCGGCGAACTGCAGCGCGTGCTTCTTGCGCTCGCGCTCGATCCCGTGCCCGACCTGCTGCTCCTCGATGAACCTGTCTCGGGCGTCGATCAGAACGGCTTGGAGCTTTTTTACAATATCGTTGCCGAGCTTCGCGCCCAAGAGGACATGGCGATCATTCTGATTTCGCACGATCTGAACCTCGTTGCAAAGTATGCCGACCAGGTCGTGCTGCTCGACCATAAAGTTGTCACGAGCGGCACGCCTGCCGAGGTCTTCGGCGATGCGCGGACGAAGAAGATCTTCGGCATGCTCGCGGGCGCAGCGCCTCAGAAAATGGAGACGGCGCCCGATGCGCTGCAAGATGAAGCTCTGATAAATGAGTCACTGCAGATCGAGTCGGAGAAGGAAGGGGTGAGGCACTGATGGAAATCCTCTATGCGCTTCTCGGCGCTCTGCCCTTCGACTGGCTGCAGCACGGCTTCATGAAGAATGCCTTTCTCGCCGTGCTGCTCGTGACGCCGCTCTTCGGGCTTCTGAGCACGATGGTTGTGTCGAACCGCATGGCGTTCTTCTCAGACTCTCTGGGACACGGCGCTTTCACGGGGCTTGCCGTCGGCGTGCTCTTGGGCTGGCTCTCGCCGCTCCTCTCGCTCGTTGCCTTCTCCGTCGTCTTCGCGCTCCTCATCACCTACATCAAGAACCGCAGCAGCGCGTCGACGGACACGATCATCGGCGTCTTCTCGTCTACGGGCATCGCGCTCGGCCTCATGCTCATGAGCCGGGGCGGCGGCTTCAACAAATATTCCTCGTACCTGATCGGTGATCTTCTTTCCATCTCGCCCGAGGAAATCGGCTCGCTCTTCTTCGTCTTTCTCGCCGTCGTCCTCGTCTGGGCGCTCGTGTTCAACTCACTTCTCGTGCTCTCGATCAACGCGTCGTTCGCCAGAAGCCGCGGCGTCGCCGCCTTTCTCACGGAGGGGCTTTTTGCTTCCGTGCTCGCCGTCGTCGTCGCCGTCAGCATCCAGTGGGTCGGGCTTCTCATCATCAACTCGCTGCTCGTGTTGCCCGCAGCCGCCGCGAGAAATATCGCGCAGGACGTCAAGAGCTACCATCTGCTCTCCGTTGCCATCGCGCTCCTTTCGGGCGTTGCGGGACTCTTGCTCGCTTACTACTGCAACATGGCGGCGGGCGCGAGCATCGTCGTCGTCGCCGCCGCCGTCTTTTTCCTCACATTGCTGTTGAAACCGTACTTTGTGCGCTGAGGCTGCGCTCTCGCGGCAGTTCTTTTTTTGCGGCGGCTCACCGCACTATGGGAGGTGCTTTTCTTGCAGTTCTATACCTATGCTTACATTGTGCAGCACAGTCAGATCAACGACGCTGTACGGTACGGCGTGTCTTTTCTCATGCTTTTCGCGCTGCTCGTTGCCATCATCAAGTATTTTCGCAACCGTCTCGTCACGCGCTATCGCGACCTCATCGTCATCCTCTTCCTCGCCGTCGCCTTCCTGGGCGGTGCACAGTGGAATAGCTTCAGCCAGACGAAGAGTGATCGCGAACAGACCTCGCGCATGGCGGGATTTTTGCACAATCTCGGCGAGGAGATGGAGGTGCCGCCCGAGGAGATTCGCACGAGTTCCACCCATCTCAAGCAGGGACTTCTCGTCGAAGCGGAGGGCAAGTATTACGAGATCACGTTCAACGGCGACTACACGTCCTTCAAGTACGAGGAAACGCATCTGATGACGCGTGACGTGAAGATCGTTGACAAGGATTCTTAGGAGGGACGCGCAATGCTCACATATTCGCTGGTCTTGGCAAAACTTGCGCTCGGGCTTCTGTGCCTCGTGCTGCAGATGAATCTCCTCGGCAAGGGAAATCTCGCGCCTAGCTCCGCGACCGATCAGGTGCAGAACTACGTTCTCGGCGGCATCATCGGCGGCGTCATATACAACGAGAATATTTCTTTCATGGACTTCATCCTCGTGCTCATCGCTTGGACAATGCTCGTCCTGCTCCTGAAATACATGAAGTCGAACAGCAGCGCCGTCAAATCCTTCGTCGACGGACATCCCGTGCGCATCATCGAGCGCGGCAAGCTCGACGTCGAAGAGTGCATGAGGCGGGGACTCCTCGCGCACGACATCCATCTGAAACTGCGCACGGCGGGCGTCTATTTCGTCAAGGACGTCAAGCGAGCCGTCCTTGAGCCGAACGGTCAGCTCACGGTCATCCAGTACGGCGAGCAGAACGCACGCTATCCCGTCGTCGTCGACGGACAGGCAGATGAGGAAGCCTTGGAACTTGCCGACAAGGATCGGATCTGGCTCGACGCGGCGCTTCGAGAGCAGGGATATGAACTCAAGGATGTCTACATCGGCGAGTACAAGGAGGGCGCACTCACGGTCTATCCGTACGAGGCGCGGGCGTGAAAAGGCACGAAGGAGGAATGTGACGGATATTCAGGGGGGAAATAAGGTGGGAAGAGCGTATTATTCCAGTGAAATCCAAGGTTTTCTTGCATGTGAAGCAGATCAGATTTTGCCTATCGGGTTCTTCTGACGAGAGCGAGACAGGGACTGGTCATTTTCATACCGCAAGGTGACTTAAGTGATGCTACGCGTAGACCAGAATATTATGATGGAACATATAATTATCTGCGCAGGATCGGGATTTGTGAGATATAAGGGATTTGTAGAGAAGAAAACGAGCTATTGTATGAAACGGGGAGATGTCTCATACAGTAGCTCGTTTTGGTTTACTCGGAAGGAGGCTATGGCTTAAAGATATGACCACAGCGCATGCAGATGAAGAGTTTTTCCCACTCCGCAAGACGGCGCGTATATTCTTCCATGGCCTGATCATATTCTTCTTTCCGTGCGCGATTTTTCTTGTTTGTAGTTCTGCGGTCGTTCCAGAGTTTCCAAATGACGAGTGCCGCAGCGATATAGGTCAAGGTATTTTCCAGACCCGAGAGCTTTGAAAATTTGTAGGCCACTAGGCTTATGACAAGCGACAGGATTGGTAGCAGGCAACCAAAAGAAACGCAGCCAACCGTCATAGTGTCATGTTCAAGTTGCTTGAGCTTTGGCTCGGGCGGCGGAGCGATCTCACGGGCAAGATCCGTGACCGTGTAAGTTGGGCGCGTGACATCGCCGTAGACGGCATGCCGGCCGGTCTCTTCTGTTTTTTTCGAGCCGTCTGAATAGGTGGTTGTCGTCGTTTCTACGTCGTAGCCGACGATTTCCTTATGCGTTGCCGTTCCCGTGGCGTGGCCTCTCTTGTACATGAGAGGAACGGATACTGTGTTTTCACTGCCGCAGTTGGGGCAGGCGAGGTTGCTGATTTCCATAAAAGTCCTTTCTATCGCCCGCGCACGGCCTGCGTGATCGCGCCGGCCATCATCGCGAGCGGCAGTTGGCGTTCGACTGCTCCCAACTCGAAGGCCGCGCGCGGCATGCCGTAGACGACGCATGAGGTTTCGTCCTGACCGAACGTCATGGCGCCCGCGCGGCGCATGGCGAAGAGTCCCTTCGCGCCGTCCGCGCCCATGCCCGTGAGGATGACGCCGAGCGCTGCGTCGCCGACGAGTTCTGCGACGGTGAAGAAGAGGACGTCGGCGGACGGGCGCACCCAGTTCACGGGGTCGCCCTTCGTGCATGTGACGATGAGCCTGCCCGAGCGCCTTTCGAGCTTCATGTGCTGGCCGCCGGGCGCGATGTAGGCGGTCGAGTCCTTGATGGCTTCGCCGTCCTCGGCTTCTTTGACTGTGAGCTTCGATATGGCGTTGAGTCTGTGCGCAAAGTGGTTGCTGAAGATGGGCGGGATGTGCTGCACGATGACGATGGGAGGGAGCGGCGGCGCGAGGTTCTTGAGGATGGCCGCGATCGCTTCCGTACCGCCCGTCGAGGCGCCGATGGCGATCAGCTGCTTTTCCTTCGTCGATGCCGGAGGCATGGCGACAGGAAAAAGGCTCGTCTTGCCACTCTTATCGCTCTTGCCGCTTTCCATGTCGCTTCTCCTCCTTTCATTCATGCTTTTATCACCCGAAGGAATGGCTTTAAGTGTCCGGCTTTTCCTTGACCTCGCGCACGAGGCGCAGAAATTTCTCGCGCCCGATCTGTACGAAGCGCCCGCAGCCTTCGCACTTGAGGCCGAAGTCCGTGCCTGTGCGCAGGATGCGCCAGAGGTCGCTGCCGCACGGGTGGCGCTTCTTCATGCGCACGATGTCGCCCGGTTCATAGCGCTGCATGGCTGCACTCCTTTCCGTCAGTCATATCCGTTCGCGTTCCTCTTCGGCTGTTTTTCTCCTGCCGCGCATGAGCGAGGCGATGACGCCGGCAACGCATGAGACGGTCAGACAGGAGAAGATGAGGCGGATCGCCGCTGAAAGTTCCTCCGTCCAGTCGGCGGCTGCGGGAAGTGTCGCTTGTGCGAGCAGCAGGGTCACGACCGCCATGGAGACGGCCTGTCCCGAGAGGCGCATGACCGAGACCATGGAAGAGGCGACGCCGTAGAGCTTCTTGGAGACGGCGCCCATGATGGCGTTGTTGTTTGCTGGCGAGAAGAAGCCGAAACCGATGCCGATGATGACGCAGGCAGCTGCGATGAGGGGAAGCGGCGTCCCGGCATCGAAGAGCGAGCAGAAGAAGATGCCCGCGGTCGTCAGTGCCATGCCGAAGCTCGCGACGAGGCGCGGCTCGTGTTTGTCGGAGAGCGCTCCCGCGATGGGCGAGAGGATCGCCATCATCAAGGGCTGCAGGAGCAGGACGACGCCCGCCGTCGAAGCGTCGAGGCCGCGCACGAGCTGCAGGTAGAGCGAGAGCAAGAAGCCGATCGCATAGGTCGCGCTGTAGTTCAAAAACGCGGCGAGGTTGCTCATGGCAAAGACCGTGTTCGCAAAAAGCGAGAGATGAAGGAGCGGCGTGCTCGCCCGCCGCTCTTGCCAAAGGAAGAGCGCGAGAAAGACGAGTCCCGCGAGAAGAACGAAGCGCATCCAGGGGAAGGCGGCGAGAGAGGAAAGCCCGTAGAGCGTCAGCGTGCTCGCAGCCGTGTAGAAGACGGCGCCGGGCAGATCGAAGCCGCCTTCTCGCTCGCCGTACCAATCTTCTTTGATTGTGCGCACGAGCAGGCTGCTCACGAGGATGACGATGGAGGTGAGGACGAAGAGAAGCCGCCAGTCCAGGTGCTGCGTGACGAGACCGCCGATCACAGGCCCCAAGGACAGTCCGACGTAGGTGGCGGCGGCGGAGTAGCCGATGGCGCGCCCGCGCTGCTTTGCGGGATGTGCCGCCACGAGGAGCGCCATGCCGCTCGAAAAGACGAGCCCCAGGGACAGTCCCTGCAGGGCGCGCATGGCGATGAGGAAGGAGGCCGAGGGGGAAAATGCCGCGATGAAGGAGACGGCGGCCATCGCCGCCGTGCCGATCGCGTAGATGCGACATCGGCCGAGGATGTCCGCCATGCGGCCAAAAGGCAGGAGCAGGGCGACGGCACCCAAGAGGAAGGCGGTCGCGAGCCACGAGAGATCCGTCGCGAGGCACGAGAACTCCACGGCGATCGTCGGGATGGCGATGTTGATGCAGCTGCCGAGAAACGGCCCCATGAAGGACGTGAGCAGGACTGCCGCAAAGATCCGCTTTTGTGCTGTCATGGCCGCCGCCTCCTATTGCGATAGAAATAGATCGGGGAAGCGGCGCACGCGCCCCGTCCCCAGTATCACGCGCTGCAAACTCACACGTTGAAGCGGAAGTACGTCACGTCGCCGTCCTGCATCACATAGTCCTTGCCTTCGAGGCGCACTTGCCCCTTTTCGCGGGCGGCCGCCGTGCTGCCCGCAGCGACGAGGTCGTCGTAGTTGACGATCTCCGCGCGGATGAAGCCGCGTTCGATGTCGGAGTGAATCTTGCCTGCCGCTTTGGGCGCCGTCGTGCCGCGCACGATCGTCCAGGCGCGGCACTCGTCCGGCCCTGCCGTCAGGAACGTCAAGAGTCCCAGAAGCTCGAATGCCGCCTTGATCAGACGGTCGAGTCCGCTTTCCGTAAGGCCGAGTTCTTCGAGGAAGGCCTTCGCATCTTCTGCGTCGAGTTCGGCGATTTCCGACTCTACGCGCGCCGAGACGACGACGACTTCCGAGCCTTCCTTTGCCGCGTAGTCGCGCACGGCGGCGACGTGCGCATTTCCTGCGCCGTCCTTTGCCGCCTCGTCCTCGGCAACGTTGGCGACGTAGAGCATGGGCTTCAAGGTCAGGAAGTTCATCTCGCGGATGAGCGATAGCTCGTCCTCCGTGAGGTCGAGGCTTCTGGCCGACTTGCCCTCTTCGAGGCAAGCCTTGATGCGGCGCAGCACCTCGTCCTCTGCCTTCGCTTCCTTGCTGCCGCTCTTGGCGAGCTTGGCGAGCTTCATGATGCGCTTTTCGAGGACTTCGAGATCGGCGAGGCACAGCTCCGTCAAGATCGTCTCGATGTCGCGCACGGGGTCGATCGTCGCCGCGACGTGCGTGATGTTCGTATCCTCGAAGCAGCGCACGACGTGGGCGATGGCGTCGACCTGCCGGATGTGCTCCAAGAACTTGTTGCCGAGTCCTTCGCCCTTCGACGCGCCCGCGACGAGTCCCGCGATGTCGACGAAGCGCACGGAGGCGGGCGTCGTCTTCTTCGACTGGTACATCTCGTGCAGCACTGCAAGGCGAGCGTCGGGCACGTCGACGACGCCGACGTTCGGCTCGATCGTGCAGAAGGGATAGTTCGCCGCTTCTGCGCCCGCCTTCGTAATCGCGTTGAAAAGGGTGCTCTTGCCGACATTCGGCAGACCTACGATACCTACGTCCAGATTGCTCAATGTGATTTCTCCTTGTTCCTGTCTTTCAAAAAAATGACTTTTTGGCGCGAGGCCTTCTTGCGCTCTTCTTTTTTTGCGCGTGCTGCCTGCTGACGCTCCTTGATCTCATTCGTCGTGAAGCCGCGGTTCGCGACGGAGCGCGTGCTGTCGTGCAGTCGGTTCAGCAGGCGGCGCAGGGTGACGTCCTGTTCCTTCGTCAGAGCGTCGAAATAGCCGTCGTCCTTGAGCATGTCGCGCACGAAGGAAACGGGAGCGCCCGCGAGCAGTGTCCAATGGATGTGCCGCATGATTTCCACGGTTTCCTCCTCATCGTAGGAGAGCGTTTCGTGGAAGAAGAGACCCAGCGCCTGCTCGTCGTTCGGATCGGAAAGCGCAAGCCCCTGTGCGAAGAGAGGGATTTCCTCTGTGGCGGGGATGTAGAAGTCGCCGTCGCCCTGCGATTCCAGGATGACGCGGATCTCCTCTTCGTCCAGCCCTTCGGAGATGAAGACGTCGCCTCGCTGCCAGTAGCCGGCGAGGAACTCGGGAGGAATCTTTTCCATTTCCTTTTTGAGTTCTGCAGGCTTCAGGTCGCCGATGCCGCCTTGGTTGTAGATGCGGCACAGGATGTCGAGCGGCGTCACGCTGTAGAGGACGTTCGCCGTGAGAATCGTGTTGATGAGCCATGTGCGCCTTCTGCGCCTGTTGTACAGCTCCTCGCCCATGTCCACGGCGAAGGGGATGAATCCTGCGGCGACGTCGCGCGAGATGACGAGTTCAAATTCGGGCGTTTCGGCGATGTAGCCCGCAGTCGAAAGGGTCTCGAAGTTGTGCTCGGATTCTTCCTCGAAGTCGTCAAGGTTCGCGAGCAGCTGCTGCAGGGAAAGGACCTCTTCGTCGCTCAGGCAGAGGAAGTACTCTTCCATGACGCGAGGATCGAGCATCTGCTTCGTCAGCTGACGGATGATGTCCTGCTTGCGCATGCCGTGGCGCACCTCGATGCCTTTTTGCTCGGCAATCGAGAGCAGCTCTTCCTTGGCGAAGCCTGCGAACATGTCGCGAAGCGTCGGCGGCACGCGCTCTTCGTCCTCCGTATCCTGCAGGCGCTGGTGAAAGACCGTGGAAAAGAAGGTCTTCTGTGCTTCCGGTGTGGCGTTCGCCCCCTCGATGGAGCGCATCTTGTACTTGTAGGCGGAGAAGCCGTATCTCCCCGCCTCCATATCTTCGTACAGCTTTGCCAGCGGGCGATCCTCGTAGCGCCGTCGGTCAAGACGGCACCAAAGGGCGAGCTTCTCGTTCACGGCGTCCATATCGTAGCGGACGCTGTCTTTCGCATCTTTCGCGCCTTCGAGTACTGCCGCCGCCGTGCGCGCACCGCTCCATTCGAGCACCTGCGGCGCTCTGCCGCTCCACGGCTCGACAATATTCTCCAGATGCACGTCGTGGCGCATCTCGCGCCGGTTTGCGTAGAGGTAAAGGAAGGCGCCCGCACGTTCCAGATGGCTGCAGATTTGCACCACGGCAGCTTCTTTCAGGCGCTCGCCATGCGCCTGCTCTTCCGACAGTTCGGTGATGACCATCTTCTTGTGCGGCAGCAGGAAGGAGAACACCGTTTCCTTCTCCCAACCCATCGCCAGGTTGAAGACGAGCGCGAGCTGTGAAAACGTCAGCTCCTCGGGCACGAGAACGCGCCGCCAAACCTCCGGCGACTGTCCGCGCAAAGCGATTTTCAACTCATAGGCCTTCATGTAACTCTCCCTTCGGACGGCACACGACCCCAAATCATACTCTCTCTATTATACTCCATCGCGGGCAGTTATTCCAGTGGGACGCACAAGACTTCTTCGCGCGTCTTTTGGGGAAAGGGCTTTCATGCGCTGTTGTCTGTGCATGAAAGCCCTTTTGTATCAATACTCGTGGAACATGCGCCGGATTTCGTTGCGGTCGTTTGTCTTTAAGAGCGCGAGAGCGAGCAGGATGCGCGCCTTGGCGGGCGGCAGCGTGTCGGCGTCGATGAAGCCCGCGTCCGCGTAGGCGCTCTCGGCGAAGAGAACCGCGCCCGCGCCCGTGCGGCTCGCGCGCACGACGGGGATGCCTTTTCCTGCGGCATCAGCGAGTGTCGCGAGCAGCGCTTCGTGTATGCTGCCGTTGCCTGTGCCCGCGTGGACGACGCCCGCCGCGCCGCTCTCGATGGCGGCGCGGGCGAGACGGATGTCCGCGCCTGCATGGCCGTAGAGGATCGGCACATAGGGAAGGGTCGTCACGCCCGCAAGGTCGAATTCGCTCTCGCGCGTATGACGCGTGAGCACGCGGCGGCGAAAATGCGGCGTCCCGTCTTCCATGCGGCCGAGCGCACCGACATCGGGCGAGACGAACGCCTGCACGGCCGTCGTATGCACCTTTTGGACGTCGCGTGCGCTGTGGATTTCGCCGTTCAGCACGACGAGCGCGCCCTGTCCGTGCGCTTCGGGGCTGGCGGCAAGTCGCACGGCGTCGAGGAGGTTCAAGGGGCCGTCGGCGGATAGCGCCGTCGCGGGACGCATTGCGCCCGTCAGGACGACGGGCTTTTCGCTCTTTACGACAAGCTGTAGGAAGTATGCCGTCTCTTCGAGCGTATCCGTGCCGTGCGTGACGACGACGCCCGCCGCGCCCGCAGCGAGCACCGCTTTGATGCGGGCGGCAAGATGCAGCCAGACTGTATCCGTCATATCCTTGCTGTCGATGGCGGCGATCTCCTCGCTCTCGATGGCGCAGACGTCTGCAATTTCGGGCACGGCGGCGAGAAGTTCGTCCGCGCCGAGTGCGCCCGCACGATAGCCTGTGAGCGCATCGGAACGCGCCGCCGCGCCTGCGATCGTGCCGCCCGTCGTCAGTATGCAGATTTTCGGCTTCATGCGAATTCTCCTTTCCTCGTGCGCGTCAATGCAGCGTAGCGCCCTTGAGCGCGAGCGGAATCTCCCAGACGACGGCGGCCTTCTCGCGCATCTCGGCGGGACTCATGCGCTGCCAGATGCTTTGCACGCGCACGGCGAAGTCCTGCGGCGCGAGAGGCGCTCCTAAGGCGGAAAGCGTGTGGCGGCGCAAAAAATCGGCGAACGGGGCGGGCATCTGCGCCTCGCGCTGTGCGAGCAGCAGAGAAAGCCGCGCGTCGACGAGGCAGAGGTGCAGCGATGCTCTCGCGAGCGACTCCTCTGACGGCAGATGCCCCTTGGAAAGACCGCCGAAGGAAAGCGGCGCGTCGCCCCAGCCGTCCTTGAAGATGCCGGGAATCCGATAGAGAAGGAAGAGGACGCCTTCCGTCTCGTAGAGGGCAAGCTCCATCTCTCCCGTGCGAAAGGCCTCGATGGCGATGATGTCGCTCTTGGCGAGCTGCAGGATGAACATCGCGCCGTTCGCGTCGACTTGAAAAAGCCCGCCCTCGCCTTGCTGGCGGATAGGCAGGGGAAATTTCTCGCCGATTTGAAAATCCGTATATGACATGGAATCCTCCTTTACTTTTTATGGAAAACAGGCGCAAGGCAAGCACGCTTGCCTTGCGCCTGTTTTTTCTTATCGCGGGCATGAGATGCGCCCGACTCGTTCAACTGTATGGTGCAGTTCCTCGACGAGCGGCGTCTCGGCCGCGCGGTAGTACATCTCCTTGCCTTCGCGCCGCGAGGTGATGAGGCCGCTCGCCTTCAAGAGCCGCAAGTGGTGCGAGATCGCCGGACTCGACATCTGCATGTAAGCGGCGATGTTGATCACACATTCCTCGTAATGGCACAGGAACCAGAAGATATGCAGCCGCGTCGCGTCGCCGAGCTGCTTCATGGCCGCCGATACCGTGGCGAGCGTATCCGCATCGGGCATGTGCGGCAGGGCGGCTCCTTGATGGCCGTGATCGTGCGGCAGGCGCACGGGAGTTTCCTGCATGGTTTCCAGTCCCTTCAAGTGAATTTCAGCGTGTGCCGTCCTTCTTCAGCGCCGTCACTCTGCGACCTTCTTCTTGACGATGCCGAGGCAGAGCGCGCTGAGGACGGCGCCGGTGAAAATCGCGACGAGATAGAGCAGCGGGTTGCCGATCGTCGGCACGACGAAGATGCCGCCGTGCGGGGCGCGCAGCGTGCAGTCGAAGAACATCGACAGGCCGCCCGCTGTCGCCGAGCCGATGACGCACGACGGAATCACGTGCAGGGGGTCGGCCGCCGCAAACGGGATCGCACCCTCCGTGATGAATGAAAGCCCCATGATGTAGTTGACGACGCCCGATTTCCTCTGCTGCTCCGTGAAGCGGCTCTTGAAGAACGTCGTCGCAAGAGCGATGGCGATCGGCGGTACCATGCCGCCCGCCATGACCGCTGCCATGATGCCGTATTCGCCCGATACGAGCATGCCCGTGCCGACGACGTACGCCGCCTTGTTCACGGGACCGCCCATGTCAACCGCCATCATGCCGCCCATGAGGATGCCGATGAAGATGCGACTCGACGTGTCCATGCCCTTCAAGGTCTCGATCATCCAGTTGTTGATGCCCGCGACGGGCGGGTTGATCACGAAGATCATGATGACGCCCACGAGGAAGACGCCGAGGAGCGGATAGAGAAGCACGGGCTTGATGCCTTCCAAAGAGTGCGGCAGATCGGCGAAGACCTTCTTGAGCGCATTGACGACGTAGCCCGCGACGAAGCCCGCGATGAGCGCCCCCAAGAATCCCGCGCCGCTCGAAGAGGCGAGTGCGCCTCCCACGAAGCCGACGGCGAGTCCCGGCCTGTCCGCGATGCTCATGGCGATGAAGCCCGCGAGCACGGGCAGCATGAAGCCGAAGGAGATGCCGCCGATGTCCATGAAGGTCTTGGCGTACCAGAGATTTGAGCCGAAGTTGCCGGGGTTGGCGGGGTCGAAGGTGTCGAGGAGGAAGGCGAGGGCGATCAGGATGCCGCCGCCGATGACGAACGGCAGCATGTGCGAGACGCCGTTCATCAGATGCTTGTAGATTTGGCGCGTGATGCTCTCGTCATCTGCCGCGCTTTCCTCCGCTGCAGCCGCGCCGCCCGCATGGTGGTAGATCGGCGCTGTGCCGGAGAGCGCCTCGTCCAAGAGCGCGTCCGCCTTGTTGATGCCGTTCGCGACCTTCGTCTGAATGACGGGCTTGCCGTCAAAACGCGCCATCTCCACGTTCTTGTCCGCCGCGACGATGATGCATGCGGCGTCGGCGATTTCCGCCGCCGTCAGGATATTCTTTGCGCCGCCTGAGCCGTTCGTTTCCACCTTGATGGGGATGCCGCGCTTCTTCGCGTGCTGCTCCAGGCTTTCCGCCGCCATGAAGGTGTGGGCGATGCCCGTCGGGCACGCCGTGACGGCGAGGATCTTCTTGGTGATTGCCGCAGGAGCCGCAGTGCTTTCGACTGGTGCGGCTGCCTGTGCGCCGTCTTCTGCTGCGGCGGGCGCAGGCTCTGCCGCAGCCTCGAATTTGCCATCTTCCTTCGCGTCGATGAGCGAGAGGAACTCTTCCTTCGACTTCGCCGCGACCAAAGCTTCCTTGAAGTCGGGATCCATGATCATCGTCGCGAGTTTGCTCAGGACTTCGAGATGCACATCGGCTGCTGTGTCTGGCGCGGCGATTTCAAAGAAGAGGCGCGAGGGATTGCCGTCCATCGCCTCGAAATCCATACCCGCCGGCACCGTCATCGCTGCAAGCCCCGGCTCCTTGACGCCCGCGCTCTTGGCGTGCGGCGTCGCGATGCCGTCGCCGAGTCCCGTCGTGCCCGACGCTTCTCGTGCGAGCACGTCCTTTTCGTACTGCGCCTTGTCCGAGAGATTGCCGCCCTTTTCCATCAGTCCCGTCAAGATGGCGATGGCGTCATTTTTGTCCTTCGGTTGTGCGCCGAGCATGATGCTCTCGCTCTTCAATAAGTCCGTAATACGCATATCGACCGCTCCTTTCTTTCAGCCGGCGTTCAGCCGATGGCCTTCAATAGCGCCTCGACTTCGGGGCGCCGTGCGAGGTTTTCGGAAAATGCCGACGCAGAGCCTGTCGCGACGCCCATGAAGAAGGCGTCACGCCACGAGCCGCCCGACTCCTCGTAGCCGGCGAGGAAGCCCGCGACCATCGAATCGCCCGCGCCGACAGAGTTCACGAGCGTTCCCTTGGGCGCGGGACTCTTGAAGGATTCTCCGCTTTCCGTCAGGAAGAGCGCGCCTTCGCCCGCCATCGAGATCAGCACGTTCTTCGCGCCCATCTCCTGCAGCTTCTTCGCGTGCGCGATCAGCTCCTCTTCTGTCTTGAGCTCCGTATCGAACATCTCGCCGAGTTCGTGGTTGTTCGGCTTGATGAGCCACGGCCCGTACTTCAAGACCTTGAGGAGCAGCCCCTTCGTCGCGTCGACGATGATGCGGATGGAGCGTCCTCCGAGTCGCTCCATGATGCGCTCATAGATGTCGTCGGGCAAAGTGTTCGGTATGCTGCCCGCCAGGACGAGCGTATCGCCCGCCTGGAGCTTTTCAAGCTTTTGGAAAAGCTCCTCCTGCGCCGCCTCTGTAATTTGCGGCCCTTGTCCGTTGATTTCCGTCTCTTCCTTCGCCTTGATCTTCACGTTGATGCGCGAAAATCCTTCTGCGAGGTGTACGAAGTCCGCCTCGCAGCCGAAGCTCTCGAACTGCTTTTTGACAGCCTCGCCCGTGAATCCCGCCACGAATCCCAGCGCACGGCTCGCGTGGCCGAGGTTCTTCAAGACCATTGACACGTTCAGCCCCTTGCCGCCGGGCAGGATATGCTCGTACGTCACGCGGTTGATCTCGCCTTTTTCGAGCGAGTCGAGCCGCAGGATGTAGTCGAGCGACGGGTTGAATGTCACGGTGTAAATCATATTCTTCACCTCAATCCAATATGATACCGATTATCACGATTTTAGTATACCTTAAGGACGGATGAAAAGGCAAGAAGAATCGAAGTCGTTTGCGTCTCGGACATTCGCGGCAAAGGCGTGTGCGGCAGATCGTTATGCTCTCGTCTGCACGTCAATACACCTCGCGCCTGTGCCCGAGGGCGAGGGCGAGGATAACGAGCCGCTCGTCCTCGATGGCGCAGATCAGACGGTAGTCGCCGATGCGGTAGCGCCATTCGCCCTTGTGGTTACCCGTGAGTGCCTTGCCGTGTGCACGAGGATTTTCCGAGTTCGTGAGATTTTTGACAATCCAGCCGCGAATGATGCGGCGCGTATAGCTGTCAAGCTTCTTGAAATCCCGATCGAAGGCGGCGGTCGTCTGCACCGTATACGTCATCTTCAAGATCCAGCTCCTTCCACAAATCTTCAATCGGTCTTGCCTGCTTGCCGCTACGCAGATACTCCTCATACGCCTCGTCGGCAAGCGCGATGTCGTACTCGTCCTCGATCTTTTCGAAGAGCGCCCGCTTGAATGCTTCGGCGAGCGAGAGCGAATGCAGCTTCGCGTAGCTTTCGGCGAGCGCCCGCTCCGTGTCCGTCAGTCGGATTGAAAAGCTCATTTCCATCACTCCTTTCGTTAATTACAATGTACTACATCGGTATGAGACTGTCAATTCCCTTCCTTATAAATAATCCGTGCAGGCGCAGGTGGCGGCACGATTTTCCTTGAATCCCCGCTCCGTTGTGCTATAATGGAGCTTACTATGAAAGTCCAAGAAGTCAAGCCCGAAGGGCGCAGACTGATTGGGTAACTTTCATTAAGGGCGGCGCACAATGTCCACGAAGTGGATGTTTGTGCGTGTAGTCTGCACATTGAAATAGTGGCTTGGATAGTCTTTGGGGAGGCGTCTTTTGACCTTGTGGCATGACTTTTTGCGCGGCCTTGCGCTTGCCGGCGTATTTTTTGTGACGAGCGCAGGCGTCTGTCTGGCGAACCATGCGGTGCGCGTTTCGGATCTCGATGCGGCGGCCTTTGTCGCGCATTACAACGATATGGCTCAGCGCGAGGATTCCGTCGTGCGTCTTGCCGCGCCGTTTCTGTCGAACGACGTGAAGCTCAAGAATTATCGCGTCTATGAGGCCGAGCTCCTCGGCATTGAGGAGAAGGGGAGGCTCTTTCTGAACGTCAACGAGGCGGGGGCGCTTTCGAGCATCGTCATGAAGAGCGAGAAGGCGCCTGTGCCGCGCTCTTTGGCTCTGCGGCGCGTGCTGACGCTCGCCTTGGAATCGCTGGGGCTGACGGAGGCGGAGCGCGCGGACTTCTTCAGCTCGGAAGAGAAGTCGCCGGACAAGGGCGGCGCACTGCGCCATGCGTGGTGCAAGGCGGCGGGGCGCAAGATCGTCGCTTTCTACGACGCCGTCCATGCGCCCGACATCCTTGTGCTCTACGCGTGGGATGAATGATGAATATAGAAGATAAGGCGGGTGGATACGCTGTGTGTCCACCCGCCTTGCTTGAAGAAGGAGGAAATTTTCCGATGAAAGATACCCTGGTCAAGGCGATGGCGGGCGACTTCCGCATCTATGCGGCGCAGACGACGCATCTCGTGGGTGAAGCCGTGCGCCGCCACGACTGCCTGCCCGTCGCGGCGGCGGCTCTCGGGCGCACGATGACGGGAGCGCTGCTCCTCGCGGCGAACCTCAAGAATGAGGAGGCGCTGACCGTAAAGTTCGCAGGCGCAGGGCCCTTGGGCGCCATCGTGGCGGACGCCGTGCCCGAGGGCTTCGTGCGCGGCTATGTCGAGCATCCGCATGTAAATCTGCCGCTGAACGCAAAGGGAAAGCTCGACGTCGGCGCGGGCGTTGGCACGGGACTCTTGACGGTCACGCGCTTCACGGGACTCAAGGAGCCTGTCGCCGGCTCGTCCGAGATCGTCACGAGTGAGATCGCGGAAGACTTGACGCGATACCTGTATGATTCGGAGCAGACGCCGTCGTCCGTTGCGCTCGGCGTGCTCGTTGCGCCCGATCTTTCGGTGCTGGCGGCTGGCGGCTTCTTCGTGCAGCCATTGCCGGGCGCGTCGGAGGAATCGCTTTCGCAGTTGGAGGAGAATCTTGCCGCGCTTCCCGCCGTTTCCGACATGGTGCATCAGGACATGACGGCGCACGAGATCGCCGAGCGCGTCATGCAGGGCTTGGGCGAAATGCAAGTCCTCGCCGAGACCGGTCTCGCCTTTCGCTGCTCATGCTCAAAGGAGCGCGTCGAGTCCATGCTTCTGAGCCTAGGTACAGCGGATCTCGCGTCCCTTGTCGCCGACGGCAAGGCGGAGGTCTGCTGTCACTTCTGCGGCGAGAAGTACGCGTTCACGCGCGAGGATTTGGAGGCGCTGCTCGCCGAGAAGGAGCGAGCGGCGAAGGGGTGAACGGCAAGGGAGCGTCGCCGCATCTTGCCAAAATGCCATTCTTATGGTATCCTTTTGTCGGTAAAGGCGATGAGGAAGAGGAGTACGCTGCAAGCGCCGCTTCAGAGAGGGGATGGCTGGTGAGAATCCCTGCGGCGGGCGGCGGAAGGTCGCTTCGGAGCTTTCGGGCTGAAGCCGCATGGCGCATTTTGCCGTTCGGTGCGTAGGTGCGGGCGCGGCGGCGGCGTTATGCCTTGGAGCTGCAGGGCGTTTCGCCTTGCGGGAAGTTAGGTGGTACCACGGAAGCAGGCTCTTCCGTCCTTTCGGACGGGAGAGCTTTATTTTTTGTTTGCGGGAGGTTTATGCGGGCTGCGGGGATTTGTCTTGCGGCTGTCCGTGCTTCCTGCAGGGGACTTTTGCGTCAATGCGACATGTATGGAGGTTTTTTCATGGCAAAGGATAATATCCCGAAGGTTTATGAGCCGCAGTCGTTTGAGAAGAGATGGTACGAGTTCTGGGAGAAGAACGATCTCTTTCATGCCGAACCCGAGGAGGGAAAGAAGCCATTTTCCATCGTGATTCCGCCGCCCAATGTGACGGGGCAACTGCACATGGGGCATGCGCTCGACAATACCTTGCAGGACATTTTGATCCGCTGGCGGCGCATGCAGGGTTATAATACTCTTTGGATGCCGGGCTGCGACCATGCGGGCATCGCGACGCAGGCGAAGGTGGAGGCGGCGCTTCGCGCAGAGGGTACGAACCGCTACGAACTCGGGCGCGAGAAGTTCACGGAGCGCGTCTGGCAGTGGAAGGAGGAGTACGGCAGCCGCATCATGTATCAGCTCCGAACGCTCGGCTCTTCGTGCGACTGGGCGCGCGAGCGCTTCACGATGGACGAGGGCTGCTCGCGCGCCGTGCGCGAAGTCTTCGTGAGCCTTTACGAGAAGGGGCTGATCTATCAGGGGACGCGCATTACGAATTGGTGCCCGTCGTGCAACACGGCGCTTTCGGATATTGAGGTCGAGCACGAGACGGAATCGGGTCATCTCTGGCATCTGCGCTATGCTTTCGAGGGCGGCGAGGGCTATGTTGAGATCGCGACGACGCGCCCGGAGACGATGTTCGGCGATACGGGAATCGCCGTGCACCCCGATGATGCACGCTACAAGAATCTCGTCGGCAGGAACGTCATTCTGCCCATCGTCAATCGCCCGATTCCCATCTTTGCCGACGAGTACGTCGATCCCGCCTTCGGTACGGGCGCGGTCAAGGTCACGCCTGCGCACGATCCGAACGACTTCGAGATGGGGCTGCGCCATGACCTGCCGCAGGTGCGCGTCATAGAAAATGACGGCACGATGTCGGAAGGTCTCGGCAAGTACGCGGGACTCGACCGCTACGAGTGCCGCAAGATGCTCGTCAAAGACCTCGAAGAGGCGGGCGTTCTCGTCTCCACAGAGGAGCACGAGCACGCCGTCGGCCACTGCTCGCGCTGCCATACGACGGTCGAGCCGCTCGTCTCCAAGCAGTGGTTCGTGAAGATGGAGAGCCTCGCGAAGCCCGCGATTGAGGCGGTGCAGGATGGAAGGATCAAGTTCGTGCCCGAGCGCTTCACGAAGATCTATGTGAACTGGCTCGAAAACATCCGCGACTGGTGCATCTCGCGCCAGCTTTGGTGGGGGCATCGCATCCCTGCGTGGTATTGCGAAGACTGCAAGGAGACGGTCGTCTCGCGCGAGGACGTCGAGACCTGCCCGAAGTGTGGCGGTCATCATCTGCACCAAGATGAGGACGTGCTCGATACATGGTTCAGCTCGGGACTCTGGCCGTTCGAGACGATGGGCTGGCCTGATGCCACGCCGGAACTCAAGCAGTTCTACCCGACGAGCGTTCTCGTGACGGGCTATGACATCATCTTCTTCTGGGTCGCACGCATGGTCATGATGGGCTTGGAGTTCGGCAAGGACATCCCTTTCCGCCATGTGTTCATCCACGGTCTCGTGCGCGACAGCGAGGGGCGCAAGATGTCGAAGTCGCTCGGCAACGGCATCGATCCCGTCGAGGTCATCGACAAGTACGGCGCGGACACCCTGCGCTTCATGCTCATTACGGGCAACACGCCGGGCAACGACATGCGCTTCTACTGGGAGCGCGTCGAAGCGGCGCGAAATTTCGCGAACAAGCTGTGGAACGCCTCGCGCTTCATGCTCATGAATTTGGAGGACTTCGATGCGAGCTTCACTCCGACGGCGGAGGACTATACGCTCGCCGACCGCTGGATCTTGTCGCGCTGCCAGAAGACGGCGGCGGGCGTGACGGAGAATCTGGAGAAGTTCGAGCTGGGCGAAGCGGGGCGCATGATCTACGAGTTTATCTGGAGCGAGTTCTGCGACTGGTACATCGAGTTGGCGAAAGCGCGGCTCTATGACAAAGATGCGGCGGGCGAGCGCTCGAAGAAGACGGCACAGTATGTCCTCTCGTACGTCTTGGAGCGCACGCTTCGCCTGCTGCACCCCTTCATGCCGTTCCTCACGGAGGAGATTTGGCAGCGCGTGCCGCATGAGGGCAGGAGCGTTATGATCGCGCCGTGGCCCGAGGCGGACAAGGCTCTCGTCGACGAGGCGGCGGAGCGCGAGATGGCGAGCATCATGGAAGTGATCGTGCGCATCCGTAACATGCGCGCCGAGGTTGAGGCCGCGCCAGGCAAGAGGAGCGAGGTCATTTTGCACTTCGCGGACAAGGCGCTCGCGCCCGTATTCGCCGCGCACGCCGCGTACTTCGCCGCGCTCTCGTGGGCGGAGCCTCTGACCGTCTTGGAAGACGGCGCGGCGAAGCCCGAGAATGCCATGGCGGCGATCGTCTCGGGTGTCGAGGTCTACCTGCCTCTGAGGGGGCTCATCGACGTCGAGAAGGAAAAGGCGCGTCTGGAAAAAGAATTGGCAAACCTCGTCGGCGAGGAGAAGCGCCTCGGCGGCAAGCTCGCGAACGAGGGCTTCGTCAAGAAGGCGCCGCCCGCCGTCGTGGAAAAAGAGCGCGAAAAGCTCGAAGCGGCGAAGGAGAAGAAGAAGGCCGTCGAAGAGCGCCTCGCCTATCTGGCAAAACTCTGAGGAAGGTGGGGAAATGGACTACAAGGAAAGTCTTTCTTACCTCGAAAGTCTCAACGTCTTCGGCTCGAAGCTCGGCCTTTCGCGCATCGAGCGGCTCACGGAGCTGCTCGGCCACCCCGAAAGGCGATACAGAACCGTCCATGTCACAGGCACGAATGGCAAGGGCTCAGTCAGCGCCATGACGGCGGCGATTTTGACGGAATCGGGCTTTAGGACGGGACTCTACACCTCGCCGCATCTCACTTCCTACACGGAGCGCTTCGTCATCGACGGCGAGCAGGCTAGCGAGGCGGATTTCGCGGCGGCGATCTCGGCTGCAAAAGAGGCGGCGGAGGCGATGCTCGCCGAGGGGCTGGAGCAGCCGACCGAGTTCGAGGTGCTGACGGCGGCGGCGTTCTATTATTTCGCCGAAAAGCACGTCGATTATGCCGTCATCGAGGTCGGCCTGGGCGGGCTTCTCGACTCGACGAACGTCATCATGCCCGAGGTCGCCGTCATCACGAACGTCGCCATGGAGCACGCCGACCGCTGCGGCGGCACGCTCGAAGGCGTCGCGCATCACAAGGCGGGCATCATCAAGCGGGGCGTGCCCGTCGTCACGGCGGCTGAGGGCATGACGCTCGACGTCGTGCGCCGAAAGGCCGCGGAGGAGGGAAGCGAAATCTTCGCCTATGGCGAAGATTTCCGCGCGGCCGCAGGTGCTGAGGGAATCGACTTCTCGTCGAAGGACGGCGGCGCAGCGCACTACGCGCTCGCGCTTGGCGGCGCATACCAGCGGCAGAACGCCGCGCTCGCCATTCGGACGGCGATGCTCCTCGCCGAGAAGCATCGCGCCGTCACGCACGAGACAATCGCCCGCGCCTTGAAGTCCGTCGCCTGGCCGGGGCGCTTCGAGCGCTTTGCGCTCGAAGGCGTGCGCATCGTCGTCGACGGCGCACACAACCCGGCGGGGGCGGCGGCTCTCAAGGAGAGCCTTGACGCGGCATTCGCGGGCGAGAAGCGCGTGCTGCTCCTCGGCATCTTGGAGGACAAGGACTATCGTGCAATGCTTCGGACACTCGTGCGTGCGGACGATTGCGTCGTCATCACGCCGCCGGATTCGGCGCGCGCGGGCGACCCCGAGAACCTTGCCCGCGTCGCGCGGGAAATCACGCAGGAGGTCGAAGTCGTCCCGGCGGCGGATGCGGCTCTCTCGCGTGCGCTTGACCGGGCGGCCGGGCGGCGCATCCTCTGCGCGGCAGGCTCCTTATATCTCATAGGGAACTTGCGGCGTCTGCTTTTGGAGAGGGGGGCGCACCATGACGGCTAAGGACAGCCTGTCGGATTATCTTGCGGGCGGCATCTACTATGCCATCTTGCTCGAAGCCTTCCTCATTGCGCTCTCGCCGCCCCTGGCGACGGCGGCTCTGCTCCTCGGCGTCATCTTCTGGCTCGCGCGCCTCGTCGTCGACAAGGAGTGCCGTCGCTTCCGCCGCCTGCCCTACGACGTGCCTGCCGCGCTCTTCGCGCTTTTGGGCGCGGTTTCCATCTTCGTCTCGCCCGACCGTGGCTTCAGCTTCTACAACTATTATAACCTCGTCGGCGTCTACCTTCTGACGTATCTTCTGATCGGGCAGAACGTCCAGGCGTCGCAGGACATCCGCAAGATCGTCTACGCGCTCGGTCTCTCGTGCGTGCTCGTCGTGCTTTACGGCTTCTACCAGTTCGCCTTCGGCATCGACACGAGCACGATGAAGTGGGTCGACGGTGATGCCTTCCCCGAGCTCAAGAAGCGCGTCTTCTCAACGTGGGAGAACCCCAACATTCTCGCGGGCTATCTCGACGTCGCCATGTGCTTCGCCTTCGCCTTTTTCGTGAAGATGCGCGATCAACGACGGCGCATCGCGCTCGGTGCGGCGCTCGTGCTCCTGGCAGCGTGCCTCGCGATGACGTATGCACGCATGGCGTTCCTCGTCGTCGCCCTGATCTTCATCCTCTACGGTATGTTCCGCGACGGGCGCGTGCTGCTTGCGGTCGGCGTCGTCGCGGGCGCGCTCTTCCTCCTCGACCCCGCGCTTCTCGACCGCGTGACGTCGGTCTTCACGCGCGTCGACACCTCGTCGGAAATGCGCCTTGCGCTGTGGGAAAGCACGCTCGCCATGATCGGCGATCATCCGTTCTTCGGCATCGGCTGGGGTGCCTACTGGATGGTCTACCCCGAATACGACTTCTACCTGCAGGGCGCGGACGTGCTCATCGTCCACGCGCACAACATGTATCTGAACTACGCGGCGGAGATCGGCGTCGTCGGTGCCGTAGCCTTCCTGTGGTTCTTCTTCGGCACGATGGGGCTGGCCTTCTTCTCGAAGGTGCATGACAGTGAGGGCTTCCGCCAAGGGCTGATGCTGGGGATCAGCCTCGCCTTCTTCTCCATCGCGCTGAACGGCCTCACGGACGACGTGCTCTTCAACATCCCGTCGTCGATGCTCCTGTGGCTTCTTGCGGCGCTCGCCGCCGTCACAGAGTTTGCGGGCAATGAGGAGGACGAGGCCATCGTCATGGACGAACTGGCGGCGAGGAAGCGGCAGAAGCTTCGAGAGCTTCGCCAGAGGGCGAAAGAGGGCGGCGAATCGCCTAAAAATAGCGGCGAAGAGTCCGAAAATTGACTTGACGCTAAAGCGTCGAAGTGGTATTCTTTAGCTTAGGATATAATTGTCGCATAGTAGTACGATAAGCCTCAGTTATCCCATTTTCGCGCGATAGCGAGAAGCTATCATGCGGGAGCGGAAGAGGAGGGTGAGTTCGGCTGCGGCGGCAGTTCATCACTGGAAGCCCGGCTCTTCCTGCTTTCCCGGGAGAAGCGGCGGTTTCCTTAGATTACACGGGCCGGACGGCCTTGTGAGGGAGGATGTATTGAATGATTGACATCTCGGATCGCGTACGCAACAAAGACCTGCAGGCGAAGATCGTGAGCGCGGAGGAAGTGGCGGCCTTCATTAAGCCGGGCATGAGCATCGGCATGAGCGGCTTCACCGCTTCCGCTTATCCGAAGGCAATTCCGCTTGCCCTGGCCGAGCGCATGAAGAAGGAGCCCTTCACCGTTGACATCTGGACGGGCGCTTCGACTGGCCCGGAGCTTGACGACACGCTTGCCGCCGTCCACGGCATCAAGAGGCGCTTGCCGTACCAGACGGACGCCATTCTTAGGGGCGAGATCAACAATGGCTCCGTCGACTATCTCGACCTCCATCTGAGTGAGTCCGCACAGCTCGCACGCGTCGGCTACCTCGGCAAGCTCGACATCGCCATCGTCGAAGCCGTCGCCATCACAGAAGAGGGCAACATCATTCCGTCGACTTCGCTCGGCAACGCTGCCTCTTATGTGCAGCAGGCCGATGTCGTCATCGTCGAGGTCAACACGACGCAGCCGCTGGAGCTTGAGGGCATGCATGACGTCTACGTGCCGCTCGACCCGCCGAATCGTCTGCCGATTCCCATCGTGAAGGCGGATGACCGCGTTGGCACGCCGTTCATCCCGTGCACGCCGGACAAGATCAAGTACATCGTGCCGTGCGACATCAAGGATCACACGCGTGACCTCGCGCCGATCGACGAGAACTCGAAGAAGATGTCGCAGTTCACGCTCGAATTCCTCAACGCGGAGATCAAGGCGGGTCGCATGCCGAAGAACCTCTTGCCGCTGCAGTCGGGCGTCGGCAACGTCGCGAACGCCGTCATGGCGGGCTTCGTTGACTCCGACCTCGAAGACCTCACGGTCTACACCGAGGTCATCCAGGACGGCATGCTCGACCTCATCGACGCAAACAAGCTGAACTTCGCCTCGGGCACAGCATTTTCACCCTCGCCGGCGGGCATGGAGCGCTTCTACAAGGACGTCGCGAAGTACAAGAAGTACCTGCTGCTGCGTCCGCAGGAAATCTCCAACAGCCCGGAAGTTGTCCATCGCCTCGGCGTCATCGCCATGAACACGGCTCTTGAAGTCGACATCTACGGCAACGTGAACTCCACACACGTTACAGGCACGAAGATGATGAACGGCATCGGTGGCTCGGGCGACTTCGCGAGAAACGCCTTCCTGACGATCTTCTACACGCCTTCCATTGCGAAGAACGGCGCGATCTCGTCCGTCGTTCCGATGTGCTCGCATATCGATCACACGGAGCACGACGTTGACGTCATCATCACGGAGCAGGGCATCGCGGATCTGCGCGGCCTTGCACCGAGGGCGCGCGCCTTGGAGATCATCAACAACTGCGTGCATCCCGACTACAAGCCGGTGCTGCTTGACTACTACAACAGAGCCGTAGAGGCCACCAAGCATGCACATACGCCGCACATCATCAAGGAAGCGCTTTCCTTCCATGAGAAGTTCATCGAAACGAAATCCATGAAATAAGGCGCAGAAAACATTTTTTGAACGGATCGGAAATCAATGGGGAAAAGGAAGCGGCTATAGACCGCTCGGACTTCCGCGGCAAAGACACGCAGGAGACGAGCGGATGCGCCCCTTTTTGCATTCCCTGACAGGAGGAAAACAATATGAGCAATGAGAAAATCCAGGCCGAGTTGGAAAAGTACGAGGCTGACCTGAAAAAGACCACCGCGAAATTCCCGCTTCGCCCGCACGTTCCCGAGCAGGGTCTCTACACGCCGCTCGACGTCGAGGGCGAGAATTACGTCGAGGATCTCGGCGTTCCGGGCCAGTTCCCCTACACGCGTGGCGTGCAGCCTACGATGTATCGCGGCCGCTTCTGGACGATGCGTATGTACGCCGGCTTCTCCACGGCCGAAGAGTCCAACAAGCGCTACCGCATGTTGATCGCGACAGGCGCGTCGGGCCTCTCGTGCGCCTTCGATCTGCCGACGCAGATCGGCTACGACTCCGACGATTCGATTTCCGAAGGCGAGGTCGGCAAGGTCGGCGTGGCGATCGATTCGCTCGCTGACATGGAGACCCTCTTCGACCAGATTGATCTCGGCAAGGTCTCGACGTCCATGACGATCAACGCCCCGGCTTCCGTGCTTCTTGCGATGTACATCGCTGTTGCTGAGAAGCAGGGTGTGCCCGCAGACAAACTCACGGGCACGATTCAGAACGATATCCTCAAGGAGTATGCGGCTCGCGGCACCTACATCTTCCCGCCGCGTCCGTCCATGCGCCTCATCACCAACATCTTCGCTTACTGCTCGAAGAATGTACCGAAGTGGAACACGATTTCCATCTCGGGCTACCATATCCGCGAAGCCGGTTCCACGGCTGCTCAGGAAATCGCGTTCACGATTTCCGACGGCATCGCCTACGTCAATGCCGCCATCGAGGCGGGACTCAACGTCGATGATTTCGCGGGCCGTCTCTCCTTCTTCTGGAACGCGCACAACAACGTGCTCGAAGAAGTCGCGAAGTATCGTGCATCTCGCCGCATCTGGGCGAAGATCATGCGCGACCGCTTCGGCGCGAAGAAGGACAAGTCCATGAAACTCCGCTTCCATACCCAGACTGCAGGCTCCATGCTCACGGCGCAGCAGCCGGACAACAACATCGTCCGCGTCGCGCTGCAGACGGCGGCAGCCGTCATGGGCGGCACGCAGTCCCTCCATACGAACTCCCGCGACGAAGCGCTCGCGCTTCCGACGGAAGAGTCCGTCTCCATCGCTCTGCACACGCAGCACATCGTTGCGCATGAGAGCGGCCTCGCTGACGTCATCGATCCGCTGGCAGGCTCCTACTATGTAGAGGCCATGACGAACCGGATCGAGAAGGAAGCGATGGAGTACATCAAGAAGATCGACGAGATGGGCGGCGCTGTCGCTGCCATCGAGAAGGGCTACATCCAGAAGGAAATCCAGGACAGTGCTTACGCCTGGCAGATGGATGTCGAGTCCGGCGCTCGCATCATCGTCGGCGTCAACAAGTATCAGAAGGAAAACGAGGAGCCGCCGAAGGACCTCCTGAAGGTCGACGCCTCCGTCGGCGAGAAGCAGAAGAAGAAGCTCGCCGAGGTCAAGGCGAAGCGCGACAACGCAGCTGTGAAGTCCGCGCTCGAAGCCCTCAAGAAGGCGTGCGAGGATGAGAAGGAAAACCTCATGCCGCACATCCTCACGGCTGTCAAGACGTATGCGACGCTCGGTGAAATCTGCGGCGTCATGCGCAGCGTCTTCGGCGAATACGAGGCTCATACGTCCCTGTAATCCGCAGGGCTTTTGGGGAAGCCGTCCGTTTTTCGGGCGGCCGCACCCTGCATTCCTTTCTCTACTTGAACTTGGAGGTAATTTCAAATGGCAAAAATCAGGGTATTGGTAGCAAAACCGGGCTTGGACGGCCATGATCGCGGCGCGAAAGTCGTCGCGCGTGCTCTTCGTGATGCAGGATTCGAGGTCATTTACACAGGTCTTCGCCAGACTCCGGAGCAGATTACGGAAGCAGCTCTGCAGGAAGACGTCGATGTCATCGCGATGAGCATCCTCTCGGGCGCTCATCCGCATCTTTTCCCCAAGGTTGTCGAGCTTGTGCGCAGCAAGGGAATGAAGGACACGCTGATCATTGGCGGCGGCGTCATTCCTGAGACGGACATCCCCGCACTCAAAGAAGCGGGCATTGCCGCCGTCTTCACGCCGGGCACGCCGACGGGCGACATCGTCGATTTCATCAACGAGCATGTGAAGAAGTAAGAGTTCGATATGGGGCTGGCAGCAGCTCGTCTGCCGCCAGCCTTGCTTTTATCCGTATCATGCGCGAAATTTCGGGAAACAACGGGCAATTCTGTGTTTTTCGAGATTTTCCGGAACAATGGCATAGGTGGTGCATTCCATGGACATAGCCAAGGAACTCCTGCAAGGAAATCGCCTCGCGCTTTCGAGAGCCATCACGGCGATCGAGAACGAGGCGGAAAATGCCATCGACATCATGAAGGCGCTCTACCCGCATACGGGTCACGCCTATGTGCTCGGCATCACGGGGCCTCCGGGCGCCGGCAAGAGCACGCTGACGGACAAGCTCGCGAACGAATACCGCAAGCAGGGCAAGACCGTCGGCGTCATCGCCATCGACCCGACCAGCCCGTTTTCGGGCGGCGCCATCCTGGGCGACCGCATCCGCATGGCGAGTCTGGCGATGGACGAAGGCGTATTCATCCGCAGCATGGGGACACGCGGCAGCTTGGGCGGCCTTTCGCACAAGACGGCGGACGCCGTCAAGGCGATGGACGCTTTTGGCAAGGACATTATCTTTGTCGAGACCGTCGGCGTCGGGCAATCCGAGGTCGACATCGTTCGGGCAGCCGATACGACGATGGTCGTATTGATTCCCGGCATGGGCGATGACATCCAGGCCATCAAGGCGGGCGTCTTGGAGATCGGCGACGTGTTCGCCATCAACAAGGCAGATCTCGACGGCGCGGACAAGCTTGTGCGCGAGATCAACATGATGCTCGATTTGGACGGCGTGATGAAAGATTGGCGTCCGCCCATCGACAAGGTCATAGCAAACCAACAGATCGGCGTCAAGGAACTTGTCGCATCCGTCGACAAGCACCGCGCCTATATCGAGGAGAAGGGAATTCTCGCCGAGCGGCGCACGAAGCGCACGAAGGACGAGATGATCGATATCCTCGAAAGCAATATCGGCTCGTACGTCAAGAGCAAGGTTGTCGATTCGGGCAAGCTTAACGCGTTCGTCGCCGACATCAAGGAAGGCAGGACAGATCCCTACACCGTCACGCAAGACATCATGAAAAATATGCTCAAGTGACGGCAGATCTTTCTATATTAGGAGGTAATCCACATGTTCAAAGTTATGGGTGTAGACCACATCGGCATTGCTGTCAACGATCTCGACGAGGTTGGCAAGTTCTGGACGGAGCAGCTGGGCATCCCGTGCACGGGCAAGGAAGTTGTTGCCGAGCAGAAGGTCGAGACGAGCTTCAACCCGACGCCGAACGGCTCGGAGATCGAGCTTCTCGCGGCGACGGAGCCGACGAGCCCGATTGCGAAGTTCATCGAGAAGAACGGCGGCAGAGGCGGCATCCAGCACATCGCTCTTCGCGTAGACAACATCGAGAACGCGATCGCCGACCTCATGGCAAAGGGCGTGAAGATGATCGACGAGAAGCCGCGCTACGGTGCGGGCGGCGCGAAGATCGCCTTCATTCATCCGAAAGCCACGCACGGCGTCCTCCTCGAAATCTGTGAGCACGAAGACCGCTGAACCCTTGCCGCATAGCCTGCGCCTGTGCGCTTGGGATGAGCGGGAATGAAAGAGTCGGGCTTGACCGCCTGGACTTTCATAAGGTACTATATACGAGAAAGATTCGACATAGAGGAGGAAGAGTATGGCTACAGTTCAGGAAAAAATCGCCCTCATGCACGCCAAGAAGGAACATATCCAACTGGGCGGCGGACAGAAGCGCATCGACAAGCAGCATGAAAAGGGCAAGATGACGGCTCGCGAGCGCATCGAGAAGCTCTTTGACGAGAACACCTTCGTCGAGCTTGACATGTTCATGAAGCATCGCTGCACGAACTTCGGACAGGACAAGAAGGAACTGCCGGGCGAAGGCGTCGTCACGGGCTACGGCACGGTCGACGGCCGCCTTGTTTACGCTTTCGCGCAGGACTTTACGGTCGAGGGCGGCTCCTTGGGCGAGAAGCACGCGCACAAGATCTGGAAGGTCATGGATCTCTCGATGAAGATGGGTGCTCCGTGCATCGGCATCAACGACTCGGGCGGCGCACGCATCCAGGAAGCCGTTGACGCGCTTTCGGGCTATGCGGGCATCTTCTACCGCAACACGGCGGCTTCGGGCGTCGTACCGCAGATCTCCGTCATCATGGGACCGTGCGCGGGCGGCGCTGTCTACAGCCCGGCCATCACGGATTTCATCTACATGGTCAAGAACACGAGCCAGATGTTCATCACGGGTCCTGCCGTCATCAAGTCCGTCACGGCGGAAGAAGTCACGGCGGAAGCCTTGGGCGGCGCCATGACGCACAACTCGGTCTCGGGCGTTGCGCATTTCGCGGCGGAGGACGAGGATGACTGCATCCAGCAGATCCGCTACCTGCTCTCCTTCCTGCCGAGCAACAACATGGACGACGCGCCGATCGTTGAGACAGGCGATGATCCGTCTCGCATGGACGAGTCCTTGAACACGGTCATTCCCGACAACCCGAACGCGCCGTACAACATGAAGGACGTCATCCGCAGCATCGTTGACAACGGCGAGTTCTACGAAGTGCATCAGTATTTCGCGACGAACATCATCACCTGTTTCGCACGCTTCGACGGTCGCTCCGTCGGCATCATCGCGAACCAGCCGAACGTCATGGCAGGCTGCCTCGACGTCAACGCTTCCGACAAGGCGGCACGCTTCATCCGCTTCTGCGATGCGTTCAACATCCCGCTCGTCAACCTCGTCGATGTTCCGGGCTTCCTGCCGGGCGTCGGCCAGGAGCACACGGGCATCATCCGCCACGGTGCGAAGATGCTCTATGCCTACAGCGAGGCGACGGTGCCCAAGGTCACGGTCATCACGCGCAAGGCGTACGGCGGTTCATACATCGCCATGTGCTGCCGTGAACTCGGCGCAGACCAGGTCATGGCATGGCCTTCGGCTGAAATCGCCGTCATGGGCCCTGCGGGCGCTGCGAACATCATCTTCCGCAAGGATCCCGACAAGGATCAGAAGACGGCGGAGTACGTCGAGGAGTTCGCTACGCCGTACAAGGCGGCGGAGCGCGGCTACGCCGACATGGTCATCGAGCCGAAGGAGACGCGCCCCTATGTCATCACGGCATTGAACGCTCTCGCCTCGAAGCGCGAAGTCGGGCCGGCGAAGAAGCACGGCAATATTCCGTTGTAATCGGGAGGTTCACTTATGCAAAACGCAAAAGACGTCAAACCTGAGGTCGCTGCGGTCATCGCTGCAGCCGTCCAGATGATGGTTGGCAATAAAGTCGTTGCCGTCAAGATCAAGCGCAACGACGCATGGGCAATGGCAGGTCGCCAGAGCATCCATTAAGAAAGACGTAAGCGAAAACAAATTGAAGACTTGGAGGAATTTACAATGAAAAAGTTCAACATCAAGGTCAATGGCACGAGCTACGAAGTCGAGGTCGAGGAAGAGAAGGCAGCCGTCGCGGCGCCTGCACCGAAGGCAGCCGCTCCCGCCGCTCCGAAGGCCGCTGCTCCGGCTGCTCCTGCCGCTCCTGCCAAGGCAGCTGTTTCCGCTGGCGCCGGCGAAGCTTCCGTCAACGCCCCGATGCCGGGCAAGATCGTCAACGTCCTCGTTTCCGAGGGCCAGAAGGTCAACTCGGGCGATGTCCTCTTGATTCTCGAAGCCATGAAGATGCAGAACGAAATCGCTGCAACGCAGGCCGGCACGGTCAAGGCGATCAACGTCGCCGCCGGTCAGAGCGTCAAGGCCGGCGATCCGCTGGTCATCGTTGGCTAAGCTGTACGAATGGAAACTGCCGCACGCATCCGCGTGCGGCAGTTTTGTTTAAGGATGTGATTCGATGCATTTGCTTTGCAGGATTGACAAGGCAATTTATTCACTTGTGGAGCGAGAGATTCAATCCTCGGATGTCGTTATCACGGATGAGAGGATTGAGCATATCAAAGAACGGCATCCTCAAGATTATGAGAGATTCATGAGGTACATTCCGCAAATCATACAAGAGCCGGATTACATCATTGCATCATCGAAACCGCATACCGCTGTGATCCTGAAAATGATAGAAGAAAATGGAGAACGGTTCAAGGCAATCTTGCGTTTGAAAGTAGAAAAAGATCCCTCTCACTACAGTCATTCCATTATTTCTTTTTGGCGAATTGGCGATGCCACATGGAAGAAGATATTGAGAAACAAAGTTATCCTTTACAGGCGAGAGTAATCTTGTTATACTGAAACTAAGAAAAGGCGACTGGCTTTTGAGGTGAAAAAAGCGTCCTCACGCGCCGCATGCTTCGGCAATGGGCAAAAGAGATGTCGGGTGTGACGCTCCGACCGAAAGCGGCGCCTTTTTGGTATCTTTGGAATTGGAATAGAACCGGCGATGCGCGGCGACCAAGCTGCCGCGAAATGAAGGAGCGAATGCTGTGAAGAAATTTGTCGCCACAACCGTGGCTGCGGCCTTCCTGTTCATGGGTGTCCCTGCCGTCATCCATCCTGCAAAAGCGGAAGCGAGCGAATGGGGTAAGATTATCGGCGATGTCCTCGGCTCAATCCTCAAGGGCGGGAAGCAGGAAGGACAAGAGAAAAAACCTGAGGAGAAGACTCGGCATGGGGAGATCAACAATCGCATCATCGAGCGAGAGCCGACAACGGATGAGAGGATGCTCTTCGTGGCGATTGAAAAAGGCGATGCCGACACCGTGAGGCGTATGCTCGACAAGGGTCTTGACATCAACGCCTACTACAATTTCAAGTCGGCTACGCCTTTGTCCTGCGCAATCTACAACGACAAGCGCGAAATCATGCAGATGCTTCTTGAACGCGGCGCGGATGTGCGCGGGTATGTCACCAGTACGCGCGAATATCGCGTTCACTCTTATTTCGTGCAAGCAGCGGCAAACGGCAATCTTCCGTTGATGGAATATCTGCACAACTGGGGTGCGCCTATCAATTCCATTCAGGACGTCTATGCTATGGATCGGCGCAATGCGCTCTTGTCCATGCCATTGGGGAGAGATGGTATTGCAATCTGCCGCTACCTTGTCGAACAAGGGATAGATGTCAACTATCGTTCAAACGATGGCACGACGCCGTTGATGTATGTATCTCACACCTATACATCTTCCGAGGCAAGGCACGAGCTTCTACAGATTCTTCTCGATGCAGGAGCGGATCCTTATCGGAAAGACAAGTCGGGGCATACGGCGATTGACTACTGCCTGCTGAACAACGATTTGGAAAACGCCCAACTCTTGCAACGATATTGATACTGGGAAAAGGAAGTAGAAATCATTGTCCTTCTGCTTCCTTTATGTTATACTATAAGAGGAATCCGCACCGCATCAACAATGACAAGGCTTGAAGCGTATTTTTTCAAAGAAATGGCGCAGAAAAGAGACAAAAAAACAGTCCGCGCCGCAAACAGCATCTTGAAGCCGCATAAAATCAGAGCTTGCAAGACGAGGATTTCAGAACACGAACCCCGAAAGGGGACGGAAACACGCCCATCGCGTCGAGCTTGATCTTTCCGAAAGGCGAATTTCAGAACACGAACCCCGAAAGGGGACGGAAACATGATCAATCTCTCCTTCCAGAGAACAGAAAAACAAATTTCAGAATACGAACCCCGAAAGGGGACGGAAACTTTCATGATGCCAGCACCGCCTTTCTGTAAATGTCATTTCAGAACGTGAACCCCGAAAGGGGACGGAAACTTTGTTGGCATCCGTCTCAATCTGTTTTGCTTCATTTCAGAACGTGAACCCCGAAAGGGGACGGAAACTCAGTGACGAACTTGCCCTTTGCGCCCGTCTGGAAATCTATTTCAGAACACGAACCCCGAAAGGGGACGGAAACGTGTACACCTCGTCCTCGTCCATGTCGTAATGGACTATTTCAGAACGTGAACCCCGAAAGGGGACGGAAACTTTTTATTGCCCTTCACGAACAACGAGCCGCGCACATTTCAGAACGTGCCCCTCGAAAGGGGACGGAACAGGCTATGATTTCTTATTGATGAAATCGCAGCCTGTTGTTTATGTGTTGTCTTTACAGTGTACTTTGCTTATGCTAAACTGACAGCAAAGGGGTTGATCTATATGGCGCAAACATTGGTCAATATTCGTATGGACGCTGAATTAAAGCAGAATATGGAAGCTGTCTGCCGCGATCTTGGAATGAATATGACAACCGCATTCACGATCTTTGCTAAAAAGATGAGTCGCGAAAGGCGGATCCCGTTTGAGGTTTCCGTCGATCCGTTCTATTCCTCTGCGAATATCGCTCATCTTGAGAGCATTGTTACCGACGTTAAAAACGGAACTGCGAAATTTCAGGAACACGCGTTAATTGAGGCAGATGCATGAAGGTTCTGTGGGAAGAACGCGCTTGGGCAGACTATCTCTATTGGCAGATGCAGGATCGAAAGACACTGAAGAGAATCAATGAACTTGTCAAAGATATGCAAAGGGATGCGTTTCATGGTATTGGCAAGCCAGAACCTCTGCACGGCTCTTTGTCAGGCTATTGAAGTCGTCGCATTGATGACACGAATCGTATTGTTTATGATGTAATTGAAGACGTCTTGCGTGTAATTGCTTGCCGAGGTCATTATTCGTAATAGTTTTTGCTGTCGCATTTCAGAACACGAACCTTGAAAGGGGACGGAAACTTTGCGTATTTTTCCTTGTTGTATTTGGCGTTGTATTTGATTTCAGAATGTGAACCCCGAAAGGGGACGGAAACTTCTCAGGATAGACCGTCGCTTCCTCCTTTACGGCGGTTATTTCAGAACACGAACCCCGAAAGGGGACGGTAGTTCTTGGAGGTGTGAGCATGAGTTTTGTCTATATCACGGAAGAGGGAGCTTATGTTCAGAAGCGCGGTGGGAATTTCGTTATCGGTCGTAACCGTGAGTGCATTATGGAGATTCCCGAGGAGGTCTTGGAAGGGCTGACTCTGATCGATCGCATACAGGTTTCCTCACAGGCAATGGTGGAGCTTCTTCGCTTGGGCATCCCTGTCACATGGCTGTCGCGCACAGGGGCGTTCTTCGGTCGTCTTGAATCGACGCGCCATGTGCATGTCTTTCGGCAGGAGCAGCAGATCTTGCTCAAGGGTTCGTCTTTTTATCTCGCTCTGGGACGTAAGGCGATTGCAGCGAAGGTGCATTTCCGTGCTTTGGGGTGTCTTGTGCCGGAGGCGTTTGGAATACGAGGAGATGGAGTTTGTCGCTGCTGACGAGCGCCGTTACATCGTGCTTGTAATCTACGACATCGTGGACAACAAGCGCCGCAACCGCATGGTCAAGTGTGTCGAGCGCTATGGGATTCGTGTGCAGAAGTCTGCTTTTGAGGCATTTTTGAGCAAGAAAAAGTATGAGCGGCTCGTCGAGGAAACGAGCCGCTTGATTGATTTGGAGACGGATTCTTTGCGCATCTATTTGTTGGCCGATCATACGTCAGTTCGTTCATGGGGTGTGGGCGATCGTCATATCGAGGATGTCATTATTTTTTAGGATTTGCAGGAAAATCTAGGATTCCAGGACGAGGTGGGCAGGAAATTTTCTTTGGAAACAGAATATTTTCAATATAGTTCTTATGATTTCGACAAAGAAGGGAGATGAGGCTGTGGAGGCTTTGTGTGAAAGGATTACGACATATGGAGTGATGCATGGATTCTGGGACTTTGCCGTTCGCAGGAGGTCAATCGATGATACGTCTTTTCGAATCGGTACTTTTTCTACCCGAGGAAGAGCGTGCGGTCAGCTCTTTCGGCTCGTTGCTGCACGGCGCTTTGATGGAGCGCCTGCCGAAGGAGTTGGTAGAGAGGCTGCACGAACAGGATATGCGCCCGTACAGTCAGAGCGTTTCGTGGGACAAGGCGGGTGGCTTCGCCCGTTGGCGCATCGGCGTCGTGGAGGAAGAGGCCGGCGAGGCGATCGGGGAGGCCTTGCGGCAAGGAGATGGCATATTCCTGCGGCAGAAGGAGTATGAGGTTCGTCTGGGAGAGCGGAGGTTGTTGGCGGAAAGCTCTTTTGAGGAGATTGCCGATACGTTCTTCTTGCAGGAGGCGGCACCCAAGGGGGCGGAGCTTTCTTTTTGCACGCCGACTTCGTTCAAGCGCGAGGGGCGCTATGTGATGCTGCCGGATTTCTTCTTGATTTGCCAGAGCCTTTTGATGCGATGGAATCGCTTCGCCAAGGAAATTTATCTCTATGATGAGGATTTGACGGAGCGGATGGCGCTGGCCTGTCAGCTTTCTAAATACGCGCTTCGTTCCGTTCCTTTTTCTATCGAAGGTCATACGATTCGTGGCTTTTGCGGCACGATGCGCGTGCGGTTTTTTGGCACGGACGGCATGCGGCGGATTCTGGGAATGTTGTTTTCCTTCGCGCCTTTCGTCGGTATTGGCATCAAGACGGCACTCGGTATGGGGGCGGTCGAGACGAGGGTGTGGGAGAGGTGAAGGGTGCGGCTCTCTTTCTCTTGTCATGATGTGCATGGTACTGTTTTACTACGCATTTATGCGTATTTTTTATATATGAATAAGGAGGATTTTTCATGCAGGAAACGAAAGAATATCAGAATTTGATCCTTGGCTTCGGCAAGGCGGGCAAGACTTTGGCGGGGCTTCTGGCAAAGCGCGGCGAGTCTGTAGCGCTTGTCGAGCGTTCGAAGGAGCGCTACGGCGGCACTTGCATCAATGTCGCCTGCATCCCGTCGAAGTCGCTTGAGTACAGTGCGCGGCTTTCTGCTGCGGCGGGCGGCGACTTTGCAGCGAGGGCGGCGCGCTATCGGGCGGCAATCGCTGAAAAGCGGCGTCTGACGGCGATGCTCCGCCAGAAGAACTACGAGAAGGTCACGGCGGCAGGGGCGGAGGTCATCGACGGCGAGGCTTCCTTCCTTGATGCGCATACGGTGCGCATTGTGACGGAGACGGGAGAAAAAATCGTGCGCGCCGGGCGCATCTTCATCAATACGGGCGCGGCGCCCTTCGTGCCGCCGATTCCGGGGCTTAAGGAGAGTGCGCATGTCTATACGAGCGAGGGAATGATGGAGCTTGACAAGCTGCCTGAAAAGCTTGTCGTCATTGGCGGCGGCTATATCGGTTTGGAGTTTGCATCCTACTATGCAAATTTCGGCTCCGACGTCACGGTCGTGCAGGATACGGCGGAATTCATTCCGCGTGAGGACAAGGAAATCGCTGCCTGCGTGGAGAAAGTGCTTGAAGAGCGCGGCATATCCATCGTGAAGAGCGCGAAGGTGCTCGGCGTCAAGAATGAGGACGGCGTTGCTGTGCTCACGGTCGAGGCGGCGGGCAGCGAGCGTCGGCTCACGGCGGACGCCGTTCTCGTTGCGACGGGCAGGCGGCCTGAGCTTGCCGCTTTGCAGTTGGAAAAGGCAGGCGTAAAGCTTTCGGAGCGCGGTGCGGTCGCGGTCGATGAGAAACTGCGGACGACGGCAGAGCATATATGGGCGATGGGCGACGTCGCGGGCAGTTTGCAGTTCACGTACATCTCGCTCGATGATTTCCGCATCGTCAAGGATACGCTGTTCGGCAAGGGCGAACGCACGACGAAGAACCGCGGCGCCGTGCCTTATTCGGTGTTTCTTGACCCGCCGCTTTCTCGCGTGGGCATGACGGAGGAGGAAGCGCGAGCCGCAGGCTTCGAGGTCGCCGTGCGCAAGCTTGCTGTTGCCGCTATCCCGAAGGCGCAGGTGCTGCGAAAGCCCGCGGGGTTGTTGAAGGCGGTCATCGATGCAAAGACGGACAAGATCTTAGGGGCGCATCTCTTTTGCCCGGAGTCGCAGGAAATGATCAATATCATAAAGCTCGCCATGGATGCGGGCATCACGGCGGGTACGCTGGCGGATGCTGTTTACACGCACCCGACGATGACGGAGGCGTTCAACGATCTTTTCGCTTGAATGAAAAATAGGCAACAAAAAAGGCTGCGCAAGCAGCCTTTTTTGTTGCCAAGTGTCTTTTCAGCGCACGATGACGGAAACGCCGTCGGGGATGACGGTGACTTTTGCGTCCTTGCCTTTGATCTCGAAGGCGCGCTTCAAGGCCTCGTCGAAGGTCAGCGCGTGCTCCATGTGCATGTCGCGAATCATCTGCGGATCGCAGAGATCCGTGACCATGATGACGGTGAAGCGGTCGAGGATGCGCGCGAGGATCTGCATCTCCCACTGGTCGGGCAGCGTATTTTCCTGCGGCGTTGCTTCGATTTGATCGAGCAGTTCGCGCGGCGTCTTTGCGGCCTTCAAGGTCTTGTAGAAGGATTCGCCGCCGTGACCGTCGTTGCAGGCTGCGACCATGATGATGACACCGCCCTCGTTGCAGTTCGCCTCGGCCGCCGTCATGCCCTTGACTGCCTGATAGATGTTCTGGTCGAGCGGGTAGCCGCCGTTCGTCGATACGACGATGTCGGACGGGTTACGCTTGATTTCGGCGAGCGTGCGCACATAGTCGCAGCCCGTGACGTGCGCTTCCTGGCTGTCGCCGGCAAAGGCGGCGATGATTTCCTTTTCCGCATTGATGACGACGTTCAGAATGAAGGCGAGCTTCGCTTCCTTCGCCGCGTGGAGCATGTCGCGGTGGATGGGGTTGCCGTCGAGGATGCCCGTGCGCGCCTTGTCGCTCTTGATAAATTTGCTGCAGTGGTTCGCCATGACCGTCTTGGCGGAAGCGATGCCGGGCAGGATCGCCTTGCGGCCGCCCGAGAAACCTGCGAAGAAGTGCGACTCGATGAAACCTTCGGCGATGAGCAGATCGGTGCCGATGGCCGCGCGGTTGATGAGCAGCTTGCCGCCCGACGGCAGGAAGCCGAGATCCGCCATCGCCGCGTCGTTCTGCGAATCGTGGATGATGATCTTTTCGTTCTTGACGATGTCCTCGCCGAAGCGGTCGACGAGTTCTTCATGCGTCGTCGCGCGGTGGAAGCCCGTCGCGATGAGGATTGAGATGTCGATCTCGGGGTTCGCCTCGCGGATGCGGCGCAGGAGAATCGGCATCGTCACGCGGCTCGGTACGGGGCGCGTGTGGTCGCTTGTGATGATGACCATGCGCTTCTTGCCGCGGACGAGTTCTTCGAGCTTTGGACTGCCGATCACGTTGTCGAGTGCGCGCTCGACGATTTCCGCCTGTGTGCCCGGCTGTTCCTTGCCCTCGGGGTGCGATTCGAGTACGCCGAGGAAGTTTTCGTCCGGCACCTCGATCATCATCTTGCCCTTGCTGTAAGGAATTTTCAACTGCATTATTCCACGCTCCTTTTGTATTGTTTATGTCTTAGCAGGTCTTATTATATCATAGAAGGAATCGCTTGGACAATGAAAGGAATTGCGCTTGCGAGAAAATTCCATTATAATGAAGGCGATGCAGAAGAGTGCGGGATATGTGCGCTCCCTGCGCTGGGATACGAGAAGGACGGAGGGCTTTTGAACGATGGCACAGAGATTTCATACTTTGGAAGTGGCGGGCGTCCGCAGGGAATTGCCGATCTTGAACGTGACGAATGAGCTGGCGATCGCGGGGTTCATCATGCTCGGCGACGTCGAGCTTACGGATGCTTGTGCAAGGGCTTTGGCTGAGAAGGTGCCGAAGGAGACGGAAGTCCTCCTGACGGCAGAGACGAAGGGCATACCGCTCGCGGCGGAGCTCGCGCGCTGTCTCGGCATGAAGCGCTACGTCGTCGCGCGCAAGTCGGTCAAGGCGTACATGGAGGATGCCATTTGGGTCGAGGATCGTTCCATTACGACGAAGGGCGTGCAGAAGCTCTGCCTCGACGGCGTGGACAAGGCGCGCATTGCAGGGAAGAATGTGCTACTTCTTGACGACGTGGTGTCGACGGGCGGCTCGATGAAGGCGCTGACGGAGCTTGCAGGCAAGGCGGGCGGCAAGATCGTCGGCGAAGCGTGCGTGTTGGCGGAGGGCAAAGCGGCAGAGAGGAAAGATTTGATCTTCCTGGAAGCGCTGCCGCTTTTTGATGCGAAATGAGCGGGAGAGTTGCGAAAAGCATCAGAAAAGGTATTGACAAACGAGGCGAGAGCCGCTAGAATATAGTCTGTCAGTCAGCGCGTGCGTGTGCGGCGGGCAAATCAAGCGGAAGTAGCTCAGTGGTAGAGCACCACCTTGCCAAGGTGGGGGTCGCGAGTTCGAGCCTCGTTTTCCGCTCCATATATGCGGAAGTAGCTCAGTGGTAGAGCACCACCTTGCCAAGGTGGGGGTCGCGAGTTCGAGCCTCGTTTTCCGCTCCATTTGCTTTTGAGATCTCGCAACGCTTTTGCAGGTTGCGAGAATTTCTTTCCCCAAATTGAGGGATGGCTTCTCCGGGCCTATAGCTCAGTTGGTTAGAGCATCCGGCTCATAACCGGTCGGTCCCAGGTTCGAGTCCTGGTGGGCCCACCATGCTTCATGCAGGGGAGATAACATGTCCTGGTAGCTCAGTTGGATCAGAGTATTTGACTACGAATCAAAGGGTCGGGGGTTCGAGTCCCTCCCAGGACACCATTTTCAGCACAAAAGATTTTCTAAAAGAAAGTCGAAAAGGTGTTGACAAGCAGGAAGGAATCCTGTATCATTGTACAAGTCGCCGTAAGGCGGCAAGTGAGGAATCAAAGCGAGTGCAAAAGTTTCGCTTAGCAAGATCGTTCTGGCGAACGGGCAGTGAAAAAAGCGCTTGACAAGATGAACTCCATGCGATACAATGACTAAGCCGATTCTTCGGAACGGCAATGAACCGAAGAAATTCGGCGGTGTTCCTTGAAAACTAAACAATGCAGAAATGAATCATCTATATGATTCAAGCCAGATGTCCATCAAGAGGAATCTTGATGAAACATCGATTGTGAACTACATTTGTAAAAGCAATCGACAATTTCTTTATGCGGTTCGAAAGAATCGTATCCAGAAGATAAAAAGAGCCAATCATGGCTCTCTGCAAACTGAATGCAAGTTTCTCCGCATCCAACATAACCATGTTGGATGCAGAGAAAAAAACGCAGGGATTTTTGTGCCAGACAAGGAACGGCGAAGCAACGTCCCGGAAGCGTACTCGCGTACGCTGAGGACACGTTGCGAAGTCGTGACGCAGTATGGCGCAAAAAGATCAAGTTTTTTCGGAGAGTTTGATCCTGGCTCAGGACGAACGCTGGCGGCGTGCTTAACACATGCAAGTCGAACGGGAACCTTTATTTCGGTAAAGGAGAGAGTGGCAAACGGGTGAGTAACACGTAGGCAACCTGCCGACAGGATGGGGACAACATTCCGAAAGGAATGCTAATACCGAATGAAGTCACCGGAGGGCATCCTCTGGTGATGAAAGATGGCCTCTGAATATGCTATCACCTGTCGATGGGCCTGCGTCTGATTAGCCAGTTGGCGGGGTAACGGCCCACCAAAGCGACGATCAGTAGCCGGTCTGAGAGGATGAACGGCCACATTGGGACTGAGACACGGCCCAGACTCCTACGGGAGGCAGCAGTGGGGAATCTTCCACAATGGGCGAAAGCCTGATGGAGCAACGCCGCGTGAGTGAAGAAGGTCTTCGGATCGTAAAGCTCTGTTGCACGGGACGAAAACCGAGCTTGAAAACATTGAGTTTGGGTGACGGTACCGAGCGAGGAAGCCACGGCTAACTACGTGCCAGCAGCCGCGGTAATACGTAGGTGGCGAGCGTTGTCCGGAATTATTGGGCGTAAAGGGAGCGCAGGCGGACATATAAGTCCATCTTAAAAGTGCGGGGCTCAACCCCGTGAGGGGATGGAAACTGTATGCCTTGAGTGCAGGAGAGGAAAGCGGAATTCCCAGTGTAGCGGTGAAATGCGTAGATATTGGGAGGAACACCAGTGGCGAAGGCGGCTTTCTGGACTGTAACTGACGCTGAGGCTCGAAAGCCAGGGGAGCGAACGGGATTAGATACCCCGGTAGTCCTGGCCGTAAACGATGAATGCTAGGTGTAGGAGGTATCGACCCCTCCTGTGCCGGAGTTAACGCAATAAGCATTCCGCCTGGGGAGTACGGTCGCAAGACTGAAACTCAAAGGAATTGACGGGGGCCCGCACAAGCGGTGGAGTATGTGGTTTAATTCGACGCAACGCGAAGAACCTTACCAGGGCTTGACATTGAGTGAAAGAGCTAGAGATAGCTTCCTCCCTTCGGGGACACGAGAACAGGTGGTGCATGGCTGTCGTCAGCTCGTGTCGTGAGATGTTGGGTTAAGTCCCGCAACGAGCGCAACCCCTGTCCTTTGTTGCCAGCGCGTAATGGCGGGAACTCAAAGGAGACTGCCGCGGAGAACGCGGAGGAAGGCGGGGATGACGTCAAGTCATCATGCCCCTTATGTCCTGGGCTACACACGTACTACAATGGGATGGACAGAGGGAAGCGAAGGCGCGAGCCGGAGCGGACCCCACAAACCATCCCCCAGTTCGGATTGCAGGCTGCAACCCGCCTGCATGAAGTCGGAATCGCTAGTAATCGCAGGTCAGCATACTGCGGTGAATACGTTCCCGGGCCTTGTACACACCGCCCGTCACACCACGGAAGTCATTCACGCCCAAAGCCGGTGGGCCAACCGCAAGGAGGCAGCCGTCTAAGGCGGGGGCGATGACTGGGGTGAAGTCGTAACAAGGTAGCCGTATCGGAAGGTGCGGCTGGATCACCTCCTTTCTAGGGATACTGAGCTGTCGAAGAAGCAAGCCCGGAGGGCGTAGCTGATTCGGAAACAGCTCGTACGCGAAAACGTCCCAAGCACGCGAGCCGAAAGGCGAAGCGCGATTGGCAGACGTTGACCGCGCCGAGTCGTTGAAAGACAGCTTGATCTTAAGTCGAGGCATCAGGCTTTCTGCATTGTCTAGTTTTGAGGGAATACCCTCATGGGGGCGTAGCTCAGCTGGGAGAGCACCTGCCTTGCAAGCAGGGGGTCAGGAGTTCGATTCTCCTCGTCTCCACCATATATGATATGGGCCTATAGCTCAGCTGGTTAGAGCGCACGCCTGATAAGCGTGAGGTCAGTAGTTCAAGTCTACTTAGGCCCACCATTTATGCGGTCAGATGACCGCTGTCGTACCTTGAAAACTACACAGAAGACAAAATGAAAGAAAATCATCGAAGGCTGTAGAAATACAGCAAAGATTTTCCGAACATTTTAGGATCACAAACCAAGCATCAGAAATGATGCCTTGAGGCGAAACACACGATAAGAATCGTGGAAAAGTCAAGCTACGAAAGGCATACGGTGGATGCCTTGGCGTCAGGAGTCGAAGAAGGACGCGATCAGCTGCGAAAAGCCGTGGGGAGCCGCAAATAGGCCTTGATCCACGGATCTCCGAATGGGGCAACCCAGTGCGAGTCATGTCGCACTACCCGAAAGGGAGACAAACCCGGTGAACTGAAACATCTAAGTAGCCGGAGGAAAAGTAATCAAACGAGATTCCCTCAGTAGCGGCGAGCGAAGCGGGAAGAGCCCAAACCGAAAGCTTTCGGGCTTTCGGGGTTGAGGATCAGCATAAAGGGAAAGCAGCCTAGTGGAACGGCATGGGAAGGCCGGGCGAAGAGAGTGAAACCCTCGTACACGAAAGGCTGAAGAACGGGCTGGAATCCAGAGTACCACGGGACACGAGGAACCCTGTGGGAAACCGGGTGGACCACCATCCAAGGCAAAATACTACCTGACGACCGATAGAGGAAAGTACCGTGAGGGAAAGGCGAAAAGAACCGCGGGAGCGGAGTGAAATAGAACCTGAAACCGTATGTCCACAAGCAGTCGAAGCGCTTTATATGCGCGACGGCGTGCCTATTGAAGAATGAACCGGCGAGTTATCCTGTCGAGCGAGGTTAAGCGGAAAACGCGGAGCCGAAGCGAAAGCGAGTCTTAAAAGGGCGAAGAGTTCGACGGGGTAGACCCGAAACCACAGTGATCTATGCATGGCCAGGCTGAAACTCAGGTAAAATTGAGCGGAGGGCCGAACCCGTGAGTGTTGAAAAACTTTGGGATGAGCTGTGCATAGGGGTGAAATGCCAATCGAACGTGGAGATAGCTGGTTCTCCCCGAAATAGCTTTAGGGCTAGCCTCGAGTGATGCATGCAGACGGTAGAGCACTGATCGGGCAAGGGGGCGTAAAGCCTACCGACCCCAGTCAAACTGCGAATGGCTGCATGTCAAACTCGGGAGTCAGCGTGCGAGTGATAAGACCCGTACGCAAGAGGGAAACAGCCCAGACCGCCAGCTAAGGTCCCCAATGCTGTACTAAGTGGAAAAGGATGTAGGAATTCGAAAACAACCAGGATGTTGGCTCAGAAGCAGCCACCATTTAAAGAGTGCGTAATAGCTCACTGGTCGAGAGTCCCTGCGCCGAAAATATCCGGGGCTCAAGTACAGAACCGAAGCTGCGGCTGCATACGAAAGTATGCGGGGTAGGGGAGCGTACCATGCGCGGCGAAGCCGTACCGGAAGGAGCGGTGGAGTGCATGGCAGTGAGAATGCCGGTATGAGTAGCGAAAAGGCCAGCAAGAATCTGGCCCACCGAAAGCCTGAGGTTTCCTGGGCAACGCTCGTCGTCCCAGGGTCAGTCGGGACCTAAGCCGAGGCAGCAAGCATAGGCGATGGACAACTGGCAAACATTCCAGTACCGCAGGGAGTCGTTTGAGTGATGGAGTGACGCAGGAGGGAGCTTGGGCGCGCGAATGGAAGAGCGCGTCGAAGCCGGTAGGCTGCAAGGGAGGCAAATCCCCCTTGTAAAAGCCGAGACGTGACAGGGAGGCAAACCCTTGGGTGAGCCGAAGCCAAGCGGACCACACTGCCGAGAAAAGCTTCTAGCGAGACGAACTGCGCCCGTACCGAAACCGACACAGGCAGGCAGGGAGAGGATCCTAAGGTGCGCGGGAAAACCCTCGTTAAGGAACTCTGCAAATTGCATCCGTAACTTCGGGAAAAGGATGGCCGGAACTGGTGAAGACCCCTGCGGTTGGAGCCGGGGCCGGCGACAGAAGAGAAGCCCAAGCGACTGTTTACCACAAACACAGGTGCCTGCAAAAGAGAAATCTGACGTATAGGTGCTGACGCCTGCCCGGTGCTGGAAGGTTAAGGGGAGAGGTCAGGAGCAATCCGAAGCCTTGAGCTGAAGCCCCAGTAAACGGCGGCCGTAACTATAACGGTCCTAAGGTAGCGAAATTCCTTGTCGGGTAAGTTCCGACCCGCACGAAAGGCGTAACGATTTGGGCACTGTCTCGACGAGGGGCCCGGTGAAATTGAAATACCTGTGAAGATGCAGGTTACCCGCGACTGGACAGAAAGACCCCATGGAGCTTTACTGCAGCTTGGCATTGATGCCCGGCGGATGATGTACAGGATAGGTGGGAGGCTAAGAAAGGCGGCCGCAAGGACGCCCGGAGCCGCTGTTGGGATACCACCCTTCCTCCGCTGGTCATCTAACCGAAGTAGTTACGACACTCGGGACAGTGCCAGGTGGGCAGTTTGACTGGGGCGGTCGCCTCCGAAAGAGCAACGGAGGCGTCCAAAGGTTCCCTCAGCGCGGACAGAAATCGCGCGAAGAGCATAAAGGCAGAAGGGAGCTTGACTGCGAGACCGACAAGTCGAGCAGGTACGAAAGTAGGGCTTAGTGATCCGGTGGAATGAGAGTGGAATTGCCATCGCTCAACGGATAAAAGCTACCCTGGGGATAACAGGCTAATCTCTCCCAAGAGTCCATATCGACGGGGAGGTTTGGCACCTCGATGTCGGCTCATCACATCCTGGGGCTGAAGCAGGTCCCAAGGGTTGGGCTGTTCGCCCATTAAAGTGGTACGTGAGCTGGGTTCAGAACGTCGTGAGACAGTTCGGTCCATATCCATCGCGGGCGGAAGAAACCTGAAGGGGGCTGCTCCTAGTACGAGAGGACCGGAGTGGACGGACCAACGGTGTACCAGTCATGGCGCCAGCCGTGCAGCTGGGTAGCTGCGTCCGGAAAGGATAAACGCTGAAAGCATCTAAGCGTGAAACCAGCCCTAAGATGAAGTTTCTCACGGAGTAATCCGGTAAGGCGCCTCAAAGACGATGAGGTTGATAGGCGGGGAGTGGAAGCGCCGCAAGGCGTGCAGCCGACCCGTACTAATACGCCGAGGGCTTGACTTATTACCTAAAATGTTCCATTGAGTCTTCTGTATAGTTTTGAGGGTGCAACAAACACCTTCACAAATCCAGTGGCGATAGCTGAGTGGATCCACCTGTTCCCATCCCGAACACAGTCGTTAAGCACTCATACGTCGAAAGTACTTGGTTGGAGACGACCTGGGAGGATAGAAAGCTGCTGGTTTCATTCCTCGATAGCTCAGTCGGTAGAGCGCCTGACTGTTAATCAGGTTGTCGCAGGTTCGATCCCTGCTCGAGGAGCCATTTTACCCCTGGGGTAATTGGGGTATAGCCAAGTCGGTTAAGGCACGGGACTTTGACTCCCGCATCGTTGGTTCGAGTCCAGCTACCCCAGCCAGTATGGTTCACTAGCTCAGTTGGTAGAGCACCTGACTTTTAATCAGGTTGTCCCGGGTTCGACCCCCGGGTGAGCCACCACGGTGGCTTATCTAGTGACTGGCTTGACCATCTCACATCATGACTCACTAGCTCAATTGGTAGAGCATCTGACTCTTAATCAGCAGGTTCGGGGTTCGAGTCCCCGGTGGGTCACCATCTTGTTGATTTCACCTTTGGGTGTTTCATATTTTCCCTTCCTGGGGATAAGGCTTGTAGCGGGCGATTAGCTCAGCTGGGAGAGCGCCTGCCTTACAAGCAGGATGTCAGCAGTTCGATCCTGTTATCGCCCACCAATGTGGCCCGGTAGTTTAGTTGGTTAGAATGCCGCCCTGTCACGGCGGAGGTCAGGGGTTCAAGTCCCCTTCGGGTCGCCATTTATGCCTCGGTAGCTCAGTTGGCAGAGCAGGGGACTGAAAATCCCCGTGTCGGCGGTTCGATTCCGTCCTGAGGCACCACTTCTTTTGCTGGTGTAGCTCAATAGGCAGAGCAGCTGACTTGTAATCAGCAGGTTGGGAGTTCGATTCTTCTCGCCAGCTCCACTTAGCTTAGATGCGGGTGTAGCTCAATGGTAGAGCTCCAGCCTTCCAAGCTGATCACGTGGGTTCGATTCCCATCACCCGCTCCATTTTTTGCATGCCGGGGTGGCGAAACTGGCAGACGCAGGGGACTTAAAATCCCCCGGTTGGTGACAACCATACCGGTTCGATTCCGGTCCTCGGCACCATCTGATTTCCATATCGCCAAAAATTCAACATGCGGTCGTGGCGGAATGGCAGACGCGCTAGCTTCAGGCGCTAGTGATGGCAACATCGTGGAGGTTCAAGTCCTCTCGACCGCACCATATCCTCTAAACTTCATATCTTATCTATCATGCGGTTGTGGCGGAACTGGCAGACGCGCTATCTTGAGGGGGTAGTGTTCACAAGACGTATGGGTTCAAGTCCCATCAACCGCACCACTTGAATTCAGGGCTCAGCGTTTGCTGGGCTTTTTTATTGCAGAAAGGGGAACGATCATGCTACAGTCGGAGAAGGTCAAGAAAGCAATCGAGGCGGTGGAAGCATGCTGCGGCAAGTGCGAGATTTGTTCACCGGACTGTCCCGTCTTTGTGGCAAAACGGGCGCTCTCGACGTTACTTGCTGATTTGGAAGAATATGAAGCTTCGCTGAGCGAAGACGTTCCTTGAAGCCCTTGTCACGGGAAGCAAAATATTATATTATAAAAGATGACTGATGAGAAGTATCCCTTGGAAGGGGTTTGATATATGTTTGGCATGTCAATGGATATCGGGATTGATTTAGGAACGGCGAACGTGCTCGTTTTTGTCAAGGGCAAAGGCGTCGTCCTGCGCGAGCCTTCGGTCGTGGCGATGGATCGCGATTCGGGACGTGTCCTGGCAATCGGCGAGGAGGCACGCCGCATGATCGGGCGCACGCCTGGCAATATCGCAGCGATTCGTCCGCTCCGATCGGGCGTCATTGCCGACTATGACATGACGGAGCGCATGATCCGCTTCTTTATTGAGAAGGTCACGGGTAAAAGCTTCGTCTTTCGTCCGCGCATCATGATCTGTATCCCGTCAGGTGTCACGACCGTCGAGCAGCGCGCTGTGCAGGAAGCGGCGGAGCAGGCGGGCGCACGCTATTCGCAGCTCATTGAGGAACCCTTGGCCGCGGCTTTGGGCGCAGGACTCAATATCGAGGAGCCGAACGGTTCGATGGTCGTTGATATCGGCGGCGGCACGACGGATGTCGCCGTCATCAGCCTTGGCGGCATCGTGAACAGCGCGAGCCTGCGCATCGCAGGCGATACTTTTGACGAGGCGATCATCGCTTACATCAAGCGCGAGTACAATATGCTGATTGGTGAACGCACGGCGGAGGAAATCAAGATCAATGTTGGTGCGGCCTTTTCCGGTGCGCGCGACTCTTCAATGGAGGTGCGCGGGCGTGACCTTCTGTCGGGTTTGCCGAAAACGATCACGGTGACATCAAAGAATGTGGCGGAAGCGCTTGAGGCTCCCGTAACGGGCATCGTACAGTGCGTGAAAAAGGTGCTTGAGGAGACACCACCGGAACTTGCGGCGGACATCATGGATCGAGGCATTGTCATGACGGGCGGCGGTGCACTGCTCTATGGACTCGATGAACTCCTGCGCCATGAGACTGGAATTGCCGCTGCTCTGGCTGAGGATCCGATGTCGTGCGTGGCCTTCGGCACGGGTAAGGCGCTCGAGTATATCGGCATGGCGGCAGAGCGAGTGAAGTTCTTGTTAAAATAAAGCCTTTTGCCCTCTTATGATTTGAGAGAAAATGCCGATAAAAAGTATAAGGAATTTTGCAGTTTGCAAGTATACATCTGCTATGTTGCGGATGATGACAAGGAGGCTTTGCCATGCTGCGTGGCTTGTACGTCGCGGCGTCCGGCATGATTACCGAGACGAACCGTACGGATGTGATTGCCAACAACCTCGCGAATGCGGCCTCGTCCGGATACAAGAGGGACGAGGCGATCAATCAGGAGTTTGCACCTATACTGCTGAAGCGCATCAATGATAACCAGGACGATGAGGTCACGTCTTTTCGTGGCTTCCGGTTGGAGCAGGGACCGCCGCGTGTCGGCAATCTTGGACTTGGCGCCTATACGGCGGAGATCGCTACCGACCATGTGCAGGGCAGTATGAAGACGACGGGCAACATGCTCGATCTCGCTGTATCGGGTGAGGGGTATTTCGCCATTCAGACGCCCCAGGGCGTGCGCTACACGCGCGATGGCAGTTTCTATCGGCAAGCGAACGGCGCCCTCGTGACGGCACGCGGACAAGCCGTTCTGAATGCACAGAATCGCCCGATCATGCTGCCCGACAGTGCAAATATCACGATCGGCGCCAAGGGCGAGATTATGGATGGTCGGAGGCGTATCGACACCTTGCAATTCGTGCAGTTCGATGATCGCCGGGCTGTCTTGAAGCAAGGAGACAACCTCTATCGTCCGCAGCAGGGCGCACAGCCGCAGGCGGCAACGGGTGACATTCAGCAGGGCATGCTCGAAAATTCCAATGTCAATATTGCGAGTGAGATGGTCAGTTTGATCAACAATTACCGCATCTATGAAGCGGGATCGCGTGCTCTGGTGACGCAGGACTCGATGACAGACAAGACGGTCAACGAGGTCGGCCGAACGAGCTGATAACGTAAAGAATCCTAGGGATAGGGATTTGTCATTTTTTCGGATTTAACGCAGATGGGGGATTTTGCATTATGATGAGAGCACTTTGGTCCGCAGCTTCAGGCATGAAGGCGCAGCAGGACAATATGGACGTCGTCGCACACAACATTGCGAATGTTAACACCTTCGGTTCGAAGAAGGTGCGCGCGGAATTCCAGGATCTCGTTTACCAGAATCTGCGCGCTGCGGGTGCGCAGAGCGGCGCCGATTCCCAGTATCCGACGGGGCTTGCCATCGGTCTCGGCACGCGCACGGCGGCGACGCAGCGCATCTTCACGCAGGGCAATCTGCAGTCCTCGGGCAATCCGACCGATGTCGCCATTCAGGGTGAGGGCTTTTTCCGCATTGAGATGCCGGATGGAACGATCGCCTACACGCGCGACGGCTCTTTCAAGCTCGACCAGAACCGCCGCCTTGTGACGACGGATGGTTACCCTTTGGCGGACGGCATCACACTTGATGCCAATGCACCGAGTGATACCATCGTGATTGCGGGCGATGGTCAGGTTTCGTGCACGCCGGCTGGCGGCAACGTGACAGCGGTTGGACAGATTACGCTGTCGCGCTTCGTGAACCCTGCAGGTCTTTTCGCGATCGGCAAGAACCTGTTTAAGGAGACGGATGCTTCGGGCAACGCGATTGACTCCAACCCTGGAGAAGAAGGCGCGGGCACACTCACGCAGGGCGTTGTCGAGATGTCGAACATCCAGATCGTCGAGGAAATGGTCAATATGATCGTGGCGCAGCGTGCGTACGAATCGAATTCCAAGGCGATCACGACGTCGGATTCGATGCTTGAGATTGCGAACTCCCTCAAGCGTTGATGAAGGGATAAAACATGAAGGCTAAGGCGGCGGCAGCACTCTTCTTGGTGTGCGTCGCCCTTTTCCTCACTTCGGCGGGTATGGTGGAAGCGTCGCGCTTTTCTCAGACCGTGAGCGCCGCTGAGTTCGAGCGCATGACGGACGAGAAGATGGAGACACTCTTTAAGGACAAGGGCGAAACGCGCCGTCGCGAGGTGGCTCTTGTGAAACCGCCGCGTGACATGAAATTGCCAGCAGGCGAGGTTTCGTTCTCAGTAGAAGCTCCTCTGGGGCTTTTGTATGACCGCCGAACGCCGATTTACGTTTCTGTGCTCTTGGATGGCAGACCGTATCGTCGGGCGCTTTCCTATTATACCGTCCGCGTTTACGACACGGTTCTCGTCGCTTCGCGAAATCTCTTTCCTGAGCAGGCATTGTCGGAAGCGGATCTGCGATTCGAGGAACGTGAAGTGACGCGCGTGCGCGGACGCTGCTTGAAAGAAAAGGGCGAGGCGCTTGGGCATGTCGTATCGCGCATGGTTCGGGAGGGCACGGTGCTTTCGGAGGATCTCCTGCGACAGCCGGTCGTGATGGAATCGGGTGCGGCGGTGACGATTGTTTCGCATTACAATGGCATCGAAGTGCGTGTTTCAGGCGTCGCGCTCACACGAGGTCGCGTGGGGCAGAAGATCCGCGTGCGCAATGCGGCTTCCCGCAAGGTGATGCTCGCGCGGGTGTTGGACGCATCCACAGTCGAGATTGGGTCTTGAGAAGGGGACATTATGAGAAATAGCAAGAAATGGCAGTCCTTTATGCTCGCCAGCATTTTCGGCGGAGCGCTCTTCTTCGCTCCTACGGCCTTTGCGCAGTCTCTGTGGGCGGATGCTGCGGAAGGTACGTCCTACGGTGTCTTTGCCGACCGTAAGGCGCATAATGTGGGTGATACGCTGACGATTGTGATCAGCGAGAAGACGACGACGACGCAGACGAAATCGCGCAAGAATGGTAAGTCGGCTTCGACAACACTCAATGCGGGCACGGGCATCTTTGATTTTTTGACCTCGGCTTCGGCGGGCGGTTCGGATTCGTGGAAGGCGGACGGCTCTGCCAAGGATTCGAGTAATTTCTCGGGCAATATCGCGGTGACGGTTGTCGAGGTACAGCCGAATGGCAATATGGTTGTCGAGGGTACGCAGTCCATCTGGCAGAATAAGGACGAACACAAGATCACATTGCGCGGCATCGTGCGACGCGATGATGTGACGTATGAAAATACGGTTCCGTCGACGAAGGTGGCGGACGCCACCGTGCGCTTCGATGGCAAGGGGCCACTGAACGCGAAGCAGCGCCAGGGCATCCTCACGCAGATTCTCAACATTCTATTCTAGGTGAATGGGCTTTTGGAGGAATGTTCGACTTTCCTTGGCTTTGAGGAGGCAGTTTTATGAAGAAGATCCTTGCGTGCTTTGCCGCACTTTTCCTCGTCGTCATGATGAGCACGACGGTTTTTGCAGAGTCGTCAGTGACGCGCATCAAGGATATTGCGAAGGTGCAGGGCGTGCGTTCGAACCAACTCATGGGCTACGGCCTCGTCGTTGGTCTCAATGGCACGGGCGATTCGAACAAAACGCTTGAAACCTTGCAGTCCGTGACGAACATGCTGCGCGAGTACGGCGTGACGATCAATAAGGCGGACTTGAAGACGAAGAACGTCGCGGCCGTCATGGTTACGTCGACGCTGCCGCCCTTCGTGCGCGAAGGCGATAATATCGATATCACCGTATCCTCGATGGGCGATGCGAAGAGCCTCGCTGGCGGCACTCTGCTGCAGACGCCATTGCGTGCGGCGAACGGCACGGTCTATGCCGTCGGGCAAGGTCCTGTGGCTACGGGCGGGTTTTCCGCAGGCTCGGGCGGCGGTTCGCAGCAGAAGAACTTCCCGACTGTCGGCACGACGCCAGGCGGCGCCATCGTGGAGCGCAGTGTCGAGGATGATGACATCGGCGCGAACGGTACGATCGCGCTCTCTTTGAACAAGGCGGATTTTACGACGGCGGCGCGTGTCGCGCAGGCAATCAACTCACAGTACGGCGGCATTGCGCGCGCGGCGAATCCCGGGCGCATCGACATCTCCGTGCCCGCCTACTACCGCGGCAATATCGTCACTTTCGTTGCGAGTCTTGAGGATCTTCCCGTCATGCCGGATTCCGTTGCCAAGGTCGTCGTCAACGAGCGCACGGGCACGATCGTCATGGGCGGCAATATCGCCGTCGATGAGATCGCCATCACGCAGGGCGGCATTTCGATCAGCATCACGAAGGATCTCACCGTCGATCAACCGCCGCCGTTCAGCCCAGGTACGACGGTCGTTGCAGATAACACGGACGTCAAGGCGAAGGAGCAGAAGGCAAGCTCTATCGTGCTGCCCGCGACAGCGAACGTCGGCGACGTCGTCGGCGCATTGAATTCGGTCGGCGCGACGGCGCAAAACATCATTTCCATCCTGCAGGCGATGAAGGCCTCGGGGGCGCTCCATGCGGACCTGGAAATCATTTGACGAGGTGAGACGGTATGCAGATTTTTGACGCTTTACATGCGGATGCGCTCCATGGACAGGGAGCGGCGAACAGCTCTTTGGAACAGGCGAAGGAGCGCGCGGACAGCGTGCAGTTTTCGGACAAGCTGAAGGAGGCGCAGAAGTCGCTCTCTCCCGAAAAGGGGCAGAAAGCACAGACTTCTGCCGAGGAAGCGGCGGCGAACAAGAAACTCATGGATGCCTGCAAGGGCTTTGAGTCGATGTTCCTCGACATCATGTACCGGCAGATGCGCCAGACTGTGCCGAAGGACACGCTCTTCGGGCACGACAACACGGATGACATCTTAGAATCCATGCGCGATACGGCCATGGTGGAAAAGATGTCGGAAGCGGGCGGTATCGGTCTTGCCAAGACGCTCTACGAGCAGCTGCAGCGCGAGGCGCATGCGATCAAGGTGGACGCATAAGGATTTGGGAACGGCATGGTTTTGCGCCATGCCGTTTTTTATTGGAAATATGCAGATTCCTTAAATTTTTTCCTTTTGCTAAGCAGGGAAATCGACGCCTTTTCCCGAAAGAATATAATATTCAGTAATTCAGTAAACCATGAAGTCATAAGGCAACGTATTCAGCAAGAAGAGGTGGCAGTTATGAAAATCAGCAACAAGGGTTTCGGCGCGTATGACATCCGTGGGATTTATCCGGAGGAGGTCAATGAGGAGCTTGCCTATCGCATCGGGCGCGTTTTCGTCGATCTCTTCCATGCGAAGAAGGTCGCAATCGGGCACGATATTCGTCTTTCCGGGCCTTCGATTCGTGACGCTCTTGCGAAGGGGCTGACGGAGGCGGGCGCTGATGTCATGGACATCGGGCAGTGCGGCACGGAGATGATCTATTTCACGACGGCGCACTATGGGCTGGACGGCGGCATCATGATCACGGCGAGTCACAATCCGAAAGAGTACAACGGCATGAAGTTCGTGCGCAAGGAATCGCGCCCGATTTCGAGCGATACGGGGCTCAAGGACATCGAGAAGGCTGTGATGGAGGGCGATTTCAAGCCGCTCGACCGCCCGAAAGGGAAGATTGAAGAGGTCGATGTGCTCGACGAGTACGTCAAGCACATCCTGACATACGTCGATGTCAAGGCGCTGAAGCCGTTCAAAATTGTCGTCAATACGGGCAACGGTGCGGCAGGGCCAATCATCAACGCGCTCGAAAAGCATCTGCCCTTTGAGATGGTCAAGGTCTTCAATGAGCCGGATGGCAACTTCCCGAACGGCGTACCGAACCCGATCCTGCAGGAGAATCGCGAGGCGACGGCGAAGGTGGTGCGCGAGTCGGGCGCTGCCGTCGGCATCGCTTGGGACGGCGACTTCGATCGCTGCTTCCTCTTCGACGAGAAGGGCGGCTTCATCGAGGGCTACTACATGGTTGGCTTCCTCGCGCAGGCGTTCCTCAAGAAGAACAAGGGCGCGAAGATCATCTACGATCCGCGCCTCGTCTGGAACACGATCGAAATCTGCGATGAACTTGGCGGCGAGGCTGTGATGTGCAAGAGCGGCCATGCGTTTATCAAGGACAAGATGCGCAAGGTCAATGCGGTTTACGGCGGCGAGATGAGTGCACACCACTACTTCCGCGACTTCTCTTATTGCGACAGCGGCATGATTCCGTGGCTCTTGGTGCTCGAACTGATGAGCGCTGCAGGAAAGCCCTTGTCCGAACTTATGGCGGAGCGCATGGCGCGCTATCCGATCTCGGGCGAAGTCAACAGCAAGGTTGCCGATGCGCATGCCGTGATGAAGAAGGTCGAGGAAATCTACGGCGGCAAGGGCAAGGTTACGAAGGTGGACGGACTCTCCGTCGAGTTCGCGGACTGGCGCTTCAACCTGCGCATGTCGAACACGGAACCGGTGATCCGTCTCAATGTGGAGACTCGTCATGATGAAAAATTGATGAAGGAAAAGACGGAGGAACTCCTCGCTGTCATTCGGGGGTAATGATGACGAAGCAGAAAATCCGCAAGGCGATCATCCCTGCAGCGGGTCTTGGCACGCGCTTCTTGCCGGCGACGAAGGCGCAGCCGAAGGAGATGCTGCCCATCGTCGATACGCCGGCCATCCAGTTCATCGTTGAGGAGGCTGTCGCCTCGGGCATCGAGGAGCTTCTGATCATCACGGGACGCAACAAGCGCTCGATCGAAGATCACTTTGACCGTTCCCTGGAGCTGGAGATGCAACTCAAGGAGCACGGCAAGTATGACATGCTCAAGATGGTTGAGGAGATCTCGGACATCCAGATCCACTTCATCCGGCAGAAGGAGGCGCGCGGGCTTGGCCATGCTGTGCTCTGCGCGCGCCAGTTCGTTGGTGACGAGCCTTTCGCCGTGCTCTTGGGCGACGATCTCGTCGACGCGAAGGTGCCGTGCCTCGCGCAGCTTATCGACGTTTATGAGGATTACGGCGGCAGTGTACTCGGCGTGCAGCAGGTGCCGCAGAACCAAGTTTCTCGCTACGGTATCGTCGCCCCGCGTACGGTGAAGCCGAACGTCTGGCAGGCGGTCGATCTCGTGGAAAAGCCCGAGGCAGAAAAGGCGCCGTCGCGCCTCGCCGTACTCGGCCGCTATGTGTTGACGCCGGCCATTTTCGACATCTTGGAGCATACGAAACCGGGTGCCGGAGAGGAAATCCAGCTGACAGACGCCATCTGTGAGCTTGCGCACAAGGAAAAGGTCTACGCCTACCGTTTCGAGGGAAGGCGCTACGACATCGGTGACAAGGAGGGCTTCTTGGAAGCGACGGTGGAGCAGGCCTTGAAACGGCCGGAGATCCGCGACGACTTCATGGCGTATCTCGTGCAAAGGATCGGGCCTTTGCTCCGACAAAAGATGGAAGAAGATGCGGAGTAATTGCCTAAGTGGGGATTGTTCTTTTTCCAGTGGTGTGCTATACTGTAAGCATTAAGTTCTGATGTGAGTCTGTTTCTCAAATATCGCTGATGGCATGGGGGTTGATGATCGATGGGGTTGAAGTTGAAGTCTGGATTCCTTTTTGACTACGATAATCTCTATGGCCCGGGCAAGGTGACAGAGACTGATGTCAAGGAAATGGCGGACAGGATGAAGAAGGCGCATGAGGCGATGAAAGTCATGCGCTCGACGGGTGTCATTCGCGGCCATCTGTCGAAGGACGGCACGCCGGAGAAGGTGCTCTTCTCCGAGCTGCCGTATGTCGCCGACGGGCATTTGAACTCGCCCGCCTCGCTCGCGCGCCTGAAGGAATTGACGGCGCATGTCAAGAATCATACGGACGCCGTCGTCTCGCTCGGGATCGGCGGCTCCTATCTCGGCAACAAGGTACTTTTCGATGTAGAGTGCGGTGCCTACTGGAACGAGAGGACGGAAGAAGAGCGCGGCGGCTTTCCTAAGGTCTATTTCAGCGGCAACAACATTGACCCGCGTGCGACGGGCGATCTTCTCCGTTCGCTCAAGAATCAGGCGAAGATCGCCAGAAGTCACAAGAAGCGTGCGCTTCGCGTGATGCTCCTCGTGATCTCGAAGTCGGGCGGCACGCTTGACACGATGTCGAACTTCATGGTAGTCTACAAGGCACTGCGAGACGATGCGGATATCGAGGTCGAAGTTGTCGCCGTGACCGATCCGAATGAAGAGAAGCCGACGCTTTTGAAGAAGCTTGCGAAAGATAAAGGCTGGCAGACGTTCGCCGTGCCCGACGGCGTGGGCGGACGCTTCTCGATCTTCTCCGAGGTCGGGCTGTCGCTCGCGGCCTGCATCGGCTTCGACATCGAATCGTTCCTCGCGGGTGCGCGTGCGATGGACGAGGCATGCCAAGCGGACGACGTATGGCAGAATCCGGCGATGCTCAATGCGGTCTTGAAGTTCATCGCTTCCGAGAAGTATGGGCGAGACATCGAGGTCATGATGCCTTACGGCGACTACATGAAGTCGGTCTCCGAGTGGTACATCCAGCTCTTGGCGGAGTCCTTGGGCAAGGAGGTCGATCGCGAGGGCAATGAAGTCTGCTACGGCAGGACACCCGTTGTCGCCGTCGGCACGACGGACATGCATGCGCAGACGCAGCAGCATCAAGAGGGCAAGCGCAACAAGGTCGTGCAGTTCATCCGCTTGGAAAAGTGGGTGGACGATCTCGTGATTCCGAACGAATTTCCCGATGTGAAGAAGCTGGCGGACATCTCGGGGCTGACGATGGGCGAGGCACTTGAGGTCGCACGTCAATCGAACGCCGATGCGCTTGCCTCGAATGAACGCTTCAATGCGCTGTTCTCGCTGCCCGAACTCAATGCCTTCCATCTGGGAGAACTGCTTTATCTCTTGGCTCTGAGCATTGCCTATGAGGGAGAGTTTGCCGATGTCGACGCGTTCAATCAGCCCGGTGTTGAGTCGTACAAGCGCATCATGGGGCCGAAGCTCGAAGCGCTCAAGGCGGCGAAAAAGTAGCTGGGGCATATTGCAAAGTAAAGGATCATAAGATGACGGAAGCTCTGCGAGGATCTTCTTGGAGAGAGCTTCCGCAAGACATAGGGAGCATCGACGGATCGGTGTTTCCGTCGTATACTCGCAAGAGGCGAGATCAACAGCTCTGCGGATTCTGGCAAGGAGGAAGCGGGGCTGTTTTATTCCTTGGAGAACGGGAATTTATTCGTGATTCTCTTGAAAGGAGGTGATAGAGAATGCTGAAAAGGGATGAGAGAAAATCAGGAGAAGAGATGAAGGAGAATACGGGCGTGCGTGAAGTTTTGGCGGACGGTTGGTTTACCGCCTTGCGCGAACGTCTTGTCGGCACTGGTGAGGATGTCAGGCTGCAAGGGCGGCGACCGATTCTTCTCGCGGCTCTTCTTGTCGCCGTGGGCGCGTGGTTCTTTGTTGAAGGGACGGAGCCGGAGGAAGGCGTGTTCGTCGCACCGCCCTCGGCAGCGGTGTCTCAGGCGCCGTTGCGTGAGGATGTGACGGGAACGAAGGAGGCGCAGAATAAAAAGGCGTTGGCCGATCCGTTCGCACTGCTTCATGGTGAGGAACAGGCGACGGTTGCGGCGATGGCCGCTGTCGGCGGCGGTGACGAACGGTGTGCTGCCGCGCTGAACCGTGCGACGGACAAGAGCGGTAGCGATTCGAGTGCAGGCGGGCGCCAGAATGAGAAAACTGCGGCCTCGCCGAACGGTGTAGCAGTGGGGAAGACCGCCAGTGCTGCTGTGCCGCAGGTGCGTGGTACGGTGACGAGCAATGTCGGAACCGTGCTGTTGCTCTCGGTCGGCGGACACGATTTTTTCCTCGCTGAGGGCGAGGAAAAAGAGGGCGTGCTGCTGCAGTCGCTTTCGGACAAAAGCGCCGTCGTCGTGGTCGGCGGCAAGTCGTACACACTGAACCTTCCCGGATGAATCTGCTCGATGCAGTTCGGGAAAAATAGCGTCTAAGGGATGAGCTGGGAGAGAATTGTTTGTGCTCCAAGGAGGGAGTTCGATATGGGCAGCTTGCCGAGAGTCGGTGCATTTTTCCTTGCCGCATGGTTTGCCGGCTCTTCACCGGCATCGGCCTCTCCCTTGACGCTTGAAGTTGTTGATGCGGATGTGACGGCGATTCTGACGTCCATTGCCCGGCTTTCGGGACTCGACCTCATACTTGACGATTCTGTGAAAGGACGCATCAGCCTCAGCCTCAAGGACGTTGAGCCGGAAGAAGCACTGATGCTCATCGGCAAGGCGAAAGGGCTGGTAGTGCAGCATGAGGGAAAAGTCCTTCTCGTGCGCGCGGCGAAGGAGGCAACGCCTTTTTACCGCATGCACGTGCTGCCCGTTCGCTATGCGGATCTTGATACGGCTTTCGCTGCCGTAAAATTATCTTTGGGAGAAGCAGGAATTTTCGCGATAGACGAGAATAAGAAAAATGGGAAGGAAGATATAAGCGAGCAGGGGCTTTACCGAACGGGAGAGCGGCTTTTGATTGACCGTGCGACAAATGCCCTGCTTTTCTATGGAACAGAAGAGGAGAAGGTACGCGCTGAGGCTGTGCTGCATTCGCTCGATGTGCCTACCGAGCAGGTATCTTTGGAGGCGCGTGTCGTCGCATTGGAGAAAAACGCGGCGAAGGAACTCGGTGTAGACTGGGATTGGTCGCCGCTGCCCATCGATTCGCACGCCACGGCGAAGGGCGGCTCGGAGGGTGGAAGAAGAGGCATCGATGGTGAGGTGCCGGGCGTCATCCGCTTCGGCAGGACGCCCGAAGGAAAGCCCTATGAGTTCTACTATCGGGCGAAGATCGCGGCACTCGTCACGGATGGCAAGGCAAACGTCTTGGCACGTCCGAACATCACGACGCTGCAGGGCAGGGAAGCCGTGATCAACATCGGCGGTTCCGTGCCCGTGCCCGAGACGCAGACGACGAATTCTACGGTGACGACCTCGATAACGTATAAGAAGGCGGGCATCATCCTGCGCTATACGCCGCGCATTCATGAAAACGGCGAGATCACGGCGCGGGTTCACACGGAGGTCAGTTCTCCTGTCTACGTCGACGCCCTCAAGGCGTACAAGTTCCAGGAGCGCTCGGCCGATACGACCGTACGCTTAAAAGACGGCGAGACCATGGTCATTGGCGGGCTCATCGGCAGCGAGGAATCGCGCGTTTTTGCAAAGGTGCCGCTCTTGGGTGACATCCCCATACTTGGCGCATTCTTCAAGAGCGTTCGCCACACGAAGACCGATTCGGAAATCATGATATTTTTGACCGCGCACATCTTGCGCGATACTTTTTCTCCTGCCGAAGGAACGGCGGAATCAGAGCGGAAAGGAAAGGATGTTTGGCAATGACAATCAAGATCTTGATCGCGGATGACCATGCGCTGCTTCGGCAGGGGGTTAAACGCGTGCTGAATTTCGAAGACGACCTGGAGGTCATCGGCGAGGCGGAGGACGGGCAGGAGACGCTTGCCAGAACCCTCGTTCTGCAGCCCGACGTGCTGCTCCTCGACCTCAATATGCCGGGGTTGTCGGGTCTTGAGGTGGCGTGCCAGCTCCAGGCGGCGAAGTCCAAGACCAAGATCATCGTGCTGACGATTCACGACAGTGACAATTATGTACTTGAACTCTTGAAAAACGGCGTCCTCGGCTATCTCCTTAAGGATGTCGAGCCTTCGATGCTCATCAAGGCGATCCACGTCGTCAACGAGGGCAATGCTTTCGTCTACCCGTCTCTCGCCGAGCGTCTCTTCGGCGGCGTCGCCGAGGATGAGAACATCAACGAGAAGGCGCGCACGATGTGGCGCGAGAGCCGCTCCGAGCGCTTAACCTCGCGTGAGATGGACGTCTTGTCGTGTATTGCCAAGGGCTTCAGCAATCAGGACATCGCGCAGGCGCTCTTCGTCAGCGAGAAGACGGTCAAGAACCATCTGACGAATATCTTCCGCAAGCTCAACGTCAACGACCGCACGCAGGCTCTGATCTATGTCTTGAAGCACAAGATCATGACGCTGGAATGAGCAGCAGGCATTTTCGGCCGATGCATACGGAGCGTATGCGTCGGCCTTTTTATGATAATTATTATCTACAAGGACTTTTGCTTTATGGGATTGACATTTATGATAAAACCACCTAAAATGAAAGGAAATAAATCCCGAGTAAAATACCATGAAACCTTTAGAAGGCGCTACCTTCTTGAAGGCGATTGAACATAATGCGTTGCACGGCGGCGAATTGCCAAAAGATTCCGTGCGGAAGAAAGGAGCATCATCATGTCGGATGCATTGCTGAACATCAAGAATCTCTCCGCAGGCGTGGAGGGAAAAGCGATATTAAAGAACCTCAGCCTGACGATCAACAAGGGCGAGGTACATGTGATCCTAGGGCCGAACGGCTCGGGCAAGTCGACGCTCATGAACGTCATCATGGGTCATCCGAAGTACGAGGTGACGGCGGGCGATATTTCTTTCGAGGGCAAGAGCCTACTGGAAAAGAAGACGTTCGAGCGCGCGAGGGAAGGTCTCTTCCTCTCGTTCCAGACGCCCGAGGAGATCCCGGGCATCACGGTCGAGAACATGCTTCGGACGGCGAAGCAGGCGGTGACGGGCGAGAAGGTCAAGATCATGGCTTTCAAGAAGGAACTCAAAAAGACGATGGAAGAGCTGAAGATCGATCCTTCGTATGCCGAGCGTTACATGAACGTGGGCTTTTCGGGCGGCGAGAAGAAGCGCAATGAGATCCTGCAGCTTTTGATGCTCGCGCCGAAGCTCGCGCTGCTCGATGAGACGGATTCGGGACTCGACGTCGATGCCGTACAGATCGTTTCCTCGGGCATCGAGAAGTATCATACGGCGGACAACAGCTGCCTCATCATCACGCACAACTCGAAGATTCTGGAAAAGCTCAAGGTCGACCGCGTGCATGTCATCATCGGCGGCACGATCGTCGAAGAGGGCGGTCCGGAACTCATCGACGAGGTGAACCGCCGCGGCTTCACGCACATCCTCGACGACGCTGCGGCAAAGTGAGGTGGGCGAGATGGCAAAGAAGAAAACCTTTGTGGAGGACATCGAGCGCACGCTCTACGACATCAAGAACCACGACGTCCCCGTCTACAAGGCACAGCAGGGGCTGACGGAGGACATCATCCGCGACATCGCGAAGCAGAAGCACGATCCCGATTGGATGCTTGAGTTTCGTCTGAAGTCGCTCGAGACGTACAACAAGATGGCGCTTCCCTCGTGGGGGCCGGATCTCTCAGAGCTGAATATGGATGAGATCGTCACCTACGTGCGCCCTGATGCGAAGATGACGGGAAACTGGAAGGAAGTTCCCGAGGACATCAAGGATACGTTCGACCGACTCGGCATCCCCGAAGCGGAGAAGACATCGCTCGCGGGCGTCGGCGCACAGTACGATTCGGAAGTCGTCTACCACAGCATACAGGAAAGCCTCGTGAAGCAGGGCGTCGTCTACACCGATATGGAAACGGCGCTCGTCGAGCACGAGGAGTTGGTCAAGAAGTACTTCATGAAGCTCGTGCCGCCGAAGGATCACAAGTTCGCGGCGCTGCACGGCGCCGTCTGGTCGGGCGGCTCCTTCGTCTACGTGCCCGAGGGCGTCAATGTGGAGATTCCATTGCAGTCGTATTTCCGGCTCAACGCGCCGGGCGCGGGGCAGTTCGAACACACGCTGATCATCGTGGAAAAAGGCGCGAACCTGCACTTCATCGAGGGCTGCTCGGCGCCGAAATACAATGTGACGAATCTCCATGCAGGCTGCGTCGAACTGTTCGTCAAGGAAGGGGCACGGCTTCGCTACTCGACGATCGAGAACTGGTCGCGCAACATGATGAACCTCAACACGAAACGCGCCCTCGTTGAAAAAGACGGCCTGATCGAGTGGGTCTCCGGCTCTTTTGGCTCGCACGTCTCCATGCTCTACCCGTGCAGCATTCTGCACGGCGAGCGCGCACGCTGCGAGTTCACGGGCGTGACCTTTGCGTCGAAAGGGCAGACGCTCGACACGGGCGCGACGGTCATCCACACGGCGCCACACACATCGGCGACGATCAACACGCGCTCGATCTCGAAGGCGGGCGGCAAGGCGATTTACCGAAGCGCTGTGAAGGTAGCGAAGAATGCACCTTTCACGAAATGCTCGGTCAACTGCGAATCCCTGATGCTCGACAGCATCTCGCGCTCCGACACGCTTCCTGCCATGGACATCGAGGGCGATGAGGCGGACATCGGGCACGAGGCGAAGATCGGCCGCATCAGCGACGAGGCGGTCTACTATCTGACGAGCCGGGGCATCGACGAGGAGGAGGCGCGCGCGATGATCGTGCGAGGTTTCGTCGAGCCGATCGCGAAGGAACTGCCTTTGGAATATGCCGTTGAGATGAACAATCTCGTCAATATCGAGCTTGAAGGCACGATGGGATAAGGAGGGGAAGAATATGCAGAATCAAGAACTTTTCAGCTCCATTCCCATGCGCACTTGGCGCTGGCTCGGCGTCAACGGCGCGGCTCTGCCCGCAGGGCTCGATGTCGCCGAAGTGCAGAAGATCCATGTGAAGGCGGGCGAGAAGAAGGAAGCCGTCCAGATCTATCGGGAGGGCGGCCATGCCGAGATCGAGGCGCATGTTGAGGCAGGCGGAACGCTTTCCCTCGTCAAGGTGCAGCTCGTGCCCGAAGGGGAAGACCATGCCGACGACGTCAAGGTGTGCGTCGAAGAGGGCGGCGCATTCTCCTATACGATCTTTGAGGTCGGCGCGAACGAGCTCGTATCGAAGCTTTCCGTCGAGCTTGCGGGAAAGGACGCCGCAGCGGATATCGCGGCCTTTTACTTCGCTGACAAGAAGCGCAAGTTCGACTTCAACTATCTCGTGCGCCAGAGGGGCGCGCACACCGACGCAAATATGCAGGTCAAGGGCGCATTGATGGACGAGGCGCAGAAGGTGTTTCGCGGCACGCTCGACTTCATCGCAGGCTCAGCCGGCTCCGTCGGGCGCGAGAACGAGGACGTCATCATCCTCTCTCCCGGCGTGCGCAACCGCTCCGTGCCGCTGATGCTCTCAGGTGAGGGCGACGTCGACGGACATCATGCCGTGAGCATCGGCAAGATGGACGAGGCGAAGCTCTTCTATTTGATGAGCCGCGGACTCGATCTCGCCGAGGCGCGGCGTCTCGTCGTCGAGGCAGACCTCTTCCCCGTGCTCGCGCGCATTTCGGACGAAGCGCTCAAGGAGGAGATCGCCGCTTCCATCGAAGGGAGGATCGAAGATGCGGACTGAGGAAGACATTCGCAAGGATTTTCCCTTGCTCACGCACAAGATGAACAATCAGCCGCTCGTCTACCTCGACAACGGCGCGACGACGCAGAAGCCGAACGAGGTCATTCAGGCGATCTGCGGCTACTATGGCGGCTGCAACGCGAACCCGCATCGGGGCGCGTATGCGCTCTCCGTCAAGGCGACGGGCATCTACGAGTACACGCGCGCCGCGACGCGCTCCTTCATCCACGCGCGCCTGCCGCAGGAGATCATCTTCACGAAGAACGCGACGGAGGCGCTGAACCTCGTCGCGTACAGCTACGGTCTCGCGAATGTCGAGGCGGGCGACGAGATCGTCATCTCTATCGCCGAGCATCACTCGAACCTCGTGCCGTGGCAGATGGTCGCTCAGGCGAAGGGCGCTGTCTTGAAGTACATGTACCTCGAAAAGGACGGCAGGCTCTCCGTCGAGGAAGCGAAGAAGAAGATCACGAAGAAGACGAAGATTGTCGCCGTCACGGAAGTCTCGAACGTCCTCGGCCTCATCAATCCTGTCAAGGAGATTGCCGCCGTCGCGCACGAAAACGGCGCCGTCATCCTCGTTGACGGCTCGCAGAGCGCGGCGCACATGGCGGTCGATGTGCAGGATATGGACTGCGACTTCTTCGCCTTTTCGGGTCACAAGCTGCTCTCTCCCATGGGCATCGGCGTGCTCTACGGCAAGGAGGCCTTGCTCGATGCCATGCCGCCGTTTTTGCGCGGCGGCGACATGATCGAGTATGTCACCGAGCAGGAGACGACGTTCGCCGAGCTGCCGCAGAAGTTTGAGGCGGGCACGCAGAACGTCGGCGGCGCAGCAGGCCTTCGCGCCGCCATCGAATACCTCGAAAAGACGGGCTTCGACACCGTGCGCCGCATCGAGCAGGAACTCGTGAACTACGCGCTGCCCAAATTGCGCGAGATCCCCTTCGTCGAGCTTTACGGCTGCGACGCCGACCCTGCCTTGAAGACGGGCATCATCACGTTCAACGTCAAGGACGTCCATCCGCACGACGTTGCGACGATCCTTGACTCCTTCGGCGTCGCCGTGCGTGCCGGCCACCACTGCGCCCAGCCGCTGATGAAGTATCTCGGGCAGAATGCCACATGCCGCGCGAGCTTCTACCTCTACAACACGAAGGCGGATGTCGACCGCTGGCTCGAAGCCTTGAAAGAGGTCAGGAAGGTGATGCATCTATGAGCCTTACGGACATCTATACGGAGCTGATCGCCGAGCACAGCCGCTCGACGGAAAACAAGCATGAACTTGCGGGCGCGACCATCAAGGAGCGCGGGCACAATCCCTCGTGCGGCGACGAGATCACGTTGGAGCTCATCGTCGAGGCGGGCAAGATCAAGGACGCCGCTTTCACGGGCGTTGGCTGCGCCATCTCACAGGCTTCGACCTCAATGATGATCGATCTCGTCAAGGGCAAGAGCGTTGAAGAAGCGCACCATCTCGCCGATCTCTTCATCTCGATGATCAAAGGCAAAGAGCTGACGGAGGAAGAACTCGAAGAACTCGACGAGGCCGCTGCGCTTGAAGGCGTCTCGCACATGCCCGCACGTGTCAAGTGCGCTGTGCTTTCGTGGCACACGCTTGATACGGCGCTTAAAAAGGAATAAGGAAGAAGCCGCTCCTGCATCGTTTTGATGTTGGGAGCGGCTTTTTTCATCGCAATCAAGAAGAAATCGTTTAACAAAAAGCGTGAAAATAACGAAATAAGTAATGAAGTGGGTTCATATCCCATGATATGTTTTTCGGAAAGCCTTGCTTTGGTTAGTAAGGGATTGCCAAGAGGGGGTATAGGCAATGTGGCAGTATAAGGCGGATATTCCCGAAACACACTATCAAAATCAATGCGTCAAGCTTCTCTTGCAAAAGCTCGGTGCTATCTTGTTCAGCTACGAATTGAAGACGGATACGATGTCCTTTCGCTTGGTGCGCGGCGGTATGCAGGCGCGTGAGATCGTGGGTTTTCGCCGCACGATGAACGCCGAGCGGCGTCTGATGGTACATCCGGATTTCCTCGAGCAGATGATCGCCTTCTTCTCGGGCCAGAATACGGAACGCGACAGTTTCCTGCTCGACATGGGGAATCCCCCGACGGGCAAGTACTCGTGGTACAAGTTTGTCATCGAGCAGGAGAACGATGAATACGGACACTTGGGCACCGTGCGCGGCGTCATGTGGCGCACAGACCGCCTGCATGATGCGGCGAAGGAAGGTGGACGCTTCCGCTCCGAACTTGATTCCGTTACGGGCGTTGCCAACGAGAACGGCTTGCTCAAGGAAGCCGACCGTTTCCTTGCAGGTGAAGGAAAGAAGGATGTCAATGCACTCGTCCTCGTGCGTTTGGATTGCTATGGGGATTTGGAAAAGCGTCTGGGAAAGCGCGGCGCGGAAACGCTTCTCGTGAGGCTTTGCAACTCCATCGGCGGTAAGTTCCGCTCGGGCGATGTGCTTGCGCATCTTGGCGATGGCGCGTTCGCCGTCTTTGTGCGCGATGTGACGAGCAAGCCGCTTTTGGAACTGAACGTCAAGGGCATCGAAGCGATTTTCCGCCCGGGAAATGCAGAATATGGAAAGTACGGCATGAAGTGCCGCATCACGCTCGCCTATTCACCGGAGGAAGGCATACGCTGCCGCGACCTTCTCAACGCAGCGAGGAAAAAGGCGCCGCTTCTCTGAGTGTGCAGCAGATCAATATGCAGCAAAAAAGCCTGCCCTCCGAAGAGGTGCAGGCTTTATTTTCATGGTGCGATCGGCGCGATTCGAACGCGCGACCCCCTGCTTAGGAGGCAGATGCTCTATCCAGCTGAGCTACGACCGCAGGCAATGTGTATATTCTAGCAGAAGAAGCGCGAATATGCAAGCGTTAAAAGCGGGTCAAAGGAGCGGGGGCGTGATATTCGGCAAGGTTTTCTGTGCGGAACAATCAATCATTCTTCCGAAGCGCGCGGTCGACGTCTTCCTGCCTGCCTGCGACAAGGACAGCGGCATTGGCGGCGAGGATGGTTTGGGCGGAGATATTGAGGTCGATGCGGTCGCCTGCTTTGATGCCGAGGATGTTCAGGTGATGACGGCGGCGGATATCAAGCTCGATGATGCTTTTCCCTTCCCATGCTTTGGGCACGGGCACTTCGTAGATGGCGTATTCGTCGCTGAGCGGGAAGTAGTCGAGGATGTGGTTGGAGCCGCAGCGGATGGCCGTCCACAGGGCAAGCTGGCGCTCGGGGTAGACGGTTTCATCCGCGCCGTTTCGCAGCAGAAATTTCTCGTGAGTGTCACGCGAAGCGCGCGCCACGACATAGCGAGCGCCGAACTCTTTGAGGAGGGAGGTCGTTTCGAGGGAGCTTTGAAAGTCATCGCCGATGGCGACGATGCAGACATCGAAGCTGGGGATGCCGAGGGACTGCAGAAAGTCGGCATTGGTGCTGTCGGCGATGAGAGCGTTCGTCACGAGCGGCAGTATGCGATTTACACGGTCTTCGTCGTGGTCGACGGCGAGGACGTCATGCTGCATGTCGTGCAGCTTCTTGGCAATGTAGCGGCCGAAGCGGCCGAGGCCGATGAGCAGGATGGATTTCATGATGTTCCTCCTATCCGATGGTGATTCGTTCCTCTGGGCGGCGGCCGGATTCCTGCCGCCCGCGCGCGTGTGCCGCAAAGATGACCGTGAGGCCGCCGATGCGTCCAAAGAACATCAAAAGCATCATGACGCATTTGGAAAGCGGGCCAAGATCCTCGGTGACGCCGATGGAAAGACCGACGGTCCCCAGTGCAGAAGCCGTCTCAAAAGCACTGTCAATCAGGCGAATGTCGTCGATGAGGTTGAGCAGCACGCTGCCGGAGGCAAAAAGCAGCAGATACATCATGAGGATGGTGACGGCGTGACGCTGGGTTTCGGGCGAAAGACGGCGAGAGAAGCAGGTCGGCTCCTCCTTGAGCCGAAAGGTGGCGATCATGATGGCGAACAAGGTGAAAGCCGTCGTCGTCTTGATGCCGCCCGCTGTGGAGCCGGGAGAGCCGCCGATGAGCATCAGGACGATGAGGGCGGCTCGTCCCGTCTCGCTGAAGTCTTTGATGTCGATCGTATTGTAGCCGGCAGTGCGGGTCGTGACGGATTGAAAGAGGGAGATCAGGAAGTGTTCGCCCGTGGAAACGCCGGGATCAAGCTCGAAGAAAAAGAAGAAAAGCGCAGGAATAAGGATGAGGACTGCCGTCATCGTGAGGGCGATCTTGCTTTGCAGGCTGTAGGCGCGAAAATTTCTGCGGTTCAGACGTATGTCCGCCCAGGTGGTGAAGCCGAGGCCGCCGGCGATGATGAGGAGCATGACCGTGATGTTTACGACGGGGTCGGCAGCGAAGTCCATCAAGGAATTGCCGAAGAGGTCGAAGCCCGCATTGCAGAAGGATGAGATGGAGTGAAAGACGGCGAAGTAAATGCCGCGCACGAGGCCGACTTTTTGGCAAAAAGAAGGGGCGAGGAAGAGCGCACCGAGAAATTCGATGAAGAAAGTCAAGCGCAGAATGAAGTAGAGGAGCGGCACGATGCCGCCGAGCTGCGGCGCTGAAACGGCTTCCTTGGAAAGGCTGCGCTGCATGAGCCCGATGCGCTGTCCGGAAAGAGCGGCGAGAGAAACCGCGATTGTAATGACGCCGAAGCCGCCGATCTGAATCATGGCGAGGATGACGAGCTGACCGAAAAGCGTCCAGTAGGAAGCGGTATCCACGGCGGTGAGTCCTGTCACGCAGCTGGCGGAAACGGCGGTGAAGAGCGCGTCCGCAAGGGAGGCGCCCTCTCCGTTTGCCGTCGCCCAAGGCAGCATCAGAAGTCCTGTGCCGCAGAGAATCAGGACGAGGAAACTCAAGATGATGATGCGGAAAGGCGACAGCCTTCGCAAGCGACCGATGATGTTCATAAGACGGCCTCGCTCTATAATAAAGAAATCCCGGATAAATTCAGCTGCCTGACTTCGCGCATGTGTTTGCCTGCGTTTTTGAAAGGCACATCCCTATTGTACGCTCCTTTTCTTGTTTATGCAAGGAAAGATACGGAGGTACAAGAGAGCAGGATTATTCTTAAATAATTTTTATTCTCTTATTATCATATCTTTCGTTTTCTGTGGTATAGTGGAGAAAAGAAAGTGCATTTCATGACCTAGAGGGAGGTACCTATGAAAATTCCATCCTTACGCATCATCTGCGCCTTGGGGCTTGCATTTTGTCTGGGCGGCTGCGGGGCGGCGCCCGCATCGATGGCTGAGATGCCTGAGGAAATCGTGCAGAAGAACGCGCCGCAAGAGGGCGAGGCGGAGATTTACCTCGCGGGCGGCTGCTTCTGGGGCACGGAGCATTACTTGAGCCTTGCACCCGGCGTCATATCGGCGGAGAGCGGCTACGCGAACGGGCGCACGGCGCGTCCGTCGTATCGCGAGGTGTGCTCGGGCAGCGGCCATGCCGAAGCCGTGCATGTCGTCTACGATCCGAAGGTTCTGCCGCTCGAAAAGCTGTTGGAACTGTTTTACGAGTCCATCGACCCGACGGCGAAGAACCGCCAGGGAAACGATGTCGGCGAGCAGTATCGTTCGGGCATTTACTATGTGGCAAAGAGCGGCAGGGCGCACGGGGAAGTCGCTGTGATCGGCGATTCGCTACGTCGCCTGGAGGAGAGGCTGAAAAAGCCTGTCGCCATAGAGACGGGGCCTATCGTGAACTTTTACCGCGCAGAAGAGGAGCATCAAAAGTATCTGGAAAAGCATCCGGACGGCTACTGCCATATCCCGCTTTCGTTGATGGCCGACATGCGCGGGAAGAGCGAAGCGGCGAAGGAAGGGCAGAAGGAGAAGTCTTATGCGAGGCCGTCAGACGATGAACTCAAGGAGCGCCTGACGGCGATGCAGTACAAGGTGACGCAGGAGAAGGCGACGGAAGCGCCGTTTCAGAATGAATACGATCATGAGTTTCGCGCGGGAATCTATTGCGATGTGACGACGGGGGAGCCGCTCTTCGTTTCGACACACAAGTATGATTCGGGCTGCGGCTGGCCGGCTTTCTCGCGTCCGATCGACGCCTCTCTCATCGCGGAGCACGAGGATACGTCGCACGGCATGGTGCGCACGGAGGTCACGGCAGCCAAGAGCGGCGCTCACCTCGGGCACGTCTTTGAGGACGGCCCCAAGGCGTTGGGCGGCATCCGCTACTGCATCAACAGCGCTTCTCTGCGTTTCGTGCCGAAAGAAGAGATGGAGGCGCAGGGCTACGGTGCGTATCTGCCGCTGCTGGATGAATGATAGGCTGTGAAAAAGGAAGAGCCGGGCGAAGATGGATTTCATCTTCGCCCGGCTCTTTTTGGATGTGCGCCCGGCGGCGCACGTTTCTTTTCAGCCTTGACAATCTTTGGCATAGTGCATACTATGATAGTAGAATAAGGTGAGGAGGCTATAGGCGCGGTGAGGATAAGCAAGAAGGACATTCCTGCGGAATATGATATGCTGATTCAAAAATTCCGCTTGATCGACGATACGTTTTTCAACGTATGTTTTGGCAACTATGTCGAGGGAATGTAGCTCCTGCTGCGTATCTTCTTTGACCGCGAGGATCTCGTTGTCAAGCATGTCGTTACGCAGCAGAGTGCGGACAATCTCTATGGTTGCGGCGTGCGTTTTGATGTTTTGGCGGAGGACAGCGAGGGAAAGCTCTATGACTGCGAGGTACAGCGTGCCAACGAGGGTGCCGCTCCGCGTCGGGCACGCTACAACAGCAGCATGATGGATTCGCGGGAACTGGCAAAAGGAGCGGAGTTCTCTGAACTTCCAGAGACATGGGTGATCTTCATTACAGAAAACGACATCTATGGAGCGGGTTGTCCGCTTTACCATGTGGATCGAATCATAGAGGAGCTTCAGCGACCGTTTGATGATGGGGCGCATATCCTCTACGTCAATGGTGCGAATCGTGATGATACGCCGCTCGGGCGATTGATGCAGGATTTTTTCTGCGAGAATCCAAACAAGATGAATTATAAGGAGCTGGCTGAAAGAGCCGACTATTTTAAGGCAGAAGCAGAGGGGGTACATACCATGTGCGAATTGATGGAGAAATTCGGAGAGAAGAAATTGGAAGAGGGGCGTATGGAATCGGCTCGTCGAATGGCGACGGCTTTAATTGCTTTGGGGAAACTCACACTTTCCCAGATTGCTGAAGCAATACAGTTGCCCCAGGAAGAAGTTGAACGATTGGCAGGGTCAACAGGAGCATAAGAGAAGATCGCTTGTTCCTCAACATTTTGCCCGAGAGAAGGCCACAGGTTGCATTCAGTGTGTGTAATCTCTCGGGTTTTTGTTGCTAAAAATTCCGACCTTCTGGAAACATGAAAACGACATTTATGGAGAGGGGGTTCCTCTGTACCGTTGATGCAGGAAGAGGTTGAATGTTGGGCAGGAACGACCTGCGTATAAGATGAAAACCTGCTGTGTCTCACTTTGAGACATGTTGCCTTATTCAAAACTTCACCCGAGGGAAAATTTGCCAGAGATATCCGGTGTGCGAAATTCTTCGGTTTTCCTATTCTATTAAGAATGATGCTTTTATCTGAGGGTTAATTGTAAAATGAAGTTGAACAGCTAAACAAAAACAAAATCCATAGTGACATCCCGTGCTATAATGCTCATGTGCGGCAAAGTAACACACAAGAATTTTGCAGACAGCAGCCCCGATTATTCCGTATCTGTTTATTGAAATTTAGAAAAACTATAATTTCATATTGACTTTTTTCGATTTGAAGCATATACTTAAATCAAGAAATTTGGATTTGAGGTGAGAGCATGGCAACTATTTATGAGGAAAGAGCAAAAATCTTTAAAGCTTTAAGTGATGCGCGTAGATTACGCATTTTAGAACTTTTGCAGAATGGAGAAAAGTGTACTTGCACTTTAAACGATGAAGTGAATATGCCTCAATCTTCGCTTTCCTATCACATGAAAATCCTATGTGAAGCAGGTATTGTGACAGGTCGTGAGGACGGTAAATGGACACATTACCAAATCAGCAAGCAAGGCAGTGAAAAGGTACTGTCTTTATTGAAAGATACGATTGCTATTGACGAAATAAATATGAGTTGTAATAAGTGTTCAAACACCTAAAAGCCGTTCCAATATGGCAACGGCTTTTTTTAGGAATATCAAATCGAAAATTCTTGATTTATAAGAAGGAGAGATTAGGATATGCAGGAACTAAAAAGTGTTTGGGATTTCTTTCAGAATGAAATCCTCGGTATGAAATGGCTAAACCAACTGATAGGAAATCTGTTAGAAGCGTGTGGTCTATCTACTGAAACTCGGTTAGGGGGAAGCGTTCAGTTTTTCATCTACGACACCATAAAAATTATGCTATTGCTGGGCGTTTTGATTTTGATAATTTCGTATATTCAAAGTTATTTCCCGCCGGAGAGAACCAAAAAGATATTAGGGAGATTTCGAGGAATAGGGGCAAATATGATAGCTGCCCTTTTGGGAACAGTTACGCCGTTTTGTTCTTGTTCGTCCATTCCAATATTTATCGGTTTTACCAGTGCCGGGCTGCCGCTGGGTGTTACGTTTTCTTTTTTAATTTCTTCTCCTATGGTAGACCTCGGCTCTCTTGTACTCCTTATGAGCATATTTGGCTGGAAAGTGGCAATCGTGTATGTTCTGCTCGGACTTATAATTGCTGTTGCAGGAGGGAGTTTAATCGAAAAACTACACCTTGAAAATGAAGTAGAGGAATACATTAAAAATGGAAAATCCGTTGATATTCCGCAGGAAGAATTGCACTTTAAGGATAGACTTCATTTTGCATGGGAACAGGATGTATCTACTGCGAAAAAGGTTGCACCTTATGTCTTGATCGGTGTAGGTATCGGGGCTATTATTCATAACTGGATACCAGAAGAAATCATTGTTAAGATACTCGGAGCTAATAACCCATTTGGTGTAATTATCGCAACTATTGCCGGAGTACCCATGTATGCAGATATTTTTGGAACAATTCCGATTGCAGAAGCACTACTGGCAAAGGGAGCATTGTTGGGCGTTGTTTTATCTTTTATGATGGGCGTTACCACTTTGTCCCTGCCTTCAATGATTATGCTTCGTAAAGCTGTAAAACCTAAACTTTTATGGATTTTTATCGCAATCTGTACGGTCGGAATTATACTGGTTGGCTATCTCTTTAACGCCATTCAGCCAATACTAATTTGAAATGAGTTAGAAAAATACACTGCGAAAATGTAAAAGAATGTATTTGTCCTAAAATATCGTGCCAAAATCATGGGCGGTGTTGTGCTTGCGTCATAAAGCACCGTACAACGGATAGTTTGCCTTATTGCTTGTTCCCAGATAATGGTGGGGATAAAAGCAATCGAAATCATTATGAGGTTTTGAAAAAACGCTTTGAAAGCGAAAAATAAATGGAGGTATTCATTATGTCATTATTTAACAGAAAAAACAAAGAAGAAAAAACGCCTGCGTGTGCTTGTAATGCCGGCTGCCCGACAAGCGAGGCACCAGAAATCAAGCTGGAAAAAGAGTGTTACGGAAAAAAAGTGGACGGAATTTGCTGTATTAAGGTTTTAGGTTCTGGTTGCAAAAGCTGTCGTGCACTGTTAGAAGCAACTCAGGAAGCGGTTCATTCAATGGGACTTGCTATTGAGATTGAATATGTTACAGCCATGGAAAAAATCATGCAGTATGGAGTAATGAGTATGCCAGCTCTTGTTGTAAATGAGCAGGTTGCTTCTATGGGAAAGGTGTTGAAATCAAAAGAAGTAGAAACACTTTTGAAAAAAATGATTTAGCAAATCCAGCCGAGCCGGTCAACGGCGAGTGAATGGACTGCGCCCACCGTTGACAGCCCCGTCTATCTTTGCTGGTGGGTAATCAAGGGGCGACAGCAAAAAGTGCTGCCGCCCCTTTCTGTTGTGGTCAAGCGTTCTTGTAACACGAGTGTCCAATCAACTTATGTCGAATACCTCGCTTCGAATGGTGTACGATAGCCGTTATAAGAATGTGGTCGTACGGCTTGACCTCTTGGGACTTCATGGTAAACAAGAAATCCCCCGAAGCGGCATTTTGCCGTGTCGGGGGATTTTCTTTGCCTTCTTACTGCACGTTCATCGAAAGCTCGATGATTTTGTTGGCGAGCTTCGCTTTCTGGAGAACCTCTTCGGTGATGTCGCCGCCGGCTTCGACGATGACGACGCCTGTGTCGGTCGTGATGCGGCGCGATGCCTTCTTGTTGAGCAGGAAGCGGCGATGCCTGTCCTCGGTCGCCTTGGCGGCTGCCTTTTCCGCAGGGTCTTCCGCGGTTTCAGGCGCAGCTGCCGGCTCTGGTGCAGGAGCTTCGGCGGGCGTCTCGGCAGCGGGTTCGGCGACGGATTTCGGCGTCGGCTCTTCCGTCGGCTCTGTCGTGGACATATCAGGAACTGCAGGCGTCTCGGGCGCAGGCTCGGGAACAGACTCGGCAGATGGCTCAGCGGCGGGCGTTTCGGCGAATGTCGGGGCAGCTTCAAAGGCGGGAGCTGCAGGAGCTTCGGTTGCGGGCATGGCAGGAGATGCGGTCGCTGTTACGCTGCCGCTGTCGATGACCGTGACCTGCTTGCCGAAGATGGAAATTTGCTCGGCGGAGATGTTGTCGAGGAAATTTCCCTGCGGGTCGGAAATCTCACACTGCACGACCTTGCCGTCGTCGCCGACGTAGATCTCGCTGACAGAACCTTGGATCGTACCTGCCTTCGTGATCGCCTTCGTGCCGATGATGCGCACGTTCTCGTCGAGCAGGTTCTCGAAGTCGACGGCGTCCTCAAGCGTCAGGATGTTCTCGCTGTTTGTGATCGTGATGGCGTCGGCGCCAACGGCGATGACGCTTTCAAATGGGATGAGCTTGACGCCGCGATACCAGTCGTCATCCTCGATCGTGATGGCGGCGACGGCGCCGTTCTTGGCGTCGATGAGCAGGGTCTTGCTCATGCCGAGCTCGCGACCCTCGGTGATGCTGATCACGGGCAATCCTAAGATTTCTGCACTTGTCTTCATAGATATTTCCCCCTGTGTGTGATAGGTTTTTCTTTCTCTATATCGGAGTTGTATCCTTATGCCTCTTGAGCGGCGCTTTCGATCTCCGCAGAGATTTCAGGCGGTATTTGCGCAAAAGGCGTATGGGCAATTCCGTGGCTTGCCAAGATATGTTGGACGGTGCGCAGGTAGCCGACACTTCGGTGGAATTCCTGCTGCATGGCAACACTTTTTTGCGTTGCTGGAAGCGTGAGCGCCGCCTCGTAGGTTTCGCTTGCAGCTTCATAATCGCCCATTTCCTTGTAGGTATTACCAAGGTTGATGGCGATGAACGGTGCGTAATCATCGTTCCAGTAGATGCCGAGCGCCTGCTTGTAGGCGAAGACGGCACGACGGGGGTGATGCTCCCGCGACTCCCTGTCTGCATAGTCGAGATAATCATCCATCGAGTGGAGGCGGCCGACGGCTTCGGTGAGCTCCTTAAGCTCGTCCTTGGCACGCCGGCGTTCTTCTTCGCTGGGCAGTACCGCAGGCTCGAGGTCAAGATCTTCCTCATCGACGGCTTCGTCAGCAGTCTCTTCGGCGGTTGCCTCATCTGCCTCGACTTCGTCAGCCGCTTCTTCAGCATTTGCTTCAGCCGCTTCGTCTTCGTCGGCATCTTCTTCAGCAGTTACCTCAGTCGCCGCGTCTTCGTCGACAGTTTCTTCAGCATTTGCCTCAGCCGCCGCGACTTCGTCGGCCGCTTCTTCAGCATTTGCTTCAGCCGCTTCGCCTTCGTCGGCATCTTCTTCAGCAGTTGCCTCAGCCGCCGCGACTTCGTCGGCCGCTTCTTCAGCATTTGCTTCAGCCGCTTCGTCTTCGTCAGCCGCTTCTTCAGCATTTGCCTCAGTCGCCGCGACTTCGTCAGCCGCTTCTTCAGCATTTGCCTCAGTCGCCGCGACTTCGTCAGCCGCTNNCCTTCGTCAGCCGCTTCTTCAGCATTTGCCTCAGTCGCCGCGACTTCGTCAGCCGCTTCTTCAGCATTTGCCTCAGTCGCCGCGACTTCGTCGGCCGCTCCTTCGGCAGTTGGCTCAGTTGCCTCGACTTCGTCGGCATCTTCTTCAGCATTTGCCCCAGTTGCCTCGACTTCGTCGGTCGCTTTTTCAGCAGTTGTCGCAGCCGCCTCGACTTCGTCGGTCGCTTCTTCAGCAGTTGCCTCAGCCGCCTCGACTTCGTCGGCCGCTTCTTCAGCATTTGCCTCAGCCGCCTCGGCTTCGTCGGTCGCTTCTTCAGCATTTGCCTCAGCCGCCTCGACTTCGTCGGTCGCTTCTTCAGCAGTTGTCGCAGCCGCCTCGACTTCGTCGGTCGCTTCTTCGGCATTTGCCTCGGCCGCCTCGACTTCGTCGGCCGCTTCTTCAGCATTTGCCCCAGTTGCCTCGACTTCGTTGGTCGCTTCTTCAGCAGTTGTCGCAGCCGCCTCGATTTTGTCGGTCGCTTCTTCAGCAGTTGCCTCAGCCGCCGCGTCTTCGTCGACAGTTTCTTCAGCAGTTGTCGCAGCCGCCTCGACTTCGTCGGTCGCTTCTTCAGCATTTGCCCCAGTTGCCTCGACTTCGTCGGTCGCTTCTTCAGCATTTGCCCCAGTTGCCTCGACTTCGTCGGTCGCTTCTTCAGCAGTTGCCTCGATTGCGTCAACTTTGCCGACTGTCGTCTTGTCGGCATCGGTTTCGTTGGTTTCCTCCGCCTCAGGCTCGCCGCGTATATCGGCAGAAGCTGTAAGACGTTCTTTCTTCAGCAGGCGAGCGTTGTAAAAGGTGACGCCCAAGGATGCTGCAAGTACGAAGATGAGGATGATTGCATAATGCGTTGCCGTCAAGAAGGATGAGATGTTGAGCGTCGCAAAATTCACGAGGAAGGCCATGACTGCGCAGAGAATCAAGGGTTTGTACTTGATGGGGCAGTCAAAGAAAATGGCGATTCGGTGAAGAAAGAGGATACTCGCCGCCATGATGGCGACAGCAAGCAGGAAAAACGTCAATACCTATCACCACGCTTCGTTTCGATAAGTTTTTCCGCAGACGCCTTTGCGTCCGCAGGGGCTGGGGGCTGCTTGCAGAACCCCTGACATTAGCTATTTCGACGCCTATCCTTGAATTCCTGCCGCAGTTTTTGAAAAACTGCTTCGTTAAAGTCTTTTGATAAAATTTTTCTCTGCAAAAAGGGAATGTCGGACGGACGGCGAATATTATACATTGAATAGGATTCACGGGACAGTGCATCTTGTTTGGAAGCTGCGCTGTTTTGGTGATGTGAGGTTTTGCTTTATTCTTTTTTGGTAAGGAGAGATTCAGATGACAGAGGCAACATTGACGATTGAGAACAAGACGGGAATCCATGCGCGTCCGGCTTCCGTTTTTGTACAGACGGCTGCAAAATTCAAGTCCAAGGTGCAGGTCAAAGCGAAGGGCAAGACGGCGGATGCCAAGAGCATCCTCATGCTCATGAGCCTGGGACTTGCCAAGGGAACGGAAATCACGATTGAGGCGGACGGCCCCGATGAGGCAGATGCTGTGGCGGCTCTCAAAGAACTTATCGTAACGAAGTTCGGCGAGGAGTAATCAGGGAAGCTCCGGGGAGATGTTCGTTTATGCCCCGGAGCTTTTTTATAAGGACTCATCAAAATCGTTGTGCGACATCTGAACGATCCATGAATGGGGGAGAAGCATATGGCAGAAAGTTTGCGCGGCAAGGGCGTCATCGCCGGCATTGCGATCGGCACGATCATGATGGCAGGACAGAACATTGACGGCCACCTTAAAGGATATACGCCCGGCAACAAGGACATTGAGAACCAGAAAATCAAGGATGCCATTAAGGCTGTTGTCGCCGTATTGCAGGAGAACATCAAGACGCTGCAGGCGAAGGGGATGGCGGAGCAGGCGGCTATTCTTGAAGCGCACCGCATGCTCGCGCAGGATCCGATGATGGAAGAGACGATGCACACGAAGATCGAAACGCTCGCGAACGCTCCTCTGGCAGTGCTCGACACGGCGAAGGAACAGGCGGCAATTTTCGAGCAGATGGACGATCCGTATTTCCGCGAGCGCGCTACCGATATCCGCGACGTCGGCAAGCGCATCGCAAAGTACATTCTTGGCGTCAAGGAGCCGGAGATCGGCGACGATCCCGTGATCCTCTGCGGGCACGAGATCGAACCGTCCGTCATCGCCAACATCCCAACGGACAAGATCGCCGGCGTGATCTTGGGACAGGGAAGCACGACATGCCATGCCGTCATCATCGCCAAGGCGCGCGCGATTCCGACGGTCGTCGGCATTGGCGAGCGACTGGCGGAGATCCCTGATGGCGCATGCGTCGTCATCGACGGCGAGCGCGGCGACATCCTCGTGCGCCCCGACGAGGTGACGTTGGCAGACTATCGCGAGAAGATCAAGCAGCAGGAGGAGCGCAAGGCGTACTACGCCGAGTTAGCGCCTCTGCCTGCCGTCACGACGGATGGCGTGCGCGTCGAGCTTTGCGCCAATATCGGCAATCACATGGACGTTGACGCGGCACTCACTTATGGTGCAGAGGGCGTGGGACTGTTCCGCTCGGAATTCGTATTCATGGGCAGGCAGGACATCCCGACGGAAGACGATCAGTTCAAGGCGTACAAGGAAGCCGTCGAGAAGTGCGGCGGCAAGATTTGCGTGATCCGCACGATGGACATTGGCGGCGACAAGCCTCTGCCGTACCTTAATATTCCTCCCGAGGACAATCCGTTCCTGGGCTACCGTGCTCTGCGCATCAGCCTGCAGAGGCGCGACCTCTTCCTGCCGCAGCTCAAGGCGATCTTAAGGGCCGGCGTCTACGGCAAGGCGGCGATCATGGCGCCGATGGTCATCAACGTCGCGGAGTTCAAGAAGGTTCTGGAGTTCGTCGACGAGGCGAAGCTGGAGCTTTCGCACGAGGGAAAGGCATTCTCCGAAAACGTGCAGGTCGGCATCATGGTCGAAACGCCGGCGGCCGCCATCATGACGCCCGAGCTTGCCAAGTACGTCGACTTCTTCAGCATTGGCACGAACGATCTCGTGCAGTACACGCTCGCCGTTGACCGCGGCAATTCGAGCATCTCGTACCTCTATAATCATTTCAATCCCGCCGTCCTGCGCCTCGTCGAGCGCACGGCGCGCGCTGCGAAGGACAATGGGATATGGTGCGGCATGTGCGGTGAGATGGCGAGCGATCCCTACGCTGCCGTCCTCTTGATGGCGATGGGGCTGACCGAGCTCAGTATGAGCGCACCGTCGATTCCGCGCGTCAAGGAAAAGCTGCGCGCCGTTTCCGCTGTGCAGGCCAAGGAGATCCTCGCCGATGTCATGAAGATGGAAGACGGGGAAGAAATCAAGGCGTACCTGCAGAAGGTTCTCGCCTGATGCTGCGCTTTACAGCAAGCAGGAAAAAGATAATTCGAGGTCTGATCGCGGCGATGTTTCTCGCCGCGATTCTCGTTTTTGCCGACCTTTTCGTGTTGAGCCGCAGCGCCGCGCTGATCTTCAACCATGCGATGGCCGAGCAGACGATGCTGCGCGGCACGGTGACGGTAGAGAAGCTGCATGCGAACGTCTTCGGCGAGGTGCGCTTTGAAAATCTCGACTGGAAGGATCCGGAGGGCAATACGATTCTTTTCGTGCCGCGCGGCAGTTTTCGTGCGCGTCCCTACGATGTCCTCACGGGCAATTTGAAATCGACGACGATTCAGGAGCTGACCTTGGACGGCGCCGTGCTCTCGATGGCCTTGGACGACGACATGCAGTTCGATTTCCTGCGCCATTCGCCGGAACTTGACGCGTTGGAGGAGGCAAGACTCAAGGAGAAGGAGCGCGAGGAAAAGGAACGCGCCGAAGAACACCGAGCGAGGCGCGAAGACATGACGGAGGCGGAGCTCAAGGCGCTCGGCGAGGAAGCGCGAGCCAAGAGGAAGGAGGCGATGAAGGAGCGCCTGAAAAACTTCAACCGCGAGGGAAAGAAGCTGCGCCTGAAGCTCGATCTCACGAACTGCCGCGGTGAGCTTTTCTATCGTCGCCGCCATTATCTGCTGCAGGGCATGGAGGTACATGCCGACATCAACACGTCCGAGGAAGTCGCCGTCAAGGGATCGGTCGTGGGACTCGGCGGCACGATGAAGGGAATCGGAATGACGCTCAATGGCGCGGTCGATATGCGCGAGGCGGATCGCCCTGTCGCCGACCTTTCCGTGCTCGTCAGCGAGGTCGATCCGAGCTCGTTGGGATTCGGCATGGACATTCGCGACAAGATGACGCTCTCCGTGCGTTTCACCGGACCTTTGGAAGCGATGGAGGGCAAAGGCTTCGTGCGCATGAAGAAGCTCCGTATCCCGGGCATTGAGTTCAGAAACGTTGAGGGAACGGTGCGCTGGCACGACGCTCGCCTTGACTTCACCGACGTCACGGCGGACGTCTTCGGCGGCAAGCTGTACGCCTACGGCGACTACGACCTCGACACGCGCTATTGGAATCTTTACGGGAAAGGCGAGGGATTGGAAGCGGCGGAAGGATTCCCGAGTGCATGGCTCGACTGCAAGGTGGAGCTTGACCTTACGATTCACTCGTCGGGAAACTCGCGGCGCACCAAGTACAGCGGGAGCTTTCGCTCGGGCGCGGGGACGTATCGCTGGGTCGTACCGTTTGCGAGCCTTTCGGGTACGTTCGACAGTGCGTGGCACGACCTTCGGCTCGGCAACCTTGAGATCGATCTCGGCGACGGCTACCGTGCACGCGCCGAGATGTTCCGCAAGAAGGACGGCAAGACGACGCTCTCGCCGATCGAGATCTACGACGCCGAAGGCAAACGCGCCTCTTTTGGCTGGAAGGAAAAGTGGTAGAGGACAGGCGGGACTGCTGCATGGAGATCACCGTGCAGCAGCCCCGCTTTTTATGCGAGGACAGAATTATATTAGATTTATATCTCGATAAAAGAAAATTATTTTCCGAAGAAGGATTTTCGTCGCGCATAGCGAATACAATAGGCGCAAGGCGGGAAAGCCCTATTTTTTTGCGCCATGGACAAGAGGAAACGCGTGAAAAGCAGAATTCTTCCGAAAAAAACCAGAAAAATCTTATTGCCTATTGCGCGGGTTTATAGTATCATAAACGAGGTAGGGCTTTAAGCGATATCATCATAAACGGAGGGGTAATTGTGGAAATTCTCGTATGTATCAAACAAGTCCCGGGCTCGAACAAGGTTGAAGTCGATCCGGTGACGGGCGTCTTGAAGCGCGACGGCGCTGATTCTAAGATGAACCCGTACGACCTGTTTGCTCTCGAGTGCGGCTTGCTTCTCAAGGAGAAGTACGGCGGACGTGTGAGCGTCATCACGATGGGACCGCCGCAGGCGAAGGCCGTCCTTTATGAAGCGTTCGCCATGGGTGCGGATGAAGGCGTCATCATTTCCGACCGCTCGTTCGGCGGCGCGGATGTTCTCGCGACGAGCTACACGCTTTCGCAGGGCATCAAGAAGTTCGGCAAGTTCGACCTGATCATCTGCGGCCTGCAGACGACGGACGGCGATACGGCGCAGGTCGGGCCTGAGGTCTCCGAGGCGCTCGATCTGCCCTGTGTCTGCAACGTCAAGAAGATCAAGGGCGTCGAGGACGGCGGCATCTTGGTTGACATGGAGATGGCGCAGGATGTCGAGCACTTGAAGGTTCAGTTCCCCTGCCTCATCACGGTGCAGAAGGACATTGTGCAGCCGCGTCTGCCGTCGTACCTCAAGAAGAAGGCGACGGAGACGAAAGAGATTCCGATGTTCACGCTTCAGGACATGGCGGACAAAGACAAGAACCATTACGGTCTGAACGGCTCGCCGACGCAGGTGCAGCGCATCTTCCCGCCGACATCCGACAAGGAGCAGGTTTCGTGGACGGGCACAGCGGAAGAAGTCACGGACAAGATCATGGGCATGCTGAAAAAGAAGAAGTTCATCGCCTGATCGTTTGAACCAAGTCGAAGAAACTGCCCGTATGGCGCGAAAGACGCGCCTTGGAGGGAGTCGAACAAGAACTGGAGGAAATGCACATGGGGAAACTCATTGTCCATCAAGACAAAATCACCAGCGCGGAGATTATGGAGGCAGTCATCGCCGTCTGCCCGTTCAATGCACTGGAAAACAAAGACGGCAAACTGGACATCAACGCGGGCTGCAAGCTCTGTAAGCTGTGCGTGAAGAAAGGTCCTGCGGGCGTCATGGAGTTCGTCGAGGATGAAGTGAAGCCCTCGGTCAACAAGGACGATTGGAAGGGCATTGCTGTCTACGTCGAGCATGAAGAAGGCGTGATTCACCCCGTCACGTTCGAACTCATCGGCAAGGCGAAGGAACTCGCGGCAAAAATCAACCATCCTGTGTATGCAGTATTCATTGGCAGCGAGATCAAGGGACGCGTCGATGAACTCAGGCACTATGGTGTGGACAAGGTGTTCTGTTGCGACAACCCCGAGCTTAAGTATTTCAAGATCGAGACGTACACGTCGGCATTTGAAGCGTTCATCAACAAGGTGAAGCCGACGGCGATCCTTGTCGGCGCGACCTCGGTCGGCCGTCAGCTTGCGCCGCGCATCGCAGCCCGCTTCAAGACGGGACTTACGGCGGACTGCACGATTCTCGACATGAAGGAAAACACGGATCTCGTCCAGATTCGCCCGGCATTCGGCGGCAACATCATGGCGGAGATCCATACGCCGAACCATCGTCCGCAGATGTGCACGGTGCGCTATAAGATCATGAACGCGCCCGAGAGGAGTGCAGAACTTTCCGGCGAGGTTGAGGAGTTCACGGTGGCACCCGAGAAGCTCAAGAACCGCGTCGAAGTGCACGGCACCACGAAGAAGCCGAAGGAGCAGAGCATCGAGAACGCCGAGATTCTCGTCGTCGCAGGCCGCGGCGTCAAGAAGAAGGAAGACCTCGTGATGATCGAGGAGCTTGCAGAGCTCTTGGGTGCACAGGTTGCCTGCACGCGTCCGATGATGGAAAGCGGCTGGTTCGATGCGAAGCATCAGATCGGTCTTTCGGGCCGCACGGTTCGCCCGAAGCTCATCATCACCTGCGGCGTATCGGGCGCGATTCAGTTCGTCGCCGGCATGAACAACTCGGAAAACATCATCGCCATCAATTCGGATCCGAAGGCTACGATCTTCGATGTGGCAAACTACGCCATCGTCGGAGACATCTATGAGATCGTTCCGCAGCTGATCGAAAAGATCAAGAAAGGGGAGGCCGTTGTAGCATGAGTAACTACAAGACTTTCGACGAAAAAGACTTCGAGGCTCTTGCCCAGATCGTTGACCGCGAGCGCCTTCTTTGGAAAGATGAAATCAAGGAAGAGTACAGCCATGACGAGCTGAGTGCCGAGGCGCATTATCCGGACGTCGTCGTGCGCGTGCTCTCGACGGAAGAAGTTTCCAAGGTCATGAAGTACTGCTACGACCAGCACCTGCCTGTGACGCCGCGCGGCGCTGGCACGGGACTCGTCGGTGCAGCCGTCGCCGTGCACAAGGGCGTCATGATTGACACGACACTCATGAACCACTTCCTTGAGCTTGATGAAAAGAACCTCACGCTGACGGTCGAGCCGGGCGTACTCATCATGGAAATCTATGCTTACGTCGAGCCGCATGGCCTCTTCTACCCGCCGGATCCGGGCGAGAAGTCCGCGACGATCGGCGGCAACATCTCGACGAACGCTGGCGGCATGCGCGCCGTCAAGTACGGCGTCACGCGCGACTATGTGCGCGCCCTGGAAGTCGTCATGGCGGACGGCACGGTCATGAATCTCGGCGGCAAGGTCGTCAAGAACTCGACGGGCTACGACATCAAGGACATGATCATCGGCTCAGAGGGAACGCTTGGCATCGTCACGAAGGCGACGCTGAAGCTCATCCCGCTGCCGAAGAAGACGGTCACGCTGCTCGTGCCGTTCCCGACATTGAAGCATGCGATCGATACGGTACCCGTTATCATGAAGTCGAAGGTCATCCCGACGGCCGTCGAGTTCATGGAGCGCGAAGTCATCATGGACGCTGAAGAGTTCCTCGGCATGAAGTTCCCCGACAAGACGGCGGACGCTTATCTGCTGCTGAAGTTCGACGGCAACTCGACGGAGGAGATTTCGGGCACTTACGACGATATCGCGAAGATCTGCCTCGATCAGGGCGCGATCGATCTCTTTATCGCCGATACGGAAGAGCGCGAGACGCCGATCTGGAAGACGCGCGGTGCGTTCCTTGAGGCGATCAAGGGTTCGACGACGGAGATGGACGAGGTCGACTGCGTTGTGCCGCGTGACTGCGTCAACACGTTCGTCGAATACGTGCATCAGGTGCGCGAGGACATGGGCATCCGCATCAAGAGCTTCGGACATGCGGGCGACGGCAACCTCCACATCTACATCCTGCGTGACGACATGAACGACGAGCAGTGGAAGAAAAACCTCGGAGATGCCATGGACCGCATGTATAAGAAGGCACGTGAGCTCAAGGGTCTCGTTTCCGGTGAGCACGGTATCGGCTTCGCGAAGATGTCTTACATGGGCGAGAACTATACGCCTGAGAAGATCGAGCTCATGCGCGGTATCAAGAAGGCCTTCGATCCGAAGGGCATCCTGAACCCGACGAAGCTTTTCTAAGGATCTGCCGTCACAGCGCATTTACGCCTTTGGCGACTGAATGATGAAATTTTGTGGAAGCTGCAGCCGAAAGCAGCGCTTCTCGACAAACAATCCAGCTTATGAAAGCCCCTTTTCCCGCCTTGCTGCGAAAAGCGCCGTGCGGGCCGCCTCCTGCACGATCTTGAGCGGCAAGCCCGGGAGAAGGGGATTTCTTAAGAAATAATATATACTATTTATTTTTAAAACAATTTAATCAAGGAGGATGGACCATGCTGAAAATCTGTCAGGATTGGCCCAAGGAAGCATTCGATGACAAACTTATCGATGCGAAATATTGGGACGATTTTGAGAAAAACGCCACTCTGGCTGCTGCGGAAGTCTTTCGCGTGAAGGATCTGGCAGCGGCGAAGGCGAAGACAGCGGAACTCATCAAGGAGTTCGAGTGTAAGAAGGTCATCGCGACGTGCGGCGACAATAATGCGGGCATCAAGAAGATCTACGAGGAGCTTTCTACGCCCGAGGTGCCGATCTATACGGACAAGTTCGAGATTGCGGAGAATGCACCGACAGCCGACCTCGGCCTTTCTGTCGCGGAATTCGGCGTCGGCGAGACGGGCGGCGTCTGTGTCGACACCTATTCCTACGAGGCGCGCGTCACGGGCATGTTGCCGCCGGTGCATGCCGTCTATGTCAATGCGAACTATATGACGGAAAACCTCACGACGGCTTTGAAGATCATCTCGCGCGTCTACAAGCGCGGCTACGTCGGATTCATCACGGGACCGTCGCGCACGGCGGACATCGAGCGCGTGCTGACGCTCGGCGTTCATGGCCCGAGCCGCTTCTTCGTCATTGCGATCGAAAATATGGAAGGGAGTGAGGGCTGATGGCACGCGATCTGCGCAAGGAAATCAACGAAAAGCTTGAGGATCCGATTCTTCGCGGCGCTCTCGGCAAATTTGCCGAGCAGTATCCGGGTGCTCGCCTGAAGTCGTACGAAGGGTATGACATCGAGGCTCTGCGCGAGGATCTGCGCGCGATGAAGCACGATGCCGTGCAGCACATCGACCAGCTCGCCGACCAGTTCGAGGCTGCCGTCCGTGAGCGCGGTGGCGAAGTCTTCCGCGCGAAGGACGGGCAGGCGGTCAAGGACTACCTCCTCAAGATCTGCAAGGAAAATAACGTCAAGCGCATCGTCAAGTCGAAGTCCATGGCGAGTGAGGAAATCCGCCTCAACGAAGACATCGAGGCGCACGGCATTCACATCCGTGAGACGGACTTGGGCGAATGGATGCTCTCTGTCGCGGGACAGCACCCGTCGCACATGGTCATGCCGGCGATTCATTTGAATCGCGAGCAGTGCGCGGGCTTCTTCTCCAAGGAACTGAAGAAGGACATCCCAAGCGACATCCCCTTCATGGTTCAGACGGCGCGCCAGGTGCTGCGCGAAGAGTTCCTGCAGGCGGATCTCGGCTTCACGGGCGCGAACTTCGGTGTCGCCGAGAACGGTGCGACCGGTCTCGTGACGAACGAAGGAAATGCGCGCATCACGACGACTTTGCCGCGCATCAACGTCGTCCTCATTGGCTATGAGAAGCTCATCCCGAAGGTTGAAGATATTTCCAAGATTCTGCGCCTCTTGCCGCGAAATGGCACGTGCCAGAAGGCGACGAGCTACGAGACGTTCATCTCGGGGCCGACGCCCGTCATCTACAAGAAGGACGGCAAGTGGGTAGAGGAAAACCGCAAGCTCTATGTCATTCTCCTGGACAACGGCCGTTTGGACGCTGCGCGTGACCCCAAGCTCAACGAGGTCTATCAGTGCGTGCGCTGCGCCTCGTGCCTCAACGTATGTCCGATCTGGACACTCGTCGGCGGCAACGTCTACGGGCATATCTACTCGGGCGGTATCGGGGCGATTCTCACGGGTCTTTTGGACAACGGTCTCAAGGATTTCTCGAAGTTCAGCGATCTCTGCATAGGCTGCCGCAAGTGCGTGCAGATTTGCCCGGGCAAGATCCCCATCCCGGACATCATCGATGAGCTGCGCTCGAGGAACGTGAAGGAAAACGGCATGCCGTTTGCAGAAAAGACGGTGTTCCAGAACATCCTCACGAACCGCAAGGTATTCCATACGCTTCTGAGGATCGGCGCGAAGGCGCAGAAGCCGATGACGAGCGGCAAGTTCATTCGCCATCTGCCTCTGTTCTTTGCGAAGATGACGGACAACCGCAGTCTGCCCGCCATCGCCGATACGCCATTCCGCGACCGCGCCAAGGCGCTCGAAAAGGACAACCCGCAGAATCCGAAGATGCGCGTCGTCTTCTTCACGGGCTGCAACATGGACTTCGTCTTCCCTGATTCGGCAGTCAACGCCGTGCGCGTGCTGCAGGATGCCGGCGTCGCCGTGACCTTCCCGCAGGAGCAGAGCTGCTGCGGCAAGCCTGCGATGGGCATGGGCGACCGTGATACGGGAAGGAAGCTCGCGAAGAAGAACATCGAGGCGCTTCTCGCGTCGAACCCCGATGCCATCTTCTCGGCTTGCCCGACCTGCACGGAAACCTTGGAGAAGACGTACGTCGAGATCTTCGAGGACGATCCTGCCATGCTCGCGAAGGTCAAGACGTTCTCCAGCAAGGTTCGCGAGTTCACGAGCCTCGTCGCGGAGATCTACGAGAAGGAAGGCCGCCTAATGCCTGCGGCTGCTGGTGGACAGAAGGTCACGTACCACGATTCGTGCCACATCCGCCGCGGTCTCGGCATCTACAAGGAGCCGCGCGCGCTTCTGGAGGCGACGCCGGGCATCGACTTCGTCGAGATGAAGGACGCCGACCACTGCTGCGGCATGGCGGGCGCCTTCGGCGTCAAGTACGTCGAGATCTCGATGCCGCTGCTCGAGAAGAAAGTCAACAACATCAAGAACACGGGCGCTGAAGTTTGCGCAGTCGCGTGCCCGGCCTGCATGATGCAGATCGGCGGCGGTCTCGACAAGCAGGCGCCGAACATCAAGATCAAGCATGTCGCCGATATTCTTGCGGAAAATATCGCGGCAAGGGGAAGATGAGCTTGATGTAAACCGCAGTTTGGCAGCGTTCGACGCTTCCCGCAGGCAGCCTGCGGGAAGCGTCGAAACGACTGCGATGCCTAGGGACGCAAGTCGTCCCGAATCTTTGAAAACTGGATAGGAGTTGAAATTCATGTTAGCTTTGCTCGCAGCAGTACCTATTCTGCTGACCATCGTGCTGACCGTTGTGTTCAACATGTCAGCGAAGAAGGTTCTGCCGATCGCTTGGGCAGTCATTGTCGTCATCGGTTATTTTGCCTGGGAAATGAAGGTTTTGGATATCGCCGCGTATTCTGTGGCGGGTTTCCTCGGCTCTATTGATACGCTCCTCATCATCTTCGGCGCGATCCTGCTGATGAACATGCTGGACAAGGCGGGTGCCATGCACCGCATCCAGGGCATGTTCAACGGCATCACGGAGGATGCGCGCATCCAGCTCGTCATCGTTGGCTTTGCGTTCAGCGCCTTCATCGAGGGTGCGGCGGGCTTCGGCACGCCGGCGGCGATTGCGGCCCCTCTGCTGATCGGCTTGGGCTTTCCTCCGATGGCAGCTGCGATTTCCTGCCTCATCCTGAACTCGACGCCGGTTCCCTTCGGTGCAGCTGGCACGCCGACGAATGCGGCAGCTGACATCGTCAAGGAGATGCTGCCCACGATCGGCATCACCGACTTCGAGGCGTGGAAGCTCGGACTTTCCTTCATCTCGGCGCTCGGCATGGCCGTCGGCGCGCTCCTCATCATCTTCGTTGTCGTCGGCATTATCACGCGCATGTTCGGCAAGAACAAGTCTTTCATGGATGCCATGCCTGTCCTGCCGTTCTGCCTCTTTGCCGCTGTCGTCTTCGACATCTTCTTCCTCCTCCTTGCCAAGTTCATCGGCTCGGAGATCACGTCGCTGACGGCTGCAGCCATCACGATCTTCGTGCTCATCGGCGCAGCGAAAGCCGGCTTCCTCATGCCGAAGACGGTTTGGCGCTTTGAGAGCGATGAGAAGAAGGATAAGAAGACGGAAGATATTCCGCACATGTCGCTCTTCAAGGCTTGGATTCCGTACCTCTTCGTTTCTCTGTGGCTGATCCTCACGCGCATCCCGCAGCTCGGTCTCAAGGGACCCATCAAGAGCGTCGTCATCTCCGTCAAGGGCATCCTCGGCGTTCCGGAAGCTGCATGGAACTTCGCGATCCTCAACAACCCGGGCGTCGCGCCGTTCATCCTCATCGTTCTTCTCTCGATTCCTCTCTACGGCCTTTCTGGCACGCAGGTCAAGGAAATCTTCTCGAAGTCCGCAAACCAGGTCTATGGTGCGACCATCGCCCTGATCTTCGGCTTCGGTCTCGTCTACATGTACCGCTATTCGAGCATCAACGGCCTCGGCCTTGACTCCATGTTGCTGACGATGGCGAAGGGCGTTGCAGAGCTTGCGGGCGGCAACTACTTCTACTTCGCAACCTTCATCGGCTCGGTCGGCGCGTTCATGTTCGGTTCGAACACGGTGTCGAACATCATGTTCTCCCCGCTGCAGTTCCAGACGGCGCAGCTCCTCAATATCCCGCCGACGGTCATCCTCGCCTTGCAGAATCAGGGCGGCGCGATCGGCAACATGATCTGCATCAACAACATCGTTGCTGCTGCCGCCACGACGGGCGTCATCACGATCAAGGGCATCGAGGGCAAGCTGATCCGAACGGACATCGTGCCATGGGCGATATACTACGTCATCTGCATCATCACGATGCTTATCGCCATGCAGCTCGGCATTGCACCGACGGTTTGACGCTGTAGCAGTCGCCTGAGATACGAAGCAGGAAAGAATCCTCAAGTCTTCTGGCTTGGGGATTCTTTTTTGCTTCAAGGATTCAAATGGAGAGGGTACGCCAACCAGAGAAAGACTTTAGTTTTTGAGATGGAAGAAATTCTTGATGATGTTCTTCTTTTCTGTGGAGGCGGCTTCGTGCGCCGCACTGCTGTTTGCGCTGTTGTAGACGGCGTGCGTCCCCATCTTGCTGCTCGTCAGCCATTCCTCTGAAAAGATGGGCTTGTTCATGACAAGCGTGGCAATTCGGTTGCGGATGGATTCAAGATCTGTGTCAGGCAGCTTTTTTTTCAAGGCCGTACTGAGGAGAGCGCCGATGTCGGCAATCTCTTTTTCTTTTAAGGAGCGTATGGTTGGCGTCAGGCTCGAAAGGCGCAGGGCGGGAAGGAAGATGTCCTTCGCCATGGTCGGTACACGGTCTGCCTTGACCTGGAAACCGGCCTTTCCCAGATACTCCGTTATATCGATCTCCTGCAGTTCGGCAGGGAGCAGTGGCAGGACGAGATGCGTGTCCGTGCCGTCGCAGAGGAGGGGGATGCCGCTCCTTTCCAAAGCATGTTCGAGTTCCTTGCTGTTGGCGAGAACTTGTTTGCCGTATTGACGAAAGGTTTCTGTTCCAGCTTCCAAGAGGGCCGCGGCCAATGCCGCCATATGATTGATATGGAGTGAGGTATGCCCCGTATTGATGACGGTTTCATCGAGCTTCTGACTGATTTCCTTCGTGGAAAGCACGATGGCGCCGTCCGGACCGTGCAGCGAATCATTCGTGGGGAACGTGACGACATCGGCAAACGGCACGGGGGAAGGAAGGAGTCCGGCCGCGACGAGTCCGACGCTCTGCCCGATGTCCACCCAAAGGTATGCGCCGACTTTTCGTGCAATCTCAGAGAGGCGGCGATAATTCGCGTTGCGCGGGTAGCTGACGGGAGAGAAGATGATCAGATGAGGTTTTGTCTCATCCGCCGTCTGCTCGACCTCATCCCAGTCGAGAACTTGTTTTTTTGCGTCTATACCGAAGTTTTTGAATGTGAAGCTGAGGCCGCTGCAATGTTCTGCTTTGCGCAGATTGAAAGAAAGTACGCGGCTGTTTGGCTGCAGCAGCGCGAGGCAGACGACACGCGAAGCGGCGCCGATATTGCCGAGGCGGACGATGGCATGCTCGCTGCCGAAGAGTTTCTTCGCCCGCTTGATGGCAATCTCTTCGAGATTTGTGCTGTTTGCATTCGGATTTTGTGCATCGAAGGCGCTGTTGGCGAGCAGACTACCTTCCAGATAGTGAGCGAAGGGCGACATGGCATTGTTGTTGGGCACGAGGGAGAGCATGTAGCGCTGACGCTGGATTTCATCCTGCAAAATGGCGAAGATTTCCGGATCGAAGCCCTGCAGTTTGCTCAATAACAGTTCTTTTTTCATATAGGAAGCTCCTTTCGGCTAAAACGGCCATACGATGGGGATGATCACTGCGCATACGATGAGGGAAAGCACGACGAGCGGCACGCCGATCTTCACATAATCCATGAAGCGGAATTTGCCGGGGCCCAGAACCAGGGTGTTGGGCGGCGTGGCGACGGGCGTCGTGAAGGCGCAGGAGGCGGCGATGCCGATTGCCATGAGCACGGGGTGCGGTGACACACCGATCGATTGGGCGATGGAAATGCCGATGGGGGCGAGGAGCGCCGAAGACGCCGTGTTGGACATGAACTGCGTGAGTCCACAGGAGAGCAGGAACATGGAGACGACAATCAGCATGGGAGCAGGATGCGTGCCGATGAGGTCGAGGACGCTGTGCGCGATGAGCTTTCCCGCGCCGCTCGTGTCCATAGCCTTTGCCAGGGGAAGCATGCCGGCGAAAAGGAAGATCGTCGTCCAGTCAATGCCCTGATATGCCTGCTTTTCCGATACGCAGCCCGTGAGCACGCAGGCGAGGGCGCCGACGATCGCCGAGGTTTGCATGGGGACGTGGATCTGCTTTTCGAGCACCATCGCGATGACCGTAGCGATGAGAATTGCCGCGCAGATGATCATCTTCCGTGCATCTTTAGGTGCTTCGGAGGATTTGTCGTCCATCTCGCTTTCTGACATCGTGTGCGGGCAGAGGCGGCTGCCGATGAACACCATGTAGAGCACGCCGATGATGGACAAGGGGATGCCAATCCAGGCGAACTCGAAGAAGCCGAAGGGCGTCAGGCCGTTCGCGTCCAAGGTTGCGCTCATCAAGATGTTCGGCGGTGTGCCGATCATCGTGATCGTGCCGCCGACGTTCGCAGCAATGGCGAGTGCCATGAGCTGAGGGGCGACGGGAAGCCGCGCGGCGGCGCAGATCTGCATGACGACGGGAATCAGGCAGGCGACGGTCGCCGTGTTTGACGAAACCGAGGACAGGACGATCGTTATGACCATCAAGGCGATCATCAGCTTCTTTTCGTCCGTACCCGATTTTTTTACAACCTCTACGCCGATTTTCTGTGCAAGCCCCGTCTGGAACATTGCCGCGCCGATGACGAACATGCCCGCGAACAGTACAACGGTGGAATTCGACAGGCCGGAAAATACTTCGGCGGGAGTCAATACGCCGAGAAAGCCCAGAGCGATCGCCGCTCCCATCGCCGTCACCGCCAGTGGGATGATCTCCGTGGCGAAGAAGAAGGCGGCAATTCCCAGCACCACTAAGGTCAATGTTGCTGCATCCATTTTCTTATCATCTCCTCTTTTGAAATGTACATCTTCATGGACGCCTTTCTGAGTAATTATATCCTTCTGTTTTTTCTGAACATATCCTGCCTAATATGGGAATCACATCCTATGAAATATCTTTATATGATGATAACCCAAAAGAATTATTCTGTATAAGAACATCTTTCTTCCTATAGAATAGAAAGAAGACTGCATTTCATCAACAAGGTGAGAGAATGCAGCCTTCAAGATTGTTTGCTCAGCCCTGCCAGCCCATGGCGTGGGAGACGGCGTTCTGCCAGCCGTCGTAGAGGTGCTCGCGCTCTTCGCTGCTGAAGTGGGGCAGGAAGCAGGCGTCCTCTCGCCAGAGGGAGGCGAGCTCGTCGGTGCTCTGCCATATCCCTGCAGCAAGGCCTGCCATGTAGGCGGCGCCGAGCGCCGTCGTCTCGCTTTCGACGGGGCGGCGCACGGGAAGGCCGAGGACGCCCGCCTGCATCTGCATGAGCAGATTGTTGCGGCTCGCGCCGCCCGATACGCGAAGCTCCTCGATGGGAAGAGCCGCGTCCGAGCGGATCGCCTCGTAGACGTCACGCACCTGGTATGCCATGGCGGCGAGCGCCGCGCGAACGAGATGGGCGCGGCGCGTGTCCTCAGAAAGTCCGATGAGCATGCCGCGCGTCTCGCTGTCCCAATAGGGCGCGGAAAGGCCGCGGAAAGCAGGCACGAAGTAGACGCCCGCCGTGTCCGTGACGCGCTTGGCGATCCATTCGGACTCTTCGAGCGAGTCGAGGATCTTGAGTCCGCGCCGCAGCCATTCGAGTGCGACGCCTGCCACGAAGATGCTGCCTTCGAGCGCGTAAGTGACATGATCGTCGAGCTTCCAGGCGACGGTGGCATTGAGTCCGTTGTGCGACTGCACGTAGCGATCGCCCGTGTTGAGGAGGAAGAAAGATCCTTCCCCGTAGGTGTTTTTCGCTGTGCCGGGTGTGAAGCAGCACTGGCCGAAGAGGTCGGCCTGCTGGTTGCCGAGGATGCCGCTGATGGGAATCTCCGTGCCGAACACAGCGGGCGAGGTCATGCCGTATTCGTGTGAGGATGGGTGAATCTCAGGCATGAGGGCGTGCGGGATGCGCGTGTGCTGCAGGAGCGTCTCGTCCCATGTGCCGTGTGCGAGGTGGTAGAGCATCGTGCGCGAAGCGTTCGAGTCGTCCGTCGCGTGCACCTTCCCGCCCGTGAGCTTCCACAGAAGCCAGCTGTCGATCGTACCGAAGGCGAGGTCGCCTTTTTCCGCCAGCTCGCGTGCGCCGGGCACGTTGTCGAGGAGCCAGCAGATCTTGCTGACGGAGAAATACGGCGAGAGCACCATCGCCGTGTTCTGGCGGAACTCTTCCAGGAGATCGGCGTTCTTGCGGAAGCGCTCGACGATCTCCCTCGACTGCATCGACTGCCAGCTGATCGCATGGTGGATCGGCCGTCCCGTATGACGGTTCCAGATCACCGTCGTCTCGCGTTGATTCGTGATGCCGATCGCCGCGATTTCCGACTTTTTGATGCCCGCCTCGCGAATCGCCTGTTCGGCCGTCTGAATTTGCACAGCCCAGATCTCGTCTGCATCCTGCTCGACCCAGCCGGGCTGTGGGCGATAGACGCTCAGTTCCTTCTTCACGAGAGCGACGAGATTTGCCCGCTCGTCAAAAATCGCCGTGCGGTTCTTCACCGTGCCCGAATCGAGTGCAAGGATGTATCTCCTGCGCATAGGAAAAGCCCCCTTCCGTATGATGCCGTTACAGACATTATATCATAGGAAGGGGACTTTGTGGTTTTTATGTGCAACGAGACGATATTATATACGCATAGAGGATTTGACGTATATCGTATCCCATTGTATAATAAGTGTAGAAGAAGGTGCTACTGGTAAACGGTCAGCCCCTCGTGAAGATTGAGTAAGAAACCCCGCCTACAGTTGTGAGCCGAAGGAGGGGTTTCTTATTTTGCCTTTAACGCAACGATGGAAATCGTTACGAGGAAAACGAACGACAAAAAATCGTACAGTTCCATAAGCAGCGCCCCCTTTCAGGGGCTAAGAATCGACCGCCTACCGTTCTAGCAGCACCAACTATATTATAACATATAGTTGGTCTTAGGTCTGTTCTTTTTTCTGCAAGGGAGAAATTTGGCTATACCTCTTACAGCATGCCGATGCCGTGCGCTACGAAGTAGGCGGCGGCGGCGCCGGCGAGGGGGGCGACGACGGGGATCCAGCCGTAGGCGAAGTCGCTGCCGCCCTTGCCCGCGATGGGCAGGAGGAAGTGGGCGAGGCGAGGACCGAGGTCGCGCGCGGGATTCATCGCGTAGCCCGTGGGGCCGCCGAGGCTGAGGCCGAGGCCGACGATGAGGATGCCGACGATGTACGGGCCGTAGCCGGGCACGAACGGGCCGTTGACCTTGGCGAAGATCGCCCAGATCATGAAGAGCAGGAAGAAGGTTGCGATGAACTCGCAGAGGAAGTTCTTCCAAGCGCAGCGAATCGCGGGCGCCGTGCAGAAGAGGCCGAGCTTCGTCGCCTTGTCCTGAGTCTTTTCAAAATGGGGCAGATAGGCGAGCCAGACGATGGCGGCGCCTGCGATGCCGCCGAGGATCTGGATGACGGAAGTCGCGAGGAACTGCTGGAAGTTGTAGACGCCGGCAAGCATTTTGCCGATGGTGACGGCAGGATTGAGGTCAGCCTGCGGCGCACCGAGCGAGATGGCGGTGAATACGCCGAAGGTCACGGCAAAGCCCCAGCCAAAGACGATGCAGATCCAGCCGCCGCCCTTGCCCTTGGAGCCTTCGAGGGAGCATGTGGCGCAGACGCCGCAGCCGAAGACGATAAGGACGAGCGTGCCGAAAAATTCGCCGAGAAGATTATCGTACATCGTACATCCTCCTATTCTTCATCCTCGAGCCAGTTCGCGGCGTGTTTGACAGCCTTCCTCCAGCCCTTGTAGAGCTTGTCCGCATCTTTCTTGTCAAGGGCGGGCGTAAACCGTGTGTCGAGCTGCCAGCTCTTCTTCAGCTCTTCCTTCGACGCCCAGACTCCCGTGGCAAGACCTGCGAGGTAGGCGGCGCCCAAGGCGGTCGTCTCCGTGATCTGCGGGCGGTCGACGGGAACGCCGAGGAGGTCGGCCTGGAACTGCATGAGGAGGTTGTTGGCTACGGCGCCGCCATCGACCTTGAGCGCGGCGAGGCGGTTGCCCGAGTCGGCTTCCATCGCACCGAGCACGTCGCGCGTCTGATAGGCGAGGGAGTCGAGCGTGGCGCGAACGATGTGCGCCTTCGTAGTGCCGCGCGTGAGGCCGATGATCATGCCGCGCGCATTCATGTCCCAATACGGTGCGCCGAGTCCGACGAAGGCAGGCACCATATAGACGCCGCCGGCATCGGGCACTTTTTTCGCGACCCATTCGGAGTCGGGGGCGGAGTCAACGAGACGCAGACCGTCGCGCAGCCATTGGATGGCAGAACCGCCGACGAAGATCGAGCCTTCGAGCGCATATTCGACCTTGCCGTCAAGTCCCCAGGCAATGGTCGTCACGAGTCCGTTCTTCGACATGCATATATCCGTGCCCGTGTTCATGAGCAGGAAGCAGCCCGTGCCGTAGGTGTTTTTCGCCTCGCCGGGAGAGAAGCAATTCTGGCCGAAGAGCGCCGACTGCTGGTCGCCCGCCATGCCTGCGACGGGAACGGAAGCGCCGATGATGGACGGAATGGTGTGACCGTAGACCTCGCTCGACGGGCGAACCTCGGGCAAGAGGCTCTTCGGCACGGTCAGATGCTTCAGGAGTGCCTCATCCCATTCGAGCGTCTTGATGTTGAACATCAAGGTGCGCGAAGCGTTCGAGTAGTCCGTCTTGTGCTCCTTGCCGCCCGTGAGCTTCCAAAGAAGCCATGTGTCGATCGTGCCGAAGGCAAGCTCGCCCTTTTCCGCGCGTGCGCGTGCGCCTTCCACATGGTCGAGGATCCACTTGACCTTCGTGCCCGAGAAGTAAGCGTCGATGACGAGTCCCGTCTTCTCCTTGAACTCATCGACAAGTCCCTGACGCTTGAGATCTTCGCAGATGTCCGCCGTCTGGCGTGACTGCCAGACGATGGCATTGTAGATTGGCCGTCCCGTCGTCCTGTCCCAGACGACCGCCGTTTCGCGCTGGTTCGTGATGCCGATGGCGGCGATGTCACTCGCGACGAGTCCCGACTGCTCGAGAGCTTCTCGCATGACTTCGTGCATGGAGCTCCAGATCTCTTCCGCGTCGTGCTCGACCCAGCCGGGCTGCGGGAAGTGCTGCGTGAACTCCTTCTGCGCGACGCCGACGATCTTGGAATCCACATCGAAGATGATGGCGCGGTTGCTCGTCGTGCCGGCGTCAAGCGCCATGACGTATTTCTGTCCCATATTGCCACTCCTTTTCGTTCGTTTCTCGACTCTGTTCCCCTTGCCCAGCGCCGTATTGCTACATCGCCGGGCAGACCTCGTTGGATGAAACTGTGTGGTGATGCCTTCTTCGCGTTTCTTGATGACCGCCTCCCTTCCGGGTGAGATTTCTTCCCTGACGACTCGTCATGTCGGGCTGCGGGGGACTTGAGGAAGCGAGGATTGCTTCCTTATTTATATCCATACGCTTGCGCGAGGATTTCGATGGGGTGGCACGTCGCCTTGCCCGAGCCGTGGCGGATCTGCAGGCGGCAGGTGCCGCAGTCGGAGACGACGGTGTCAGCGCCGACCTCGGCGATGCGCTCGAAGACCTTCTCGCCGACCTTCATGGAGATCTCGTACTTGTCGCCCTTGAAACCGAAGCTTCCCGACATGCCGCAGCAGCCAGCGGCGAGGTTCTCGATAGAAAGGCCGGGGATGCGCTGCAGGAAGTTGAAGGACGGCAGCCCGATGCCCTGGGCGCGCAGGTGGCACGGCGCATGATAGGAAAAACGCCGCTCGATGGGGGCGAAGTCCTCGCTGAGTTCGCCGCGCTCCTCCATGATGTCGAGGAACTCGAAGGCGTCGTAAATGCCCGAGGAAATCTCGCGCATCTCGGAGTCTTCGAAAAGCTCGTGGTACTCGCTCTTGAGCATCAAAGAGCAGCTCGTGCAGCACGCGACGACGGGAATGCCCTTCGCCTTCCAAGCGAGGATGCGCTCGGCGTTCTTCTTCGCGTTCTCGTGCGCCTCGTCGAGGTAGCCCGAGGCGACCATGGGAGCGCCGCAGCAGATGAAGGATTTGTCCGTGATGACCTCATAGCCGTTTTTCTGCATGACGTTGATGAAGGCGCGGCCGATCTCCGGCTCGTAGTCGTTGATGTAGCAGCCCGGATAGAAGACGACCTTCTTCTCCGACGGCTTCTGCTCCATCTTGGCGAAGATGCTGTAGAAAGAATCAGGCGCGAAGGCGGGCATATCGCGCTCGCCTGCGATGCCGACGGCGGCGAAGACGCCGAGCGCCTTGCCGATCTTCATGCCGATGTTGGCGCATGTTGCGCCAAAGGGCAGGGAGCGCACGAGCTTTGCCATGCGCTCGCCGTGCGCGAGCATGTCGTCCCTCTGCGAGTGCTTGTGCGTGCGGTAGTATTCGCCGCGCTGCAGCATGTTGAGCGTTGCGACGCGCACGCCTGAGGGACAGGTGATCTCGCAGTTTTTGCAGTTCGAGCAGTACTCGAGGCTGCGCTCAATATCGTCCTCGGCGAACTTCATGCGGCTGTGTGCGGGGCCCGTGAGCTTCGGTCCGGCAAAGGCGCGCGTGGCCTCCGTCACGGGGCAGTTCGCGATGCAGCAGGTGCAGGCGATGCAGTGGTCGGCGGTGTCCGGCGTGTTTTCATGCAGTTCAAAAGTTTTTTTCATCAAATTCCGCTCCTTTCACGCCTGTGCCGCTTTGTAGGCCGACGCCAGCGCCACGCCGTTGCCTGAATGCTCGCGACAGAAGTCGCATCCGGCAAGCTCGCGCCCGATGACGTGGACATTTTCGAAGACGAGTGCGCCTCTTTCATCGACGGGGCGAAGCATCTCGTCCGTGCGGACGCCCGCCTTCATGAAGGGCTGCGCATCAAAGATGTCGGCAGCCGTCCACTTCTCGGGGTCTTTTTCGCACGCGACGGGCAGGTTGAAGATCGGCTCATAGGCTTCCCCGGGATTCTCGGAGATGAGTCCGGCGCTGTAAAAGCCGCCCGTCGCGAGGATGAACTTCTCGGCGCGGTAGTCCTTCTCGTGGACGCCTGTGACGCGGATGGAAAGGCAGCGCTTGCCGTCCGCCGAAAAGCCCGTGACGCGGGCATTCTCGAAGAATTCAACGCCCATGCGGCGCGCCGCTTTCATGAGCACATCACGCAGGCGCATGCCGTTCGCCGAGGGCGGCATGGCGGTCGTCTCAAGGATCTTTCCTTTCATCGCCGCCTGCAGCTTCTTGCAGACCCTTTGTCCACGCACGCCGAGGATCTGCGGGAAGATGAAGACGCGGTTTGCGCCGTCCTCGGCGGCGAGTTGGCGGCTGACCGTCGTTGCACCGTCACCTTCAAGCCAGCGTGCGGCGTCGAGGATCGAGAGATCGCGCTCGGCGACGGCTTCAGGCATGACCTCGAACGTGCGGATGCTCGAAGCTTCCTTGAGCGCATCGGCGAGGTTCGCCGCGATCATCTCGGGGTAGCAGTCCTTGAGCCCCTTGACGCCGACGACGATGACGTCCTTGCCGGTGAAGTCCGGCGCCTGCATGGATGAAGGCACAAGACACGAGGGCTTCAAGGTGCCGACGGGCGTCACGGCAGACTGCTGTTCATGCAGGGAGCCGCAGTAGGGGAAGCCCTCCTCTTCCATGAGCTTGAGGAAGAAGTCGACGGCTTCTTCGATGGAAGCTTTGCCGATTCTATGGTAAGGATGCTCGGCGGGCAGCTGCTCGATTGCCACCAGGGGATCCTTCACCCATGTGTGCGCTTCGTCGTAGCCGAGGAGGTCGATGAGTCCGCTGTTCAAGGGGAAAGAACCCGAGCCGTAGAGGAATACGCTCGCTTTTTTGCCGTTCTTGGCGCAAACGATGGCAGCCATGAGACCGGCAAAGCCACCGCCGATGATTGCTACGTCCCGTTGTTTCATGCTTTCTGGCCTCCATTGACATTAAAGGAAAGCTCGTAGAGAGCTCGCGTCATCTCCGTCTCGCGGATGTTGCGCCCCATGAGGACGGGACGCACGCCCTTCCAGCGGCCCTGCAAAAAGCCCTTGAGCTGTCCGAGCGAATCCTTCGCGCCCTCTGTGCTGCCGACGCGTCCGAAGATGCCGGCGGCGCGCAGGCTGCAGAAATTGCCCTGGCACGTGCCCATGCCGAGGCGCGTGCGGCGCCGGATGTCGTTGATGATGTGGCTGTCCGCGCTCTTGGCGATCTCCTCGATCTCTGCGAGCGTGATGTTCTCGCATTCGCAGATGAGCGCGCGCGACTCCGGCTCCTCTTCGAGGCGCTTGGCGACGCGCTCGAAGGCGTCGGGGCCGAGGCGCGTCGCCGCGAGGTTCGTGCCGAAGGACGGGAAGTACTTCGCCGCCTTCTTCTTCGCCTCCTCGCTGACCTCGGGCACGAGCGGCTCGTCGGCCGTGCGGCACGGCGTCTTGACGTTGAGCTTCTCGGCGATTTGGTCGCTGATGCGCTCCGCCATCAGGCGGTACGTCGTGAACTTGCCGCCGACGATCGTCATCATGCCCTTGAGCCCGTCGTTTTCGTGGTCGAGAATCACGAAGCCGCGCGACGCGCCGCGCCCCGATGCGCCCGGCTGCTTGTAGAGCGGGCGCGAGCCAGCGAAAGCGCGCAGAATGCGGTAGTGGCGCAGATCCTCGAAGGTCTGTTCACCGATCTTCATCAATGCCTCGATCTCCTCGTAGGACGAGCTCGTGTCCTCGGGATCGTCGATGCTCATCGACGTCGTGCCGAGGATCGTGATCGAGCCGTGCGGCACGAAGATGTCGCCGTCCGACGGCTTGTGCAGGCGATTGACGACGTGGTTCGCGAGGCGCTGGTTGAAAGCGATGAGCGTGCCCTTGTCGGGCTGCACGGGGACGTTGAGTCCCGCAAGCTCGGCGACCTTCTCGCACCAGCCGCCCGCCGCATTGACGAGGATGTCGCAGGCGATCGAGTATTCCTCGCCCGAGAAGCGATTGCGCACGCGCACGCCTTCGAGTTCGCCGTTCTTCTGCAAGATGCCGACGACTTCGGCGTACGTCTTGTAGCGCCCGCCGTAGCGTACGGCGGAAGCGACGTTCTGGCACGACATGCGGAAACCGTCGATTGCCGCGTCGGGCACGGCGTAGGCCGAGACGATATGACGCGACAGGCGCGGCTCCATGCGGAACGCTTCGTCGAGCGTCAAGGGGCGCGCCTCGATGCCGCTCGCCCGACAGCCCTCGACCCAGCTCGCCTCGAAGTCCGCATCGTCCGAGTCGAGACGCACGAACATGCCGCCGATCGGCTCGACGCACGACGTGCCGATCTTTCGGAGGATCGTGTTCTCCTCGATGCACTCCTTTGCAGCCTCCTGATCCTTGACGGCGTAGCGTCCGCCGCTGTGCAGAAGACCGTGGTAGCGCGAACTCGCGCCGTTGACGAGATCTTCCTTTTCGAGGAGCAGCACGTCGATGCCGCGCATGGCGAGATCGCGCAGGATGCCGACGCCCGTGGCTCCTCCTCCGATGACGACGACCGTTGCCTTCTCCATATCGTTCTCCTTTCTTCAAAAGCACGGATAAGATGAAGCCTCTCCATGCCTGCCAATCTGCCCGAGCGCTGCCGCACATCGCGGTGCTTTGAATTTTGCGCCGTGCAGGAAATATTCTTGGACATGAAACGAAATTTTGCCACAACTTGACAGGTAATACGATTTTTCGTTTCCGAGAGACGCAAAAGCCTCTTTTTCTTGACAAGTTCATGGTATCATAAATTTTCAGATTTATCAATATAAAATCGAGGGATTTCCAATGAAAAAAGAAAATTATTGCGGCGACATTTTGAAGGAGAACATTTTGGCACATGCCATGCGAGGCGGAAGGTTGCTCGTTTTGCTCCTGTCGTAGTATAATGGGGGCGAGAGGAGGCAGACGGCATGGCGATTCAGATGGACGGACAGAAGGAGCGATATAAAAGCTGCATCGAGCGCTTGTGCCTGATGGATGATACGTTCTTCAACGTATGTATGGACGGCTATCTCGCGGGGATGGCGTGCATCCTGCGCATCATCCTGGCACTGCCGGAATTGATTGTCGAGAGCGTCACGGTGCAGAAGACGACGGACAGCCTCCATGGTCGCGGTGTGAGGTTCGACGCCTTCGCGCGAGCGGGCGAGAGGCTCATGAACATCGAGGTGCAGCGGGACGATCGAGGGGCTGTGCCTGAGAGAGCGCGATTCAACAGCAGCATGATGGATGCGAGGGAACTGCAGAAAGGCGAGGAAGTGACGGAACTGCCCGAGACGTATGTGGTGTTCATTACGGAAAAAGACGTTTTAGGCAAGGGGCTTTCGCGCTATCATATTGAGCGAACAATCAAAGAAACGGGCGAAGACTTTGGTGATCGATCACATATCATCTACGTCAACGGGACAATACAGGATGAGACGCCGTTGGGCAGGCTGATGCACGACTTCTTTTGTCAAGATGCGGAGAAGATGTATTATGAAGAACTGAGAAATCGGGCGAGTTTTTTCAAGAACGAAGAAGGAGGTCGAGTCGAGATGTGCAAGATCATGGACGAGATTCGTCAGGAAGGTATTAACTGGGGCATGGAGCGTGATCGTTTGGAGAGTTTGCGGACAATCATGCAGACGATGCAGTTGTCAGAAGATGAAGCGATGAACGCACTTTTGATTCCGCCCGAAAAGAGGGCGAAGTACAAGGAGCTTTTGGCGCAGTGAGCGATGAACTCGTATTGTGAAATATACGAAATGAAATACATGCACGGCAAAAAGGAGGCGAAAGCGTGACGCGTGAGGACTATGTCAAGTCGCTGATCAAATCGAACGGCTGCAATCTCAAGGAATTCGCGGCGAAGATCCACATGCCGTACACGACGCTTCTTTCCATATTGAATGGCTCCATCGGCGGCGCGGCGATGGACAACGTGCTGAAGATCTGCCGTGCGCTCGATCTGACCGTCGAAGAGCTCAACAATATCGTCGCGAAGCCCGCACCTGCGCGTGGGCAGGAAGCGGACGGCATCGACCCGCATTTATTGGAGTTGATCCGCAAGCTGCCGATGGAAAAGCAGCTTGCGCTGAAGCTGCTCTTGGCAGATATGTGAAGGTGCAGCAGGAAGGAAAATCCTTCGTGAAGAATCTGCGCTCTTGAAAGCTGCTGTGCTCCCTAAAAGAGCGGGCAGCTTCTTTTTGCGTCGTTTTCGGGTACAAAAAAAACGCCGCAGATGCGGCGTGATTTGCATGGCTGGGGTAGCTGGACTCGAACCAACGCATGCGGGATTCAGAATCCCGTGCCTTACCAACTTGGCGATACCCCATTGACGAGCGTTGCTGTCAACGTTGACTATTATAGGAGAAAATACGTATACTGTCAATCCCTTTTTTATAAAAATTTATGATTCAAAGATTCTTTGGCTGACAGGAATATAAAAACAAGCTATAATATAACTGGAGGGAATGGCACAGAAAAGGGGAGGATTCTTCATGCAGACAATCGAGGATTTCTACCGTGAAGCGCTGAAAAAGGCCACAGGGCGAGAGGAGTTCGAGTACGATCCCGAGCAGCTCAACTGTCTTTTCCATCCGACAGTGCATGAGCCGGTCTGGGGCGAGGAAAAGCTTTCGGACGAAGGGCAGAAGAAAGCGCTCACGAAGGATGCGCATGCCGTCTTGGAAGATGTCCTCGCGGGCAAGCGGGCGGGGCGCAAGGCGTACATCCTGCTCGCGCCGGCGTTCCTCGGACAGTATCACGATGTCAAGACGGGGCAGATCCGCAATGCCTTCCGCAAGATGGGGTTCGACGGTCTCGTCGAAGTCGCGCTCTTCGCCGACATCCTGACGCTCAAGGAAGCCTTGGAGTTCGACCGCAACATCCAATCGGAATCGGATTACATGCTCACGAGCTGCTGCTGTCCCATGTGGGTGGCGATGATCAAGAAGAGCTTTCGGCATCTCATGCCGCATGTGCCGCCGTCCGTCTCGCCCATGATCGCTGCAGGACGCACGGTGAAGAAGCTCTATCCCGACGCCTTGACCGTGTTCTTAGGGCCGTGCATGGCAAAGAAGACGGAGGCAAAGGATCCTGACCTCGTCGGCGCCATCGACCATGTACTGACGTTCCAGGAGTGCAAGGACATCTTTGACCGCCTCGGCATTCATCCGCAGGATCAGTCGGACAAGAAGCGCGTCTACTCGTCGGAAGCGGGACGCATCTACGCCTACGCAGGCGGCGTATCCCAGGCGGTGCAGATGACGCTCGACCGGCTGAATCCCGAGCGCGCGATCAAGGTGCGCTCGCGCCATGCGAACGGCGTCGCCGAGTGCAAGCAGATGCTCAACGACCTCATGGAAGGAGAGGTCAAGGCGAACTTCTTCGAGGGCATGGGCTGCGCGGGCGGCTGCGTCGGCGGTCCGAAGAAGCTCATTCCGCAGGAAGAGGCGAAGGAGCATGTCAAGGCGTACGGCAAGCGCTCGCCGTACCGCACGCCGCTCGACAATCCCTATGTCTTGGAGCTTCTGACGCGCCTCGGCTTCTACACGCTCGAAGGGTTGTTGTACGACGAGACCTTCTTTTCAAGGAAGCGCTTTGCCTGACGAAGAAAGCAGTTTGAAACTGAAAATGAGACGGTGCATATGTCGCATTTGGCATATGCATCGTCTTTTTGTCCCGTGACATCCTGCAAATCCCTGCCGCAACTGTCGCATGACGGGCGACCACGATGAGGCATTTTCCGGCTATACTGATGATGTAGACCGATGGCATCGCCAGTATGACAGGCGAGCCTGTTTTCATCGCAGTGTGGCAGTAAAAGGAGAGGGAAGCCATGACGTATCGCAGGATTTTGGCAGTTGGGGACATTCACGGTCATTTTGAGAAGTTTCGTTCCGCTTACGAGAAGGCGAAGGTCGACGCAGCAGACGACCTCCTCGTGTTCCTTGGTGACTACATCGACCGCGGTCCTTCGGTGCGCCGCACGCTGGAATTCGTCATGAAGCTCGCCGAGGAAAAGAATGTCGTCCTTTTGCGCGGCAACCATGAGCAGATGATGCTCGACTATTTCTTCGGCGGCGCGACGGGCGAAAGTTGGCTGATGAACGGCGGCAGGGAGACGATGGCGGAACTTCTGGCATGGGAGAAGGAGTCGCCGGGGACGATTGCGCGCGTACTCGCCTTCCTGCGGGAACTGCCGCTTTCGCATACGGTTGAGCAGGAAGGGGAACGCTATTTCTTCGCGCATGCGGGTGTGCGCCCGGGCGTCGCTTTCGAAGAACAGCGATCGAACGATCTCCTGTGGATTCGCGAGGAGTTCTATGAGCATTACGCGGGTGACGACATTATCGTCGCCGGACATACGCCGACCTTGTTCCTTGACGGGAGAGGAAAGCCGCTCTTCCTCAACAAGCGCATCATTCTTGCTGATACGGGATCTTACTTCCCCGAAGGGCATGTTTCCATCGTTGATGTTCTCTCGCGGCGCTTTTGGCAGAACGCCGCATGAGAACACTTGCCAAACATATGTTCTGTATGTTATACTGATTTAGCGAACATACGTTTGGATAAGATGGGAGGAAGAAGGAATGAAGCATTGGGATTTGCCTGAGGATTGGGAGATCGAGGCGGCGCTGCCCGAATATGTCGATGGGGAGGGCGATGCCACGCGCCTTTTCTTGGCGGACGGTACGGATCGTCTCGTGCGGGCGCGTCTGCGCACTGTGCTGGAGCGTTTGGCAAGGCGTCATTGCCGTTCTCTGCCGCTGCTACGTGCGTGGGCGAAGGAGCGCACGGCGCTTGCGCAGACGGCGCCCTTGGCGATTGCATCGGAACTCGTGCTCGTGCCCTTTCGCGCACGGCGCCCGCGCATTCGAGGCGATGCGGCGATGGGCGTCGTGAATGCCATGCACGCGCAGCTCGTTCGCGCTGAAGAGTCGGCTGAGATCGAGCTTTCCTGTGGCAGGCGCATCCGTGCGCTTTGGGGCGCGGCAACCCTCGCCGCCCATCTTCGCGCGGCGGAAATCCTGCGGCAAGACCTCGATGCAAAGACCGAAGCTGCCGTACTGCGCCGCCTCTTCTGGCAGAAGGCATGGAATCGTGCCGCGTTAGGAAGGAAATAGAAGAAAATGAAAGAACGTGCGTAGAGCGCCGCAGCGAAATGGGCTGCGGCGCTCTTTGCTGTATGGAATTGTTGGCTTGCGACTCATATGGCGTTGATGCATCAGAGTATGTTATACTTTATTCGTTGCCTCCTCCATACCGGCACGGGAAGGAGGTGCATGTGATATGGAGAGCATCCCTCTATCGTTCCTTCTCTCCGTCGCGGCAGGAGTAGTCTGCCACTACCTCTGCAAATGGCTTGACGAGAGAGTGAAAGGCAACAGGCCTGGGCAGTAGTTCCCTGCCCGCAACAAGGGAACAAGAAAATCCCCCCAAGCTACCACCTTGGGGGGATTTTTGCATGTGGATACGGTATCCCTCTATCGTTCCTGCCGCATATAGTATAGCATACGCGCTGAGTTCTGTGCAAGCTGTACTTTGCTGGGTTTTGCTGTTCTGCGGGGAGGGCTTTGGATTGGGCTGAAACGCTTGTGGAGGTCTCTTCCTCCCAAACTTCCCGTCGAGTCAGCCCTCACTCGGCTTTTGCGCCTGCCGCATCCTCTTCGCTACAATAGCGGCAAGCGCTAATGGGAAACGCTGATAAAATGAAGTCGCCCAGATTTGCGCAGATGCGCTGGTTCTATCGAGGAGACAGACCGGAGGCGTAGCGGTGCTACGTCGAGGATTTGTCGACGACGAGAGGACAGCGCAGATGCGTGAAGATGGGTGGCTGAATTTATCAGTGGTTCCCTAATATAGAGGAACCGGTTCCTCGCCCAAGGGTGAGGAAAATGACAATCAACGAAATGGTTTTAGAGTCGCAGAGGGGAAATGGCGAAGTTCTGGCAGAGCTTTGCGAGAAGTTTCAAGGGATGTTCTTTCGCGCGGCGCGGCAGCGCCATCTGCGCACCGTATTTGAGGACGCTTTGCAGGCGGCACACGAGAGCTTTCTGCGCGCCGTGCGCGACTTTGACGCAGCGCTCGGCGTGCCGTTCGAGGGCTTTGCCAAGCGCCGCGTCTACGGCGATCTGCATACGCTCTTCCGCCGCGAACGTGCTTATTGGCAGCGAGAGGTGCATCCGGGAGATGACGAGGAGGGCAAGAGCTTCTGGGAATCCGTCGAGGATGAGACCGCGAGCGACGCACCTATGCATTTTGCGCTCAAGGACGCGCTCTTCGCTGCGATGAAGACGCTGTCGGAGCGCGAGAAGGAACTTCTGTCGCTCGTCTATCTTGCGGATTGGAGTCTCAAGGAAGCCGCAGCGAAGCTCGGCCTCAGCGCCGCTTATGCCGCCGTCGTCAAGCGGCGTGCGCTGCAGAAGATGAAGAAGCTGCTCGTGTGATCGGAGAATATGGAAAAACGGCGAAAGGTCAGCGCCTTCGGCTTGACCTCTTGGGGCTTCATGGCAAAAAAAAATCATCGCCTTGCTTAAGGAAAATGGAGGAAGCTACGATATAATTGCTGTAAAGCGATAGGGAGGTCGGCGGAGACCTCTGGGCATATCAGGGAAGACAGTCGCAGCGTAAGGAAGCGCGTTTCTTTGGCTGTGGCGTCAATGATCAGGGAGGTTTTTGCTGTGCCACTAGTAGTAAAGAACAATATGCAGGCAGCGAATACGCTGAACACGCTGAACAAGAACGAGAAGGATCGCGCGAAGAGCCTTGCACAGGTTTCCTCGGGCATGAAGATCACGAGCGCAGGCGACGATCCTTCGGGCATGTCGATCTCCGAGCGCATGCGCGTGCAGATTCGTGCGCTCGATCAGGACAATCAGAACACGCAGAACGGCAACAGCATGATGAAGGTCGCCGAGGGCGCTGTCGCCTCGACCGTCGAGATCTTGCGCACGCTCAAGGAGAAGTGCATCAACGCGGCGAACGACACGAACACCGATGACGACCGCGCGACGATCCAGAAGGAAATGGACGCGATGGTCGATCAGATCAATGATAATGCGAACATCCAGTACAACGGCAAGATTCTGATGAGCGGCACGTACAATAACCAGGTGGCAGTGCCTCATGGTACGCAGTCCACATGGGCAAACCAGGCCTTTGCGGAAGGGACGAATGCCACGGGAAAGGCTCTTTCGGAATATGCCGATCGGAACGGTAAGAGCCTCGGTATCTTGCCTTCGGATTGGATGACGGTTTCTTACGTCAAGGACGGCAAAACGTATGAAAAGACCTTCCGAGTTGGCAATCTTACGTTGGCTGATTGTTTCACGACGGCTGCGGGACAGTTCGTGCCGAATCCGGGCGGACAGGATCTTGAGGCCTATACGGGAGGAACAGATCTTTCTTATGTCGGTGTCGACCAGTATAATCATGAGGTGCGGACGGCGGACGGCAAGGATGCTGTTTGCATCCGTGCAGCCAATGGTGGTACTGCAGGACAGATCGGCGGCGTGACGTTCTGCCTGACCGATTCGCAGGGCAATATCAAGAAGGCGCAGAACAATATGCTCGACAAATTCCAGATGACGGTGCGCGCTCAAGATCCGACGCCCGACAACGCCATGGTCTTCCAGATCGGCACGCGCTCGAACCAGGCCGTCAAGGTCGGCTTCACCGATATGCACGCGAAGGCGCTCGGCATGATGGGCTCGGACTCGAAGGCGATCCAGGTCACGACGCGTGCACGCGCCAATGCGGCGGTCAACGTCATCGAGAACGCCATCGGCATGTGCCTCGACCAGCAGACGGTGCTCGGCGCGGCGCAGGCACGCCTGCAGTTCACGTCGTCGAACATCGTCACGGCGAGCGAGAATACGCAGAATGCCGAGTCGACGATTCGTGACGCCGATATGGCGAAGGCGATGACGGACTACACGAAGAGCAACATCCTCACGCAGACGGCGCAGGCCATGCTCGCACAGGCGAACCAGTCGTCGAGCGGTGTCTTGAGTCTGTTGCAGTAGTAGGAATATATAGGTGGCTTTTGCCGCCTTAAAGCCCTGCCGAGGCAGGAGTCGAGAAGGAAAGAAAGCCACCACATCTTGTGGTGGCTTCTCTTGCGATAGAAAGGAAGATGAGAAATGAGAGGAATGAGCAAGAAGGACGCCTTGGCGTGTCAAGTCAGCCTCGGCCTCTTTGCCGGCCTCCTCGGCATTGCCTCGACGGCGCACGGCGCGCCGTCTCTGGATGATAAGGGTGTGCGTGCAGGCGGTGCGACGGTTAATGTTGGTACGGCAACGACAATCGAAAGCCATAATACGAACAATGTTATCGGCTGGAAGGATTTTTCCGTCAAAAACGGTGAATCTGTAGAGTTTGACGGCGGCGCCAAGACGAACAATTACCTCAATGTCGTCACGGGCAAGGTCACGTCGCGCATCGACGGCTCGATTACAGGCGGCAAGAATGTCTATATCGCGAATACGAACGGCGTTGTCTTTGGCGAAACGGCTAGCGTCAATGTCGGCAACCTCTATGTGACGACGCGCAAACTCGATGCCGACGCCATCGGCACATCTGTCAAAAATGGCACGATCGATCTCGATACTCCAGAGAGTGCTGGAGTCACGGGCAGTATCATCAATGGGAGCGCGGCCAGCTCGGCGGGTCTGGCCGAGTCCGATATCGTCAGCCTTGTCGACGGCAGCGGCTCGGTCAAGGCGACGAAGATCGTCCTCGAAGGCAAGAGCGTGCGCATCATGAACGATGCGAAGATCGACTCGCCGGATGTCTCTGCCGTCGCTGACCAGAGTGCGCTTGAGGTGGATGCTGGCGGTATGAAGACCGTGCGTGCCAACAAGGGCTATGTGCATGTGGGCTATGTTTCTTCTGCACCGACGTATGGCAGTACGGGTAAGTACAAGAATCTCACGGATGCCAATATGTACAAGCTCGTCGGCAGCAAGGCAGATCTCGATGCAATAAGGACGACTGCCGGAGGTCTTGCGGGCAGATATATGCTGCGCAATGATATCGACTTTGGAGGCGCGGCGCATACGTCGATCGGCACGAATACCGATCCCTTTACAGGCAAATTCGACGGCATGTTCCACGAAATCAAGAATATGACCGTGGCATCGGGCGATGCCACGGACTATGCGGGGCTTTTCGGCAATGCATCAGGTGCGGAGATCGCGAATGTCGGCATCCGCGATGCGAATCTCTCCACGCTTGACTATGGCGGCGCTGTCGTCGGCAAGGCGGAAAATAGTACGCATATATTCAATGTCTACAATGAGGTGTCGAGTGCCACTCCAGCGGCTACGAAGGAGATCGGTGGTGCTTCTCCGCATGAGGCGGGAGGTCTTGTTGGCAGACTGGATGCTTCCAGTCTGGACAATGCCTATAATACGGCCCCAATTAATTCTCAGGCGGCTGGCGTGGCAGGTTGGATTCAAGGCACCAGCCAGATTTATGCTGTTTACAATACGGGCCTTCTCAAAGCAGGCACTTCGCGCGCTGTTTATAAGTCATTGGGCGGTTCGTCTTTTATCAAGAATGCATACACGTCTCAAGGCACGCAATTGGGAATTGCGGATAATACGATCAACGCTTACGATTCTTATGCGACATCGACGGGCAAAGCCAAGTTAGTCAATACGAATAAGGTGACGGGGACTGCTGTCGATGATAAGGATGCCAAGCAGGCTTCTTCTTATGGCGCATGGGACATCTCCGACGAGGGCGGCGCGAATACGACGTGGCGCATCTTCGCGGGGCAGTCGACGCCGCTTCTTACCGCCTTTATGCAGGGCACGGTGCAGGCGGAGTATTCGTATGCCGATTTTGAGCAGTCGGGTCATGCACACAGCGGCAATGTTTCCAATACATATACGGATATAATCAGCGGCACGCTCAAAACGAATAACGGAGCGAGCATACCCGAGCGCACTTACGACGCCACCTATCGTAAGATTACGAAGGCGGACGGAACGGAAGTGCAGAATGTCTCCGATGTAAACATCGTTGGCTACACGGCGCCTGCAGCCAACGATCCGAAGGAGATCAAGCTCGACACCGACCACGGCCGCCGCAATGCGGGCAAGACGGCCGTCCTCTACGGCGGACAGCATGGCTACGACGTCGCGGGCACGAACGTTGCGATCGCGAAGCGCAAGGTCGTCGGCAGTTGGAACGACCTGACGATCGAGAAGGAATACGACACCACGCCCGACGCGACGGATGCGCTAAAGAAGTCCCTGACGGCGGACAGTATCAGCATCACAGGGGTCATAGACGGCGATAATGCAACGATTGGCATTGATCCGGCGCATCCTGTGACTGCTAATTTCGCAGATGCCAATGCTGGTTACGGCAAGTCACTGACTATAGGGGGGACCTTCACGCTCACGGGCGCGGACGCGGTAAACTACAGCAATATTGATGCTGCCAGCCTTACGCCGCCCGCTTCCGGCCTCAAGGGCAATATCCGCCAGAAGAAAATCGTCGTCGGCCTTGACGATACGAAGGACTACAGCAAGACATACGATGGCACGGCGAACGTGAAGAGTACGGTTGATCCGAAGACGACAAACGATGTGCTGAAACTCGAGGCGAAGACCGCAGGCGGCTATGCCGCGGGCGACGTCAAGCTCAACTACACGGACATTAAGGCGAAGTACATGAAGGACAAAACGTCCGATGCCGACGATAATACTTCGGGCAATGCCAAGGTCGACCGCGACATCGCCTACAAGAACATCAAGCTTGCCGCCGGAGCGACGGGCTCGACGGCGAACTATATGCTCGTCAATAAGACGGGCGACGTGCTCTACCGTGAGAAGGCTGCTGGCGAGGACGCGTACAAGGCTGCGCATGCGGCAGATTACACATCCCTTACGAATGATGCGAACAAATTGACGAATGACCGCTACATCGGCGCGGTGAAGACGGACGGCGGTACGATCTGGGGCACGGGCACGATTGAAAAGCGCAAGATTGACGCGTCGGCTTTCACTGTCTCGGGCAAGCCGAAGGTTTACGACGGCACGGACTACCTCGTCGTCGACAGCACGCGCAAGGTGCAGGGCACGGTCGACAAGGAAGCCGGCAAAGCCTTGGACACGGGCAGGAACGTCATCGAGGCGGACAAGGACAAGCTCAAGTTCAACATCAGTGCTGCGGACAACAAGGCCTACTACAAGAACAGCGCCACGAGCGCGACGACGAAGGACGTCTACAACGCGACCACGAATCCCAATGGTGCGCGGGTTCTTTCCTATACCCTCAAGGCGAGCGACACGACGAATGGTGAGACGCTCGCAAACTACGAGCTTGATCTCGGCGGCGGCACGACGCGTGCGCTCAACACGACGGATGACTATGCCGTTACGGGTGCGGGGTTCATCGCGCCGCGCGAGATCACGGTCGACCTCTTGAAGAAGACGGGTATCGACAAGGTGTATGACAAGACGACGGCTGTCACGGACGGCACGAACGGCACGACGAACAACAAGCTGTTCGGCACGAACTTCGGCTACGTCACAGGCACGGCCGACGATCACAAGCTCGTCGAAGGCGACGGCGCGGAGATCAAGGCGACGTCTGCCGTCTACAAGAAGAAGGCGAGCGGATTGGAGGCCGGCGACAAGGACGTCTCGCGCACGGCGACGGGCGATGTTATTGAAGATGGCAAGGACGTCGAGTACAAGATCGGCCTCACAGGTACGAATGCCGCGACGAACTATGTCCTGAGCTACACGCCCACAGGCGGCACGGCGACGACAGGCAGCGCCATCACGATGACGGGCACGGGCAAGATCACGCCGAAGAAGCTGACGCTTACATCTACTTCGCCGGTCACGCGCGGCTACAATGGCGGCTCTGACGCTTCGGCGTCGCTGCTGGATGGCAAGCATACCCTCGACGGCAAGATCTCGGGCGATACGGTCACGCTCAATACGGGCACCGGCACTACGATCACGGGAACGTATTACAAGGACGCGACGAAAGCTGAGAAGGCCGTGAACCGCGGCACGAACTATACCGTGGCATATACGGGCATCTCGAAGGCTCTCACGGGAGCGGACAGCGGCAACTATGAGATTGACGATGCGTTCGACGTCCTCGGCGACATCACGAAGATGGTTCTGACGAAGGACAACCTCAAGATACTCTTGAAGAGCAAGGTCACGAAGACGTACGATGCGAACGAACGTGCCGAGGCGGACGGACTGCGGAAGCTCACGGTCGATGGGACGGAACTCAAGCCGGGCATCGGCTACGAGATTGAGCGGGCGAACTCCGTATATTACAATACACTTGCCAATACAGGAGACTTCAAGGCACCGAACGCAAACGCGCAGGAGGATGATGGCGCTACACTGCACGCAGGTGCCGCTGCCTATGGCGTCAAATATACGATCAAGCTTCTCGGAGAGGCCGCAGGGAATTACGAGCTTGGCAACTGGCACGATGGGAATACGACAACAGGAAAGTACACGGTGGACGGCGATCACAATCACATCACCTTCGAGCGGGACGGCGTCGGCTACATCCAGTCGCGCAAGATGTATGTGAGCCTCAGCGGCAACGCCAAGAACCCGGAAATGACCACGAAGTCCTACGACGGAACGACGAAACTGATCCTCCAGGGAGCGACCAGCGGAGATCCGTTCCTCAGTCTTGGCAATGGCGGACAGAATAATGCGGGATTTGCCAAGAAGGGTAATTTGGATGATGCATCCAATATCTCGACGGGCGCTTATCAAAATCGCAATGCCGGCGCTGCAGACGACAAGGTTCTCTATACGCCGAAGGTTACTGGCGTGCCGACGAACTATGTTTTCTACCATGCGCCGGACGGTGGCTCGACGTATGCGGGACAGAAATGGGATGCTGTGCATGCGCCGCTTACGGGCAAAGGCACGATCACCCAGGCGGATCTTCTCGTCAAGGCTCCTACGGATGTCCGGCGGCAGTACAACGGTGATGTCGATGTAGCGACGGGGCAGGGAAAGCTGGAATTGGCGAGGCCGAAAAAGCACGAATCGGCGCCGGGAGCAGACGATGCGAATACTAATGGCGTACTCGACGACGTCGAGCTCAACCACATCGCAGAAAAGCCGGACGGATCGGACGCGACGGACAAGTATTATCGCCATTACAACAAGAAAGATGCCAATGCCGATGATACGGCGGCGAACAAGAACAAGTATGTGACGTATCGCCGCATCCAGCTCACGGGCGCTGATGCCGGCAACTATAAGCTGGTCTACAAGGATGCCGCAGGAGAGAATGCTGATCTCGACAAGGATACGATGGTTGATTCCAATGGCAACCTATACTATACGATGAAAGGCTATGGCCTGATCGAGAAGCGCAAGGTCACAGGGGACAACTTCAACATCGGCTTGCAGACCGGTGCAGTCGAGAAAACATACGACGGCAACAAGTGGGTGCAGGGACACGATGGCACGGGCTTCGTCTCGGGCAAGACGGCGAGTCAGAATCCTACGCTTTGGAAGAACCTTGTGACGAAGAGCTATGTGAAAGATGGGACGAAAGAGATCGACATCGGCATAGCGAGCGTCAACGAAGCGGAATACCGTCCGACGGACAATACCGGAAATGCCGGTACGCGTGCCAAGGACGCAGGAGCCAGCAAGAAGGTTCGTCTCAATGTCACATTCGATTCGGCGGATTTGAAGAACTTCGACCTCTCAGATCTGCGAAATGCTGCTCCAAATGAAGGCGCATGGCAGGCCGATGGCAGCTATGACTACTATAAGATCATGGACGGCAAGATCAATCCGAAGGAGCTTCGCGTTGATGCGGATGCTTATGCACGCAAGGTCTATGACGGCACGTCGAAGGTCAAGGATATCGAAAATCATCTCCACCTGCATGATGAAGATGTGGTCAAGGAAGGAACCGACGGAGATGACGTCAAGCTCGTCTACGGTTCGGGGAAATCCGAGGGCCTTTACAAGCAGGGGGGAGCGGATGTTTCCAAGGCGAACATCGATCCTTTCGCTGCGGCAGCGAAGGGCTATGATGTCGAGTACACGGTGAGTTTCGACGGCAAGGACAAGGGCAACTATACCTTCAAGCATGGCGGGACGGCTGTCGCCGACGGCGGAAAGATCACAGCCAAGGGCGACATCGAGCGCCGCATGGTCTTTGCTGATCTCGTCAATCCTACGCTCGAAAAGTATTACGACGGCACGAAGGATGCGAAGCGTTACAGCAGCACGTCGAATGCGAACGAGGATATCGAGGATGCGAATCTCACGAATGCGACGGCAGGAAGCGCCAAATCGGTCACGGTTCTTGCGAAGAGCAGTGCGAGCTTCTCCGATGATCATATCAAGAACCGCGATACAGGACTCTTGAATGCGGACAAATGGTCTGCAAAAGGTGAATTCGCTGAGAAGGACGCCGGCGCGAGGAAGGTGACGTATACGCTCACGCTCTCCGACGGTACACAGGACAACTATCGCATCTACAAGAAGAGCGACTTCGATCAACTGGACAAGGGCGCTCTGACGCTGGCAGAATTCCAAAACAAGGCGCTCGCACGCGATGCTGGAACCGGCAGCGCAAAGATTGACGGCGAAGGGACGATCCAAAAGGCAAACCTCCTCGTCAAGGCGGCGGAGGCGCAGAAGGTCTACAATGGCAATACGAACACCGATACGGTCACGGGCGGCATCCTCTCGAAGCTCACGATTGACGGCGTATACTACGATACGGCGAAGGCAGCCGTCCAAGCCGGCGGCGCGTATGAAGCATCAGCGACGCTCAATCATACGCCAGCCCATGATGAGTATCGGGCGAAGTATCGCGATCCCAATGTGAAGCCGAAGGACGGCAAGGCGAACGCTGTCAACTACAGTCATATTCAGCTCGTCGATCAGGCGAACAACTACAACCTCGTCTATCAGACGACGGAAGGCATCAAGGATCTTGAAGCCGATACGACAGCCGGCTATTACAAGCTGACGGGCGCAGGCAAGATCACGCCGCTCACCATCACCGATGTGGAGCTGAATCCGGCTTTCAATCCCTCTTCGATTAGGAAGACGTATGATGGCACGGCGGACATCCCCGATGCGATGGATCGTCTGCGCAAATCGGGGGCAAAAGTCAAGGTCAAGTACACCGAGGGCGCGACGCCGAAAGAGTGGGACATCACGGAAATCGACGGTGCGTATTCGGCAACGGGCAAGTTCAAGGACACGGGGACGCTTCTGGCGAAGGATGCCGGGACGAATAAGGATGTCCAATTTACCTTCTCTGTGGATAAGGACAACTTCATCTATACGGGTCCGTCGATTGACAAGCCCTATACCGGCATCGGTACGATCGATCCGCGCAAAGTGAAGCTCACCTTGCAGGATGTGCAGAAGATCTACGACGGCAAGACGGGCGTCAAGAACGGCTATTACGAAGGCCGTGGCAGCACCTTGAAAGAGCATGCCAATCAAGATGTCACGCTCCGAGATCTCATCCAGGTGGAAAAGGCGGAGCGCGATGACAAGACGGGCGCCCTCAAGAATGAGCGCGGCCTTCTCGGTACGGACGGCGTTGCGTTGGATCTGGCGAATCTCGATGCAAAGTACCTCGACAAGAACGCGAACCGCTCGCCGTATTCGCCCGGTGCGAAGAAGGACGTAGGCTACAAGCTGCATCTGACCGGCGATGCGAAGGCGGAAGACAACTACGAGTTCGAGGTGTATGACAACAACAACACGGCCATCAACCAGGCGAACAAGACGGCGGATTACAATGTCATCGGGCATGGTGATATTTGGTACAAGAAGGTCGAGTTCGATCTCAGCCAGCTCGACAAGGAGTATGACGGCAATGCCAACTTGACGGAGAAGACGCTCAAGGAGAAGCTTCTGCTCAAGGGAGCAGTCGACGGTGAAAATCTGTCCCTCGATGATACGGCGATCCAAAAGATCAAGAACGGCAGTTATGGCGACCGGAAGGCAGACGGCTCTTTCACGCAGAATGCGCATGTCAAGCGCAGGAACGGCAGTACCGGAGAGGTCGTTGCGCGCGATGTGCGCCTGCAGGGTCTGGATGAAGCGATGGCGAGCCTCAGTGACCGTGACGTCAATGGAGCGAAGAATTATTTCTACAATGGCTACGTTGATGAAAGCGGTACGTACGTCCATCCGGAAGACATGGTCTACGGCAAGGGCAAGATCACGCCGAAGACGGTCAAGCTGAAAAAGACTTGGGTCGGTGGCTTTGAAAAGCCCTATGACGGCACGAGCACTGCCAAGCTCAAGGGGGCGGACGGCCGTTACTACAGCTTTGGCGAGGCAAGCACCGTCGGGGAGAAGGATTCCGACGAAACCAAGACGATCAAGCAGGCGGTCAAACGAGCGTTCTACGACAAGCTGCATCTTTCCGTCGACCTCGGAACGGGCGGAGGCGCGATCCCTCTCGACTACAAGCTCTACGGCGATGCCGAGGGCGACGAACCGGCGAATATGCCCTACTATGCAAACCCGACGACCAAGGAGCGCGATGCCAATGTGCATAACGACGGCGCTCTGACGAGTAAGAAGAAAGACATTGTCTATCGTTTGAAGGAGGTCACGTCCGGCAAGGATTATAAGGATTGGGAGCTCGATCCGGGCGATATGGAAGCCCGCCTTTTGGACGGCACCTACAAGCCGGACGGCACGACCGAGGGGACGAGTCCTCTTGGCTATACAGCGACGATCACGCCGCGCAAGATCACGGTGGACGAGAAGGACACCGCGCCGCTGGCGAAGATCTACGACGGCACGGATACGGTCAAGGATCTTCTGCGCGTCGGGGAGAAGCCTTTTGATTCGACGCATCCCGACTTCGCCTATCAGGGTATCTTGGAAACGGATAAAGGCAAGGTCAAAGTGGAAGCGACTTCGACCGATGGGCGTTTCCATGACCGTAGGACGGATGCAGCGGACAAGAACGCGACGCTGGATGCAAAGTCTTGGGAAGAACTCGCGAAGCGTAAGGATTACAACGAGTACAATACGAAGAACGAGAGCGGCAAGGTCGTGCATTACAACCTGGCGCTCAAGAGCGTGCAGCATCCCGATTCGCCAAACGAGGCGGAGAAGATCGCGCTCGGCAACTACGAGGTTGCTTCCACTTATGATGCTTCGGCGGAAATTGTCAAGCGAAAGGTCAAGGTGGAGCTTGACGCCGTCGCGCCGGAGACGCTCACGCGTGATTATGATGGCTCGACGAAGGCGGCTGTACGCGGTCTGCACTTCTCCCCGACCAATGACGCGCATACGGGTCTCGTCGGTACGGAGCAGGCGCTCCTGCAGGGCGGCAATACGCGGCAGGGCGTCTATGACACGAAGGATGTCAAGCGCGATGAGAACGGCGTCGTCCGAAAGAATGCGCATACGATCACCTATGGAAATCTTGCCATGAATGATGATGCGGTGTCGAAGAACTATGAGATAGATCCCGCGAACTTGAAGACGGATGAGGCGCATCCTGAGTATGGCAGCTTCCTGCAGGATTCCGGCACGATCAATCCCAAGGGGCTGAAGGTTGAACTCCTGCGCCAAGATGTGCAGAAGCAGTACGACGGCACGCACGAAGTCAAGGACAACGCTTACGGCACCTTCCGTGAAGGCAACTTCCGAAAGGTTCTGGACAACGAGGACAACAACGAAAAGAATCTGCAAGAGATCTTGACCAAGGACGAGAAGGCGTTCCATCTTGACGCCAACTTCGACAGCGCGGGCGCAAGCGCACTTGACGCAAACAAGCAGTCGAAGGCGGACAAGCAGGTGACGTATGATATTTCCTGGAGCAATGGCAATTACAAGTTGCTCGACAAGGATGGCAACGATCTGACGCAGACGAAGGTTGACAAGTCCGGCGTTTCCTTTACGGCGACGGTCAGAACGCAGCCGCAAAGTGGCACGATCTACCGCCGCAGACTACAGGTGACTGCATCCGACGCCTGGAAGGTCTACAACGGCACGACGGGTGTTAATAATGCATGGAACAACCTGAACTTTGCCAATGTCGATGAACATGGCAACGGCACGGGAGAAGGAGCCTTTGCTTCGGAGAGCGAGGAGCAGCGTGCGAAGAACAGTCTGCGCGCTTCCTACGACGATGCAGAGGCGACGGAGGCGGATACTCCGGCTGGTGCGCTCAAGCGGCACAATGTGAACTATCGCTTCGAGGGCGCGGACGATGTCATGGGCAACTATGAATTCGTCAACGGCACTCCTGCGGGCGGCTATAGCGTCGACGGCGCAGGCTTCATCAAGCGCCGCACGCTGGACGTCTTGCCCGATTGGCAGGCGACGTACGCCGGCAAGGGCGGCGTGAACTACACGGGCCGCATTGCGGACGGTTCGGCGCAGGCGAACGAAGGAAGCCTCTTGACGCCTGCGGTCGCAGATGATCTGCAGCGCTTCAACAGCGGTGTATTCACGTATGGCCCGATGTCCGGCTCGGCAGATTATAGTCAGCCCAACTGGCAGGAAATTCAGGGTTGGTACACAAAGGATGGTGTAAGAACGCTCGCACGCGGCGAGTACGAAAGGAACTATACGCTCAATCTGGTGCCGAGTCGACTCTTCGTCGCACCGCGCACGGACGGCGTGGATCGCACGCTGCGCCCTGACGGCCAGGTGTACGCCCATGCAAGCTACGATGAAAAGGATACGTTCGGCGCACATCGTGGCCCGGATGCTTCGCTCACCTATACGGGAGCGGGTGTCAACTACGGTGGCACGAAACTGCAGCAGGGTACGAGCGCGAATGTCGGTGATGCAGGAATCCGCCAGCAAGGCACAGGCACGAACATCGGCGGCAGCGCGGGCGTTGGCGGCACAGCAGGCATGAACGGCAAGGTGCAGGGCGCGACGGGCGCGGTGAATGAAGCCGCGCGTGCCGCGGGCGCACAGTCTGGTGCGGCAGTCAAGCCGCAGGGTACGACGGGCGGCAACGCCGCGCTTGCCGGCGGCACAGCAGGCTCGGGCGGCTACTACAGCCCGAGCGCACAGCCGGGCGCAAGTGTTAAGCCGCAGGGCGCACAGTCTGGTGCGGCAGTCAAGCCGCAGGGTACGACGGGCGGCAACGCCGCGCTTGCCGGCGGCACAGCAGGTCAGGGTGGCTACTACAGCCCGAGCGCACAGCCGGGCGCAAGTGTTAAGCCGCAGGGCGCACAGTCTGGCGTAGCAGCCAAGCCGCAGGGTGCGGCGAGCGCCGCCGGTTCTGCAAGCCGCGTCGGTGCAGGCAGCGTCGTTGATCGCGGTCTTGCCGCAGCAGCGGGCGTGAGCGTCGGTTCTTCGAGCGACGCTCGCACGGGCGCGAGCGGCAGTCTGCGTAACTCGGGCTCTTCGAGCGGTGCAGGCTCCTATGTGGATGGCTCTTCGAGAGCCGCCGACCGAGGTCTCGCCAATGCCCTGGGCAAGGGTGTGGGCAGTGCCGGCTACTACAACGGCAAGGGCTACAGCCATACCGACGATGACGAGGAGGAGGAAATCAAGAAGAAGACGAAGGCGTCGGCATGATCGCCGCGCACGTCTGAGCATAAGGAAGGAGGCTCCCGCCGCAGCGGGAGCCTCCTTCTGCTATGTGCACGGGGGGTGGTTTATGATATAATGGAAATCAAAGAAGGGAGTGTTCGACATGAATGCATTACGTCAAGAGGCATTTCGTATGATGGAATCCATGCCCGACGAGGGAATGGCGGATCTGATCCGATACATGAATGAATATCATCGCAAATTCGCCGCGCGAGAGCAACGGCAATATGATGCTCGTGAGAAGGCATTCACCGTCTTGGAGAGCATGAAGCGCAAGGTTCCCGAGTTGGATTATGCTAGAGAACTTGCAGGGTACAGGGAGGAGAAGTATCTTTGATGCGGATCTTGCTGGACACAAATTTGACGGATGAGAAGGCCTTTGCGTCACGAGGAAAACAGGCAATAAAAAATCCGACCGTGAGGCCGGATTTTTTGTGTTATGTCAGCGAAGCAGAGCCAGGGCGGAGTAGTGGGACGCCATCGTGTTCATCTGCGCCTTCTGTGCGAAGAGGAAGAGCTTCTGCTGCGTATCGTTGTTCTTGAACTCGCTCGCGGCCTTTGCCATGTCGGTGCCGTTGCTCGTCGTCGAAGCGGCCATGAGGTTTTCTTCCTGCGTGACGAAGTTCGCCGACTGGTAATTGAGGCGCTGCTGCGCCGCGCCGATGGTCGTCGCCTGGTCGAGCGTCTTATTGAGCGCCGTCGTGACCTTGTCGAGGGCATCGGCGATGCCGGCGTCCGTGCCGAGGTTCAGCGTGGACTTGCCGTTCGCGTCCGTCAGGCCGAGCGCGGAAGAGCGCATGTCGCCGAGGTTCGTGATGCTCGTCGAGCCGTCGAGCGAGGCGACGTTCGCGGACTTCGAGCCGTCGAGGAGGTTCATGCCGTTGTACTGGATGCCGGCGTTGTCATTGAGCGTGGCGATCGTCTGATCGACCATCTTGCCGAGATCGCGGCGGTCGGAGTCGCTGTTCGTGCCGTTGGCGGCATTGAGGAGCGTCTGCTGCAGCTGGCCGAGCGCTTCGAGGGAAGAGTTTACGCCGCCTTCTGCCGTCTTGAGCATGGCGTTTGTGCGCTGCGAATTGGCATCCGATTGGCTGACGGCGGCGATGTTCGCATTCATGCGCATGTCGATGGCATAGGCGGAAGGTCCGAATACGGCGGACGGGTGCTTCGTGCCGCTCGAAATCTGACGCGCGAGGTTGTTCGATGTATGGTTGATGCGGTTCAAGGTCGAGTGCTGGATGAGGGTGTTTCCGAGTGTGATCGCCATGAGGCAGCACATCCTTTCGTTGGTGACGATATGTTCATTCGTATACGTTCATTATAAAAGAAATTGAAAAAGAAAGCAAGACCTTTTAACTAGAAAAAGCAAAAGTAGGCGCAGGCGGCAAAGTGTGGTATACTATAGGGCAAGGAAAAGAACGCATTTCCGAGGCGCGAGGAGGGGTGTGCCATGGGCAAGCCAATGACGAGTGCAAGAAATGAGGAAAAGATGGAGAGAAAGACGAGCCGGACGAGCCTCGAAGCGGCAAAGCTGATTCGGCAGGCTTCCATAGAGCTGATGAAGAAGAACGCGAAGCTCTACAAGGAGTTGGAGAACCGATGAGCAAGATTCAGTTGGTGGTGGATGATGTGCTCTACTTCCACGAGGAGATGGAACGCACGTCCCGCATGGAGAAGGGCGTGCGCGACATGGGGCTGCTGACCTCGGCGGTCAACGCACCCTTCCAGAGTTTCGGCGGCGTGGAGCTTTATCCGACATTGACGGAGAAGGCGGCGCGGCTGTGCTATGGCATTGCGAAGAACCACCCGTTTTTTGACGGCAACAAGCGCACGGCGCTTCATTCGATGCTGGTGTTCCTCGCGGTCAATGGCTGTGCCTTGGAGGAAGAGGACGCTGTGCTCGAAGAGGTCATCATCGACGTGGCAGCGGGCAATATGGCATCCGATGAGCTGGCAACATGGCTGAGCGAGAAGGTGCGGCGTCGGGAGATGGAAGGGATGTGGCATGGATGAAGGCATTGCGGCTGTACGGGGCGCGTGATCTGCGTCTGGAGGAAGTGGAGCGCCCCGAGCGCACGAAGGACGAGGTGCTGCTTGAGGTCAAGGCGTCGGGCATCAGCATGTCCGACGTCAAGAGCGTCTACGAGATGGGCGCGCCGGAGGGCAATGTGCCGCAGATCCTCGGGCATGAGTTCGCGGGGCGCATCGTTGAGGCGGAGGATGTCGCTCTTGTCGGCCGCGCGGCGGCGGCGTATCCGATGCTTTTTTGCGGGCGCTGCATGGCGTGTCTTGACGGGAGGCCGCGCGACTGCGGCGAGATGCAGCTCTACGGCGCGGGGCGTGCGGGCGGCATGGCCGAGTTCGTAGCGGTGAAGAAGCAAAATCTCGTGTTTTTGCCGCCCGACGTGAGCTTTCGTGCGGCGGCGCTGACGGGAGCGGCGGCGGTGGCCCTGCATGCTTTCCGCAAGACGGGCGTAGGCCCTGGCTCGACGCTCGTGGTGTTCGGACTCGGCTCGATCGGTCTGGCGCTGGCGAGCTGGGCGCGCGAGGCCGACGTCCGAAACGTTGTGCTCGTGGCTCGAACGATGGAGAAGGCGGCGTTTGCTCGCTCGCTGGGCTTTTTGCAGTCGGTTGACATCGAGGGCTCGGACGTCTACAACTACGTCATGCGCCTGACGGGTGGGCGCGGCGCCGATGCGTGCATCGAGGGTCTCGGCGAGGGCGGTGCGCTGGAGACGGCGCTGCTGTCCGTGAAGCGCGGCGGGCGCGTCGTCGTCATGGGAAGGCCGGAGAAGAGCCTTGAGATGACGGGCCTCATGTACGATCTCTTGCTGCAGAAGGAGGTCGAGCTGCACGGCGCATGGAAGAGCAGCCTGAACACGCGCCCTGCCGAATGGCTCGATGCGATGAACGCGATGCGCAGCCATGCGGTCGATGCTGAGGCGCTCGTGACGCATACCTTTCCTTTTGAAAAATACGAGGAGGCGTTCGCCTTGCTGCACGACAAGCAGGAGATGTACTGCAAGGTGCTCTTCGTGAACGGGGAGGAAGCGCATGGCTAAGCGCGGCAAGCGTCAGAAGAGAGTGCGGAGCGGCTCGGTGAAGAAGCCGCTCGCGGCGTTTGCAGGCGGCTCGCCTGCCGAGTTGCTCGGCGAGGCGAGCCGCCTTTTTGCCGCCGCGCGGTATACGGATGTGCGTGCGCTGGCGGAGTCAGCGCTCGTCTCGACGGCGGAGGCGGCTGCCAGCGAGGCGGCGGCTTTTCACGATCTCGTGGAGCTTCGCTATGTGTTGGCGGCGTCTCTCGTGCAGCTTGGCGACTATGGGGCGGCGCGTGCGGAGATCGCCCGCATCCGCGAGAGCGCTCCCGCGCACCCGGGCGCGGCGCTGCAGGAGATCTACATCGAGAAGGCCGAGGGCAGGACGCGCACGGAGCTTAAGCATCTCGCCGCGCTCATCTCGTATTTGGAGGAGCGGCTTGCCGAGGAGCCGCCCGCACCGCTTGCCGCCTACTATCGAAAGTTCCTCGCGGAAAGCTATAGCCTCGGGGGTTCTGCGCTGACGCTCGCGGGAAGCGCGGCAGAGGGCGTCCGTGCCTTTCTCGCCGCGAGCCGCATGGAAGCGGATGAAGCGCAGGCCGTGGCGGAGTACAGCAACGCGCTCTTCGCGCTCAACTATGTCGCCGTGGAGGAGCGTGCGCCTTTTGCGGGTCTGGCCGAGGGCTTCGACGGCTTCTTTTCCGATGTGGAGCGCATGGCGCACACGAGGGCGCGGCATGCGCACGCGCGGCTTCGCATCGGCTATATCTCGCCCGATCTCCGTCGTCACGCGGTCGCCTTCTTCCTGCTGCCGCTCCTTCGTGCTTTCGACCGCGAGCGCTTCGAGGTCTTCTGCTATGCGAACAACAGCGAGGACGCTGTGTCGCGCACGATGGCGCAGCAGCCGGGCGTTCACTGGACGAATATCCTCGGGCTTTTGCCCGAGGAGGCGGCGCGGCTCGTCGCGGCGGACGAGATCGACATCCTCTGCGACCTCTCGGGGCACACGAAGGACAACTGCCTCGCCGTCCTCGCGCGAAAGCCTGCGCCCGTGCAGGTTACAGGGTTAGGCTACATGGGGCCGACGGGGCTTTCGACGATCGACTATTTGCTTGGGGATCGGGTGCTGGATGCGGCGGAGGAAGCGGAAATGGCGGCAGAGCGCACGGCAGGAGGGAGCTGCCGAGGCGCGGCGGAGGATGGCGCATCACAGGACGCTCGGGAAGAGCGAAGCGAGCGTCCGCTCTCCCTGTCGCACAGCCACTTCTGCTACCTGCCGTTCGTCGCGATGCCAGACGTTGCGCCGCCGCCGTGCCTTTCGCGCGGGTATGTCACCTTCGGCTGCTTCAACAACTACAGCAAGGTCACGGACGCGATGCTGCTCCTATGGCGGCAGCTCTTGACAGATGTGCCGGGCGCGCGGCTGCTCTTGAAGAGCCGGCTTTTTGGGAGTGAAGAGGGGCGCGCGCTCGCCGTCGAACGCTTCGGGCGGCTCGGTCTCGATGCGTCGCGCGTTGAGCTGCGTGGCTTTTCCTCGGATTACCTCGCCGAGTATGCCGACATGGACGTCGCGCTTGATACCGCCCCCTATACGGGCGGCTTGACGACGTGCGAGGCGCTCTACATGGGCGTGCCCGTCGTGACACTCAAGGGCGGGACGCATGGCGCAAGGTTTGGCGCGAGCTTGCTGCAGAATGCAGGACTTCCCGAGCTGATCGCCGAAGATGCAGCGCAGTACGTGGAAATCGCAAAGCTCCTCGCCGGCTCGCCCGAAACGCTCCAAATGCTCCGAGAAAAACAGCGCGACATGCTCCTCGCCTCACCGTTGATGAACTTTCGCCAATATGTGCAGGAAGTCGAGGCGGCGTATGAGGAAGTATGGCGTCGGTGGGAAGATGGGGAGTGAAAGAAAAGAGCCGCCCTCGCCGCTGTCGCGGAAAGGGCGGCTCTTTTCATCTGCCGTGGAAATGCTGCCTGTCCGATGTTTGCACGCCGAGGTAATTCTTCAAGGATTCTTGCAGCAGATGGGAGTAATTGATCTTTTCCTTGCGTGCGAGGATGTCGAGCCAGCGAGGAATCGTGACGGTCTTGCTCGTGGACTTGTTGAGCATCTTTTCACGAAACGGCGGCATCCAGGCATCAATCATGGCGAGACTTTCCCCTTTCCGGCAGGAGAGCGAGGCGAGACGGCTTGGTTCGGGAATTTCCTCCGCATCCTCCTCCATGCCGTAGAGATGCAGCTGCAAGGCTTCTTTCGCGTTGCGGAAGGCTTCTTCCATTGTCTGCGCACAGGGAAGGCAGCCGGGAAGGTCGGGAAAGTGAATCGAAATGCCGTCGGAAGCCTCGTGGAATATGGCGGGAAATGTATATGCGTCTTTCATAACAACCTCCTAAGGCTGATTCAGGGCAAGTCGATGCCGGCTTGCTCGGCGATGCTTTTCAATGTGTCGAGGGGGAAGTCTCTGCGCGGGTGCGTGACGGTGACGCGCCCTTTCTTCGTCGGGTGTTTGAACTGATGATGATCGCCGACGCAATGGACTTCGTACCAGCCGTCTTTTTTCAGCAATTTGATGATCTCGCGCGATGAGTAACTTTTCATGGAGGACTCCTTTCATATTCAGTTTAACACATAGAATAATACGTGTCTACATGGAATGACGCGCCCTTGGCGCAAATTTACAGTCGAAAAATATGTTTGAAGGTGGTATAATGAATCTAGAAATACGGGGTTATGGGATAGCGGTCTTTCCAAAAGAGAAGCTCACGCAGTATGCTTTGAATCCGGCGAAAGACAAGCATAAGGCGGAGGTATTCTATTCCGCCCTCGGGTATCAGATACAAGATGCAGAGGAATTGATGCGGAATGTTTCTCTGCATATTAATGATTTCGCAGCGGTAGAGAAGCCGGACAACGGGTATGGCAAGCGGTTTCAGATTCGGATGGCGCTGACAGGCAAGAATGGAAAAACTGCGAATGTAAGGAAACACTGATAAAATGAAGTCGCCTAGATTTACACAGATGCGCTGTATCTATCGAGGAGACAAACCGCAGGCGTAGCAGTGCTACGTCGAGGATTTGTCGACGACGAGAGGACAGTGCAGATGTGTGAAGATGGGCGGCTGAATTTATCAGTGATTCCGCAATGACTGCATGGATTCAAGACAAGGATACAGAGGTCGTTCGATTGATTTCGATTTATGTGACGAGGTGATACTATGGAAATCAAATTGTATGACAGAGTACGTCTCAAGAGCGGTGAGACAGCCAGTATTGTGGAGATTTATGAAGCTGGCGTTGCCTATGAAGCCGATATAGACCGTTCGGATGGCAGAATCGAGACCGATACGATACAGCATGAGGATATTGCAGCTATGATTTCAGAAAGTGCAGCATAAAGGAAGCACAAAAATATGACATTCGACTCCTCGAATATTTAAGCCGCCGCAAGGCGGTTTTCCTTTTTCCTGCACCCTTCTCATTTGACACCTTTCCCTGTTCTATGCTAAACTGAATCACGATTGAGGCGGCTCGGCCGCTTGGGGAAAGCGAGGCGGTTTCGTGCCGATCAAAATACCGAACAGCCTGCCGGCGGCGCATGTGCTGGAGAGCGAGAATATCTTCGTCATGGATGCGGAGCGTGCCTACAGCCAGGACATCCGACCGCTTAGGCTTCTGATCCTGAACCTCATGCCGAACAAGTCGGTGACGGAGACGCAGCTCCTGCGCCTTTTGGGCAATACGCCGCTGCAGGTCGAGGTCGACTTCATCTATACGGAGTCGTATGTGCCGCAGCATACGTCGCAGGACTATCTTGCGGAGTTCTACGGCACGTTTGCCGAGGTGCGCCACAGGAAGTATGACGGCTTCATCATCACGGGTGCGCCCGTCGAGCAGATGGCCTTCGAGGAGGTCGCCTACTGGGAAGAGGTCGCCGAGATCATGGAGTGGAGCAAGAAGCATTGCTATTCGTCGTTCCATATCTGCTGGGGTGCGCAGGCGGGACTCTACTACCACTACGGCATCGACAAGCAGGATACGGGAAAGAAGGTCTTCGGCGTCTACAAGCATCACCTTTGCGTCGAGCACGAGCGCCTTTTTCGCGGTTTCGACGATGAGTTCTATGTGCCGCATTCGCGCCATACGGAGATGAAGAAGGCGGACATCGAGCGCGTGCCCGAGTTGACGATCCTCGCGGAGTCAGAGAGCCGCGCGGGCGTCTATGCGATTGCCAATATCGAAAAGAGGCAGTTCTTCATCACGGGTCATGCCGAGTATGATCCGCTTTCTTTGAAGCAGGAGTACGACCGCGATGTGATGGCGGGGCTTCCGATTGAAATCCCCCAGAATTACTACCCGGAGGACGATCCGACGCGGATGCCCGTCGTGCGTTGGCGCTCCGTGGCGAACCTCTTGTTCGCGAACTGGCTCAACTATTATGTGTACCAGGAGACGCCGTATGAGCTTGACGGGCTTTACCGTGCGGCAGATGATTGAGTTTAGGAAGCGCTGATAGAATGAGGTCGCTCGGATGTATGAAGATGAATGACTGAGTTTATCTGTGATTCCATCAGAGAAGGAGAGACGGAAAGAAAAATGAAGATGAAACGATGGCTGGCGGCCACCCTTCCCCTCGTTTTTCTCGCGGCGACGGCAGAGGCGGCGCCTCATGTGCCGCCGAACATCTACGAATGGGTGCAGTCCTCGGCACGCGCCAATTATTTTTTCAACAAGCGCGTCATGCACTACGAACTTCTTGAGGGCGGTGTGCTGAACCCGCGCGTGCTTATCGTGCCGACGCTGCAGACATACGATGATGTGGCGATTGCCGATGTCGTTGCCAAGAGGCGCTGGCGCGGCGAATCGCTCGCGGGCTATGACAACCTCGTGGGAGAGGCGGAATACCTGCGTATCGACCTTGCTGCGGGAACTTCGACCCTGGAGCGTGCCGACGACCTCGACGGCACATGGTCGTCCATTACGACGACGTTTCCGAAGAATGTGACGGTCATAAAGGATCTGCCCGAGAAGAGTTTGGAGCGCAAGTTCCTTGAGGCGATCCTGGCCTACGAGCGTGGGCATCGCATGGAGATTGCCGCGCAGACGAAGAAGACGCTGACGGCGGACGATCTGAAACGGCTCGAAGAGCATGAGCGCGAGGATCTGACGACGGTATGGGTGGACGAATCTGCTGGTGCAGCAAAGGAGACGGATTCGAGAGACCATGGGACAGAGGCTGATTGAAAAGGCGGAGAATGAGCATAGCTTGTGCGAGGAGGAGCTTGCCGAGCTTTTGACGTCTTCTGCTGCAGAAGAGCCTCTTGCTGCCGCTGCCGACCGCGTGCGGCGAAAGTATGTGGGCGACGGCGTGCATCTTCGCGGACTCATCGAGTTTACGAATATCTGCCGACGCAGCTGCTTTTACTGCGGTCTGCGGCGCGAAAATGAAAGGGCGGAGCGCTATCGTCTGCGCCCGCGGGAGATCGTGCGTCTGGCACGAAATGCACGCGGCTATGGCTATCGGACGGTTGTGCTGCAGGGGGGCGAGGACGGCTATTGGCATGTCGAGCGGCTCGCCCCGATCCTGCGCGAAATACGGGCTTTGGGGCTTGTCATCACGCTTTCCATCGGCGAGCGCACAAAAGAGGAGTATCGTGCGCTCAAGGAAGCGGGGGCAAGCCGTTTTTTGCTTCGTATCGAGACGACGGATCGCGAGCTTTACGAAAGGTTCGACCCGGGTATGAGCTGGGAGGCGCGCCGCGCATGTCTCGCCTCTCTGCGTGCGCTCGGCTACGAGGTCGGCACGGGTTCGCTCGTGGGACTGCCTGGGCAGTCGGTCGAGTCTCTGGCTCGCGATATTCTCTTTTTCCAGGAGCTCGATGCGGACATGGTGGGCATCGGCCCCTTCATACCGAACGGCGATACGCCGCTCGGCGAGGCGGCAGCGGGCGACATTCACTTGACGCGGCGCATGGTTTCACTCTTGCGGCTGCTCCTGCCCGAGGCGAACATTCCGGCGACGACGGCTATGGAAACCTTGGAGCGCGGCGCACGTTCGCTCATCCTGCGTTCGGGCGCGAACGTCGTCATGCCGAATGTGACGGAGGGCGATTTTCGCCGCAAGTACGCGCTCTATCCGGGCAAGGCGTGCGTCAAGGATACGCCCGAGCATTGCCGCGCGTGCTTGGGCGCACAGCTTTCGGCCATCGGCCGCTTCGTCGCCGAGGATGCGGGTTTTCGGCGCAGGAGAAGTATAGATTTGTGAGGTGTTTGCTTTGAAGATGAATGGGGCGCAGGCGGTTTTGGAAAGCCTGCGCAAGGAGGGCGTGCGCGTTGTTTTCGGCTATCCGGGCGGCGCGGTGCTTGACCTCTACGATGCGATTTACACGGAGAAGTTTCCCCATATCCTCGTGCGTCACGAGCAGGGAGCGGCTCATGCGGCAGACGGCTACGCGCGTGCGACGGGCGAGGTCGGCGTGTGTCTGGCGACGTCCGGCCCCGGCGGCACGAACCTCGTGACGGGTATTGCGACGGCGTACATGGACTCTGTCCCGCTCGTCTGTATTACGGGGCAGGTCGGCAATCCCTACATCGGCAAGGATTCCTTTCAGGAGGCGGACATCTGCGGCATCACGACGCCGATCACGAAGCACAACTACCTCGTGAAGGCGGCGGAGGATTTGCCGCAGGTGCTGAAGGAAGCATTTTTCATCGCGCGCACGGGGCGTCCGGGGCCGGTCACGGTCGACATCGCCAAGGATGTCTTCACGCAGGAGCTGGATTATGTCTATCCCGAGAGGGTGCACTTGAAGGGCTATACGGCAGACTTCACGGGCGATGCGGCAGAGGTCGAGGCGGCGGCTTTGGCAATCGCCGAGGCGAAGCGGCCGCTCCTCATCCTCGGCGGCGGCGTGACGCTCTCGGATACGGCAAAGACTGTGCGCGAGATTCTCGATCTCACGGGGATTCCCTCGGTGACAACGCTCATGGGCATCGGCTGCGTGCCGGCCGCACGCGAGAACTTCCTCGGCATGGCGGGCATGCACGGCACATACGCGGCGAACATGGCGATTCAGGAGTGCGATCTGCTCATCGCCGTCGGCATGCGTTTCGACGACCGCGTGACGAGCCGTGTTGCAGGATTTGCACCGCGTGCGAAGATCGTGCACTTCGAGGTCGATCCCGTCGAGGTGAACAAGAACATCGTCGCTGACTGCCGCGTGCTCGGCGACCTGCGCTGGTCGCTGCCGCTCCTCAAGGAAAAGCTGGCCGCGCTCGGCGATCTGCGCGCACGCTTTTCGGGGTGGAGCCGCTACACGGTCGAGATGAACAACGAGCAGCCGCTTTCCTACAAGAAGAAGGAAGGCTGCATCATGCCGCAGCAGCTCATTGAGACGGTCAGCGAGCTTGCCGCTGACGATGCGATCATCGTGACCGACGTCGGCCAGCATCAGATGTGGGCGGCACAGTACTACGATGCGAAGGAGCCGCGCCGCTTCCTGACGTCGGGCGGTCTCGGCACGATGGGCTACGGCCTGCCCGCCGCCATCGGCGCGAAGGTCGCGCGACCCGGACAACAGGTCATCCTCTTCACGGGCGACGGCAGCATCATGATGAACTGTCAGGAGATGGCGACGGCGGCGGCGAACGGCGTTGCCGTGAAGATCATCGTCGTGCACAACCGCGTGCTCGGCATGGTCACGCAGTGGCAGCGCATGTTCTACGACAAGCATTACTCCCAGACGCTCCTGCCGGGCAGCACGGACTTCGTGAAGCTCGCCGAGGCGATGGGCGTGAGGGCTTGCCGCCTCCAAGATCCGGCAAGTCTCAAGGCGGATCTGGCAGCGGCCTTGACAAGCGATGCGCCGATGCTCATCGACGTCATCGTACCGGGCAACGTCGACGTCCTGCCGATGGTGCCGGGCGGCAAGAGTCTCGATGAGATGGTTTTGGAGAGCGAGTAAGGGAGACAGTGGGATGAATGAGGAGGAGCTGCGGCTGATCGGTCAGCTGCAGGAGGCGGCTGCTGCGGGAAAGGCAGAAGCATTTCGGATAGCGGTTCTGGCGCTCATGGAAGCGTACAACCGTGCGCCCGATGAGGCCCTTTTTTCTCTGCTGCATGATCTGCTCTATGTGCCGAATGCCGATGCTATGCGCGTGAACTATGAAAGAGCACGCACGGCACTTTTCGACAGGGCGGTGAGACTGTCGGAGGTGGTGTCATCTCCGCAGGAATTTCCCGCATATGAGGAACTGCCGTGTCGCTTGTTCCCCATCGATGCGGATGCTTCCGTGTTCTTCTGGAATGATGGGAATCGCTTCTTGCTGCATGAAAGTGGTGCGCGTCTTTTGGATGCTGTGCAGAAAATGCTGCTTGATGCGTCGGAGAAGGAACTTCTTCCGCTCATGGCGGACGCTTTGCGCGAACAGCGCGTGATCGGCATACGGCACCAGCTTTTTCTCTGGTTTGAGCATCGCTCTTTTCCTCCGCAGGCGAAAGAGCTGGTGGCAGAGTTTGCCGCCTTGAGCCATGATGCGTCTGCGCCTTTGCATATCGAAGCGGCTCTTCGCTTTGCAGCGGGCGATTTGACCGGAGCGCGTGAACTGGCCGAGCGCGCATACGCGCTTCGCGTTGCCAACATAGATCTGTGGCGACTGCTCGTTGACATCTATGATGCGGCGGGCGAGGAGGAGCGTGCCGCGCGCTTCAAGGGGCTTTGCCACAAGCATGCAGGCGATCTTCCTGGCTTGGCGCTTCGCCTCGAAGATCCGGCGGTGCGGCGGGCGTTCTGCATGGGCAGGCTCACGCCGGTTCACGCGCCCTTTTACGAGGAGGTCGCATGGTCCGCGGCGGGAGAGCTGCAGACGCAGCTGCGCTCTTCAGCCGGAGATTTCCTCCTGCAGTCCGGCGGACGGGGCAGAGGTCTGTGGTGCGGACTCTACAACACGGACGTCTTTTTCCATGTATGGAGCACGCGCTTGGCATGCTTGGAGCGTACAGGCTGCAGAAATATCGACTTTTATTCCAACATCACTTTCGATCTTCGCAAGGCTGTCGTCGCGAGTTCCTTGACGATTCATGCATCGCATGAGACGCCTGTCGTCGCCGCTGCCGCGCCGCTGGAAGAGGTGCCGCCTGTTGCATTGAGCGACGCGGAGGGCGGCGGGGATTTCTATACGGGCAAGGCGGAGTTCGGCTTTTTGCGCATGGAGAGCGATACGCGCCTTGCTGCTTCTGCAGGGAAGTTTGCCGCAGCGGAACCGGTGCGGCTCGAACATGGCTCCAAGCGCAAGCGTCTCATACTGAACCTTTTGCTCGACGGTCTGTCCTGGCCGGCGATGCGCCGTCATGGATTTCGCGCCATGCCGAATCTCATGAGCTTTTTTTCCAAGGGCGTGATTTTTGACCAAGCGTTCTCGGTGGCTGAGTATACGTTTCCTTCGCTCGGCACGGTGGAGACAGGGCTGCACATGCACAGAAGCCAGATTTTCCATGATGAGGTGTGGATGGAGCTTCCGCCTGAGAAAAAAACGCTTTCCGAGCGCATGAGGGCGCTTGGCTACTGCTGCGTCCAGACCATGGGGGATTCTTCGGGCATATACAGCGGCTATAAGCGCGGCTATGGGCGCATTCTTGCAGCGCCGTATATCACGCAGCCGGCATACGAAGGCGTCAAGCGGACGATCGACCATCTCGACGCTTTTGACGAGTGTGACAATTATGTATTCCTTCATGTGGCGGATTCGCATCCTGTCGTTTCCTATGCGGTGCCGCCCCAGCCGAAAACGCAGGCGAAGCTTCCTTGGCAGGAACGTGTCTACGAGGGCGAGCCTAGGGAAAGGGCATTTGATCTCAATGGAAAACTGCGCAATGTGTATGACAACATGGCTGCCATCGAGCGCATGGACAGGGCGCTCGGTGAGCTTTTCCGCTATATCGAGGATCACTACGGGGAGGATGAGTACATCATCAACGCCTATTCCGACCATGGAGTTTCTATTCACAGCGAAGACCCGTTCTTCTTCAGCGACGAGCGCTGTGGCACGGCGTTCATGATGCGCGGTGCGGGCGTTCCCACCCTCGGTATGACGGGTGAGCTCGTGAGCCTTCTCGATCTCCATGCCGTCGTCATGCACGAGGCGGGATTGCCCATGGATGAAACGCTCGATGCGAACCTGCCCGCCGCGTTTGGCGGCCGGGCGCGCGAATATGTGATCTCGAATTCCGTCTTCCCTGGGCAGACGTACAAGCTTGCAATCCGCACGAAGGAACATGAGTTTCGTTTGGAAACGAAGGAGTTTACGCGCATGGATGGTACGATCGACATGAGCGCCTATGTATGGCATCTGTATGAGCGAGAGGGGCATCGAGAGATTTGGAGCGACGCCTTGCGCGACAAGTTCCTCGCGATTGCGTGGCAGCATGTGGCATCGTTCGCCCATGTGTGATATGATGAGAGTGTCGCCTGAGATTCCTCCAGGCGGCGGGAAGGGCGGTTGAATCAAACATGATGCAGAAATTTTTCCTTGCGGCGCTCCTCGACAACAAGCCGGGCGTCCTCACGCATATATCGGGGCTGATCAGCCGCCGCGCGTTCAACATCGAGAGCATTTCGGCAGGCTATACGGAAGAACCGGACGTGACGCGCATCAACATCGTCGTGTCGGTCGAGGACGAACGCGAGCTAGCGCAGGTCACGACGCAGCTCGCGAAGCTCATCGACGTCATCAAGATCGTCAACCTCAGCGAGGTGGACTCGATCAAGCGTGAACTCGTCTTGATTAAGGTGCGCGCGACGAAGGAGACGCGCGCCGACATCATCAACGTCGTCAACATCTTCCGCGCACGTATCGTCGATGTGAGCAAGGAGAATGTCGTCATCGAGCTGACGGGCGAAGGCGACAAGATCGACGCTTTGTCCGAGGTGCTTTCGGAGTATGGCATCATCGAGATTGCACGCACGGGTGCCATCGCGCTGTCGCGCGGTCCTGTGCCGGTCAAGGAGATGTAAGGGGCGCGCTAGATCTAGCGCGTTTCTGTAAGGGGGCAATTCTTTTGCTGAGATGTAAGGATTTCTTCTCTTTTCGTGGTTTCAAGCCGGGCGGCGTGCGCCTTTTGGGACGTCACATTTTGCGCACGGCTGCGACGGCGCTTGCGCTTTCGTATGCACTGACAGGGGGCGTGCCCGCATTTGCCGCGCACGCCCCCGTCGCGGTCGGCGAGCGTGCGCACGATGTCGGACAGACCGAGGTGCATACCGAACGGCAGCACGCCAGCTCGGCGCAGCGCACGATCGCCTTGGGGAAGCCGTCGCGGGAGCATGCGCCGAATGCTGAGCCAACGACAGTTGAAGCCGCTGTGCCCGACGCCGCCCCTGCTACTTCCCTTGCGCCGTCTGTGTCGTCCGCAGCACTCGCCGCGCCGCCTGCCTCTGTGCGCTCGATGACGGCAGATGCGGCAATTCTCATGAACGCGAGGACGGGCGAGGTGCTCTACGAAAAGAACGGCGACAAGCGTGAGTACCCCGCGAGCATGACGAAGATGATGACATGCATCCTTTCGGTCGAGAGCGGCAGATCCGACCTCGCTGTGACGATCACGCCGTTTGCCGCCGACGTCGAGACGACGCGCGTGCGCCCCGGCGAGCAGGCGCGGCTTCGAGATCTCACGCGTCAGATGATGCTGATTTCCGATAACGGCGCGGCGCTCGCCATCGCCGAGACGCTCGGCGGATCGGAGGCGCAGTTCGCGGCGATGATGAATCGGAAGGCGCGGGAGATCGGCGCTTTCCATACGCATTTCGTCAACCCGAACGGCATGCCCGATGTGAACCATTATTCGACGGCGCATGACATCGCCCTCATTGCCGCCTATGGCCTCCGAAATCCTGAGTTCCGCAAGATCGTTGGCACGAAGGCGAGCACGATCTACTATTTGCAGCCAGCAGGCTACAAAACGTACTGTGAGAACACGAACGCGCTGCTCTACTCCTACCCGGGCTGCACGGGACTCAAGACGGGCTGGACGCGTGCGGCAGGGGGCTGCCTCGCAGCATCCGCCATGCGCGGCGATACGGAGCTGATCGCCGTCGTCATGCACTCGAACGACGAGGAGACGCGAGCATCGGAGGCCGCCGCGCTCCTTGACTACGGCTTCAGCGCCTTGGCAGAAGGGCGCTCATGATGGAGAGGAAGATTGAGAGTGAGATCATGGATGGAAAAGGGAAAATCGCATCAGCCGCTGGTTTCCATCGTCTTGCCCGTCTATAACGGAGAGAAGTATCTGCGTGAATCTTTGGATAGCATCTTGGCGCAGACGATGCAGGATTGGGAACTCATCGCTGTCGACGACTGCTCGCAGGATACGACGCCACAGATCCTTGCCGAATATGCTGCGCACGACAGCCGCATTCGCATCGTGCGCAACAAGGAGAATCAACGTTTGCCGCGCTCTTTGAATATCGGCTTTGCCGAAGCGCACGGTATGTTTTTCACATGGACGAGCGATGATAATGCGTACGCACCCGAAGCACTTCACGAGATGGTTTCTTATCTGCAGCGTTTTCCCGAGTATATGATGGTCAATGCGGCGATGGAGCTTCTGTTTGAAGATGTGTCTGGAAAACAGCATCTTGTGGATACGGATCGCTTTGATGCTGATCCGTGGAAGATGCTTGTTCAGAATCGCATTGGTGCATGTTTCCTTTACCGTCGCAGCGTTCCGCAGGAAATTGGTGGTTATGATCCCGAGATGTTTCTCCTGGAAGATTATGACTACTGGCTGCGTATCCTCCTTCGCTATGGAAGGATCGGGCATATCAAAAAGGTTCTTTATCGATATCGTATTCATGAAGGAAGCCTTTCGGCGACGAAAGAAAAGGAGAGGGATAAGCAGGAGGTTCGCCTCATGCATAAGTGTTTGCCCGACATAACGTACCGTTTGCGCAATCATCCCGAAATCTTTCGCAAATATTTCTTGTTAGGCGTGCAGTCGGGGGAATGGAGCGAAGAGGAGATGACGCTCTTCCGTCGCGATTTGCCCGCACTCGTCGAAGAGGCGGGCTTGTAGGCAGACGATCTTGCATCTCGCCTGCCCGATGTTTGAGGGGGCATAAGCATGACAACGTACGATCCGAAGTCCGCGCGTGCTGAGGAGTTCATCAACCATGAGGAAATCCTCGCCTCGCTCGCGTGGGCGGAGGATAATAAAGACAATCGCGCGCTTGTAGAAGCACTTTTGACGCGTGCGCGCGACTGTAGGGGTCTGACGCACCGCGAGGCGGCGCTGCTGCTCGCCGTCGACGCGCCCGATCTCGTCGAGCGAATGCTCGCGCTCGCCAAGGAGATCAAGGAGGAGCTTTACGGCAAGCGCATCGTGCTCTTTGCACCGCTCTATCTGTCGAACTATTGCGTGAATGGCTGTGTTTACTGTCCCTACCATGCGAAGAACAAGCACATCCATCGCAAGAAGCTCACACAGGACGAGATTCGCCGTGAGGTTATTGCGCTGCAGGACATGGGGCACAAGCGTCTCGCGTTGGAGACGGGAGAAGACCCCGTGCACAATCCTTTGGAATACGTCTTGGAAAGTATCAAGACGATATATTCTATCAAGCATAAGAACGGCGCGATCCGCCGCGTGAATGTCAACATCGCGGCGACGACGGTCGAAGACTACCGAAAGCTCAAGGAAGCGGGTATCGGCACTTATATCCTTTTTCAGGAGACGTACCACAAGGAAAATTACGAAAAGCTCCATCCGGCAGGCCCAAAGCACGACTACGCATGGCACACGGAGGCGATGGACCGCGCGATGGAGGGCGGCATCGACGACGTGGGCTGCGGCGTGCTCTTCGGTCTCAATATGTACCGCTACGACTTCGTCGGCCTGTTGATGCACGCCGAGCACTTGGAAGCGCGTTTTGGCGTCGGCCCGCATACGATCAGCGTGCCGCGCATCCGGCCGGCGGATGACATCGACCCGGGCGCGTTCTCCAACGCCATCGACGACGATACCTTCGCGAAGATCGTCGCCGTCATCCGCATCGCCGTGCCCTATACGGGCATGATCGTCTCGACGAGAGAATCCGAGGAGAGCCGCAGGCGCGTCCTCGATCTCGGCATCTCGCAGATTTCGGGAGCATCCTCGACGAGCGTCGGCGGCTATGAGAAGCAGGAGAGTCCAGAGGAAAATTCAGCGCAGTTCGATGTCAACGACACGCGCACGCTGGACGAGGTCATCGAATGGCTCTTAGACCTCGGCTATGTGCCGAGCTTCTGCACCGCGTGCTACCGCGCGGGACGCACGGGCGACCGCTTCATGAGCCTGTGTAAGAGCGGGCAGATCAAGAACTGCTGTCTGCCGAACGCTCTGATGACCTTGAAGGAATACTTGGAGGACTACGCGAAGAAGACGACGCAGGAAAAGGGCGAGCGCGTCATACAGGAGCAGTGGCAGGATATTCCGAACCCTGCTGTCAAGAAGAAGGCGGCGCTCTACCTTAAGGAACTCGGCGACGGCATGAGAGACTTCCGCTTTTGAGGGGTGAAGGGAAGAAAAAGGCGCTGCTGCATGGAATGTGTTTGTTCCATGCAGCAGCGCTTTTTCTTTATAGGAAACTCACCCTTCCACCGTCATGGCGGCGGCGAGGGCGGCGCCGAGGGCGGAGCCGGTGTTTTCAAGGACGATGTGGATCTTTTCTGCTTCGTCGCCGAGGAGATCGGTGAGCGCCTTCTTGAGGTTTTCGGCGACGAGGGGCATCTTTTCATAGACGGAGCCGTCGATGGCGATGTGCTGTTCCTTGATCTCCGCGCCATGTGCGCGATGGCGCACGATGCCTGCGAAGGTCGCGGCGACGAGGCGGGCGGAGCGCGCGATGATGACGCCCGCGAGATTTTGCAGCAGGTTCAGCTCAAGTGCATTGAATTTCTCGCCCGTCTTTTCTTCGAGGATGGCAGCGGCTTCGTGACGGTCGAGGTAGGCATCGGCGACGATCGTGGAAAGGTCGATGCTCGTGAAGGAGAAAGGAGCGGCCTTGCCGAGGATGTCGGCGAGCGCCTCGCCGTAGATTTCGCCGAGGTAGCGTCCCGAGACCATCTTTTCGAGGTGCTGTGCGCCGGGCTTTTCGGAGGTTTCGTCGATGTGCCTGTCATACTTCGTCGGGCGCAGCTTGCCGAAGCCGCCCGACTCCATGTTGATGACGGTGGGCGGCTCGGAACCGTCCGAAAACTCCTCGAAGTAGCAGGTGTTCTGCCCCGTGGCGTAAATCGAGCCGATGTAGGCGTTCGGTTTCTTGTAGGCGGCGGCAAGGAGCGTGGCGACGGTGTCGTTGATGACGGCGACGGGGATGACGTTTCGTGCGCCGCGCCGTGCGAGGGCTTCTTTCAGAAGGTCGTTGACGACCTTGCCCTCGACGCCTTGTGTCGCGAACTCCTTCGTCCAAGTGATGAGCTTGGCGTTGTAGAGGTCGGTCTGCACCGACGGGAAGGAGAAGGTGTGACCGAGCAGGTACGTCGTCGAGCGGTTGCTCTCGATGGCCTCGTCGATGAGTTCGGCGAGGAAGTCGAACATCTCTTCGGCAGTGGCGCTTTCTGCCACATAGTCGTAGACGCCCGGCTCGGTCAGGGGCTTCGCCGCCTTCTTGATGACTTGGTACCTGCCGCCTCCGTGCAACAGTATGTGCAGGGCGCGTACGTTTGTGCCGCCGAAGTCGAGCGCGAGGAAATCGCCGATTTCCTTGCCCGTCGGCAGGGCGACGTAGGAGCGCAGCATGCGCAGCGTGGAATCTTCGCCCTCAAGTCCCGCCTGCATTTCTGCTTCGAAGTCGGCGGAAATCTTCTGAAGCTCGTCGTCACTGATGCTGAATTCGGCGAGCACCTCGTCGTATTTCTTCTTGTCCATGGTCATGGCTGCTCCTCCTTTAAAATGAGGGTTTCTCCGCTGAGCGGACCCCGGGTGGTCAACGTCAGCCAATTGCGCTTCGCCTTCGGCTCGCGTTCTTGGGACGTTTTCACATGCGACCTATTGCCTGTGCGGCTGCGCCCTTCGGGCTTGCCTTACAGATAGGTCAGCATCATCGCGCCGACACTCGGAAAAACTTCCTTCGCCTGCTTTTGAATCGCTTCTCGCGCCGTCGTCAGCGTATAGCCGTCGAATGCCTTGAGCATCGGCAGGTCGTTCGTTTCGTCGCCGATGGCGAAAACTTCCGCGCCGTCCCAGCCCATGACGGAGAGCAGCGTGCGTATGCCCTGATCCTTGCCGACGCCGACGGGCGTGATGTCGAGGCTGCAGGCGTTCGGGTAGGCGTGGATCTTATCGCCGAGCCTCGAGTTGAGCGCGGCGGCGCAGGCGTCGGATTCGGCGGGAAGCGGGAAGCCCATGGAGAACTGTTGGATCTTCTTGAGCGTGCCGATCTCGGATTCCTCGATGTAGATGATGGGATAGTCCCATTCCTTTGCCTCACGCTCGATCCAAGAGCCTTCCGATTGGTGGCAAAGGTACGTCACGTCGGCCGCTGAAAAGGCAAAGTGGAAGGATTTTGCCGCCAGAGGCTCTTCGGCAATGGCGGCGAGGGCGGCCGGTTCGATCTCGGCCTGGAAGCGCACCGTCTCTTTCGCGTCGCGGATGATGCCGCCGTTGTTGCAGACCGTGTAATCGAATTCCAGCCCGAAAGCGAAGAGCTGCGGCACGAGCATGCCGTAGTCGCGCCCCGAGATGACGCCGAACTTGTTGCCTGCCGCACGCCACTTCTTGACGGCCTGCAGCGTTTCCTCGTCGATCTTGCCGCCCCTGAGGAGCGTCCCGTCGTAATCGCTTGCAGCTACCTTCATTGTATCTCCTCCTCGTAAATCACGGCTTCCAATGGACGAAGCGAAGTCGTCGGCGCGTCCGCATAGCTTCCGGCAAGGCGCGTGCCGCGGAGGAAGTCTGCGGGAAGCGCCGCGTCCTTTGTGCTGAAGTTGACCGCCGTCTTGATGCGCGTCTTTCCCAGTGTGCGCGAGAACGCATAGATCTGCTCGTTTTCTTCCAGAAGCTCTTCATATACGCCGTCTAAAAGCGCGGGAATCGTCTCGCGCAGCTTGGCGAGATGACGGTAGAAGTGCAGTACGGAGTCAGCGTCCTTTTCCTCGGCGGCAGCGTTGAGCGTGCGATAGTTCTCGTTGACGGGCAGCCATGGCGTGCCGCTCGTGAAGCCCGCATGTCTTTCGGCCGTCCACTGCATCGGCGTGCGTGCGTTGTCTCGGCTGTTGAAGTGGACGAAGCCCAGCGCTTCCTTCTTGGAGAAGCCATCTTCCAAAGCGAGCGCGTACTGGCCGTGCGACGAAATGTCGTCGTAGGCGTCGATGGAATCCCAAGCCACGTTCGTCATGCCGAGTTCTTCGCCCTCGTAGATGAAGGGCGTGCCGCGCAGCGTGAAGAGGACGGCGGCGAGAGCCTTTGCCGCGAGCTTCTTGTCCGCGCCTTTGGGGAAGAAGTAATTGACGGAGCGTGCACGGTCGTGGTTCTCGAAGTAGATGGGAAACCAGCCTTCCTTGGCGGTGGCGTGCTGGCTAGCCGTGAGCGCACGCTTGAGCTTCGTGAGAGGCCACGGTTGCGCCTTGTGCCAGCATTCGCCGCCTTCGTAGGGCACGAGGACGTGGCTGAACTCGAAGAGCATGGAGAAGACGCCGTTTTCGCCGACCCACAGCGGCAGTTCCTCGGGTGTGACGCCGTTCGCCTCGCCGACGGTGAAGATGTCGTGTCCGTCGAAGACGCGTGCGCGGAACTCGTGCAGGAAGTCGAGGATGCCCGGCGTGTTCGCCGTCATATCGTGGACACTCGTCATGCCGTCCGTCGCGTCCGGCTCGCCGTCCGTGAAGACGGCGGGCTTCTTGATGTAGGTGATGGCGTCGATGCGGAAGCCGCCGACGCCCTTTGCGAGCCAGAAGTTTGCGGCGGCGAAGAGCGCCTCCCTGACCTCGGGGTTCTCCCAGTTGAGGTCGGGCTGCGCCTCGGCGAAGGTGTGCAGGTAGTATTGGCCGCGCTCCTCGCAGTACGTCCACGCAGAGCCGCCGAAGATGCCGCGCCAGTTCGTTGGGGCGCTGCCGTCCTCCTTCGCGTCGCGCCAGATATACCAGTCGCTCTTCGCGTTCGTGCGGCTCTTCTTCGACTCTAAGAACCACGGGTGCTGGTCAGAGGTGTGGTTGTAGACGAGATCCATGACGATGCGCATGTCGCGCTTCTTCGCTTCGGCGATCAGTTCCTCCATGTCGGCGAGCGTGCCGAAATCGGGATGGATGCCGCAATAGTCGCTGATGTCGTAGCCGTTGTCGACCATGGGCGACGGGTAGACGGGCGTGAGCCATAGCGCGCCCGCGCCGAGCGACCTTAGATAGTCGAGCTTTTCCGTGATGCCGCGAAGATCGCCCGTGCCCTTGCCGTGCGTGTCGTTGAAGCTCTTCGGATAAATCTGGTAGACGGCGGTGTTCTGCCACCAATGCGTTGCTTTCATGCGTTTTTCCTTTCCATTCAGCCCCCTGCCGTGCGGGCAGGGGGCTGCGAGATTTGACGTGCGTCAGAAGGTCAGGACGTCCGTCTTGCCGGCTTCTGCCGTCATGCCCGTATGCTTTTTCATCAGCGGGTATTCGCCCGAGTTTGTCACTGCCATGATGACCGTGTCCTGGTAGCCGGCTTCCTTGATCGTCGCGCGGTCGAACTTCACGAGCGGCGCACCTTGGCCGACCTTGTCGCCTGCACGGACGAGAAGCTCGAAGCCCTTGCCGCCGAGCTTCACCGTGTCGACGCCGATGTGGATGAGCAGTTCCGCGCCGTTCGCGAGACGCAGCCCGACGGCGTGCAACGAATCCTCCATGACCATCGTGACTTCGGCGGCGGCGGGCGCGACGACGAGATTGCCCGTCGGCTCGATGGCGACGCCGTCACCTATCATCTTCTGTGAGAACATCTCATCCTTGACCTCGCTCATGTCGATGACCTTGCCGTCGGCGACCGCCGTGAAAGAAAGGGATTTTTCCGTGCCGACGGCGAGCTCCGTCGCATCGGATGCAGGCGCTGCGAGAAGCGCCTCGAAGCGCTCGCGCACCTGTGGCACGGAGAGGCCAACGATGACCTGGAACGCATGTCCGTTCCGCACGAGGCCGTGTGCGCCCGCGCGGGTGAAGACGGCGACCGGCTGTACGAGATCGGGATCTTCTACCGTCACGCGCAGGCGCGTCGCGCAGTTCGTGACGTCCTTGATGTTCGCAGGGCCGCCGAGTCCTTCGAGGAAGACCTTCGCCTTCACGTCGCGCTCGTCGAGCTTCAGATCGGGTGCGGCGCCTGCAGCGGCATCCGCAGCGCCTGCCTGCTTCGCCTTGTAGTCGGCTTTCGTGAAGAGCTTGTCCTCGACATCGTCGTCCGTTCTGCCCGGTGTCTTGTAATCCTTGAAGCGGATGACAGCGCGGAAGACGAAGAAGTAGATGGCGGTGAAGCACAGGCCGATGCCGATCTGCGTGAGGTATGTCGCATAATGGTAGGAGAAAAGAGGAATCCAGTTCTGCACGAAGCAGTCGATGAGACCGCCGCCGAAGTTGCCCGAAAGCCCGATGGCGTAGAGCGTCGCCGAGAGCGTCGCCGAGAGGATCGCGTGCAGCAGATAAAGGAGAGGCGCGACGAAAAGGAAGGTGAATTCCAGAGGCTCGGTGATGCCGCAGAGCATCGCCGTGATCGTCGCAGGGATCAAGAGAGCCGCTGTCTTCTTGCGCTTTTCAGGCTTGGCGCACGCGTAGATGGCGAGCGCTGCGCCCGGCAGGCCGAAGACCTTGCCGCTGCCGTGCAGTGCGAAGCCGCCCTCGGGGAAGAGGTCACGCAAAGACTGCGCGCTCGTCATGAAGTCGTTGATATGGCCGAGCCAGTAGGCTTGGATGCCGCCGTCGACGACCGCAGGGCCGAACATGAACGGCAGGTAGATGAAGTGATGGAGGCCGGCGGGCAGCAGAATTTTCTCCGAGAACGTGTATGCCCAGACGCCGACGATGCCGCTCGTTTTGAGGAAGAACTGAAACTGCTCAATCGCGTGCTGTACCATTGGCCAGACGCAGCAGAAGATGAGGGCCATCGGGATCATGACGGCGAAGCCGACGGCGACGACGAAGGCAGGGCCTTTGAAAATGCCGAGCCAATCGGGGATGTTCGTATCGTAGAAGTGGTTGTGCAGGTATGCCGTGCAGCACGCGATGAAGATCGCGCCGAGCATGCCCATGTCGAGCGTCTTGACGTTCGCGATCATGGCAAGTCCCGTGCCGGGACCTGCCGCCTGGCTGTAGTCGACGCCGAATGCGCTGCCGTGCAGCGTGAGGATGGCCGAGATGAAGTAGTTGAAGAGCATGTAGATGACGAAGGATTCCATGGCGCAGCGTGCCGGCTCCTTCTTCGCGAAGCCGATGGGCACGGCGATGGCGAAGAGAATCGGCATCTGTGCGAACACCGTCCACGCGCCCTGCTCGACGATGTACCAGAAATCGTACCATAGCGTGCCTTCGGCGGCGATCGCGCCGAGCAGCCCCGTGTTCTTGCAGACGATGGACACCGCCACCGTCAGACCGAAGAACGCGAACAGGATGACGGGCGTATACATCGCGCCGCCAAACCGCTGCATGTTCTGCATGAAGACGTCCTTGCTGAGTGACATGAGCTTACCTCCTCTGAAACACTGAAAACCTTTGTCTATTACGATAAAGGAAAATCGTTGAAAAAGCAAGCATTTTGCGCCATTCGGGAGGCATGTACAGAGGTTGCAAGGAGGTACATGCAGTGAAACTTGTTACAGAAGCCCCAAGAGGTCAAGCCAAAGGCGCAGACCGATTGGCTAGGCTTCTGTAAGGGCATTTTCCTGCTCGCTGCGGTAGAGACGGTAGTGGACGTAGAAGATCTCAAGCAGCAGGAAGTAGGCGAGCATGGACTTGAACGGCAGCCGCTCCTCGCTTTTGGGCAGGTTGAAGGCGGCGGGCACGACGTAGAGGTTCTCTGTCGAGCGGCTCGCGAGCGTGTTGTGCTGCATCTGCGTGATGGCGAGAAGCGGCACGCCCTTGAGGTTCAGCTTCTCGGAGAACTCCTTGACGCGCTCGGATTCGCCTGAAAGCGAGATGAAGACGAAGAGATCGTCCGGCCCCGCCGTCTGATAGACGGAATAGAACTCCTCGCGCCCTGCGATCTCGCAGATGAAGACATTGTCGTAGAGGAAGAGACGCTTGAGTTCCTGCATGACGTTCGTCTGCACATAGCCCGAAGCGTAGGCGAAGACGCGGTGCGCCTCGTGGACGAGGCGGCTCGCGCCGCGATAGTCGCGCGCCATGAGTTCGCGCCATGACTGATCGTAGAACTGGCTCAGCGACGTCAGGATGTCGCGGTCGGGCTTTCCGCGCTCTTCGAGTTCCATCTTGAGCACCGCCTTCATCTCGCCGAAGCCCTCGAAGCCGATCTTCTGCGCGAAGCGCACGACGGACGCGCTCGAAACGGCGCAGAGCCGCGCGAGGTCATGAATGGAGGCGCGGCAGGCCGTCTCCTTGTGGCTCTCGATGAAGCGCCAGATGCTTTTGTCGGCATCGCTGAGTTCGTGCAAGTGAAGATTGATGCGCTCAGGAAGCTGCATATTGTTCCGCTCCTTTCGTTGGTTTTTGTAAAAAGCTTTGTTTTAGTTAATCTTAACGTGTTTTCAGACGGCAGGCAAGTCACAATACAAAGATTCAGAGCATATTTCCCAGTATTTGTGAAGTGAATCAAATTGTTTGAAATTCATGAAAAATTACTAGACAAAGAAGGTAGGAGAATGGTATGATTTATGAGATTGAAACTAAAAGTCATTACCTGTTAGAAGTTCATCAGGTATGACAAAAAGCAGGGGCGGCAAGGATTTGCCAGGACACTTGGGGGCAATCGTCCCTTTGAATGCACAAGGAGGAATCGTATTCAATGGTCGGTAAGGGGAAATCAAGAAGACGGCTCGCGCTTATGGTGGCGCTTGCTCTGTCCGCTGGGGGGGCATATCTACCCAGTGGAGGAGGCTTTCTGTGGCAGGGCTCGACGGCGTATGCGGCGGATGTGACGGTTGGCGTGTCGGAGGATCAAGCCGGCGATGTTACGGGCGGCACGACGGATAACAATACAGTCACAATCGGTGCAGAGAGCGGCGGGCTTCATCCTGTCATCGGCGGCAATGTTGTGGGCGGTACGTCGGCGAACGCGACGGGCAATACCGTCACCATCAACAGCATCAGTGCAACGGCAGCGGGCAATGGTACAGTCTTTGGCGGCCTGGCCACGGGTACGGCCTCGAATAATACGGTCAATTTCAAAGGCGGCAAGGCGATTTCTCTGATCGGTGGAGCGACCACGGGTGCGTCCGGCAATGCGACGGGCAATACCGTCACCGTCTCGGGCGGCGACATCTCCTATGTATGGGGCGGCTTGGCGCGCACTGCCGGCGCAGGCAGCGCCACGGGCAATACGGTCACGGTCAACGGCGGCACATTTGCCGCAGGTGGCGTTATTGTCGGCGGAGGCGGAATGAACAATACCGTGACGGGCAATATGTCGAACAACATCGTCACGATCGCAGGCGGCACGATGAACTCGGCGAATACTTCGACGAGATATTACATCATGGGCGGCGATTCGCGTACAACGTCCAGCACGTCGAACGGCAATACGGTCAATCTCGGTGCGGCAGACGGCACGTTTACGGGAAATATTACCCGCGCAGAGGTTTGGGGCACAGGATACAACCGGCAGGCACAGGCGAACGGCAGCGATAAGCTCAAGGGTAATACGCTCAATGTCAATGCGTCGAACATTCACGTCCGTTTTGTGCGCAATTTCGAGAAATACAATTTCAACCTCACGAAGGGAGTTGCGGCCGGATCCGCCATGCTCACAACACATGACGGAGGGTTTGGTACGAATGCCGATGTCAAATGGGATAACATCACGCTTAATGCGGCGGGATGGAACGATGACCATACGAAATACGGGCGCATCGGCAACGTTACACTGCTGCAAGGTTCGACGGGCAGCGATCTGAATATTGCTGTGGATGGAAGTGCCGCTCCGACGAGGTCGGCAACGAGCGGTGACTTCGAGTATCGGATGTCCACAGATGTCACGGGAATGGTGTCCTTTAACCGTGTGCTTGCGAACTATGTGCAGGCAAACGTCGATCGCTTCCGGAACGCCGACGCGACGTATAACGGCACGACTGCCATGACGTTCAATCCCGCAGGTGGCGCTGCCGTACAGGGGATTGTGGGCGGCTATTCGAATCTCGGCAATACGACCACGAACAACAAACTGCTTGTAAAATCTCTCCCAGGCAGCCACCTTGCGATTGCGGCAGGCGGCTATACGGCGGGCACAAGCGGCAATGCAACCAATAACCATGTGACGGTGGACATCACGGGTTCATTTGGTGTGCAAAATGTCTATGGCAGCACAATCCTCAATACGAGCAATGCGGGCACGGGTTTCCGGCAGCACGGCGACGCTCACCAACGGCATGGTGCAGGATATATATGGCGGCTATACGCTCGGCACGGGTGCGGTCACGGGCAATACGGCGACCATCGGGAACGGGCAGGCAGTGGGCTCCCTTTATGGCGGCTATATCGAGAATAGTACGAGTACGGCAGAGGCATCGGGCAATCACGCGATCCTGAACGGGGGCAAAGTTTCCAATCTTCGCGGCGGCGGCACGGCGGGCAGCGGTGATGCAACGAATAATGCCGTGCTCATCAGCGGCGGGGAAGTCGCTTATGTTCAAGGCGGTATGGCGAGTGGCGGCGCTGCAACGAATAATACCGTCACGATTGCGGGCGGCAAGGTTACGAGCTTCGTCGCGGCAGGCTGGGCGAACGGCAATCAGAGCAACAATACGGTCAACCTCGGCGACGGTACGACGGCGACGCTCAAGACGGGTACTGACCTGAGCACAGCGAGTATCTACGGCGCCAAATCGGGCGGCGGTTCTCGTGCGGATAATACGCTCAATATCAAGGCGTCGGGCATTACCGTGAAAGAAGTGGATGCCTTTGATACCTATAATTTTGTCCTGAACGATAAGATTGCGGCGGGTTCGACGATGCTGCATCTCGTGCAGGGTGGCCTTGGTACGGGCGCACTTGACTGGTCGAAGGTCAAGGCGGACGAGACGGGACTCGGTGCGTGGATGGCGGCGCAGACGGCGCGTTCGATAGAGCTGACGCTTGTCGAGGGCGCGACGGCGAACTCGCTGAGTTTCACGGGCGGCAGCGGCGTATACAGCACGGCGGGCAATTATGAGATCGGCATCACGACGAATACCGGCACGAATACGGCACAGAAGCTCCTCCTTGGTGCGAATCAGTTCAAGAATGTGACCGAAGCGCAAGCGACATACGACGGGACAACGCCGCCGACGCTTGTCGGCAGTGATAAGGAAGTCTGCGGCGGGCTTTCGAAGTACGGCAATACAACGGAAAACAATCAGCTCAAGATTACGGGCGTTGCTGCGGGCGATTCGATCAAGGCCTACGGCGGCAAGACAGAGCAGCATCCGACCATCGCGACGGGCGGCTCTAAGAATAACTCCGTGACGGTCGAGGACACGGGAACGGGCACGATCACGATGCTTTACGGCGGCTATACGCGTGCGCGGGGCGCGGCGGACGGCGCGGTGACGGGCAACACGGTCACGGTCAAGAAGGGGACGGTCAACAATGTCTTTGGCGGTGAAAATGTCTGGGCGGCGAACAGCAACGATGTCACGGACAATACGGTCACCATCGACGGCGGAGCGCTCATCAGCGTGACGGGCGGCAGTGCCTCGGGCGCGGGCACGGTGAGCGGCAACACGGTGACGTTCAACGGCGGTACGGTCAACACGCTCAAGGGCGGACAGTCCTCCAATGCGAGCGGCAAGGTCAATGCGAATACGGTCACGATCACGGGCGGCACGGTGACGGGCGAGGTCTACGGCGGCTACACGACGGGCGCGGGCAAGACGACGAACAACACCGTGAACCTCGGCGACGGCACGGCCGCGACGCTCGCGGCGGGCACGAATCTCTCAGCCGCGACGCTTGCGGGCGGCAACGATGCGGGTGATGTGACGGGCAACACGCTGAATGTCAAGGCGAGGAATGTCGCAGTCGACAAGGTGAAGAATTTCGAGACGTACAAGTTCTTCCTCCATGCGAACACGCCGCAGGAAGCCACGATGCTGACGATCGCGCAGGACGGCTTCGGCGGCAGCACCGCCCGCATCGATCAGGACATCGCGTTGGACGGCCTTGCGGAATGGAGCGAGGCGAACAAGAACCGCATTTTTTCGCGCGTGGAGCTCATCAAGAGCGGTGTGGCAGGCGCGCTCAAGCTGTCTGACCGCGATGCGTACATCGGCGCGGCGGACGGCCTCGAGCGCAGCGTGACGGTGGACGACGAGGCGACGGAGAACGGCGGCACGGTGGAAGCGACCTCGGTCTATCTGCGCATGAATCGCTTCAAGGATGGCAGGCAGAACTATAACGGTGCAGAAGCACCCGTCATGGCGGATGGGGAGAGCGAGGTCTACGGCGGCGTTTCCTACCACGGGAACAAGACGGAGAACAACGAGCTGACTGTGACGGGAACACCGGGCGGCGGCGAGCTGTACGCCGTCTACGGCGGAAAGACTGCGGGCGCGGCGGGCGGCTCGGAAAACAATACAGTGAACGTCGAGCTGGAAAGCGGCAAGATCAAAAACGTCTACGGCGGATTTATCGGGGATGAGGCAAATGCAGCCGATGTCGTCGGCAACAAGGTCAACCTGAAGAAAGGCGAGGTCGGCATCCCTTTCAGCGCCGCGCTTTACGGCGGCTACACGGAAGGCACGGGCACGGCGAAAGACAATATCGTCACGATCACCGGCGGCGAGGCCAAGGGCTTTGTGACTGGCGGCTGGGCGAAGGTTGCCGGAAATGCGACAGGCAATCGTGTCGTGCTGGAAAACGGCAAGGTCAGACAAATTTTTGGCGGATGGGCAGCGAAAAAAGCGGCAGATAATACTGTTTTGGTTAAAAATGCCACGGTTACCGTCGGCGTTCGCGGTGCCTATGGCAAGGAGGACACGAGCAACAATGTTGTGACCGTTGAAAACAGCACGGTTCGGGACAGTGTAATCGCCGCCTACCTTGAAAGCGGCGACGTGGCAACGGGGAACAAGGTTCGTATCGACGGGGGGCAGGTCAACAAGGACGTCTGGGGGGCTTACGGCAAGTCGGGCGCGACCGTAACGGAAAACGAAGTGACGATCAAGGATGCGGCGATCGGTGATACGGTCTTTGGGGGTCATTCCATCAATGCCGGCAAGGCGTCCGGCAATACGGTCACGATCGAGGGCAGCGCTTCGGTGGGCGGCCCTGTCTATGCCGGCTATATCCAGGGCAATGGGGAAGCATCGAACAATAAGCTCAGAATCAAGGGCGGCACTTTCGCGAAAAATGTCTACGGGGGATATTCCCTTTCCAATGGGAAAGTGGAGAACAACGAGGTCACGATCACGGGCGGCGCTTTTTCAAAGGATGTCTACGGCGGTTTTTCCGGCGCCCCCTCGGGCAGGACGACGGGCAATATTGTCAACCTCGGCGACGGCACGACGGAGCGTCTTGCAGAGGGGACAAACCTCGAGAATACGACGATCTACGGCGGCAGCGGTACGGTCATCACAGGCAATACCCTGAACGTCAAGGCAAAGGATATCAAGGTCAAGACGGCAAAGAACTTCAGCAAGTATGTCTTCCATCTGACGGACGATATCGCGCGGAACGGAACGGGCAGCGGCGCAATGCTCACGTTCAAGGGGACGGACGGCTTCGGCGAGACAGTTAATTGGAACAGGCTCGACATCGACACATCGAAGCTTTCGGGCGACACGGTCATCGGCAAGGCGACGCTCCTCAGGAGCGATGCGGCGAATGCGCTGCGCTTCTCGGCCTATACGGGTCGCGACAAGACGACGGCCGTGACGAACGGCGACTACGAGACGGCGCTGCGCACGGATACGAACACGGGTACGGCGAGCGAAGTCCTCCTCGACTACAACCGCTTCCAAAACAATACGGACGCAACGTACGACGGGTCAACTGCGGCGTACACGATGCCGCATGACGACGGGACTTCGACGAGCGAAATCTACGGCGGTATCTCTTATGTAGGGAATACGACGAAGAGCAATCATCTGACGATCACCAATCTGAGCGCCGATATCGACGCCGTTTACGGCGGCAAGAATGCGGGCGCGGCGGGCGACTCCACGGGCAACAGCGTGACGGTCGAAGGAACGGGTACGCATGCACTGAAGAATGTCTACGGCGGTTACATCAACAATGCCGCGAGCGCGGGCGCGACGGGGAATACCGTCACGGTCACGGGCGGCACGATTGCGGGAGATATCTATGCGGGTTATACAGCAGGCGGAGGCTTGACGACAGGCAATACGGTCAACCTCGGTGACGGAACGAACGCCGTCGCCGCGGGTGCACGCGTCGCAGGTACGATTTACGGCGGCAGCAAGGATCTGGCGACGGACAACACGCTGAACGTCAAGGGCACGATGACGGCGGGCAATATCAAAAATTTTGAGAACGTCGTATTCCACCTCAACAATACGATGCAGTCGGGCGATACGCTGCTTACACTCAATGACGGCAGTGCAACGACGCGGCTGGATTGGGCAAAGGTCAAGCTGGGGTCTGTCATTACCCCGGAGAGCAAGAGCTATGAGGCGTACCGCCTGACGCTTCTCCATAACGAAGCCGGGCTGGACTTCACGAAGCCCGGCGTGGGCGCGGCGGATACGCTCGGCGTGCGGGGGGAGACGAACGGGAATTTTGAGCTTGCCATAGATACGGATACGCATCTGGCAAGGGCGAAGAGCATTCTCCTGGAAGGCTATCAGTTCCAAAACAATGAAACGGCGGAGTATACGGCCGCAGATGCGACGCATGTGGCGGCATGGGGCGGGCGCTCGGCCATCGGCAACACCGTCACGAACAATACCCTCACCATGACGGGCGGCGAACTGACGACAGCGGCTTACGGCGGTCTGAATTCTGCCGCCTCCGGCGCTGTGACGAAGAACCGTCTCATTCTGCAGGGCGGCAAGACCGCAGCGGCTTATGGCGGCTACGGCGCTGCTGCGGTGACAGGCAATACCGTCACGCTTGCAGGCGCGGAAGTCACAGGCGATCTCTACGGGGGATACAGCACGGGCGGCAATGCTGCGGACAACACCGTTACGATTACGGGAGGCAAGGCTGCGGGCAATATCTACGCGGGCTACACGACGGGCGCGGGCAAGACGACGGGCAACACCGTGAACCTCGGCGACGGTACGGCCGCGACGCTCGCGACGGGTACGGATCTTTCGGCTGCGACGCTCTACGGCGGCAGCAATGCAGGCGACGTCACGGGCAACACACTGAATGTCAAGGCGAAGGATGCGGCGGCAAAGAAGGCGCAGAACTTCGAGAACTATACGTTCCATCTGACTGACCATATTGCCGCCGATAAGCCGAAGAGCGGGGTCGTCGACGACACCTTCACCAAGAGTCGCGGCACGATGCTGACGCTTGCAGAAGGTTTCGACGGACAGACGGCGGACTGGAGCAAGGTCACGGTCGATACGTCGAAGCTCTCCGCAGACAAGACGCTCGGCGCGATCACGCTGATGAAGAGCACGGCGGCGAACAAGCTGAAGTTCTCGAACTACGCGGCGAAGAATCATGCCGTGAGCGGCGACTATGAGGTCGTCCAGCGCACGGACACGAATACGAGCGAGGCGAACGCCGTCCTTATCGATGTGAACCGCTTCCGAAACGGCGACGTCACCTATCATAACGGCGACAACAATGCTAAGACCTACGCTGGCGTTTCCTACGGCGGCAATACGGCGGAAGGAAACGCGTTCACGCTCAAGGGAATCTCCGAGGGTAAGACGCTCCAGTACGTTTCGGGCGGACGCTCGGAGGGGACTGCGGGCGGTGCGGTCAAGAACACCGTGAACCTTTTGAGTACGGGCAAGGGAACGCTTGAAGAGGTCTACGGCGGTTACGTCGGCAGCGTAGCGAATGCGGCGGATGTGACGGAGAATACCGTTAACATCGCGGGCGGTACGGCAAAGAACGTCTACGGCGGCTACACGCGCGGCACGGGAAAGACGGTGAAGAACACCGTCAACATCGGCTATACGGACGAGGCGGGCGTGTTCCATGATGTCGCTGACGGCGCGAAAATCACGGGCACGATCTACGGCGGCAGCGGCAGCGACGCCACGGGTAATGTCCTGAATGTCAGCGGCAAGATCGCGGCAGGCAACATCAAGAACTTCGAGAGCGTCAAGTTCCATGTCAGAGACACGATGGCGAGCGGCACGACGCTCCTGACGCTCGACGGTGCGGCTGCGACCGAGGGTCTTGACTGGACGAATGTCACGCTTGATGAATTCAAGCCTGCGGTCAAGAGTTACGAAGCGTACCGCCTGACGCTCATGGCGAATGAAAAGGGCATCGACTTCCGCAAGGGCGGTGTTGACACTTATGCGCCCATCGGCGCCAAGGGCGTGACCAAGGGCGACTATGAGGCTGTCCTTGACACGGATACGCATGTGGCGCAGGCAAAGGCCGTCAACGCAGAAATCTATCGCTTCCATGGCAACACGGCGACATACGGCGAAGCCGACAGCGCACACGATGCAGCATGGGGCGGGCGCTCCGTACTTGGCAACGATGCGACGGACAACACTCTGACGATCTCGGGCGGTACGCTCAAGGACGCCTACGGCGGCTGGTCGACGGGTAAGAAGGCCGACGGCACGTCGGGAAAGACCACGGGCAACACCGTGAACTTCACGGGCGGTACGGTCACGGGGACGATCTATGGCGGCAACAACGGCGCGGCGGGAAATACGCTGAACGTCACGGGAATACAGAGCGCGGGAGACATCAAGAACTTCGAGAAGCTCCACTTCGACACGAGTATGGCGAAGGCCGGCGACACGATCTTGACGCTCAACGGCGGCAAGAAGACAACGGGGCTTGATTGGCAGAAGGTTGAAACCACAGGCCTTGACGAAGCCTCCCTTGCGACGCGCACGGGTGTGGCGCGTGAAGAATTGTTCTCGCTGATGGCGAATGACAAGGGGATTGACTTCGGCACGACCTACGACAAGGCGAAGGAAAAGACCGTTGGCGATTATGAATACGCGATTGCCAAGGAAGCCGATGCGGCGAAGGGCGCGGCGGCGGAAAAGGTCGTCGTGCGCGGCTTCCGCTTCCAGAACAATGCGGACTCTGTCTATGAGACGGGCGACAACAAGGCGGCTTGGGGCGGACGCTCCATCATCGGCAACACTGTGCAGCGGAACAAGCTGACCGTCAAGGGCGGCACGCTGACGGAGGCGGCCTACGGCGGTCTGAGCGCCAAGGGCGCGGTCACGGACAATACCCTCGTACTCGCCGGCGGCACGCTCAAAAATGCTTACGGTGGCTTTGTCGAGGGCGCGGGCGATGCCACGAAGAACACCGTCGAGGTGCAGAAGGACACGCAGGCGCAAATCTATGGCGGTTATGCCGCGCAGGGCGAAGCTTCGGGCAACATCCTTAACCTCGGTGCCGTCAACATCGGCGCGAACGTCTACGGCGGCTCGGGTAAGAAGACCGACGGCAATGTCATCAACCTCTTCGGCACGAAGATCAAGGGTACTGTCACGTGCGGCACGGCGGCGGACGGCAAGGCGAACGTCCTCGCCATTCGCGCCGCCGGCACGGAGATCGGTGACTTCAAGGGCATTCAGAACCTCAAGTTCTACCTGCCCGAAGGGGCGAAATCTTCCATGGCGACGATGCTGAGGCTCGGCGTCAAGGACAAGGACATCAAGGGTCTGAACGTTGACCTCAACCTCTCGGGCGCGGCCAAGACGCTCAAGCGCGAGGATGTCTTCAGTCTCATGAAGGTTGCTGAAGGCGGCACGTTGACGACGGACGAGAAGATCAAGGGCGAGGTCACGGGTACGCAGGGCGTATCGCTCGACTACAAGTTCCGCGTGCAGAAGAAGGGCGCGGATGAATTGATCGCCGCTGTCGAGAGTGTAAAGATGAAGGACGCGACGAAGTCCCTCGCGGAGACGAGGACGACGGCGACGGACGTCTTGGGAGGCGGCATGACGATGATCGCCGATGCGGGCGTCTCCGCCGCTGTCCAAGCGGCAGCCTCCGCCAATGCCAACACTCAGGTCGAGGCCGCTCCCATGGCGACAAACAAGGCGCCGAGTGCAAAGGCGGCATCTGCAGCAAATGTGCAGTCGGGCGCATACACGGCATGGGCGGCGCAGGGAGGCTCCTCCGTGCGCATCCATTCGGGCTCCTACGTCGACACGCACGGCTACACGCTGAATGTCGGCTTCGCAAGAAAGCAGGATGGCAAGGACAGCACGCTGACCTTTGGGCCATTCGTCGAATACGGCAGGGCGAGCTACGACTCTTACCTTGAGGATGCGGCGGGCACGCACGGCAGCGGCAAGGTCAGCTACATCGGCGCAGGTGTCCTCGCAAGGCAGGATCTGAAGAGCGGCCTCTACCTCGAAGGAAGCGTGCGCGGCGGACGCATCAAGAGCGACTACGAGGGCAACATTTCCGGCACGTCCACGAGCTACGACATCTCGAACCCCTATTATGCGATTCATCTGGGCGTGGGGAAGGAGACGAAGCTCAAGGCGGGCGATGCGCTCGAAACGTACCTCAAGTACTTCTTCTCGCATCAGAACGGCACGAGCGGCAAGCTCTCGACAGGCGAGGATTACGACTTCGATGCCGTCAACTCGCACCGCCTGCGACTCGGCGCTCGCTACACGCACGATATGGGCGAAGAAGGCAAATTCTACGCGGGTCTTGCATGGGAATACGAATTCAACGGCGAGGCGCGAGCCACCTATCAGGGCATGGCGACGCCAAGCCCGTCTCTCAAGGGAGGCAGCGCCATGCTCGAACTTGGCTATCGCTTCACACCGAAAAAGAGCCGCGTCAGCTACGACGTCAACTTCAGCGGTTGGCAGGGTAAGCGCGAAGGCTTCTCGGGCAGTGTAGGAGTAAACTGGGCATTCTGATTTACAGGGTAAAGATGAATTAAGAAAGAAAAAAGGAACCGGATGCGAAGCCACAGGGCTTTGTATCCGGTTCCTTTGCATTTGCCGAGGTTATTTGTGTTCTTTCCCGCCGAATATTTCCTTTGTCGTGCCGCGAAGCCACTTCCAGTTCCAAGCGAGGTGAAAAATGACGCCGATGGTCAGGAGATATGAGACATAGATATGAATGTTCTTGTTGACGATCTTAGCGGGGCCGTTGGCAAAGACATGGAGATACATGAAAGTGCCCGTCACAAGGCAGATGAGCATGCCGACAGCCAAGCCAAGAATCAGATAATAATTTTTTTTCATTGTTATTGCCTCCCAATGCAGACTGCTCCTTCAAGAGAAGGAATATCAAACTCATTTTAGCACAAAATCTTTTTTGTGTCATAAAAATACGGCAGGTCTTCCAAAGTTTCTTCCGATTTGCCGGAATATGATTTGCCGTGCATCGAGAGAGGGAGTTTGCGCCGATTTTTCGCTTGACAGCCTGCTCAAAAGCCGCTATAATGACAATGCTTCGTCTTGCACGGGGCATCCATGGGTAGGTGCCCGAGTGGTTAAAGGGAACAGACTGTAAATCTGTCATCTTCGGATTACGATGGTTCGAATCCATCCCTGCCCACCAGCGGCGGCATAGCTCAGTTGGCTAGAGCATGCGGTTCATACCCGCAGTGTCCGGAGTTCAAATCTCTGTGCCGCCACCATGAAATGTAAAGCCCCCGCGCCGAAAGGTGCGGGGCTTTTTTGTGTGATTCTTAGAACTTCACTTCAGGGACGGCGTCTGCGCCCTCCTTCGCTTGGAACTGGGGCTTCTTCGTCATCCCCATGAAGCCGGCGAAGAATACGCCGGGGAAGGTTGAGATGCTCATGTTGTACTGGCGCACTGCCTCGTTGTAGTCGCGGCGTGCGACGGCGATGCGGTTCTCCGAGCCGGCTAGCTCGCGCATGAGTTCGAGGTACTGCGTGTTTGCCTTGAGGTCGGGATATGCCTCGGCGATGGCGAAGAGGCGGCCGAGTGCGCCCGTGAGTTCGGCGTTCGCCGCATCGATCTGCTCGACGCCCTGCGCACCTGCTAGTTTGGCACGCGCATTGACGACTTCCTCAATGACAGCCTTCTCATGCACGTCATAGCCTTTGACCGTGTTGACGAGGTTTGGGATGAGGTCGCTGCGCCGCTGCATTTGATTCTCGACCTGTCCGTACGCTGCATCGACGCTGATTTCCGCCTCTTTTAGTCCGTTGTAGAGGGAGATGGCTCCGCCGAGGATGAAGATGATGACGACGACGACAGCGCCGAGCGCGATCAGTCCTTTGTTCATGTTGAAAACTCCTTTCTGTTTCTGTCGATTGAATGACTGAGCAAATATAGAATGGTTTACCATGAAGCCCCAAGAGGTCAAACCGAAGGTGCAGACCGATTGGCTAGGCTTCTGTAAGGGCGGCGCACAATGTCCACAAAGTGGACGTTTGTGCGTGTAGTTTACCAGCCGCCCGATGCGCCGCCGCCGCCGGAAGAGCCGCCGCCGTAGCCGCCGCGCGAGGGACCGCTGCTGCTGCTTCTGCTGCTGCTTCTGCTGTCGTTGGAAAAATCTCTGTCTCTGCGCGAGGAGCCGCCGCTATCAGGGCCGAGTGCGTTGTTGATGACGCCGAGGAGCCAGTTCAGGATGACGCCGAGCACAATCATGCCGACGATGGCGAGGAAGAAGATGAGGACATTCACCAGGATGCTCGGTTCTTCTTCATGCGTGGACGCGTCTTCAAGCGTCTCGCTCACATCAGCGCCCGGTGCGACTCCTGCAGCACGGTAGGCGTAGGCGGCGAGCTTCTGATAGGCATTGAGCACGCCTTCGGAGTACTTCTCATCGCGGAAGTACGGCTTCATCTTGTCGAGGATTTCGCCTGACCTGCCGTCCGTGATTTCGCCTTCAAGTCCGTAGCCGACTTCGATGCGGAACTTGCGGTCGTCCTTGGCGATGAGCAGGAGAACGCCGTTGCTTTGATTCGCGTCGCCGATGCCCCAGCTGCGGAAGAGTTTGTTCGCATACGATTCGATGTCTGCACCGTCCAAGGTGTGGACGGTCACGACGACGATTTCCGCCTTCGTCTTTTCGCGCAGCTCTTCGCCGATCTTCTCGATCTGTGCGCGATCTTCTGCCGAGACGATGCCTGCCGTGTCGACAACGTATTCTCTCTGCGCAGGCTTGGGCAGCAGCTCGCCTGCGGCATCTGTAGCCGGACTATCGCAAGCGAAGATTGCCGCGATCATGAGGAGAAGCGCAAAGAGCGTACGCAGTTGTTTGGCGTAGTTCATTTTTTACATCCTCTCTGTATTCTACCAGCCGCCCGATGCGCCGCCGCCGCCGGAAGAGCCGCCGCCGTAGCCGCCGCCTCCGCTACCGGAACCGCCGCCGGAACCTCCTCTGTAGCGATCGTCATCGTCGTCGTCATAGCGTCCGCCGGCGGGCGCTATGTTTTTCAAGTAATCATGTCCCGGCAGGTTGATTTTGCCGCGGGTAAGGAGACTTACGAGAGCCGCAAACGCATACCAGGGAAGCAAGACGATGCCGAGTCCGCAATAGAAGACTCTGATGAGCAGTCCGATGAGCAGAATCGCGACGAGGCCTCCGAGTATATAGACGTAGAAGGGCTCGCTGCCGCCCTCTTCGATTGATTGCGGAACCGTGGCGCCGTTTGCTTTGCACAGATCTTCTCCGAGCAGAGCATAGCCCTTGACGATCGCCTCGGAAAGATCCTCTTTGCCATAGGGGAAAGAGGAAGTTATGCGATTGATGACGTATTGCCCTCCGTCGCCTTTCTCCGCGTCCGATACGGCGGGACCGAAGACGAAGAGGACATCTCTTTCCTCCTTGGCGATAAATAGAAGGATGCTTTTTCCGCCGGCGGCATCCTTGAGCTGCCAATCAGTAAAAAGCTGCTCGGCATATTGCTTCGACTGCACCTTTTTGAGTGTCGGTACAGTAACGATGATGGCCTGCACTCCCGTCACATCGCTGAGATCGCCGCCCATCCGTTCAATCTGCGCTGCATCCTCGGGCGTAAGGAGTTCCGCCATGTCGATCACATAGCCTAGGTTGGCGGGCTTTGCCGGTATGCCGAGCGCGGCTCCGAGGCTCTGCAGACCCACGCCGTATTCCTCGCAGGCCTTTTGTGCGAGATTTATATACGCACCGAGAATAGCGGGGGAGTAGTTTTCCTTTCGGAACTCGTCCTTCATCGCGTCGAGCACGCTGCCCGCATAGCCGTCCGTGATCTTTCCCTCAAGGCCGTAGCCGACCTCGATGCGGAACTGGCGGTCCTCCTTGGCGATGAGCAGGAGAACGCCGTTGCTTTGCTTCGCGTCGCCGATGCCCCAGCTGCGAAACAGCTCGTTGGCGTACGATTCGATGTCTGTGCCGTCCAAGGTGTCAACGGTCACGACGACGAGCTCCGCTTTCGTTTTCTCGCGCAGCTCCGCGCCGATTTGCCGGATTCGTTCGGCATCTCCCGGACGGACCATGCCCGCTGCATCGACGACGTATTCGCGCTGCGCAGGTCTAGGCGGCACGGCGGCGTCGGCGGATGGGCCGGCAAATGCGAGGAGGCTGACGATGATGAATAGGAGGGTGCACAACTGTTGGCGCGCGCGGGGTGTGTTCATTCGCCTCACATCCTTTTGTAATGCCTGTCTCCTGTGGGGAGCAGGAAGAGAGAAAACTGGTATGAATAGTATACGATAATTTTCGCTTATTATAGCATACGAGAAAACGATCGTATATCGGACAGAGTTCTTAATGTATCCATGGCTTGAAATGAAGTCCTTGCCAATATCCTGTTTTTCGACCCCAATAAAATCCTATCCTATTTTAGTCGAAGAGAAGAATTCGATCGTGCCGATATCCTTGTTTTGACAAAACAGCCCGCCAAGGCTTTGCGCCTTGGCGGGCTGTTTGCGAGTCATGAGGGTTAGCGTGTGATCATGCGTCCGAGACGCGTGCCGAAGAGGTAGTTGAAGAACCATTTGAATGTGACGGAGACGTTGGCATGGAAGCCCGCCTTCGTCAGAAGGTGAATCCAAAGCCATGCCGACCACGCGAGGAAGCCTCTGCCGACGAGAGGGCCTGCAGACATGACGGCCTCGCTGTTGCCGATGATCGCCATGACGCCCTTGCTCTTGTAGTCGAGATGCTCAAGCGGCTCGCCCTTGAGCTTGTGCAGGATGTTGGCGGCGGCGACGTCGCCTTCAGCGAGTGCGACGGGCGCGAGCGTCGGCAGTGGGCGCTCGTCTTCGGGCGGCGTGAAACTTGAGCAGTCGCCGGCGGCGTAGACGTTCTCGAAGCCTATGGCGTGCATCGTGTCATCGACGATGATGCGGCGACCGCGGTCTTTTTGCACGTCAAGTCCGTCGAGGCAGTCGACGGGGCGCACGCCCGCCGCCCAGACGACGGTGCGCGTCTTGATTTCCTGCAGCGGCGCATCCTTGGGAGCGCTGAAGGGCTTGTAGCGAAGCGTTTCGCCGTCGTAGTCCGTGACCATCATCGAGCACTGCACGGCGACCTTTTTCTTTTCAAGCACGCGCACGGTCTCGTCGCGCAGCTTCTCAGGCATCATCATGAGGACGCCGGGGTCTGCGCCGATGAGATGGATTTCGACCTCGCTGAAGTCGATCGTATGGTACTCCTTTTGAAAGACGTCGTAGATGAGCTCTGAGAGGCCGCCCGAGCCTTCGACGCCGATGGGGCCCGCGCCGACGAAGACGAAGGTCAGAAGAGCCTTGCGCTTTGCCGCATCCTTTTCACGCGAGGCTTCTTCGAAGACCTTGAGGACGTGGCTGCGGATCTCGATGGAGTCGACGAGCGTCTTCAAGGGCAGGGAGTTTTCCTCGATGCTTTTCGAGCCGAAGAAGTTTGGCGTCGAGCCGAGCGCGATGATGAGATGATCGTAGTCGATCTCGCCCTGGTCGGTGCGCACGGTCTGCGCCGCTGCGTCGATTCCCTCGATTTCGGCGAGCAGGAAGTTGACGTTTGAAGCGCTGCGGAAAAAGCCTCGGATCGGGTAGATGACCTCGTCCGCCGAGAGCATCGAGGTCGCCACCTGATAGAGCAGCGGCTGAAAGACCTGATAGTTGTTGTGGTCGATGATGAGGACATCGACCGCCTCGTTCGCGAGCTTTCGCGCCGCACGTATGCCTGCAATGCCGCCGCCCAAGATGACGATGCGTGGTTTCGCTGCCTTTTCCGTCATGATTCATACCGCCTTTCCAGAAAAGTTTGTGGGGAACATTGTGAATCTTATGTGTTTTTCATTATACAACATTTTTATGGAAATGTAACATATCAATAATTTATATTAATATAAATGGCGACGGAAAAGGAATGAAGAAGCCCCCAAGATTGCGGCTTGGGGGCTGTCCTCAGGCGTTCGACTGTTCGATGAATTCCTGCAGTTTCTTCTCTGCCGTACCGTTCTCAATGAGCGCGCGGGCTTTTTCGACGCCTTCCTTGATGGAGTCGGCCTTGCCGCCGATGTAGATGGCGGCGCCGGCATTCAAAAGCACGATGTCGGTCTTCGTGCCTTGCGCTCCCGTGAGGATAGCACGCGTCACAGCGGCGTTTTCTTTCGCCATGCCGCCGACAATCGCCGTCTTCTCGGCACGCTCAAGGTCGAAGTCCTCTGGAGCGATCGTATACGTCTTGTACCAGCCGTCCTTGAACTCGGAGACCCTCGTCGGGGCGCTGATGGAGATCTCGTCGAGGCAGTCCGTGCCGTAGATGACCATGCCGCGCTGAACGCCGAGGTCGATGAGCACGCGGGTCAGCGGCTCCAGCAGATATTCATCGTAGACGCCGAGGATCATGCGCTCGGGACGCGCGGGATTCGTCAAGGGGCCGAGAATGTTGAATACGGTGCGGATGCCCAGTTCCTTGCGGATGGCGCCGACGTATTTCATCGAAGTGTGATACTTCTGCGCGAACATGAAGCACAGGCCGATGCTTTTGAGAAGCTTTGTACATGTTTCGGGCGCGAGGTCGATGTTGACGCCGAGGGCTTCGAGGCAGTCGGCGGCGCCGCTTTTCGATGACGCTGCGCGGTTGCCGTGCTTGGCGACGGCGATGCCGGCGGCGGCGATGATGAAGGAGGCCGTCGTCGATATGTTGATGCTGCCCGCATGATCGCCGCCCGTACCGACGATTTCAAGCACTTCGACGCCGGGATGCTCGACGGCGAGCGCATGCTCGCGCATGGCGGCGGCAGAGCCGGCGATTTCTGCTGTCGTCTCAGCCTTGGCGCTCTTCGTCGAGAGTGCGGCGAGGTAGGCGGCGTTCTCAGTCGGACTCGTCTTGCCGCTCATGATTTCGTTCATTACGCAATAAGCTTCTTCGTAGGTCAGATCGTGCTTGCTGACGATCTTTTGGATGGCTTCTTTTATCATGGCATAGCGCTCCTTTTCTGTTGGACATGCCCCTGCATTTTGGCACGGCAGGGTTGAATGTCATTTAGTATACTATGGCGGTAGGCTTTTTGCAACAAAGGGCGATGCGGAGGAAGGCGCTCTTTACAAAAAGATGTTTCCTTGCTACGATTACGATGAACAAAAAAGTGGCAGACAAGCGGATAGTAGGAAAATTTTAAAAATTCTAGGATAAATCCCCTATTGTGGAAGAAAGTGCTGCTTGTTACAATAAAGGAGAGTACAATGATGTTTACAGGGAAGACAAAAAATCTTGCCGTCATCGGCTCGCCGATCGAGCATTCGCTTTCGCCGGCGATGCAGAATGCGGCGATTCGGGCGGCGGGACTGGATTATGCCTATGTCGCCTTGCTCGTCCTGCCCGAGAGACTGGAAGACGGCGTGCGCGGCCTTCGTGCGCTGGGGTTTCGCGGCTTCAATGTGACGATTCCGCACAAGTCGGCGATCTTGCCTCTGCTGGATGAGGTGGATGAAGCGGCGCGTGCCATCGGGGCGGTCAATACGGTCGTGTGCGAGGCAGGTCGCCTCAAGGGCTTCAACACCGATGTGGAGGGATTCCTCGGTGCGCTTACGGCACGCGACTTTTCCGTCGAGGGAAAGCGCGTTGTGCTCTTGGGCGCGGGCGGCGCGGCACGCGCGGCGCTCTACGGTTTGCTGCGCTCGGGTGCGGCGGAGGTCACGCTCGGCGTGCGAAATGCTCCGAAGGCGCGTCCCTTGGCTGAGGAGTTCGCGCAGTACGGCGAGGTCTGTGCTCTCGACTGGAACGAGGCGGCGTTCGAGGAAGCCGTCAGAAAGGCGGCTCTCGTCGTCAATACGACGCCGCTCGGCATGGCGCCGCAGACGCAGGCGATGCCGCCCGTTCCTTGGCCGGCGGTGCATGAACGGATGTTTTTCTACGACATCATCTATACGCCCGCAAGGACGCAGTTTCTGCAGCGTGCGGAGTCGCTGGGCTGCCCGACGCTGAACGGCGAGGCGATGCTCGTGGGGCAGGGGGCGGCGGCGTTTCGCCTGTGGACGGGACGAGAGGCAGATTTTGCCGTGATGACGCACGCCCTGCGCGAGGCACTGGAAGGAAAAGAGAAGCAAGCGGCGAAGAATGAAGCAGAGACGAAATGACAAAGCAGCGGAATAAAAGGCAGGAAATCAATAAAGCAAGAAGAAACAAGCTGTAATGAATTAACAAAGGCATAGAATTAACAAAGGCATAACGAAAAGAAAGTCAGCACGAAAGCCGAAGCAAGATGTTCATAGGTAAGGAAACGCTGATCAATGAAGTCGCCCGAATGTGTGAAGACGGGTGACCGAATTTATCCGTGATTCCGCAGTCTTTTGGAGGCTCGAAGATGCAGAGGACAGAAGAGGATTCGTATCAGAGGCTGATCCATCGCCTCGTACAGAGCGTGCGCACAGGAAATGCAAGCCGTGCTCTGCCGAGGCAGGGAGAGCCGGGACGCGTGCCCGTCGTGGAGTTTGTCGATCGCATGATCGCGGAGGCTCTGCGCCTGCGGGCGAGCGATATCCACATAGAGCCTTTCGAGGGCGCCGTCCGCATCCGTTACCGTGTTGATGGAAGTTTATTGGAAACGCATGCACCGATCCCCCGGGAGGTGCATGCGTTTTTGCTTGCGCGATTGAAGGTCATGGCACATCTTGAAAGCGTGGAGCGCCGCATGGCGCAGGACGGGCGCATATCGTACGTGCCGCCTGAGGGCGGTGAAGCCGTCGATCTTCGTCTGGCGACCTTGCCGCTCCTCGCGGGGGAGAAGGCGGTTCTTCGCATCTTGAACCGCTCGCACGCGCTTCTTTCCGTCGGGAATCTCGGATTTTCCGTGCAGAATGAGATGATTTTCCGCCGCTTGTGCCATCAGCCCGGCGGCATGGTTCTGATCACAGGGCCGGTCAATTCGGGCAAGACGACGACGCTCTATGCGGCTCTCTCTGAGATCAATACGCCCGAGCGCAACATCATGACGATCGAGGATCCGCCCGAGTACCGCATCGAGGGCGTCAATCAGATCCAGGTGAACAAGAAGACGGGCATGACGTATGCCGCAGGTCTTCGCGCCATGCTGCGCTCGGACATCGACGAGATCGTGCTCGGCGAAATCCGTGATGCGGAGACGGCGGAGATGGCGGTGCGTGCTGCGCTGACGGGTCATCTGCTCTTTTCGACGCTGCATACGAAGGACGCGCTCGGCGCGGTCTTCCGTCTGCTCGACATGGGCGTGCCCGCGTATCTGCTCGCGGCGGCTCTGACGGGCGTCGTCGCGCAGCGTCTCGTGCGCCGCTTGTGCCCGCACTGCCGCGAGCCGTCCGAGGAGGCGCTTCCCGCATGGGCCGAGGGGGCGTCGCCGACCGGACGGCTGTGGCGAGCGGCAGGCTGCGCGGCTTGCGGCGGCACGGGCTTTTCGGGGCGGCTCGCGCTGCAGGAACTGCTCGTCGTCGATGCGGCTCTGCAGCAGGCGATCGTGCATAGAGCGGGGCTTGAGGAGATGCGCGAGCTTGCCGGGCGGCAGGGCATGAGGACGCTGGCGGAGGACGGCATAGAAAAGGCGCTGCAAGGCCAGACGACCCTTTCGGAGGTGGTGCGCGTGCTCTACGGCGAGGCGGACGCAGCAGATTTTTCCGGAACTTTTTCGGGAGTGGCGAGAGGGGATTGCGGAGGGGCTGACGATGGCGGCGTCTAGGATGGCGGACATCTTCGCCGAAGGCTTTGCGCGAGGGGCGTCGGACGTGCATCTCGCGGCGGGGCAGCGCCCGTTTCTGCGGCTTGACGGCGAGATGACGCCGCTATTGGAGGATTCTTTGACGCAGGCGGAACTGACGGATTTCTTCGCGCATATTCTGACCGAGGCGGAGCATGAGCGTCTGCGGCAGGAGAAGAGTCTGGATATTCCTCTCGCGCTCGAAGGGAGGCACTGTCGTGCGCATGTGTACGGCATGGGCGGTTCTTGGGCGATTGCCGTGCGCCTCCTGCCGCGAGAGGTTCCGGCGCTTTCGAGCCTCGGCGTGCCACCTGCGCTTTTTTCGCTTCTTCGGGCGCAGGACGGGCTGATCCTCGTTGGCGGGCGCACGGGAGCAGGCAAGTCGACGACGCTTGCGGCATTTATCGAGGAGATGAATAAAAGCCGCGCCGCGCACATCATCACGCTGGAAGATCCCGTTGAGTACGCTTTCGTGCCGAAGCGCTGCTTCATCAGCCAGCGCACGCTCGGCAGGGATTTTCCGTCGTTTCCGGCGGGGCTTCGGGATGCTTTGCGAGAAGATCCCGACGTGATCCTTATCGGAGAGATGCGCGAACGCGAAACGGTGCGCATCGCGCTGCAGGCGGCGGAGTCGGGCTGTCTCGTTCTGGCGACGCTTCACACGAGGGATGCGGCGGAGGCGGTTCTTCGCATCGAGGGGATGTTCGCGGGCGAGGAGCAGCAGATGCGCCATCAGTTCGCGCTCGTGCTTCGCGCCATTTTCTCACAGCGGCTTCTGCCGCAGTCGGGCGGCGGGCGCGTGCTGGCGGCCGAAGCGCTCGTCGCCGCGCCCGCCGTGCGAAACCTCATCCGCACGGGCAGGGTCGCGCAGCTCCGAGGCGCAATCCTCTCGGGCGGGGCGCAGGGCATGCAGACGATGGCGCAGTCCGTCGAGGGACTGCTTCGCGCGGGCAAGATTACGCGCGAAGCGGCAGAGGCGGCGCTTGTCGACGGCGACGCCTTTGGCGAGGGGCGCTAGTACAGGGGACTTGCGCGAAGGGAGGTGGCGATTTGGCGTCCTTTTCTTATACGGCACGCACGGAAGCGGGAGACTTGCGACGAGGCGAGGTGGAAGCCGCCACGCGCACGGAGGCGGCGCGGCTCATCCAGGCGCACGGACTTTTCGCCGTGGCTTTGCGGCGAAAGTCTGCGCTGCATCTCGCCCGCCGCCGCGCGGCAGATCGCAAGTACGCCATGGTGTTCTGCCGCGAGTTGGCGCTGATGCTTGCGGCGGGACTTGCCGCGAACGAGAGCCTGCAGCTCCTTGCGGCGGATGCACCGCAAAAGAGGCGGGCGATGCTTTCGGATATGGCACGGCGCATGGCGCATGGCTCGACGCTCGCCGAGGCGATGGCGCACCACGGCGAGGTGTTCCCGCCGACGATTTCCTCCCTCGTCCGCGCGGGGGAGGCGGGCGGCAGTTTGGAGCCTCTGTTGAAGCGTCTCGCCGACAAGGAGGAAAAGAGCTGGCGCGTGCGGGAGAAATTGCAGACGGCGCTCGTTTATCCTGCGCTGCTCGCATTGGCGGCGGTGTTCGCCGTGACGTTCATCTTCCTCTTCGTGCTGCCGAACTTCGTCCACATGCTCGACGGTCTTGCCGTGGAGCTGCCCCTGCCGACGCGGCTCGTGATCGGAATCGGCAGTCTCTTCGAGCGGCACGGCGTCGCAGTCCTTGCGGCTCTGTTCCTTCTGCCCTTGGCGCTTCGGCTTCTCTATCGCGAGAGGCGGCTGCATTTTTTCGCTGACCGCCTTCTTTTGCGCCTGCCGCTTTTCGGCAGGCTGCGCCTCGACTTGGAGCTTATGACGCTCTTCGACACGCTCGCCGTCCTCATGGAAAGCGGCAGTGCGCTGCACGAGGCGCTGGCCGCTTCCGAAGGCGTCGTGCAGAACCGTTTCCTCGCCGCGCTCTTTTCGAGGACGAGGCGAGAGGTCGAGCGCGGCGGCACGCTGGCCGCCGCCTTGGCGGGCAGCGTCGTGCCGCCGCTCGTCTGGGAGCTTGTGCGTGCGGGCGAGCATACGGGCGAGCTTGCGGCGATGCTCGAAAAGGCGGCGGATTTCTGTCGCTTTGCGGGCGAGATGCGCGCCGAGCGCATGGAGGCGATGTTGGAGCCTCTGCTCGTGCTCTTTCTGGGAGCGATCGTCGGAACAGTCGTCCTTGCGGTCGCTCTGCCATTGTTGGAGATGATTGGCTCTTACGGCTATTGAAAAGGATTGCATCGTAGGACAGTTGAAGATTTTGGGATGGGAGGGATGTCGTATGTACGGATGTATGCTGCTCAAAAAGAAAATGCGGCAGAAGGAGAGCGGGCGGCAGGGGGCGATGGCCGGCGCATTCGAGGCGCGGGACGAGAGTCGATGCAGGAGCGGCCGAAAGAGGCGCCGCCCCTTAGGCGAGGAGGGCTTCACGCTCCTTGAAATGCTCCTCGTCATTTGCATCATCGGCGTGCTCGCCGCCGTCGCCGTGCCGAAGTTCTCGCAGTCGATGACGCTCGCGAACACGTCGAAGATTCAGGCCGACCTCAGCACACTCAACACGGCGGTGGGTCTTTACCGTGCGGAAAAGGGCGTCGATCCGAAGACTTTGGATCAGCTGAAGGAGTATGTTGTCAATCTCGATGCATTGAAGCCGCCGTCGGGAAAATATTTCCTGCGCGATAAAACGGAGGCACAGCAGGCGGGTGCGAGTTACGCGCTGAAGGAAGTGAATGGAGAACTGCAGGCGACGCTTGACGCACACCCCCTTCAAGCGTTTGGCAGGGCGGAAAAGAAAGAAGCGTCGGGAACTTGACGATGCACGGTTTTCAGCGCGTGAAGCCGCTGCCCTTTTGCGGCGAGGCGGCATTCGTCGGCGGGACGCTCTGTGCGGCGTTGTTTCTCTGGCGCATCGACGGTTTCGGCATGGTGTTCTTCCAGCGCTGGCTTTTCTTCGCATTTCTCTGGCGCATCTCCCTGCTCGACTGGCGGCACGGCCTCGTTTTTGACCGCCTCGTTTTGCCGTTTGGCGTCATCGGCATTGCGTTCTCGCTGTTTTCAGGCGCTCTGCCGCCGGAAAACTTCGTGTTCGCCGCTTTTCTCGCTGGCGGCTTCCTTTGCCTCCTGCGCCTTGTTTCACGCGGTGGCATGGGCGGCGGCGATGTGAAGCTCGGCTTCGCGCTCGGACTGTGGCTTGGCTTAGAGGGCGTCGCGCTCGCGCTCTTCCTCGCCTTTTTCAGCGGCGGACTCGCAGCCTTCTGCCTGCTGCTCTTCGGGCGTGAAAAGCGCGGGCGACGCATCGCCTTCGCGCCGTTTCTTGCCTTGGGCGCGGTTCTTTCCCTGCTTTTCGCCGACGATCTTCTTGCCTTTTATGGAGGGCTTCTGTGATGAAGGAGGAAGGCTTCACCCTTTTGGAATTGCTCGTCGTCTGCCTCGTTCTCGCGCTCGTTGCGGCGCTCTCCGTGCCCGTCGTGCGCGTGACGGAGCGCATGCGCTTGGAGCGCGAGGCGGCGCTTCTGGCGAGCGATTTTCGCTATCTGCAGGAGGTTTCGCGCACGGAGCGCACGGCGGACGGCAAGGGCGAATGGAGGCTGCGCCCGAAACTCATCGTGGAGGCGCATCGCTACTATTTCCTGCTGCCGTGGGCGGCGGGCGAGGTTCTGACGCATTCCTTTCCCGAAGATGTCTACGCCGTGCCGAGCGGTTCGAGTGCGCAGTCTGCGGCGACGTATTCGTTTGACTCATCGGGCGATCCGAGCGGGACGAGCGCCTTGGGTCACACGATCGAGCTGCAGTCGCCGCATTATTCGCTCGACGTCATCATTGATGAGGCGGGGCGCGTGCGCACGGAAAGCAGGCGATTGCCATGAAGCGGCTGGACGAGGGCGGCTTCCTCGCCGCAGAGGTCGCCGTGCTCGCCTTTCTGCTGCTTTTTGCCGTGGCGTCGCTCGCAGCTTTGGAGCGCTCCGCCGCCCTCTTGGCGCACAGCGAGGCGGAAACGAGCGCGATGTTCTTGGCAGAAGGCGAGCTGGCAAGGATGGAGCAGCAGGCAAGGACGCAGGGAAGCGGCGCGTCGTTGGGCGAACGGCAGCCGCATGAAGTCGAGGCGAATGGCAGGAATTTCACTTTGACGCCGAAGTTTTCTGCGCCGGGGGCGAGTCCTTTTGTTTGTCAGGCGAGCGTGCGCGTGACATGGCTCGAAAAAGGAGAAGTGCAGGAACTTTCCCTTGAAAGGACGGTGCATCTCGGTGGCGGACGATAAGGGGCGAACCGTGCGGGAAAAATCGTGCGAGACGTGCCGGGAGAGCCGCGCTTCCTTCTTGAAGGAGGAGGGCGGCTACGTGCTGCTGGAGTTTTTGACGAGCTTTCCCGTTTACATCGTGCTGCTCGTCAGCCTTTTCGCGGTATGGCTGTTCTTTCTCAAGAGCTATGTCGTGCTCATGGGCGATTGGGAACTGCAGCAGGAGATGCGCTTGACGCTTGAGCGCATCGCGCAGGATGCGTCGATGGCGACGCACATCGAGTGCAGTGTGCCGTATGAACTTCATATCGAACGGCATGTCAACGGGAAGAAATCGACGACGGATTATGTGCTGCGCGAGGGCAGGAAGGGACAGCCGCCGTACATCAGCAAGAAGGTATCGGGCGAAGACCATGGCTACTACGCGCCGCAGCCCATGACGGGCGGCAGCAACATCTTCGGCAATCTGGCCGTCGTCGATTTTCAATGTGTGCCGGAGAAGGGGCTTTTGCACCTGAGTCTCACGGGGGAGAATCGGCGCACGAAGAAGCGCGTGACATTTTCGACCGACATCTGCCTGCCGCCGAAAGAGAAAGATAAGAAGGAGGTGCAAGGTGGCAAGACTTGATGAATGCGGCATGGCGTCCGCCTTCGCCCTCGCCGCCGTCCTGCTGCTGCTCGCGGGCACGGCGGCTCTGCTCGTGCTCTCCGGGCACAACCGTCTCGCCGCGCGGGAGGCCGTGCAGACGACGCGCCTTTTGGAATCCGCGCGGAGCGGTGTGCGGCTGGGCGCGGCGCGCCTCGAAGCTGAGGCGGATTTGCGTCGTCCGTTGGAAACTGGGGCAGCAGAGGTTGAAGCGGCATCTGGATATTTTGAAAAAAATGACGCGTTCTATCGTGTGACGGCCAAGCGTTTGCCGACAGAAGATACGCCAGACGGCGCGGCATATTTGCTGACGGCGGCAAGCTGGCCGAGGGCGGGGAGTGAGCGGCAGGCGGCAGCGGAGATTTCCGGCAAGCGTGCGTATGCGGCGGCGCTCTACCGCCTTGAGGGGACGCGGCTCTCATTCGTGCGCTGGGAGAGGTGAGGAGGCGATGCTTTGCGAAACGTGCTGAGAAAGATGCGTGCGCTGTTGCGTGAGCCGCAGCGCGGGGCAGTGGGCGTCTCTTTGACGGATGGCGGAATCTGTCTCGCCTGTCTTGCAGGGACGGAAGAATTTCAAGGCAGGGAGGAGACGCTGCATCTTCCCTTGCCGCCGACGGAGGCGAAGGAATCGCTTTGGCAGGAGGCGGCGGGCGTCATCCAAGTCGCCCTTGCCAAGCGCGGCTGGGAGAAGAGCCGCATCGCCGTCTGTTTGACGGAAGACGAGGTCTTTTCCTACAGCAGGGAGTTTCCTCCTTTGTCCGAGCGGGAGATGCGCGAGGCTGCGCGTTGGGATTTGCTCGCGAGTCTGCCGGATGCTCATGAGGAGGCGGCGTACTCGCTGGATTTTCGGCGCGTGGGCGAGAGGGAGGTCGTTCTGGCGGCCTTGCCGCGCGAAAAGGTGCGGGAAATTCATCGCGCTTTCTCGCATGCGGGACTCTGCCTTGCGTCCCTGTTCTTCTTGCCGACAGGAGCAGGACGGCAAGTGCCGGGTACTTTTGCCGCAGATGGAATGAATTTGGCGGCGGACGATTTGCCGCAGGAAGAGGATGGGGCTGCTTTTCTGGCGGTGCAGGAACTTCTTTCGCGAGAGAAAAATCACTTGGAACTGCTGCCCGAGTCGATGCGTCCGGCAGATTGGGCATTCGGCAGGCTGGCCGCCCTGCTTGCGGGCATTTTCTTCTTCTGCATGGCGTCGATTTATGGCTGGAACGCTTGGCGCATCCATGAGCTGCAGGGAGAGGTGCAGAAGAATGCGCACGAGATGACGCTCCTTTCCGCTGAGAGGGCACGCATGGAGCAAGAGGCGCAGGAGGATGGACGTGCCGCGCAAAAGGAACGCCAGCTCATTTCCTTGTCGAAAGGCGCTCTGCCATGCCGCAGCCTCTTGGTACACTTCGGCACGCGCACGGTCGAAGGCGCTTGGATTCGCGGACTGCGCGTTGTCGACGGTCATGCGGTCGAGCTTGAGGGCGCGGCGACGAGTTACGACGCTCTGGCGGATTTCGTGCGCGTATTGGAGGAGGACAAGGGCTTCTTCCGGGCGGCTCCCGTGCTGAAGAAGTCGGAGCGCAAGCAGGAAGCGGCGGGAGGCTCGCTCATTTATTTTTCGTTGGAATTGAAGATATGAGGGAATTTTCCAGAAAGGATGAAGAAATGCGGTCAAAGATGCTTCTCTCGGCAATCTTTGCGCTGGCGCTGCTTCTCTGCGCGGCATTCTCCCAACTGTGCTTTTTGCCGCAGCGTGCGGAAATCGCAAGGCTGGAGGGGGAAACGGCGAAGGAACAAGAAGCGCTTGTCGCCGTGCAGAACTTCATGAACGCGCACGGCGACGGGGCGGAACGCGCAAAAGCGCGTGCCGAACGCAGTGCCGCGTTGGAAAAGCGCCTGCCCGCTCGCATGGGACAGGGCGATTTCCTCGCGCTTTTGGAGCGCGAAGCGCAGCATGAGAAATTGATGCTCGCCGCCGTCGCACCCGGGCAGATCGAAGAGGAGGGCGGCGTTTCGCGCCTGCCGCTCGATGTGGAGTTGGACGGCGATTATTTTCATCTGCTCGCCTTCCTGAAGGATTTGGAAAAGAGCGAGCGCTTCGTTCGCATGGAGAGCACGGAGATCAAGAGCGAGGACGGCAGGCTTCATGTGAAGATGCGGCTTTCGATTTTTGCCGAGAAGGAATGAACGTCTCCTCAGCAGATGTTTTAGGGGTGCACAGGGGACGCTTCCTAATTGTGCGCCGCCCTTAACGAAAGTTATCCAATCAGTCTGCGCCCTTTGGGCTTGACTTCTTGGACTTTCATAGTAGACTAAATAAAGTTGGAAGGTTATATTTTTGAAAGTGGGAAATCATATTGAGCACATTGCGTTTTTTGACGGCGGGCGAATCGCACGGTCCGTCTTTGACAGCCATCTTGGAGGGCATTCCAGCGGGGCTTTCGCTGAGATTGGAAAACATCAACCGTGACCTGGCGCGTCGCCAGCAGGGCTACGGGCGCGGTGGGCGCATGAAGATCGAAACGGATACAGTGCGAATTCTCTCGGGCGTGCGCTTCGGCGAAACGCTCGGCTCTCCTATTACGCTCTCGGTCGAAAACCGCGATTGGCAGAACTGGCAGGAGCGCATGGCGGCGTTCGGCGATGCGCACGGCGAGAAGGTGACGGCGGCGCGCCCCGGACACGCAGACCTCACGGGCGTTCGGAAGTACGCGCGTGAGGACATCCGCGACATCTTGGAGCGGGCGAGCGCGAGAGAGACGGCGATGCGCGTCGCCGTCGGCGCCGTGGCGAAGGAGCTTCTCTTCGCACTCGGCGTCACGGTCGAATCCGCCGTGCTCGACATCGGCGGCGTCGCCGCCGATGCAGCCAAGCGCGAGACGGGCGCGGCGCATAAGGCGGCATCGGAACTCAACTGCTTTGATGCTGAGGCTGAAGAGCGCATGAAAGAGAAGATTCGCGCGGCGAAAGAGGCGGGCGATACGCTCGGCGGCATCTTCGAGGTGCGCATCGCGGGTGCGCCGCTCGGACTCGGCAGCCACATCCAGTGGGACAGGCGTCTCGACGCGCGGTTTGCCGCCGCCATGATGTCGATCCAGGCCATCAAGGGCGTTGAGATCGGCGCAGGCTTTGGCTATGCAGCGCTCCCCGGCAGCGAGGCGCACGACGAGATGTTCTTGGGCGAGAACGACTCCGTCGTGCGCAGGACGAACCGAGCGGGCGGACTTGAGGGCGGCATGACGAACGGCGAGGATATCGTCATTCGTGCCGTCATGAAGCCGATTCCGACGCTGATGAAGCCGCTTCATTCCGTTGACATCGAAAAAAAAGAGCCCGTGCTCGCTTCGAAGGAGCGCAGCGACGTCTGCGCTGTGCCCGCCGCCTCTGTCGTCGGCGAGGCGATGGCGGCCTTCGTGCTCGCCGAAGCCTTTATTGAGAAGTTTGACAGCGACAATATGGGCGACATGAAAGCGGATGTCGAAGCGTACAAGAAGCGCACGGAGGAGGCGTGAGATGAAGAACGTCGTATTGATCGGCTTCATGGGCACGGGCAAGACGAGCACGGGACGTGCGCTTGCACAGCGTCTCGGCCGCGCCTTCGTCGATCTCGACCGCATGATCGAGGAAGAGGCGGGGCGCTCGATTCCCGAGATCTTCGCCTCTGAGGGTGAGGCGGCTTTCCGCGCTTTGGAAAGGGAGGCAGTCAGGCGCACGGCCAAGCGCCGCGCTCTCGTGATTTCGACGGGCGGCGGCACGGTCAAAGACGCGGCGAATGTGGCGCTGCTCAAGGAGAACGGTGCGATCATCTGCTTGACGGCCTCTGTCGACGCCGTGCTCGCACGCACGGCTCATGTGGGCGATCGTCCCGTGCTCGACGCAAAGGATGCAGGAGATCGCCGGCAGGCGGTGGCAGACCTCATGGCAGAGCGCAGGGAACTTTATGATGTCGCGGATTACAGCGTTGACACGAGCGATCTTTCACCGCTGCAGGTCGTCGACGACATCGCCGGCTATTTGAAGAGAGAAGGTGTTTTTCGTGCGTGAGATGCACAAGGTGCGCGTGGAACTTGGCGCAGCGAGTTACGACATCTTTATCGGCGAGAATCTTCTGCCGGAAATTTCCGATTTCGTAAGGGCGCAGAATTTCTCGCACAAGACGCTCGTCATCTCCGATGAGAATGTCGGGAAGATTTATGGCGAGAGGACATTGGCAGCCTTGCGCGAGGCGGGATTGGAACCTGCGCTCCATCTCGTGCCCGCAGGCGAAGCCTCGAAGTCGCTTGCCGTTGCAGATGAGATTTTTACGCACGCCATCGAGCTGGGACTTGATCGCCGCTCGCCCGTATTCGCCTTGGGCGGCGGCGTCGTCGGCGACCTCGCAGGATTCATCGCTGCGGCGTACATGCGCGGCGTTCCCTTCGTGCAGCTGCCGACGAGCCTTCTCGCGCAGGTCGATTCAAGCGTCGGCGGCAAGGTCGCCGTCAACCATCGCCTCGGCAAGAATCTCATCGGCGCTTTTTACCAGCCCGCCGCCGTTTTCGCCGATCTCGCGACATTCGCCACTCTGCCCGAGCGCGAGATCCGCACGGGACTCGGCGAGATCATTAAGTATGGCATCATCTTTGACGCAGATTTCTTTGCCGCTCTCGAAGATCATGCGGCAGACGCACTGCGCCTTTCGCATGATGCGGCGCTCTTCATGGTCGAGCGCTCGTGCGAAATCAAGGCGGAGGTTGTCGCTAAGGACGAGAAGGAAGGGGGCCTGCGCCGCATTTTGAACTACGGGCACACCATCGCTCATGCCATCGAGAAGGAAACGGGCTATGCGCGCTACAATCACGGCGAGGCTGTCGCCATCGGTTCTTTGGGTGCGGCGTACATCAGTGAGGCACTCGGCATGATCGATGATGCCGACGTCCTGCGCGTGCGCCGTCTGACAGAGCGTCTGGGACTGCCACTGTTCGCCGAAGGCTGCACGGTCGAAGGCCTCTATGCGGCGATCTTCCACGACAAGAAGACGGTCGACGGCAAGGTCAACTGGGTGCTCATGGAAGGCATCGGCAAGGTCTGCGTGCGAGACGATGTGCCAGAGAGCATCGTGCGCGCGGCGATGGCGCGTTGCTTGAGATTTTAGAAAAAATATGGCGTCCTCGTAATCATTTCCTCCTATTTGATTGACAGATTAGATGGTAGGGTCTATAATGAAATTGCGTGAGTATCAGGCGCGGTTCTGCAACACACCAAGAAACAGGAGGAATTACTATGGTTGGTAAGGTCAAATGGTTCAGCGCAGAAAAGGGCTATGGTTTCATCGAGAGGGAAGACGGCGATGATGTTTTTGTCCATTTCTCTGCAATCCAGGGCGATGGGTTCAAGACGTTGGCTGAGGGTCAGGGCGTAGAATTCGAGATCGTCGAAGGCGCACGCGGCCCGCAGGCTTCCAATGTCGTGAAGACGGCGTAAGCTGCGCGAAAGCATATCGTGTTCCCTCAGAGAACGTTGATTGAACCACGCGTTTTCTGAAGTTTGGCAAAGACCGGCTCCGTTTGGAGCCGGTTCTTTTGTTTTCAAGCGAGGGGAACGAGTCGCTGAAAGACAAATCGAAGGCCGGCACGTGGAGCGGAGGGGCAGCCAGTGAAAACGCATTGGATGACCCTCGTGAAAATTTTCAGAAACATTCTTTTCCAAAAGAAGGGTTTTGCGAGCGGAGAGAGAATATATACAGCAGAAGATACAGGAAAGGGGACATGTCACTATGGCCACATTCACGGTACGAGGGAAAAACATTGAGATCACCCCATCGCTCAAGGACTATGTCGAGAAGCGTGTCGGCAAAATCACGAAGTATTTTGACGAGGTGGGCGAAATCTCGGTGCTCCTCACGGTTTCCAAAGGACGCCATATTGTCGAAGTCACTGTGCCCATCCCGGGTGGTGTTCTGCTCCGGGGCGAGGAGGCCACGATGGATATGTACACCTCCATCGATCTCGTCGTCGAGAAGCTTGAGCGTCAGATCCGCAAGCAGAAGACGCGCCTTGCCAAGCGTTTCCGCGGCGGCGGTTTCAAAGAAGAGGCCGTCCAGCAGATGGGTGCGATTCCCGTACAGGAGGAGGAAGGCGAGTTCCCGCTCGTGAAGACGAAGCGCTTCGTCGTGAAGCCTATGGATGTACAGGAGGCAATCATGCAGATGAACCTCTTGAACCACAACTTCTTCGTGTTCCGTAACGCTGAGTCGGAGGAGATCAACGTCGTTTATCGCCGCACGGACGGCAAGTACGCCTTGATCGAGCCGGGAAATTAAGTTTTTTGTTCTGTGTTTGACTGCCCGCCGGTGCTTCGCGCCGGCGGGCTTTTCAATCAGCCTGCGCCCTGCGGGCTTGACTTCTTGGGCTTTCATGATACAATGGTTCATGAAAAAGTGGAGTGGCTGTTGAAAAGAAACGGTGACGCTTTTGGAGGCGTCCTGCGGGTATATAAAAGGGGTGCTGTTTTCCATGCCGAATCACGTTTTGGCGTTCCTCGTCGCCATGGTTGTCGCGGTTGCCGTGACGCCGGCGGTCATTTTTTTTGCGAAAAAAACGGGGGCGCTCGATGCGCCGGACGCGCGTAAGGTTCATAAGAAGCCGGTACCGCGCATTGGCGGAGTCGGCATCTACATCGCCTTTATGGCCGCGATGCTCAGCTTTATGGTCTACGGGGAGCTTTCGGATGAGGTTTTGACTGAACTGGCAGGACTCATGACGGGCGGCTCTCTCATCGTGCTTCTGGGACTCATCGATGACTACAAGAATCTGCCCGCGAAGGTCAAGCTCCTTGGGCAGATCGTCTGTGCCTGCGTGCTCGTCGCTTTCGATGTGCGCATTGACTTCATCACCGATCCGTTCGGCGATTATCTTTACCTAGAGTATCTTGCTATACCCGCGACGATCTTTTGGATCGTCGGTCTGACGAATACCGTGAATCTCATCGACGGCCTCGACGGCTTGGCGGCGGGCGTCGCCACCATCGCGTCTGTGACCATCTGTCTCGTTGCCCTGCAGCAGGGCTATGCGCTCGTTGCCGTGCTGACGGCGGCGCTTGCGGGAGCTGCCATTGGCTTCCTTTTCTACAACTTCAATCCGGCGAAGATCTTTATGGGTGACACGGGTAGCATGTTCCTCGGTTTCATGCTCGCGGGCATCTCCGTCATCGGCGCTGTCAAGAGCGCGGCGACGATCGCTCTCATCGTGCCGATTCTCGCGCTCGGGCTCCCCATCATGGACACGACATTTGCCATCGTGCGCCGCTATCGCGGCGGCGTGCCGATCTTCAAGCCGGACAAGGGACATCTGCATCATCGCCTGCTCGACCTCGGCTTTACGCAGCGTCAGGCGGTGCTCTTAATGTACATTATAAGTGCCCTCTTGGGTCTCAGCGCCGTCGCTTTGACGGAGGTTTCGGGCGGCATCGCGCTCCTCATCTTCGCCGGAGTCGTCGTCTCCGTGCTCTTCGGCGCGAAGAAGCTCGGCATCTTCCGCATGAACGATTCCGCCCAGACGCATTGATGCGGGGCGGAGTTTTTGCCACACTTTCCACGCGTTCGTTCCAGTGAGGGAAAAGGAGAACAAACCTATGAAGAAGATCAAGGTCATGACGGTTTTCGGCACGCGCCCCGAGGCGATCAAGATGGCGCCGATCGTGCTCGAACTCAAGAAACATGAGGCAGAGATAACGCCGCTCGTCGCCGTGACGGCGCAGCATCGCGAGATGCTCGACCAGGTGCTTTCGCTCTTTTCCATCACGCCCGACTACGATCTCGACATCATGGCGCAGGGACAGACGCTCTTCGACATCACGTCGAAGGCTCTCCTTGGACTCGATGGCGTTCTCACGAAGGAGAAGCCCGACATCGTACTCGTGCATGGCGACACGACGACGACGTTTGCAGGTGCTTTGGCGTCTTACTATCATCAGACGGCAGTCGGCCATGTGGAGGCGGGGCTTCGCACGCAGGATAAGTATTCACCGTTTCCCGAGGAGATGAACCGCAAGCTCACGGGAGCGATCGCCGACCTCCATTTTGCGCCGACGATGACGGCAAAGGCGAATCTTCTGCGCGAGGGCGTGAATGAAAACCGCATCTTCGTCACGGGCAATACGGTCATCGACGCCCTGCAGCAGACGGTGCGTGAGGATTTTTCCTTCGACGATGCGCTGCTCGACGGCCTCGGCGGCGGAGGGCGGCGCATCGTGCTCGTGACGACGCATCGGCGTGAGAATCTCGGCGAGCCGATGCGCCACGTCTATAAGGCGCTCAAGGAGCTTGTCGAGGAATTTTCCGACATTGAAGCGGTATTCCCTATGCACAAGAATCCTAAGGTGCGCGAAGTCGCCCGCGAAGAACTCGGCGGCCTTGATCGCGTCCACCTCATCGATCCATTGGACTACGAGCCGTTCGCAAACCTTATGGCGCGGTCGCACCTCATTCTTACGGATTCAGGGGGGGTGCAGGAGGAGGCGCCGGCGCTAGGCAAGCCAGTGCTCGTGCTGCGCAATACGACGGAGCGGCCCGAAGCCGTGGAAGCGGGGACGGTGCGTCTCGTCGGTACGGATAAGGAGCACGTCTATCGAGAAGCGAAAGAACTTCTGACCGACGACGCTGCTTACCAGCGCATGAGCGGCGCCTGCAATCCTTACGGAGACGGTGAGGCCGCGCGCCGTATCATTCAGGCGATTCTCTACCATGCGGGTCTTTCCCATGAAAAGCCCGACATCTTCTCTGCTTGCTGATGGAACGGCAAACATCGCCGAAGGAAAAAGGTGCGTTCCGTCAAGCGCTCGATGCCTACATCTTTTTGAGTGGCATCGGTATCTTCTTCTGCGCCGTTCTCGGCGTTTGCATGTACGCGGGGAGCCTGGTGGATGAGGCCTTCTCTTTGGGACACAAGGGAATCTTTGCGGGAATCCTCGTGGGGTTTCCGCTCGCCCTCTTTTCCGTCTATCGGCGCGTGCGCCGTATGCGCTGACGATGTCGCGGGCAGTTTTCGCGCGGTGCATGAAGGAATATAGAAATAAGAAAATTTTTCAAGAAAACTTAAAAGATGCTTAAGTGTATCTCTCTTTTCTGCGATACATAGGTATAACGTCGTGCTTTCGTATAGCGGAAAATGCTTGCCATTTCGTCGCTGCAAAGAGAGAAGCCAAGGTGAGTCTCTGCTGCGAATATTGACAAGATGAATTTATGAACTTTGCTATAATTTATATTGATTATTTATTTATAAAAAGATAGATATTGTTTATATAATTGCTGTCTATTTTTAACTATTTTATCATTCTTTAATTTTATGGCGATTTCCGCTTGTTTTCGGCAGGGGAATGGCTTCTTTTGTCGAAACAGTAAAATAGCTGCAAAGGTTTTTTTAAGGAAACACTGAATTTATCAGTGGTTCCTTAAAGAAAATGATGCGGCGGTTTGGGAATGCTGAGATGTTCAGCGATTTCTTACAATGATATTCGCACCACGGCGCTTTTTTGCCGAAGGAGGAATATGTGAGGGAAGTCTTATCGGTATATGCGAAGCGGCTCGCTGCATGGCTTCTTGGCTTTGCGCTCATGGCGCTCGTTTCGTTCGCCGCCAGCGGACGCGCGGGTCTCATTGGCGCATGGCTCATCGGCTATCTGGCGGCGGCAGTCTGTCTGTGGAATCTCGTATGGCGCACATGGCGGAGCACGACGCTGACCGCCGAACGCGCCAAGCGCGAGATGCAGCAGGGATTCGTTCTGCGGCTCGTCACGATTTTTATCGTGTTCTGGGCTGCTGTGCAGATCTCGACCGAGGTGTTCTTCACTGTGGTTTCGGGCTTTGCCCTATGCTACGTCGTGACGATGCTCCACATCATGCTGCTCGCACTCGAAAAAGACCGATAAGGGAAAGGCGGACTGAATCCGCGCTTTCCGGGGAGATGCTTTTCGGCCCTCTCCGAGATTTATCCGAAAGGGAGGTAGTTAAACATGCATGAAATCGGTGTTCGCGAAGTTATTCAGTTCGCCGGCATGACCTTCAATGAGGAAACCTTGATCATGACATGGATCACCATGGCGGTCGTCCTTCTCATCGCGATTCTCGCGACGCGCAATTTGCAGCTCATTCCCTCGGGCTGGCAGAATGTGCTGGAGATGGTCGTCGTGTGGCTGCATGAGCAGATGGATGCGACGCTCGGACCGAAAGGTCGCTGGCTCGCGCCAATGATCATCACCTTGTTCATGTTTCTCTTGGTTTCCAACTGGATCGGCCTCGTGCCGAAGATGGCGTCGCCGACGAATGACTTGAACACCACGTTGGGGCTTGCGCTCTTTGTCGTCGCCTTGGTGCATGGCCTGGGCCTCTATATGGGAGGCATGAAGTACATCAAGCACTTCTTTCAGCCAACACCCGTCTTCGTCATCCTTAATATCATTGAGGAATTAGCGAAGCCCATTACTCTGGCCTTTCGTCTATTCGGCAACATCCTTGCAGGCGAGATACTCATCATCATCCTGCTGAAGCTCTTGCCGATTTGGATGCCTGTGCCGTCCGTCCTCTGGCTTGCTTTCAGTATCTTCATCGGTATGGTGCAGGCCGTCATTTTTACAATGCTTTCGATAGCGTACCTGTCAAATTCTTTCCATGCAAGTGAGGGAGAAGATCATGGACACGGCGTCAACGCCATGAGCGAGGGCGGTGCTCTGCTTGATGCGGCGGAAGCCATCCGCGCAGGCGGGGAGCATTGAAAGTGACAGGGATGGTTCCTTTCTGTTTTTGTATTGTATTTTAAGGAGGAAATTTTTCATGGAAAACGCGATTATGGTAGCAGCCGCTTTGATTGGCGCAGGTATTACGATGGGTCTTGCCGCGATCGGCGCCGGCATCGGCGACGGTCTTGTCACGGCTCGTTTCATCGAAGGCATCACGCGTCAGCCAGAGGCGAAGAATACCCTCTTCACGAACACGCTGATTTCCGTCGGTCTGATCGAGGCTATGGCGATCATCGCGACGGTTGTTGCCCTGATCATGCTCTATGCGAACCCGCTTCTGACGAAATAAGGAGAGCATAAATTCTCTCTATCACAGAAAAGGGGGTACAGCAAATTGATCGATATAAATTGGACCCTTGCGGCTCAGATCCTGAACTTCCTGATTCTTGTCGTGCTGCTTCGCGCCTTTGCCTATAAGCCGATCGTCAACATGCTCCAGGAGCGTCAGAAGAAGATCGAAATGAGCCTCGCCAAAGCGGACGAGGACGTGGAAAAGGCCGAAGCCCTCAAGAAGGAATACGAGGATCAGCTCGCGAGCGCCCGCGTCAAGGCGCAAAGCATCATCGACTCCGCTTCGCGTCAGGCGGCGGAAGAGCGCGATGAGAGCGTCGTGAAGACGAAGCGCGATATTGAGCAGATGAAGAAGTCTGCGGCGGAGGAGATCGAGCGCGAGCGCCGCGCGGCAGCGGAGACGCTTCGCGCCGAGGTCGTTGCCCTTTCGATGGCGGCGGCGAGCAAGGTCATCGCGAAGAACCTCGACGAGAAGGCGAACGAGAGCCTCATCGCCGAGTTCGCCGATCGACTCGGCAACGAAAAGCTTGGTGATCTCTCATGCTGAATCTGCAACTGGCGAAAAAGTATTCGCGCGCCATTTTCGAGATTGCCGCGGATGAGAAGAAACTCAAGGAGTACGGCGAAGAACTCACGGGCGTGACGCGCGCCGTATTCGATGAGCCGATGCTCCGAGGCTTCGCAACGAATCCGCAGGTGCCGCCTGAAGCAAAGAAATCGCTGTTCAAGAAGATTTTCTCGGGCGAACTCTCCTCGGATATTGAGAACTTCATCATGCTCTTGATCGACAAGCATCGCATGGACCTTCTGGAGGTCATAGATGCTCAGTATCAAGATTTTTCCAACGAGGCGCAGGGCATCGTCGTCGCGGACATCACGACGGCGCATCCGTTGACGGGAGCGCTGGAAAAGCTTCTTGCCGAAAAGCTCGAAAAGGCGACGGGGCGCAGCGTGAAGCTCAGGAAGCACATCGACGCCGCCATCATCGGCGGTGCGATCGCCCAGATCGGCGACAAGCGCATCGACGGCAGCGTACAGGGCAGACTTGCAGCACTGCGCGCCGAGATACTGGCGAACAAGTGAGAAATTGGGGTGACAGCATAAGATGAAAATGAATCCGGAAGAAATAACGGCCATCATCAAAGACCAGATCAAGAACTACAACGTCGATCTGAACGTCGATGATGTCGGCACTGTTATCGAGATCGGTGACGGCATCGCCCATATCCACGGCCTCACGAAAGCCATGGCAGGCGAGCTGCTCGATTTCGGCAATGATGTATACGGTCTTGCCCTGAACCTCGATCAGGACGACGTCGGCGCCGTTATCTTGGGCGGCGACACGGAAATCAAGGAAGGTGCGACGGTCAAGCGCACGAAGAAGATCATGCAGGTGCCGGTCGGCGAGAACATGGTCGGCCGCGTCGTCGACGCTCTCGGGCGTCCGATCGACGGCAAGGGACCCATTCAGGCGGCAGAGCATCGCGCCGTCGAGTTCTCCGCGCCGGGCATCGCGGACAGAAAGTCCGTCCATGAGCCGCTGCAGACAGGCCTCAAGGCGATCGACGGCCTCGTGCCGATCGGCCGCGGCCAGCGCGAGCTCATCATCGGCGACCGCGGCACGGGCAAGACGGCGATCGCCGTCGATACGATCCTCAACCAGAAGGGACAGAACTGCATCTGCGTCTATGTTGCCATCGGCCAGAAAGCGTCGACGGTCGCACGCGTCGTCAAGACGCTCGAAGATGCCGGCGCGATGGAATATTCCATCGTCGTCGCTGCGACGGCGGCGGACAGCGCTCCCTTGCAGTACCTTGCGCCGTACGCGGGCGTCGCCATGGCGGAGTACTTCATGTACAAGGGCGGCCATGCACTCTGCGTTTACGACGATCTGACGAAGCATGCCGCCGCTTACCGCGCGATGTCGCTTCTGCTGCGCCGTCCGCCGGGGCGTGAAGCCTATCCGGGCGACGTGTTCTACCTGCACTCGCGCCTTCTAGAGCGCGCGGCGAAGCTCTCCGATGAGCTTGGCGCAGGCTCCATCACGGCTCTGCCTGTCATTGAGACGCTGGCAGGCGACCTCTCGGCATACATTCCGACGAACGTCATCTCGATCACAGACGGTCAGATCATGCTCGAAACCGACGCGTTCTACTCGGGCATCCGCCCGGCTATCAACGTCGGCCTCTCCGTCTCGCGCGTCGGCGGCTCGGCGCAGATCAAGGCGATGAAGCAGGTCGCGGGCACCTTGCGCCTCGACCTTGCACAGTACCGTGAGCTCGCTGCTTTCGCGCAGTTCGGTTCCGACCTCGACAAGGCGACGAAGGAGCAGCTCGATCGCGGCGCACGCATGGTCGAGACTTTGAAGCAGCCGCAGTACACGCCGCTCGCCGTCGAGGATCAGGTGCTCGTGCTCTTCACGGCGGTGCGCGGCTTCCTCGCGGACATCCCCGTCGAGAAAGTCGTCAAGTTCCAGGAGGACTTCATCAAGTTCATGCACGCAAGCCATGCCGATGTCGGCAAGAAAGTCGCTGAGCAGAAGAAGCTCGACGATGCTTTGGAAGCCGAGATCAAGAAGTGCATCGAGGAGTTCAAGGAGACGATTTCTTACAGGGTCAAAGAATAATAGCGAGGTGATTCATTTTGGCTAGCTTGCAGGATATACGCCGAAGGATCAAGAGCGTAAAAAGCATCCAGCAGATCACGAACGCTATGAATATGATCGCGACCTCAAGGCTGCGCCGTGCCAAGGATGCGGCGACGAACAACCGCCCCTACGCAGAGAAGATGGTCCAGGTGGTCAAGGACATCGCGGCGAATGCCGGCGATTTCAGCCATCCGCTGTTGGAGACGCATCCGGACGGCAAGACGCTCTATCTCGTCTGTGCCGCTGACAAAGGGCTTGCGGGTGCTTATTCGAGCAACGTATTCAAGCTCGTCGCGAGTCTCGTTGAAGACAAGTCGAAGACGACGCTTGTGACCGTGGGCCGCAAGGCGCGCGATCATTTCAAGCACAGAGGCTTCGATGTCGCGGAATCCTACATCGGCATCAGCGAGCGTCCGACTTACGAAGAAGCGCGCACGATCGCCCAAGATCTTACGAATCGCTTCACCGAAGGCGGCATCAAGGAGATCCACATGGTCTACACGCGCTTCATCTCGTCGATCAGCTGTGTGCCGGAAACGATGCAGCTCCTGCCCTTTAGAGGGCTCGGCGAGGCGAAGGAAGGCCCTCATGCGGAGTACTTCTACGAGCCGTCGGCGGAGGAAGTCCTGGGCTTCCTGTTGCCGCAGTACCTCGTGACGACGGTGTACGCGGCGCTCTTGCAGTCCGCCGCGAGCGAACTCAGCTCCCGCATGAACGCGATGAGCAACGCGACGGACAACGCCGAGGAACTCATCCGTAAGCTCGACCTGCACTACAACAAAGTGCGTCAGGCTGGCATAACCCGCGAGATCACCGAGATCGTGGGCGGTGCGGAAGCCTTGAAGTAAGGAGGTTTAGCATTGGCTAAAGGTAAAGTGGTACAGGTCATCGGACCTGTCGTAGATATCGAATTTCCAGCGGGAGAGCTGCCGGCCATCCTCAATGCCATTACGATCCAGGGTAAGGTGGAAGACCTCGACATCGACCTCGTCGTCGAAGTCATGCAGCATCTCGGCGACAGCGTCACACGCTGCATCGCCATGAGCTCGACGGACGGTCTCATGCGCGGCATGGAAGCCGAAGACACGGGCGCGCCGATCAAGGTGCCCGTCGGCGATGCGTGCCTCGGGCGCGTCTTCAACGTGCTCGGCCGCACGGTCGACCACAATCCCGCTCCCGTCGGCAACAAGGAGTCGTGGCCGATCCATCGTCCGGCGCCGACATTCGATGAGCAGGAGACGTCGACGCAGATCCTTGAGACGGGTATCAAAGTCGTCGACCTCATCGCCCCGTACTCGCGCGGCGGGAAGATCGGTCTCTTCGGCGGCGCGGGCGTCGGCAAGACGGTTCTCATCATGGAGCTTATCCATAACATCGCGACCGAGCACGGCGGCTACTCCGTATTCGCCGGCGTCGGCGAGCGTACGCGTGAAGGAAATGACCTCTGGTCAGAAATGACGGAGTCGGGCGTCATCGACAAGACGGCACTCGTCTACGGTCAGATGAACGAGCCGCCGGGAGCGCGTATGCGCGTCGCTCTGACGGGGCTTACCATGGCGGAATACTTCCGCGATGTGCAGGGGCAGGACGTGCTGCTCTTCATCGACAATATTTTCCGTTTCATTCAGGCGGGTTCCGAGGTTTCGGCTCTTCTTGGCCGCATGCCTTCCGCCGTCGGCTATCAGCCAACATTGACGACGGACGTCGGCGCTCTGCAGGAGCGCATCACCTCGACGAAGAAAGGCTCGATCACGTCCGTGCAAGCGGTCTATGTGCCTGCCGACGACTTGACGGACCCGGCGCCTGCAGCGACGTTCACGCATCTCGATGCGACGACCGTTCTTTCGCGCCAGATCGCCGAGCTCGGCATCTATCCCGCCGTCGATCCTTTGGATTCCACATCGCGCATCCTCGACCCGAACGTCATCGGCGAGGATCACTACGAAGTCGCGCGCGGCGTGCAGGCGGTGCTTCAGAAGTACAAGGAACTGCAGGACATTATCGCGATCCTCGGCATGGAAGAGCTTTCCGACGAGGACAAGCTCACCGTTGCGCGTGCGCGTAAGATCCAGCGCTTCCTGTCGCAGCCGTTTGCCGTCGCCGAAGTCTTCACGGGCTCGCCCGGCAAGTATGTGCCGCTGAAGGAAACGATCCGCGGCTTCAAGGAAATTCTCGAAGGCAAGTACGACGATCTGCCCGAGAACGCGTTCTACATGGTCGGCAACATCGACGAGGTCATCGAAAAAGCGGACAAGATCAAAAAGGAGGGATGATTCGTGGCTTCCATCAAGCTCGAAATTGTCTCCCCCGACCGAGTTGTCTACAGCGACGACATCGCCATGCTCATCGTGCGCTCGACGGGCGGCGAACTCGGCATCCTGCCACATCACGCGCCGCTTGTCACGGGACTGCTGCCCCATGCCATGCATGTGAAGTTCCCCGACCGCGAAGAACTCATCGCTGTCTCCGGGGGCTTCATGGAAGTGCAGCCCGAAAAGATCACGGTGCTCGCCTCGGCCGCCGAAGAGCCGATCGATATCGATATCAACCGCGCCCAGCGCGCTTACCGGCGCGCCAAGGAACGCATCGAGGCGTTCCGCAGCGCCTCGGCATCGAAGGAGATCGACCTCCAGCGTGCCGAAGCAGCTCTGCGCCGCGCCATCGCGCGTCTCGATGCGACAAAGACATCCTACGACAAGTAAGCAACCTCAAAAAAGACGGGGCATGAATCCGAAGATTCATGCCCCGTCTTTTTATCTATGCGTCGTTTATTTCATCATGGCGGAGAGGGTGGGATTCGAACCCACGGTGCATCGCTGCATCACCGGTTTTCAAGACCGGCTCCATAAACCGCTCGGACACCTCTCCGTGACTTGCTGTACCATTTTAGCAAAAGGGGCGCAGGCTGTCAATGTATCGAATGTTCTTTTTGCAAGGATTTGATCTTGTCCAGTGATAGGTTTGTAATTCGGGCAATCATATCGAGGGGAAGATTTTCTTTGAGCATAGAAAGTGCTGTCTCCAAGCGATTTTTTTCTATGCCGCGCTCCATACCGCGCTCCATACCGCGTTCCATGCCCCGCTCATAGATGCCTGTACTCAGGTTGCACATCGTCTTCAACTCCTCTTCTATATCTGTAGTCGTATCAAGATCGAATTCATTTTTTAGTAGGTTCTTCTTTTCTGATGGAGACGTCTTTGTATCCTTGAATAGGATTTTTAGAAAACGGATGAGCCAATCCTCGTTTAGCTGCTGCTCGTCTCCAAGATGGATCGTGATGATGCTTATCAAGTCATAGTCGACGCGATTTTCCTTATGGCAGTGAAGAATGTGATGTTCATTCAGTTCGTAGCGATTGATGGCGCTTTTGCCGTTGGGGGAATCCATGCAGAGCCAGATGCTGTAAACTTTCTTGATATCATCGTAGGAAGACCCAGTAAATTCGGTTTCCTTTTGTGAGGAAATCAAGCGACTGGCATAGTAAATGGCACGACGTAAAAGTGCGTAGCCGAGTTTCGACCTACGCTGTGTTCTCTGCGCCTCGACGTTGACGATCAATGTGATCAATTCTCCTGATTTTGGGACGCGTGCGCGAAATAAGATGTCGAAGCGAATCCAACCTTCGGTGATGGCGACGTTTTCCGTGGCATCGCCAAAGATTTCTTTAGGAGTTTTTCTCACCGTATTCGTCTTATCTCGGTCGATAGGAATCTCACTGATTTGCGGCGTGCCTTCGATGTATTTTTCGGCGATGTCGGAAATGGAGACTTTTTCAAATTCTGGTACGGTTCGTTTGAGAAGGCGCGCCATGATGGCTCTTTGTGAAAGTAGACGTTTGGCGTGTTGGTCGTAGATTGGATTTTGGTAAGGAAGTGTATGATCTTTTTCTGAAGTCTGTTCCTCTTTTTGCACGAACTCACCTTCTTTCTGTCATTATAGCATTAAAAATCTCTTCTAGCCAGTGATACTTGCGTCCTTCATGCTAGAGAATCGGCTCGATCACGGCGCGAAAGCAGCGGTCAAGATCTTCGGGCTTCATCTTCCGGCCGCCCTTGATCCACCACAGTACCATTTCGACGAAGCTGCCCGTGATGTGGTTGACGAGGAAATCCTGCGGCACGGCAGGATTTTCCCTTCCATGCGCGACGATGTGCAGGCGCACGAGCTCCTTCAAGCTGTCCTTGAAGTAGCGCAGGAAGATGTCGCTGCTCGCGGACGACAGCAGTCCGAGGATATTGCTGTCGTTCTCTTCGAGATGCTGCAGGAGGTGCAGGAAAACGGAGTGGGGCGCATCGCTGTCCGAGTACAGCCCGTGCGTGTGCGTGCGGTCCATCGCGCTGCCGACGATGTGACCAAAAAGCTCCTCGCACAGAGCCTTGAGGAGATCGTCCTTCGTCTCAAAGTGCGCGTAGAAAGTCGTGCGTCCGATGTCGGCGCTGTCGATGATCTCCTGCACCGTGATCTTGTTGTAGCGCTTCTTCGCTGCAAGCTCGCTGAAAGCGGCAAAGATCGCCGCCCTCGTCTTTTTCTGTCGTCTGTCCATAAATCCCCCTCGCCGTACAAATCTATCGAGATGTTCCGTAAGAAACGCGGTGCTTCAATCATCCGTTGTTTTCTTGCGGACGTTTGCTTAGAATAATAAAGAACACTATGTTCTTTATTGCATTTATTGTACGAAAGAGGATGTCACCTTGTCAAGGAATAAGGAAATGGGGGATCTTTATGGCAGAGGCGAATGCGGTGCAGGGAAAGAAACCTTTGCAGCCAAGCGGCTATGGCTGCTCCAGACTGCAAAGTGCGGCGGCGCTTCTCAAGAAGCTCAACGATTTTCTCGCGAGCCTTTCCATGACGCTCGTGGCGGCAGCGTTCCTGCTGCTCGATCTCGTGCCGCATGTGATGGAGGAGTTCGGCGCGGAAGCGGCGCCCATGCAGATTTTGCCGTTCGACCCCGCATGGGTTACGGTCGTCATCTGCGGCATTCCGCTGCTCTATCTGTCCGTTTGGCGCATCATTTACAATCGCGGCATCAGCAAGATCTCATCGGCGCTTCTGATCTCGATGGCGATGTTTGCGGCAATCGCCATCGGTGATCTCTTCGCGGCGGGCGAGGTCGCCTTCATCATGGCGCTCGGCGCACTTCTTGAAGAGGCGATTACGGAGCGTGCGAAGAAAGGTCTGAAGAATCTCCTCGCGCTTTCGCCGACGCAGGGCCGGAGAATCCGAGACGGCATGGAGGAAATGATCGCGCTCGAAGAGATCGTGCGCGGCGATGTGCTGCGCATCCTGCCCGGCGAACGGATTCCCGTGGACGGCACGATTCTCGCAGGCGAGACTTCCGTCGATCAGTCCGTCATGACGGGCGAATCCTTGCCTGTCGACAAGGGCATGGGCGAAGAGGTCTTCTGCGGCACGCTCAACTGCTTCGGCTCGGTCGATGTCGAAGTGAAGGAGGTCGGCGAATCGAGTTCTCTGCAAAGGCTCATCCGCATGGTGCAGGAAGCCGAGGAGAAGCAGGCGCCGATGCAGCGCATCGCCGACCGCTGGGCGAGTTGGCTCGTGCCCATCGTGCTCGTGCTCGCCGTCGGCGCCTATGCTGTGACGGCGAACATCATCATTGCCGTCACGCTGATGGTCGTCTTCTGTCCGTGCGCTCTCGTCTTAGCGACGCCCACGGCGATCATGGCGGCGATCGGTCAGGCGACGAAGCGCGGCGTCATCATCAAATCGGGCGAGACCTTGGAAAAGATGGGCAAGGTCGATACGATCGCCTTCGACAAGACGGGCACATTGACCTGTGGCAAACTTTCCGTCAGCGATGTCCTGCCCTTTGCTGAAACTGTCAAAGAAGAGGAATTGCTCCAAATCGTCGCCTCCGCTGAGGCGAGGAGCGAGCATCCGCTGGGCAAGGCGATCGTCGCCCATGCGAAGGCGCAGGACATCGTGCTTGCGCCGTCGGAAGATTTTCGCATGACGGCGGGCAGGGGCGTCTCTGCAAAGGTCACAGGGCGAAAACTCTTATGCGGCAGCGAGAGCTACCTCGCGGAAAACGGTGTCATGTTGGAAGCGCCGATGCGTGAAGCTTTGGAGCGTCTGCGCGCCGAAGGCAAGGCGCTCGTGCTCGCGGCGGAAGGGGAGCGGTGCATCGGTGCGCTCGCCCTCTCCGATACGCTGCGCCCCGAGGCGAAGGCGATGGTCGAGCGCCTGCACGCTATGGATGTGCGCACCGTGCTCCTGACGGGCGACAACAAGGAAGCCGCCGCCTACTTTGCGAGCCAAGTCGGAATCGACGAGGTTCATGCGGGGCTTCTGCCCGAAGATAAGGTCGCACATGTCAGGAAACTGCAGGAAAAGGGGCGCAAAGTTCTGATGATTGGCGATGGCGTGAACGACGCACCCGCTTTGAAGTGTGCTGACGTCAGCGCGGCTATGGGCGCGATGGGAAGCGACATCGCCGTCGAAGCCGCCGACATAGCGCTGATGCGCGACGATGTTGGCGAGGTGACCTACCTCAAGCGCCTCGCTAATGCCACGGCGACGACGATCAAGCTCAGCATCACGCTATCGATGTGCATCAATTTCGCCGCCATCGTCCTGTCGCTCATGCAGGAGCTCAATCCTACGACGGGCGCGCTCGTGCACAATGCCGGTTCGTGCTTCGTCGTCCTGATCGCGGCGTTGCTCTACGATAGGAAATTTGACTAGACTGGAAGAGTCCATAAGAAAAAGCACTCGCTCGGTACGGCGAGTGCCTTTTCTTATGGTTGACTACATGCCGCCGTTCTTCAATATGCCAAAGAGCACGCCGAGTACGCCGGAGGCGGCGAGGATCGTGATGACGCCATATTTATAGTGCATGGCGATCAGGGCGAAAGCGATGATGACGATGCTGCTCCATTCGGTTGCATCAAAGCTTGTGGGAAGGCTCTCTGTGTTCCAGACGGCGAGCAGGATGAAGTCGATCGCCGCGCCGCAAATGAGAGCGATGACGGCGGGGCGCAGGCCGTTCAAGATGCCGCGGATCGAGCCGATGTCGCCATACTTGAAGAAGAGCTTGGCGAGCGCGATGCCGAGGATCAGCGACGGAAAGGCGAAGCCTGCCGTCGCTGCCACGGCGCCCCCAGTGCCCGCGACCGTCATGCCTGCGAAGGTTGCAGCGTTGATGCCGATGGGGCCGGGCGTCATCTGTGAGATCGTGAAGATGTCGATGAACTGTGCGAGTGTCAGCCAGCCGCGCTCATCGACGACGGCGGCTTGAATGAGCGGCATGGAAGCGTAGCCGCCGCCGACGCAGAAGATGCTGACCTTGGCAAACTCGAAGAAGAGCTGAAGATAGATCATGATTGCGCCCCCTCAGCCGAATTTCCTGTCCTGCATGAGGACGAGGCCGATGATGCCGTCGATGATGACGAGCAGCATGATGTTGACATCGAAGAACACGTTGGCGACGAAGGTAGCGAGGATGATCGCCATGGGCAGCAGGAGGCGCGTCTTCGCCTGCTTGATGAAGAGGTCGATGGCGACCTTTAGGATGAGAGCTGTCGCGCCGCACTGCATACCTTTCAATGCGAGCTGCACTGTCGGATTGCTGGCAAAAGCGTCGTAGCAGCGAGCGATGACAGAAAGCGTGATGAGGGGCGGCAGCACCGTCGCGAGGAGCGCCGTCAAGGAGCCTGCGAGTCCCGCCATGCGGTAGCCGAGGATGATGCAGGCATTGACGGCGACGATGCCCGGCATGGACTGCGCGATGGCGACCATGTCGAGAGCCTCTTTGTCGTCAATCCAACCGTATTCGTCGACGTACTTTGCCTTCAACAGCGGGATGATGACGAAGCCGCCGCCGATGGTGACGGCGCTGATGACGAAGGTGGAAGAAAAGAGCTTCCAGTAAAAATGCTTGGCATCACGAGACGATGCCGGAACTTCTGTCTGCTTCATTGGGTTGCTCCTTTTTGAGGCTTGGTTGGGTTCTGGCAAATGCGGTGCGGAATGATCACAAAGCCTGCATTTTAGTGTGCGAGTTCTATACAAAAAGAGCTGCCGTTTCCGACAGCTCTAGGTACTCGCATGGAGCGGGCAATGGGAATCGAACCCACCTCCCGAGCTTGGGAAGCTCGTATTCTACCGATGAACTATGCCCGCGAACGCTACGCAAAGTATTGTATCACAGATTGATAGGCGTGGCAAGGGGGAGTTTCAGAGGGGTTCGCCGCGTGCGGACTGCGCGCCGCTTTACGACTGCGCGGCTGTGCTTGGGGTGTTGCTGAAGCTCGCGGGAGTTGTAGGTGCAGGCAGGGGCTTGATGACGATGTCGAGGCGGTCGCCGTTCTTGATGGGGTCGGTGAAGACGACGGGACGGCGGTTGACGAAGATGGAGACGCTGACGCGGCTCGTGGCTGGCGGCGGCTCAAAGCCGACAGCGAGCAGAGCTTCGTTGACGGTCGTTGCCTTTTTTTCGGAAATTCTGTAGTAGACGACGCTGCCGTCTTCGAGGTAGGTGCCGGGCGACGCCTTGTGACCGTTGACCTCAAGTTCCAGGGAGGCGGAGGGGATCTCGTATTCCTGATCGTTGTAGGTGATGGTGACGGCGGACTGCAGGCGCGAGATGTCGAGCACGTCGCTGAGTTTCGGCTCTGCTGTCATTTGATATTCGATGCGATCGCCTTCGTGAATCGGCTCGGAGATCGTCGCGGGTGCGTCGTTCAGCAGGATTTCGGGCGATACGACGTACTGCGCGTTGTTGTCGTTGAGCGTGTAGCGGATCTTGCGGCCCGTCGGTGGGTAGCCGGCGGCTTTCAGAGCCTCGCCCAAGGTACGCGGTTCCTTGCTCTCGACGATGTCGTTGTCGGCGAGCAGTCGATCGGGCTTGGCGGCTTCGCCGTTGACGTAGGCGGCCTGGTGGATGTGCGTCTCCTTGCCGTTGATTTCCAGCGGGAAGTCCGGCTCGATTTGTAGGACGTCGGTGAGGCGCACTTCGGGCGTCTCGCCGTCCTTGCCGTGCGCGACGGTGATGCGGCAGCCCGCCTTAACGAGTGTGTCGAGCGTCGTGTCCTCACCGTCGAGTTTCAGGATCGCCATGGAAGGAAGTGAGCCGGGGAAGAATTTCTTCTCGCCGTTGACCGTGACCATGAGGCCGAGGCCGGGACGGCCGTTGTATTTCTTGAGTTGGATGCCCGCATTCAAAAGTGCGTCGGAGACGGTGAGGTCACGGAAGTTGAAGAGGTTGATCTCCTGCTCGTTGACGTAGACGGAGAGGAAGTGCAGCAGGTTGATCGAGGCGATCTTCAGGATGCCGAGGGGTGTGACGGCATCGGGCGTCTGCAGTTCTTCCGGGATGGCCTCGACGCCGATGACACTTTCAGGATGGCGCACGGCGACGCGATTCTCGGGCACGGAGAGTGCCTTGGCGACGAGCGCGGCAAGGCCTGGTGTCTGCGAGCCGCCGCCGACGAGCATGACGGCCTGCGGCGAGTCGCCGTTGAGTTCGAGCACCTGACGTGCGATGGAGTCGGCGAGGTTCTGGATGTTCGGCATGATCGGTCCGATGACATCGGAGGGACCGAGGTCGTATTCCGTGCCGAGGATATCGGTGAATTTTGATTCTCGCCCAGCAGAGGCGTTGCGTTTGACTTCTTCTGCCACGTTGAAGTCGAGAAGGTAGCGCTGGCTGATGGCCTCGGTGATCTCGTCGCCTGCCAGAGGCACCATGCCATAGGCGATGATGGAGCCGTTCTTCGTGATGGCGACGTCGGACGTGCCTGCGCCGATGTCGACGAGCACGAGGTTCAGGTGGCGCATCGTCGGCGGAATGAGGACATTGATGGCGGCGATCGGCTCCAAGGTAAGCGCGTGCATCTCAAGACCGACGTCCCGCAGAGCCGACTGCATGGAGTCGATGACCTGGCGTGGCAGGAAGGTGGCGATGACGGTCGCTTTGGCGATCTTGCCGCGCTGACCGACGAGGCTCTTCAAGGGGATGTCGTCGAGCGTGTACTGGATCGTGCTGTAGCCGACACAGTAGTAGCGGCCAGGGTCTTCGATGTCCTTGGAACTGGCGAGTTTCGCCTGCGCTGCCTGCACGCCTGAGAAGTCGAGGGCGCGCTGCTGCTCGTCGGTGATGACGCCGTTGATCTCGACGGAGGCTTCAGCGGTCATGGTGTAGAGGGCGCGGCCAGCAGCGGCGACGGAGGCGGACTTCAAAGGCCCTGTCGTCTTTTCCAGCTCGCGCTTGACCTCGCGGATGAGGTCGGCGACTTGCGGCACGTCGTGAATCTGGCCGTCGAGCATGGCGCGCGTCTTGTGCTCGCGGCGCACAGTCGCGAGGATGCGCATCTGCTCGTTGTCGAGTTTTTCAGCGACGATGCCGATGATGCTGCGCGTGCCGATGTCGAGCGCGAAGATCGGCTCGCCGTGCGGCTTCTTCTTCGTTCCTGCAGTCGTGGTTTCGGCAGTATTCTTTTTGGCGGTGCGCTTCGTCGTCTTCTTGGCGGCGGCTTTCGTGCTCTTGGCGCGCGTGCTCCTCGTCGTCTTGGCGGCGGGCTTCCTGCCGCGCTTCTTGGCGGCGGGTTTTACCGTATCGATAGGCGCTTCATTTGCAGCGTTGTTCGCTTCGTCCTTTGCGACGATCGCTGCCGTATCGTTTGCATTGGCAGCGGTTTCTTCTCGTGTCTTTGCCGCATCCGGTGCGGAGAGTGCAGAGGTCTGCGTCCCCGCAGTTTCCGTTTCGCTTGGAGGGATGCTCTCGCCTGAGGCGGCTTCGGAAACAATGGCTTCCGTGGCGAGGCCTTTCAGTTCTTTTGTTTTCGCCGAGGTCTTTCTTGTTCTAGGCATCGAATGACTCCTTTGCTCTTCTCGCTTCCGCACGGCGCAGGCATTTGCCAGTGCTTCTCCTGCGCCTTTCGCGCTAAACTGCACGCACAACGTCCGCTTCGTGGACGTTGTGCGCCGCCCTTACATGAAAGAGCCAATCAGTCTGCGCCCTCTGGGCTTGACTTCTTGGACTTTCATGGTAAATTAATTGCGGAAATGGATTTATTGAAGTTTTATAGAAGGTTAATTCTCTTATTTCGCGAATACTATAAAAGAATCCTGTTTCTTGCAGGAAATTTTCTACAAATTATTTAAATGGAGAGAAGGGATCCTATGACGGGCAATCGAGAAGTCATTACGGGAAGCGATTTCAAACGCATGTTGAGCGGCGCTTACGGGGAGTTTCTTCTGGAATATGAGGGCATTGACGCGCTTTCAAGAAAGAGGCAGGGGGAGCGCTCAGCGCTTCCGGGTACGCATGTGCTGCGCACGATGGGCGCGGCGGTCATGCCGCTCGTCGACGTGAAAGATGAGAGCATCGGTGGCCTTGCGAGGCGTGTAGCGAGTGCGGCGGTGCTCGGCGCGCGAGGTACGTCGGGCGTCGTGCTCGCACAGCTCCTGCGCGGCATCGCGAAGGGGCTGTCGGGAAAGAATGACGCGACTTCGTCAGAATTCGGCAAGGCGTTCCAGTACGGCATTCTCTACGCGCAGCGCGTACTGCCTCCGACAGTGGAAACGGTGCTTGTCGCCGCCGCCAAGGCAGTGGCGAAGGGCGCGTACCATGCGGTGCGCGCAAACCTTCCGATCGCAGAGATCCTGCAGACGGCGATTGACGAGGGACGGAAGGCTCTGGCGGAGGAAAAGCGCGAAGAGCCGGGTGCGCTCGTCATGCAGACGTTTTTGCAGGGTTGTATGAAGGGACTCGATGGGCACTTCGTCTCGCCGGCTGTGAGCCTGTCGCTCGGTATGGGAGAAGATCGGCTTTCGATTCCCGACCCGCGCCGCGACCTCGTGCGCCCGTACTGCGTGACGTTTCGTATCGTCGGAAGCAAGGCGCGTGCGCGTGACGTCGAGCATCGCCTGCAGGAGGATTGCCGCTTCGTCGCCGTTGTGCACGATGAGCGCTCCCTGCTCGTCCATGTGCACACCGATCATCCGGGCGCCGTCGTCGAGCAGGCGATCGGCTGGGGCAAGCTGCAGTCGTTCCGTGTGACAGACATGGCGGAGGCGCATGCCTTGACGGCGGACTATGAGTCGCTGCTGCCCGTCGCGCTCCTCGCCGTCGCGTCGGATGCAGCGCGCGGCCTGCGCTTGACGGAACTCGGCGCGAACGTCATCGTGCCGGGCAGGCGCGAGGAATGCCCGTCGGTAGCGGAACTCCTGCACGCGGCGCACAGCGACCTCGCGCGAACGTATGTGATCGTTGCGAGTGATTCCTCAATGGAGCTTGTGCTACGCCAGGCGAAACGCATCCTCGGCGAGCGCGTCGAGCTTGTGCTCGCAAAGGATGAGGCAGAACAGGACAAGGCGGTCGCCCTCTACGACAAGAAGCGCACCGCCAAGGAAAATGCCAAGGCGATGCGCAAATTGCTGGAATGAAAGCCGTATGATTTAGGTAGTGAGAATGTGCCGGGATGCAGCTTGGCTGAGGTGAGCGAGCTATTTGATAGAGGCGAAAAGCTTCATTAGTGCGTAGGTCATGCCGCCCGCGATCAGAGGCCCGACGGCGACACCCTTGAAGAAGCACACGCCGATGATCGTGCCGATGATGAGTGCGGCGACGATGTGCGGATCATTTTTCAGCAGCTCGACGCCGCCGCCGCCCGCCATGGCAGCGAGAACACCACAGACGATGGCGGCTATGCCCAGGGGACTCTTGAAGGCATCGATCATGTTGGCGATGGTCACGTCGCCTGTCGCAATCGGCACGAGGATGGCAGCCAAAAGGAGTACGATGCCCCAGTTCAGCCCATTGACGGAAAGGATGTCGAGCATTGCCGTCAGTCCGAGAAGCTTCAGAACGAGCACGATGATGACGGCATAGGCGACCGTCGTATTGTGACCGATGATGCCGAGGGCGAGGATCAGGAGCAGCATGAGGTATTCGGAATACATGAAGAGCACCTTCTTTGTGTTGATGGAGAGAACATTGCCGCTGAGCCGGCGGATTTTCTATCGTATATATAGTATAGCGGAAAAACGAAGATAAGGAAAGGTGATAAAGCGTGTCAACGACTTACAGCGTAGCGATTCAGTACAAGAAGGATCTCGGCTACATCGAATATGATGCGGAAAAGAAGGCGGCGACCGTCGTCTTGGATGATGAGGACGGCCGTTGCGCTGTGGAAAAATATCTGGCCGAGAAGCATGAGATTGGCGTGCCGCACGAGAATCTGCGCGATTTCAGCAAGGAAATGATCGACCCGACGGCCGATGTCGAGAGCTTCAAGACAGCTCTGACGCGTCTTTGGGAAGCTACGGACGTCCACGTCGATTGGAGCCGTCCCGTCGACTATGTGAAGGAACATCGCAAGTATTGAGGAAAAATCTTCCTCTTCAGGGCGCTTTCGCGCCCTTTTTTGTTGCCTGTATACGATTATTGTATTATAATCGTGTTATATGATCGGCAAGGCTTCTGAAATTCCATACGGAGGGAAGGATTTTGGTTTCTCCGATCAAGGCTGTTTGGGAAGGCGTCTTCTTGCACCGCTCCCGTGGGATTTTAGGAGGAATCTTTATGGAAATGGTTCTCGGTTTTCTCGTGATGCTCGGCTGTCTGCTCTTTGGCGTGCATCACGGCGGCATCGGGCTTGCCGTCATCAGCGGCATCGGACTTGCCGTCTACACCTTCGTCTTCGGCTACCAGCCGGGCGTGCCGCCGATCTCCGTCATGCTGACGATTCTCGCAGTTGTCACATGCGCGGGCTTTTTGCAGACTTCGGGCGGCCTCACGGTCATGCTCAAGTACGCGGAGAAGCTCCTGCGCAACAACCCGAAGCAGGTCACGATCTTCGCACCCGTCACGACGTGGCTTCTGACGGTGCTCTGCGGCACGGGGCATGTCGTCTACACGATGTTCCCCATCATCTACGACGTGGCGATCAAGCAGGGCATCCGCCCCGAGCGCCCCATGGCGGTTTCTTCCGTCGCGGCGCAGATGGGAATATGCGGCTCGCCCGTTTCCGTCGCGGTCGTTTCCATCATCGCCTTCATGGCGCAGGCGGGGCACCACGTCTCGGTGCTGCAGGTGCTCGGCGTGACGATCCCGGCGACGTTGACGGGCGTCATCTGCGCGGCGCTCTGGAGCTATCACCGCGGCAAGGATCTGGAAAAGGACGAGGCGTTTCAAGAGTTCATCAAGAATCCGAAGAACAAGGAGTATGTCTACGGCGACTCGGAGAGTCTGCAGGGGCAGGAACTGCCGCGCTCGTATTACCATGCGATGTTCATCTTCTTCTTCGGCATCCTCGTCATCGCGATCCTTGGCAACGATCCCGATCTTCTGCCGCACTTTCCCGATAAGCTCGGCGAGATGAAGGCGATCGACATGACCGAGGTCATCCAGATGATCATGCTCCTGATCGCCGCCGCCATCCTCGTTTTCTGCAAGGTGAAGGCGAAAGAAGTCGGCAACAGCCAGGTCTTCCGCTCGGGCATGGTCGCGCTGCTCTCCGTCTACGGCGTCGCCTGGATGGCGAACACGTACTTCAGCGCACACATGGCGCTCCTCAAGGAGTTCCTCGGCACGACCGTGCAGGCGTATCCGTGGGCCTATGCCATCATAGCCTTCTTCACGTCGAAGCTTGTCAACTCGCAGGCGGCGGCCATTGCTATCGTCGTGCCGATGGCGCTCAACGTCGGCGTCGATCCCGTGCTCATCATGTCGTTCATCTCTGCGTGCTATGGTTACTTCTTCCTGCCCACGTATCCGTCGGATCTTGCGTGCATCGGCTTCGACCGCTCGGGTACGACGCGCATCGGAAAGTATCTGCTGAACCACAGCTTCATGATCCCCGGTCTCATCGGCGTCATCTCCGGCTGCTGCGTAGGCTACGTCGTCGCGCATCTGATCTTCTGATTTTGCAAAAACCAAGAAGCGCCCTCATGATACCATTCTTTTTGGTATCACGAGGGCGCTTCTTGGTTCGGTTCGATCTTTACGAGTGCTTGATTCTCGAATGGCGCTTGACGTATTCCATGTAGAGCTTCGTTTCGCGCACGATGACGCCTGAGAGCAGGAGGAGCGCGATGAGGTTCGGAATCGCCATGAGACCGTTCACGATGTCGGCGAGGATCCAGATCGCTTCGAGCTTCAAGAATGCGCCCGAGGCGACGAGTGCGATGAAAATCAGGCGATACGGCAGCACGCCCTTGCGCTCGAAGAGGTAGATAATTGCGCGTTCGCCGTAGTAGTTCCAGCCGAGGATCGTCGTGAATGCGAAGAGCACGAGGGCGATCGTCAGAAGGTGGCTGCCGATTGCGCCGTAGTTTACCGAGAAGGCGGCGCTCGTCATGGCGGCGCCCGCCGTATCCCCCGACCAGACGCCCGTCAGGACGAGAGCTAGCCCTGTCATCGTGCAGATGATGATCGTGTCGATGAAGGTGCCCGTCATGGAGATCAGGCCCTGCTCAGCTGGACGCTTCGTCTTCGAGGCGGCCGACGCAATGGGCGCGGAGCCGAGTCCCGATTCGTTCGAGAAGACGCCGCGCGCGATGCCGTTCTGCATTGCCATCATGATGGTCGAGCCGGCGAAGCCGCCGACGGCCGCCTCGCCCGTGAAAGCGCTCTGCAGGATGAGGGCGATGGCGTGCGGCAAGGCGTCGATGTTCATGACGATGAGGACGAGAGAAAGCGCGATGTAGGAAAGCGCCATGAAGGGAACGATGGCGGCGGCGACGCGCGCGATGCTCTTGAGTCCGCCGAGCGTGATGGCGGCGATGAGCGCCGTGATGGCGAAGTCCGTCGCCCAGCGCGGCACACCGAACGAGATCTCGACGCTGTCGACGATGGCGTTGACCTGCGGGAAGGTGCCGATGCCGAAGAAGGCGACGAGCACGCAGGCACACGCGAAAAAGATTGCCATGGGACGCCACGAGCGCCCGAGACCTTTTTCGATGTAGAACATCGGGCCGCCCGCGATGTCGCCGTGACTGTCCGTCGTGCGGTACTTGATGGCGAGCAGTCCTTCGGCGTACTTCGTCGCCATGCCGAAGAAGGCCGCCATCCACATCCAGAAGATCGCGCCCGGGCCGCCCGCCTTGACCGCTGTCGCAACGCCGACGATGTTGCCCGTGCCGACGGTCGCGGCGAGCGCGACGCACAGAGCCTTGAAGCTCGACACGTCGCCCTCGCCGCGATTCCTTGCGCGGAAGATTAAGGAGAGTGCGAGCGGCAGGTGCACGACCTGCAGGAGACGCAGGCGTACGGTAAGGAAGATGCCCGTCCCCACGAGCAGGGTGATGAGAGGCGGTCCCCAAAGCACCGAATCGATGGAATTGAGAAGAGGTATTAGATTTTCCATAAAATTCCCTCCATTGACAAAGGACAATAGTACATATAAAATAACGAATTTTATGGTATCATAACTTACCTTGATTTGTAAAGGCTTTGAAAGAGAAAAAACTCCCTGCGATGGAAAACTTGTCCTCGCAGGGAGTTTTCTGCTCAGAAAGTGCGGCATGCAGCCGTCATTCTCTATGCAATCGTGCCGTGCTCTTCTGCGCCGCGCAATTCTTTCTGCTGATTCTTTTCGTCGAGTATGACGACGATGGGGGTGTGGGCGCGCGCTTCTTCTTCGGTCATCATGGCGTATGACATGATGATGACGATATCGCCGGGCTGCACGCAGCGTGCGGCAGCTCCGTTCAGGCATACGACGCCGGAGCCGCGTGCGCCCTTGATGACATACGTTTCGAGGCGTGCGCCGTTGTTGTTGTTGACGACTTGCACGCGTTCGTGCGGCAGGATGTGCGCTGCCTCCATGAGCGCTTCATCGATGGTGATGCTGCCCATGTAGGCGAGATTTGCTTCCGTGACGGTCGCACAATGGATTTTGGATTTCATCAAGTTCAGCAGCATGTTTCTTCCCCCAAGATGATATTGTCGATGAGACGCGTCTTGCCGATGTATACGGCGACGGCGAGGAGCGCGCGCGCCTCGATTGTCTCGATTTCTTCAAGCTCCGGAAAGGAGTAAAGCTCTACATAGTCGATCTTTGCCAAGGGTTCTTTGGAAAGCTCAACGGCGGTGATCTCCTTGAGTACTTTCGTACGCTTTTCGCCTGTTTCGTAGACATCGCGTGCTTCTCGCAGGCTGCGCGAGAGGACGCGGGCGGCGGTGCGTTCATCGGGCGATAAGTAGGTGTTGCGCGAGCTGAGCGCAAGGCCCGATGCTTCGCGCACGATGGGCGCCATGACGATCTCGGTCGTGACGCCGAGGTCGGCGGCCATGCGGCGCAGGACGGCGACCTGCTGCGCGTCCTTTTGTCCGAAGAAAGCCCGGTCTGCGTGCGAGAGCAAGAGGAGCCTCAAGACGACGGTCGCCACGCCGCGAAAGTGCCCGGGACGCTTTGCACCGCAAAGTTTTTCCGTGAGCGTGCCCGTGACCTCGACATAGGTCGCATAGCCTGCGGGGTACATCGCCTCGGGGGCGGGGTGAAAGACGGCGTCGACGCCCGCAGCGTCGAGCTTCTCCGCATCGGCTTCAAAGGTGCGCGGGTAGGCCGCGAAGTCCTCGTTCGGACCGAACTGCACGGGGTTGACAAAGATGGAAACGATGACGCGGTCGGCGCTCTTTCGCGCCGCTTCGACGAGTGAGAGGTGGCCTGCGTGGAGCGCTCCCATCGTTGGTACGAGGGCGATCGTTTCCTTTGCGTTCTTGACGCTTTGCGCATAGGATTGGAGTTCTTTCGGTGTGGTCAGGATTTTCATCAGATTGCCTCCTGTGGCTTGTCAGAGAGAAACATCGGCGGAAATCTTGCTTTCGTCTGCATCATGGCGCGTGAACCAGTTCGCCGCAAGCGAGCCGGAGATATTGTGCCAGACGCTGAAGAGCGCTGCGGGAATCGCGGCGGCGGGATTGAAGTAGAGGAGCGCGAGCGATGCCGCCATGCCGGAGTTCTGCATGCCGACTTCGATGCCGATGGCGCGTCGTTTCGGTGCAGAAAGTCCAAGCAGCCTGGCGAGTGCGTAGCCGAGTGCGAGGCCGAATCCGTTGTGCAGGACGACGGCGAGGGCGACGAGCGTCCCGACTTCGGCGAGGCGCGGTGCGCTCATGGAGACGACGACACCGACCAAGAGGGCGACGAGCAGGGTGGAGATGAGCGGCAGAACCGTCAGCGCGTACGCGACACGACGGCGGAAGAAATGATTGAGTGCCGCGCCTAAGAGGACGGGCAGAAGCACCATTTCGGCGATGGAGAGCATCATCGCGGGAGCGTTGACAGCGATCTCTTCACCCGCTAAGAGGAGCGTCAGAAACGGTGTGACGAAGGGGGCGAGAAGCGTCGTCGCCATAGTCATGGTGACCGACAGGGCTACGTCGCCTTTGGCAAGGTAGGTGATGACGTTTGACGCCGTGCCTCCCGGGCAGGTGCCGACGAGAATCACACCGACGGCAAGATCGGGCGGCAGGGAAAACGCTTGGGTAAGGAGATAGGCGACGAGCGGCATGATGGTAAACTGCGCGAGTACGCCGATGCCCACATCCCACGGGTGGCGCGCCAGGTGGCGAAAGTCTTTGAACTCGATCGTCATGCCCATGCCGAACATGACGATCCCCAGGAGAAGCGGCACCTGCGGCGCAATCCAAGAGAGCGACGCAGGAAAGACCGCACCCGCCGCGCCGACGAGAACGACGAGCCAGACCATGTTCTTGACGATGAAGCGGCCGATGTTTTGCAAATGGATTCCTCCCATCAAAAAAGCCTTCCTGCCAAAAGACAGAAAGGCCGAAATGCATGCAGAACCATCACGGCTATGTACCGTGTGCGCTGTAATCTTGTGCGAAACCTTGCTGTCTCAGTCCCGAGGGATCTAAGCAGATGTTTACCGCTGCGGTATTCATTTGTGGCAGGACATAAAACAGGGCGGGCGTCGCTCGCACCTGCACGGTAAATACAGCGAAGTACGATTCCTTGAGGATATCATCTTCGCTCCCCTACGATAGCATAGCGGATGGGAAAATGCAAGGGGATGTGTCGATCGTCTTTCGACAGAGGAATACGCGCTTATGCGAGTTTAGTGGACTTTTAAGGGAGGATTTCCCCGCTGTTTGCAGAATAAGGCATAAGAGAAATTCTATTTCGTATGGAAATTCATGGCTGTCATAAAGGAGGAACTTCCATGTTCTTGAAAAAAATCATGAGCACGGCTCTTTGCGCCGCGCTTTTTGTGACGCAGGTCGGTATGGCGAGCGCCGCAGAGGAGACGGTGCAGGGAAAACTCGCCGCCGTTGAGACGGAAACGTGGGGCGCAGAGCAGACGGGCGCGTTCCTCGACCGCATCAATCATTTGGAGAAGGACTATCTTGGAAAACACAACAAAGGCTCCATGCTCGACCGTGTCAATATCGTCTACGATGACATCTACGACAACACGACAGGACCCGGCCTCTTGACGCAGCTCAATGCCGTCGAATGGGGACTCATGCACGAAGTCAGCCCCAAGGCGGTGGATAAGCGCGTGACGGAGATGGAGATGGCGGTCGCAGGAAAGACGAGCGCAGGCACTTACAAGAAGCGCATCCAAGATCTCGGAACGGCGGCTTTTGGCGGCTACAGCGTGCCGCTTGAGCAGGTGACCGTGCCGAAGAACACGGTGCTCAAGATCGCCTTGACGCAGGAGGTCAACGCGAAGAACCTCAAGGCGGGAGATACCATCCGCTACAAGGTCGCGGAGGATGTCGTGCAGGGTGGTATGCTCGTATTCGCCAAGGGGCAGCCAGGCGTGGGCACAGTGAAAAAGGTCACGCAGGCGCGCAACTTCGGCCGCGATGCGGAGATCGATGTAGACTTCCATACGACGAAGGCGATGGACGGCACTGAGGTAAAGACGTTCGTCGGCGAGGAATCGAAGCAGGAGATGAAGAGCTACGCCATGGCTGCCGGCGCGAGTGTTGCGGGTATGTTGCTCTTAGGGCCGATTGGCATCATCGGTGGCGCGTTCGTCAAGGGGAAGAATATCGAATTGCCGGAAGGGACGGAGCTCTTCATCCAGACGCAGGATGAGACCGTCCTCTATGCGATACCGACGACGGAAAAGTGAGAGGAAATTTCATGAAGATGATGGTTCGGTGCGTTTTCCCTCGAAGAATTGTCCTTTTGACCGTAGCCTTTGCGGCATCCTGTCTGCCTTCGGCGGCGTTTGCGGAGTACCATTCGTCGACAGATACGGCGGCGGATGTCCTCGACTACATCGAAAACGAGCGGCGTGCGGCAAGGGAGAATCGCCTGTCGGAAGCGCAGGAACAGCTCGTCCGAGATACGGCAGCGATGCAGGCGCATCTGCGCCAGCCCATGGAAGACCACCTGAAGCCTCTGCCCACGGCTTTCGAGGGCGACGAACTGTTTTATGACCAGGTGACGGGCGAGTTTTTCGCGCGCGGCAGTGTGAAGGTCACGGAGATCGACAATCGCCGCGTGCTTTCCGATGAGATCAAGGGAAACGCTCTCACGCAGGACGTGGTCGTCGAGAACGAGGCGCACATCCTGCAGGTGACGCCGGACATGGCGCAAGTGGATGTTCGTGGCTGGAAGCTCTCCTACAACTACGGCACGGGCATCGGCAAGATCGAGGATGCTTCGGGAAAGGTTAACCATCAGTACGTCTCAGGCAAGCGCATCGAGGTCTATCCCGACAAGGTCATCATCCACGAGGGACGCGCGACGAAATGCCATGCGAAGACGCCAGACTACAGCGTGAGTGCCGAGCGCATTGAGATTTATCCGAACGACAAGATCATCTTCTACAACAGCGATTTTTGGCTCAAGAAGACGCGCGTCGGTCATCGCGACAAGTATACGGCGGACATCCGACCAGATCATAAGGATATGCCGCCTTTCCCTTCGGTGCGCTACACGAAGTCGGACGGGCTCATTATCGAGCAGGATTTCGCGTTTCCTGTAGCGAATCGTCTAGACTTTATCCCGACGCTCTTGGTATCGACGAAGGAAGGCGTGCATGGCAGGGCGGAACTTCGCTATGGAGGGCGCTATGGGACGCTGAGCCTGCAGTATGGCTATTGGCAGGACAACGATGACAGGTGGATTCGCAGTGAGCCAAGCCTGCATTACGAGTTTGGTTACCATTTCAAGGATGCGCCAATCGGCTGGGGAATCGAAGCAGACTACGGACGCTGGTACAACGACGGGATCAAGAGTACACACACCTATGGAAAGATCAATGTCTACCACGATCCGATTCCGTTGGGTGGCGGCGCGTCGCTTTCCCTGGCGGCGGACTATTCCGTGACGAAGGAATCGTACAATCATTCGAAAGTCTCGGGCCTCAGTTGGTCGGCGACACTCGTGAAGAAGTTCAATGATCGTCTGACGACTTACGGCAGGTACAGCTACGCACAGCTTTATACAGGGAACTCGCTCTTTGATTACAATGTTTCGGACTACAGCCGAGCCCTCTACGCGGGACTCAGCTATCAGCTGACGGAGCGCGATCGCTTCGTCTGCGGCACGGCGTATGACATCGATCGCCATACCGTGGGCGATGTCGACTACTACTGGTATCACGACATGCACTGCGTGCAGCTCATTACGCGCTACCGTGCGAAGCGCAACAGTTGGAGCGTCCGTCTGAACTTCACGCCGTGGTGAGCGAAGGAGTGTGGAAATGGCAGCATCGATAAATGATCCAGCATCGGCAGTGGGCTGCATGAAGGGCGCGCGCGTGCTCGTCCTCGGCGATATGGTGGCTGACATCTACCTCGACGGGCGCATTTCGCGCATTTCGAGGGAGGCGCCTGTGCTCGTCTTGGAGGAGATGGGCGAGCGTGTCGTCGCGGGCGGCGCGGCGAACGTCGCGCACAACGCCGCGACCTTGGGCGGCGCGGTATGCGCTTTCGGCATCTTGGGCGAAGATGCGGGCGGTGCGGGGATCGCCTCGGTGCTCTCTCATGCTGGTGTCGATACGGCGGGACTTCTGGCTACTTCTGAACGACCGACGATTTCTAAGACGCGCGTCATCGCGGGCGGCAGGGCAACGGTCAGCCAGCAGATCGTGCGCATCGACAAGGAGAGCCGTGAGCCGCTTTCCTCTGCGCTGGCAGAGGAGTTGGAAGAGCGGCTCTTGCAGGCGTTGGCGCACGTCGATGCCGTCGTCTTGAGCGACTACGGCTCGGGTACGATTACGCAGGGGATTCGCGAGCGCCTTCTTGCCGCCTGCCGTGAGCGCGGCATCCCGACGATCGTTGATTCGCGCTACAGCGTGCGATCCTTCTCGGGCGTCGACTATGTGAAACAGAACGACGCAGAGCTTGCCGCCGCCTTCGAGCGTCACTTCGATACGAAAGATGCGCTCGAAGAGGCGGCACGCGAGCTTATCGCTGAACTCGGCGCGAAGGGGGCGCTCATCACGCGCGGCGAAAAGGGCATGATGCTCTTTCTTGCGGACGGCGCAAGGCATGAGATTCCCGTGTCGGACAAGAGCGAGGTCTACGACGTCTCGGGCGCGGGCGATACGTGCGTCGCGGCGTTCATCCTCGCGCTTGCGGGCGGCGCCTCGCCGCTCGCGGCGGCACAGCTGTCGAACATCGCCTCAGGTATCGCCGTGCGGAAGTTCGGCACGGCGACGGTCAGTGCAGCGGAACTTACGAGGAAGGTACGGGAGCTTTCCGTCTAAGATCTTGGGGGGATTCACATGCTGATACCGAAGGAAAGGATCGAGGACTTCTGCGCAACGCTGCGCGAAGCGGGGCAGCGCGTCGTCTTCACGAACGGTTGCTTCGACATCCTGCATGCAGGTCATGTGCGTTATTTGGAAGCGGCGCGTGCCTTGGGAGACTGCCTCGTGCTCGGACTCAATACCGACGCTTCCGTGCGCCGCTTGAAAGGGGAGACACGCCCTGTCAACACGGAGCTTGACCGTGCAGTGGTCGTGGGTGCGCTCGCCGCCGTCGACTACGTCGTGCTCTTCGATGAGCCGACGGCGGAAACGCTCATAGAGAAGGTGCGCCCTGCCGTTTACGCCAAGGGCGGCGACTACACGCGCGAGACTTTGCCTGAGGCGAAGATTGTCGAAAAATACGGCGGTGAGGTGCATTTCATCGACCTCGTGCCCGGGCGTTCGACGACAAAGATCATTGAGAAGATTCATCAGAGATAGAAACAGGCTTGCAGGAGAAAGGCGGGAAGCTGCATGAAAAACATCCTCGTCGTCAAGCTCAGCGCCATCGGCGACGTCATCCATGCGCTTCCCGTCTCCTATGCCATCAAGGAGACGTTTCCCGATGCGCATTTGACGTGGGTCGTCGAGCCGACAGCGTATGACATCTTGGCGGGCAATCCCTTCATTGACAACATCATCCTCTTTGAAAAGAAGCGTTTCCGCACCGTGCGCGGCTTCCTCGAAGAATTCCGCCCCTTCCGCCATGAGCTTCGTGCGAGAAAGTACGATGCGGCGCTCGACCTGCAGGGACTCTTCAAGTCGGCGGCGATCGTCGCGCAGTCAGGCGCGAAACTGCGCCTCGGCACGGCGAACATGCGCGAAGGCTCTGCCTATGTGAGCCACCCTATCAAGGGGGCACACGCCTCGGGGCACATCGTCGAGCGCTACCTCGACGTCGCGCGCGCCCTTGGCTGCCGCGTTGATGAGGTGCGTTTTCCCGTTGCCGTCTCCCCTGCGGAAGCCGCTTCGGCGGACGCTCTGCTTGCCGCCGAGGGCGTGCGCGAAGACCATCGCTTCGCCGTTCTCGCCATCGGCGCGAACTGGCCGAACAAGCGCTGGCCCGTCAAGTACTTCGCCGTTCTCGCCGATTGGCTCTACGGCGAGAAGCTCATCCCTGTGCTCGTCGGCGGCGGTCGCCTCGACGAAAGCCTCGTGTGCGACATTGAGGCGCTCACCGAGGTGCCGCCCGTCAACCTCGTCGGACGAACGAGCCTCAAGGAACTTGCGCACATCTTCAAGCGCGCCGACCTCGTCCTCGGCGGCGACACCGGCCCCGTCCACCTCGCCGCAGGACTCGGCACGAAGACGGTCATGCTCATGGGCCCGACCGACGCCAACCGCAACGGCCCTTACGGACAGCAGGAAAACGCCATGGAGATTCCACGCTCCTGCAAGGCGTGCTGGAAGAGGAGATGTCCCAAGGGACTCGACTGCCTCGCGATCCTCTCCGTCGAGGAGGTAAAGGCGAAGGTTCGGGCGGTTCTGGCACGGTGAAAACGGTAATATGACAGGCAAAGAAAAATCTCTTGCCTGCCGCCAGTCATCATAAGGAATCATTTATGCAGCAGAAAAACTACGACAACATCCTCGTCATCAACCTCATGCACATCGGCGATCTCATGCTTGTGACGCCCGTCCTCCGGACGCTTCGCACGAACTTCCCGAAGGCGCGCATCACGCTTCTCGCAGACAAGAAGCTCGCCGATCTCGTCGTCTGCAACAAGCATATCGACGGCTGTCTTTTGCTTGACAAGAAGGGAGCGGATAATCATCCGCTCGCTTTTTTGCGCTTTATCCGCCGCGTTCGCCGCGAGCATTTCGATCTCGTCATCAACCTGCACCGCAACGAACGCGCTTCGGCGCTTGCCGCCTTCTCGGGTGCAGGGCGCATCGTCGGCTATGCAAAGCCCCTCTTTTCCGCCTTTTTCGACAAGGTCATGGAAAACAAGAAGGCGATCAAGCACCAGATCCATTCCCACTTCGACGTGCTGCAAGAAGCCGTCGGCATCGAGCGCATCGACGATGGCGGCTTGGAGATGTGGCTTCCCGAAGGCGCAGAAGAAAGCGCGGCAAAGCTCTGGCAGGACGCCTTTCCTGCGGGAGCGAAGGTCATCGCCTTGAACATCGGCGCGAGTTGGAAGACGAAGCGTTGGATTGACGACTATTTTGCACAAACCGCCGACTATTTTCTGGAGAAAGGTTACGGCATCGCCTTCTTCGGCGGCCCGATGGACGAAGAACTCGTTTGCGCCTGCCGTGCCAAGATGCGCCACGGCGATCATGTGATGCTGCAGACCTTCACGGGGCGCGTCACGCTCGCAGAACTTGCAGCGCTCCTCAAGCGGTGTGCGCTCTTCGTCACGACGGATTCCGGCCCCATGCATGTCGGCGTCGCGATGAACGTGCCCATCGTCACGATGTTCGGCGCAAGCCCCGTGCCGGGGTTTTACCCCTACGATGCCAAGGACATCCTGCTCAAGACGCCCGAAGCCTGCCATCCGTGCGGCAAGCACGAATGTCCGAGAGCGGGGGCAGAACATATGGCGTGCATGAAGAACATCCCCGTCAAGGAAGTGCTGCGCTATGCGGAGGAACTTCTGCATGAGTATGAAAATAAAGTCGGCAATATCCCCGCGCACGATGGACAATATTGCTGCAAGGTTGTAGAATTATAAGAGAAATCATCTCGTTGGAAGGGAGCTTTCTATGGACATCGAAAAAATGCTCACCCTCGTCGAGGAGCGCCTTTCTCGCTGCAGGATTCTCGTCACAGGCGACGTCATGCTCGACAAATACTACTACGGCGAAGTCACGCGCATCTCGCCCGAAGCGCCCGTGCCGATCAATCACATCACGCGCCAGAAGGAGACGCTCGGCGGCGCGGCGAACGTTGCGCACAACCTCGCGCTCCTCGGCTGCGACACGCTTCTCGCGGGCTTTGTCGGCGAGGACTACCATTGCCGTTCCTTGAAAGAAAAGCTCGTGGAAAACGGCATCGACCATGCGGGACTCGTGCCGACGAACCGCCCGACGACGACGAAGATGCGCATCATCGGCGGACATCAGCAGATGATGCGGCTCGACTTTGAGAGCACTGAGCCGCTTGAAAAGATCTACATCGACAAATTCCTCGCCTTCGTGCGCTGCAAGCTCGCTGAGAGCATCGACGCCATCGTCGTTTCCGACTATGCGAAGGGAACGTGCAGCGAGGTCACGACGACGGCGATCATCGAAGCGGCGCACGCGCACGGCGTTCCCGTCATCATCGACCCCAAGGGCGCGAACTGGACGAAGTATCGCGGCGCAGACTACATCACGCCGAACGTCAAGGAAATTAACGAGATCCTCATCGACCCCATCAAGAATACGAATTCCGAGGTGCTCAAGGCCGCCCATTACATCATGCGCAAGTACCGCATCAAGAATGTGCTCGTGACGCGTTCGGAAAGCGGCGTGACGCTCGTGCGCGAGGGTGAAGAGGTGCATATTCCGACGCGAGCGCAGGAAGTCTTCGATGTATCGGGCGCGGGCGATACGGTCATCGCCGTCCTCGCCGCAGGCCTTGCGGGCGGACTCAAGGGCAGGGACGCTGCCTTCCTTGCAAACCTCGCCGCAAGTGTCGTCGTAAGAAAGCTCGGCACCTACGCCGTGAGCCGCGAGGAGTTGAAGGAAGAATTGCGGAAACTGCCGCGCGAAGAAGCATGAGTTTGAAGGGCGCATTTCGCACGCGCCTTACATGAAAAGAGAGAGGGGATCTTCATGATCATCGTCACAGGCGGCGCCGGGTTCATCGGCAGCAATATCGTCAAGGAACTCAATCGCAAGGGCAGAAATGACATCCTCATCGTCGATGACCTCAAGGATGGGGAGAACTACAAGAACTTGCGCGGACTTCATTTCATTGATTACCGACACAAGGATGACTTTTTGGAGAGCATCGAAGATGACGAGTTCGGCGGCAGCGACATCGACGCCGTCTTTCACGAGGGCGCTTGCTCCGATACGATGGAATACGATGTCAACTATATGATGAAGGTCAACTACGAATACTCGAAGACGCTGCTGCACTTTTGCCTGCTGCACCGCGTGCCGTTCCTCTACGCCTCGTCCGCCTCAACGTATGGCGCAGGCCGCCACGGCTTCACCGAGAACGACGCGGCGGAGGATGCGCTGAATCCTTATGCTTACAGCAAGCTCGCCTTCGACCGCTATGTGCGTCAGGTCATGCGCGAGAGCCGCAGTCCGATCGTCGGTCTGCGCTATTTCAACGTATTCGGCCCGCAGGAACAGCACAAGGGCAAGATGGCGTCAATCTTCTACCAACTCTACCGCCAGCTTAAGGAAACGGGCGAAGCGCGTCTTTTCCGCGGCACGGACGGCTTCGACGACGGCGAGCAGCGCCGCGACTTCATCTATGTCAAAGATGTCGTCAAAGTCAACCTCTGGTTCTGGGAAAAGAAAGGGCCGTCCGGCATCTACAACTGCGGCACGGGCAAGGCACATACCTACAACGAAGCCGCCGATGCCGTCATCGCTGCCTTGGGCAAGGGATATATTGGCTACCGCGATTTTCCCGAAGTGCTCAAAGGCAAGTATCAGAGCTTCACTGAAGCCGACCCGAAGCAGCTCCTGAAGGCTGGCTACGACGGAGGCTTCCACGACTTCCGCGCCGCCGTCAAGGAATACGTCGACTTCCTTGAGGACGGAGGCTACTTCCGCTATGAAGAATAAGGGCGTCCCCGCTGTATTCTTTGACCGTGACGGCACGCTGAACGTCGATATTCATTACCTGCATCGTCCTGAGGATTTCATCTGGACGCCCGATGCGCCCAACGCCATCCGCCGCCTCAACGAGTGCGGCATCCTCACCATCGTCGTCACGAATCAATCGGGCGTGGCGCGCGGCTACTACCCGGAAGAGGACGTCCGCCGCCTACATGACTGGATGAATGAAGAACTGAAAAAAGAGGGCGCACACTTGGACGCCCTCTTCTATTGCCCGCACCATATTGACGGCAAGATTCCCGAGTACACAAAAAACTGCAGCTGCCGAAAGCCCGCCACAGGCATGATCGACGCCGCCTGTGCAGAGTATGACATAGACCGAACGCGTGCCGTCCTCATCGGCGACAGTGAAAGCGATATGGAATGTGCGAAAAGAGCAGGTGTGCGGGGCGTGCGGTATGAGGGCGGAAGTTTGTTGGGGGTGGTGGAAGGTGTGCTGGGGATGTTGGAGTAAAAAGAACTTTTGTTTCTGCTCAAGCTCAACCAACTCTAGATATTGATGTTGAGCCAAGAATCCGCTTTTGGCATCATCGAGGAACCGGATGTGCATCTCATAGAACTTAAAGGCGAGGTTATCAAAGACGCTTTTTGCAGTTGGAGAATACGCCGAACGCAATCAAAGAAAAATCTACTTATGGTCAAGGTAGGAGTCAAAATCAAAGTGCTTGTGTAAAAAAAGCTGGCGTGATATGTTGCTTGAACGAATGTCCGTTGGAGCTTTAGAGAATCATCTGGAGCAGTTGGTTGGAAGAATGTTTGTGATGCTGAAAAAAGAAATGAGGCGGATAATCTCATGAAGCTCTTATTGGCAAACCTATCGGATATGGTGGATGATACCGGAGGCTTGGCAAAGGTGCATTGCAGCTTTGCGAACGAGATGAAGCGGCGCGGTCATGATGTGGGTATGGTATTTTGCGATGATAAGATTGGCAAGCCGTTTTTTCCTGTGGATGATGGTGTTGAGTTGTATAATTTACAGCACTACGAAGATACGGACATCCTTTTTCCAAAGTGTTTGAAAGTTAAACGGGAAATTATCCGAGCTTTCAGCACTCAAAGAGCCCGTGCGGTGAATAATGAATTTGTTGAGGAATATTTATTGAAATCAGCAAATAGTATCTTGCATAAGTTTAGCCCCGATATTATCATTTCGTTTCAGCCAGCTGCCAGCAAGTTGTTCCTTTGTGATTTAGAGACAAAGATCCCTGTAATCACGATGAATCATGGTACTACGGAGGATATTTTTCATATCTATCCACAGGCAGAAATACCAGCATTGGGGAAGAGTGCAGCATGTCAAGTCTTGCTGCCGATTTTTGCGGAACCGATAAAAAAACGATTTCCTAAAATGAAGATCGCGGTTGTTGGCAATGTTGTGCCTCAGTATGAAGAAGCAGCAGAGTTGGCACGTGCGAAGGAGCAATATAAGATTCTCTTTATCGGACGATTGGTGAAAAAGATAAAAAGGCCGCATTTGCTGATCGAGGCATTTTCTAAGCTGGCAGATACCTTTCCGCATTGGATCGTGGAAATTTGGGGCGATGGTTCGAACAAGTCGTATCAGTGGATGATGAAAGCATTGATAAGACGCAAGAGATTGTCCGAGCGGATCTTTTTTAAGGGAACGACAGATGATGTTGCTTCGGTTTTGCAGACGGGGGATATATTTGTTTTTCCCAGTGCGTTTGAAGGCTTTAGCTTAGCTTTGACCGAAGCGATGAGCATGGGGCTTCCGGCGATTGGTTATAAAAATGGTGTTTCTGTGAATGAATTGATTCAAGACGGCATCAATGGTCTTCTTGCCGAAGATGGTGCAAACGGATTGGCGCAAAGCATGAAAACACTGATGGAAAATCAAGAGTTGCGAGTGAGATTGGGAAAAGCAGCAAGAGCATCCATGCGAAAGTATAAGGCGTCCGTGATCTGGGCAGAGTGGGAAGAATTGTTGGATGAGTGTGTGAATGGGAAGGGGGGAGATAATGCGCATCGGGATTTTTGAAAACATCATGACGCCGGGTGGACATGAGGTGGACTTTGACCGCATTCTTGTCGAAGAGCTTCAAGCCTTGGGGCATGAGGTATGCTTCTATGTGCCTGAGGGCTTTCGCTTTGCCATGGACTATCATGTGCCTGTGCGGGAACTTCGCGGCGGCGTTGTTTCTTATACGGGAGTGACGGGATTCAGGAAGCTTGTTCGCACGGTGCGGCGCGAGCTGCATCGCCTGCGCTGGTATCGGCAGCTCTACGAGGCGGCGAAGCGCGAAGAAGTCGATGCGCTCATCGTGCCGACTTCGACGTATCGCTATCTCAGAGCTTTGAAACGGAGTGTCCTCAGAAAGTCGCCCGTGCCTGTGCTCTTCATTTTGCATGGCATCAATCCCAAGGAAGCGCCGAAGTTCTTGCGGGAAGCGGATTCGCTCGCAGATTGCTTGAATATCCGACCCACGGTACTTTCTTTTGGCGACAGCATTTTTGGCGAGAAGCGGGCGAATGTGCGGCTGATCTATCCGCCGACATTCGTGCCGCGCGATATAGCATGGCAGCCGGGGATGCCGCCGCCAGCAGATGAATTTTTGCAGATTGCTTCTCATGTGCCTGAAGCGGGAGGAAAGAAGCCGCTTGTATTGGGATTCTTCGGTCAGTATCGGCGGGAAAAGCGGTTGGAGGACTTTTTGGAGGCGTATCTCGGCGGTCATTATACGCGCCCGGTCGAGCTTTTCGTACAGGGGGCGACAATGCATCCCGAAGACGCGGCAGATTTCGAGCGCATCATTGCGAAGTATCGCGGCAAGGGCGGTATTAGATTCTTGCATCGAGGACTGATCGGCGCTGAGTGGCAGCGTGCCATCGCTTCGGTGGATGCACTCCTTCTGCCGTATTCCGCGCCGCGCTATCGCTATCACTGGGGCGGCATGCTCTTTACGGCAATCGGTTTTCAAAAGCCGGTCGTGACGAGCGATGATATGAATCCCGAGGTTTTTGCAGCGTATGACATCGGCAAGCTCTTCCCGAGTGGTAGTCTTATGTTGTTACGTAAAACATTGGAACTTTTTGTTAATGGGTATGATGATGAATCCCTTCACTATATAGCAGAACTGCAGAAAGCAGCTGACGTTTATAGTCCGAGAGAGTTCGTTCATCGAATTATAGCTATTATAAAAGAATGAGGTTCAAACTGCTAAGGATTAATTTTAATTCCCGATAGTGTATACAGGGGGATGGAAAATGAAAAGTTGCATAGGTCTTCCCAGCGTAGACAAATTGGACAAATGGGGATATTATTTGCTCTGTGGTTTCGCTTTGTTTAGTAATTTGACGATTGCTGGAGGAAATATTTTTCTTGTTCCACTTGTTTTAGTATTTTTTTTGCGCATAATCAACAAGCGAGACGATTGGCGTCTAGCGTTGCCAGATAGGAGACTGACGATTGCTTTGCTGCTTTTAATATGTGCTACGGCACTTTCGGCGCTGTGTTCGGTCGATCCTTTGAAGGTAGGCAAAGTCGTTGATTATTATGGGTATCACATGCTGCCGCTTTATGCTGTGCTTTTAATGATCCGAGAGAAAGAGAGACTTTTGCGCATTGCTTTGTGTGTTGCAGCTTCTTTTGCTATTAATGGCGTTGCGATCTTATACGAAGGGATCGTTCAGCAAAATTATCGTGCTGATGGCTTTGCTGAACCTATGACGACTGCCGGATTTTTGTCGATGATTGTTCCTGCATTGATTTTGTTATGTATGGCGGGAAAAGTGACGCAAAAATATCGGCTCTTTTTAGGAGTTTTAACAGTTCTGGGGATTGTCTCCTTACTGTTGAATGGGACGCGCGGTGCATGGATTGCTGTTGCAGTTTCCTGCACTGTGGTAGGTTTTATGGCAGTACAGAGAAAAAAGAGATTTCTCCTTGGGATGTTGGTCGCCGTATTTGTTTTCGGCGGTATCTTTTCTTTTTCTCCGATCCTGTCTGGTCGTCTTGCAACGATCGGGGATATGCAGTGTCAGAGCAATTCGGAAAGGCTTCTTCTATGGAAAAGTGCCTTTCATATGTTTGAGGATCATCCTATTGTGGGGGTTGGGCTTTCACGTTTTCGTGAGGAATATCAAGGTGGCTATATTTTGCCTGAAGCAAAGGAACCGTATCTCGATCATGCACATAATAATATTATGCATATGCTCGCTGAGTGCGGTATTATAGGAGTATTAGCCTTGTTGGTTTTTTGGTTGACGTGGTTCTCCTATGGCGTTGCTTCGTGGAGAAAAATGCGAAGTGTTGCAGCCCTAGTATTTTTAGCAGTTTTTTTAGGTAGTTTTTTGCAAGGATTAACCGAGTATAATCTGGGAAGATCGTTTGTGATGAAAGTATATTGGTTACTCCTTGCGTTATGTCTACAATGGTTACGGTTGGAAAAATTATCCTTGCATAAGGGCATCTGATAACAGTTGCTGTTCGCATCATGAGGAGAACAAGCTGTGCAAAATTTTTGGAGATTAGGAAAGAAAATATACAATATGTCAAACCCACGCGAAGCGCGTCGCTGCGTGGTGTTTTGTGCGCGTGCGATGGCGAATCGCTCGCGGATGCGGCAGATTGATGATTTTTTCCATCGGGATGCAGTCTTGCAGCAGGTGGCGGATGTGTGTCCGTTCGTTTATGAGCAGCCGACGCGGGCATTTTTTTATCATAAGTCTACGTTCAAGGAACGCGCCGCGCTTGTTGAGGCGCATATCGGATTTTTATGCGATGTGTTGGACGAGCATGTTTTGCTTGCCTTGTATCGGCATGAGCAGATGCTTCTTTGGCGTGGCGAGTCGTGTATGGAAAAAGAGTTTGCGGCGTTTCTCATGTTTTCTCCAGGACAGCGCAAGGAGGGACTTCTTTCCGTCATGCTGCGCTTGGGAGAAAGTGCGCTCTATCAGATCATCTTCTGGCTGAATAAAGCGCCGAATGGCGAGATGGCGATGTGGATCGGCGCGATGCAGGGGCCGAATATGGAGAATGCCAAGGATGTCGTCAAGCAGGTGACGAAGGCGTGTCATGCCTACCGCACGAAGAATCTCATTCTCTATATGGCGCAGGCTGTCGCAAGATCTTTGGGGCTTAAGCACATCTATGCCGTATCGAATGAGGGCTATTACGCAAACAATCATATCCGTCGTGATCGCAAACTCAAGACGGATTTCGGAGCTTTCTGGGAGGAAGCGGGCGGCCATGTGCTGGCGGATGCACGCTTCTATGAACTTCCGCTCGTCGAGATGCGAAAGACGATGGAGGAAGTGCCGACGAGGAAGCGCGCCGTCTATCGCAGGCGGTTTGCCTTTTTAGATGATGTGGACGCGCAGATTGCGGAGAATATGGGGAAGATGTTGCGGTCGAGGTGAGAGGCGTGTATGGTCTGCCATCAGAGCATTGGAAAGTGATTTATCGCATCTTCTACGCGCAAAAGACGCGGCTTCGCTGGGTGAAGCTCTTCGGTTCGCGAGCGCGGGGGGAGGCGCGGACGACTTCTGACGTTGATCTTGCCTTTGCGGGAGCGCCGGAAGTGTGCGGGTTTTTGTGTGATGCTTTCGAGCAGAGTGGCCTGCCGTATACGTTCGACCTTGTCGATTATGAGCGCCAAGCGAATGAGAGATTGCGGCAGGCGATTGATGCTGAAGGGAGATTGCTGCTGGAAATAGGAGAGGATGGTGACCAGCTTATGACAAAAGCACAGATTTGCTTGAAGTGGGAGGACTATCATAGAGCGTTGCAGCGCTTGCAGGCAGCGCTCCGAAAAGAGCCGGACGTGGATGATTTGTACCTCGACGCGACGATTCAACGCTTCGAGTTTTGCTTTGAGCTGGCATGGAAGCTGATGAAAGCGGTGCTTTCCTACGAGGGAATCGAGGTCAGCAGTCCGCGGGCCAGCATACGCGAGGGTTGGAAGCAGGGGCTGGTGCAAGAGGCGGAAGCGTGGCTCGATATGCTCGAAAAGAGGAATTTGTCTGCACATACATACAACGAGCAAACGGCGCAGGTGATTTATGCGGCTGTGAAAGGGAAGTATTTTGCAATGTTGGCAGCGCTCGATGAAGAAGTTGCGGCGCGATGGGAAGAATTGATTTGATACTTGCTTGTTACCTTATTGAGTGAGTTTGTTATCTTTTGCAAAATGATTTATAAAATGTGATAGAATATAGAGTATAATATAATAGAAAGAGCGGATTTGTTACAATATTTTACGGATATTTATAAAATATAATAGAATTTATATAAGTGCTCTTGTAAAAACAGGGTTCTTCTGTTATCATTTTCGTAAATGGAGGGTTTGTGAGATGATTGTTGAAGAACTGGTGACGCTGACGCGCTGGGTCTTGCAGAAGAAGACGGAAACGCAGGGGTTGGAGGTCAAGAGTGCGCACGAAGGGTGCCCGCGCAATCTGTATGATACCTTATCCAGCTTTTCCAATCAGGATGGCGGCGGCATCTTGCTCTTCGGGGTGGATGAGTCGCGGGGATTCTCGCTGGTCGGTGTGTACGATCTGCATGATTTGGAGAAAAAGGTAGGGGAACAATGCTTGCAGATGGAGCCTCCTGTGCGTGCTGTTTTCACGGTGGCAGAGGTGGACGGCTTTGATGTCTGTGCCGCTGAGATTCCTGGCTTGGACTTGTCGGAGCGGCCTTGCTATTATAAAGGCAGGGGGCGGGTGAAAGGCTCTTATGTGCGGGTCGGGGATGCCGATTTCTGTATGTCGGAATATGAGCTTTACAGTTTCGAGGCATTCCGCAAGCATTTGCACGATGATGAGCGGGCAGTAGAGAATGCCGGACGCGAGGATCTGCATATGGAAGCCGTTGAGGCGTATTGGCAGGAGAGGCGCAGGGAGAGGCCGGGATTTGCACAGGTTCCTCAAGAGCGTGCTTATGAGTTGCTGCATGTGCTGCGGGATGGCAAGCCGACATTGGCGGCCTTGATGAATTTCGGCATATATCCACAAGGGTTTTTCGCACAATACGGCATTACGGCAGTCGTCGTTTCAGGTACAGAAATCGGTGAGACGGATGAAAATCATGCGCGCTTTTTGGATAATAAGCGCATGGAGGGGACGCTTTCTGAGATGCTGTCCGAGGCGTTGACTTTTTGTCGCCGCAATATGAGGATGCAGGTGAGCATCGATAGGAAGACCGGTGCTCGCTACGATCGGACGGAATATCCTGTCACCGCGATTCGTGAAGCTGTACTCAATGCGCTGATTCATCGCGATTATAGCAGATATACGGAAGGGTCGCCGATCCAGCTTTATATGTTTGCTGATCGGCTGGAGATTCATAGCCCGGGGAGTCTTTACGGGCGGATGACGATCGAACAGTTGGGGAAGACGCAGTTGGATTTGCGCAATCCGGCGCTGGCTGTTATGGCGGAGACGCTTACCGAGGCGGAGATCCGCAATTCGGGGATTCCGACGATGTATCGGGAGATGCGGACTTTCGGATTGCCAGATCCGCAATTTGAAAACAGGCGCAATGCTTTCATCGTTACGTTTTTCAATGCGCGGCGGTCGGAAGGAGCGAAGGGCGAAGCAGTCGACCCCTCTGAGCGGGATTTGCTGGCTTTTTGCGAGACTCCGCGGACGCGGGCGGAGATCGCGGCGTTCTTGGGGATCGCCACCGTGGGGTATGTGCAGCGACGATACATAGCCCCCTTGCTTCTTTCAGGCGCCTTGCGCATGACCTTGCCGGAAACGCCGAGAAGCAGGAAGCAGCGATATTACCATGAAATCCCGAGAGGTCAAGACGAAGGCGCGGACTGAGCGGTGAGCTTTCTGTAAGGGTGTAAGGATATATGCCTTGAAAGTTTATACATGCAGGGCTGATGGTGCGCGGGAGGAGTTCTGATGAATCTGCCGAATCACATCCAAGAGGGTATCGTGCGCTTGGCGCTTCGATACGGTTTATCGCGCGTTGTGCTCTTCGGCTCGCGGGCGCGCGGGGACAACTGGGAACGCAGCGATGTCGATCTCGCGGTTGCAGGCGGCGACGTTGTGCGCTTCTCGCTCGATGTGGACGAAGAGCTGCCGACGCTTTTGATGTTCGATGTCGTCAACTTGGATGGTTCTGTGCAGCCGGAGCTTTTGGAAGAGATTCAGAGGGATGGTGTTTTGCTTTATGAAAAAGGCAGAGAATTTCTTCAAGGCGCTACAGAATCTTAAGGAGATCGAGGGGAAGAATCCTCCCTATGATACGATTGCGACGGCGGGCATGGCGTCGCTTTTCGAGATATGCTTTGAGCAGGCATGGAAGGCGATGAAGGAGCAGTTGGAGGCGAGCGCCTATGGCGAGCATAAGAGCGGCTCGCCGAAGAGCGTCATCAAGCTGGCGTATCAGGCGCGGATGGTCCAGGATGAAGAACTTTGGCTTGCGGCCTTACAGGCGCGTAACAATGTGGCGCAATCTTACAGTGAACCGATCGCGCTTTCCATCATTCGTGACAGCCAGGAGAAGTTCATCACAATGTTCGAGCAGCTGGCGGAGGAGCTGCGGGAGAGATGGCTGTGATGGAAACTTGACGTTTATAGAAATAGGCATTTTTATAAACATCAAGCTTTCATCTTTATAAAAACGCCCATTTTAGCAAAGGTCAGGTGTAGGGGGAAATGGCATACAAGAGCCTGACCGAACCAATGGAGGAGGAACACAATATGGCATTCAAGGAGATTCAGCCGCAGGATTTGCAGGATAATGTATTTACGCTGATCGGTAAGGATTGGCTCGTCGTCTGCGGCGAGAAGGATGGCAAGGCGAACGCGATGACGGCTTCTTGGGGCGGCATGGGCGTGCTCTGGGGCAAGCCTGTCGTCTTCATCTTCATCCGTCCGCAGCGCTATACGAAGGAATTCGTCGATGGGGCGAAAGGCTTCACGCTTTCCGTGCTCGACGAGTCGAAGCGCAAGGTTTTGAACTACCTCGGCACGGTGTCGGGGCGCGATGAAGCGAAGATCGAGCAGGCGGGACTTACGCCGCTTTCGGAAGGGGGATTCACCTACTTTTCGGAGTCGCGTCTGGCGCTTTTTTGCCGCAAGCTCTATGCGCAGGAGATGAAGCCCGAGTGCTTCATTGAGCGCGAATGTGATGTGAAGTGGTATCCGGAGAAGGATTACCACACGATGTATGTGGCGGAGATCGAGAAGGTTCTCGTCCGCGTCTAAGAGTTCTGGGAGGCAGACATGCGGCAGGAAATCAAGGAGCAGCTCAAGGGGACGAGCCTTGCGCGCGGCATGACGGATGATGATGTCGAGGCGCTTCTCGCGTCGAGCCAAGTGCGCCTCGTACACTACAAGAAGGGCGAGATCATCTTTCACGAGGGTGATGTGCCCGAGCGCCTTTTTCTGCTCGTCTCAGGTGCTGTGCGTATACTGAAGGACACGTATTCGGGGCGGCAGATCTTTCTAGGGGAGATACGAAAACCGGGCGTGATGTTCGGCGAGGTATATCTCTTCATCGAGCGTCATGCCTACGATATGTTCACACAGGCGCTCGCAGCGACAGAGCTTTTGGAGATTTCGAGCCACATGTTGACACAGGGCGCTGCGGAGGACGATTTCGGCGAGGCAGACGATCCGGAAAGAGCGCAGCGCGTGCGCCTGCAAGGACTCCTGCAGCGCAATCTTCTGCGCGATTTCGCACGCAAGGCGTACCAGATGAACAATATGCTTAAGGTGCTCGCGAGCGGCTCTTTGCGCGGCAAAATCGCACGCTATCTGATGTTGCAGCCGCAGAAGGCGGACGGTAAGATCTGCTTATCGGAGAGCCGCGAGTCCACGGCGATCTATCTCGCCGTGTCGCGCCCCGCTCTTTCGCGCGAGCTGAGCGCCATGCAGAAGGAGGGCATCCTCGCAGTGGAGTCGCGCACGATTCATATCTTGGATCGAGAGAAGTTGGAGGAGTATCTGTAAGAGATAGAAAAGGCGTACAGACCGTGGGTTTTGGTCTGTACGCCTTTTTTGTCTTGTGTGTACGATGGTTACGCTTCCATGATGATCGGCAGGATCATGGGGCGACGGCGCGTGGCGTCGAAGATGAAGCGTCCGAGAACGTCGCGGATGGTCGTCTTGATGGAGGACCATTCGGTTATGTGCTCATCCTCGCACTTCTTGAGGGCGCTGAACACGCGCTTTCTGGCGGTATCCATGAGTTCTTCGGATTCGCGCACGTAGACGAAGCCGCGCGACACGAAGTCAGGGCCGGAGACTATGCGTCCGGAAGAGCGGTTGATTGTCACGACGACGATGATGACGCCTTCGCGCGAGAGCTGTTGGCGGTCGCGCAGGACGATGTTGCCGACGTCGCCGACGCCGAGGCCGTCGATGAGCACGATGCCTGCTTGCACCTTGCCGTTGAGTTTCGCCGAGTTGCGCGTGAATTCAAGAATGCCACCGTTTTCGTTGAGAAAGATGTTCTCCTTGGGCATGCCGAGGCTCTCTGCAAGCTTGGCATGGCGCACAAGCATGCGGTACTCGCCGTGTACGGGCATGAAGTAGCGCGGGCGGATCAAATTGTGCATGAGCTTCAAGGCGTCCTGGCCGGCATGACCGGAGACATGGATGCCCTCGCTCCTGCCGTAGACGACGTCAGCGCCGAGCTTCAGGAGAAGATCGATGGTCTTGCCGACGTAACGTTCGTTGCCGGGGATCGGCGTCGCCGAGATGATGATGGTGTCCATCGGCGTGATGTTGACCTTGCGATGTGAGCTCATCGCCATGCGCGTCAGGGCGGACATCGGCTCGCCTTGGCTGCCCGTCGTCGCGATGACGATCTGGTTGTCGTTGTAGCGGCCGATCTCGTCGATGTCGACGATCGTTCCCTCGGGCGCGGTCAGATAGCCAAGTTCCATAGCGATGTTCGTGACGTTGACCATGCTGCGGCCGAGGATCGCTACCTTGCGGCGGTAGCGCACGGCGGAGTCGATGATCTGCTGGATGCGCGAGACGTTCGAGGAGAAGGTCGCGACGATGATGCGCCCGCGTGCGCGCCGAAATACGCGGTCGAAGGCGACGCCGACGGTCGCTTCGCTCGGTACAGGCTCTGTGCGCTCGGCGTTCGTGCTGTCGGCAAGCATGAGCAGCACGCTCTTGTTGCCGATTTCTGAGAGCGTCTTGAAGTCCGTGAGTTTTCCGTCGACGGGCGTGTAGTCCATCTTGAAGTCGCCCGTGTGGAAGATCGTGCCGAGCGGCGTGCGGATCGCGAGCGCCACGGCATCGGGGATGCTGTGGTTCACGCGCACGAACTTGATGGCGAAGCAGCCGAGTCGCAGCTGATCGCCCGCCATGATGGGATGGAGGTTCTGCGTCGAAACGCCGCGCTCCTCCAAGCGTCCCTTGAGGATGCCGAGCGTCAGCGGCGTGCCGTAGACGGGCACGTCGATCTGCGTGAGGACGTACGGCAGAGCGCCGATGTGATCCTCGTGGCCGTGCGTCAGCACGATGCCTTTGATACAGTCGCGGTTTTCCAACAGATACGTGATGTCCGGGATGACGAGGTCGATGCCGAGCATGTCCTCCGTCGGGAACATCAGTCCCGCGTCGATGACGAGGATATCATTGCCGAAGCGCAATACCGTCATGTTCTTGCCGATTTCCCCGAGTCCGCCCAAGGGGATGACCTGTAATTTTTTTGCGTTGGCCGAATGATTGGCAGAATGTGTGTTTGAAGAATTTGAAGCCAAAAAATATACACCTCCGAAAATTTTGTTTTAGGAAGCGCTGAATATATCAGATCTTCCTTTCGTGTCCTGTGTGATAGCTGAACATACGTCCAGCAAGTTTTAGCCGATCAATACACATCTCATAGTATTATATAACACATGAACTCTTTTTGCAAAAGAAAACGACAAAAAGCCGCCCGTGAAGGCGGCGAACGGACAGGCCTCTTTATGGATTTTCTACTAAGGCGAGGCGAAGTCCCACGCAGTTGGAAATTTTGGCAAAAGTATCGAGCCTCGGCATGGCACCGCATCTTTCAAAACGAGCAATGGAAGATTGTGCAATGCCTGATCTTTGTGCCAAATCTCTCTGCGTCCATCCCTTTTTCTCGCGAGTTTCGATGATTTGCGCAACCAGACTTGCGGCAAGAGACAGTTCACTTTTTTCAGTTTCCGTCAAGGATTGAATTTCCTTTTTTTTGCTTTGCCAACTACGCATGATAAGGACTCCTTTTAGCTGTAGATTTTTAGCGTGATGAAAAATCTTTTTCCCATTGTTGTTTTTTTCGTAATGCTGTACGGATTTCCTGCACAGGCGTCTTCTGTGACTTTTTTGAGAAGGTGTGCAGCAAGACGATCGTGCCGTTCTGCCAGACGAAAAAAATGATTCGATCATCGCCTGGACGCAGTTCCCAAAGATCGTCCCGCAAATAACGGCAGATTTTCTTTGGTGCGCGGGTTCCGAGCTGTTCCAATAATTCCAGCTGATAATAAAGGCGTTTCAGTTGCTGCTTTACCTCTTTGTTTGTCATGGCGTGTTCGTCCAATGAGGCGATATAGTCATCGACCTCTTCTGTCATAAGGATTTCATAAAGTGGATTCATTCGCATGACTCCTTCGGATTGGATAATAAAATGATAACATAAAAGTAATCAAAAAACAAGCACAACTGTCGTGTGGCAATAAAAAGCCGCCCGTGAGGGCGGCGGGGATGTCATCGCAGTTCGTGAAGTTTCTGCAGGGCAGGGAGTCGTGGACTTACGACTCCCGCTCGATGCGGACGTTTACGTCGTAGAAGGTGCTGCCGCCGCCCTTGTCGGTCAGGCGCTGGCTGGTCAGCATGTTGAGGCCGCGCCTTCCCTTGCAGTAGGCACGCCACCAGACGCCTTCGCTGACGAGCGTGCCGGGGCGGACGCGGCGGCTCAGGGCGAGCGTGAAGCCGGCCGCGCCGCGCTCGTTGCTGCATACGACGGGATCGCCGTCCGCAAGCCCGAGCTTTTCTGCATCGTCGGGGTGCATCAGCAGTTCCATGACTTTGCCGCGCGAGAGTTCTTCGCGCTCGTTGAAAGAGGAGTCGAGGATGCGTGGATCGGGAGCGCTGATGAATTGGAACGGTTCGTCGTCGCCGTGGGCGGGGAAGTAGTCGGGCAGGGGCGGCTCTTCCTTCGGGTTCAGCAGTTCGATCTTGCCCGAGGGCGTTTTGAAGTCGAGCTTGTAATTCTCGGGCAGAGGAAGGTCGACGGGCAGTCCTGTGGCGAGTGCTGCCTTGTCTACGGGAAGCGGCCAGGCGTCGGTCGAGGCGATCAGCTCGTCGATGAGTTCATCCTCGCTTTTTTTGAAGAACGGGTCGTCAAGCCCTAAGGCATCGGCCAGCAGGCAGGCGACTGCCCAGTTCGGCTTCGACTCGCCGACGGGCGGAATAACGGCTTCGCCACGCTGGATCGTGTAGTGTCCATAGGCTGCATAGATGTCGCTGTGCTCGAGCGAGGTCGTCGCCGGCAGCACGATGTCGGCATAGAGCGCCGTGTCGGTCAGGAAGCGTTCGTGCACGATGGTGAAGAGGTCATCGCGCAGAAGCCCTTCGGTCACTTTCTTCTGGTCGGGCGCGGTGCAGGCAGGATTCGAGGAGTAGACGAAGAGGCTCTTGATGGGCGGCTTCGAGGCGGAGGTCAAGGCGTTGCCGATTTCACACATGTTGACGAGGCGCACGTTTTTCCGCAGGTTGGGGCGCTGCACGATGTCCTTGCTGAAGGCGCGGCTGCCCGGCACGGAGGAGAGGAGGCCGCCGCCCGGCTTCTTCCATGCGCCGACGGCGGCGGGCAGAGCGAGCAGGAGGCGCGTCGTCATCGCACCGTTCGTATAGCGCGAGAAGCCGCTGCCAAGACGGATGAAAGGCGCGCGCGCCTTGCCGTAGGCGAGGGCGAGTTCTCGTATGGCCTCGGGAGAAAGTCCCGTGACGGCAGCGGCGCTTTCCGGCGTATGATGCGGCAGGACATCTTTTTTCAGTTCTTGCCAGCCTTGGACATGCGCGGCGAGGAAAGCCTCGTCTGTGAGGCTCTCTTTTTCCAGCACGTGGAGCAGTGCGAGCGCGAGTGCGCCGTCCGTGCCGGGGCGCACGAAGAAGGCGCGGTCGGCCTGGCGCGCCGTTGCCGTCTCGTATGTATCGACGCACCAGATTTTGGCGCCGCGCTTTTTTGCCACCTGCACATCGTGCGCGAAGTGGATGTCCGTCGCGAGCATGGAGAGACTCCAGAGGATGATGAGATCGCTTTGCTGTGCTTCCTGCGGGCGGATGGCGAGGGTCGCTCCCATGACGGAGTTCCAGCCATGACGCTTTGCGGGGGAGCAGATCGTGCGGTCAAGCTCTGCCGCTCCGAGTGCGCGGAAGAGCGCGTGATAGGCGTCGTGCTGCAAGAGTCCCATCGTTCCTGCGTAGGAGTAGGGCTGTATGGCCTCCGCGCCGTACTGCGCGATGATTTCCTGCCAGCGTGCGGCGATTTCCTGCACCGCTTCGGGCCAGGAAATCGGACGGAACTCGCCTGCGCCCTTCTTTCCCGTGCGCTTGAGCGGTGTGAGGAGACGGCGCGGCGAATGGACGGTGCGCTCGTAATGCGCCATTTTCGGACAGAGCGTGCCGCGCGTGAAGCTGTGTGCGGGATCGCCTTTGACCTTTCGTGCCAGCCCGTCCTCGACCTCGACGAGAAGGCCGCAGCAGTCGGGACAGTCGTAGGGACAGACCGAGCGCAGGATTTCCATGATGATTCCTCCCAACAAGCAGAGTGAAGATAAGGCCGTGCACGAGTGTCCGCAAAGCGGGGAGCGTGCGTGCAGGCTATAAGCATAGCAGACGAAGGCGCGGTTGGCAAGGCTTTTCCCGCATCACTCCATGATGCCCGCCATCTTCAGCAGATACTGAGCGTTGCGCGTCGTGCAGCGTCCTTCTTTGATCTTGTAGTCGAAGAGGAGTTTGTCATCCTCGTAGCTTTCTTCAAAGTGCCAGTTCGTTACGGGGGCGGCGTCGCTCTCGATCTCGCAAAGCTCGAAGTCGTGCGTGGAGACGAGAGTGATGAAGTCCGCGCCTGTGAGGCGCGAAATGGCTTCCCTTGCGCCGATGAGGCGGTCGGCGCTGTTCGTGCCCTTGAAGATTTCGTCGATGACGATGAGCATGGGCAGGCTCTTTTCCTTGAACGCCATCATGCTCTTGATGCGCAGGATTTCGGCATAGAAGGTGGAGAGGCCGTGCGCCGCGTCGTCCGTCACGCGGATCGAGGTGAAGATGTGAAGCGGCGAGAGGCGAAAGCGTTCGCCCGGCACGGGGGCGCCCGCGTAGGCGAGGACGCAGGCGCTTGCGACGGTTCTGAGGTACGTCGTCTTGCCCGACATGTTCGATCCCGTGATGATGCGCGTGCTTGCCGTCGCGTCGATGTCGTTCGGCACAGCCTTTTCCTCGGGAATCAGGAGATGGGTCAAGTTCTTGGCTTCGAGGCGCGGCGAAGCGTCTTCGAGGAGTTCGGGGAACGTGTACACTTCGCGCACGAGTCCCACGGTCGAGAGGGAGAGGAGCACTTCGGTCTCCGCCCAGACGGCGAGCCAGTCGCCGAGGTGCGCGGCGGCCTTTTCCTGCCAGTGTGCGATGCGGTGCGCGAAGTGCAGGTCGCTGAGGAAGAAGGCGTTGGCGAGCAGCAGGAAGATGAGGTTGTGACGCGTGTGCGCATGATCGGCGAGGGCGGCGAGGCGGCGCAGGGAGCGCGCGGCGCCGCCCGCCTTGAGCTGCGCCTGCAGTGCGATAAGGTGCGGGCTTTGGAATGTCGCATCTTCGAGGCGCGAAAAGAGACGCTCGTAGAGGCGCAATTCGCGGTGCATGGCGGCGAGCGGCTTCTGCGCGGCTGCCGTGCGCCTGCCGAGCGCGAAGGCGATGAGGAACTGCAGCAGCACGAGCATGGCGGGCATCGTCCAGCCGATGAGGGAAAGCGATGCGCCGACGACGGCGAGCGCGAGGGCGGCGGGAAGAACCCACGCGATGAAGGCCGTGCCCGCGTAGGGCTTCTCTGTATTTCTTTGCAGCGCTGCGAGGAGCGGCTTCGTATCGTGCCCGTCGGGCAGAAGGGCGGCTGCTGCCGTGAGGTCGAGGACGAGCCTGGGGCGGGCGATCAGTTCCTCGACGGCTTTCTGCCTCTTCCTCGCAAGCGTGAGATCGGCAGGGAAGGGGGAGAGCGCGTCGGCGAGGCGGTCGCGCCCCGCCTTCGTGCGTGCGGCGCAAAGGTACTGGTAGATGGAATCAGCGCCGAAGAGGCTCAGATCCTGCGCCTGCGGCAATTCGTCCCTCAGATATTCCGCGCCCGTCACAGGAAAGTTGTGCCACTCTCCCGAAAATCGTGCGAGGAAGTTTGAAAGCGCGGCGATGTGGCTCTCCAAGAGCAGGCGCTGCTCGAAGAGCCTGCCGTGACGGCGCAGGAGCGCGGTGAAGCAGCAGGCGAGCGCGACGGCGACGAGATATATCTCAAGTGCGCCCGTGTCCCAGGCGGCGGCGAGCGCGAGAAGGCACAGGAAGAACGTCGTGAGGCGCAGCCAGGAAAGCAGCTGTCCGCGCCGATCCAGCCGCCGCTTCTCGGCGAGATCCGTCTCTCGCGCCGCTTGGAAGAAATTTTTGTTCATAAAGCATCGTCCTCGTCTTTAACCGATATGTAATCCGTCTTTCCCTATATTATAAGCGTGAAACGCATCTGCGTCCAGTTCTCAGCCGCAGAATTCGCGAGGAATTTCGTTTGAGGATTCATTGGCAATGGTATATAATGAAAGAAATAAAGCTTATGGAGGTGCGTCGAATGGCACAGGATATTGTTGTATCCATGGACGATGATTTGAAATCGAATTTTGAAGAAGTGTGTGCGGATATCGGACTTTCTGCGCCTTCCGCTATCTTGATCTTTGCGCGGCGCGTCGCGCGGGAGCGCAGGATTCCGTTTGAACTGAGAGCCGCTCCTCTGACGGATTCGCTCTATTCGGAGAAGAGCCTGGCACGTTTGCGTCGCGGCATTGCGCAGCTTGATGCTGGAAAAGGCGTGCAGCACGATTTGATCGAGGTTGCAGACGATGAATAAGGTCTGGTCGGACGATGCGTGGGAAGAGTACATTGCTTGGCAGATGCAGGACAAGAAAACCTTGAAACGGATCAACCTGCTGCTTAAGGATGTCGAACGTCACCCGTTCGAGGGACTCGGCAAGCCTGAGCCGCTCAGAGGAGAGTTGAGCGGCTTTTGGAGTCGGAGAATTGACGAGAAGAACCGTCTGCTTTATCGGGTGTCGCGAGATTCGTTGGAGATTTTGTCCTGTAAAGGTCACTACGATTGACAATACCGCATTCTTGAAATAATTTGCATAAGCTTCGGCGATGCATTTGTTTCAAGAGTGCGGTTTTTTGATACAAAATCATAAAGAATCATAAAAAATTGCTAGCGTATGGAAAAAATTATGATATAATATATTCATATCATAAGATAAATTAAATCGATAACATTTCTTATTGTGACGAAGTGCGAAGGAGAGTGCTGCCGTTGGAAAAATCCTTGACGCTTTCCTTCGAGGATGCGGGCATATCCTTCGCGGGTCGTAGCGTACTTCGGGGACTTTCCTTTGAGCTTGCGGGCGGCATCGTCGCCAGCGTGCGCGGGGCGAACGGCAGCGGCAAGTCCACGCTCCTGCGCCTGGCGGCGGGGCTTCTGCGTCCGACAAAAGGGCGTGTCGCGCTGCGGACGGCGGCGGGAGAGGCCGAGGGAGCGATGTGGCAGGCGAATCTCGCCTATCTCTCGCCCGAGCTTTCGCTCTACCCGCTGCTGACGGCGGCGGAGAACCTCGACTTCTTCCTTGGACTGCGCGGCATTGCGCTTTCCGATGCGGCGCGGCGGACGCTCCTCGCGCGCGTGGGACTCAAGGGGGCAGAGGCCTGGCGGATGCAGACGGCAAGCTTCTCGACGGGCATGCGCCAGCGTCTGAAGCTCGCCGTGCTGCTCGGCGCGGATGCGCCCTTCTGGCTGCTCGACGAGCCTGGCGCGAACCTCGATGAGGAAGGGCGCACGCTCCTCGCCTCGCTCGCACGCGAAGCGGCGGCAGAAGGCCGGCTCGTGCTCTGGGCGACGAACGAGCAAAAAGAGGAGGTGGCTGCCGATGCAAGGATCTGCATTGCAGGGGGCGCGGCTCATCTTTCGTAGGGAGGTCGCCTGTGCCATGCGCAGCCGCTCCTCCTGGGCGGCGATGTTCATGTTTTCGTTGACGGCGATCGCGGCGCTTTCCTTTGCGCTTCGTTGTGCGCCGCCTGAGCCGCAGGTAGCGGCGGGACTCTTGTGGGTCGTGCTGTTTTTCTCGGCGGAGGCGGGCGTCGGCCGGGCGTTCTACGAGGAGGCGGCGAGCGGCACGCTGCTCGCCCTGCGCATCTATGCCGGAGCGCAGGCGGTGTTCGTCGGCAAATTCTGCTACACGCTCTTCATGCTCACGGCGCTCGCCGTCTTTGACCTAGCGCTCTTTCAAGTCTTTCTCGGCTTTTCGCTGGCGGACTTCTTCGCCGCCCTGGTCTTTCTCCTCGTCGTATTCTTGGGCATCTGGGGTTTGGCGGCGGCGGGCGTCATCGTCTCGGCGCTGACGGTCGGGGCGGGCGCGAAGAGCGGACTGTTTTCCGTGCTGCTGCTGCCCGTCGTTTTGCCCGTGTTCCTGCCCGCGCTCAATCTCACGGGAGAGCTTTTCAGCTCCCTCCTGCCGTCCTCTTCCCTGCTCGGTGCGATGGCGCTCTACGACATGATCCTGACGCTCGGCGCCTCGTGGCTCTTCGACTTCGTATGGCAGGAAATCTGAAACGGCGGCGAAAAAGAATGCTCGCCGATTCTTTCAAGAACAAGGGGTGAATCTATGCTTCGCGTCCTCATCATCGTGCTGACAGCAGCGCTCTTCGCCGCTGTGTTCTTCCTCGTGCCGCCCGCAGAAGGCCTAGGCGACTATGTGCGCCTCGTCTTCTTCCATGTCCCGGCGGCGTGGGTCTCGGTTCTCGCCTTTCTTCTGAGCGCGTGGTGGGCGCTTCGCTTCCTGCGATGCCGAAGGGAACGCTTCGACGCCTTGAGCGCACGCTCGGCAAAGCTCGGCTTCTTCTTCGTGATCTTCGCCACGGCGACGGGCGCGCTCTTCAGCCGCCTTTCGTGGGGCGCATGGTGGAATTGGGATCCGCGCCAGACGACGATCTTCGTACTCATCCTTATCTACGGCGCATATCTCACGCTGCGCTCGGCTGTGCCCGAAAACCGTGGGCGCGCGCTCGTCTCGGCGGTCTACTCGCTCTTTTCCTTTCTGACCGTGCCGTTCCTCGTCTTCCTTTTGCCGCGCCTCTACTTCTCGCTGCATCCCGAGCCTCTTCTGAATAGCGGCGCACATGTGGCGATGGAGCCGTTGATGATCGGCGTGCTCGCGCTCGGCCTTGTCGACGCGACCTTGCTCTATTTCGCACTGCTCTTTCGGTCTGTCAAGGAGGACTGACGCATGAAAAAATCGTATGTGCTCTTCGGACTCATCGCCCTCTTCGTCCTCTATGCGGGCTGGGCGTTCGCCGACAGCATCACGCCCTATGTCGACATCGCCGAGGCGCGGTCGGCGCACGGCTCCGTGCAGGTCAAGGGGCTTCTCGATCCGGATGCTCCGGCACCCGCACAGAAGGGGAAGAATTTCGTCTTCGGACTCGTCGATGAATCGGGAGAAAAGATGGAAGTGCATTATCACGGCACGGAGCCTGACCAATTCCGCTCGGCGCATCACATCGTTGCCGTCGGCTCGTACAAGGACGGCGCGTTCGAGGCGGATCGGCTGCTCATCAAGTGTCCGTCGAAGTATGAAAAGATGAAAGGCGGTTCATTATGACAGCCGGCACGGCATTCCTCGTACTCTCGCTCATCTTTGCGCTGGCGGCGGCAGTTTCGTGGGGGCGCGGAAAGGCGGCGGCGGGCAAGGCGCTCGCACTCGCCTCCTTCTTCGCGGCGGCCTTGGCGAGCGCATGGCTCTTCTGGCTGATTCTGCACGATCGCTTCGACATCGACTATGTGTGGAGCTATTCCTCGCTCGATCTGCCGCTCGTCTACAAGGTTTCTGCCTTCTGGGCAGGGCAGCAAGGCTCATTCCTCTTGTGGCTTTTCTTCCATGCGGCGGCGGGCGCGGCGCTTGCCCTTCGCGCACGGCTCGGGAATGCAGGTCAGGCCGTGTTCTTCTTTCTGCAGGCTCTTTTGGCGGCGCTCGTCCTCTTCTACAGTCCGTTTGCTGTGACGGAGGGCTATACGCCTGCTGACGGTGCGGGAATGAATCCGCTCCTGCAAGACCCATGGATGGCAATTCATCCGCCGCTCGTGTTCTTTGGCTACGCGCTGCTCGCCGTGCCGTATGCGGCGTCCTTGGGGGCGCTGCTATCTGAAAAGGCGGACAGCACGGCGTGGCTCGCGCTTGCGCGAAGCTGGGCGCTCGCTGCATGGGCGCTCCTCGGCGCGGGTATCTTCGTCGGCGCTTTCTGGGCGTACAAGGTGCTCGGCTGGGGTGGTTGGTGGGGCTGGGATCCCGTGGAGAACTCTTCGCTCGTGCCGTGGCTCGCGGCGGGCGTCCTCGTCCACCTGCTCTCTGCCGCTCGCGTGCGCCCGACGAATCTCGCACTCGCTCACCTTTCTGCTATCTTCTCCTATGCGCTTGCGCTCTACGGCACGTTCCTCGCGCGAAGCGGCCTTTTGGGCGACTTCTCCGTGCATTCTTTCAGCGGCACGGGCGTCGGCCTCTGGCTCGTCGCCGTCGATGCGATCGTAGCGCTGGCGGGGCTTTCGCTTCTCGTCTGGCGTGCGGGAAAGTTCCCCAAAGGCTCCCCGTACCCGGTGCATCGAAGCCGCGAATTCTTCCTCTTGCTCGGCTGTCTTGCCCTGACCTTTCTCGCCATCATCGTATTCATCGGCATGTCGATGCCGCTTCTCACAGGGCTTGGCGGCGATTCCGCCGCCGTCGACACGGGCTTCTACGTCAAGACGAGCCTGCCGCTCGCCATCTGTATGCTGCTTGCGATGGCAGTTGGCTCCTTGCTGCACTATGGCGAGGGTCAGGCATCGCTGCCAAAGGCTCTCATCGGTGCTATATTCGCGGGTGCGGCGGCGGCAGGACTCGCAGGCGTCCGAGAAGTCTCCTCGCTCGTCCTCGCGGGCGCTGCGGCTGCCGCCGTCTTCGCGAGTGTTCTCGCCTGGCGCGGCGGTGCACTTCGCCTTGCCGCAGCCGTCGCACACGCGGGCGCGGCTCTGGCTCTTTTTACGATAGCGCTCGCCGCGGCGGGAACGAGCACGACACTTGAGTTTGTGCCGGATGAGCCGCAGTCCTTCGGCAGAAACTCGATTCTCTACGAGGGCATGGATCTTTCTGAAAGCCGCAGGGAGAAGGAGTATGTGTTCCGCGTCGACGGCGAGGAAGTGCGCGCCTTGACGAAACTCAGTGCGAGCGGCGAGGATGCGGCGAGAGAGCCTGCTATCGCGCACGGCGCGGCGGGCGACATCTACATTGCTCCCTCGCCTGCTGCCGTCGGTCACGAGATCGTGCTGCAGCGCGGCAAGGCCATTTTGGAGGGGGATGTAGCCTACCGTCTGGAGCATGTCGTGGAAGAAGAGCCCGATGATGAGGGCCGCCGCCTCTTTCTCGCGGACATCGCCGTCACTGACGGCGAGACCGTCGACCTCGCCGAAGTCAGTTTGACGGCTGCAGGCATGAAGGCGGCGACGGAATCCTTTGCCGTTCTCAATGGCAAGAGGCGATTGCGCCTCTTGGGCATCTCCGAGGACAAGAAGAGCATCATGCTGCAAATACTGCCGGCAATCGAGGAGGAAGCACGGCTGCCGCTGACGGCGTCCGTCAGCAACAAGCCACTGCTCTGGCTTCTGTGGCTCGGTGCGGCATTCACCTTTTTCGGCACATCGTGCGCCCTAAGGAGGAGATGCTAGGCATATATTTTTGAGGAGACGAACCCCTTTGTTTATGGAAAGGAGGGAAGGGGATTGGAAGCAAAGGAATTCTTTCAGAAGAACACGCTGAAGTGCATCATCGGAGGCTTCGCCGCAGGCGTCATCTTTTCCGTCTGCACTTCGGCGGGGCTGTCGTTTTCCGGCTCTCCCACATTTTGTGGACAGTGCCATGCGATGAAGATGGAGAAGGCGACGTTCATGGAATCGTCGCACCGGGAGCGCGAGTGCGTGGACTGCCACCTGCCGCACGACAGCATGACGGCGTACTTCGTCGAGAAGGGACGAAGCGGCATGATCGACGTTTACCACGAGCTGAAGCGCGACTATCCTGCCAAGATCCGCATCTCGGAAGACGCAGAAAAGATCGTGAACGGCAACTGCCTGCGCTGCCACAGCGCGACGATGGCAGTCGTCCACGCAGGTCCGATGGACGCCAATACCGATTGCCTGAAGTGCCACAGGAGTGTGGCACATGGCTCCAATCACCTGGAAGGAGGGATCAAAGTTGAGTAAGCTGCAAAAGTGTTTGCTGGGCGTCATCGTCGTCTGCGTTGCGTTCTTCGGTTTCGTCATCGTGCGCATCGGCATCGCCCAGCCATCGAGTTCCGTCAAGCTCGCTCAGATACCGACGGAGAACAATGCCCATCTCGGCATGGAAGCCTTCAAGGAGGCATATCCGCTCGAATACGAATCGTATCAGATGACGGCGAGCGATTCGCCGACCCCGACGGGCTACGGCAGTTCTGGCGTCCATTCGAGGCTCATGGACGAACCCGAGATGATCGAAAACTGGAAGGGCTATGCCTTTTCCCTGCAGTATGACGATGACCGCGGCCATGTCTACGCGCTTGAGGACGTCAAGAACTCGCTGCGCACGACCAAGGTCAATCAGTCGGGCTCTTGCATCACCTGTAAGAGCGCCTATACGAAAGACGTTTTTTTCGACACGATGGGCTGGGACTACACGCTGAAGGATTTCAAGGAGCTTGCCGATCAAGTGCCGAACGACGCTTCGATCGCCTGCGCGACGTGCCACGACGTCAAGACGATGAAGCTGCGTCTCGTCATTCCTGCGCAGATCGAAGATCTTGAGCGCAACTGGGGCAAGACATGGGACGAGCTCAGCGACAACGACAAGCGCGCCCTCGTCTGCGGCCAGTGCCATACGGAGTATTACTTCGAGCAGGGCAAGAAGGGCCGCGTCGTGTTCCCGCGTGACAACGGCTACACAGCGGAGCAGATGTACGAGTACTACAAGCGCACCGATCTGCCGGGCGGCTTCAAGGGCGACTGGAAGCATCCCGACTCGGGCGCGATGATGCTCAAGGCGCAGCATCCCGACTACGATGTCTGGAAGACGAGCGTCCATGCGGACGCGGGCGTCACCTGCATCGACTGCCACATGCCGTACATGCGCAAGAATGGGCAGAAGTACACGTCGCACTATATTTCCAGCCCGTTGAAGTACGTCGAGGACGCATGCCTCAAGTGCCACGATGAAAGCAAGGAAGTGCTCATCGCACGCGTCAAGACGATCCACGACAACACCTTCAAGCTGCAGAGGACGGCGGGCATCACGTGCGCCAAGGCGCATCTCGCCATCAAGGCGGCGGCAGAAGCCGGCGCGACGGACGAGCAGCTCGCTCCCGCGCGTGAGCTGATTCGCGAAGCGCAGTGGTATTGGGACTACGTCGAAGCCGAAAACGGCGTCGGCTTCCACAATCCCGACCAGTGCATGAGGACGCTCGGCCTCTCGATCGACCTCGCACATCAGGCGATCGAAGCCGCAAATGCCGCCACGCGCGGCGCGTTCCCGATGGACAATCTGCCGGACAAGCCGTTTGATCATCTCTGATGAATTGCTTGTGAAGTGAGAAGGGGGCCTTGCTCCCAAAACACAAACGCCCGTACATGTGACATAAATGTTGCATGTACGGGCGTTTGTGTACATTGGCAGGGGTGCTGTTGTGAAAAATTGCTGCAAATTAAAATTTTTATTAAATTTTAATTTTTAGTGGGGAACTTCTAATGGGATGTCGAAGTATAAGCTAGGTTATTTTAATCTTTATGGCTCGCAACGGCGTTTCACAGGGAAGACATTCAAAGGAGATGGAGAAAGTGAAGCGAAAGGAACAAAGGATTGCGCGCGCCGTCCTGGCAGGGTTAGCCGCCGGCTCCATGACAGGCATGCTGACAGCGAACGACGCCTCGGCGATGACGCTCGACGAGTACAAGCAGGCGCTGGCAGAAGGCAAGGTGTTTGTCGATTACAGAGAAACGAATAAAGAAGGAAGCCCTAGCCGTGTGACTGTCAACAGGCTTAATCAAGAGGGCATAAAGCAGGCTCGCGTCGTCGGTCAGGGATGGATTTCCGTTGATCTGGCAGATGGTGACAAAGCGAATGCCATGGAACTCAGGACAAGTGATAAGAACATCGATGCAAATGGAAATGTGACCGTTTCTAACGAAGGCGGTGAAATGACATTCAGCTTCGGTGCCGACTATGAGAAAATTGCCGCGAATGATCCAAGCGGTCTTAAGGATACGACTGCCGTCGCGGATATGACGAATGTGATCTTCAAAGCGGATCGAGGCGGTTTCCACCACTATAACGGCACGATCATTGCCCGCCCCGAGAATATCTATGGAGGTCAAGGTCACGGCGACTTCGATATCGGAGCTCGACCGGAGGATAATCCCAATGAAATAGGTACGGCTCTGGAAAAGACGCACGCCACGCTGAAACTCGTCGCCGATTCGGATTCAAAGTTTAATGGTAACTGGCAGGATGAAGCAGGTAATCCATATTTTGGAAGTCGTTTTATCCATGTGAATAAGACAGGCACGCTTGAGGTGCCCTCCTCCTTGATTTTTCAAAAGGGGCTCGGAGATGACGGCAAACAGGAAAATCCCGAGGCGATGCGCGACGACGCCCAAAATGCTCTCGATTTCAACGGCGGTACGCTTGCCCTTAATGACTTGCATCACAATGACGAGTATCTCCTCAAGGCGAGCGATTTGCTTAAGGACCGAGAGATTACAATCCGTACGATTTTGGGTGAGAAGAAAAGCATCCGCCATGTGGCTACCCAACGCCCCGTGAAGGACGGTATTCCGCAGCCTTGGGACATAAAATATTTTCATCATGAACATTTCACAGCTTCTGACATCAAAAAGGACGGCATCCTGAGGATCCGCGATCGGGGTTATAGTTGGACGACTCTTGATCTCAAAGATGGCGACAAGATAAAACAGCTGGATCTTGCTGTCGGAGCAGGTGCGGGGCCGAAGGGAAGTGAGGGCGGCTCCATCACATTGAATTTTGGCTCGCCCGATTGGAGAAAAGGTTCGGGTGCCATCCAAAATACGGTGCAGGATACGGATGCTGTTGCTGATCTGAAGGATGTGACGTTCCATCTTGAGAGCGGCAATATCGACCTCATCAACGGCACGATCGAAGCGGAGCCGAAGAACTTTAAGAGCGGACAGGGACGCTTCAACGTCACGGTCGCGCCCGGTGATATTGTTGCGCCCGAGAATACCGAAAAGTATGGCACGGGGATGCAAACGCATGCCACTTTGCACATGGTGGGAGATTCCGACTTCCAGGAGAAGGCAGCGGGGAATAAAGCCCCCATTCAGCTGAATCCCAACGGCACGCTCATGGGGAAATCCAAGCTCTTTTTTACAAAGGGCCTTAATGCCGTGGGAACGAATGAAAATCCCGAGAGCCTGCGCAAAAACTTTACCGATAATGTCACGATCAACGGCGGCAGACTTGTGCTCGATGACAGCTTCTACAACGATGTGTACCTCGAAAAGGCAAAGGGGATCATTCAGGCGCAAAGTTCGAATGCGACGGTTGAGATGTGGAACGGTGCAAGGAAGTCTTTGCAGTATGCGCAGTGGTCTGATGCACTGGGCACGGACGCTGCTGCTTCGAGCGCACCACCTGCTGCGCACACGACGGAGCAGAACATCCAGACGGCGGCAGGCAAGACACACCATATCCAGACCATTGACTTCACGGATGCGACGAAGCCGCATAAAATCACCGTCGCTAACAGTTCGACGCTAAACCTCGGCTATAAGGATGCGAGCGGTGACTTCATCACGGTCAGCGGCAGCACGCCGTCTGATGATGCTGCGACGAGCGTATCTGTTGATATAGAGAGTGGCGGCACGCTGACACTCGGGCGTGGCGACAAGTCGCTCATCGGCAATACAAATGCCGATATCTCGCTCGCTGCCAGTGAAGCGGGCATAGGTGCTTCGAAGGCGAAATTGAAAGTTGTGAGTGGGCAGCAAACAGTGCGCTCTGTTCAAGCGAAGGAAAATACGAGTGTGACAGTTGACAAAGATGCACTACTCAAGGTGAAAAACGGCATTACGCTGGAAAAGAATGCTACGCTCGATATCGAAGGAAGCATATACGATACTGTGGTCAATGCCGATGATGGTGTAAAAATCAATATTGGTAATAATGATAACGCTGGTAAACTGCTCCTCGCTCAAGGATCAAAGCTTACGAATGCCGATGTATTCCTCGACCCGAATTGGATTAATAATGCGCCAAACCATATCGAAAATGCTTCCAAATTCGTCAATCCAAGTGCTGAGCTTGACTACCGTTTGACCGTTGGACGCAACTCTGTAGCTTCGCTCGGTGCTGACAATGAAACAGTCGCTGAAGAGGCTTTCGAGAAGTCAGGAAAAACGTGGGGTGAACAAGGGATTACGGCGGCGCTCTACCTCGGTAAGCAACTCAAGATCAATGCGACGGGCGGTGTCAAAGTCGACGGCTCCCTTGCGACAGGCACTGCTTTGGCTGACCTCGCGACAGCGGGAAATATCACGTTCAAGGCAAAGTCGCTCTTGATCGCCGATGCCGCTGCGTTTACAGGTCCTTCCAACTCACTTGTCACTGGCACGGAAACGACGACCATATCCGTCGATCCGACTTCGCGCTTGCAGCTGACGGGTATACTCACACCGGGAATCGCGTACAATATTATCAACGGTACTACGATCAAAAATGCTGATCCAACAGTAAATAACTGGTTGACGAAGCCACGTGAGGAGAATGTCATCCTGCCGAAGAATTATCGTTTCAGCACAGAAGCAGCCGATGCGGATAAGTTGGTTTTCCGGCGCGTGGCTGCTGTCGAGGCAATGCCGCAGGGAAATCGTGCTGTTACTAATATCGTTGATGCCGTATCGGCGGTTACATCGAGCACAAGCCCTTACTATGCTGGCGCCAGAAAATTTGTCTCGGTTGCCACCAATCCTCGCTACTCTGATGTAGTCGCCAATGCAGGTGTGCAGCCTGCCGAGGCGGCAGGTGTTTCCTATATGGCGACGCGTTCTGTCTTCGATCTTGCCTCAGATGCCCAGCAGCGCCTGTCCTTCCTCAATGCGGACGATAAAATAGTTCCGCAGAGTTTATGGGTCAAATATGGACATAGTCACGTTAACGTCGATGGACTTAATCTTGAGGGCATGGATGCCAATTTTGATGGTAATACAAACAGTATCACGATTGGTTACGATTTTGCAGGAAAGAATAAGCTACGCGGCGGAATTGCGGCGAGCTATGTGAAAGGTTCGACCTCAGGCCGGGTGGAGAATAATGATTTGCGCATGGGCGGTGTACATGCTTATGCAGGCCTGCGAAACGGCAACAACAACCTCCTGTTCGATATCGGCGCTTACAAGGCGACGAACGAGGTGGATGGCTTCGTTTCTGCCGATGCCGATCTCGATCTCTTTACGCTCGGTGTCACGCATGAAACGCGTATTGCAAGCGGAAATCAAGTGATCATCCCGCACATTGGCCTGCGTTGGACAAGCGTTGATATGGGAGCTTATGACGGTTATTGCGATGGTCAGATGGCACTCCGTTATGAGCCGGGTCGCAAGAGTCTCGTGACGCTTCCCGTGGGTGTCGGTATCCAAAGTGTTTCCAAGTCGAAGGACTGGACGCACAAGTTCTACGCCGACCTTTCCTACATCGCCGCTCTCGGTGGCACGGAAGCTGATATGCGCGTATCTGTTCCGGGTGTCAACGGCGCATCGGGCGTTGTTCACTACGATATCTATGACCACTCGACAATCTCCGGCAGTATCGGTGTGAATGCTGAAAGCAAGACGATGTCATGGGGAATCGGTTACCAATATCGCCACAGCGACGATTCCGACAGTCATAACGTCATGGCACAGTTGAATTTCCGTTTCTAAGGAAATAGGATAGAAGAGGCGATACATGAATCGGTTTGATACATGTGTCGTCTCTTTCTCTTGTATGGACATAGAGTTGTTAGCTTTTATAAAACCTATTGACAAAGTATGATATTATGCTATAATAAGCCTAACCTACGAATCAGGTATGTTTTCTTGTATTGCGGGCAAGCCCGAGGAAAGAGGAGATTTTGATGAGCGACGAGAGAAAGTATAAGTTTGAAACCCTGCAGCTCCATGTTGGGCAGGAGGAAGCTGATCCGGCGACGGATTCGCGCGCTGTGCCGATCTACCAGACGACGTCGTACGTGTTCCGCAATTCGCAGCATGCGGCGGATCGTTTCAGTTTGAAGGATGCGGGCAATGTCTACGGCAGGCTCATGAATCCGACGCAGGACGTGCTCGAAAAGCGCGTGGCGGCGCTTGAAGGTGGCGTCGCGGCGCTCGCCTTTGCCTCGGGTGCAGCGGCCGTGACGACAGCACTGCAGGGACTCGTTCATGCGGGGCAGCACATCGTCGCCGAGACGACGATCTATGGCGGCACCTACAATCTCCTTGCGCACACCTTCCCTGATTTCGGCATTGAGACGACGTTTGTCGATCCGGCAGGCGGCGCGGCGGCCTTCGAGGCGGCAATTCGGGAAAACACGCAGGTCATCTACATCGAGTCCATCGGCAATCCGAATGCGAACCTCGTCGACATCGAGGCGGTAGCCGCCGTTGCGCACAAGCACGGCATTCCGCTCGTCGTCGATTCGACGTTTGCGACGCCGTATCAGCTGCGTCCCATCGAGCACGGCGCGGACATCGTCGTTCACTCGGCGACGAAGTTCATCGGCGGACACGGCACGACGCTCGGCGGCATCGTCGTCGACAGCGGCAAGTTCGACTGGACGGCATCGGGGCGCTTCCCGTGGCTCGTTGAGCCGAACGCGAGCTACCATGGACTTTCCTTTGCGAAGGACGTCGGTGCCGCCGCTTTCGCCGTTTATTTGCGTGCGCTCCTTCTGCGCGACACGGGAGCGGCGATCTCGCCGTTCAATGCGTTCCTCCTGCTGCAGGGCGTTGAGACGCTTTCCTTGCGCGTTGAGCGCCATGTGGAGAACGCCTTGAAGGTTGTCGACTATCTCGCGAAACATCCTCAGGTCGAGAAGGTCAACCATCCCTCGCTCGCCTCGCATCCCGATCATGCGCTCTACGAACGCTACTTCCCGCAGGGCGGCATCTCCATCTTCACCTTCGAGGTCAAGGGCGGCGGCAAGGCGGCGCAGAAGTTCATCGACCATCTCAAGGTATTCAGCCTGCTTGCCAATGTTGCCGACGTGAAGTCGCTCGTCATCCATCCGGCGAGCACGACGCACTCCCAGATGAATGAGGAGGAATTGAAAAAGAGCGGCATCGCGCCCGGTACGATCCGCCTTTCCATCGGTACGGAGCATATTGACGACATTCTCTACGATTTGGAGCAGGCATTCAAGGCACTCTGATGAAAAGGAAATACGGCAGGGGCTTTTGCGAAGCCTCTGCCGTATTTTTTTGCAGTGCGTTTTCAACGCTGCAGCGCTCTGACCTTGGCGATCATGGCGTCACGCTTCTTCCTCTCTTCGCGCGCGCGCGCGACTGCCCGCGCCTTGAAGGCGGCAAGTTCCTCTTCATCCACCATCTCTACAGCGCCTTCCGTGCGGCGGCACGCGATGTAGAGGAGTGTGATCGTCAGCGCCGTTGCCGTGATCGCGATGAAGGAATGCGGATATCCCGTCGCTTCTACGAAGCGCGGCCCCAAGATCCAGAGGACGGCAACGGGCAGCCACGCGGCGAGCATCGTGAAGGCGAAGCCCAGCACGAACGTGTTCTTCATCTTCCCTGAGGAAAGCACGCGGATGGAATAGCCGAAATGGTGTAGCACCGCCATGACGACGTACTGACCGACGAAAAAACCGATGATCGATATGACGACCCAAGCGGCCTGTGGTATCTCTCCCATGACAAAAGCCTCCCTGCATTATCTAATCGTCTTTTATTATACCATAAGAATTGAATTTTCCCAAGGGCAGGAAGAGGGAAAATATGAGCAAGGAGAAAAATTGGTACATATTTCTAAAGTATATTGAAAAAAACCTTGAATAATAAAAGTTTTATCAGTATAATGGAAAAAAGGTGATAAAACATGATTATTCGTAAGCTATACTTAGATCGATTGCTCGCATTTGTGCGCCAACCCATCATCAAGGTGATCACAGGCATGAGGCGCGCGGGAAAATCCACGTTGCTCACCATGCTGGCGGAGCGGCTATTGCAGGATGGTGTGCGTCAAGAGCAAGTGATTCGCATGAATTTCGAGTCCATGATGTTTGATGACGTTCACGATTATCGGCAACTTTATCGACGGGTGCAGGAAGAAATCGGTACACAGAAGCAGGTGTATTTGCTGCTCGATGAAGTGCAGCAGGTAGAGCATTGGGAAAAGGCGATCAATTCGCTTTTTGTCGAGGGCGTCGCCGATATTTACATCACGGGGTCGAACGCGAAGTTGCTCTCTTCGGAAATATCTACGCTTCTAGCGGGACGCTATGTGGAGATTCAGATGCTGCCGCTGTCCTTTCGCGAGTACATGGATTTCCTGCCCGAGGGCGAAAAGGATCGGGACGCTGCTTTCGCGCAGTACCTGCGCTACGGCGGCTTGCCTGCGATTCCCGGGCTGCCGCAGCAGGATGAGACGATCGAACTCTTTTTGTCGGGGATTTATCATACGGTCTTGTTGAAAGACGTCGTGGAAAGGAGTGCTGTGCGCGACCCGGCGCTCCTTTCGCATATGCTTCGTTTTCTCGCGGACAATATCGGCAATCCCGTTTCGAGCAGTCGCATCAGCGGTTATCTGACGAGCCATGGAAGGAAGGCCAGCACATATACCATCGACAATTATCTGCACACCTTGGAGAGTGCGTTCATCTTTTATCGTGCGCCGCGTTATGACATCAAGGGAAAGCTGTATTTGAAGACGCAGGAGAAATATTATATCGTCGACAACGGCATCCGCAACGCTTTGCTGGGCTTTCGCGACGGCGATTACGGGCACATTTTGGAGAACATTGTCTATTTGGAACTTCTGCGGCGCGGTTATACGGTCGGCGTCGGCAAGATCGGGCGGATGGAGGTGGATTTCGTGGCGCAGCGCACCGATCGCAAGCAGTATTTCCAAGTGGCTGCCACGGCGCTGGAAGAAGTGACGCGAGAGCGCGAACTGCGTGCCCTTGCCGCGATTCCCGATCAGTACGAGAAGACGCTTCTGACGATGGACAAGTCGTACATCAAGGATTTCAATGGAATCCGCAATGTGAATATTCTTGATTTTCTATTGGATGATTTATGATATAATCAAAGGAGTTTGCAGGCAGGTTCCTACTATACGGAGGGAGGCATTTACAATGAAATTTGCGATGTTCGGCGCGGGTGGCACGGGCGGGGTGCTCGGCGGCTATCTCGCGCTCGCGGGGCATGATGTGACGCTGATTGCACGCGGCAGACACTTGGAGGCTCTTCAGAAGGACGGTCTGACGATCGAGTCGGCGCACCGAGGCACGCTCCATATCAAGAACGTGAAGGCGCAGACGGCGGAGGCTTACGATGAAACGCCCGATGTGCTCTTCGTCTGCTGCAAGTACTACGCGCTTCCCGACGCCATCGCGTTCGCGAAGCGTGCGGCAGGCCCCGATACGCTCATCATTCCGATCTTGAACGTCTTCGGCACGGGCGAGGTCATGCAGAAGGATTTGCCGGGGTTGACCGTGCTCGACGGCTGCATCTACATCTTCGGAAATCTCAAGGCGCCGGGCGTATTGGAGCAGCCGCAGAAGATCCTGCGCGTGATCTTCGGCTTCCGTCCCGATCAGGATAAACGCTTGGAGGCGAAGGCAAAGGCGCTCGAAAAGCTCCTGCAGGATGCTGACATCCGCGGACACTACAGCTTCGACATCCGCCGCGATGCGCTGACGAAGTTCGGCTTTGTCTCGCCGATGGGCGCGGCAGGGCTTTATCACGATGCGACGAGCGAGGCGTTTCAGAAGGAGGGCGCGGTGCGCGACACATATCTCGGCCTGATTCGTGAGGTCGAGGCGCTCGGCAAGGCGATGGGGATTGTCTTCGAGAAAGACCTCGTGGCGACGGGCATCGCCTTCATCGATGCGTTCGAGCCAGGACTCAAGACGAGCATGCAGCGCGATGTGGAAAAGGGCGGACTTTCCGAGTTCGACGGACTCGTGAACCGCATCGTTGCTCTCGGCGAGCGCTATCATGTGCCCGTGCCGCTCTACAAGAAGATCAGCGACTGGGGCAAGGCGAAGGGCATCAAATGAAATGGGACGGGAAATTATGAAAATCATCGTGGCGATTGATTCTTTCAAGGGAAGTCTTTCCTCTCTTACGGCAGGCGAGACGGCGGCGCAGGCGGCACGCGAGGTGTTTCCCGAGGCCAAGGTGGAGGTCTTTCCGCTGGCGGATGGCGGCGAGGGCACGGTCGATGCGCTTGTCGAGGGACTTTCAGGCGAGGTCGTGCATCTTGCCGTCACGGGTCCTTTGGAAAAGCCCGTCGAGAGCCGCTTCGGCTTCCTGCCCGAGTTGCATACGGCGGTCATCGAAATGGCAGATGCGGCAGGATTGCCGCTCGTGCCCGAAGACGAGCGCGATCCGCGCCGTACGACGACGTACGGACTCGGCGAACTCATGCTCGCCGCCATCGATCGCGGCTGCCGTGACTTCATCATCGGCATCGGCGGCAGTGCGACGAACGACTGCGGACTCGGCATGCTCACGGCGCTCGGCGCACGCTTTTTCGATGCGGCGGGAAAGGTTGTGGGAAGGACGGGCGGCGATGTTGCCGCCGTGCGGCGCATTGATCTTGCGGGGCTTCATCCTGCGCTCAAGGAGTGCCGCATCCACGTCGCCTGCGACGTGACGAATCCGCTCTATGGCCCCTTGGGCTGCTCGCATGTCTACGGTCCGCAGAAGGGGGCGACGCCTGAGATCGTCGAGGAAATGGATGCGGCGATCCGGGCTTTCGCCGGATTGGCGGAAAGGGAACTTGGCATCGAGGGTGCACAGGTGCCCGGCGCGGGAGCGGCGGGCGGGCTCGGCTTTGCTTTTCACTCGTTTCTCAAGGCGGAGTTGAAGCCCGGTATCACGCTCGTGCTCGACGCTCTGGGCATAGAGAAGGCGCTTGCGGACGCAGACATCCTCCTGACGGGAGAGGGGCGCATGGATCGGCAGACCGCGATGGGAAAAGCGCCGGTCGGCGTCGCCAAGCTCGCCAAGATGAAGAGTCCGAAACTCAAGGCGATTGCGCTGTGCGGCTGCGCCCTGCCTGATGCCGAGGCGGTGAACGAAGAAGGCATTGACGCCTACTTCCCGATTCTCCACCTGCCGATGACGGTCGCAGAAGCGATGGAGGAAGAAACGGCGTGCCGCAATCTCAGGCAGACCGTGCGGCAGGCGCTTCTGCTCTATCGGGCGGCGCAAGGATAGCAAAGCCTGTCGGATATAAAAGAAAAGCCGCTGCGCGAGGCGCAGCGGCGAAGATTCTGGTGCTCATGGAGGGACTCGAACCCCCGACTTCCACCATGTGAGGGTGACACTCTAACCAACTGAGTTACATGAGCAGTATTGGGTTGAACATAAGATGTATTATACACGATTTTTTGTCCTTTGACTAGCCCTGAAAAGTAAAAAAATCGCCGTTATACACATTTTTTTGTGGATAAAAAAGGTGACCCTGTGGATAAACCTTGAAATACGCTCAATCATTCACTGGTTATCCACAGGGAGTTGGGGGAAATTTGTGGAGAAGCAATGAATTGGTTGTTTTTGCCTAAATGAAAACCAATGTGGGAGATATGTCTGGAGTTGTGAGATGCAAGAGACGGAGGTGAGGCGTGATGGGAAGTTTGGAGAAGAAGATCGAGCTTTTTTGCGAGGTCTTTCCCAAACTCAGCGACTTTGAGAAGGAGGATTGGGAAGAAAATTTTCTCGTGGAATTTACGCACGATTCGACCTCCATCGAGGGAAACACCCTGACATTGATTGAAACGAAGATGATTCTTGCCGACAAGATTGTTCCGACGGAAACGACACTGCGCGAATTGGATGAAGTGCGCGGCCACGCAGAAGCGTGGCAGTTTGTCAAGGATTGCGTGAAGCGGCACGTTCCTTTGACGGAAGGCATCATCAAGGATATTCATGAAAGAGTCGTTCCCGCGCGGGGCGTCGGCGGCATTTATCGCAATATTCCCGTGTATATCCGCGGTGCGCGTCATGTGCCGCCGAATCCGCGCAAGGTGTGGGAGGCGATGAAGGATTTCGCCTATCGCATGGAGCATGACGATTTTGCCGATCCGCTCGAAAAGGCGGCATGGCTTCATGCGGAGTTTGTCAGGATTCATCCGTTTCAAGATGGAAATGGGCGGACGGCGCGCCTTCTTATGAACTATCATTTACTGGCGCAGGGTTTTCCGCCGACTTCCATCAAGTTGAAGAATCGAGGCGCGTATTTCGCTGCTTTGGAAGAGTACTCCGTGGGCGGGCGTCTTACGTCGTTCTTGCAGTTGCTGCAGCAGAATATGGAGAGGGAATTGGAGGCGTTCTTCACGATGTATTCCCTGCACATGGATGTGCCGGAGTTGCAGAGGAGGAAGCCGGAACTTGCGGCTTTGGCGATGTCCTATAGAGAACAGGAGACTGCGAAGTCTTGACGGAACGGCTTTTCGGAAGAAGTGGAAACAAGGTTTGGGTGTGAATAAGAAAATGGCTCAAAAATTTTATGCCGTGCGTGCGGGACGTGCAACGGGAATCTTTCTTACATGGGAGGACTGCCGCGCGCAGGTGGAAGGCTTTCGCGGCGCACGATACAAGAGCTTTCCGACGGAGGAGGAAGCCCGTGCCTGGCTTACGGCGGCGCAGCCTTTATCGGCGCTCTTCGAGGAAGAGGGAGCCGCGCCGACGCGCCGTGCGCCTGTGCGCAAAAAAAGCGCCGCAAGGGGCGGCGCAGCGAATGAAGCGGCGGACGATGCATCTCTCTGCCATGTCTATACGGACGGCTCGTGCCTTCGGAATCCGAACGGACCGGGCGGCTGGGCGGTCTGTATCGTGCGCCCGGGCGAGGAGATGGAGACGCTTTCAGGCGGCAATCCTTCGACGACGAACAACCGCATGGAGATGACGGCGGCAATCGAGGCGCTGCGTCATCTGCCCAAGCGAGAGCCGATCGTGCTGTCGACGGACAGCCAGTATCTGAAGAACGGCATCACGAAGTGGATCTTCAGTTGGAAGCGGCGCGGCTGGAAGAAAGCGGATGGGACTCCCGTCCTCAATCAGGAGCTTTGGCAGAAACTCGATGGCCTGATTGCCGGGCGAAGCATCATTTTCCGCTGGGTCAAGGGTCATGCGGGGCATAAGTACAATGAGATCTGCGACATGTTGGCAAAAAGAGAAGCACAAGCCTTTTTATGAAGGTTTGTGCTTCTCTTTTTGCCTACTGCCGCTCCAGCGTCGATTCGCCATAATCGTTGACGGTCACGGAGCCTTTGACGAAGACGAGGGCGGCGAGCAGGAAGACTTCGTAGATTTCGAGGGCGAAGGCGGCGGCGATGATTTCGAGACCGAACGGTTCGCGTGCGAGGATGCGAGGGTCGCCGCCGAAGAATGCGAGGCAGCCGATGAAAGCGAGCGTGAGCACGAGCGGCATGCCTGCGAGCCAGCCGCTTCTGCCGATGTCGTGCAGACGCTGTGTGACGATGCCGATGGGCAGGATGGCAGCGAGGGCGCAGGAGACCGATGTGCCGTAGAGAGCGACGAGATTGCCGAGAGGCTGCGGCAGGCGCTCCGCCGTTTCCAGCACGACGAAGACGAGCAGCGAGACGAAGAAGAGGAGGAAGAGCAGGCGCAGTAAGAAGCGCTTGCGGTTCATGCGCCCCTTGAGTTGGAGCATGCGCAGGAAGAACGGATAGTCCTCCTTGGGGCGCTCCGCGATATGGGGGTGCAAATCAGCGGCGCTCTCGGGTGAGCCGGAAGCATTGCTCGAAAACTCTCCTTCGGCAAAGATCAGATAGACGTGCAGGAGGATGAGCAGGGCGAGTGCCGCGCCCCCATAGGGCAGGGCGCTCTTGAGCAGCAGATGATCGGGAGCGACGCCTAAAAGCGGCGGCAGATCGAGGAAGAGGAGCAGTATACGACCCTCTTCGGCGAGCGCGAGGATAATGAGCGGGTAGATGACGGCGATGAGCCATGCTGTATCGCCGTAGCCGAGGTCATGCCAGCGCCGCATGGCCGCGCGCAAGAATACGATCAGCAGAAGTGCAAGAGGCACGCTGATGAGGAGGATGGCGGCGAAAGCGGCCGCGAGCGAGATGTTTTCCGACGGCATGGGGCGGCCTGCGCCGAGCCATGAGAGGACGGCAGCCGTCACACCCGTGACGAGCGCGGCGAGGCCTGCCGCCGCGAGCAGACTGCCGATGAGGTGCAGGACGAAGAGCTTTTGCCCCATGCGGCCTTCGGGCGAGAGCCATTTTTCGAAAAGCCCCTGCAGGAAGCCGCCGCGCGGCGGCGGCTTCACATCTTCTTCCAATTCGGCTGCCATCTCGCTGCGCTTTTCCTCGTCTGCGAGCAATTCCTGCAAGAGTTCGGCGGCACTTTGGCGCGGCCGCGCTTCGCCGCTCGGCGGTGTTCTTTCCTCGATGCCGTCTTTTTCTGCCTGTGTCTGTCTTTCTGCCGATATCTCTGTCGTGTCAAGGCTGTTCGTGTCGGTTCGCCCGTCTAGTCTGTCCAGCTCGTCTATATCCTCAGAGCCATCGCTGTCGTCTGTCGGTGGTTCTTTCGCTTTTTCCGAAGGGAGCAGCATTTCTTCGAGCGCCGCTTCACTCGAAAAGCTCTCGCGTCTCAGGCGTTCCAGGATGCTTTCCGTGTCTTCTGCTGCCTTGCCTGTTTTTGCCATCGGTCATGTCTCTCCTTCGATTCATATCGTTCTCCTGCTTGATTCCTTCAAAATGCGGTCGTAGATGTAGCCTTCGCGCACGCCCGAGTCGCTGTAGGCGATGAAAGAAAGTGCGAAGCGTTCGGTGAGAAGGCCGGCGATGACGAGGCCGGGCAGGAGCGTGTGCATGCGGTCGGGAACGGTGCGCATGAGATGCACGGCGTCATCTTCTGTGAGATGGCGATCGCGCAGGAAGCGCGCGAGCAGCGCATCGATTGCCGCGCGTGTGATCGTCCGGCCGTCCGAGGCAGAAAAGAGAGCGGCAGAGAGCGCCGCTGCGCCCTTGAAAGTGCCGCCGATGCCGCAGGCGGGAAGCCCCTGGAGTCCTGTGAAATCTGCGGCGGAATCGAGGATGCGTGCGGCGTCCGTGCGCATCTTCGCGACTTCCTCGCGAGACGGCAGGAGCTCTTTCGTGAATTTCGTGTGCAGGTAGAGAGAGCCGACGGGAAGGCTCGTCTTGCGCACGATTTTTTGCGCCTTGTAGTGAACCATCTCCGTGCTTGCGCCGCCGATGTCGAAGAGCAGTCCTTCTTCAGCGGCAAGGTCGTGCGTCGCGCCGATGAAGTCAAGCTCCGCTTCTTCTTCGCCGCGTATTACATAAATATCCAGTCCTGTGCGTGTTTTGATTTCCGCGATTGCCTCGCGGCTGTTCGCGGCGTTCCTCAGAGCGCCCGTTGTGAAAATCGAGACGTTCTCGATGTGCAGCGCCGCAAGGAACTTTTGGAAATCTTCGAGCGCGTAGACGAGCCGCTTGATGCCGCGCTCTTCGAGCACGTTGTCGTGCATAAATGAGGCGAGTCCCACCGTCGTGTCCTTTTTCTTCATGATTTGCTCCACGGCGCTGTCCTTGATTTGGTAGACCGCCATGCGCACGGTGTTGGAGCCGATGTCGATGATTGCGTGTATCATGGGAATCCTCCGTTATTTGTCAAAAAGGTCGAAGAGCTGCTTGCCGATGAGCACGGTCGTCACGGCGATGAAGAGCGGCCGTACATAGGAGCTTCCCTTCTTGATGGCGAGGCGCGCGCCGCACCAGGCGCCGACGATCATGGATATGCCCATGGGGATGGCGTAGGTGAAATCGACGAGACCGAAGTAGGCGAAGAGCACGACGGCGGCGAGGTTGCTCGCAAAATTCAGTGCGCGCGCGTTTGCCGCCGCGCCGAGAAAGTCGAAGCCCACGAGCAGGAAGGCGAAGAGCATGAAGGAGCCTGTACCCGGTCCGAAGAAGCCGTCGTAGAAGCCGAAGGTGAAGGCGACGACGGCGGAGAGCAGGAGAACGCGGCGTGTCATGCCACGGTACTTGTTCTCGCGTCCCCAGTCGCGGCGGAATATGCTGTAGAGGAGCACGAGTGCGAGCATGACGACGACGAGAGGGCGCAGGAAGTCGGGCGGCACCTGCCGCACGACGAGCACGCCGACGGCGGAGCCGAGGAGCGTGATGGGAAAGAGCAGGCGGATGAGCTTCATATCGACCTTTCCGCTCTTGATGAAGGAGATGAAGCTCGTGCACGCGCCCATGACGGCAGCCGCCTTGTTCGTGCCGAGCACCTCTAGGAGCGGCAGCCCCGTCATCATCAGCGCAGGGATAGAGATCAGCCCGCCGCCGCCGACGACAGCGTCGATGAACGCTGAAAAGAAGCCCATGATGCAGATGAAGAGCAGCATTTCCAAGCCCATGATTCAAGCCTCCCCACTAATGTTGTATTTATATAGTACTATGAAAGTCCAAGAAGTCAAGCCCGAAGGGCGCAGACTGATTGGCAAACTTTCATTAAGGGCGGCGCACAATGTCCACAAAGTGGACGTTTGTGCGTGTAGTTTACTATGAAAGTCCAAGAAGTCAAGCCCGAAGGGCGCAGACTGATTGGGTAACTTTCATTAAGGGCGGCGCACTTTTGTCCACGAAGCTCTGCTGCGGCAGGAATTTCCTGCCGTGCGGCGAATAGAAATCTGTCAAGATCAAAGAGCGCACGCGGAAAGTGAGGGGGAAGCAAGTGACGGAAATCGTGGAAGAGAAGCTCAAGCTGCTGCCGGATTCGCCCGGCGTTTACATCATGAAGGACGCGAAGGGGCGCATCATCTACGTCGGCAAGGCCGTCGTCCTCAAGAACCGCGTGCGGCAGTACTTCCAGAGCGGCAAGCACCAAGCGCCGAAGGTGCGAGCTATGGTCGCGAAGATTGCCGACTTCGAGACGATTCTCACACATTCGGAGGTCGAGGCGCTGATCTTGGAATGCAACCTCATCAAGAAGCACCGCCCGCGCTACAACATCAGCCTCAAGGATGACAAGAGCTATCCGTACCTCAAGGTCACGCTGGCCGATGAGTATCCGCGCGTCGTGGTCACGCGGCGCGTCACGAAAGACGGCTCGCGCTACTTCGGCCCCTATACGTCGGCGGGCGCGATGCACGAGAGCGTGAAGCTCCTGAAGAGACTCTTCCCGCTGCGCACATGCAAGAACATGAAGGTCGAGCGTCCATGCTTGGAGTATCACATCAAGCGCTGTCTTGCGCCGTGCTGCGAGCCGGTCGACAAGGAGGAGTACGGCGCGATGATCCGCGAGGTCTGCCTGTTTCTCGAAGGGCGGACGGAGCAGATGGAGAAGGAGCTTTCGCGCCGCATGACGGAGGCGGCGGAGGACTACGACTTCGAGCGGGCGGCGCGTCTGCGCGATCAGCTCGCCGCCGTGCGCAAGGTGGCGGAGAAGCAGAACATCGTGACGGGCTCGGGCGACCAGGATGCCATCGGCATGGCGCGATCGGGGCTGGGCGCGGTCGTCATGGTCTTTCTCATACGCGCGGGCAAGATGGTCGGGCGCGAGCACTTCCTGCTCTCGGGCAGTGAGGAGGAGACGGACGAGGCGCTTCTTACGGCATTCTTGAAGCAGTACTACCATCGCGCGGCATTCGTACCGCGCGAGATCCTGCTGCCGTTTCCCATCGAGGAGACAAAACTTTTGGAGGGTTGGCTCGCTGAGCGTAAGGGGGCGAAGGTGGCGCTCGCCGTACCGCAGCGCGGCACGAAGCACGATGTCGTCGAAATGGCACGTTCCAACGCTGAAAAGTACATCGCGGACGAGGCGGCGCGCATCGAGCAGGCGAACGATCAGACGCTCGGCGCGGTTCGAGAGCTTGGACGCTATCTCGGACTCAAGGAAGAGCCGATGCGCATGGAGTGCTTCGACATCTCGCACAATCAAGGCTCGGAGACGGTCGCCTCGATGGTCGTCTTCGAGGGCGGCTTGCCGAAGAAGTCCGACTATCGGCGCTTCAAGATCCGAAGCGCCGAGGGAAAGCCCGACGATTTCCTCTCGATGCGCGAGGTGACGGAGCGTCGCTACACCAAGCTCGCGGAAGACGAAATGCCCGACCTCATCATCATCGACGGCGGCAAGGGACAGCTTTCGTCCGCGCTGGAGATCATTCGCGGCGCGGGGCATCTCGATGTACCCGTCGTCGGGCTTGCCAAGCAGTTCGAGTACATCTTCACCGAGGGCAGTTCCGATCCCGTGATCCTGCCGCGCCGCAGTCAGGCGCTCTACCTCATTGAGCGCATCCGCGACGAGGCGCACCGCTTCGCCATCACCTACCACCGCAAACTGCGCGGCAAGCGCAACCTCGTCTCCGTGCTCGACCATATCGCGGGCATCGGCCCCAAGCGGCGCAAGGCGCTCTGGAATCACTTCGGCACGATCGCGAAGATCAAGGCGGCGAGCGTCGAGGAGCTTGCCGCCGTCGACGGTATGACGCTTCCTGCAGCGGAGGCCGTGAAGAATTTCTTCCTCGCGCAGGAGAAGATGCTTGCGGGGGAGGAATAGTGCATATCACTGCGTTTCGAGTGATTTCTTTTTTGAAGACGTTGCGTAAAGAATCGCTGTTCTATATAATAGGAGGAAGAGTCAATCGAAGGAGGAGATCATACTTTTATGGATAGAGAAGAAGCTTTGGCAAATGCCTTAAAGCATATAGAGAAAGAATTTGGCAAAGGATCGATCATGCGCCTTGGCGAGGCGTCGGCAAACATGAACGTGGAGACGATTCCGACGGGCATTCTGCCGCTCGACGTCGCGCTCGGTGTCGGCGGTCTGCCGCGCGGGCGCATCGTCGAGGTTTATGGCCCTGAAAGCTCGGGCAAGACGACGGTCACCTTGCACATGATCGCTGAGGCGCAGAAGAATGGCGGCATCGCGGCATTCATCGACGCCGAGCACGCGCTCGATCCCGTCTATGCGAAGAAGCTCGGCGTCAATATCGACGAGCTTTTGATTTCGCAGCCCGATACGGGCGAGCAGGCGCTTGACATTGTTGACGCTCTCGTGCGCAGCGGCGCGATCGACATCATCGTCGTTGACTCCGTGGCGGCACTCGTGCCGAAGGCGGAAATCGACGGCGATATGGGCGATCAGGTCGTCGGCATGCACGCGCGTCTCATGAGCCGCGCCATGCGAAAGCTCACGGGATTCATCAGCAAGTCGCGCACGGTCGCCGTCTTCATCAACCAGATTCGTGAGAAGGTCGGTGTCATGTTCGGCAGCCCCGAGACGACGACGGGTGGCCGCGCCCTGAAGTTTTATTCGACCGTGCGCCTCGACGTGCGTAAGACGGACAAGATCATGCAGGGGCAGGAGATGATCGGCAACCGCACGAAAGTCCGGGTCGTCAAGAACAAGGTTGCGCCTCCTTTCAAGACGGCAGAGTTCGACATCATGTATGGTGAGGGCGTCTCGCGCGTCGGCACGGTGCTCGACATCGCGACAGACTTTGACATCATCGAAAAGAGCGGCTCGTGGTATTCCTACGACGGTTCGCGCCTCGGCCAGGGCAAGGAAAATGCGAAGAAGGCTCTGAAAGAAAAGCCCGAGCTGGCCGCTGAGATCGAGGAGAAGGTGCGTGCCAAGCTCATGGAGCAGGCGACGGCAGCAAAAGATGGGGAGGTAGAGCGTGTCCCCGATGACGAGAATGAGCGAGAAACCGCAGGAAAACAGTCGGAAGCGGCAGCGGACGAAGATTGAGAAGACGGCGCTGATGAAGGCGGTCGACCTCCTCGCGCGTGCCGAGCACAGCACGGCGCATCTCGCGCGAAAACTCGCACAGCGCGGCTATGAGGAGGAAGAAATCAAAGCGGCGCTCGCCACCTTGACGGAGCGCGGCTATCTCGACGACGAAGAGGCGTGCCGCCACCAGTTTGCGTTTCTTTACGAAGAGAGCCGCCAGAGTGTGCGCCAGATTACGGCGAAACTCATGCAGAAGGGGTTTTCCGCGGCGCTCATCGCCGAGTGCGTGCCGGGCGATACATTTGAGCGCGAGCGGGATGCGGCGGGACGATGCCTCGTCCTGCATTTCAAGAAAAATGCCGATGCGCAGAAGATGCTGCAGCATCTTTATCGGCGCGGCTTCTCGACTGCCGTCTGCCGCGCCGCCGTCGCTGACTTCACCGAAGAGGAAGAGGATTGAAGGAGGATTTGCCTTGCAGAAGGATAGCCATGAATTGATTGTCGTACTGGACTTTGGCGGTCAGTACAACCAACTGATCGCACGCCGCGTGCGCGAGTGCAGCGTCTACTGCGAGGTGCATCCGCATACGCTCCCGCTGGAGAAGCTTCGTGCGCTCGCGCCCAAGGCGATTATCTTTACGGGCGGCCCTGAGAGCGTCTATAAGGAGGATTCCGCGACGTACAGCGAGGAAATTTTCTCCCTTGGCGTGCCCGTCCTCGGTATATGCTACGGTTCGCAGCTCATGGCACACAAACTTGGCGGCAAGGTTGAGACAGCGCCTGTCAGCGAGTACGGCAGGACGGAGCTTCAAGTTGCGGACGGGGCGTCCGTGCTCTTCGCTGATGTACCGCAAAAGAGCGTCTGTTGGATGAGTCACACCGACTACATCGCCGAAGCGCCCAAAGGCTTTCGCGTGACGGCAAAGACCGCGAACTGCCCCGTCGCGGCGATGGAAGATGCGGCACGAAAGCTCTATGCCGTGCAATTCCATCCCGAGGTCATGCACACGGAATACGGCACGAAGATTCTTGAAAACTTTGTGCGCCGCGTCGCGCTGTGCAAGGGCGATTGGCAGATGTCGTCCTTCGTCAAGACGACGGTCGAGGCCCTGCGCGAGAAGATCGGCGCGGGCAAGGCGCTCTGTGCGCTTTCGGGCGGCGTCGACTCCTCCGTGGCGGCGGTCTTGCTCTCGAAGGCGATCGGCAAGCAGCTGACGTGCGTCTTCGTCGATCACGGCCTTCTCAGAAAGGATGAGGGCGACGAGGTCGAGGCCGTGTTCGGCGCGGAAGGCCCGTATGACTTGAACTTTATTCGCGTCGACGCCAAGGCGCGTTTCTATGAAAAGCTCAAGGGAGTGACCGAGCCGGAGAAGAAGCGCAAGATCATCGGCGAGGAATTCATCCGTGTCTTTGAAGCCGAAGCGAAGAAGATCGGCAAGGTCGATTTCCTCGTGCAGGGGACGATTTATCCCGACGTCATTGAGAGCGGCCTCGGCAAGTCCGCCGTCATCAAGAGCCACCACAATGTCGGCGGATTGCCCGACTGCGTTGACTTCAAGGAGATCGTCGAGCCTCTGCGCCTCTTGTTCAAGGATGAGGTGCGAAAGGCTGGCCGCGAGCTTGGCATCCCCGAGCATCTCGTCAATCGCCAGCCGTTCCCTGGCCCCGGCCTCGGCATCCGCATCATCGGCGAGGTCACGGCGGAGAAGGTCAAGATCGTCCAGGAGGCCGATGCCATCTATCGCGAAGAGATCGCCAGAGCTGGCATCGACAAGACCCTCGGCCAATACTTCGCCGCGCTCACGAATATGAGAAGCGTCGGCGTCATGGGCGACGGCAGGACGTACGACCATGCCATCGCGCTCAGAGCCGTCCTCACGAGCGACTTCATGACCGCCGAGAGTGCGCCTCTCCCTTGGGACGTCCTGCAGAAGGTCACGAGCCGCATCGTCAACGAGGTCAAGGGCGTCAACCGCGTGCTCTACGACTGCACTGGCAAGCCGCCGGGGACGATTGAGTTCGAGTAGTTGCAAAAATGCCGCAAACCCTTGATATGAAAGGAGTTGCGGCGTTTTGTTTTGCATCGTGACCATCCATGGAACTGCATATTCATATCTTGACTTCTGTTTTCGGTAGTGATAAAATGCTTAAAGAAATCAGTTGATGACATACGTCAACCAACCGAAAAGCCCCGACGGGAGTGATGACCCGAAGGGGCTTTTTGGTGCGCTGATGAGGCGCATCTTGCTGGTGCCACATCGCAGCTGGTTTCTACTGCGCCAGCATCTGCAGGATCAGCGTCCCGAGGATGCTCCCAAGGATACTGATGAGCAGGGAAACCATGAAATCAATCAATGACATTGTGTCAACCTCCCTCCTAGCCGGATTGGCTTGATGAGGGCCGTGGCAGTGATAGTATATCATATTTCAAAGTTTAGAGCATAAAGTATATGAGTTACATCGACCAACCGCGATACATTTTTTCTTCTTGTTGCACGGCTTTGTCATGCAGCTGTTCTTCCTCCCAATGAGCACGCAGTTTTCCGACAGGTTCTTGAGCTTTTGTCAGATGGCTCACGATAGAAGACACTTTGTTTTGAATTTCTGCATACTGATGCCTCTTTGCAGCTTCAAGTGTTGGAGACGAAGAGATTGTTGTTTCTTTGGCTTTCTTGGGTTTGTTTGCATCGTATAGTGGCATCTTTTTGTCTGTCCGATAGGCAGCGAGACGAGAGTTCCCTGTCCTTTCGGAAGATGTTTCTCGTAGTTCATAAAGAGGGACGCATCCATCCTTTATATTGTCTCCCAGACGCACAGCGAATATAATGTTCGTTTGTTCGTCTTTTTTATTTGGCAAGATTGCGAACGATTGTCCTTGCAAAACACGGAATTTCAGATTGCCTATACGTTCTTTTCCATAGAGTTTCATGCGGCGGGTTAAAGCCTTGGGCAATCGTTCAGAGAAGATGACCGTGTTGCGCTTTTCACCTTCCAGGCGCTACATTAATTCAGCCAGGTTTTTTTCCGCGGTTTTTGCCATGAGATGTTGTGATAAACTAAAATTGTAACAGAAGTGTCTAAAGAAAAACATCGAATGAAAGGAGATTCGATTCTTGTCACAACAACACTATGAACCAGAATTCAAGCAACAGATTGTCCGTCTTCATATCGACGAGGGACGCACATACCGAAGCCTAACGGCAGAGTATGGAGTTTCCAAAGTAAGCATCTGCAAATGGTGCAAAGAATTCAGCGAAGAATGCCAGCAAAACGCCTCAAAAAAACCAACCGCCCAGAATGATCTGGAGCTTATGAAGGAGAACCGTCGCTTACGCGAAAAACTTGCAGAAGCGAGAAAAGAAAATCTGTCGGATATCGCAGGATGCGGATTTATTTGGCACGCAAGGGCATCGATCTTTCTGCCTCACGGTTCATAAGTATATGAATACGGAACTGGGGCTGCGCTCCATTGTGCGACGAAAAGCTCCGAGATATCAAGGGGGCACGCAACATAAGAAGTTCGAAAATCTGCTCAAGCAAGATTTTACAGCACCACAAATCAATCAAAAATGGGCGACAGATTTCACCTATTTATTTCTCCATGGAGGCGATGTTCGATATAACTGTACGATTGATAATGCCCCTATGGAGCGCTATTTCAATACGCTGAAGAACGAAGAAATTTATCTTCATGAGTATCGAGATGAGGAATCTCTCTATCGCGCAGTGGATTGCTTATACCACATACAACCATGTACGACCGCATTCTTATAACGGCTATCGTACGCCATTCGAAGCGAGGTATTCGACATAAGTTGATTGGACACTCGTGTTACAAAAACGCTTGACCACAACACCTTTTATTTTTTCATGTCTGTGAGAATAAGCGCTAGGAATTGGCGGATAAAGTCAAGACGTTGCGGCGGCATTTTTCTCAGTATTTGCTGAATTTGCTGCATGGTACGTTTAGGCATCAGATCATCAAGGATTTCTTTTGGGGAGTCTCGCGCATGTGAGCCAAAGACCAGCCATTCCAGATCGAACCCCATTTTGCCGAGTTTTTGGATCAGCACGAGATCCGGCGTTGCTTTCCCGATTTCTAAAGCGGACATGAGGGATTGACTGATGCCTAGGAATTGAGCAAAGTCTTTCTGTGATTTGCCGTGATATTGCCGTATGGCACGGAGGCGACGAGCAAAGTTTTCTGAAGTGCCGTCTGAAGAACCTTTGGGGATGTCGGGTAGAGGCGATGACCAGAACAGAGCAGCAGATTGTCCGTCGATCTCGAAGGCAGCGGACAAAGCCTGCAAACAATCTTCCGAGGGTTCATCCAAGCCGGTTTCATACCGCGATATTTGTGCCTGAGAAATATGCAGCATTTCTGCCAGCTGCACTTGTGTGAGATTTGCTTTTTTTCGTAGGTATTTTAGTTTTGTGGAAAATATTTTCAAATCCATAAAATACACCGCCACTTATTTTTTACTTAATAATACTATATATACAATAAAACAACAAGGAGTGATGATGTTGAAAAAGACCGTTTACATCGCAGAAAAGCCGGATATAGGAAGAGCTGTGGCTGCGTATCTCTGGCCGGATGGCGGTATGGAAAAGGGGAAAGGTTGTTTTTGGAAAGGGGATATTGCCGTTACATGGGCATTCGGGCATATTCTTGGCATGGCAACGCCCGAGCTTTACGGAGAAGAATATAAGGTATGGAGCAACTATCCCATCTTGCCGAGCACTTGGCTTATGAAGCCCGATCCGCAAAAAAAGGAGCAGCTGGATATAATCAAGGGTCTGATCAAAGAGGCCGATGTTGTTGTTCATGCGGGGGATCCCGACAGGGAAGGGCAGCTTCTGATTGATGAGATTCTGGATTTTCTGCATTACAAGGGTGAAGTCCGGCGTATTTTGATCAATGCGAAGGATGATGAATCTTTGAAAAGGGCATTTTCTTCCTTGCGTGACAACAGAGATTTCTATGGTCTGTATGAAGCCGGGCTTGGCCGTGCCCGCGCAGATTGGCTCATCGGCATGAATCTGTCGCGTGCATATACGGTTAATGCGAGAAAAGCCGGACATGATGGGACATATCGGATTGGCCGTGTGAAAGTGCCGACGCTGGCGCTAGTCGTGCAGCGCGAAAAAGATATTTTGTCTTTCAAACCGAAAAAGTATTATGTGCTGCAAGGGATTTTTGCATATAAAGGGTGCTCCTTCCCCCTCCTGCCTTGTCGGCGAGACCGATGAAAGGGGTGCAGGGGACGAAGCCTCCTGCGGTGGTGGTTGGGGTGGTGGTAAGCAAGCCGCGGGCATAGGCCATGAACTTTAGTTCTTGGCTTGTGCCTGCGGCGTTGTTGTTCAAGACAAGAGGGATTTGCACGCTCTCGTGATGTTTTTCGTGGAGCGTGCATTGCGGAACAGAAGTGGAATATCATGAAGCGCTGTGAAGCAATGCGGAAGCGGAACGAGAAAGATAACGGTGCAAATTCCTCTTGCCATCATTTCAAATGGTTTTGCGTTAGGGATGGAAGCCCGAAGGACAGAGACAGCGAAGCTGGCTCTGTTCACGACCGCCCGTCCCGAAGGGAACGCCCTGAGAATATAAACTTTAAATAAGGTATTATGCAGGGATATTCTTGTGGAGATATACATGAGATACGCTTTAAACTCGATTTTTCGGCAATATATGGTATAATATAAGACATGATATAAGTAGTTCTGCTGTATGAAATGTGAGGGAATGGATATGGTGTCTAAGGAAGAAATGCGGAAAAGTGTGGATTCTGCAATCAAGGTGCATGAGTTGGAAGGATTCAAATTCACGGAGGAAGAATTGGCGGTTTTCGATCGCATTGCGAATCTCGAGATTACGACAGAGGAGGCAAGAGAGATATTCCGTGAGAAGCTGGCGGGGAAAAAAGAGGCGGAAATCGTATGAGTGCAAGGGATCCATATCTTCAACCCAACGGGGTGCTGCGGAACAAGCTGGGGATACAGGATGGACATGAACTCTTGGATTACGAGAAGAATTTTGCGGCGACGCGATATATTGACTTGAAGAAGCAAACCTTTCGAGAGTTCGATTTGAGTACGTTGAAGAAAATCCATTACGAGCTGTTTCAGGATGTCTACGATTGGGCCGGGAAATTCCGTACCGTGGACATTGCAAAAAAGGGTACTGTATTCTGCCATTGCCCATATCTTGAAGAACAGGGCGCGGACATCTTCAAACGACTGAAAAAGGACAACAATCTACAGGGACTCGATGCTGAGAGGTTTTGCAAAAAGGCCGCCGATCTCTATTGCGATCTGAACATGCTGCATCCGTTCCGAGAGGGAAACGGCAGGACGCAGCACATGTTGATCTACCAAGTGGCGAAGAATGCCGGCTATGAGTTGGACATGGCAAATGTCGATCGAGAAAAGCTCATGGCAAGAGCTATCCTGGGCGCAGTTGACAGTCGTTTCATGGCAGGGCTCATGAGAGAAACCATAAAGGAGATGCCGAAGGAGAAGTACCCGAAGCGGAAAGTCTTGTTGAAAGGAAGAACGGACGAGGACAAGAGCAAGGGGAGGGAATGAAGCGGAAGAACCCGTCATGTTGAAAGGTGTCCATGATGGACACCTAAACCGGTCAAAACCTAAGAGTTTTGACCGGTTTAAACTTTTATGGTAGAATCAGAGGGAAAGGATAATCAAAACTTTTGGTCAAAACGGGGGATTGAAATGACGGTTTGGGGCTATGCTCGAGTATCGACAAAGGGGCAGAAGGCTCATGGAAATTCCTTGGAGGAACAGGAGCAACGCCTGAGAGAAAATGGAGCCTCTTCGGTTACGGTGGAGCAGTTTTCCGGAGCATCCATGGAGCGGCCGAAGCTTCAAGGTCTGCTTGGCCGCATGGAAGCGGGCGACGTTTTGATTGTGACAAAGCTGGATCGCCTTGCCCGCAACGTGGAGGAGGGAATCCATGTGATCCGTTCTCTGATTGAGCGAGGCGTGAAAGTCAATGTCTTAAATGTAGGATTGCTCGACCAGACGCCCATGGGCAAGTTCTTTATTACGACGCTTCTTGCGGTGGCCGAGCTTGAGCGGAGCATGATTCTGGAACGTATGCAGGAAGGCAAGTCGATTGCCAGGACGAAACAGGGGTTTCGTGAGGGCAGGCCTCCGATCGATAGGGCGAGGAAGGAACATGCGCTTGCCCTGCTGCGCGAAGGACGTTCCTATAAGGATGTGGCTGCTGTAACGAACCTGAGCGTCTCGACGCTTTCGCGATATGTGCGAGGGAAAAGATGAATTTGAACGGAGATAAGTTTTTAGAACCAAGATGATAAAGAGGATGCAAAGATGGAAAAGTTGATTGAGCAAGGCTCGTTTCAAGCGTATGCGGATGTTCGTTTAAATGAAGCAATGTCAAATATTAACGAATGCGCACTATACACTAGAAAGAGAAAGACCACCGTTTTTATTTCACATAAGCATGATGACCTCCAAGAACTTAAAGGCGTACTTGGTTTTTTGCAAGAGCAATACGATGTAAAAGCCTATATCGACAGCCAAGACACCTCAATGTCCCCAATTACCACAGCAGCGACCGCGGCTAATTTGAAGGATCGAATTAAAAAATGTGACAAATTTATTCTGCTTGCTACAAATGCTGCAATAGACTCCAAGTGGTGTAATTGGGAACTTGGATATGGTGATGCTCAAAAATTTAAAGCCCATATCGCACTGTTCCCGTTGAAGCCAAAGGGCAGTTATGATGGTTTTTATAAAGGCGCAGAGTATTTGTCATTATATCCATATATCTGTTATGAAGATGGCAACGACAAATATGATAATGGTACTTATATTCAAAAAGGATATTACACAGTAACACCAGAAAATGGAAAGTTGAACTACCAGACATTGGCACACTGGTTTTCAACAAGATAAATAGAAAGGAGAATATCTGTGGCGCGTAGAGTGTTTTTTAGTTTTCATTACGATAACGACATTAATCGTTCAATGGTTGTCCGCAATAGTTGGGTTACTCAGGGTAAAGAAGCTGTTGGCTTCATTGATAAGGCAGATTTTGAGCAAATTAAGAGACAGGGAGATACGGCTGTTCATAAGTGGATTGATAAGCAACTTAAAGGAACCTCTGTAACAGTAGTCCTGATTGGAACCGAAACTTTGAAACGTCCTTTTGTGCAATATGAAATTTGTAAAAGCTTGCAAAGGGGCAATGCTGTAATAGGCGTACATATAAATGCTATTAAGGATATGCATACTTTATCTACATCCTTTAGAAGTAATACTCACGAGGTAATAGGATATTATAACGATAATTCTCCAGCGTACTTTGATCGCATTGCTGATGGCATCTACGATTATGTTGCAGATAATGGATATGATAATATGGGAACGTGGATTGAAAAAGCTGCGAAGATTCATGACAAGTAAGTGAACAGGAGTTGCTTTATGGGCAAAAAGTTAAGCCACTTAGAAATGATTCAAAGTGTAATTAATCGTATGGCTTCTAATTCCTTTGCATTAAAGGGGTGGGCAGTTACGCTTGTAGCAGGAATCTTTGCTTTGGCTGGAAAAGACACAGACAAACTGTACTTTCTTGTGGCATATATACCCATAATTGTGTTTTGGGGGTTAGATTCCTATTATTTACTACAAGAACGCCTCTACCGAGCTTTGTATGACAAAGTAAGATTGTTGCCAGATGATAAAATAGACTTTTCAATGAAAGCATCGTCTAAGGAATTTACTGACTCAACCTGTACCTTTTGTAGTTGCGTTTTTTCAAAAACCGAACTCTGGTTTTATCTTCCGCTAGCATTGGTATCGACAGGAATTATCCATATCACCCACCTCTGATTATTTTTATTGATAGCATTCCCTGATGGCCTTTTGATAGCAAAAAGTCGGGTGCCCCATAGGATTTGGATAACTGGTATCAAATAAAGCCAAATGGAATCAAATGGTCTATACAAAAAGTTTAGATTGAGTTTCCACTTGGCGAGTTCGAATGATTGTCAAAAAGCCGCAAAGTATGTGCGAGGAAAGGAATTTTGTTTGGGCGACAATTAAATACGGGGAGGGCAGCAGAAGATGAAAGTTGAGCGAAGATACAATCCGGATGACTATGAAGCGGGTTTGCGGTATGATATGAATCGCGCTTATGAGTTGGCCGAGCAGGACAATCAGCTTTCTTTATATGGAGCGGTGGCTGACGTTCATTGGAGCGTGAAGGAAGCTGTCAAATTCCGTGAGATCGATCCGATCAAGGGGCAGGAAATCCAACGCTTTTTTTGGGGGCTTGTCCATGATTGATTTGACGCATTGCCAGGAGATCATCAACACGTTTGGAGGATCAGAGAAAAAGAAGAGAATTCTTTATGATCATCGGATATACATGGTGAAATTTCCTGATCCAGTGAGAGAGCTTCATAATTCTTTGAGCTACATGAACAATCAATTCTCTGAGGATATCGGCTGCAAGATATTCAAGACATTGGGGTTTGAAACGCAAAATACTTTTCTGGCAACCTATAAAATGCCGAATGGAGAAGAGAAGATTGTTGTTGCCTGCGAGGATTTCACGCAAGACGGAAAGAAATTGATTGAGTTCCACAAGCTTGTTTTACAGGAGGTGGAAAGCGACAGTTTGCGAACGCAGGCTAACGTGGATAATGTGATGATGGTCATTGAGCAAACAAAGCAAATTGTTGACAAGGAAGAATTTAAAAGAAAGTTTTGGGATATGTTCATTGTTGATGGGTATATCAATAACCGAGATCGAAATATGGATAATTGGGGTGGCGTGTTGAATGCTGAAAATGAGCTTTCGTTTGCACCCATCTATGATTGTGGTTCATCTTTGTCGGCGTTGCTGCCTGAAGAACTCATGCAGCAGCGATTGAATGGAGGGCAGGAATTCAAACGAGAGGAATTCAATGTCTATTCGTGTTATCGGGAGGATCGCAAGAGGATTCTTTTTTCCGAATATCTGAAAAATCCCCATAAAGATTTGCAGGAAGCGATTCTTCGTATTGTGCCTAAGATAGAAAAACAACAGGGAGATATTTCTAAAATTATAGAAACGACGCCGGTGATTTCTGAGGTTTATAAAACGTATCTCAAACGCAGTCTTGAGCTACGGTATCAAAAAATTTTACTACCGGCATTGAAACGGGTTTTGGAGAAAGAAACAGGCAAGACAACAGGAGTGCTTGTTCGGAAGAAAGGGCGTGTTATGGGCGTTAAGCATGAGAGTGAACAAGGTGCAGAACGATAAGAGCGGACGGAAGCGTGCCCCCCGTATAACCCCCAAAAATCTCAAAAAGGCGCATAATAAGGAGAATGAGAGGAATGGGGAGAACGGGAAGCCTTGAAATATAAGGCTTCACAAGAGCAGCTAAAATATAAGAATTGAGTTCGAGTGATGAAAACGAGTAGGATTCAACGAGCCTCCCGTCATCTTTTGATGAGAGGCTTTTTTACGGCATAAAGAACTGCGTCATATCTACGCCTTCGAGCGTCAAGAGTTGCACCTTCTTGTCGATGCCGTCGGCGTAGCCTGTGAGACTGCCGCTCGTGCCGACGACGCGGTGGCAGGGGACGATGACTGAGATGGGGTTGTGCGCGACGGCGCCGCCGACGGCGTGGGCTGCTTTTTCCATGCCGATGCGGCGGGCGATTTCGCCGTAGGTGATCGTTTCGCCATAGGGGATTGAGAGCAGGACATCCCAGACTTTTTGACGAAACGGCGTGGCTTTCGGTGCGAGCGACGGCAGAAAGTCGGGTTTCTTTCCGCTGAAGTAGAGGTCGAGCCAGCGGCATGTCTCCTGAAATACGGGGAGGCTTTTTTGTTTGTGCTCCTCTTCGAGCGTAGCGGCGAAGTATTTCTGCCCGTCGAACCAAAGGCCGACGAGCGCCGTGCCGTCGCTGGCGAGGGTCATGGAGCCGAATGGCGAATTGTAATGTGCTGTGTATTGCATGGAGATGCTTCCTTTCGTATAGTGGAATTTTCAGATATTTTGACGCAATGTTCTCTAATTATTATAAAGCAAAGATGAGAGGAAGCCCAGTTGTATTTTTATGAGAATATCGTCTGAATATTATTGAAATTCTGTTGAACAATACTATATATCATGATATCATATGGAAAGAAGATTGAAGATGGGCGGTTGAATTTATCGGTATTGCCTTAACAGTAAGGAAAACAACAAAGATCAGGAAAATGATGATGGCATCGTGGATGAATCGAGTGAAGACGATAGGAAGGAGGAAAAGATTTTGCCCAATAAAAAGGAGTATGTCGAGAGGTATGACGGTGCGGATGATGCGGCGCCGGGCTGGGATGCGATTGATGCTGCTTTGAAAAAGATCTACCCGAATACAGAGGCAAGGCATTACGGTACGATCATCAAATTTATGTTGGGCGGCAAGGATCCGCTTGATGGAATCAGTATATATGACAACAGTGAGCAGGAATTTCATCGTCATGTTGTAAGCTACGGTATGTCGGATTTGTATTATGATCCCGATAGTACGAACAAGGAATTCAGCGGTTGGGGATGCGAATTTACCATGCGCATCGTGCCTTTTGTAGATGATAAAGATGCGGAAAATAAGGATGGAAGCATGGCACATAATGAGCCGCGCTGGGTGATCAACTTGATGCAGAATATTGCCAGATATGTATACGATACAGGAAATTACTTCGAGGCGTATCATTTCATGCCTGCGAACTCACCAATACGATTGGAGTCGGATACGAAATTGGTGGGGATTATCATGGCTCCCGATCCGCAGTTGGGTGGGATGGATACCGTGCATGGCAGGGTGGAGTTCCTGCAAATGGTGGGCGTTACGCAAAAGGAGCTTGACTGGCTGTGTGAAGAACCGACGGTTGCAAGAGGAAAAATGCTTGTAGACCGCATGCGGCAAGATAATCCGCTTCTGCTTACGGATTTGAAGCGCGTAAAGGAATATGTTTAGTCTCAATTCTGCCGTACAGACATGAGACGGATTCTTTGAGTACATCAAGGAATGCCTATATGTGTTTCATGATTGGATATAAATGTAAGGAAGATATGGGGCAGACTGCGGTGCATTCGGTTGATATGAGGATTTACGGAGAACTTTGGGGACATCCTTTGCATCGCAAGTGAATGTTCGAAAAAACGCATCCATTCATGAAGCGAAGCTTCTGAATGGATGCATTTTTGTTTTTATGGAGGTGCGAGATGAAACGATTTGCTTTGTTTATTTTATGCGCACTCGTGCTGCTCGTTTCGGGGCAGAGCGAGGCAGCGATGGGAATTTCGCCGGATTCAGTCCATCGAATTTTGGAGCGTCTGGCAGGCACATGGTACGATGAAGAGGGGCGTGTGGTGCTCACGATTGAGGGCAATACGATCAACGGCTGCGAGGTTGTCGGCGGCGATCGACTGGCAAACGGACCCGGCAGCGGCTCTCTGGACTTCAGCATTCGAGAGGCGGCCGGCACGCGCACGCTGCGTATTGGTTGGCTACTTTTCGGCGGGCCGGGGGACTACATCCGACTGAACGATGGGGAAGCGCTGCAGCGTACGCTGAATCCTGCTTGCTCCGAATCCGTCGAGGGCGTTCGCCTCGGTATGCGCACGCGCGCCGTGCGGGAAAGGCTCGGTGCGGGGCAGGAATTGAGCAGGGAAAATATTTGCCGTGCAGGCGATGATACTTTTGCTTACGGCTGGTATTATCCGGGCAAGGGGCTTATCGTTCTCCATAAAGACGGTATCGTGACAGGCCTTGTTCTGCTGCCAGGGAGCAAACTGTATTTTGACCGCTCCGGCCTCGGGGCAAACGACGGGCGGGCGGCATACGCGCGCGCCTATAAGATGTCCGAGATCCCTGAGGAAAGGACGTACAACAATCCGCTGGCGTTCTATGAGATCGCTCCCGGGGAGTTCTTCTCGTTCGGAAAGAATGGGAGCTATGTCAGGTTCAGCGCTGTGGCGTATTGATTTTTGGGGATAGTGGAATCTTTGCAGGATTGGGAGGTGCGAGATGAAAGGTTTGGCGATGCTCGCCTTATGTGCGTTCGTGCTGCTCGCTTTAGGACAGAGTGCGGCGGCGGAGCCACGCGACGATCTCGATGTGATTTTGGAGCGCATGGCGGGCACTTGGTACGATGAAGACGGAGGCGCGGCGCTCACGATCGGGGAGCGTACGATCAACGGCTGCGAAGTCGTCGGCTGGGGACAATGGGTAGGCGGTGTTGAATCCGGCGGCGCGGAGTTCCGCGTCAAAGAAGCGGGCGGGGAGCGCACGCTTCATATCGGCTGGAAGCTTTTCGGCGGTGCGGGGGACTATATCGCGCTGGCGGGCGGCGATGCATTGCAGCGCACGCTGACTCCGGACTACTTTGAGTCTGTCAGCGGTATTCATTTCGGTATGCGCATGAGTGCCGTGCAGGAGATTCTCGGAGTGGGGAAGGAATTGCGTCGGGAGGAGTCCTGTCATGCAGGTGACATGAGCTTTTCCCAGGGCCTATATTATCCGGATAAGAGGCTCATCATTTTCCACGAAAACGGAATCGTGACAGGGCTCGTGCTTCTCCGGGGGAGCAAGCTGCACTTTGACCGCTCAGGCCTCGGGGTAAACGATTCGCGGGAGGCGTACGCCCGCGCCTACCGTCTGCCGCAAATTCCTGAGGAGTCGTCGAGAAGCAGCATTGCAGTTTATCGCATCACTCCCGGCGAGAATCTTTCCTTCGGACTGGATGGAAGCTATGTCATGCTCAGTATTTACGAAAATTAAGGTAGAAAGAACCGCGTCATATCTACGCCTTCGAGCGTCAAGCTGGCGATTGTGATGAGACTGAGCTGTGTACTGCATGGGGATACTTCCTTTCGCATGGTGAATTTTCAGGTATTGACTGTTTCGTAGTACATTTCCTTCATTATGGAGCAAAGAAAGGAAGAATCCCAGCTGCAGTTCGATGAAGTTATCGTCTGAATATTGGAAAAGCTGTTGTGTGATGCTGTATATCATGGTATCATATACAGGAGACGCGTACAGCTATTCTTGGAGGCCGTGGGTACCCCGTTGCGGGCACCCCCGGAAAGGCGTCTCGCAAAAAGATGCCAACAGCAATCTTGATCCGTATAGTCACAATAGTGAGGCACGACCTCACAGGACGGAGCGGCTTGCCGTTTCCGTCCGCGGCATCTTGTTTTTGTATATGTTCCCGGCGTATGCTGAGGAGAATGAATCTGTCCGGCACATTTGCATCTGCACTTTGCGCCGGGCTTTTTGCGCGAAGGAGGAAGCACGATGCTCGACTTGCTCAAAGAGGAAAGCAATAAGACGTACACGCGAACGGAGAACGATGCCGCGACTTACGCCAGTTCAGGCTCGGACGTGCTCGACTTCTTTGCGGCGGTCGGTGCCTTGCGCTCTGCGAAGGAGGCTGAAATCGTCGTGCGCTTCACGCGCGCTTTTGCCGAGGATTCTGTGCGTGCGCTGCGCACGCTCTTCTATGCGCGTGATGTTCGCGGCGGACTGGGCGAGCGTCGCGTCTTTCGCGTGCTTCTGCGCCATCTTGCCGCGTATGCGCCTGCGTGCGTGGAGAAGAATCTGCCGCTCATCCCCGAGTACGGGCGCTGGGACGATGTGCTCGCACTTCTCGGCACACCTTTGGAGTCTGCCGCCGTTCGCTTGATTCGCAAGCAGCTGGAAAGCGACCTCGGCGCGTCGCAAAAAGGGGAGGACGTCTCCCTCCTCGCGAAGTGGCTGCCGTCCGTCAATACTTCGTCGCGTGAGGCGCGTGCTAAGGCGCGTCATTTGGCGGCGTCGCTCGGGATGCAGGAGGCGGAATATCGAAAGATGCTCGTCCGTCTGCGCCGCTGCATCCGGATTATCGAAGACCATTTGCGCACGAAGGACTACAGCTTTGATTATGCGAAGCAGCCGTCCAGGGCGATGTTCAAGTACCGCGAGGCTTTTCGACGCAACGATGCGAAGCGCTACGAGGCTTTCTTGGAGCGTGTGGCGCGCGGGAAGGAGACTCTTCATACGGGGACGCTCTATCCCTACGATGTCATTCGTCCGCTTTGCGAATGGGAGAGTGAAAGAGGTCTTTCGGAGGAGGCTTCGCGTACCCTCGACATCACATGGAAGGCGCTTCCCGACTATACGCATGGGGAGAATGCGCTCGTCGTGCTCGACGGTTCCGCTTCCATGTATGGGGGCGGAGAGCCTTTGCCGGCCTGCGTCGCGCTCTCGCTTGCCGTCTATTTTGCAGAGCGCAATGAGGGCGCGTTCCGCGATCATTTCATCACGTTTTCTCGTAAACCGCGCATCCTTCAGATCAAGGGCACGACGATTGCGGACAAGGTCAGCTATTGCAGGACGTTTAACGAGGTGGCAAATACGAATCTCGAAGGCGTCTTCCGCCTTCTGCTACATGCGGCGGTTTCGGGCGGCGTGTCGCAGCAGGAGATGCCCGAGGTGCTTTACATCATCACGGACATGGAGTTTGACGCCTGTACGGAAAATGCCTCTGTGACAAATTTTGAGCAGGCGAAGAAGATGTTTGCCGAAGCGGGCTATCGCTTGCCGCGCATCGTGTTCTGGAACGTGCAGAGCCGCCGTCAGCAGCAGCCCGTCAAGATGAACGAGCAAGGCGTCATGCTCGTTTCCGGCTGCAGTCCCAGCGTATTCTCCATGGTGGTGGAGGATCGCATCACGCCGTATGAGTATATGGAAAAGGTGCTGGCAAGCGAGCGATATGCGGCGATTCAGGCGTAAGGGCAGAGGAGCTGGAAAAGAAAAAGCATGGCGGTGCGCGTCATGCTTTTTCTTTGTCTCGGAAAATACGAGAAGCATAGAAAACTACACGCACAAACGCCCATTTCGTGGACATTGTGCGCCGCCCTTAATGAAATCTCGCCAATCGCTTTGCTCCTTCGGCTTTACCTCTTGGGGTTTCATAGAAAAATAATGGGATAAAGTGCTTGACAGAGTGTGCAGCTCTGTTTTATAATGGCAACATCGATTTTCGAATCGTCAGGTGTATATATGTAAATCGTAGAGCAGGAAATAGTAGCCTTGAAAACTTTCCTACAGCGAGCCGATGACCCTTCGGGGAGGTGTGATGATCGGCGGGAAGCGCATGGTGAATGGTCCTGTGAGAGTCCACCGAAAGGCTGTGCCGAGTAGGCTGGAACGGCTGCCACCGTTAGAGGGCTAGGGTATCGGTTTTTCCTGTACCCGAAATGAGAGGTCAATTTCAGGGTGGCTGCGAATCCATTTCGTCCCGAGGCGGCGAAGTGGCTTTTTTGTTTTCCGAACTTGACTTGAAAAGGGTGGCACCGCGAAATATTTCGCCCCTTGCAGGATTGTGATTCCTGCAAGGGGCGATTTTTTTGAAGGAGTGAGTGGTATGAAGGTCAAGATTTGCGGCTTGCGCACAGAAGAGGCGGTGTTTGCGGCGGAGGACGCGGGGGCGGACTTTTTGGGTTTTATCTTTTACGAGAAGAGCCATCGCCATATTTTGCCGGAAGAGGTGCGCGGTCTGACGAAGCATGTGCAGCGCGCCAAGACGGTCGGGGTGTTTGTCGATGCACCGCTCGACGAGGTCAATGCCGCCGCAGATTTCTGCAGTCTTGACTTCGTGCAGCTCCACGGGCATGAGAGCGCCGCCTATGCGCGTGCGGTTTGCTGCCCCGTCATCAAGGCGTTTCGCTGGGGCGACGACTTTTCGTTGGAGGAAGCGAACGACTATCCGGCGGAGATCATCCTGCTCGACAGCTTTTCCAAGGACGCTGTCGGTGGCACGGGGCAGCGCTTCCGCTGGCGCGAGGCTGCGGAGGAAACGGCGCGTCTCGAAAAGCCCCTGTTGGTCGCGGGCGGTATTGCGAGCGGCAATGTGCGGGAGGCAGAAGAGGTTTTCCGCCCCTACGGCGTCGATGTTTCGGGCAGTCTTGAGATCGAGAAGCGGAAATCCATAGAGAAGATACGAGAATTTATGGCAGTTGTGCAGAAACGGAGGGTTCCGGAATGAAAGATATTTTAGCGGAAATCGTGGAAAAGAAGCGTGACTTGGTGGCCGAGGCGAAGCGACGGCTGCCCATTGCCGAGCTCAAGGCGAGGGCGAGGGAGCGCTGCGGTGGCTTTTATATGACGAAGCGCTTTCAGGCGCGCGACTGGAATCTCATTGCCGAGTGCAAGCTGCAGTCGCCCGCCAAAGGAAGGCTGTGCCGCACGCATACGGTGGATGAACTCGCGCGCATCTACGCGGAGAACGGCGCTTCGATGCTGTCGGTTCATACCGATCCGCATTTCCTAGGCGCGAACGAAGATTTGGCGCGCGTGCGCTCGCTCGTCGATCTGCCGCTCCTGCGCAAGGATTTCATCATCGACGAGTACCAGATCTTCGAGGCGCGCATGCTCGGCGCGGACGCCGTACTCCTGATCGCGCGCATCCTCTCGCCCGCCCAGCTTCTGGAGTATGTGTTCCGCGCTTGGGAGATCGGCCTCGATGTGCTCGTCGAGGTGCACGATGAGGCGGATATGAAGGCCGCCCTGGCGACGCCGGCCGAGTTCATCGGCATCAACAACCGCAATTTGCAGACGTTCACGACCTCGATCGAGAACACCTTGGAGCTTTTGCCGAAGGCGGAGGAAAGCCGTACATTTATCAGCGAGAGCGGCATTTTCAGCGCTGCGGATGCGCGCCGCCTGCAGGAGGCGGGCTGCGGCGGCATTCTCGTGGGCGAGGGGCTCGTGCGTGCCGATGATGTTGCAGAGATGACGCGGCGCCTGGCGGAGCCGTGCGCGCTCGCCAAGGAGAGCGCATGAGCAGGGCGAAAAAAATAGATTTTTGTTTTGACGGTAGAAGAAAGTTGAGGGAAATACATGGCTAAGAAGGGAAGATTCGGGGCATACGGCGGACAGTATGTGCCGGAAATCGTCATGCCGGCGCTGCAGGAATTGGAAGCCGCCTATGCGAGATGCAGGGAGGACGAGGAGTTTCAAGCGGAGTTCCGCCGCTATCTGCAAGAGTACGCAGGCCGTCCGACGCGATTGTACTTTGCCGAGAAGCTTACCGAGCATTACGGCAAGGCGCGCATCTTCCTCAAGCGCGAGGATCTTCTGCACACGGGCGCACACAAGATCAACAATGCGCTCGGGCAGGCGCTGCTCGCAAAGCGCATGGGCAAGAAGCGCATCGTCGCCGAGACGGGTGCAGGGCAGCACGGCGTCGCCTCGGCGACGGTCGCGGCGCTCTTCGGCATGGAGTGCCATGTTTTCATGGGGGAGGAGGACGTCAAGCGCCAGAGCCTCAACGTCTTCCGCATGGAATTTCTGGGCGCGAAGGTCATTCCCGTCGCGAGCGGCACGGGCACGCTCAAGGACGCGACGAGCGAGGCGATCCGCTATTGGGCGACGAATATCACGGATACCTACTACATCATCGGCTCGGCGGTCGGGCCGCACCCGTACCCGAGCATGGTGCGTGACTTCCAGAAGATGATCGGCGAGGAGATCCGCGCACAGGTCAAGGCGGCGTGCGGACAGCTGCCCGATGCGCTCGTCGCCTGCGTCGGCGGCGGCAGCAACGCCATCGGCACGTTCTATGATTTCAAGGACGAGGCTTCCGTCAAGAAGTACGGCGTCGAGGCCGGCGGGCGCGGCGAGGCTCCCGTCGACAACGCGCGCACCTTGAGCGGCGCCGGCGAGCCGGGCGTCCTGCACGGCGCTTACAGTTACCTGCTGCAGGACGCAGACGGACAGGTCGTCGAGGCGTATTCCATTTCCGCAGGGCTCGATTATCCGGGCGTCGGTCCCGAGCATTCCTACTTCAAGGATCAAGGCATCGTGGAGTACGTTTCGGTCACGGACGAGGAGGCGCTCGCGGCGTTTCAGCGGCTTTGCCGCCTGGAAGGCATCGTGCCCGCCATGGAAAGCTCCCATGCGCTCGCGTATCTTGAGAAACTGATGCCTGGGACGAAGGAGAATGAGGTCGTCGTCGTCTGCCTCTCGGGGCGCGGCGACAAAGATGTGCAGATGGTCGCAAAAGCATTGGGGAGGGAAAGCGAATGAGCACGCGTTTGAATCATGTATTGAACGGTCTGAAAGAAAAGGGCAGGAAAGGACTCATCATCTATCTGACGGCGGGCATGCCCGATGCGGAAGGCACGATCGATGCGGTGCGCCGTGCAGAAGAGGCGGGCGCCGACGTCATAGAGCTCGGGCTGCCGTTTTCCGACCCGATGGCGGACGGTCCTGTCATCCAGACGGCTTCCGTCGCCGCTTTGAAGGGAGGCATGACGCTCGCGAAAGTGCGTGAAATCGTGCAGGCGATTCGCCGTTTCTCCGAGATGCCGCTCGTGGGCATGGGCTACGTCAACAACATGCTGCACTACGGCTTCCCCCGTTTCGTTGAGGATTTTAAGGCGGCGGGCATGGACGGCGTCATCATCCCCGATGTGCCGCACGAGGAGTCGGGTGAGATGCGCGAAATTTGCGCGGCGCACGACTTTCCCTTGATGGAGTTCATCACGCCGGGCACGACGCCCGAGCGCATGCAGGAGACGTGCGCGAGCGCTGCAGGCTTCATCTACTGCGTGTCCAACAACGGCGTCACGGGCGTCAAGAAGGTCGACTACAGCCGGATCGGCAAGATCGTCAAGGGAGCGCGCGCCTATACGAAGACGCCGCTGGCGGTCGGCTTCGGCATCGGCTCGCCCGAGGCGGCTGTCGAAGCGGCGGCGGAAGCCGACGCCGCCATCGTGGGCAGCGCCGTCGTCAAGCTCCTGCTCGCGGACAGGCGGGACGAGGCGGCGGAGTTGATCGCGGCGATGCGCAAAGCTCTCGACGCGGCGTATCATGGCTGAGGGGGTGCAGAAAATGATGACTTTGCAGCCATCGTTGGCGCGTTTTAAGGAATTGGCAAAGGCGGCGAATCTCATCGCCGTCACGGCGGAGATCTCCATGGATCTCGATACGCCCGTCTCCGTCTTTTGCAAGCTCGTCGGTGAGGCGGAGGGTTTCATCCTCGAATCCGTCGACACGACGCATCAGCAGTTCGGGCGCTATTCGTTCATCGGCGCCGAGCCGTTCATTCGCCTGCAGGTTTTCAAGGAGCGCCTGATGATTCGCGAAAACGATTTGATGAAATGCTTCGACGGCACGCCGCAGGAAACGCTCAAAAAATATATGGAAGGCTTCCGCCCTGCGGTGGAGGATGAGGAGCTGCCGCTGGCGAACGGCGGCATGGTCGGCTATCTGAACTACGAAATCGCCGCGACCTTCGACCGCGTGCGCACAATGATGCTCGACGAAGATGAACTTCTCGGACAGTTCATGGTCTGCCGTCACCTGGTGGTCTTCGACGCTTTGAAAAATACGGCGCGGCTCATCCATCTCGCGCGCGTCACGGAGGAAACGGCAGATGCTGTGTACGAAGAGGCGGAGCGGAAGATGGAAACGATTGCAGAACGGCTGCGCGCGCCCGTCACGCCTGCCGCCAAAACGGCTGCGAAGCGAAGGAAGCCGCTCGACTTCCTCGCGAAGTATGAAAGCGATTCCGGTGACTTTATTGCCGCCGTCGAAAAGGCGAAGGAGCATATCTTCGCCGGCGACATCTTCCAAGTCGTGCCGTCGCGCCAGTTCCGCGAGAAGATCACGAAGCCGAGCTTCCACTTCTATCGCCGCCTGCGACAGGTCAATCCGTCGCCCTACATGTTCTATCTGAACTTCGGCAGCGTCAAACTCGTCGGCGCTTCGCCCGAGATACTCGTGAAGGTGGCGGGAGACAAGATCTTCACCTATCCGATCGCGGGCACGCGCCGGCGCGGCAGGAACGACGAGGAGGACGCGGCGCTCGCTGCCGAGCTCAAGGCGGACGCGAAGGAGTGTGCCGAGCACGCGATGCTCGTCGACCTCGCGCGCAACGACATCGGGCGCATCAGCGAGGCGGGCAGCGTGCGCGTGACGAAGCTCAAGAAGATCGAGAAGTTCAGCCATGTGCTCCACATGGTCTCCGAGGTCGTCGGACGGCTCAAGAAGGAATGCCGCCCTCTGGACGTCTTGGCGGCGGCATTTCCCGCAGGCACGGTCAGCGGTGCGCCGAAGCTGCGCGCCATGGAGATCATCCGCGAGCTTGAGCCTGTAAAGCGCAACACGTATGCGGGCACGGTCGGCTATATGGACTTCTACGGCAATATGGACATGTGCATCACCTTGCGCACGATGCGCATCGAAAACGACGAAACCGCCGTGATCCAAGCGGGGGCGGGCATCGTCGCGGATTCCGTGCCCGAAAACGAATATCGGGAGATTCTGCAGAAGGCGCGGGCGCTGTTTGAAGTTGTCGAGGAGGTGGAAAACGATGTTGTTGCTTTTTGACAACTACGATTCATTTACTTACAATATCTATCAGCTTCTCGCTTCCCTCGGCGCAGAGGTTGAGGTCGTGCGAAACGATGACGTGATGCCCGAGGACGTGTTGGCGGCGCACTACGAGGCCGTAATCCTCTCGCCGGGGCCGGGGCTGCCGAAGGATGCGGGCAATCTTGAAGCGCTGATCGAAGCGGCGAAGGACAAAGTGCCGCTCCTCGGTATCTGCCTCGGCCATCAGGCAATCGGCGAAGTCTTCGGCGGCTGCATCGTGCGCGCCAAGGAGATCGTGCACGGCAAGCCTTCGCCGATTCGCCACGACGGGCAGGACCTTTACGCAGGGCTGCCCGAGAAAGTGGCAGTCGGCCGCTACCACTCGCTCATCATCGAGCGCGAATCTCTGCCCGACTGCCTCGCCGTCACCGCCGAGCTGGAAGACGGCACGATCATGGGCGTGCGCCACAAGGAGTATGCCATCGAGGGCATCCAGTTCCATCCCGAGTCCATCCTGACGCCCGACGGCGAGAAGATCATGCGGAACTTCCTGCAAGGATTGGCCTGAGGAGAAGGGTTGAGAAGAAACAGCGATTTGCCGTATTCATGCAAATCGCTGTTTTGCTTTATGTTGACATTGTTTGTGAATATCTTATAATAAACTTAAGATTTCAATCTTTGCATATTCCAAGGACAACAGAGCCGGCGTGGAAACGGCAATGAATCAACGTAGAGACGGGTAAGCGGATCTAAGATTATATAGGGAGAGGGTATCGTGAATAGAGCGGACTTTTTTGCAAGAATACGGCAAAGCTGTAAAAGTGAACAGGATTATTTGATCGCATTGATCAAAGCCCGCGGTTTTTTAGTGGAAATCATAGATGGCAAACCATGCCTCAGTGATAATTCCTGCTTACATGATGAAAGGTATATGGATGATGCCCGTTATTTGAATAGGCTGTTGGCTGAATCCGAATGCGGCAGTCTTTGCGGAAGCGAGATCGTCCCTTCGTCTGACTTGAACGTTGCCGCCTTTGAAGATCTGTTCGACGCTCGTCCTCCGTATGGAGGGGAGTCGTGGTGCAATGGCTATAACTGGCAGTACTTCCAACGCCGGGAGCATGCATGGAAAGTCGGCGTATCATGCCTCGATAGCTTCATCGCCCGTTACATCAAAGCCATATCTGCTTGTTGTATCTTCACCGGAGGGTCATGTGACGGAAATCATCCCGGAGGAAGCACGATGGTTATTGATATGTCTGTTATCGGCAGTGAGATCTGGCATGAATTGATTTGCAAAAAATATATTATCAACCGATACAATATAGAATGGAATTCTTGCTGCACCATCGTAAGATTCGACGAGAGAACAAAATACGAAACCTACTATGAAGTCAACTGTGCGGCGGATTTTTTATACAGGAATCGCCAAAAATTCCGTAAAATCAAGCGAAAAGCGTTGGAAGATCTGTCTCCTAGTTACTTTCGGCATCATTCGTTTGAAGAAATCAGAGCTCTGTTTATCGAGAGGGTGAATCGGCTTTTTGCCGAGAATCCCATCTGCGAGGAACGGGAAGATGTTGCAGGAAGGAGAAAGTAGCCAAGGCCGGCAAGATGGGAGACGAAATGATAAAAGAACGAAGCGAAAGCCGGGCGGCTCCATTGGCGATCGAAGTCCGAGGGGCGCGCGTGCACAATTTGAAGAATATATCCGTCGACATTCCGCTGCATAAAATCGTCGGCATTGCGGGCGTTTCGGGATCGGGCAAGTCCTCTCTCGCGCTCGGCGTGCTCTACGCCGAAGGGTCGCGGCGGTATCTGGAAGCGTTGTCGACGTACACGAGGCGGCGCATGACACAGGCGGAGAAGGCGCGTGTCGACGAGGTGCGCTATATTCCGGCGGCGCTCGCGCTGCATCAGCGCCCGGGCGTGCCCGGGATGCGCAGCACGTTCGGCACCGCGACGGAGCTGCTGAACGTCGTGCGGCTGATGTTCTCGCGTCTGGCGAGCCATCGCTGCCCGAACGGTCACTATGTGCCGCCGACGCGCAGGGTCGCAGCGGAGCAGGAGATCACTTGCCCGACGTGCGGCGTGCATTTCTACGCGCCAGGTGCGGAGGAGCTGGCATTCAACAGCGGCGGCGCCTGCGAGGCGTGCGGCGGCACGGGAATCGTGCGCGTCGTCGATGAGTCGACGCTCGTGCCCGACGAATCTCTCTCGATCGACGAGGGCGCGGTGCTGCCGTGGCAGACGCTCATGTGGTCGCTGATGAAGGAGATTGCGCAGAAGTTGGGCGTGCGGACGGACGTGCCGTTCCGCGAGCTTACCGCGAAAGAGAGGGACATCGTCTTTCACGGGCCGCCCGACAAAGTGCATATGGTCTATCAGCTCAAAAAGACTGGTGCGGCGGGAGAGATGGAATTCACCTATTTCAACGCGATTTATACCGTAGAAAATGCGCTTGCGAAGGTCAAGGATGAAAAGGGCATGAAGCGCGTGGAAAAATTCCTGCGCCAGGAGATCTGCCCGTCGTGTCACGGCACGCGCCTCTCGGATGCAGCGCGTGCGCCGCGCCTCGCGGGACTTTCCCTGCCGGATGTCTGCCGCATGACGCTGACGGAGCTTGCGGCGTGGGTCGCGGATGTTCCCCGGGCGATGCCGCAGGATATGGTTCTGATGGCGCAAAGCATCTGCGAGACGTTCCGGCATACGGCGGCGCGCCTCATGGAACTCGGTCTCGGCTACCTCGCGCTCGATCGCGCGGCGTCGACGCTCTCGACGGGAGAGCGGCAGCGCATGCAGCTCGCGCGCGCCGTGCGCAATCGGACGACGGGCGTGCTCTACGTTCTCGATGAACCGTCCATAGGACTTCATCCGTCGAACATCGAAGGCCTGCTGCATGTCATGCAGGAACTCATGGCTGACGGGAATTCCATCATTCTCGTCGATCATGACGTGCAGATCTTGAAGAGCGCCGATCACTTCATTGAGATGGGGCCGGAGGCGGGAGCGGGCGGCGGCACGATCATCGCGCAGGGGACGCTCGCGGAGCTGGAAAAGAACGAGAACTCGCGCATCGGCGCCTTTCTGTCCGGCAGAAAAAAGGTGCGCGTCCATACGCCTGCGCCGGCTGAGGGTATGTTCCGGCATGGCAGGATCGAGCTCAAAACGGAGCAGATCCATACGGTGAAGCCTCTTCACGCCGTGTTTCCACTGGGACGACTGAGCGTCGTGACCGGCGTTTCCGGCTCGGGCAAGACGACGCTGATCCTCGAAAGCCTCATTCCGGCGCTCGAAGCGCAGATCAACGGCACGGCGCTTCCCGCGCACGTTCGAGAAATCGCCGCCGACGGCGTGCGGCAGGTGCGGCTGATCGACGCTGTGCCGATCGGCGCCAACGTGCGTTCTACCGTCGCCACTTACGCGAACGTACACGACGAGCTGCGAAAGATTTATGCGCGCACGGAGGCGGCGAAGGCGCATGGCTATAAGGCGGGGGATTTTTCCTACAACACGGGGAAACTTCGCTGTCCGACGTGCGACGGAACAGGCTCGATCAGCCTCGATGTCCAATTCCTGCCCGATGTCACGATTGACTGCCCCGACTGCGGCGGCTCGCGCTATTGCAGGGAAGCCGCCGATCTTCTTCGCGTGCAGCGCAAGGGGAAGCAGGCCTGTTCTCTGCCCGAGCTGATGTCGCTGAGCGTCGATGAGGCGCTGGAACTTTGCGGCGATTTGAAGGCGGTGCAGCGGCGGCTTCAGATCCTGCACGATCTCGGTCTAGGCTATTTGACGCTCGGCGAAGCGACGCCGGGGCTGTCGGGTGGCGAGGCACAGCGATTGAAGCTCGCGAGCGATATGGGAAGAGGGCAGGAGGGCTCCGTATTCGTCTTCGATGAGCCGACGATCGGTCTGCATCCGCTCGATGTAGAGACACTGCTCGGCGTATTTCAGACACTCTTGGCGAGCGGCGCGACCGTCATCGTCATCGAGCATGACCTCGATGTCATCCGGAACGCCGACTACATCCTCGACATGGGGCCGGGCGGCGGGGATGCAGGGGGCGAGATTGTCGCCTGCGGCACGCACGAGGACATCCACAGGGAGCCGCAGAGTGTCACGGGGCGGTATCTTTGAATGTATCGGGTGATTCTCATGAAAACGGCAGGACGGGCCTGTGCGCACTTCATTGTGCGCACAGACCCGCCTTGCATGATTACCGTGTGAAAAGCTCGTCCCAGAATGTATAGGCGAGCATGAGGAAGATGAGAAAGAGCAGGAAGACGTCGCTCATGGAGTTCACCCCGTTTGTCGCTGCTTTGCAAATTTTTCGTACCTTTTCCGTTCTCTTTATGATACAATGAGAGGAAATGAAGCGCAAGGGGGGATTTCGTGGAGCGGAAAGGTTTTGCGCTTGAGCGCATGGAGCCTTGGGGCAGGGAGACGGCGGCGGCGGCCATGCGCGAGATCGGCTGCACGGAAGCGGGCGTCGCGATCATGCGTGACAAGGCTGTCTTCTGCGTGATCCGCGTGCATGACATGCCGACGAAGGCGGCGAACGTCGTCAAGCAGACGTTCCTGTCGAAGGGGGCGGACGCCGCCGTATCGCGCCATGCCGTCGACCTCAGCGAGGAGCGCACGGATGTACTGCTCTTCGCGACGCTCGCGCAGTACCGTGCGGCCGCCGCCGTGCTTCTGCGTCAGCCGTGGGGGCTTGACGTCTTGGCGCGCGATATCCTGGCGCTTTTGGAGATGTAAAACGTGGGAGAAGGAGAGGATTTTCATGGCAAAGATCAGAATGATGAACATGATGTTTTATGGCTTTCAGGGCGTTTATGAATATGAGAAGGAGCAGGGCGCGAAGCTTAACGTCGATGTCGAGATGGTGACGCGCGACGACAAGGCCTGCGATACGGATCGGATCGAAGACGGTGCGATTGATGCAGCGGCGGTCTATCCTCTGATCGAGGACACTGTGGAGGAGACGAAGGTCAACCTCTTGATGACTCTTGCGGCGAAGACGGGTGACTGCATCTTGAAGAAGTTCCCGCAGGTCGTTGAGGTTACGACACGCGTGCGCAAGCATGCCGTGCTCATCCATGGCCCGTTGGATTACGTCGAGGTCGAGGTCACGCGCAGGGCGTAAGGACGCCTTCGCGGGATTTTCGTGACGCATGAAGGCGCAAAGAGGTGGAGAGGAGTGACTTCATGGAGCGATTCTTCCTCGCGGCTCTTTGCCGTGCTCCGAGCGTGGGGAGCCGTGTGGCGGCCTCCCTCGTGCGCGTTTTTGGGTCGGCGCAGGACGCGTGGCACGCGCGCGCCGAGGCGCTTCGTGCAGCGCATCTTTCGCCCGAGCGTGCGGCGGCGCTGCATGATTTTTGCCGCAGGAACGAAGCTCTGCCCGAGGAGATTGCGGCTGCGTGCGAAAAGGGCGGCATCTCGCTCTTCGTTCCGTCAGATGAGGCATATCCCGCTCTGTTGAAGGAAATCTACAATCCGCCGCAGACGCTCTTTTGCCGCGGCTCGCTCGATTGCCTGAAGCATCCCGTCGTCGCCATGGTCGGCGCACGGCACGCGAGCGCCTATGGCAAGGGGGCGGCGGAGGACATCGCGCTCGGTCTTGCCGAGCGCGGTTTTGTCGTCGTGAGCGGCGCGGCGCGCGGCATCGACACGGCCTCGCACAAGGGCGCTTTGCAGGCGGGCGAGACGGTCGCCGTGCTCGGCTGCGGTGTCGATGTCGCCTATCCGCGCGAGAATGCGCGGCTTCTGGCGGAGATTGCCGAGAAGGGTGCGGTCATTTCCGAGTATGCGCCGGGCACGGCGCCGCTCGCGGCGTTCTTCCCCGCGCGGAACCGCATCATCAGCGGCGTTGCGCATGGCACAATCGTCGTCGAGGCGGCGGAGCGGAGCGGCTCTTTGATCACGGCGGAGTTCGCCCTGAGCGAGGGGCGCGACGTCTTTGCCGTGCCCGGCAGCATCTACTCGGCGACGAGCCGTGGCTGCCATCGCCTGATTCAGCAGGGGGCGCGGCTTGTCGTCTCGGCGGCGGACGTTGTCGCTGAGTACGAGGACGGCGCGCCGCGAACGAACGCATCGCCTTCGCAGGAATTGACGGAGGAGGAAGCGACGGTCTACGCGCTCCTTTCGCGTGAGGCGGCGCTTTCTCTCGACGAGCTGATCTGCCGCCTGCAGGGCAAGGCCGCGAACGTCGCATTCCTCTTGCTGGGGCTGCGCGTCAAGGGACTTGTCGAGGAGACGCCCATGCGCACATACATACGCAGCGCCAAGGGGAAGAGTGTTTGAGTATCTAAGTAGTTGAGGAGGGGCGATCTTGCCGACAGCGCAGAAAAAGACGCCGCAAGAGAAGAATAGGGAAGTCGCAGGGCAAGCGGAGAAAAAAGAAGGGAAGAGAGCCGCTGGAAAGGGTGCGGCGAAGACAGCCGCCGTGGAAAAGCCGGCAGCGAAGGAGGCTGCCGTAAAGAAGGCTTCGGCGAAGAAGACGGCGACCAAGAAATCCGCTGCGAAGAAGTCCGCCGCGACGGCATCTGCCGCTGAGAAGAGGCCTGCCGCAAAAAAGTCAGCGCTGAAGAAGACTGCTGCGAAGAAGACCGTTGCGAAGAAGACCGCGGCGAAAAAGACTGCAGCGAAGAAGGAAGCTCCGCAGACCTTGGTCGTTGTCGAGTCGCCGGCGAAGGCGAAGACGATCGAGAAGTATCTCGGCAAGAAATACATGGTGCGGGCGTCCATGGGGCATCTGCGCGATCTTCCGAAGAGCCAGTTCGGCATCGACGTTGAGAACGACTTTGCGCCGAAGTACATCAATATCCGCGGCAAGGGCGATCTCATCAAGGCGCTGAAGAAGGATGCGAAGCGCGCCGCCAAGATCTATCTGGCAAGCGATCCTGACCGCGAAGGCGAGGCGATCGCTTGGCATCTCGCGCACATTCTGGGCATCGACCCGAACGAGAATTGCCGCATCGTCTTCAACGAGATTACGAAGCCCGCCATACAGGCGGCGGTCAAGGAGCCGTACCCGATCAACCTCGACCGCGTGGACGCGCAGCAGGCGCGTCGCATGCTCGACCGCATCGTCGGCTACAAGCTCAGCCCGCTCCTCTGGCGCAAGATCAAGAAGGGGCTTTCCGCCGGCCGCGTACAGTCGGTGACGGTCAAACTTATATGCGACCGCGAGAAGGAGATTCAGGCGTTCGTGCCCGAGGAATACTGGACGGTCGGCATGAAGCTCAAGAAGGGGCGCGGCGCACAGTTTGCCGCTGAACTCGCGACCGTCGACGGCAAGAAGCTCGCGCTGCACTCGAAAGAAGAAACGTCAGCTCTCGTCAAGGATATGGCGAAGCAGAGTTTTTCGGTCAAGGAGGTCAAAAAGCGCGAACGCAGGCGCAATCCTGTCGCGCCCTTTACGACGAGCAGCATGCAGCAGGACGCATCGAGGAAGCTCGGATTCACGTCGCGCCGCACGATGATGATCGCCCAGCAGCTCTATGAGGGCGTCGAACTTGGCCGGCGCGGCCCCGTCGGCCTCATCACCTACATGCGCACGGATTCGACGCGTCTTTCCGACCTCGCGCTCGATGAGGTGCGCGGCTACGTCGGCACGTCGTTCGGCGCGGATTACCTGCCTGAAAAGCCCAATATCTATGCGGCGGGCAAGAAGGCGCAGGACGCGCACGAGGCGATTCGGCCGACGAGTGTCGAGAACACGCCCGAGCTTATGGAAAAATATTTGTCGCGTGAGCAGCTTCGTCTCTACACCCTGATCTGGCAGCGCTTCGTCGCGAGCCAGATGACGCCCGCCGTCTTCGATACGGTGAGCGTCAGCGTGGCGGCAGGCGAGCGCTACATCGCGCGCGCTTCCGGCTCGACGCTGAAGTTCCCGGGCTTCCTCGCCGTCTATGCCGACAACAAGAAGGAAAAGGACGTGCTCCTGCCCGAACTTGCGGCAGGGGAAGCGCTTTCCCTCTTGGATCTCCTGCCCGAGCAGCACTTCACGGAACCGCCGCCGCGATACAATGAGGCGTCGCTCGTCAAGACACTTGAAGAAGAGGACATCGGCCGTCCGAGCACCTATGCGCCGATCATTGAGACGATTTTGGCGCGCGGCTACGTCGTGCGCCAGGACAAGCATTTCCAGCCGACCGACCTCGGCTTCCTCGTCAACGACATGCTCGAAGAACATTTCAAGGACATCGTCGACGTGCAGTTCACGGCGGGACTGGAAAACGAGCTTGACGAAATCGCCGAGGGAAAGGTGGACAAGAACGACCTTCTGCGCGGCTTTTACGAGCCGTTTGAAAAGACGCTCGAAGAGGCGGACGAGGCGATTGGCGAGGTAGAGATCCCCGAGGAGGTTTCCGACGTCATCTGCGAGAAGTGCGGCAGGAACATGATCGTCAAGCAGGGACGCTACGGCAAGTTCCTCGCCTGCCCGGGCTTTCCCGACTGCCGCAACACGAAGCCGCTTTTGAAAGATACGGGCGTGCCGTGCCCCAAGTGCGGCGGCAGGATCGTCGAGCGCCGCTCAAGGCGCGGGCAGGCGTTCTACGGCTGCGAAAATTATCCCGCGTGCGACTATGTGACATGGGACCAGCCATTGACGGAAAAGTGCCCGGAATGCGGCGCTTTCATGCTGCGCCATCGCTACAAGAACGGAAGAATCCTGCCCTACTGCAGCAACGAGGAATGCAAGACGCGCATCGATCACCCGATCAACAAGGAGATTGAGAGGAGCCGCGCACGCTTGGAAGCGAAGAAGGCGAAGGAAGCTGCAGCGGCGGAAAAGGCGGCGGAAGCGGAGGCAACAACGTGAAGAAGGTCATTGTCGTGGGCGCGGGACTTGCGGGCAGCGAAGCTGCATGGCAGGCGGCCGAGAGCGGCGCTCAGGTCACGCTCTATGAGATGCGCCCTGCCGACTCAAGTCCCGCGCACAAGACGGCGGGCTTCGCCGAGCTCGTTTGCAGCAATTCTCTGCGCGGCGCGGGTCTTGAGAACGCCGTCGGCGTCCTCAAGGAGGAGATGCGCCGTCTCGGCTCTCTCGTCATGGCAGCAGCGGACGCGACTCGCGTGCCGGCGGGCGGTGCGCTCGCCGTCGATCGTGAGGGATTCTCGCGCTTTATTACTGAGAAGCTCACGGCGCACCCGCGCGTCGAGGTCGTGCGGATGCGCGTCGAGACGATTCCGCGAGAAGAGGATGCCGTGACCATCGTGGCGTCCGGCCCTCTGACGGACGGTGCGCTCGCCGCCTGCCTGCGCGAGATGATGGGCGATGCGTCCTTTTACTTTTACGATGCGGCGGCTCCCATCGTGACGCTCGAATCCATCGACATGACGAAGGCCTATCGCGCTTCGCGCTACGGCAAGGGCGAGCCTGCCTACATCAACTGCCCGATGACAGAAGAGGAGTACCGCGCCTTCTGGCAGGCGCTGACGACGGCGGAAACGGCGGAGCTGCACAGCTTTGAAAAGCCCGTGTTCTTCGAGGGCTGCATGCCCGTCGAGGTCATGGCTTCGCGCGGGGAAAGCACGCTGCTCTTCGGCCCTTTGAAGCCCGTCGGCCTCGAAGACCCGAAGACGGGTGTGCGCCCGCATGCCGTCGTGCAGCTTCGCCAGGATAATGCCGCGGGCACGCTTTACAACATCGTGGGCTTTCAGACGCATTTGAAATGGGGCGAGCAGCGGCGCGTCTTCTGCATGACCCCGGGACTGGAAAATGCCGAGTTCATGCGCTACGGCGTCATGCACCGCAACACATACATCGATTCGCCGCGCCTTCTCGCGCCGACGTATCAGCTCAAGAAGGAGGCGGAACTTCTCTTCGCCGGACAGATGACGGGCGTTGAGGGCTACGTCGAGTCAGCGGCCTCGGGTCTTGTCGCAGGAATCAATGCCGCGCGGCTCGCAAAGGGGAAATTGCCGCTCGTGTTTCCGCGCGAGACGTGCCACGGCGCACTCGCTGCCTACATCACGGAGGCAGATTCGCGTCACTTCCAGCCGATGAACGTCAACTTCGGGCTGTTGCCTCCCTTGGAGGGACGCATCCGCGACAAGAAGCGCAAGAAGGAAATGCTCGCCGAGCGTGCGCTTTGCGCGCTTGAAGATTTTCGCGGCGAGATGGAGTAGGAGGACAAGCTATGGAACAGACATTTCACGCGACGACCATCGTCGCCGTGCGTCAGAAGGGAAAGACGGCGATCGCGGGCGACGGTCAGGTTACGTTCGGACAGAGCGCCATCATGAAATCGACGGCGCGCAAGGTGCGCCGCCTTTACCACGGCAAGGTCGTCGCGGGCTTCGCCGGCTCGGTCGCCGACGCCTTCACGCTCTTCGAGAAGTTTGAGGCGAAACTGGAGGAATTCAACGGCAACCTGATGCGCGCTTCGGTCGAGCTTGCCAAGGAGTGGCGCACGGATCGCGTGCTCCGAAAGCTCGAAGCGCTGCTTCTCGTCGCCGATGCCGAGACGCTTTTGATGATCTCGGGCGGCGGCGAGGTCATTGAGCCGGATGGCGACGTTGCGGCGATCGGCTCGGGCGGCTTCTACGCGCTCGCGGCAGCGCGCGCCCTCGTCAAGCACACGGACATGGAAGCGGCGGAAATCGCCAAGGAAGCCTTGACGCTCGCCGCCGATATATGCGTCTTTACGAATCACAACATCAAGGTAGAGGAGCTGGATTGACTTGCAGGAAAAGGTCGAAATGGAAGAGAGCATGCTGAACGAGCAGACGCCGCGCCAGATCGTCGAGGAACTTGACCGCTACATCGTCGGGCAGAAGGAAGCGAAGCGAGCCGTCGCCATCGCGCTCAGAAACCGCTGGCGCAGCCGACAGCTTGACGTCGCCATGCAGGACGATGTCATACCGAAAAACATTCTGATGATCGGTTCGACGGGCGTCGGCAAGACCGAGATCGCGCGTCGTCTGGCGAGACTCGTCAAGGCGCCGTTCATCAAGGTCGAGGCGACGAAGTTCACGGAAGTCGGCTATGTGGGGCGCGACGTCGAGTCCATCGTGCGCGACCTCGCCGAGACGGCCGTGCGCATGGTGCGCCAGGAGCGCATGGAAAAGGTGCAGGAAAGGGCAGCCGAGCTGGCCGAGGAGCGCATCCTCGATGTATTCGTGCCGCAGCCGAAGAAGTCGCAGAACCCCTTGGGCAAGCTTTTTGGCGGCTCTGACGACGAGGAAAAGGAATCGTCGGAGGAAAATAAAGAGCCGAAGTATGTGGCGGGGCGCGAGTGGGTCAGAAAGCGCCTCTCGAAGGGCGAGCTGGAAAAAGAAGTCATCGAGATCGAGATCGAAGACTCGGGCAAGCCGATGGTCGGCATGTTCGCAGGCTCAAGCCTTGAGAGCATGGGCGACAATCTGCAGGACATGATGGCGAACCTCATGCCGAAGAAGCAGAAGAAGCGCAAGGTCTCCGTGGCGGCGGCGCGCAAGCTCTTTCAACAAGAAGAAGCCGCGAAGCTCGTCGACATGGAGGAGGTCAAGGACGCCGCCATCCGCGCGGCGGAAAAGAGCGGCATCGTCTTCCTCGACGAGATCGACAAGGTCGCCGTCAAGGGGCAGGGCTCAGGCCCCGACGTCTCGCGTGAAGGCGTGCAGCGCGACATCCTGCCGATCGTCGAAGGCTCGACCGTCATGACGAAGTACGGCCCGATCAAGACCGATCACATCCTCTTCATTGCGGCGGGCGCGTTCCACACGGCGAAGCCGTCCGATCTCATTCCGGAGCTGCAGGGACGCTTCCCGATTCGCGTCGAGCTGAAGTCGCTGCAGAAGGAAGACTTCCAGCGCATCCTGACCGAGCCGCAGAACGCTCTTTTGAAGCAGTACAAGGCGCTTCTCGCGACTGAGGGCATCGCGCTCGACTTTGCGGACGACGCCATCGAGCGCCTCGCGCAGCTCGCCTGCGACGTCAACGCCCAGACCGAGAACATCGGCGCGCGCCGCCTGCATACGATCTTGGAAAAGCTCTTGGAGGATCTCTCCTTCGACGCTCCCGAGATGGAAGAAAAGGAAGTCCGCGTCGATGCCGCCTACGTCGACAAGAAGCTCAAGGACATCGCCGTCAACCGCGATTTGAGTCAGTTTATTTTGTAAGGTTCTTCGAGAAAAGGTGGGATTTGTATGAATCTGAATCTCAGCAGGAAAGTTCTTGCCGTTGTTTTTGCATTTTGCCTTGCGATCTGCACATCGACGGCTTTTGCCGATCTGCCTGAAGCCGATGTAGCTCCCGGCATCTACAGCTACGACGGCGATCCGAACTTCATCGTATGGGACTGCGGCTCTCATGTGAAATCGGTGGCGGATGTAAGTTCAGCCTATATCATGAGCGAGGGAGAGGACTACGAAGACTTCGCGTTCCTCTCCTTTGCCGTCGTGTGGGACAGCCGCATCGGCGAGATGACGGTAGAGCCGCAGCATACCGTCGTGTTCCGCTATAAGAAGGATACGGATGAATACTATATGCCGTTGTCGAAGTTTCAATCTGTAGAGCGAAGAGATAATAAACTTGACTATCTGCGTGCAGCTGCGCATGAGAACAGTGATTGAGCAACGTATAGCTGGATGGGCATAGTGCTCCCAAATAAGACAAAGACGCCCCATAAGCCGCATGGATGGCTTATGGGGCATCTTTTTTACGCGAAATCGCGGACATCCTGCCCTTCGATGATTCTTGTGCCGCTCGCGGAATCCAGACCCAACGCGGCCATCGAGCGCGCAACGACGGCGGTTTCCATCGGCGCGAGCCGCTTGGCGAGGCCGATGGCATTGGCGGCCTGAAGGAACTTGACGGAGGCGGTCTCACCAAAGCGCTTGCTTTTCGCGCGTATGAGGCTCGGCGGACGCACGATGCTCAGCGAATCGAAGCCAAGACACTGAATGGCGTCGTCTAGCTCGCCCTTCAGGCGCAGATAGAAGATGCTCGACTTGCTGTTCGCGCCTATGGAGGACAGCAGTACGAGGCTCTTCACGCCGTTTGCCCTGGCGGCTTTCGCGAAGGTGAGCTGGTAATCGTAGTCGATATGGCGCTGCGCTTCCTTGGAGCCTGCCTGCTTGAGCGAGGTGCCGAGCGTCGAAAAGAGGACGTCGCCTTTGACAAGCTCCTGCCACGTCGCGGGCGCGTCGAAGTCGATCGTATGCTCCCGGAGCTTTTCGTGCTGTACGCCGAGCGCGCGCCGCGCAAAGGCGATGACCTCCGTATAGCGCGCATCCTCAAGAAGCGCCTGCAGCAAGTCCTTGCCGACCGCGCCCGTCGCGCCGATCAAAACAGCTTTCATGGGTATCGCCTCTTTCCTTCGATGGATTTACTTGACTTCCGCGAGCAGGGTTTCTGCCGCCAGTTTGCCGAGGGCATTGGAGGCAAGCGGGCTGTCTCCCGTCAGGAGCGTGCGGTCGCGATGCACCTTGCCGGTGATGTCGGAGTTGAGGATCTTCACGCCGAGCGCCGCGAGATTTTTGCCGACGAGCTTCTTCAAGCGCCCCGGCATGTAGCCGATGGCGATGTTCGCGCCTTCGTCGAGGCTGTCGGGGAAGACGCAGAGCTCGTAGCCGGCGAAGGGGAAGCCCTTCGCATCGTTCGCCGCGAGAAGCGAGGCGGGACCATGGCAGAGACTGATAATGAACACTTCGTTGGCGAGCGCCCAGTGCAGGACGTCATGCACCTCGCGGCTTTCGGGGATGGCATTGAGTACGCCGTGACCGCCGGGAATAAAGACGGCAGCGTAGGGAACGTCCGCCGCTTCCGTCATGGCTTTGAGCGTTTCTTCAAGCTTCTGCGGTTCTTCCATCTGCGGCAGGACTTCTTCGTAGAAGGCCATGACGGCGTCGTCGCCCAAGGGCATCGCCCATTGCTCGAATTTGGCGCGCCTGCCCGAAAGCGTCGCGATATCGAACGAGAAGCCCGCCGCCGCGAGGTGCATCATCGGCAGAAGCGTTTCGACGGGGTGGTTGCCGGTCGAAAAAAGCTTGCCGTTTTCCATCGCAAGGTAGCGCTCATCCGAAAGAATGACAAGCACCTTCTTCTTGCCGCCGTAGCGCGAATCGTACTTTGCGCCGTCGAAGTCGGTCTTTGCGGCGGTGTAGACGGACAGGGAGTAGGGCGAGGGGAAAAAGGCGTTCCACTCCGCCGTATCGGGCATGGGGGTCTTGATGGATTCTGTCATGGAAATCTTTCTTTCTTGCTTCTCTGAGGTACTTATAAATACAGCGTATCAGAAACGCTGCAAAACAATGTCGTCCATCGAAAGGCGCGGGCGCGGCGGCGGGGACTGCAGGGCGTAGCCGATCTGCAGGGCGCAGACGATACCGAAGCGCGTGTCGATGCCGAGGATTTCACGCACTTTTTCCTTGTCGAACATGCCGATCCAGCATGTGCCGAGGCCGTGCGCGACGGCGGTGAGATCCATGTGCGTCACGGAGATCGCCGTGTTGTAGACGGCGTAGGACGCCTTTTCCACCTCGTCGTTGGCGCGCTGAGCGCGCAGGGCTTCCACCTTGCCCGCGTCCATTGTAACGTCCTCGAAGGCGTCGGACGCTGTAAGTTCGGCGAAGCGTTCGGGCATTTTCTTGATCGCCTCGCGGTCGAAGCATGCGAGAATGAGGAGCGGCGCTTCGGCGAAGAAGGAGAGCGGTGAGGCTTCCTTGAGCCGCTTTCGCACGGCTTCGTCCTCGACGACGACGAAGCGCCAGGGCTGGATGTTGCTGCCCGAGGGGGCGCGCCTGCCGGCTTCGAGGATCGCCTCGACGATCTCCTTCGGGATGGGGCGCGTATCGAACTTTCGTATGCTGCGGCGCTTTTCCAAAACGCTTTGAAAATCCATAGAGAAACTCCTTTCTATAGGAAGCGTTGAATGTATCCGTGAGTTCTTAAGAAACGTAGCGTCCTTCCATGCCGCGCTTGGGACGTGCGGCGAGGAAGTCCTCACGCAGAAGTTCGCGCTCCGCTTTCTCGGGCGTGTAGTTCTTGCCGAGGAGCGTGAGCGTTTCCGCATGTCCCGATTCGAGGCCGACGTTCATGCCGTTGAAGCGCAGGTGGCGAAGCTCCTGCAGTTCCTCGTCCGTCTTGCGCGCGATGCTCTCGATGGAGGCATAGGAAGCGATCGTCTCGATCTCGGGGAAGATCTTGATGATCTTCTTGCCGATGGCCTCAAGGCGTGAAAAGCCCAGCGAAAAAGCGTCGCCGTTCAGCAGAAAGATGCGCTTGACCGTGCGGTACACAGCGCGCGCTTCAAGCAGGTCATGCTCGACCTGCGCGAGCTCCAATAGAAACCGAATGCGAGCGTCAGCAATGTTAGCATGAGAATCCTCCTTCGTTCGTGTTACACATGTAACATCTTGACTTTATTATAGCGGCAAGGTGTTACATGTGTCAATGGTATGCGAGCAAGTGATACAAAGGCGGCGCTTTGTCACAGATGGGCTTGTGCGAAGTGTTACTCTTGTAACATGTTGAAAGAAGGCTTATAATGGAGGATAGGAAAGGAGTGGATTTATGCAGGAAACCGCCAATCCCATCGCGCTGCGCTACCGTCGGATGATTCTCGACGCCTTCGCCGCGCTCACGCGCACGACGCCCTACGGCGAGATCACGATCCTGCGCATCGTGCAGGAGGCGGACGTGTCGCGTCAGACATTCTACCGCCATTTTCGCTCGAAGGACGAGATCCTTGCCGCCATGCTGCAGAGGATCGCCGACGGCGTGACCGAGCGTCTGCAAAGCTTGCAGCAGCCGACGCGCCGCGAGATCTTTGCGACGTATCTCTCCTTCTGGCGCGAGAATGCGGATTTTTTGCGCATCGTTTGCGAAGGGCACGTCGAATCGTGGCTTATCGCGCGCTACGGAGAAATCATGCGCGAGAAGCTCGACATCCTGCGCCCGCATTTCGCGGCGCTTTCCGAGCGTGAGTTCGATCTGATGAAATCGTTCCTTATAGGCGGACTCTATCAGCTGAAAGCGGACTGGTACGCGCAGGGCTTCGAGGAAGAGCCGGACTTCCTCGCCGCGCTGCTCGACAAAACGCTCGCCTGAGAAAGTTTGACTCCATACGCATTGACTTGAAGTTGACTTCAAGAAGTAAAATGAAAGACAGAGGTTTGCAGAAGCAAACCGAGGGAACTGTGGGAGGAAATTGGAAATGGTAAAGACACTCGTTATCTACTACTCGCGCAAGGGCGAGAATTATGTCAACGGCAGGATTGAAAAGCTGACGAAGGGCAATACCGAGATCGTCGCCGAATTTATTCAAAAGGCGGTGGACGCCGACATCTTCGAGATCGAGACGAAGAAAGCGTATGCGGCGGACTACAATGAATGTACGCGGGAGGCGAAGGAGGAGCTCAAGGCGCACGCTTTGCCGGAGCTCGTGCGTATGCTCGATTCCATCGCAACGTATGACAACATCGTCGTGGCGGGACCTTGCTGGTGGGGCACCTATCCGATGGCGGTCGTCACGCAGCTAAAAGCGCTCGATTTTCATGGCAAGCGCGTGTTCCCCGTCATGACGCACGAAGGCTCGGGGCTGGCCGGCAGCGCCTCGGCGCTTAAAAGCTACTGCGAGGGCGCGACAGTCGGCGAGGGGCTTGCCGTCAAGGGCGCGGAAGCCGCGCAGTCGGAAGAAGCAGTCGCCGCTTGGGCGAAGCGGAATCTTGGGAATCACTGATAAATTCAGCCGCCCATCTTCACACATCTGCACTGTCCTCTCGTCGTCGACAAATCCTCGACGTAGCACCGCTACGCCTCCGGTTTGTCTCCTAGATAGGCACAGCGCATCTGTGCAAATCTGGGCGAATTCATTTTATCAGCGCTTCCCTTGCCTGAGCGCGCCCGGTTCATCACGGGCGCGACCTTTCTCATCGACGGCGGCGCGACGGCTTCCTTCCACTACGGCGCGCTGCAGCCCGAAAAGGCGTAAGCGGTGTAGCAAAAATAAACGAGAAAACTCCCCCGACAGGCTTTTGCCGCAGGCGGGGGAGTGTTTCGTTTGCGTTATGACCAGGTGTCATGCGGGATGTTTGCGCCGAACTGCAGATGAAGGCCGCCCTCCCAGCGACACTTTTCGATCAATGCCTGCAGTTCTTTGAGCGTATCGCCTTCGATGGGGCGGCCGTCGTACAGAAGCGCGACAGGAAATCTTCTGCCCGCCGGTCTCAGCGGCTTCATTCTTCTTGGTCATCGTTTTCTTTTTTTGCGACATTTTCCTTTACGGAAAGAGTTTCTGCTTCCTCCTCCGAATAGAGAAGATCCAGCTTCTCGAACATATTCAGATAAAGTCCTGCCAATGCGTCCTTATCGATCCTATATGGCGCATTTGTGCGGCATCCATTCGCTTCCTGCTCCTTTCTGAAAAGACCCCACTTCATTCGATACTCTTTTTCCATGAATCGGTCGATGTCTGTCCAGTGTGTTGTCTCGCACAGTTTCCAAACGGCAGGGAATATTGAGCGCATGAAGTCCTGATATGTATTTCATGACGACGCTCCTTTCCTGTGGCCGGCGACCCTGCGCTTGCCATGTCTCCTCTTGCTGTTCATATTATAGCATCTTCGCTGGCTTTTGGTCATTCCATTGTACATTAAGCAGAAAGCGCAGATCAAGGCAGCGCGCCCTGCCGACCGAGGTGCAGGAGAAGTACATCGGCCGCAGGAAGTACAGCGATATCGAGCTGGAGGACGATGAGAAAGATCCGCGTGCACAATATTTTGCTTGCTGTAAGCTGTACGCATAATGACCGTAGGTGGAGGCTGGTACGCAGCTTACATTGTCTTGTTCCGAAACAGTCGCATGGCGAGGGGCAGCGTGAAGGCGGCGATGAGGAGCAGGGGGATGTAGTCGCCGATGAGGTCGGCGGCGACGGCGCCCTCCAAGTAGACGCGCCGCACGGCCTCGACGGCGAAGCGCAGAGGGTCGATGTAGGTGAGGATCTGCAGGATGCGCGGCATGTTGGCGACGGGCGTCGCTATCCCTGAGAGAAGGGCGAGCGGCAGCAGGAGGACGAAGAGGTAGACGAGGACTTGCTGCATGCTGCGTGCGACGGCGGAGACGCACAGCCCGATGCCCGTCGAGCTGAGGATGAAGAGGAAGAGCGTCAGATAGAGCGTGAGGAAGGAGCCGGCAAACGGAATCTCGAACCAAAAGAGGGAAATGAGCAGGAGAAGCGTGCTCTGCACAAGTCCGATGAGCATGGGCGGAAGCGCTTTGCCGATGAGGATCTCCACGGGGGCGAGCGGCGTGACGAGAAGCTGATCGAAGGTGCCTTGTTCGCGCTCTCTGGCGATGGAGAGTCCGGCGAGCATGATGACCTGCACGAAGGAGATCATGGCGATGATGCTCGGCAGGAAAGTCCAGCGCGTGATCTGGTTCTCGTTGTACCATGTGCGGCTCGTCAGTGTGATGGCGGGCATGGCATGCAGTCTCTCTGCGTTCCAGCGCGCGATGATGGCTGCTGCATAGCCTGTGGCGAGCGTCGATGTGAGCGCGTTGCGGCCGTCGGTGATGACCTCGACGGGGGCGGTCTCGCCGCGTGCGATGTGCGCTTCAAAGTCTGTGGGGATGATGAGCGCCATGAGAATGGTTTCGGAGTTGATCAAAGGCTCAATCTCGGCAGGGACGGCAAGCGTCGCCGTGCGCGAAAATGCGGGCGAGCCGTCGAAGTGCGCGAGCAGGCTCTGCGAGGCTTCACTTCTCGAAGTGTCGACGACGGCGTAGGGTACGGAGTCGAGATTGTAGTTGGCGACGTAGCCGAAGAGCAGCCCCTGGGTGAAGACGGGCACGATCAGAGCGATGCGCATGCGCGGATCTTTCAAAATGGCCAGGAGTTCCTTGTGCCCGAGGTAGTAGAGATGCGTAAAGAAAATGCGGATGCGCTGCATGTTCATTCTCCCACCTTCTTTCGCGTCAGATGAAAGGCAGCGCCGACGAAGAGTGCGGCAAAGCCCGCAAGCACGGCTGTGTTTTTGATGATGAGCGGCCAATAGTTTCCTGTGAGCAGCAGAGACTTCAACATCTGTAGGAAGTAGGGCATGGGCAGGAAACGGCTGATGATGCGGATGCCGAGCGGTGCCGTATGCAGATCGTAGAGGAAGCCCGACAGCATGATCGTGGGCAGGAAACTTAGAAGAAGCGCCATCTGGCATGCGAGAAATTGATTCTTCGTCATGGCGGAAATCACGAGTCCAAGACCGAGCGCCATGACGAGGTAAAGCATCGTCGTGCCGAGAATCAAGATGAGGGAGCCGCGCATGGGAAGCTCGTAGAGCAGGTGTCCTGTGATCAGGCACAGGATCATGCCCGTCATGGCAACGAGGAAGTAGGGAATCATCTTGGCGAGAATGAGTTCGAGACGCTGCACGGGCGTGACGAAGAGCGATTCGAACGTGCCGCGCTCCCATTCGCGCGCCATGACGACGGCGGTGAGAAAGACGCCGACGATGGTCAGGACGAGCATCAAGAGACCTGGAACGAAAAACCATGTGCTCGTGTTGGCGTCGTTGAACCAGACGCGGCTGACGATCTCGGCGCGCCCAACATTTTGCTTCGCCAAGGCGCTTTCTGCCGCTTTTTTCAGCACGACCGACTCGAAGTAGCCCTGTGCCGAGGCGGCAGTCGTCGCCTCGATGCCGTTTAGCAGCAGCTCAATTCTGGCCGTGCCGCGAGGAAGATTGCGGCTGAAATCCGTGGGGATGATGAGGACGGCGTCGACTTCGCCGCGCCGCATCATTGCTTCCGCTTCCTGTTTCGAGTGAACGTAAGAGGGGGCGAAATAGTCGCTGCCGTCGAGAAAACGGACGGCGGCGCGCGCCGTGGGCGAGCTGTCTTCCAGGGCGACGGCGGTGCGCACGTTTTTCACGTCGAGCGACAGGCCGTAGCCGATGATGAGGATGAGGGCGAGCGGCAGGACGACGCCGAGCAGGATGCTGCCTCGGTCGCGTTTCATCTGCTGAAATTCCTTGCGCGTGAGGGCGAAGAGCCGCCGAAGAAAAGCACGGAGATTCATCTTATTGCCTCCTCCCGTCTGCGCGCTTCTTCCACGATGCGGATGAAGACGTCGTTCATGTCGGCAGCGGGCATCTTCATGCGCGCGCGTATCTCAGCGGGGCTGCCTAGGACGAGCATCGTGCCGTGATCTTGGATGAGGATGCGCGTGCAGTATTCGGCTTCCTCCATGAAGTGTGTCGTGATGATGACCGTCGTGCCCCTCTTTGAAAGCGCGTCGATCTTCTGCCAGAAGAGGCGGCGCGCACGCGGGTCGATGCCGCTCGTCGGCTCGTCGAGGAAGAGGAGCGGCGGCTCGTGCAGGAGCGCCGCCGCCATGGCGAGCCGCTGCTTGTAGCCGCCGGGAAGATCGCCTGCGCGGTCGTTCTTGCGCTCTTTCAGATCGAATTCGGCGAGGACGGCTTCGATGCGTGCGGCAAGAGCCTTGGGACGAAGCCCGTAAATGCCGCCGAAGAAGCGCAGGTTTTCGAGTGCCGTGAGGTTCTGATAGAGGGAGAACTTCTGCGCGACGTAGCCGATCTGTGCGCGAGCTTCCGTGCGTGCGCGCGCGAGGTCGACGCCCGCCACGCGCAGTTTGCCCGATGTCGCGGGCAAGAGTCCGCAAAGCATGCGGAAGGTCGTGGTCTTGCCTGCGCCGTTCGGTCCGAGGAGGCCGAAGACTTCTCCTTTATACACTTGGAACGAGGTGTTGTTGACGGCCGTGAAGTCGCCGAATTTTTTTACGAGGTCGCGCACCTCGATGATGGCGGAGCGCTTTTCTCCCGAAGCGGTGTTTTCGAACTGCGCCTGTGCCACGCTTGTCGGCGATGTGCCGAATATGCTGTGCAGGGGGCGGCGCACCTCGTCGGGAGTCCCGGCGGCGAGGATGCGCCCGCGATCGAGGAGGATGACCTTCTGACAAAGAGCCGCCTCCGACATGTAGGCGGTCGCACAGAGAACGGAAAGGCCGGCTTCTCTCGCCTGCTCTTGGAGGATTTCCCACAGTTCGCGCCTCGACAGGGGGTCGACGCCGGCGGTCGGCTCGTCGAGCAGCAGGAGGTCGGGCGAGCGCACGAGGGTGCAGAGGAGCCCGAGCTTCTGCTTCATGCCGCCCGAAAGATTGCCCGCGAGCCGACCGGTGAACGGGGCGAGTCCCGTCATGTGCAGGAGGCGCGGGAAGCGCGTCTGCCGCTCCTCTTGCGCTATGCCGTGCAGATCGGCGTAGAGCTGCATGTTTTCCTCGACGGTCAGATCTTCGTAGAGACCGAACTTCTGCGGCATGTAGCTGAGGCGGCTCTGCACCTTCTGCGGCTCTTTCGCGACATCGTGTCCGAGGACGAGGAGATCGCCCGCCGTCTTGTCGAGCAGCCCCGCGATGAGCCGCAGCAGTGTCGTCTTGCCCGCGCCGTCCGGGCCGACGAGCGCCGTAAGCTCGCCTGCGGACACCGAGAAGTCGATGCCCGTAAGCGCCGTGACGGTGCGGGCGTTCTTCGGCGTGAAGGTCTTGACGAGTGTCGTGGCCTCTACGACGGGCGCGTTTTTGCCTTTCATAGGTCGACCTGCACATTCACGGGCATGCCGAGGCGCAGGCGGTTGTCGGGATCGTCGACCGAGATGCGCACTTCGTAGACGAGGGATGTCCGAAGATCCTCGGTCTCGACCGTCTTGGGCGTGAACTCCGCCGTTGATGCAATGAAGCCGACCGTCCCGGTGAGCGGCTTGTCGGTTTCACTCGTCGTCGTGATGAGCGCATTCTGTCCTTCGTGGATGCGGCTGAGATCGGCTTCCGATACATAGACGCGCACCTGCTTGCGCTCGATGAGGGAGAGCTTGAAGACAGGCATGGCGGGCGAAGCCATGTCGCCGACTTCGAGGAGGCGCGAGCGGATGACGCCCGCCGACGGCGCACGAAGCTCGTACTGCGTGAGCAGGTGGGCGAGGCGCTCCTCTTCTGCGCGGAGTGCGGCAAGCGTCGCTTCCGCCTGTCGGATATCTTCGCTTCGCGCGCCTGTGCGCGCTTCTTCGAGTGCGGCTTCGGCGGCTCTCGTCTTCGCTTCGGCGGACTCGGCTGCGGCGCGCGCGTTGTCGAGCTCCTGCAGACTGACGCCCTCGCTCGTCTCGTAGATTTCCAACATGCGTGCGTAGATGCCCCTGGCGTTGGCGGAAGCGGCCGCTGCGGCGCGCACGTTTTCCTGCGCCTGGAGGATCTCTTCACTGCGCGTGCCGTTTTTCAGCTTCTCCAAGACGGCCTCCTGCGCCTTAGTCTGCGCCTTTGCTTTTTGCAGGTTCAGTGCAAGTTCCGCCGAGTCGAGCCGTGCGAGAAGTTGGCCTTCTTCGACGGAGTCGCCTTCGTCCACGAGGATTTCGGAGATGCGTTCGCTCGGACGGAAAGCGAGCGTGACCTCGCGGATGTCGACGTTGCCTGAGAGCTTGAGGTGCGCTGCACGTTCGTGCTGCATGGCGGATTCGTGCGCATGATAGAGGTACGCGCCGCTCCCCGCTGCGAGCAGCATGAGAGAGAAGAGTAGGAGTTTTATTCGCGTCTTCATGGAGAATTGCCTCCTTTGCTTGCAGGATCTATGCGTATGTCCTCATCATAGCAGATTGCATAGGTGGCTGCAAATGAATCATATTAAGGAAGCTCGCACATGGAATTTTTTCATAATCTATGAAGGATTTGTAGCATTAGAAAAATTTTTATGTTATAATTGGGACTGTGAACCTAGGGATGTAAGAATTGGTTTTCAAGCGAAGGAGTGCAGGCGGAATGCTGAAGAAGTATACAGTAGACCAGCTCAAGGAAGGCATGGTCGTCGGACAGGCAGTCTATAAGGAAGATATGTCTGTCCTCTTGGGAGAGGGTACGGTGCTCAATCAGCAGATGATCGACTCCCTGTCTGAGAGGAACATTGTCTCCGTGGAAATTCGGGAAGAAGGCGGGGAAGAAGGTCCATCTCCCATGCCTCAGAAGCCGCAGGGAGTGCAGGGGGAAGCCGCGAAAATCATTCCGCTGAAGGAGCCGATTCTCGACGAAGGGTACGTCAAGGACTATGGCGATTGCTTCATCGAGCTGAAATCCCTCTTTGAAGTCACGAAGGCGCACGGCTCTGTCGACAAAGATTCAGCAGAAACTCTGGCACAGAACATCCTGCCGCTTTGTTCGGGTGCGAAAGCTGTCGCGCACATCCACAACATGACGGCGAAAGGCGAGTACACCATCCATCATAGCCTCCATGTGGCTATTTTGGCAGGGCTTATGGGCAAGTGGCTCAAGATGCCGCAGAAAGATCAGCTGCGCCTCATTACGGCGGGCTCTCTCATCCTTATTGGCAATTTGCGCATCGAGCAGGCGATGCTCGACAAGGAGGGCGTCTTGACGCCTGATGAGCGCAAGATTATGCAGGAACATCCGAAGTTCGGACATGAGCTGATCATGGCGGGAGGCTTGGGCGAGGACAAGGAGATCGCCGAGGCTGTGCTGCAATATCATGAGAGAGGTGATGGTTCGGGCTATCCGAGAGGTCTCGTCAAGGAAGAGATCGGCAAATTCGCACGCGTCCTCGCCATCATGGACATGTACGATGCGATGGCGTCGGACCGCTCCTACGCGAAGAAACGCTCGCCTTTCGAAGTGTTTAACATTTTGTCGGACGACATCATGAATGGGCAGCTCGACACGGAATTCGGCTTCCGTTTCATTCGCCGCGTCTGCCATTCCTTGAACGGAAATTGGGTCAAGCTTTCGAATGGCGAAGCGGGCAAGATCATTTACATCGACGAGTCACGCCTCGCGGCACTTCCCGTCGTGCAGACGATGGATGGCGAGTTTATGGATCTCAACCTGCGCACAGATGTCAAGGTCGAGTATCTGCTGACGAGTCGCGAGATTGAGGAAGAATGAGCGGCAGGCATCCGCAGGAGTGGAAAGCGGAAGGTCTCCCGGCATTTTCTTGACAAATAAAATACGCCTTGCTATAATACCTTGAGGTCGATGCAGAATGATGATGGTTTGTATTGCTGATGCAAACGCCGCGATGGGCAGGGGCGTTTCTTTTTCGTTTGTCACGACGGCAGAAGCGCTTGACGCCGAGCCGGAGGATTGCCGCATAGAAGGGCCTGTCGAGATCACGGGCGAAATTCTCTGCACGGGCGAGGCCTACCGGCTCACGGGCTGTGTGCGCTGCAAAAGAAACGCCGTCTGCGATCGATGCCTTGAGCATTTCTCTGCTAAGGAGAGTTATGCGTTTGATGAAGAAGTCCGACGAACGGACGACGAAAGCGGTCTTTCTATCGTTGACGACAAGATGGACATTTCGCCGCTGATTCGGGATACGCTTCTTGCTGCTCAGCCGATTCACAATGTTTGTCGGCCGGATTGTCTCGGGCTTTGCCCAAAATGTGGTGCAAACCTCAATGAGGGTGAGTGCGGCTGTGACCGTGCTGTGCCTGATCCGAGGCTTGCGGCTTTGGAGCAGCTTTTGAAGAAGCAGAAGATTTGATGCACACAGTAAGGAGGTGTTTCCCGAATGGCAGTACCTAAGCGTAAGATGTCGAAAGCCCGCCGCGATTCGCGCCGTGCGAATTGGAAGCTCACAGCTCCCGGCTTCGTTTCGTGCCCGCAATGTCATGAGCCGAAGATGCCCCATCGTGTTTGCCCCGAGTGCGGTTACTACGATGGCAGAGAAGTCGTTGCTGCGGACGAGTAAGAAATTTGGGGTGAGCAGGATGTAAGTGATTATGTCCTGCTCATTCTTTTATTTTATATTCTTAAAAGGAATTATCGCAAATACAGCGAAGATACTAGAATGAGGCATGTGTCTGGGGAGGAAAGATCGTTCGTGAAGATTGCAGTGGATGCCATGGGCGGGGATTATGCGCCGGAGCAAATTGTCTTCGGTGCAGTTCGGGCTGCGAAGGAATATGGCTGCGAGATCGTTCTTGTCGGGGATGAGAAGAAGATCATGCGAGTCCTTGCCAAAGAGGAAGGCTGGCAGAACTTGGGCATTTCTGTGCTGCACGCGAGCGAGGTCATAGAGATGGGGGAACATCCCGTCACTGCCGTGCGCAAAAAGAAGGACTCCTCCGTCGTCGTCGCGACGCGGCTCGTCAAGGAAGGTGCCTGCGACGCCGTGCTTTCCGCTGGCTCGACAGGCGGCGCAGTGGCGGCAGCGCAGTTTATTCTCGGACGCATTGCTGGCGCGGATCGCCCGACAATCGCGACGCCGATGCCGACGCCAAAGGGCGTGACGCTCCTCCTCGATTCGGGAGCGAACGTCGACAGCAAGCCCAAGCATCTCGTGCAGGGCGCCATCATGGGCGCGCTTTACGCCGAGCATGTCTTCGGCATAGCGAAGCCGCGCGTCGGTCTTTTGAACATCGGCGAGGAAGAGACGAAGGGAAATGAGCAGGCGCAGGCGACGTACCCGCTATTGAAGTCCATGACGACGGTGAACTTCTGCGGCAACGCGGAAGGGCGCGACATTCCCAAGGGGAATTTCGATGTCGTCGTTTGTGATGGATTTGTCGGCAATGTTGTGCTAAAATTTGCGGAGGGGTTGGCGAAGACGCTCGTGCGTCTCGCGAAGGATGCCGTGAAGAACGGCGGGATTCTCGCGAGGCTCGGCGCGTTCCTATTGCTGCCGGCGCTGAAGAAGCTCGGCAAGACGATCGACGTGTCGGAATACGGCGGTGCGCCGCTTCTTGGCGTGCGCGGCTGCTGCCTCATCGCGCATGGCTCGTCCAACGCGAAGTCCATCGCAAGCGCCATACGTGTCGCCAAGGACTACGTGGAGAGCGACGTCCTCGCTCATATCAAGGAGAATCTGGCACGTGAAGAGGCTTTGGACGACGGTGGGAAGTGTCCTGCGGCGAACGGGGAAGGGCCGGCCGCAGAAGCCGTCCGGTCGTGAGATGGGTGTATAGGAGGATCAGGGATGTTTGAAGAAAATCGTATTTGTCAGATGCTGCGGATAAAGTATCCAATCTTCCAGGGAGGCATGGCTTGGATCGGCACGGCGGAGCTTGCTTCTGCCGTCTCCAACGCCGGGGGGCTTGGCATCATCGGCGCCGGACACATGCCGCCCGACGTCCTGCGCGCGGAAATTCAAAAGTGCAAGGGCTGGACCGAGAAGCCGTTCGGCGTCAACATCATGCTCATGTCGCCCTTCGTCAAGGAGGTCATGCAGGTCGTCGTCGATGAACGCGTGCCCGTCGTGACGACGGGAGCGGGCAACCCCGGTGAGTACATCCCGGCGCTCAAGGAGATCGGCAGCAAGGTCATCCCCGTCGTCGCTTCCGTCGCGCTTGCCAAACGCCTCGTCAGGACGGGGGTTGACGCGCTCATTGCTGAGGGGACGGAGTCGGGCGGGCACGTCGGCGAGATCACGACGATGGCGCTCGTGCCGCAGGTCGTCGACGCCGTCGATGTTCCTGTCATCGCGGCGGGCGGCATCGGTGATTCGCGCGGCATGGCGGCGGCGTTCGCCCTCGGTGCATGGGGCGTGCAGATGGGCACGCGCTTCGTACTGTCGAAGGAGTGTATCGCGCACGAAAACTACAAGAAGTTCGTCCTGAAGGCGCGCGATCGCTCGACGGTCGTCACGGGGCGCTCGACGGGGCATCCCGTGCGCGTCCTTGCGAATAAGCTCACGCGCGAGTTCGAAGAGATGGAACGAAGAGGCGCTTCGACGGAAGAGCTCGACAAGCTCGGTGTAGGCAAGCTCAACCTCGCGACGCACAAGGGCGACGTCGAGAACGGCTCCGTGATGATCGGACAGATTTCGGGCATGCTCAATGATATTTTGCCCGTCGCAGACATCATCCATAACATCGTGGAGGGGTTGCCCGGTGCCGTCAAAAGCGCCGAGGCGCATTGCAAATAAAGGCAAAGAAGAGGTGTTCAGCTAAGGAAGTGCTGATAAAATGAAGCCGCCCAGATTTGCGCAGGTGCGTGAAGGTGGCTGGCTGAATGTATCAGCCATTCCTAAAGGAAAGAGAGGTCGGTTCGATGAACAAGCTCGCATTCGTATTCCCGGGGCAGGGCGCCCAGCAGGTCGGCATGGGCAAGGATTTCTACGAGAAGTATGATGTGGCGAAGAAATTGTTTCGCGAAGCGGACGAGGCGCTCGGCTACTCCATCATGGAGATGTGCTTCAATGGCCCGGAAGGGGATCTGCGCCTGACGGCGAACACGCAGCCGGCGATCCTTGCCGTCAGCGTGATCGCAAACGAGATCCTCAAGGAGCATGGAATCCAGCCCGAGATCACGGGCGGACATAGTCTCGGCGAATACTCGGCGCTCGTCGCAGCCGACGTGCTCGACTTCTCCGATGCCGTACTCCTCGTCCATAAGCGCGGCTCCTTCATGCAGGAAGCCGTCCCGGTCGGCGAGGGCGGCATGGCAGCCGTCATGGGGCTTGAGCGCGAAAAGATCGTCGAGGTCTGCGAGAAGGTCTCGGCGGACGTCGGCGCCGTGCAGGCGGTCAACTTCAATTGCCCCGGGCAGATCGTCATCGCGGGAACGATGGCGGGCGTCGAGAAGGCGGCGGCTCTCTTGGATGAGGCGGGCGCGAGAAAGAGCGTAATCTTGCCCGTCAGTGCGCCGTTCCACAGCACCTTGATGCAGCCGGCAGCAGAAAAACTCGCTGCAGAACTTGACAAGGTCGAGATTCGCGATGCGAAGATCCCCGTTGTCGCCAATGTCTCGGCTGAGATCCTCACGAAGGCGGCGGACATCAAGGAGAGTCTCGTCAAGCAGGCAGCAAGTCCCGTGAAGTGGGAGGACTGCGTCTTAAAGATGAAGGAATTCGGCGCGGACACCTTTGTCGAGGCGGGTCCCGGCAAGACGCTTTGTGGCTTCAACAAGCGCATCGACCGCAAACTCACGAGCATGAACGTCGAAAATCTGGAAACTTTGCAAAAAACGCTTGACTATTTCAGGGAGGTTCGCTAATATGCTTTTAGACGGCAAGACGGCGCTCGTGACGGGCGCGTCGCGCGGCATCGGACGCGCTATCGCCCTCTGCCTCGCGGCTGAGGGCGCACGCGTTGCCATCAACTATGCGGGTAATGTCAAGGCCGCCGAGGAAGTCAAGGCTGCAATCGAGGCGGCGGGCGGCACGGCGATCCTTTGCCAGGCGGATATTGCGGACAGCGCGGCTGTCGAGGCGATGGTCGCCAATGTGGTCAAGGAATTCGGCACGATCGACATCCTTGTGAACAATGCTGGTATCACGCGCGACACCTTGCTCATGCGCATGAAGGATGAGGACTTCGCGAAGGTTCTGGATACGAATCTCAAGGGTGTGTTCTACTGCACGAAGGCGATCTCAAAGCTCATGATGAAGAAGCGTTCGGGCCGCATCGTCAACATGGCGTCCGTCGTCGGCCTCGTGGGCAACGCTGGACAGACGAACTATGCGGCAGCAAAGGCTGGTGTCATCGGCTTCTCGAAGTCGGCGGCGAAGGAACTCGCGTCGCGCGGTATCACGGTCAACGTCGTCGCGCCGGGCTTCATCGGTACGGATATGACGGCGGGATTGCCGGAATCCGTCAAGGAGAAGATGCTCACGGACATCCCGCTCGGCAGAATGGGAGAGCCGGAGGACGTGGCGAGTGCCGTCCTTTTCCTCGCATCGGATCAAGCGTCCTATATCACGGGACAGGTCGTCAATGTAGACGGCGGCATGGTCATGTGATATAAATATAGAGGGAAACATTGAAAAAGGCAGTGAATCCCGAGAAGAGGCAACGGAGGGAGGTGAATTGTAGTGGCGACTTTTGATAAAGTGAAAGATATCGTTGTGGAGCAGCTCGGCGTCGAGGCGGATGAGGTTTCCATCGATTCTACTTTTATTGACGATCTGGGAGCAGATTCCCTTGACATCGTTGAGCTCATCATGGCATTCGAGGAGGAGTTCGGGATCGAGATTCCGGACGAGGCAGCGGAAAAGATCAAGACCGTTCAGGATGTCGTAACTTACATTGACCAGCACAAAGAAGACGAGGGCAAGTAAATTCTTATGCTCGTCTTGCCTTTCTTGAAGAAAATCCCGTGAAGTTTCTTCACGGGATTTTCTCAAGGAAGCGATGATAAAATGAGGTCGCCCAGATTTGCACAGATGCGCTGTATCTATCGAGGAGACAAACCGCAGGCGTAGCGGTGCTACGTCGAGGATTTGTCGACGACGAGAGGACAGTGCAGATGTGCGAAGATGGGTGGCTGAATTTATCGGAGCTTCCGCAAGAAAGAGAAATATTCTAGGGAAGCTCAGATATCAGACCTTCCCTCGATTGGAGGAGTGAAGTTGAAGCTTCCGGAGCTGAAAATTGGCGAAAAGATAGCAAAGATTCCCATCATCCAAGGTGGCATGGCGATTCGCCTATCGACGGCAAAACTGGCGGCCGCTGTGGCCAGTCAGGGGGGCATCGGCCTCATCGCCGCTTCGGGCTTGAGCGATGAAGAACTGCGCTATGAGATCCGACTGGCGCGCTCTTTGACGAAGGGCGTCATCGGCATTAACATCATGGTGGCGGCGCGGGAATTCGCCCGGGTTGTGAAGACGGCAATCAGCGAGGGCATCGACCTCGTCGTGGCAGGCGCAGGCTTTTCGCGCGACGTGTTCGGTCTGGGCAAGGAGTCGGGAACGCCGATCGTGCCCATTGTCTCCTCTGTTAAACTTGCGAAAATTTCACAGCGTCTTGGCGCCTCGGCGATCGTCGTCGAAGGCAAGGAAGCCGGCGGTCACCTCGGTACGGACACCTCCGTGCGCGAACTGATACCCGACGTCCGCAAAGCCGTAGACATCCCCGTCATAGCGGCGGGCGGCGTTCTCACGGGTCAGGACATTGTTGATCTCATAAAGATGGGCGCCAACGGCGTGCAGATGGGGTCGCGCTTCGCCGCGAGCGAGGAATCGAATGCGGCTCCCGCATTGAAGGAGTTTTACTTGAAGGCGCAGCCCGAGGACGTCGTCCTCATCCACAGCCCCGTGGGGCTGCCGGGGCGAGCTGTCCGCAATCCTTTCGCGGAGCGCATCCTCAAGGGCAATGTGCCGCCCAAGAAGTGCGACAACTGTCTCAAGGAATGTGCGCACAATTTCTGCATCATTCGTGCGCTCATTCGTGCCGAACAAGGCGATGTGGAAACAGGACTCGTATTCACGGGCGAGTACATCTCCCGCATCAAGGAGATCCTTTCGGTCAAGGAGATCTTCCACCGGTTGACCGCCGAGGTTGCGGCCATCGGTTAGGAAGTTTCATGAGACAGAGGAAATAGTTTTTATGGAAAGACAGAGTGAGGTGTCATAGCTTGAGCAATCGTGTAGTCATAACGGGTCTGGGTGCGATCACGCCGATCGGCATCGGCAAGGAAGCCTTCTGGCAGGCGCTTCTTGCAGGAAAGAACGGCATCGATAAGATCACGCATTTCGATGCATCGGGCTGCCACGCGCAGATTGCGGGCGAGGTCACGGACTTCGATCCTGCCGCGTACATCGACAAGAAGGAAGCGAAGCGTATGGATCGCTATACGCAGTTCGCCGTCGCGGCGGCGAAGCTTGCCATTGAGGATGCGAAGCTCGATCTTGAAAAAGAGGACAGGGAGCGCATCGGCACGTTCATTGGCGCCGGCATCGGCGGCATCGAGACGATGCACAGCCAGTATCAGAAACTCTTTGACAAGGGACCGTCGAAGATCAGCCCGTTCTTCATCCCGATGATGATTGCGAACATGGCAGCTGGACAGGTCGCCATCACTTACGGCCTGCACGGTCCTTCTGCGTGCATCGTGACGGCCTGCGCAACGGGTACGGACTGCATCGGTCATGCGTTCCGCGCCATCGAGATCGGCAAGGCGGACGTCGCCGTCGCCGGCGGTACGGAGGCTAGCATCTCGGAGGCCGCCGTCGCGGGCTTCTGTGCGATGAAGGCTCTTTGCGCCGATCACAACGACGATCCAGCGCACGCCTCGCGCCCCTTCGACAAGAACCGTAGCGGCTTCGTCATGGGCGAGGGCGCGGGTCTCGTCGTCCTGGAAAGCCTGGAGCATGCCGAAAAGCGCGGTGCGCACATCTACGCCGAACTTGTCGGCTACGGCGCGAACGCCGATGCCTACCACGTCACAAGCCCTGCGCCGCACGGCGAATATCAGGCGAAGTGCATGGCGCGTGCCATAGAGGATGCGGGACTCTCTCCTGCGGACATCGACTACGTCAATGCGCACGGCACGTCGACGCATATGAACGACCAGGGCGAGACGGAGGCGATCAAAACGACGTTCGGCGCAGCGGCGAAGGACGTTTCCGTCAGTTCCATCAAGTCCATGACGGGTCATCTCCTCGGTGCTGCCGGCGGCGTCGAGTGCATTGCGACGGCGCTCGCTGTTGAAAACGACATGCTGCCGCCGACGATCAATTATGAAACCCCTGACGAGGGGCTTGACCTTGACTATGTGCCGAACAAGGCGAAGGCGAAAAAGGTGCGCGCGGCGATTTCCAATTCTTTTGGCTTCGGCGGTCATAACGCCTGCCTCGTACTGAAGAAGTTTCCGTCATGAAGAAGGCGTCGGAGGTTTTGTCCAAAACGCGCCGGGAGGCTCTTCTAGAGCTTTCCGACCATCTCGGCATAGAGTTTCAAAACATCGTGCTGCTGCATGAGGCGCTTACGCATACCTCCTACGCGAACGAGTCGAAGAACAAGGGCGTCGTACACAACGAGCGCCTGGAGTTCTTGGGAGATGCGGTTCTGGAGCTGGCGACGAGCACTTATCTCTTCGAGCGCTTTCCCAAGCGGCCGGAAGGCGAGTTGACAAAGGCGCGCGCTTCCATCGTGCGCGAGGCGACGCTCTCGCGTCGCGCGGCGGAATTGAAGCTCGGCGAATACCTGCTGCTCGGTCACGGCGAGGCGTCGATGGGTGGCGGACATCGCCCGTCGATGCTCGCCGACGCCTTCGAGGCGGTCATCGGTGCGATTTACCTCGACTGCGGCTGGCAAACAGCATACGACTACGTCCTCAAGCAGCTGCACGATGAACTTCTGACCATCGACAGCGGCGAGAACATGAAAGACTACAAGACGACCTTGCAGGAAGTCGTGCAGAAGCACGTCGACAGCAAGATCGCCTACGAGCTTCTGACGGAAACGGGACCCGACCACGACAAGACTTTTGAGTTTGCCGTGCGCATTAACGATGCGGTCTACGGCACGGGCAAGGGTCGCAACAAGAAGGAAGCCGAGCAAGGCGCTGCGCGAGAAGCGCTGCGCAAGATGAAGAAGCTTTGAAAAGTCTATAAATATCTGAAGGAAGGGGCTGTGCATGGGTCTGGAAAGACCTGTGTGCAGCTTTTTTGTTTGCATTGAAACAAGATAATAGGTATACATAAATGAAATTTATTCATAAATGAAATAGGTTCATTTTTATAATTGGAATTTGAAATAAATATATTTTCAGCGCTTCTTATATAATTGATCTCATATCTCTATGCTGCAAGAGAAATAGGGATTTTATCATTTATTATAATTTTTAAATACGACGAAAATTATTCTAAAAAAGTGAAATAAAGATATTGACAATCTTTTTCTATATTGTTAGAATTACAGCATATCATTAATGATATTTATAATAATGAATGGCGTTCAAGGATGTACGCCGTTCACTTTTGCGAATGGAGGCAATGGAATGAGAATGAGGAACAGGCTGAGAAAGCGCAGGTATGCGGCACTTGGTGCAGCGATATGGATGCTTTGGGGATCTTCAGCGCTTTGTGCAGCGGAAGGGGATAATAGTTCTTCTTCTGAACATGTGACGACGAAAACAGTTGATGTCGAGGCGAACTATGAGAAGGAACTTCTCAAGGAGGAACCGGAGACGAAGACCATCATCACGCGAGAGGATCTCGACCGCAAGGGGGCGCGCACGCTCTCCGACGCGCTGGCTGCCGAGCAGGACATTCAGATGGGCACGGACAACATGGGGCGCAAGACGATCGCGATTCGCGGCGCGGAAGCGCGGCATACGCTGATCCTCGTCGACGGCAGGCGGCTTGCAGGCGGCCTCAGCAAGTATTACGGTGCGACGGACGAGGCAAACCGCATCGGTGTCGACAATATCGATCACATCGAGGTTATCCGCGGCTCGGGCACGGCACGCTATGGCGCCGACGCCATCGGCGGCGTCATCAATATCGTTACGAAGATGCCGCATAAGGCGGGCGTCAAACTGATGACGGAAGGCTCGTGGCTCGATCAGGGCGGCAGCCAGTATAACCACAACATTAGTTATGCTACGGGCGATCTCGGAGGCGGGACGTACATGGACTTCTTCTATGGACAGAACAAGACCGCCCCTTTTCTCTACGATAACGATGGGACATCTATGCAGTACTATGGCAAGCGTAATCCGATGGGGGCACGCGTCGAGTTTACGCTTGGCAAGGATGAAACGCTTACGATTTCTGCGGATCATCAGACGGAGGATTTGAAGAAGGATACGACACTCGGAAGGTTCACGCGCGGCAGAGTGATCGACATGATGGCGGCAGAGGATGCATGGCGCAATAACTTCAGCGTTGACTGGAAGAAGCAGACAAGTCGTGCGGATTATCGCATACGTCTCTATTCGACAGAACATGATTCCGACGTAACTTATCGTGTCTTTGGCAGGGGCATTTCCTATCATCATTTCTATTTTGATGTTTTCAATCGTAAGGACAGGGTTCTGGAGGCGTCGCTCGGTCTCATGGCGAATGACAAGCACTATGTGACTGTCGGCGCGGATTATCATGATGAAAGCGGAGAGGGAACGCGTATCAGAATAGATGGACAGGCGGCTCGTCAGGAAACAAGAAAATATAGCTTTCCGAATCCAGACGATCCGTCGGATCCCAATATACGTTCCCATACTGGCAATATTTATGAAACTTCGCTGAACTACTACAGCGCCTATGTCATGGACAGTTGGCAGGTCGGGAAGAACCTTCTCGTCGTACCCTCGTTGCGCTATACGAATCACAGTCATTTCGGCGTGAATCTTTCACCGTCCATCGGTGCGACGTACAAGGTGCGCCCCGATTTGCGCGTCAAGGCGAACATCGGTACGAGCTTCGCGACGGGAGGCATCGCCGAGCTTTACCATGACTGGGAGATGTACGAGCCGTCGCTGAATCCGAAGCCGCCGATCCGCAACGGCTGGCTGTTTGAGGGCAATCCCGAACTCAAGCCGGAAAAGGCGGTCAATATGGATGTTTCTGTCGAAAAGGATTTTGGCAAGAAGACGAGCGCGAAGCTCACGCTCTTCCGCAATGATTATAAGGACTATATGCAGATCATGTATATAGGAGAGAAGCAGAGCAAGAACCTCTATGGCCGCACATATTATGATCCGCTGACACTTTATCCGAGCCTATATGGATTTTATGACTATGACACCCTAGTAGCCATGGTTGAATCCGCTCCCGACTGGCAGTACATTGAGGACAATATCTTAGATGAAATGTCGATGGTGTCAAACGTTCCTGCTACCGACGATGTTTATACCTACAAGAATATCTCCAAGGCACGTACGCAAGGCATTGAAGCGGAGGTGACACACGAGTTTTCGAGCAATTTCAGTATCAAGGCGGGCTATACCTATCTCGACGCTTATGATCGTCAGTCGGGAAAGCGCCTTGAAGGGCGTGGCCGTCACATGTTCAACCTCGCCCTGAACTACAACGATCGCAAGAACGGTTGGCGTGCTACTTTCTGGGGCGACTATACGCGAAACTACCTTGATATTCGTGACCGCATCATTACGGGACGGCTGCTGGATGCAAATGGCAATACAATCACGGAGACGTCTCATTATACATTTAAGAATCCCAATACGGGCGAAGTGTATCATCTTTTCCCCACGGAAACTGAGGCAAATACCCATGTGAAGGGCGGGATTCAGCACGACTTCACGCGTGAAAAGGTTGCTCGAGAAAAGAACTACGGTGTTTGGAATCTGATGTTTGAAAAGGACGTCACGAAGAACGCGACGGTCTATGCGGGCATCACGAATGTCTTCAACACGTACGATCCCTATCTCGGCCTAGGCGGGCGCATCTACCGTCTCGGCATGAGAATGACTTTCTGATGTTTTAAGTTGGCAAGGGGCGCTGCATGATTTACAGCGAAGCTTGACTTCATGCAGCGGCCAAGAATATTTTTGATTTTTAAGGAGTGGTTGAGAAATGGAAAATTTTATTCATCTTTTTAATAGTGGTGGTTTCGTCATGTATCCGTTGCTCATCCTCTCGCTGATCACATTGGCGATTGCGATCGAGAGGTTCTATTATTTCCGCAATAATCGCAAGGGATCGAAGACCTTCTTCCACGGCGTCTATCATGCGGCTGCGGCGAAGGATTGGGATGTCGTGCGCCAGCTTTGTTCGGAGTTCCCATCGGCTTTGAGCCGCGTCATCGGACAGGGCATGGCGCATGATCAGTCGGAAGCAGCGATGAAGAGTGCGTTTGAGGATCGTATGTCGATGGAGTCGATCAGCTTCCATCGCTACCTTGACTATCTCAGCGCCATCGTCACGATCGCGCCTCTTTTGGGGCTTTTGGGCACGGTCACAGGTATGATTCAGACCTTCAGTGTGCTGGATAACGGCGGTGGTGCAGGAGCGATCACGGGCGGCGTCGGCGAGGCGCTTGTTGCGACGGCGAGCGGACTTTGCGTGGCGATCATCGCCTTCTGCTTCTATACGTACTTCGATCATCAGCTCGATACGCTCGTCACGGACACGGAGCGCCTTTGCTCGACGGTCCTCGGGGCGAAAAAAGAAAGTTGGGATGAGGCATGAACTTCAGCAAGCATCGTAAGGGAAAAAAGCCGGTCTTTATGATCATCCCGATGATTGACATCATCTTCTTCCTGCTCGTGTTCTTCATGATGAACAGCCTGCAGACGGTCGCGCAGAAGGCGCTTGCCGTGCAGCTGCCTCAGGCGCAGAGCGCGTCGGCGCCGGCACAAATGCCGATCATTATGACGCTCGACGAGGAAGGTCACATCACGATCGACAATAAGCCCGTGAGCATTCAGGAATCCTCGGATATTATGAAACGGCATATGCAGGAAAATGCGAATGCGGCTGTCGTTTTACAGGCAGACAAGCGCACGGCGCATGGGCAGGTCGTAGTTGTCATGGATATGCTGAAGCAAGCGGGAGTAAAACGCCTGTCGATCGCTGCAGAACAGAAATGACGGAAGGGATGGAATATGGAGCAAAATCTTTCATGGATAAAAGCGTATGGTGTTTCCATCTTGCTTCACATCGTGATTGCTCTGTTCTTTGCCTTGGGGTTGGCGCAAGTCGTTGCAGAAAAGGAGCAGCAAACCTATGTCGTCGATCTTGCCACATCGGATTTCAGCCAGGGCAGTGGACATGAGGGTGGCGGAGGAGGTGGCTCCCTTGCGGCCTTCCCAGAGCCTCTGAAGGAAGAAGAGATGACGAAACGTGTGGAAACTGTGCAGCAGGCGCAGACGTTTGCTGCCGAAGCGGAAGCCGTGACCAAGCCGGAAGCTGTGCAGATGCCTCCGCCGGCGACGACTTCGGCTTCCGATGCGACGCCGGCGGCAAATACGTCCAGCACAGCTGCTTCGGCGGGTTCGAGCGCTGTCTCCGGCGGTGGTGATGGAAGCGGCTCCGGTACGGGCAGCGGCTCCGGCAGCGGCTCGGGCGATGGTACGGGCAGCGGTTCAGGCAGCGGTGACGGAACCGGCTCGGGACATGGTACGGGCAATGGCTCGGGCAACGGACAGGGCAGCGGTGACGCTAATGTCGCTGGGACGGGGACTGCGCCCTTTGATGAATCTGGCTTCTGGGCTGCAGTGGATGCAAACAAAGAATATCCGTATATGGCAATAAAACGACATTTGGAAGGGTCTGCTTCGGTAGGATGCACCGTGACGACTGGTGGAAGTGTTGTCGGCGTTTTTCTAAACGCTTCATCGGGGTATGATATGCTTGATGATGCAGCCGTTGCAGCTGTACGAGCTGTCGGGAGTTATCCGAATCCCACTGGTCACGATGTTCCGATTACAGTTCCTGTACGATTTAATTTGAATTAGAACATGAGAAGCGAGCGGATTTTTCCGTGTGCTGAAAGCAGTGTATATGGCGTTGTCATGGGAAGTGGGTGAAAAAGCGCGTCATGCCGCTTCGTATGATGGCTGAACATATGCCCTGAAGATCAAAGAGTTTTTACAGAATGGAACAGAAAAGGAGATGTCTATATGCGTACAATAGTAATTTATTCGTCCCTTACAGGAAACACAAAGAAGGTCGGTGAGGCGATTGCGAGTGGTCTGCCTGCAGGAACCGAGGCGGTCTCCGTCAAGGACGTGCCCGCCGATCTCGCCGACTACGACTGCGTATTCGTCGGCTTCTGGGTTGACCGCGGCACGGCGGACAAGGCGACGGCGGATCTTTTGCCGAAGCTGAGGAATAAGCATGTGGCGCTCTTCGCGACGCTCGGTGCGAATCCGAAGTCGCCCCATGCAGCCGAGAGCCTGGACAAGGCGGCAGAGCTTCTGCCCGAGGGCAAGACGCCTGTCGGCAAGTTTATCTGCCAGGGCGCTGTCGATCCCAAGGTCATCGAGATGATGTACAAGATGTATCCGAAAGGGCATGCCCATGGGCAGTCGCCCGAACGCGATGCGCTTCATGCCGAGGCGGCGAAGCATCCCGATGAGGCGGACTTGGCGGCGGCGAAGAAGTTCGCCGAGGAGACGATGGCGAAGATTTCATGAGGTGAAGCGTAATGGCTTATAAATTGAAAGATATGTTTGATGCCGATACCGAGGAGCAGCGCGAGCTGCAGTTCGGCAGGGCGTCGGGCGATCCGCTGACGGAAGCGTTCCCAAGAAAGCGCGTCGTCCATGCGGGCGTGCGCGGCGAGGTCGTGCCGCCCGCTGAGGCGCAGGATACGTGGCGCACCATCATGAACACGCCCGCGAAAAAGGGCGAGGTGCAGACGGCATACATCCACATTCCGTTCTGCAAGACGAAGTGCCTCTACTGCGGCTTCTTTCAGAACGCCGCGCATCAGTCGGCGGAGGACGACTACGTCGAGGCTCTGATCGAGGAGATCGAGGCGTCCGCGGACGCGCCGCGCCTCAAGGGCGGCCTCATACACGCCGTCTTCATCGGCGGCGGTACGCCGACGTCGCTTTCGGCGGAAAACGCCGCGCGCGTCCTCAGCACGCTGCGCCGCGTTCTGCCCTTGGCGAACGACTACGAGCTGACGCTCGAAGGCCGCATCCATGACCTCGTGCCCGAGAAGATCGAGGCGTGGCTCGCGAACGGCGTCAACCGCATCTCGCTCGGTGTGCAGTCCTTCGATACGAAGGTGCGTCAGTCGCAGGGCAGGATCGAGACGAGGGAGGAAGTCCTCGGACGGCTCAAACTTCTGAAGTCTTACGAGCAGTGCTCGGTCGTGCTCGACCTCATCTTCGGCCTGCCCGGTCAGTCGATAGAGGTCTGGCAGCACGATCTCGACGACCTCATCGCCTCGGGTATCGACGGCGCGGACTTCTACCAGCTTAACGTCTATGAAGGAAGCGACCTCAACAAGCGCATCGCCGAGGGCAAGCTCGCTCCTGCGGCGACGACGAAGGAGCAGGCGAAGATGTACGCCTTCGCGCACGACTACATGAAGAAGCGCGGCTGGCGTCAGCTCAGCATGTGCCACTGGGCGAGCAGCAACCGCGAGCGCAGCCTCTACAACGCGCTTGCGAAGAAGGGCGCGCCGATGTTCCCCTTCGGCAGCAGCGCGGGCGGCTTCCTCGAAGGCTATGCCGTCATGCTGCATCGCGTGTTGCAGCCATACGCCATGCTCGTGGCGAGCAATCAGAAGCCCATCATGGGTCTCGTCAAGCAGTCGGAGATCCAGCCGTTTTCCAACTGCGCCGTCAACATGTTGGAATACGGCTGGATGGATGTCTCGCGCCTCACGGCGATGGACGCGCGTCTCGAAGACCTGCACTGGCTCTATGAGCTTTGGGCAGAGCGTGGACTCGTCACCTTCAACGGCGTGCAGTACGAGCTGACGGTCGCGGGCAAGTTCTGGGAGGTCAATATCGCGCAGACGACGGTCGAGTGCATACAGTACCTGCTGACGGGCGAGAACGAGATGAGCGTTGAGCGCATCGCGGCGCAGGACAAGAAGCATGGCGAAGCGAAGGAAAAAATGCACGGCGTCGGCATGAACGGCGTACCGTCCATTGAGATGATGCAGCGCATGCAGAAGATGGCGAAGGGCGGTATGCCGTCCTTGAAGGTGCTCAAGGAGTTCGCGAAGGAAGTCGGCATCCAGGGCATGCCGACGATGGAGGACATGCAGCGTCTTCAGAAGATGATGGAAGAACGGAAAGTCGAGGAGGAATAAGGACTTCTCGGAGAGGTGCGAAAGAGGGAAGGCCGTCCGATTGGCACGGAATTTCTTCGCGCTTCCTCAGGGCAGGGCGACAGTCGTTTCACGGCTTTCCCTGCCCTTTCTTTTTCTTGACTTTTCCATTTCTTTCATATACTATTGAGAGTTATAAGGGCGGGTTTGCCCTTCCGAAAGATGAAAATTTTTTGAAGCGCCCCGCAGTCTCGGAAAGCAGGCGAGGGGAAGAAGGGGGCAGAGGAATCTTGTTTTTCCTACAGAAGAAAACGGTCGGTTTTTCCATGCTTTTAGTGGCATCCGTTCTCTCTTTCGCCGTGCTCTTGAGCGGCTGCGGCGGACAGCAGGGCATGCAGAAGGGACCGGCGCAGGTCAAGGTCATGAAGGCCATGCAGCAGGATGCACCAATCACGAGCGAGTATGCGGGGCAGATTGCAGGCAAGGACGAGGTCAAGGTGCAGTCGAAGGTTTCGGGCGCCGTCGTCGAGAAGTATGTGAAGGGCGGCGACTTCGTCACAGCGGGGCAGGCGCTCTATCGCATCGACTCGCGTCAGTACGAGTCCGCTGTCTGGCAGGCACAGGCAGCGCTCGCGCAGACGGAGGCGACGCTGAGCAACGCACGCGTCGATCTCTCGCGCTATGAGGCTCTCTACGAGGCAGCGGCGATTCCCGAACAGACGGTGGCGACGCAGCGTGCGAACGTCAGCGCCTACGAGTCGGCGGCTGAGGCGAATGCCGCGCTCCTTCGCCGCGCGCAGCAGGATCTTGCCGATACGACGATCTACGCGCCGATGACGGGGCAGCTCGCCGTCGACGATGTTGCCGTCGGCACGTTCGTCACGGCGGGCAATACGACGCTCGTGACGGTCGGCACGAACGATCCCGTCTACGCGACGTTCAGCATCAGTGAGACGGATTACTTGAAGTTCATGGGCGCCGCTATGCGCGGCGAAGGCGCTCCTTCGGCGCGCGTGTCGCTGACGCTTGCGGATGGCACGGCATATCCGATCGACGGGCGCATCGTCGAGACGGACCGCGCCTTGAAGGACAATACAGGAACCTTGAAGATCAAGGCGCTCTTCGACAATCCCGGCGGCCTGTTGCTGCCCGGCATGTTTGCACGCGTGAAGATCTCGGGACAGACGGTGCCGAACGCCATCCTCGTGCCCGAGCGCGCCGTGCAGCAGCTTCTTGACAAGTCCTTCGTGATGGTCATGGAGGACGGCAAGTCGAAGGCGCGCACCGTGACGCTCGGCGACAAGGTGGGCAGCTTCTACATCATCAAGGACGGCATTTCCGCGAATGATCTCGTCGTCGTCGAAGGTCTGACGAACCTGCAGGAGGGTGTCGAGCTTTCTCCGACGGAGGTCACGGCAGCCGACATGGGCTTCTCGCTCGAAAACGATATGAAGGCATTTGATTCCAGTGTGAGCACGTTGGGCAAATAGGCATAGGAGGGCATAAGCTTGGCAAAGTTTTTTATCCATCGGCCGATTTTTGCCATCGTCATCGCGCTTTTGATCGTCATCTGCGGCGTCATCGCGGGACTTCAGCTGCCGATCGCGCAGTACCCGCAGATCTCGCCGCCGACGGTCACCGTCGGCACGTCGTACACGGGTGCGAGCGCGAGCGTCGTCAATCAGACGGTCGCGCAGATCATTGAGGATCAGGTCAACGGCACGCAGGGCATGGACTACATGAGCTCCAACTCGGACGACACGGGGCGCTACAGTTTGACGGTCACGTTCGAGACCGGATCGGACGGCGACATGGATTCGGTCAAGGTGCAGAACAATGTTGCCGTGGCGACGGCGAGCCTGCCCGACGACGTCAAGACGGTCGGCGTCACGACGAAGAAGGCGTCGAACGACATGGCGATGATGGTCTCCATCTATTCGGATAGCGACCTCTACGACAGCACGTTCCTCAAGAACTATGCGACGATCTATCTCCTCGATAAGATCAAGCGCGTGCATGGCGTCGGCGACGTCCAGATCTTCGGCTCGGACTATTCGATGCGCGTCTGGCTCAATCCCGACAAGCTCGCAGAGCTCGGGCTCACGGTCTCCGATGTCGCAGCCGCGATCAAGGAGCAGAACATGCAGGCGCCGGCGGGTACGATCGGCGCGATGCCTGTGCCCGAGATGCAGGAGAAGCAGGCGACGGGCAAGGTCAACGGTCGTCTCGTGACGCCCGAGCAGTTCGGCAATATCATCGTGCGCGCCTCAGGTGATGGCAGCTTCGTGCGCCTCAAGGATGTCGCGCGCGTCGAGACGGGCGCGAAGACGAACAACATCGTTGCCAAAGCGAACGGACATCCGGCGCTTGCCATGGGCGTCCAGCTCACGAGCGACGCCAATGCCATGCAGACGGTCGCCGCTGTCAAACAGGTCATCGACGAGGCGCGGCCGAACTTCCCGCCCGAGATGCGCTGCGATACGATCGTCGATAGCACGAACTATATCCGTGAGTCCATCACGGAAGTCGTCCACACCTTCGTCGAGGCGCTTCTTCTCGTCGTGCTCGTCATCTTCGTGTTCCTGCAGAGCTGGCGCGCGACGCTGATTCCGCTCCTGGCTGTGCCTGTATCCTTGATCGGCACGTTCATCGCGTTCATCGCGCTTGACTTCAGCATCAACACATTGACGCTCTTCGCGATGGTTCTCGCCATCGGTCTCGTCGTCGATGATGCCATCGTCGTCATCGAGAATGTCGAGCACCACATGGAGGAGGGGCTGAACGTCATCGATGCGACGGAGCGCGCGATGGACGAGGTGCAGGGGCCTGTCGTGGCGATCGCCTTCGTGCTCGCCGCCGTCTTCGTCCCCGTCGCCTTCTTGGGCGGCATGATGGGCGTGCTCTACAAGCAGTTCGCCTTGACCATCGCCATTTCCATGGCAATCTCGGCCTTTGTTGCCCTGTCCTTGACGCCGGCTCTTTGCGCTTTGATCTTGAAGCCGCACGCGAAGGACAAGGCAGACAAGGAGGGCATTCTCGATCGCTTCTTCACCGGCTTCAATAGATGGTTTGACAAGACGAAGAGCGGCTACTTGGGCATTGTCGCCAAGATGATCCGCAAGTCGCGTTTCGCCATTCTCTTCATGGTGCTTGTCTGCGCCCTTACGGCGATCGTCTACAAGCACATGCCGTCGACCTTCGTGCCCGATGAGGATCAGGGATTTTATATCGTTTCCGTAAGTCTGCCGCCCGGAACGTCGACCAACGTCACGCAGGAGAGCATAGATAAAGTCCAGGCTTCTCTCAAGGAACTGCCCGGCGTCGATATGGTCATGGCCATCAACGGTTTCGATATCCTGTCCTTCGGCGCGAAGTCGAGCGCAGGCACGATCTTCGTCGGACTCGATCCGTGGAGTGAGCGCACGACGGTGGAGACGAATATCAACATGCTCATCGGCAAGACCTTCGGCATTGGCGCGAAGGTCGCGCCTGAGTCGCAGGTCATCGCGTTCAACATGCCGGCGCTGCCGGGACTCGGCATGGTCGGCGGCTGGACGATGCAGCTGCAGGATATGTCGGGGCATACGGACGAGGAGCTTGATACGATCACGAAGCAGATCGTGCAGGCGATGAACCAGCGTCCCGAGCTGCAGGGTGTGCGGACGACGTACAGCGTCAATTCGCCGATTTACGACTTCGAGATCGACCGCGAGAAGGTCAAGCAGCTCGGCGTGCAGATGAGCGACGTGTTCACGGCTCTGCAGGTCAACTTCGGCGGCTATCAGGTCAATGACTTCAACCAGTTCGGCCGTACCTACAAGGTCATGATGCAGGCGGATATGCCGTATCGCTCGGAGGTGGAGGCGACGCGCTTCATCTTCGTCAGGTCGAGCGCGGGCACGATGGTGCCGCTTGACACGCTCCTGAAGCCGAAGCGCGGCACGGGCGCACCGATCATTTCGCGCTTCAACTCGGCGCGTGCTGTTCAGATCCAGGGCAACGCCGCCTCGGGCTACAGCTCGGGCGACGCGATGCGTGCGGCGGAAGAGGTCGTCTCTGAAGTGGCTCCCGCGGGCTTCAACATCGAGTGGTCGGGGCAGAGCCGCGAGGAGAAGACGGCGGGAAGCTCGACGCTTCGCGTGCTCGCCTTGTGCCTCGTCTTCGTGTTCTTGTGCCTCGCAGCTCTCTACGAGAGCTGGAGCGTGCCGTTTGCCGTGCTTTTGACAGTGCCTACGGGCATCCTGGGCGCACTCCTTTCCGAGTACGTGCTCGGCATGGGCGGCATGATCCTGTTCCACCACATGAATTCGGGGCTGCAGGACAGCATCTACATGCAGATCGGCATCATCATGATCATCGGTCTGGCGGCGAAGAACGCGATCCTCATCGTCGAATTCGCGAAGGTGCGCGTCGACCGAGGCATGGAGCCGGTCAAGGCGGCGATCGAGGCGGCGGGTCTGCGCCTGCGCCCGATCCTCATGACGAGCTTCGCGTTCATCATCGGCTGCCTGCCGCTGGCCTTTGCTACGGGTGCAGGCGCTTCTGCGAGAAACGGCATGGGCGTCGCCGTCGTTGGCGGCATGCTTTTCGCGACGATTCTCGGCGTGTTCTTGATCCCCGTGTTCTACGTCATCGTGGAATGGATTGCCGCGAAGCTCGGCATGCTCAAGCAGGCGAAGAAGAAGACGCCGGTCGATTATATGTGATATTGTTGGAAGATGCTGTTGCACTTCCGAAAAAAGAAGCCGTCCTGCGGGGCGGCTTCTTTTTTTAGGAATAGAAACGGGGTTGTTGCATGAGTTGAGCGATATAACGCCGAGCGTTTGATTTATGTGCGAAATCCTCTCTTCTCGTACAGGTCAGTGAGCGCGTCTTGCAGGACTTTGGAGATGTTGAGCTGCTCGGCTTCGGCGAAGGTGTTGAGCCATGCGGGAATCGTGAGATTTTTGCGGACGGATTTGCTGCCGTACTTGGCGGCGTAGGCATCCATGTCGAGCGAGAGTAGGCTGACGAAGCCTTCACCAATCTCGGGATCGGGATGAATGTCCGCGATATTGCTTGCGGGCGGCACTTCGTTGCCATCCTCAAGCTCGCCGAGAATCCATCCCGAGGCGGCATCCTCGCCCATGGCAATGGCCTCGGAGAGAGAACCGCCCTCGCTTATGCAGCCGGGCAGGTCGGGGACGATGACGGTAAAGCCAGGATTCACTTCGCAGGGATAAAATACGGCGGGATATACCAGGTTCATATAGAAGCCTCCTTTCGGAGACGGGCTGTTATTGCAAGCCTGCCATCCGCAAGACAGATTTAACGGTTTTTGGGTCGAGGTTGCCAGGGTGATTCGGTATCGTGATTTTTCCCTTCTTCTCTGGATGCTTGTAGTGCATGTGCGAGCCGTTGGAGCTGTCGAAATACCAACCGTCCTTTTTGATGATTCGTTCAAATTCCTTGAATCTCATCGCGGTCCCTCCTCCTATTTATATTATACATATTATGCGCATATGGGTCAAAAGAAAATGTTGCTTTTATAAAAATATTTTATCCATCAGAGAAGAAGAGGCGGGACGATTGCTGTGCCGACGGCTTGGGATATGTCCGCAGATGATATGTTTTGGCGATAAAATGTGCGCATGGGCATACTTGCGACAGTCCATGCGGACGGCGGGCACTTCGTATGTTTTCCTATGCTGCATATCTATTTTCTCCTAAAAATATGGGCGAAAGGGAAAATTTGTGATAAGATAGAGGGGCAATCGTTGGAGCGGCGCAAAAAGCGATGCTTCCGAAAATAAGGAGAGAAATCTATGGAACAAATCATGGGGACGGCGCTCTTGATGATGGAGGGCGCACAAATCACGCTGGAAATCTTCTGCGTGACGCTCCTCTTGTCACTGCCTTTGGGGCTTCTTGTCGCGCTCTGCCGCATATCGAAGCTCGGGCCTTTGCGCCTTTTGATGGAGTTCTACATCTGGCTCATGCGCGGCACGCCGCTGATGCTGCAGCTTCTCTTCGTCTACTTCGCCCTGCCGATGGTCGGCATACGTCTGCCCGACATCGCGGCGGCGCTCCTCGCGTTTACGCTCAACTATGCAGCGTACTTCGCGGAAATCTTCCGCGCGGGCATCCAGTCGATCGGGCGCGGGCAGTATGAAGCAGCGAAGTCGCTCGGCATGACGTACACGCAGACGATGCGGCGCATCATCGTGCCGCAGATGATCCGCCATGTTCTGCCGCCTGTGAGCAACGAGACGATCAACCTCGTCAAGGATACGTCGCTCATCTACATTCTGGCGATGAACGATCTCCTGCGCGTGGCGCGCACGATCGTGCAGCGTGAGTTCGACATGACGCCGTTCTTCGTGGCGGCTGTCTTCTATCTCGCGATGACGTTCGTTCTTACGTGGGGATTCAAGAAATTGGAGGCGTACTATGGCAAGTACGATGAATGAGCCGGCAATTCGCATGCACGGCATCCGTAAGAGCTTCGGGGCAAACGAGGTACTGCGCGGCATCGACCTCGTGGCGAAACGCGGCGAGACGCTTTCCATCATCGGGCCTTCAGGCTCAGGCAAGTCGACGCTGCTGCGCTGCATCAATCGGCTCGAGGACATCGACAAGGGTTCGATCGAGATCGATGGGGATTTCCTCGCTGCGGAGAACGAGGCCGGTCATACGGAGTACGCTTCGAGCGGGAAGTGCCGCACCCTTTTGTTGAAGATGGGCATGGTCTTTCAGCAGTTCAACCTCTTTCCGCACATGACGGTGCTGCAGAATCTATTGGAGGCACCTGTCGAGGTTAAGGGTATGAAGCGCGAGGAAATCCTGCCGACGGCGGAGGAACTTCTCCGAAAGGTCGGACTTTTTGACAAGCGAGACGCCTACCCTGCGCGCCTGTCGGGCGGGCAGCAGCAGCGTGTCGCCATCGCGCGCGCGCTTGCCATGCGTCCTGAGATCATGCTGTTCGATGAGCCGACGTCGGCGCTCGATCCTGAACTCACGGGCGAGGTCTTGAAGACGATGCGTGAGTTGGCGGCAGAGCACATGACGATGGTCGTCGTGACGCATGAGATGGCGTTCGCGCGTGAGGTTTCGCAGCAAGTGGTGTTCATGGCGGACGGTACGATCGTGGAGCAGGGGAAGCCCCGAGACCTTTTCCAACAGCCGCAGGAAGAGCGTACGCAGGCGTTCCTGCGCAACATGCTTTGAGGTTTGACAGGAGGGGTTCGCATGAACGTGTCGTTTCGTTGGCTTTTCTTTTTCGTTTTCGCTGCGGGCGCTTTTTTCTTGAGCTTCCCGGCATTTCCGACAGCGCAGGCGGCGCCTTTGGCTCAGATCAAGAACGTGCGCGTCCATGCGGACAAGGAGAAGGTCCGCATCGTCGTCGATGCGGACGGCGAGGTTGACTACAAGTCGATGACGCTCGCCTCGCCCGGGCGTGTCGTCGTTGACCTCTCAGGCGCACGCCTCTCGCCTTCTGTTGCAAAGAGCCAGAAGATCGAGAGCCAGTTCGCGACGAAGGTGCGCCTCGGGCAGTTCGATCCGACTACGGTGCGCATCGTCGTGGAGACAGAGATGTACAAGAGCAGCGGTAATTACGACGTGTTCTCTCTGGAAGGCGGCCCTGTGCCGTACCGCGTGGTCATGGACTTTGGCAATCTTTCGGGCAGCAGCGCGTCTTCCGCAGGAGGAGCTTCTTCGGGCGGCTCGAACATCGATTTCGAGCGCGGGAGGAATCCGTCGGGAGAAGCGGACTCGGCGGGGGGATCGGATGATGCGTCTTCCGCAGGGGCGGCCTCCGTGCCGGCGCGTCCGAGAAGCCAGAGCAGCGCAGCGCCAGGCATTGACGGCAAACGCATCGTTCTCGATCCCGGGCACGGCGGCAGCGACACGGGCGCCATCGGGCCGACGGGCGTGACGGAAAAGAGCATCGCGCTCCGCATCGCGAAAAGACTCAAGACGCTCTTGGAAGCTGAGGGTGCAGAGGTCATTCTGACGCGCACGGAGGACACGGAGGTTTCGCCGAAGAAGGCGAAGGCGACGGATGTGGAGGAACTGCAGGCTCGCTGTGACATCGCGAATCAAAATTCGGCGGACATCTTCCTCAGCATACATCTCGATGCTTTCTCCGGGCCTGAAGCGCACGGCACGACGGGCTACTATTACGAGATGGGATCGGCTGACAGCACGCGCCTTGCCGACTGCGTCAAGCGCGGCGTGCTGCGCCGTCTCGGTACGCTCGACCGCGGCACGAAGCCGTGCGCCTTCTATGTGTGCCGTCATACGGATATGCCCGCGATGCTCCTGGAGACAGCCTTTGTTTCCAATCCGCGCGAGGAGCAGATGATGAATTCGGAGGAAGGCGTGGAGAATGCCGCGCAGGGCATCGCGGCGGGAATTGCCGAGTATTTCCAATGAGATGGGATGCACCTGCTGCGGTGGGAAAGCCACGTTGAGAAAGGAAGATTTCATGGAGAAGAAGGCGAGATTGGATGGAATCCTGATGGGCGAGGAGGAGCGCAGAAAGCGCTTTTATCGCCGCGCACTGCCCGAAAACCGCACGCTCAGAGAGGCTCTGGGCTGCCTGTCGCGCGAAGAACTGGACGACTTGGCGTACAACCTCTGCCTGGAGGAGACGGATGACATGACGTTGCCTGCGCTCATCGACACTCTTTTGCCTGCCGCCGTGCAGTTTGCCGAGCGCTGGCTGCCGTCGGCGTTTGAGGAGCAGTACCAGGCGTTTCGCCATATACAGGACAAGGGCGGGCTTGCCGATGACTTCCGCGAGGACGATGTGCGCATCGATTACCTGTGCGGACTCGGCATCATGGCGGTCGGTGCGGATGAGGGAAAGCTCTATTGGTACATGCCCGAGGAGATGACCGAAATCTTTAAGAAGCTCGATTCCGCAGCTTATGAGGATGCCGTGCGTCTCAATACGGAGATCATGCGCCTCGCGACAGGACTTCTCTTCTACTATGGCTTCCTCGACTACGATAAGCTTTTCGCCATGGTCAACGCTTATCTCGAAGAGGGTCAGCGCCTTGACTTCGCCGCCTTCATGGGCGTGATGCTCAACGGCTCCTGCTGGCACAAGGAAGTCGTTGGCACGGAGCGAGGCTTGGCGTATCATACGCTTTTGAGTGCACCGTGGCTCGAAAGGGAGCAGAAGGAGAAGGAGGATCTTCCTTTTGCCGAGATTCCTTACGGCAAGGTTTACGATGCGGGAGAAGAGGGCTATATCGAGGCGACGCTCGCCTACAAGAAGCTCGCGCAGTTCTTCATGGCGAAGCTCTCGATGGAGGTTCTGCAGGCAGCGGAAGCCGTCGGAAAGATTCTCCTGCTCTTCCAGAACGGCGGCAGCATGAAGGACGTCGCCGCGTTTTTGGAAACGTTGGGCAAGCTTGACGATGAGGCGGCAGAAGAGGAGATGACGAAACTCGTGATCGCTCTGCACGCGACGACACGCCTGTGGCGGCTCAAGGGTCATACACCGGATGAACTCAAGGAGAATGCGCGCGAGATGGCGCGCAAGATGCATTGAGGGACGCGGGTGAAGAGCGAGGCGATCTCATGGAATATGGCGGTGGCTTGCTGCGCTTTCTCGCGCCGACGCGCTCCGCACTCTCCGTGCTCGTCGTGGAAAGCCTCGCCTATCTGCCAAAACTGCGCGAGATGATGCCTGCCGCCGCGCTCTTCGCCGTGACGGCGGAACTGGATGATGCCGATGCACCCGAACTGCAGGGACTGGATGTCTCCTGGTCCTTCTTGGACTACCGCGATACACCTTTGCCGTTTGAGAGAGAGAGCTTCGATTATATCCTTGCCGACCGCTGTTTGGAAACGGCGGGAAATCCGCAGGACATCGCTGCGGGGTTCGGACTCTTCCTGCGGCCGACGGGCTATCTCCTGACGAGCTTCTTGAACGTGCGCCATTGGAGCGTCATCGAGGATCTGCGCGAGGGGCATTTCTATGCGATCGTGCGCCGTCTCTTCGCTCGCCCTGAGATGGAGACGCTGCTCGCGGCGTCCTTTTATAAGGAGGTTTCTTTTCTTCCTGTATGGCGCGAAGCGCCGCAGGGCGTGATCGAGCGGTTGGAAGCGGCGGGTTTTGAAAATTCGGGGCGCGACTTGGAAGCGAAGTTTTGGCTCTGCCGTGCGCGGCGCACATCGGACGAGGTCGCACCTCTGAAGGAGTGCTTCACGCCCGCTGTGCGCCGAACTCTTGTGACGCTCCTGCGCCGCCTTGAGTACGGCATAGAGGTGGAAGAAAATGCAGCGGCGCTCTGGCAGCTCTGCCGTGAGGAAGGAATCTTCCTCGAATACCTCGTGGACTTTGCCGCGCAGACCATCGTGCATCAGAAGGATCTCTTGCGCGCGCTCCTGCAGACGGCAGAGCCGCAGCTGGCGCGAGAGCTTGCCGAGGCGGCACGACGCAGGCTTCCGTGCGGCGAGGTGCGGGAGGCCTTGCAGGAACTTGCGGCGGAAAGTGTGAAAGGAGCGGCGGAAGATGAAGGATGAGAGGGCGATCGCCTTCATCACCTGCGTCAACGATGAGGCATGGTACGCAGAGTGTCTGCTCTACCTGCGCCATCTGCGTTTGCCCGAAGGCTTTCGCGCCGAGTATATCGCCGTGCGCGGCGCCGCGTCGATGGCGGCGGGGTACAACGAGGGTATGGCGAGGTCGCGGGCGCGCTACAAGGTCTATCTGCATCAGGACACCTTGCTCGTCAACAAGGATTTTCCACGGGCGATGTTGAATATCTTTGCAGATGAGAGCATCGGCATGATCGGCGTCATCGGCTGCCGTTCGCTGCCCGCAAGCGGCGTGTGGTGGGATGGGTTTCGCTGCTATGGACGCGTGCTTCATGCGTGCGAGGCGGAGAGCATCGTCGACACGCACATGAAGGAGCCGGACGGCGAGAGCATCGATGTCGAAGCGGCGGACGGACTCTTCCTTGCGACGCAGTACGACGTGCTCTGGCGCGAAGATCTTTTCACGGGCTGGCATCTCTACGACACGTCGCAGTGCAAGGAATTCTCCAGGCGAGGGTTTCGGACGGTCGTGCCGAATCAGGAGGCGGGCTTTTGGTGCATCCACTGTCCCGTGGAGAAGCCGCTCGCCAAAAGCTATAAGGAGTATCAGAAGATCTTTCTCCGAGAGTACGGCACAGAATTGTGCCCGGAGGTTTAGACTATACTTGTTGGAGCGTGTGCTTTATGGACGACAAAGAGAATTGGATCGGAATAGCCAACCGATTTGCAAACCAGGGCGATTTTCGCGGCATGCGCGCTTCGGCGAAGGAGATTCTGCAGATCGTGCCGGAGGACGCGGACGCCTATGCCATCATGGCAGAGGCGTCTTTCTATATGGATGAGCGCGAGCAGGCGAAGGAGTACATGGCGCGTGCCGAAGAGCGCGAGCCAGGGAACTTGCGTGCGCGTCTCGTACGCGCCGCATTCTTCTCCACGGACTTCGCCTTGGAGGAGGAAATCAAGGAGCTTCTCTCCATCGTGCAGGCGACGGAGAAGGTCGCTGAATCGCTTTGGACGCAGTCGCTTCGCTACGTGCGCTTCAAGGCGCTTGCATGGCTCTCTGACGCGTGGCTTCTCGCGGCGGAGCCGGAGTTTGCCATGAACACGCTTCTGGCAGCGAGTGATATGCTGACGGGCGAGGAGGCGGCGGAGTGCTACAGCAAGGCGCTCTTCTGCTCGAATTACCGCACGAGGACGCCCGCCGAATCCCTGCGTCTCCATCGCGGCTACGAAAAATTTTTCGAAGGCGTCAAGATCTGTCATCCGTATCGCACCGAGGCGGCAGAGGCTGGGGCATTGCAGCCGAAGGCGACGCTTTCCGTCGGGGAGGCCATGGCGGCGGCCAGAGCGGAAGCCGATCATGAGCGGCGCGGTGCGGCGCTTGTGGCACAGCAGGCGAAGCAGGAACGCGAGCCTCTTTCGCGTCTCGTGCAGAAGGCCTTGCCGAAGCCGCAGTATGAGGATTCACTTCGCCTCTGGGCATGGGAAGCGCGGGCAAATCAAAGGCGCATGGAAGAGGAAAAGGAGTACGAGGCGTTCAAGAAAGAATTGGAAGAGGAGCGAAGAAGCAAGACGCGGCGAGAGGCGCGCGTTGCCTCGCTTTTTGGCAGTAACGCACACCTTTCGCCGTCTCCGGTGCCGAGAGCTCAAATGGCGGCTTTCCGCATCCAGCCGACGGCGCCGCCTGTGGGAGAGAAACGCACGCGTACCTTCAGTCGCAAATTGCGCATTGGCTACATCTCGCCCGATTTCCGCCTTCATGCAGCGGCGTATTTCTTCATGCCGCTCGTGCGCGATTTTGACGCCGCTTCGTTCGAGGTCACCTGCTATGCGCGGGGCAAGCGCGACCGTGTGACCTCGCTCTTTCGCCAGAAAAGAGTACAGTGGAAGGATGTCTCGCGCCTCTCGGCTAGGGATGCGGCGCGCCTCATCGAGAGGGACGGCATCGACATCCTCGTCGATCTTGCCGGGCACACGCAGGGAAGCGGTCTGCCCGTGCTCGCCCGGCGGCCTGCGCCCGTGCAGATGACGGCGATCGGCTACATGGCGACGACGGGGCTTCGTGCGGTCGACTATTTCCTTTCCGACATCTATTGCTCGCCGTGGGACATGGGCGCGCGCGGCTTTTCAGAGAAGGTGCTGCGCATGCCGCACAGCCACCTCTGTTATGCGCCCGTGCTGCGCGATATGCCGAAGAGCGGCGGGGAGGCGCCGTTTGTGAAGAACGGCTATATCACGTTTGGCAGTTTCAACAACTTCTCCAAGGTGTCGGACGATATGCTCGCCTTGTGGCGCGGCGTGCTTGAGCGCATGAAGGGGGCGCGGCTCGTCGTCAAGAGCAAGATCTGCAGCATTGCGGCGGGCAGGAAGATCGTGAAGGAGCGTCTGCAGCGCTTCGGCATACCGCTCGCACAGGTCGAGCTTCGCCCGTACAGCCCCGATTATCTTGAGCAGTACACGGACATCGACATCGTGCTCGACACCTTCCCTTATACGGGCGGCGTCACGACGTGCGAGGCGCTCTACATGGGCGTGCCCGTCATCACAAAAGCGGGCGGCACGCACGGCTCGCGCTTTTCGACAAGCATCTTGGAAAATGCGGGGCTTTCACAGCTCGTGGCACGAGGCGATATGGAATACGTGCGAAAAGCCGTGGAGCTTGCGGACGCGCCCGACATCCTGCGCCGCCTGCATCGCGACCTGCGCGCGCGCATGGAAGCCTCGCCACTGATGGATGCGAAGGGCTATATGAAGGACTTGGAAGATATATACCGCGAGATTGCTGAGGACGTTTGAATTTGCAGGATGCACGGAAAATGGCAGAAGAGGGGGCGAAAGCAATGAAGGATGAAAAGATCGCCGTGTTTCATGATTTATTGAAGGAAAGTGACAATATCGTATTCTTTGGCGGCGCCGGCGTCTCGACGGAATCGGGCATTCCCGATTTTCGCAGCGCCACGGGAATCTACAGCAAGATGCTCGCACAGCACGTTTCTCCCGAAGAGCTTGTCTCGCATACGTTTTTCGAGCGCTGCCCTGAGGAGTTTTTCGATTTTTACCGCAAGCGCCTCGTTTATATGGAAGCGAAACCGAACGATTGCCACAAGGCGCTCGCCGCGCTTGAGCGCATGGGAAAGCTCAAGGCCGTCGTCACGCAGAACATCGACGGACTGCACCAGGAAGCCGGCTCTTCGCGCGTGCTGGAACTGCATGGATCGATCCGGCGCAGTTACTGCATGGACTGCCGTGCGTTTTACGATGAAAGATTTCTGCAGGCGAGCGAGGGTGTACCGCATTGCACGAAGTGCGGTGGTATCGTGAAGCCGGATGTCGTGCTCTATGAGGAAAGCCTCGACGCCGATGTGCTCGATGCTGCCGTACGCGCGATTGCTGCGGCGGATCTCCTCATTGTCGGCGGTACATCGCTCGTCGTCTATCCGGCGGCGGGACTTCTGCGCTGTTTCAAAGGCAGGCATCTCGTGCTCGTCAACAAGACGGCGACGAAGGCGGACGAAAGGGCGGATCTCGTGATTCACGATTCCTTGGGTGAGGTGTTTCGCGAGGTGATGGTCGGCCTGACATGAAAGTGTGGGCCTTCTCTCGTGCTATTGACGAAAAAATCAAGAAAAATTCAACATTTCTTTCCCGCATCTTTGATTATTTAGAAAAATGTGTTAAAATGAAGGTGTAGGCAATAGCCTGAATTTGGAAGTCGTATTGCCGTGGAGAAAGGAATGGAGTTTGCATGGCGACATTACTGGAGAAAACGAGGAAAATCAACCGTCTGCTGCAGCGCGCGGAAAGCGTCGAGTACGACAGCATATCGCGCGTCTTGAGTGCGGTGATCGATGCGAATGTCTATATTGTGAACAAGGCGGGCAAGATCTTCGGACATGCCTTCATCGATGATTTCGAGTGCGACCTGATGCTTGCAAACGTCGTGCAGCAAGGAAGCTTTCCCAAGAGGTATGTGAGCTGGCTGCTGAAGATGGACGAGACTTCGCCGAACTTGAAGTCGAAGACGGGAATCTGTGCCTTCACGGAGGATACGGACTGTCGATTTGAGGGAAAGAATACCACGATAGTGCCGATCTATGGTGTAGGTGACCGCATCGGCACATTGATCATCGCGAAGTATGATACGGACTTTACGGAAGCCGATCTGATCCTTGCCGAGTACGGTGCGACGGTCGTCGGCATGGAGATGCTGCGCGACCGCACGCAGCAGATCGAGATCGAGGCACGCAAGAAGGCGACGGTGCAGATCGCCTTGGCGACACTCTCCTTCTCGGAGGTCAAGGCGGCGAAGAGCATCTTTGGCGAACTGGAAGGATCCGAGGGACTGCTCGTCGCCTCGAAAATTGCGGATCGCGCGAAGATCACGCGCTCCGTCATCGTCAATGCGCTGAGAAAATTCGAGTCGGCGGGGCTCATTCAATCGAAGTCGCTCGGCATGAAGGGAACGCACATCAAGGTGCTCAATCCTTATTTGCTCGAAGAACTTCAACGGGTGGAAAACTGAAGAAGCAAGGAAGGGGACTGGGACATGCCGAGGCATGAACCCGCCCCTTTTTTCTTGCCCCTTATAGGACTATTTTACAGTCGTTAAAAAAAACTGAGAAATGGAGTGAATCATTTCCGATTTTATGGTAGAATAGAAAGTGCAAAATCACGATGGATAAATTTGTTAATCATGATGTATGGATTTGGGCAATGATTTTCAGCTTGTACGCGAAGCACATTTGCTTTTTGCTTCGCCTTTTTGAAAAAAGAAGTTCGGCGGGAAAGGATTTTTTCTCATTTCGTCGAACTTTAGAGAGAGTTATAGGGAAAGGATGTGGAACACCGCAATGCTGGAGCAAATCGTAGGCAACAGGGCGCTCGACGTTATGCAGCGCGGTATGGGGGCGGCGAACCTTCGACAGGAGGTCATCAGCCACAACATCGCCAATGTTAACACGCCGAATTTCAAGAAGAGCAACGTCGTGTTCGAGGATCTTCTTGCGAAGGAGCTTGATCTCGATGCTGAGGGCGGGCTCAAGATCGTGCGTACGCATGATCGCCACATGCCCATTCCTTTCCGGGGTAGGGCTTTGGCGAAGATTGAACTGGACCAGTCGTCTTCCATGCGTTACGACAAGAACAATGTGGATATTGATGTCGAGATGGCGTCTTTGGCCAAGAACAGCCTGTACTTTAACGCTTTGGCCAGGCAGGTCGGAGCCGGGTTCTCTCAGATGAGAAGCGTCATTACCGGGCAGTGATTCGCCGGGGGTGTGATGCGAGATTTCGGATGATGCAAGGAGAGTAGAAAAATGAGCATGTTTGGAGGAATCGATGCTTCCGCTTCCGGACTTACGGCGGAGCGTCTGCGCATGGACGTGATTTCAAACAATATCGCGAATGCGAACACGACACGTTCAGTTGAGGGCGGTCCGTATCACAGGCGTTACGTCGTTTTTCAGCCGCGTGAGAGGGGTAAGGAGGACTTCGCTTCTACCTTGCGCCAGAAGCTCGATAATCAGGCAGGAAATGGTGTGCGTGCCATGAAGATTGAAGAAGATCGGTCACAGGGACCACTGGTTTACGACCCTGGTCATCCTGATGCGAATGCGGATGGCTATGTCGAGCGCCCGAACATCAACATCGTGCAAGAGATGGTGGATATGATCACGGCTTCGCGTGCCTACGAGGCGAATGTGACGGCGATCAACGCCGCCAAGGGCATGGCGCAGAATGCGCTGAATATCGGCAAGTAAAGAGAAGGCTGCACGACGTGTGCGCCGAAAACAGTAAGCGGTTACGGATTGAGGTGGAAAGAACATGCAGGTGGAAGCGCTGCAAATGACGCCAGTGCAGATGACTGGCCAAAGTCATCTGGGGGAGACCGAACAGAGGGAAGTGAAGCCTTTTCATGAGTTCCTTACGGATTCCCTTGGCGAGGTCAACGGACTGATCAAGGAGTCCGAACGACTCAATATGGAACTTGCGGCAGGACGCATCACCGATGTGTCCGAAGTCGTCATTGCGAGTGAGAAAGCGGGCATTGCCACGCAGCTCACGATGCAGGTGCGGAATCGTGCGGTTGAGGCCTATCAGGAAATTATGCGCATGCAGGTCTGAGCCTTGGGCAGGAACGATCAGCCAAAGCCAGGCAGGGCTTCGGCAAGCATATTGAGGCGAAGGGATTGAGGAAATGGCAGAGTGGAAAGAGCGCTACCTGGAGCTCTGGAATAATTACAGCAAGCGGCAGCGATACATGATCATCGGCGCCGCAGCTCTCGTATTCATTGCCATTGTTGCCGGCAGCATCATTTATGGCGGTAAGCCGGACATGGTGCCCTTGTTCACAAATATGGAAGCGAAGGATGCCGGCGAAGTCGCGGCGAAGCTCAAAGAGAACAAGGTGAATTACGAGATACAGGAAGGCGGGCAGGGTACGACAATCCTCGTTCCTGCGAAGAGCGTTGACAGCACGCGCCTGGATTTGGCTGCCGAAGGTCTGCCCAGAGGTAATAAGGGCTTCGAACTTTTTGATGACAGTAAGCTCGGCGTGACGGAGTTCCAAAACAAGGTTAATTACCTGCAGGCGCTACAAGGTGAACTTACGCGCACGATCGAACAGATCGACGCGGTTGAGAAGGCGCGTGTACACATTGTCCTGCCGGAGGACAGCCTTTACAAGAAAAATGAAAAGCCGGCGACGGCATCCATCATGTTGAAGCTCAAGGCGAACATGCAGCTGTCCAAGAAAGAGGTCAAGGGTATTGTGAATCTTGCTGCGCACAGCGTGCAGGGACTGACGCCCGAAAATATCACGATCGTCGATGAGTCGGGGAAGATCTTGAATGACCCCGATGAAAACAATGATGATGGCGTGGGACAGAAGACGCTGACGCAGATGGAGATGACAAAGAAAGTTCAGGACAATCTGCAGAAGAATGTCCAGAGCCTCCTCGACGCGTCGCTCGGTGAGGGAAAGTCGTTCGTGCGCATCAGCGTCGAGCTTGACTTCGATCAGAAGACGACGGATTCGCAAACTTACACGCCTGTCGTAGATGAGTCGGGCATCGTACGCAGTCAGCAGACCACGAGCGAGAGCTATGCGGGCACATCGACGCAGCCCGGCGGCCCTGCCGGCACACAGTCCAATGTGCCTGGCTATGTGGAGCAGAACAACAACTCGCAGGCACAGTATGAGCGCAAGGAAAATACGACGAATTACGAGGTCAACGAGGAGAAGCGCAAGATTGTCGCTTCGCCCGGCTCAATTCGCCGCTTGACGGTCGCTGTCCTCGTCAACGACGATGTGACGCAAGCACAGCAGGAGAGTATCCTGCGCTCCGTGCGTTCCGCGGCCGGTATCAATCCTGACCGAGGCGATACGGTCTCCGTCGAGCCGCTGCCGTTCAGCACCGAGGCACGTGACAAGAAGCTTGCCGACGAACAGGCGGAACGTGATCGACTTGATCGCGAGTTCTACCTGCAGCTCGCCGCTTTCCTCCTCGTCATTGCGCTGATCGTTGGCAGCATCCTCATGTATCGCCGCAAGAAGCGTTTGGAGCAGGAGGCCATCGAAGAGCAGCGTCGTCAGGAAGAGCTCGAGAGACAACGCCTCGCCGAGGAACGTGCTGCGCAGATCGAGGCAGGCGAGGTTACGGAGGAAGAGCTTACGGAAGAAGAGCAGCGCCAGCTCAATGAGATGCAGGCAATTGAAGAGATGATCATGCATACACCGGAAGACGCGGCTATGTTGGTCAAGCAGTGGCTGGCGGGGGATGATTGATATGGCTGAACAGAAGAATCCGCCCTTGACGGGGCGACAGAAGGCGGCAGTCCTCTTCATCGCACTTGGCGCCGAGAGTTCGGCACTCCTCTTTCAACATATGAATGAGGAAGAAATAGAGTCTGTAACGCTGCAGATTGCGAATCAGAAGAAAGTGCCAGCCGACCAGAAAAAAGCGGTCATCAGTGAGTTCTATCAGATGCTCATGGCGAAGAGCTATTTGTCGGCTGGAGGCCTTGAGTATGCACAGAACATCTTGGAAAAGGCTCTTGGTGCAGAGAAGGCGAAGCTCATTCTCAGTCGCCTGACGGCAAGTCTGCAGGCACGTCCTTTCGACTTCCTGCACAAGACCGATCCGAGTCAGCTCTTGAATTTCATCCAGAACGAGCATCCGCAGACGATCGCTCTGATCATGGCTTACCTCGATCCCGATCAGGCGGCGATTCTCATGGGATCTCTGCCGCCCGACAAGCAGGCGGAGGTCACGAAGCGCATCGCGACGATGGACCGCACGTCCCCGGACATTATACGAGAGGTGGAGAAGGTCTTGGAGCGCAAACTGTCCTCGCTCGTCACGCAGGACTTCACCTCGGCGGGCGGCGTAAAGGCTGTCGTCGAGATCCTGAATCGCGTCGACCGTACGACGGAAAAGACGATCACGGAAACACTCGAGGTCGACAACCCCGAACTTACGGAAGAGATCAAACGCCTCATGTTCGTTTTCGAGGACATCGTTGTACTCGACGATCGCTCGCTGCAAATGGTGCTCAGAGAGGTCGACACGAAGGATTTGTCACTCGCCCTCAAGGCTACGCCGAAAGAGGTTGCCGACAAGCTCTACAAGAATATGTCGAAGCGTGCAGCCGATATGCTGCGTGAAGAAATCGAGTTTATGGGGCCTGTCAAGATTCGCGACGTCGAAGAGGCGCAGCAGAAGGTTGTCAATGTCATCCGCAGCTTGGAGGACAAGGGTGAGATCGTCGTTGCACGCGGAAAGGGTGACGAGATGATTGTCTAGGATAATCAGAACCACGATGTGGCAGGAAGAAGCTCGCATCGTTGAGCCACCGCCTCCGCCGCCGAAGCCCAAGGTGCTCCCCAAGGAACTAGAGGATGTCACGGAGGAATCGCTTGCTGAGCGCCTTGCCTATGTAAGGGAAAAGGAGCTGAAGGCGGATACCTTGCTTGAGGAGACGCGCGAGAAGTGTGCGATGATGGTGCAAGATGCCGAGTATGCGAGCGAACGCAGCGAGGCGGATGCGCGCAATCTCGCCGAGGAGATCAAGGAAGAGGCGCACGAAGCGGGCAAAGCGGAGGGCTTCGAAGAAGGGCACAAAGCGGGGATGAAGAAGGCCGCAGAAGACTGCGAGGACATCCTTGCAGCAGCGAACGATAAGGCGGGCGCCTTGATGAACGCGGCGCTTGAGGCTCGCAAAATCTATCTGCAAATGGCAGAAGAGGATGTCACAAGTATAGCGATGCATGTCGTCGAGCAGATTCTGCCGCAGCATTTCATCGATGCGCCGCAGATCGTCCTGCCTCTCGTGCGCAAGGCTTTGATGAAGGTACGCGATCAGGCGGAAGTCGTTGTCTACGTCGCACCGGACTCCTACGAATTCGTGCTTATGGCACAGTCGGAGTTTCAGCAGATGCTTGAAGGACAGGCGGTGCTCCTCGTCAAGTCGGATGCCGGACTCAAACCTGGCGACTGCGTGCTTGAGACACCGAATGGCAATGTTGATGCGCGTTTGGCGACGCAGATTGAATTGGTGAAGAAAGCAATACAGGAAGTGTGTTTATGAATGACTTGCAGGAAGTTCGCGGGACTTCTGAATGGGAAACTTCATCATGGGAGGACGAGGTGCAGCCTGTCGTCTTTGACGACGGAGGCGACGCCGTCCTGACGGGCGATGGGCGTCTGCGCATCAACGTGCAAAAGTTCCTCGACGCCGTAAGTACCTGTGAGTCAATTAAAATGAGCGGCAAGATCGTGCAGGTCATCGGACTCGTTATTGAATCTGCGGGGCCGAACGTGAGCATGGGCGAACTTTGCTATGTGAAGTCACGCTTCCCGCATGTCGAACCGATACCGGCAGAGGTCGTGGGCTTTCGCGATGGACATGTGCTCTTGATGCCCATCGGCGAGATGCAGGGAATCGGTCCTGGTTGCGAGGTTGTTTCGGCGCAGAGGACTCTGCAGGTGCAAGTTGGCCCGGAACTTCTGGGCCGCGTCCTCGACGGACTCGGCGAGCCGATCGACGGCAAGGGGCCGCTCCTTTGCAAGCGCGACTATCCGCTGCAGGCCGATCCACCGTCGCCGCTCGAACGGCCGCGCATACAAGACTCGCTCTACGTCGGCGTGCGTGCTATCGATGGACTTATCACACTCGGCGATGGGCAGCGCATCGGTATCATGGCGGGGTCGGGCGTTGGCAAGTCGACGCTCCTCTCCATGATCGCGCGCAATACGGAAGCCGACATCAGCGTCATTGCGCTCGTCGGCGAGCGCGGGCGCGAGGTCAAGGAGTTCATTGAACGCGACCTCGGCGAGGAGGGTTTAAAGCGCTCCGTCGTCGTCGTCGCTACGTCGGATAAGCCGGCGCTCGTACGCATCAAGGGCGCGATGACGGCGACCGCCATCGCCGAGTACTTCCGGGACCAGGGCAAGCGCGTCGTGCTCATGATGGATTCCGTCACGCGCTTCGCCATGGCACAGCGCGAGGTCGGTCTGACAATTGGTGAGCCGCCGGCGACGCGCGGTTATACACCGTCGGTGTTCGCGCTCCTGCCGCGCCTCTTGGAACGTGCAGGGACGAGCCGCAAGGGGTCGATCACAGGCATCTACACTGTGCTCGTCGATGGCGATGACATGAACGAGCCAATCGCTGACGCCGTGCGCAGTATCCTTGATGGTCACATCGTCCTGTCGCGTGCCATTGCCGCACAGAACCATTTCCCTGCTATCGACGTGCTCGCAAGTGTCTCGCGCGTCATGAACGAGGTTGTCGATGATGCACACCTCAAGGCGGCGCAGAACTTGCGTGCCTTGATGGCGGTCTACAAGGAGGCGGAGGATCTCATTCACATCGGTGCCTATGTCAAGGGGTCGAGCCAAAAGATCGATACAGCAGTCGCGAAGATCGATGCGATTAACGACTTTCTCTGCCAAGGGATCTTCGAGCAGAGTTCCTACGAAGAGACGGAAAAGGCGTTGGAAGCAATCTGATGAGGGGTGCGCCTGATGAAGAGATTTCGCTTCAAATTGGAAACCCTGCTGAAGGTCACGCGTTCGAAAAAGGAAGAGGCTGAAGTGCAGTTTGCTGAGGCGTCGAGGAGGCTCGAAGCAGACAAGGAGAAGCTCGGCGAACTTCTGGCGGAAATGCAGCAAGGCAAGAAGGATTATGATCGATTGACGGATGGGCATACGATTTCTCTCGGACGGCTCTTGACATTCAACAGTTTCTTCGAATGGAAAAGGGGACAGATTGAAAATCAACAGGAGCAGATTCTCAGAAGCCGCGCAGAACGGCAAAAAAGACTCAAAGCGCTCCTGCTGATTATGAACAAGCTTAAGAGCATCGAGCAGCTCAAGACGAAGCGGCTTCAGCAATACAAGGAAGAGGCACTTCTCGAGGAGCAGAAGCTTTTGGATGAGATTGGCTTGCAGCTCTATATGCGGGGCATAAACATGTAGGATAAGGAGAATGAACGTGATGGAACTCTCGGGCGTTGAGGCAATACAGGCGAGAATATCTGAAATCCAGAGGAGATTCGGCATTGAAGGCCCCGTGCCCGGCACGGCGGTTGGCTTCCAGCGAGCATTGGATGCTGAACTCAAGAAGAACGACGGCGCGACCCCGCCGCAGACGACTGGGGTGGGAGCGACAACAAAGACGGATGCCGCAAAGGTGACGCCCACCGAGGCTTCCACACAGCTTTCTGGCGCATCGAATGAGACGACGCGGTTCATCCAGGAAGCTGCGGCGAAGTACGGACTTGACTCGCGCCTCGTCGCTGCTGTCGCAGAAGCGGAATCAAGCGGCAATCAGAGTGAGGTGTCCGACGTCGGAGCCGTTGGCGTCATGCAGCTGATGCCAGATACGGCGGCAGCGCTCGGCGTCAATCCCTACGACGAGAAGCAGAATATCGAGGGCGGTGCGCATTACCTCAAGCAGATGCTTGACACTTTCGGCGGCGACATGAAGAAAGCGATTGCTGCCTACAATGCAGGCCCTCAGGCAGTTAAGGACTACGACGGCGTACCGCCTTACGCTGAGACGCAGAATTACGTGAATAAGGTTCTCGACCTCTATCGATAAAGAGATGCGGGGAATGAAGGAGGGACTTTTCGCTGGGAGAGTCCTGCGCAGTCCCGAAAGGAGCAGAAGCCCGAAATGAAGAAGATGGTCAAAATCGCACTCGCCGCAATATTGCTGCTCGTGCTTGTCGTGGGAGGCTTCCTGCTCGGCGTGTACTTGCAGATCTTTGATGCGAGTACGATGAATGAGAAACTGAAATTATACGATATGCCTATCATCGGGGAATTCTTCGTAAAGCCTGCGCCTGAGACGGGAGAGACGCCGAAGGAAGAGGCGGTGGGAAAGACGAAGGAAGAAATGACGGACAGCAAGCCGAATCCTGACAAAGACAAGGATAAGGGGACATCGAAACCCAAAGTGCTGACGAAGGAAGAAATTGAGAAGCAGATGAAGGAGCGCGAGGCGCAGGAAAAGAAGCGTGTCTCGAAGCTCGCGCGCGTTTACAACGAGATGAAACCGCAGCAGGCGGCCGAGGTCATGAAAGATCTCGACGACGATCTCTCCGTCGCCATCCTGCAGAAGATGGATGAATCACAGGCGGCGAAAACGCTTGCTGCGATGGATGCCGACCAGTCGGCTCGCTTGACGAAACTTATGTATACAGGTGTGCCGAAGAAGGTCATCTCGCCGCTCGACCGTCAAGGACAGAATCCACAGAATGCAGCGGATGAAAGTCAGACGACAGATGAGACGGCGCAGTGAAGACGGTAAGCAGCAGGCTCTGCCTGATGCTATATAAGCTTATTTGAAAGGAGGTGATAAAGATGAATGATGTACAGGTGAATCTCATGAACGTTGCACCGGCACCAAATACGACGGTGAAGACAAACGCCGTCGAGGCTGTGCGTCCTGCAAGTCAGGCGGGGACGACGGCTGATCGTGGGGCGAAGAATCCGTCGTTCGACAGGACGCTTGCAAAGCTCAAGACGCTGAAACAGAGTCTTGCGGAGGCGGTAGAAGTTGTGGGAAAGGATCCTTTGGCCGCATCGCTTGCTGCTTCGCAGCAAACGAAACAAGCAGATCTCAGTACTGGGAATTCGGCAGAAGCGGTGGAAACCGTGGAGGCCGTTAAAAATGCCTCGGTGAAGAATGTCGCTGCTGTTGGCGAAGCCGCACAGTCGGAAACGTCCGTCTTGGTGGTGTTGCCTGCCTCCGTGGAGGAGACAACGGACCCTGCCTCAATCGCTTTGTTGGATAAAGCTGCAATACAACAAGGGGACGTGGAACTTTCGCTGCAGGACGAGATGCCCGTGGATGAAACAAAGGCGGCAGTTTCGCAGGACAAGGCCGGTGACGGCGCTGCGAAGATGCAGGAGGTGCCACAGAACAAGGCTGCGGATATAAACCATCTTGCTGCACTGCTTTCACGCAGCGAAAGGACGGAACAGGACTTGCTCCGAGCGCTTCCTCACAGAACCTTGTTGCCGACGTCGCAAGCAGGAGTGCTTGCAGCGACAGAATATCCATCGCAGATAGAAGCAGACATCTTCACTGCGGAATCGGTAGAGGCTTCTCTGCCGGCGGATCTAAATATGGTGGAAGCTGACGCGGAACTGCCCGATGTGCTTTTGCGTACCTTGGCCCGACAGCCGATGGCTTCGGTCACGACGGGGACAGTAGAAAACTCGCGTCAGACTGCAGCTTCCTCGACTCTGAATGGAGAAGCGACGCCGTTGCCTGTTTCGACTGTGGACACCAAGGTCGCTCCGATACAGTCTGCTAATCTGGCAGAAGGGGGGCAAGATCTGACACAAAGTTCTTCGAATGGGAACTTTGCCGGGTTCTTTAACGAGCAACAGGCATCGCAGGATGACAGGGCGCAGGAAAACAATGCGTTTTTCCAGACTGCAGCAACACAGACATTGGGTGGAAGCGCAGCGAAACCGAAGGCGAGTTCTGCCATGCAGCTTTTTACAGAAGCCGCACAGACTCCGCAAGGAGGCCAGGAGGTGGGTCATGCTTCCCAGGCGAATCCCGGCGTGACGTTCCAGACCGCATTGCAGGAAACTGCCGAAGCGCAGCCGACAGCACCCGCAGCCCCGCAGAAAGACTACGAGGTGGCGAAACAGATCGTCGAACAGGCAAGGCTTCTGCGCATGCCCGAACAGACAGAGATGGTCATCCGTCTGAAGCCCGAGCACCTTGGCGAACTGACGCTCAAGGTTTCCGTCGCCGCAAGCGGCGCGGTCAATGCAGCGTTCCATACGGACAATGCTTCCGTGCGTGCCATCATCGAAACCTCGATGATCCAGCTCAAGCACGAACTGCAGGCGCAGGGACTGAAGGTGGACAACGTTGGCGTCTACGCAGGTCTTGGAGAACATTCCATGATGAACGGTCAGCAGGACGCGGATGCTCATTATGCACAGCACGGCGGCCAGGGCAGCAGCCAGGGACGCGACGCCCAGCAGGCGCTTGCATCCTTTGAAGAGGAGCAGCAGGCTCTCGCGGCAGGTGCGCAGCAGGGCGTGCTCGCGCAGGACGGCGTGGACTATCGCATCTGATGATTTTAAGACAATGAAGAAAGGAGAAAGGTATGAACGGAACGAATCTGAATACCGTCACGGTCGACGGTGTGAAGTACGATCGTGCCAAGTATGAAGCGTCTCAGACGAAAACGGCAAAGAAGAACGACTCGCTCGGCAAGGACGCCTTCCTGCAGCTTCTCGTGACGCAGCTTAGGCATCAGGATCCTCTGAGCCCGGACGACAATACGCAGTACATCGCCCAGCTCGCACAGTTCTCGTCGCTTGAGCAGATGACACAGATGGTCAAGGGCTTCGAGAATGTATCGAAACTCGTGTCGAACATCGACAGCTCCGTGCTCGTCGGCTCTTTGAGCAATATGATCGGCAAGAACATCCAGTGGACACATGTGACGAAGACGAAGGATGCGGAGGGCAATCCCAAAACCAATTCGGAAACCTTTGCAGGAAATGTCCGAGGCGTCAAGGTTTTGAACGGCAAGCCGATGGTCGTCGCACAGGATGCGAAGGGCAAGCTGCATGAGGTCGAGGTTTCGGAAATTGAAGCGATTGCCGATCCGCCGACGAAGAAAGCCTCCGCATCGGGAACATGAAGCACGGAGGAGAATATGGCTGACGCAAGAATTTACCTTCCGTCCCAGCCGCTCCTGCCGCAGATGCCTGCTGCAAAACAGCCGGCATCGCAGAAGAATGCCCCTTCCTTTGCTGCCGAGCTTGAGAAGGCCAAATCCGAGGTCAGCTTTTCGGCTCATGCCACAGAACGCATGAGAGCGCGTGGCATCGACCTCAGCGATGAAGAACTTTCAAGGCTTGGCGACGCCGTCAACAAGATGGCTTCGAAGGGGGCAAGGGAATCCCTGATCTATATGAACGACGTCGCGCTCGTCGTGAGTATCAGGAACAGGACGGTCATCACGGCCATGGACGGCATGAGCGCCAAGGACAATATTTTCACGAACATCGACAGTGCAGCGATTCTCTGAGCTGGTCCTTCGGGAGGCTTTTGCTCGCCGACTGACAGAAGCGAGCCGGGGAAGGCGGATTCGCCCGCCTTTCCAGCTGCACCAAATAAAGGAGATTGATACATTATGATGCGTTCTCTTTTCTCCGGCGTATCGGGGCTTAAGAGCCACCAGACACGCATGGACGTCATAGGCAACAACATCGCGAATGTCAATACGATCGGCTTCAAATCGAGCCGTGTGACATTTGCGGACACGCTCTATCAGACGCAGACGGGCGCTGCCGCGCCGACGGATACTGTCGGCGGTACAAACCCCAAGCAGATCGGCCTCGGCGTCGGCGTTGCAAGCATTGACTTGCTCTTCAATGACGCTTCGACGCAGTCGACGGGAAAGAATACGGATCTTGCTTTGTCGGGCAACGGACTCTTTGTTGTCTCGACCGATAAGGGTGGCAAAGACAAGTATTATACGCGCGCAGGAGCGTTTTCCTTTGATGCGAATTACAACTATGTTGTCCCTGGCTCGGGGCATCATGTCGTTGGGTGGAACGCCGATGAAGACGGCAACATCGATACGAAGAGCACGCCTGAGGGCATCCAGATCAAGGATGCGATGCGCAGCATGGGGGCGCGGAAGACGACGACGGTCACCTACAAGGGTAATATGAACTCGTCGGTGCCGACGATTACGAAGATTGTCGATCAGACAGGAACTTCGATCACGGGAGAGGCAGTCGTGGCGCAGGCTACTGATTTTACCAGCGGTTCTTTGCCTACGGGTGTAACGGGCAGCACATCCCTTACTTTGACGTTATCAGACGGTACGACGCGTACGATTACGGCAAAGAGTAGCTACCGCTACAAGGTTGGTGAGAGTCTGCCAATCACGACGATTTCGACGGTTTATGACAGCTTGGGCAACGAACACAAGGTGCCACTCCTATTTACAAAGATTCCCGACACTTCATCTTCGCCGCTGGGCGTCGATAAGTGGCGTGTCACCTTGAGTCCGGGAACGGATGCTGCAGGAAAGCTTGATCCCTACAATCCAGACCCGGCGGCCACTACGGACAGCAAGTGCACAATCAAGGAAGTTGATGGCAACACGACTGTGACGATGAAGGCGCAAGTGCTGAGATTTTATCAAAATGGCAAATACAGAGATGGCTCGGGCAATCCGACATTGACCTTGAAAAATGGCGCAGGTTCCGGTCCACTTAGCCCGAGTGCCTCTAACGAGATGAATGTGTCGGTGGACCTTACGAATCTCACACAGTACAGCGGCAGTGATACGATCAAGGCAGATTACGATGGACATCCTGCGGGTACGCTGAAGGAGATTAACACCGATCAGAGCGGCATCTTGACGGGCACTTACACGAATGGTGAGAAGCGCTCGCTGGCACAGGTTGCCGTCGCGCAGTTCGATAATGCACAGGGCCTTACGAAGAAAGGGGCGAATCTCTACAGCGAGTCGAACAACTCGGGCACAGCGAACATCAAGACGGTCAGTGCCCTGGGGCTGACGCTCACGCCGTCGGCGCTTGAGATGTCGAATGTCGACATCGCTAACGAGTTCGCTGACATGGTTGTGACGCAGAGAGGCTTCCAGTCCAACTCAAAGGTCATCACGGTCGGCGATGAGATGCTTGAAACCGTCATCAATATGAAGCGTTGATGACAGTCTGAACTGAGAGGCCGCAGTGTACGCGGCATCTCAGCTCTTATAAGGACAGGGAGGTGGGGATCTTCCCTCCGCCCTGTCCCCGCACTTATTCTTAAGGAGCACGGCTGGATTTCTGCCCGTACTTCTTACGGCGAAAGGATGGGCGAATGATCAAACTGACAAAGTTCAAGTCGGAGGCGCACAAAAAAGGGGAATTCGTCCTCAACGCCGAAATAATAGAAACGGTGGAGGAAACGCCCGATACGGTCGTCACCCTCACGAATGGAAAGAAACTCATCGTGGAAGAATCGATGGAGGAGATCGTGCGGCGTGTCATGGAATACCGCCGCGGCGTGCATGGTTTGTGATTCCGGGGTTTTCTCGGATGATTGATGATAGAGAGAAGAGTTAGGAGGAGGAAGTTTCATGGCGGAAGAAAAAGAAGTGCAGGCCATTGCTCCAGAGCCGAGCAAGAAGTCCCCGATCATCCTGATCGTTGTCATCGTCGTCGTGGCGTTGGCCGCGGCAGTCGGTATTTCCTTTTTCATCACGCAGCATATGATGGCGAACAATGCTGGTGACGGCGGCCCCTCGAGGCTGAGCCACGATCCAGGCGTCTTCATCAAGCTCGGCGATCCCAAGGATGGTATACTCGTCAACGTCGGCGGCCTCAAAGCGGGGCGCTTCTTGAAGACGAGCATTGTCCTGGAGATGAACCCTGGCAAGAAGGACAATATTGCCGATGGCAAGCTCTTGGCGCCGGCGGAGACGAAGGTCATGGATGTGACACTGCAGACGCTGCGCTCCCTGAAGGTGGAGGAACTTGATGCGGGCAAGCAGGATGAGTTGAAGACGACCTTGCGCGATAGCCTGAACAAGGCATTGGGTGAAGGGTCGGTGTATGAGGTCTACATCACGAGCTTCCTCATGCAGTGATGGGTCATCTGAGCATGGGAGAAAGGAGGAGGAAGATTGGCAGAAGATGTCTTGTCACAAAACGAGATAGACAAACTTCTCTCAGCTCTGTCGACCGGTGAGGTTTCCGCCGAAGAAGTGCAGGCGGAGGAGGAAGAGAGGAAGGTCAAGACATACGACTTCAAGCGGCCGGACAAGTTCTCGAAAGACCAGATCCGCACGCTGAATATGCTCTATGAGAACTTCGCGCGTCTCTTGAACACCCACCTATCTACCCATTTGCGGACGATGGTCAACGTGGAAGTCGTTTCCGTGGAGCAGCTCACTTACCAGGAATTCCTGCAGTCTTTGAGCAATCCGAGTGTCATCGGCGTCATGGCGTTGCCGCCTTTGAAGGGCAACGTCATCATGGAGGTCAACACGGGCATTGCCTTTGCCTACATCGACCGCGTATTTGGAGGCTTGGGTGAGAACACGCTAAAGCCACGCATCCTCACGGAGATTGAAGAAGCGGTCATGCGCAAGTTTATCGCGAAGGCGAGCGAGTTTCTCAAGGAATCTTGGTCGAATGTGACTGAGATCAATCCGATTCTTGAGGCAATCGAGGCGAATCCAGGATTCGTGCAGATCGTGCCGCCGAGCGACATGGTCATCATCGTTACTGTGCAGGTCAAGATCGGTGAGGTGGAGGGCTTCATGACCCTCTGCATACCGTACCTTGTCTTGGAGCCTGTCATGTCGAAGCTCTCGACTTCTTTCTGGGTGGCGGCTTCCGTTGCGAAGGATCATAATCCGGACAAGATTCGTGCGCTTGAGAAGAAGATTCATAAGTCGCCGATTCCTTTGATTGTGGAACTTGGCACCATCAATATGACGATTCGCGAGTTCTTGACCTTGGGCTTCGGCGATGTGCTGCAGCTCGATACGAAGGTCAAGGATGAACTGAAGATCCTCGTCGGGCAGAAGCCCAAGTTCCTTTGCCGGCCGGGCACTCAAGGCAAGCGTTCGGCAGTCCAGATTACACAAGTAGCCTTTGAAGGGGATGAAGATACGGATGAGTGATGATTTAATTTCGCAAGAGGAAATTGATGCGTTATTAAACGGCGGCGGCGACAGCACGGCAGCAGCCGATGCCCCGGCGGATAACCCGGCGCCCGCGGAAGGTTCTCCATCTCAAGAAGGGGATGCTCTGACGGATATGGAGCGCGACGCGCTCGGAGAAATAGGCAACATTTCCATGGGGAGCGCGGCGACGACGCTCTCGGTTCTCTTAGGACACAAGGTTTCGATCACGACACCGACAGTGTCGGTGGATACGCTGGCCTCGATCAAAGACCAGTACCCGATGCCTTACCTCATCGTGGAGGTCGGCTATACGGTCGGCATCGACGGAAACAACGTGCTCGCCATCCAGGCGCAGGACGCATCGATTATTGCCGATCTCATGATGGGCGGCGACGGCACCAGCCCGACGCAGGAACTCAATGAGATTCATATGAGCGCCGTCGGCGAATCAATGAACCAGATGATGGGATCGGTCGCCACATCGTTGTCGACGATGTTCAACAAGAAGATTGATATCTCACCGCCGAAGGTCAATATGATTGATCTTGGATCGGAAGATAAGGTCACGGAGATCGTTTCGGCGGATGACCCAATCGCGAAGATTTCGTTTCGCATGGAAGTCGACGGTCTGATCGACAGTGAGATTATGCAAATTCTGCCGATTCCTGTCGCGAAGGAAATGGTGGGATATTTGTTGAACAACGAAGCAGAGGAGGAAGAGCCAATGCCAGCACCAACACCGGCACCGGCAGCACCCACGCCAACGTCGGCAGCAGCGGCTCCGCCGCCGGCAGCGCCGATGACGGGCGCCGCTCCGGCCTACGGTGCGCCACCGACGCCGCATGTGGCGTCGAATGTGCCCGTACAGCCTGCGATGTTTGCACCGCTTTCGACAGCTCCCGTGCAAGTGAATGATGCGAATATCGGCTTGATTCTCGATGTGCCGCTTCAGGTAACCGTGGAGCTAGGACGCACGAGAAAGACAATCAAGGATATTCTGGAACTTACGAACGGCTCCATTGTCGAGCTTGATAAGCTCGCAGGCGAACCGGTTGACATCATGGTCAACGGTAAGTTCTTAGCAAAGGGCGAAGTCGTCGTTATTGACGAAAACTTCGGCGTGCGCATCACCGACATCGTAAGTCCGGCGGAAAGGGCGCAGCAACTGCAATAAGCGTGTCCCTCACTGGACATTTTCGGGTGATTCATATACAATAGGATATACGATGTGATTTGCATCGCAGACTGCGCCAAAAGCCGCGGGCGGCTCTTGTGCAGTCCAACGCGGATGTGCATGAACGGCATCTGCGCGTGGAAAACAGGCATATAGATCAGATGAGGAGAGATATTTATGGCAAGCAGAGTTTTAGTGGTGGATGATGCGGCATTCATGCGAATGATGGTCAAGGACATCTTGTCCAAAAACGGCTATGAGATCGTTGGTGAAGCGGAAAATGGTATGAAGGCTTTGGAGAAGTATCAGGAGCTCAAACCCGATCTCGTGACGATGGACATTACGATGCCTGAGATGGATGGCATCAGTGCGGTCAAGGAAATCAAGAAGGTTGACCCGAATGCGAAAGTTGTCATGTGCAGCGCCATGGGCCAGCAGGCGATGGTCATCGAGGCGATCCAAGCGGGCGCACGCGATTTCATCGTCAAGCCGTTCCAAGCGGATCGCGTCCTTGAGGCCGTGCGTAAAGCGCTTGGCTGATGTTGGGAAGAAAGGGGTACTTCCTTTGCCTCCTCCTGTGGGTTTTCTTTACCCTTGTCCTTCCATCCGTCGGCTTGGCCGCAGACGGCGGAGGATATCTTTCGGGCTATGAAAACCAGGATCCGGCGCCGAACGGTACACCAGGTGTTTCATGGTGGTCTACCATCGCCTATGTCGCGAGCCTCGTTGTCGTGTTTCTCTTCGTGGCTGGTCTTGCCTATTACGTTTCCAAGATCTTGGGTGGACGTTTCGGGCGTGCGATGTCAGGTGGCGGCGGGCGCTTGCTGGAAAATCTTCCACTTGGCCCTGGCCGCTCTGCTTGTGTCATTGAGTTGGCGGGCAGAATTTTGCTACTCGGCGTGACGGAACATACGATCACTCTCTTGGGAGAGGTTGAGGATGCGGCGGAGGCGGAGGCAATCTTGAAGAAGAGCATGGAGGCGTCGCCAACGCCGTTTCCCAGCACAGCGGGGTTTGAGCGGCAGTTTGGCTCTCTTGACAAGCTGGCCGAAAGAATCCCGACGATATTCAAGAATGACGTATTTCGGAAGTAGAGGAGTTGTGAAGCGTTGATGGAGAAGCGGCCGATTTTGCTGGGAAGCTTCCTTTTCTTTTCCTTGCTGCTCATTGCACAGGAAGCTCTTGCGGCGCCTCTGATTCCAAGTTTCAGCGTCAGTGTCGGCGAGGCGGCGGGGCCGCAGGACGTCGCGGCCTCCCTGCAGGTTCTGGCGCTTCTGACGATCCTTTCGCTTGTGCCGTCGATCTTGGTCATGACGACCTCGTTCGTGCGCATCGTTGTCGTCATCGGCTTTTTGAGGAACGCCATGTCGACGCAGAATGTGCCGCCGAATCAGGTGGTGCTTGCCCTGTCGCTCTTTCTGACGTTCTACATCATGCAGCCGTATTGGAGCGAGGCGAATCAGCAGGGAATTCAGCCGTACCTTGCAGGGCAGATCACACAGGAGCAGGCGATTGACAACACGCTTGCGCCTCTCAGGGAGTTCATGTTCCGCCAGACGCGTGAGTCGGATTTGGCGCTTTTCGTCAATCTTTCCGATGCCGAGCGGCCTCAGTCGCAGGCGGACGTCTCGACGGCGACCTTGATACCGGCCTTCGTCATCAGCGAACTCAAGACAGCGTTTCAGATCGGCTTCATGATCTACATCCCGTTCATCGTGATCGACATGATCGTGGCGAGCACCTTGATGTCAATGGGCATGATGATGTTGCCGCCTGTCATGATTTCCCTGCCGTTCAAGATCCTGCTCTTTGTCATGGTCGACGGCTGGCATCTTCTGATTAAGTCGCTCATCATGAGCTTTAGGTAGGAGGGACGCGGATGTCCAGCGATCTCATCATACAGATCGGGCAGAACGCCCTTTGGATCGTGCTCTTGGTGTCCGCCCCCATGCTTGGCCTCGGTCTTGCTGTTGGACTCCTTGTGAGCGTCTTTCAAGCGACCACGTCCATTCAGGAGGCTACGCTTGCTTTTATTCCGAAGATCATTGCGGTGTTTGTCGCCATCTTGATTTTTGGGCCGTGGATGCTCAGCATCCTCGTGGAATACTTCACGAATATTTTCGTGAACTTGCCGCTCTATATCGGATAACGAGGGGAGATGCGCCGTGGATTTTTACACCCTGCTCCAGGGTCATGCGGCAGCTTATCTGCTCGTTCTGACGCGCGTTACGGGAATTTTCGTCATCGCGCCTTTTTTTGGCAGTCTGAACATTCCCGCGCATATTCGTGTGGGGACTGCTGTTGCGTTTTCCTTCGTGCTGTTCCCCATCGTGGACAGCTACGGCCCTGTGTCGGCGCCGGACAATGTCTTCCTTTATGCGGCGGCAGCAGCAGGAGAACTCTTTGTTGGCTGGTTGATCGGCTTTGTGGCATATGTGACTTTTTCGGCCATTCATTTCGCCGGCAAGGTCATGGATATGCAGGTTGGATTCGCAATGGTCAATGTGATGGACCCGACTTCCGGTCAGCAAATTCCGCTTATCGGAAGTTTTCTTTATAATTTGGCGATCATCGTCTTTCTCGTCGTCAATGGACATCATATGCTCATTGCGGCGCTGTTTGAGAGCTTTCAATCCGTGCCGATGATGGGGCTTTCTCCTTCGTCGAACCTTGCGGGGTTTGCTGTCAATCTGGTCAACGGCGTTTTCGTTACGGGCATGAAGCTGGCGATGCCCGTGACGTTCTCCATACTCTTGACGAACGTCGGTCTTGGTATCTTGGCGCGCACGATGCCGCAGCTCAACATCTTTGTCGTCGGCCTGCCACTTCAAATTGTCATCGGCATGTTCGTTCTCTCGATCCTCATGCCGTTCTACGTCTTGTTTCTGGATGTGTTGTTCAATGAAACGTATGCGCAGATCACTACCGCCCTCCATGCAATACAATAGCGAAATGCCCGAGTTCGTCTTCGACCTTCAGCTCTTTGCCGGAGAGAAGACGGAAGAGCCTACGGCGAAACGGCGCAATGATGCGCGGCAGAAAGGGCAGGTCGCGAGAAGCCAGGAGCTCAGCGGCGCCTTCGTGCTCTTGGCGGGATTCTTCGTGATGCGCGCGCTCGGCAGCACGATTTTAACAGAAATCGAGACGTACACGATTCATATCTATGCAAACATGAACCAGACGATCGATGCGGAAACGGTCATGCGCCTCATCATCGATGGGATGATCGTTCTGGCGAAGACGGCGTTTCCTGTGATGATCGCCATTCTCGTCATGGGGCTAGCCATCAATTTCTACCAAGTTGGCTTCATGTTCACGACGGAGCCGCTTTCTTTCAAACTGGACAAGCTCAATCCCATCACGGGATTCGGGCGCATCTTCTCGAAGCGCTCGCTCGTGGAACTGCTGAAGTCCCTCTTGAAGATTGCGATCATCGGCGCGTTTCTCTACGTCTACTTGTCCGGAGAGATCATGCACATGCCGGAGTTTATCTATCTCGATCTCAAGAGCAGCATGGCGCGTATGGGCGACATCATTTTCTCACTCGTATTTCAGATCATCATTGTCTACTTCGTCATGGCGGCAGCGGATTTTGCCTATCAGAAATGGCAGACGACGCAGGATCTCAAGATGAGCAAGCAGGACATCAAGGAAGAGTTCAAGCAGACGGAAGGCGATCCACAGATCAAGGGCAAGATCCGCCAGAAGCAGCAGCAGATGGCGATGAATCGCATGATGAAGGAAGTGCCGGAAGCCGACGTCATCGTGACGAACCCGACGCATTACGCCGTCGCCTTGAAGTACAAGGCGGGCATGAAGGCGCCGGAAGTCGTTGCCAAAGGGCAGGATCTCGTCGCGCAGAAGATCAAGGATATCGCGAGAGAACACCGCGTGACGATCGTGGAAAACAAGCCTCTGGCGCGGGCGCTCTATGCGGCGGTGGAGGTCGGAGGCATCGTGCCGCCCGAACTTTACCAAGCGGTTGCAGAGGTGCTCGCTTACGTCTACCGATTGAAAAAGAAAAAATTTGCTTGAGGAGAAGTTTCCCAGGGATAGAGGAGCAAGAACAGCATGGCGACAGAAAATCCGACGCTTTCCAATGGCTTCATAACGAAATACAGCGACATCTTCATAGCTGTGGCAATCGTCACGATCGTCGTCATGATGATCATCCCGTTGCCGACGGCTCTTCTTGATTTGTTGATCTGCGTGAATATCACGCTGGCGCTTGTCATCGTCATGGTGACGATCTACAATGTGGAGGCTCTTGATTTTTCGGTCTTTCCATCGCTGCTCCTTGTGACGACGCTCTTTCGGCTGGCGCTCAACATATCCGCTACGAGGCTGATCTTGTTGAACGGCTATGCGGGCGATGTCATCATGGCGTTCGGTAACTTCGTCGTCGGCGGTAACGCACTCGTCGGCTTCATCATCTTCGTAATCCTCATCATCATTCAGTTCATCGTCATCACGAAGGGCGCGGAGCGCGTCGCAGAGGTGTCGGCGCGCTTCACTCTCGATGCGATGCCGGGCAAGCAGATGGCGATTGACGCTGATCTGAACCAGGGCGCCATCACGGACGCCGAGGCGAGCAAGAGGCGCTTGAAGATTCAGCAGGAGGCTGATTTCTACGGCGCGATGGACGGCGCCTCGAAGTTCGTCAAGGGCGATGCCATCGCGGCCATCATCATCATCATCATCAACATCACGGGCGGTTTCGTCATCGGCATGCTGACGCGCAACATGACGGCGCTGCAGGCTCTGCAGAGTTACACGCTGCTGACGGTCGGCGAAGGTCTCGTCAGTCAGATTCCGGCGCTGATGATTTCGACGGCAACGGGTATACTCGTCACACGCTCGGCATCCTCGAAGGGCAACCTCGGACTCGACGTGGCGCTGCAGCTCTTCAACCGCAGCCGCATCTTCTACATCGTCAGCGGCGTGCTGCTGTTCCTCGCCATCGTTCCGGGCATGCCGGGAATCCCACTCGGGGCGCTTGCCGTCCTATGCTTCATCGCGGCTCGCCGCCTCAAGGGCTCGGAAAAGGTGGTTGAGGAAGTGCCCGAGCAGAAGAAGGCGGAGAAGGCTAAGGCGGACGCCACGAAGCCTGAGAACATCGTCAATCTGCTGCAGGTTGATCCGATGGAGCTTGAGATCGGCTACAGTCTCATACCGCTCGTCGACACGGGGCAGGGCGGCGATCTTTTGGAACGTATCGTCATGATCCGACGGCAGTGCGCGTTGGAACTCGGACTCGTCGTGCCGACGATTCGCATACGTGACAACATACAGATCAAGCCGAACAACTATATCATCAAGCTCAAGGGAATCGAAACAGCACGCGGCGAACTCATGCTCGATCACTACCTCGCGATGAACTCGGGTACGGTGTTCGAAGAAGTACCGGGCATCGAGACGACGGAGCCGGCCTTCGGTCTTCCCGCGCTGTGGATTGCTGAAGATCAGCGTGAGCAGGCAGAGCTCAACGGCTATACGGTCGTTGATGCCGTATCTGTGCTCGCGACGCATCTGACGGAAGTCATCAAGATGCATGCTGCGGAGATCCTCGGACGTCAAGAGACGCAGAACCTCCTCGACAACTTGAAAAAGACGAATCCGGCGCTTGTCGACGAGGTTGTGCCCGAGGTTCTCGTCGTTGGCGAGGTGCAGAAGGTTCTCGCAAACCTCCTGGCGGAACGCGTTTCCATACGCGACATGGAGACGATTCTCGAAGTACTCTCCGACTACGGGCGCGCGACAAAGGACACGGACATCCTCACCGAGTATGTGCGCCATGCACTCGCGCGGCAGATCTCGCAGCAGTATGTGCAGAACAACGTGCTGCCTTGCATCACGCTCGACCCGGGATTGGAGAACAAAATCGCCGGTGCAGTGCAGCGCACGGAGCACGGCTCTTACGTCAGCCTCGATCCCGATGCGATGCAGCGCCTCTTGGCGTCGCTCAATGCGGAATTGCCGAAGCTCACGAACATGGGCTACGAACCGATCGTGCTAACAAGCCCCGCCGTGCGCACCTACTTCCGACAGCTTGTCGAACGTTCCGTACAGGGGCTCGTCGTACTCTCGCATGCGGAAATTGAGCAGACGGTTGAACTTCAGATTCTTGGGACGGTGAGAATTTAATTGCGCATCAAGGTGTTTCAGGCCGCCACAATGAAGGATGCCATGGCTCAGGTGAAAGATGAGCTTGGCGACGACGCGGTGATTCTGCATACAAAAAAAATAAAGAAGGGCGGCATCCTTGGCTATGGTGCAAAAGAGATTTTCGAGGTGACGGCGGCTCTCGACGAGGTGACGCGGCGTCCCCCCAAGAAGCGGTCTGAGCGTTTGCCGACGCTTGCCGAACTGCAGGCTGAGGCAGCGGGCGGAGAAACGAAGCCGAAGAGCGCGGTGCCGCTGCCGCAAGGTCATGCGGCTGCACTGACGCAAGCGGCGCCTGTTGCTCCCGCCCAGCAGGCGCCTGTCCCAGTTCCTGCAGGTTCGCCGGTCGCTCCTGTGCCGCCGCTTATGCAGTCACATCAGCCGATGCAGCAGCCTCCGCCGATCGAGTCACAGCAGCCGATGCAGCAGCCTCGGCTTTCGCAGAGCGCGGCCAAAAGCTACCGAACGGCAGGCACGGAAGCTGCGGTTGCTGAGGCTGCGAGGCAGGCGCGTGCAGCATCGCCCGTCGCGCATGGTGATGCTTCGGCTGAGTCGTTCGTACCATCGTTTCCTTCGGGAAAGACGCCGGAAGCTCCCTTTCAACCGCTCGTGCCGTCTGCCGGGGAAGCCCCTCAAGAACCGCCCGTACGCAAGGCGCGGCGCAGGAAGCCTGCACAGCCAAAGCGAAGAAAAGTGCATGCAGCGGAGGCGAAAGAAACTGCAGGAGTAGAGGTGGAAAGGGAGGCGTCATCTTCGCGCAGGGGGAAGCGTGAGGAGGACGAGGCAGCCGCATCTTCACAGGAAAAGCGGCGAGAAGACGAGTCGCCGTCTTCCAAGAGTGAGGAAGAGCGCCAGCGCGAAACCATCGAGGAATTGCAAAATGAGCTGGCTCAAATGAAGGCGATGCTCGTCCAGGTCGTCAGCAAGGAGAAGACGCCCGAGGACGAGATGTCCCTGCAGCAGGTGTTGAAGCAGCAAGAGGTCGAATCGGACATCATCGACGACGTCGTACTGCAGCTTCCCGCTGAAGCCATTCTGGCCGACAAGGATACGCCGCTTGCCTTAGAAGGGCTGAAGAAGTATCTCGCCGACAACGTGCAGATGGCGGATGGACTTGAACTCAAGAGCCGCAAGCGAAAGATCGCGGCTCTCTTGGGGCCGACGGGCGTCGGCAAGACGACGACGCTCGCGAAGATCGCCGCGCAGTGCGTCTTGGAAAAGGGCATCAGCACGGCGTTCATCACGGCGGATACGTATCGCATATCGGCGGTCGAGCAGCTCAAGACGTATGCCGATATCCTCGGACTTCCCATCGCCATCGTCTATACGCCTGATGAACTCAAGGAAGCCATACAGAAATTTCGTCAGAAGCAGTTGATTCTCATTGACACGGCGGGGCGCAGTCAACACAACCGTCGTCAGATGGCGGAACTCAAGGAATTTCTTGCCGTTAACCAGAATATTGAGAAGTATCTTGTCCTCAGTGCCACGACGAAGAATGAGGATGCGAAAGACATCATCGACAAGTTCTCCGTCTGCAAGCCAGACAAGGTAATCTTCACGAAGACGGATGAAACGAAGAGCCTCGGCATCATTCTGAACATCTTGCGCAGGAAGGAAATGCGGCTCTCCTATCTGACGAACGGACAGAGCGTTCCCGATGACATTGTACCGGCAGAGGCCGGAAAGCTTGCGGAACTTTTTTTGAGGTAGATTATGCAGGACCAGGCAGCGAGCCTTCGAAAGCTCGTAGAAAACAAAAAGGACTCTGCCGCTGCGGATTCCGGCACGGACGCTGCCCGGGAGGGGCCAGAGCCGAGTGCGGCGCGCCCTGTGCCAAAGGAGGGTGCACGTATCATTGCCGTCACGAGCGGCAAGGGCGGTGTTGGCAAGTCGAACCTGACCGTGAACCTTGCGCTCGCCTTTCTTGCCGAGGGAAAGAAGACGCTTGTCATCGATGCTGACCTCGGCATGGCGAATGTCGACGTCCTTTTGGGAACCTCTTCGAAATATAATCTTCTGCATCTGTTGGATGAGGATGTCGTGCTCGACGACGTGATCTTGAAGGGGCCTTATGGGCTTCGCTATATCTCGGGCGGCTCGGGCATGGAACAGGCGGGCGAGTTCACGCCCGCCGAGCGGGATTTGCTCGAAGAAAAACTCACAGGCTGCGGGGAATTAGCCGATGTCATCCTCATCGATACAGGTGCAGGCATCGGCAGAAACGTCCTCGATTTTATCTTGGCGGCGGATGAGGTGATCCTTGTGACGACGCCCGAGCCGACGGCCATGACCGACGCTTATGCCGTCATGAAGGCGTACAGCATGTATGCGGCGAAGCCGAACATGCGCCTCGTCGTCAATCGTGTCTACGACGAGGCAGAAGGTCTCGAAGTGGCGGAAAAGCTCAGGAAGACGGCGGAGCGTTTCCTGCACATGGAAATCCAATCCCTCGGGGCGATTTACGAGGATCGCACGATGATCCAGGCGGTGCGTCAGCAGAAGCCGATTCTTGAGGCGTATCCAGACGCGCTTGCGGCAAAGTGCATCAAGGCGATTGCGAGATCCATGCTCTATGGGGAAAAGGTCTTTATCAAAAAAGGTTGGAAATCATTTCTGCAATATTTCCTTGATTTTACACGATGATGGGGAGGTGCCTTGCCATGGCAGGCGATTTGATGAATGCGGCAACGGTGTTGAAAATTGGGCAGAGGGTTGAGTTTTACCTGGAAGATGACGATATAAGATATACGAGCCGCATAGAAGATATCACTGCAGACCGATTGATCGTCGCCATGCCCGTGGACGAAAGGCGCCGCCCCATCATACCGGCGGCGGGTGAGCAGCTCTATGGCCTCGCTGTGGGCGAGGCATGTCGCTACCGATTTTTTTCCGTATTCAAGGGGAAGGCGCGCGATCCGATTCCTGTCTGGATGATCACGAAGCCGGAAGTCGTCGAGCGCCATCAGAACCGCAGCTTTGTGCGTGCAATGGTGCGCCTGCCGATTCAGGTGCGGATCATCGATACGGAGGGGCGCGAGAGCGAGCTTATGAAGCTTTACACTACGGACGTCAGTGGCGGCGGTGTTTCCTTCATTGTGCCGCGTCACGTCAAGGTCAACAGCCGTGCGTCCATCGTGTTTACGAACTTCCCAAATATCGGCACGCTGTCCGTCATGGCTCGCATCGTACGTTCCCTACCGCTTGAGCCGAGCGATCGCGGCTGGCAGCTAGGGGCGCACTTTCTGGAGCTTGATCGGGGAACAATGAATAAAATTGTTCACTTCGTTTTCAGTGAACTGCGCCGCCAACTCACCTTGCACCCTGACAGTCCCGCTCGGGAATAAAAGCAGGATTTTTAGCGGTGACGGCGAAGAATATTAAAGAATGATGCAAGTGATTCGCGATTCGCGTTCTGCCTGGCTGGTACCAGGGCTCTTGGCGAAGGTTGCGGAGCAAACTGACAGGCTGCTGTGCCTCTTGCGCAGATACTGCAATGAGCAAGACGCCCGGAGGCGGCAGAAAACAAACAGGGGGATTTGAAATGGAAACAAATCAGTACATGGACATGTTTTTGGACGAGTCGCGCGAACATCTGCAGTCCTTGAACGATGGTCTGCTGAGCCTCGAGAATGACCCGAACGATGTGTCCGTCGTCAACGAGATCTTTCGTAACGCGCATACGCTGAAAGGCATGTCGGCGACGATGGGGTTCAACAAGATCGCCGAACTTACGCACGAGATGGAAGACGTCCTCGACCTCATCCGCAACAACCAGCTCAAGGTGACGGAGGACATCATCGAGACGATCTTCAAGTGCCTTGACTCCCTGCAGGAGATGATCGAGAACGTCGGCAACGGCGACCCCGAGGATCTCGTCGACGTTTCCGATCTCGTGAAGAAGCTCTCGTCCATTTCCAAGGGCGAGCCGCAGCCGGAGGCGCAAGCGGCGCCGGCCGCAGCGGATGCGCCGGCGGCTGAGGCAGCGCCCGCATCCTCGCTCGATTATACCGAGGATGACAAGGATGCGATGCGCGCGGCGAAGCAGGGCGGCATGGCTGTCTTTCACATACACATCCGTCTCGCCGATACATGCCTTTTGAAGGCAGCGCGCACCTACATGGTCATGAATGCCCTCGACGAGATCGGCGACGTCATCAAGTCGGTTCCGCCGGCGGAAGATCTGGAGGCGGAAAAGTTCGATCATGATTTCGATCTCGTTCTCGTAACGACATCCGATACGCAGGCGGTTTCCGATGCGCTTGCACCCGTTTCTGAATTGGAAGAGGTGAAGATCGAGGAAGTCGACCCCGACAATCTCGCAGCGCCTGCGCCTGCTCCGGCAGCAGCAGAGCCGCCGAAGGCTTCCGCTCCCGCCCCCGCAGCACCAGCTCCTGCGGCGAAGCCCGCGGCAAAGCCTACGGCGAAACCGGCAGCAAAGCCCGCGGCAAAGCACGCGCCCGCAGAGAAGAAGCATCATGCGAGCCAGTCCGTGCGCGTTGACATTGAGAAGCTCGACAACCTCATGAACCTCGTTGGCGAGCTCGTCATCAACAAGGTGCGCCTTGAGCAGATCGGCACGACGAACCGCATGCCGGAACTGACGGAGACGTTGGAGCAGATGGATCGCGTGACGACGGACTTGCAGAACGTCGTCATGAAGGTGCGCATGGTTCCTGTCAGCCAGGTGTTCAACCGCTTCCCGCGCATGGTGCGCGATATCGCCAAGGAGCTCAACAAGGACATCAACCTCACGGTCGAGGGCGAGGAGACTGAACTCGATCGCACGGTCATCGACGAGATCGGCGATCCATTGATGCACCTTCTGAGAAATTCGCTCGATCATGGTGTCGAGCATCCTGACGACCGTGAGAAAAAGGGCAAGCCGCGCACGGGCGAGGTCGGACTCATCGCGCGTCACGAGGGAAATAACGTCGTCATTATGGTCACGGACGACGGTGCGGGCATCGACGCCGAAAAGATTCGCGCAAAAGCTGTGGAGAAGGGTCTCTACACGCAGGAGGAAGCTGACGCACTTTCCGATACGGATGCTGTGCGCATCATCTTTGCGCCAGGATTCTCCACGGCCGATCACATCACGGACATTTCGGGCCGCGGCGTGGGCATGGACGTCGTGCGCAGCAAGATTGAGTCGTTGGGCGGTCACGTCGATGTTGAGACGAAGATTGATGAAGGCTCGGTATTCAAAATCAAATTGCCTCTGACGCTCGCCATCATCCAGGCTCTCCTCGTCAAGGTGCAGGAGGAGATGTATGCGATTCCTCTCGGCTCGATCGACAGCACGATCAACATTCATCCGGACGACATCAAGACGGTGCAGAATCAAGCGGTCATCGTACTGCGCGGGCAGATCATCCCGATCATCAACCTCAGCACGGCGCTCCAGGTGCCGCGCACGACGGACGAGGACAACGACGACATCTTCGTTGTCGTCGTCTATGTCGGCGAGCGTAAGGCGGGTATCGTCGTAGACAACCTTATCGGTCAGCAGGAAATCGTCATCAAGACGCTCGGAAAACTCCTTTCCGGACTCAAGCTCTTCTCCGGAGCCACCGTGCTCGGAGATGGCCGTGTCGCCTTGATTTTGGATGTCGGTACGGTCGTGCAGCAGTAAGGGGGAGGATTAGACATGGCTAAGGAAAAGAAGACAATCATGGAAGACGTTCAGGTGGCCGCGTTCAAGCTCTTGAAGGAAGAGTACGGCGTCAACATCCTGAACGTGCAGGAAATCAAGGTTTTGACGGACATCACGCGCGTGCCCTTCGCCCCCGACTACATCAAGGGCGTCATCAATCTGCGCGGCAGCGTCCTTCCCGTCATCGACCTCAAGCGCCGCATCGGTCTTGAGGACGCTCCCTACACGGATGCGACGCGCATCATCATCATGAAGATCGGCGAGTTCTCCATTGGCATGATCGTCGACGCTGTGACGGAAGTGCTGACGATCTCCGGACGTGACATCAATCCGGCGAAGGACGTCAGCGACAGCACGAGCAACCGCTTTGTCAGCAGCATCGGCAACATTGATGCACGACTGATCATCATGCTGAATCTCGATGAGATCGTTGACCTGCCGGAAGATATGAAATAAGAAGTTGCTTCCTTCTCCTGCCCGGCAGGACGGGAGATGGATATTTCTATCGGATCATGCCAGTATGCTAGAGGTGCAGTTATGACGGAAGATATTATCGATCTCTCCCCGGTACAGCTTGATGTGCTGCGGGAGATAGGAAATGTCGGTGCGGGGAACTCTGCGACGGCCTTGTCGCAGCTCATCAACCGCCGCATTGATATGAATGTGCCGAAGGTTTCGGTCGTCCCTCTCGACGAGGTTCCCGACCTCGTCGGCGGGCCGGAGACGATCGTCGTCGGTGTTTTTCTGCGCGTCTATGGCAAGGCGCCGAGCAACATTCTGTTCCTCATGCCGAAGGACAGCGCTTTCTACCTTGTCGACGCCCTCATGGGCAAGGAGTCGGGAGAGACGACGCATCTCGACATGATGGCAGAGTCCGCCTTGATGGAAATCGGCAACATCTTGGCAGGAGCTTACCTCAATGCGCTCTACAGCTTCACGAACCTCTCGCTCATTCCGTCGATTCCGGCGCTCGCTATGGATATGGCAGGCGCCATCTTGAACGTCGTGCTCGTACAGCTCGGCCAGATGGGCGATCACGCCATGGTCATCGAGACGGAGTTCCTTGCCGAAGATGATGAGTTGCGCGGGCACTTCTTCCTTGTACCGGATCCAGGCTCCATGGAAATGATTCTTTCTGCAGTGGGGGTTGGATGACATGGCTGATATGTTACGCGTAGGAATCGCGGATTACAAGGTCGGTAAGGCTCCGCAGCAGATCATCAGCTACGGTCTTGGCTCCTGCATCGGCATATCCCTCTACGATCCGCAGACGAAGGTCGGCGGCCTCGTGCACATCATGCTGCCGGACAGCACGCAGGCGAGAGCGCACGAGAATCATGCGAAGTTTGCTGATACGGGCGTGCCTTTGTTGCTCGGCGAGGTCTTGAAACTCGGTGCGGCGAAGAACCGTCTCGTCGCGAAGATCGCGGGAGGCGCACAGATGTTCTCGTTCGCCAATGCGTCCGACGTCATGCGCGTGGGTCTGAGAAATGCGGAGGCTGCAAAGAAGGCGCTCGCCAAGGAAGGCATACGCATCGTTGCCGAGGATACGGGCGGCACGTACGGCCGCACGGTACAAGTCGATTTGGCAACGGGAGATTACAAGGTCAAGACGATCGATCGCGGGGAAAAGATTATTTAACGGGGGATGGACTTTGTTTAAGATTGGAACAGCACTCGTCACGGGCGTCCTCGCTGCCTTCCTCACCGTTCTGACCGCCGTTTCGGCAGGCGCACGGTTTTCTACTGCAGCGGGGAGAAGCCTTGCGGTGTTTCTCGTCGTCACCGCGCTCATCTTTCTCGTTGCCTTTTTTTTGGAAAAGCAGTTCCCTGCCCTTTTTGCGCAAGCGCAGTCGGAGGAAATTCCAACGAGGAAAGAGGGAAAAGCGACGCAGACGGCGAATGATAAAGAGGAGTCGGAAGGCTCGGAAAATGCCGGAGAAGATGGGGAAGCAGCAGACGCGCAAGCGGACGGTCAAGAGCAGGATGCGGATTTTGAGGTCATGGAAGAGCCCGCCGCTGCGGTTCCCCGCGGAGAATGACTAGACGAGGAGGCGGCTGATTGATGAAAAAGGCAGAGACCCCCTCCGCAGAAATTCAAGATCTTTGGGCGCTTTACCGGGAAACGCGCGCACCGGAAGTTCGTGACAAGATTGTCGAAAAGTACTTGCCGCTCGTCAATATCATTGCGGGACGTGTCGTCGTCGGCCTGCCCGCACATGTTGATCGGGACGATCTCGTTTCGAGCGGCTTTTTTGGTTTGCTTGACGCAATCGAGCGATACGACGTCGAGCGCGGCAACAAATTTGAAACGTATGGCGGCGTGCGCATTCGCGGCGCCATGCTTGACTATTTGCGTACGATGGATTGGATTCCCGTATCGAAAAGGCAGAAGATTCGGCGCTATGAGCAGGCGGTGACGACATTGGAAGGCCGCCTGGGGCGCTCGGCGACGGACGACGAACTTGCCGCGGAACTCAAGATATCGAAGAAGGAGCTGCACGATCTCGTTTCGCAGACGAATATCGCGACGGTCATTCCGCTTGAAGAGTATGTCCGCACGGAATCCCCGTCCTCACAGACGATCGATCCCGAAGAAAATGCCGAGAAAAACGAATTGCGTGACACCTTAGCGGAAGCAATCGACCAGCTTCCGGAGAAGGAGCGCACGGTCGTTTCTCTCTATTATTATGAGGAACTTACCTTAAAGGAAATCAGCCTCATCCTGCATCTTTCGGAGGCGCGGATTTCTCAGCTCCATACGAAGGCTGTCTTTCGGCTTCGGGGCTTTTTGGCGAGATGGAAAAAAAGCCTCATGGAGTGAGGCAAGAAGGAGGCAAAAAAGGGCATGAGCGAACAGGAAAGGGTTGACGGAGAGCGTCCAGTCTACAGCAAGATCAATATCCATGTCAGTTCGGACAAGATGGTGGCTACGGTCGGGTTTGACCACACGGATTCCAACGCATATCCGACGGCCGAGATGATCAAGAAGGCGCTCCAGGACAAGGGTGTCGTATTCGGCCTCGACGAGGCGGCGATCGAGCAGGGCGCGAAGGATGGCCAGGATTTCGAAGCGGCGCTTGGCAAGGAGCCTCAGCATGGCGAGGATGCCTATCTGAAGAAGAACTACGACCTCGGGGTCAAGGGACGCCCCAAGACCGACGAATATGATCGTGCGGACTACAAGAATATGAACCTCTTCGTGCTCGTGAAGCAGGGCGAGCTTCTCGCTGAACGCGTTCTGCAGACGGACGGAGAGCCGGGCATGAACGTGCTCGGTGGCAAGGTCAACCAAAAGAAGGGGAGGCCGCTCGTATTCAAGGCGGGGAAAAACGCTTCGATTCGCGATGAGAATTTCCTCTATGCCGATATCGACGGTCAAATTGTTGATACGGGAAAAGTCATCGGCGTCGACCCTCGCCTCGTCATCAAGGAGGATGTGGGTGTCGGCACGGGCAACATCGACTTCACGGGGGCGGTCGCTGTCCAGGGAAGCGTGCAGGCGGGATTCGTCGTCAAGGCTACGGGCGACATCGAGGTCGGCGGCATCGTTTCGGGCGCCGAGGTCGAGGGAAATAATATTCTCGTCAAGGGCGGTATCCAGGGCATGAATCGCGGCTTCGTCAAGGCGAAGGGGACGCTCATGGCATTTTTTGCAGAAAATGCAGAGATCGAAGCGGGACATAATGTCACGATTGCTGACGTTGTACTGAATTCACAGGTGCGCGCAGGCAAAAAGGTCACAGTGCTCGGCAGGCGCGGGCAGATCATGGGAGGATCGACGTTCGCCGGGGAAGAAATCGAGGCGACGCAGATCGGCAATCCCGCGAATGTCGCGACGAAACTTGAAGTCGGCGTCAATCCGATGGTGCAGCGTCAGTACAAGGCAGTGTGCCAGGAGTACGGCGATACGAAGAAAAAGCTCGATGAGATCAAGAAGACGCTCGCGACGCTCGGCAAGGTTGATATCAGCAAACTGCCGCCCGAGAGGCAGGAAATGGTCGTACAGTTGGGGAAGGTGCGCTTCCAAGTAGAGGGCCAGTTGGAGCGTCTTCTGGAAGAGATGGACGGACTTGAGGAGAAAATTCAGAGCATGAAGCGCGGCCGTATTCGTGCTGCCGATACGATATATCCAGGCGTGAAGCTCAAGATCAACAACGTCATCAAGAATGTTCATTCGGAGGAGAAACGCTGCACGTTGAGCGTGGAAGGCGATCAGATCCGCACGGGCGCTTATTGATACGAGCGACGTTCTTGCAGATCGTGTCCCCTTGACTGCGCTTGGAAAGGATGGTGGGATGCATGGATGTAACCCCGATGAGTTTGCAAGCAATCGTGCCGCGCACTTCCGAAGCGACGCAGGTACAGCATAACATGAATCAGCAGTCGGCTGTGCAGCAGGATTTTCAGGCCGTGCGTGACAAGCAGGAAACGGCGTTGAAACAGACGCAGGTCAGGAAGAAGGATCAGGCAGAAGAAGAACGCATCAAGGACGATCCCGATCGACGCAAAAAGCAGGGGCGCGGCCGGCGAGGCTCTGGCGGCGACAGGCATGCCGAGCAGGAGGAGGAAGCGCCAACAGAGAGGTTCGCCGTCGATGTGTTCCGCGGACGCAATATCGATATATCTACGTAGGTAATGAAACGGGGCTGTCATAAGTCGTAGTCGACTCATATGACAGCCCCATTTTGAGGGGAAAGCTGAAGTCAGCGATTCTTGGAGATAAGGGGAGCTGCGAGAAGTGATCACGGAAATTCTGGGCGCATTGATTGTCTTGGGGGCGGTGCTCGTCCTCATCATGCGACGCCTTTTAAGCAAGGGAAAGGCCAAGGAGAAGGAGTCGGTCGAAGTTTCTGCGAGCCGTCTGCGCTATGAGATCGAGCGATCGGGTGACGCCGTCATCGGTAGGATGCAGATCCATGTCGAACGATTGGAGCGTATTTTGGCGGAGGCGAACGCGCAGAAGGCGGCTTTGGATGAGCGCCTCGCTGCCCTCGCGCAGTGGGAGAAGGTCTACGGCGCACGGCTCGGTGCTTTGCCGCAGCAGATGGAGTTCGCGTCTTCTGCGCCCCGCACGGCGACACAGGCGCCTCCGACTGCTTCTCCCGTCACTGCGGCGCCCGCTGTTTCCGCCCCTTCTGCCGTCGAAGTTGCCGCACCGTCCGCTGCAGCCATTGCGCCCGCTGCGGCTTCCACCGTCGGTGCAGGAGAGACGGCGTCGAGCTTTCAGGCAGCCCTGATGAAGCAGATGGCCGGAAGCCCGATTGGCGGTGCGGTGGATTTGCAGCTGCCGCCTGAGGAAATGGAGACGGACGCGGCGGCGAACATCGCGCATGGCACTCAGGCGGTGCAGGAGAATATGCGTCGGGAGATTCCCGTCCAAGAAGATGCCGCATCTCTTGCGTTGTCGACGGCCCAAATGCCCGATGAGACGCAGGATGATGAGGCGTATGAGTACGAGGAGTACGAGGAAGACGAGTCGGAGGAAGAAGACGAAGAGGCAGTGATGGAAGAAGAGGCGGACGAATACGAAGAGGACGAACCGGCGGACGAGGAAGAGCCGCCGGAGTTTTCGGACGAGGATTTGACCGCTGTGCAGGAAGCGGACGAGGCAGACGATGTGAAAAGCCCGTCGCCTGATGTGCCTCCGAGCCGTCAGCAAGAACAGATCCGTGCCTTCCTGCGCCAAGGAATGAGCGCGGAGGAAATTTCTCAGCGACTGGGACTTGGACTCGGCGCCATCGAACTCGTTCGTCACATGGAAAAGCGTGCGCACGAAGAGTAAACTACACGCACAAACGTCCACCTTGTGGACATTGTGTGCCGCCCTTAATGAAAGTTACCCAATCAGTCTGCGCCCTTCGGGCTTGACTTCTTGGACTTTCATAGTAAACAAAAGGGCTTGGCAAAATGCCAAGCCCTGCAATGTTCATGGTGCGACAGGAGGGATTCGAACCCCCGACCCACGGCTTAGAAGGCCGTTGCTCTATCCGACTGAGCTACTGACGCGATGGTCGGAGCAGCAGGATTTGAACCTGCGACCCCCTGGTCCCAAGCCAGGTGCTCTACCAAACTGAGCCATGCCCCGAAAATGCCGATGTATCGCATCGCGCAATAAAGAAATTATAAAGGACACCGTGAGCTTTGTCAAGGATTTGTCGGAGAACGGCGATTCGACAGGGAATTCTTGAGAGAATTATGATGGAAGAAAGGAGGCAAATCTATGGCACATACAGGTTACAAGCTCCACGAGGAGGTCAAGACGGCGGGCGCCGCTTTGCGGCGAGCCGCAAGCCTCGGCGTGCTTGTGGCGGACAATGCCGCGCTCGCTGCTGGTGAGGAACGTGATGCCATCCTCGTCATGAGTTTCGGCACGACGTTCAAGGAGACGCGCGAGAAGACGATTGACGCCGTGGCGGAGGAGGTGCGGCGCATGCATCCCGCCGTCAAGGTCATGCTCGCCTTCACGTCGCACATCGTCATCGAGCGTGTGGAAAAGAACGAGGGCGTCCGCTATCCAACGCCCGAAGAGGCGCTGCAGAAGCTCAAGGAAGAGGGCTGTACACGCGTCGCTCTCGTCTCGCTCGACATCATCCCAGGCATCGAGTATGCCTATAAGCGGGAAGTCTTCGACGAGTGTAAGCCGTGGTTTCGTCGTATGACGCTCGGCACACCGCTCGTCTATTGGCAAGGGCAGGAGGAGAAGCGCGATGATGTCGCAGAGGTCATGGCGGCCGTTGTGAGGGAGTTGCCGGCGCGTGCAGAAGACGAAGCCGTGCTCCTCATGGCGCACGGTACGCCGCATCCGGCAAATGCCTACTACGCTGTCATGCAGGAGCGCTTGGAAAATCTCGGTGAAGAGCGCGTCTGCATCTACACCGTCGAAGGGCGGCCTCATCTAGATGATGTCGTGCCGAAGCTCAAGGAGGCGGGCATAAGGAAGGTCACGCTCGCCCCGTTGATGCTCGTGGCAGGCGATCATGCGACGAACGATATGGCGGGCGACGAGCCGGATTCGCACAAATCGCTTTTGGAGCGCGAAGGCTTTTGCGTGCAGACGATTCTCAAGGGCATCGGAGAGAACGCCGCCGTGCGCAAAATTTTTGCGGCACGGGCAGCCGAGGCGTATGAGGCGCTGCTTGACGCGGCAGAGAGCAAGCGTTTTTGAGGGCAACGGATGCAGAAGGCCTGCATCGGATGGTGCGAAGGAGGTTTCGCCATGCTGTCCGCCTCTTTACCGGCGCTGTCGCGCCGCGGGTTTTTGAAAATATCGCTGCGGACGCTGTTCTCGCTGGGAATCGGCAGTCTGTTCCCCGCGCGCTGGCGCAGGGCTTTTGCCGCTGAGGGGCTGGAAGCGTTCTTCGTGCGGCAGATCGTCACCGAGGACAGTCGAACCTCGCGCATGATTGCCTGGGAGTCCACGGTGAGTGAGGTGCAGGCTGTCGTCGATCTGCGACTTGTGGGTGCAGCAGGGTTTTCTTCTTTCGCTGCGAACGAGAAACTTCTCGATGACGGCGGCGAGCGGCTGTTTTCTCACGAGGCGTTTCTGACAGGGCTTTCGCCGGGCGCTTCGTATGAGTACCGCCTGCGCACGGGCGATACATCGTCGCCTTGGTTTTCTCTGCGAACGGCGGGGGACGGCGCATTCAAGGCGCTGATCTTTCCCGATTCGCAGTGCTCGGACGGATATCGCACATGGAAGAAGACGGCGGAAAGTGCGGCGGTGCAGCACCCGGACGCGGACTTCTTCATCATGATGGGTGATCTCGTCGACAACGGGGAGGCCGCCTACCAGTGGCGGCAGTGGTTCGAGGGGGCGGCGGGAATCATGAGCCGTCTGCCGTGCGCTCCGCTGATGGGCAATCATGAAGCGTATGATCTCGACTGGCAATGTCGCCTGCCCTTGGCTTGGCTCGGCTACTTTCCCGTGCCCGGCAACGGCAGTCTGCGCTTCTCGCATTGGTACTATTCCTTCGATTACGGGCCGTGCCACTTCGTCGCGCTCAACACGCAGTGGGAGGAAGTCGAGGCATTGCGTGCGGGACTCCTGGAGGAGCAGATGGCTTGGCTGCGCCGCGACATGGCGGCGAGCCGCAAGAAGTGGAAGATCGTCTTGATGCACAAGGACGTCATCGAGTACGACTACCCCGATTTGAGCGATCCCGTCACGGGTGACATCAGTGCGACGGGGCGGCTTCTCATGCCGCTCTTCGATGAATTGCGTCCCGATGTCGTTTTGACGGCGCATCAGCATACGTATCGGCGGCTAGGGTCTATCGTGAATTTTGCGCCGAGCGAAGAAGGGCCTTTCTATATCGATACGGGAAACTGCGGCAACTGCTATTACGATGTGCCTGTGAATGCGCGTTTCGACAAGAAGGTGCTTGCCCAGCCTGAGCGCGGCAATTATATGACATTGGAGGCGTCGGCGGAGCATCTGCGCTTTTCGTGCTTCCTGCCCGACGGAAGCCTTGTCGATGAAGTGAGTTTGCGGAAGTGATGACAGGAAGAAGAGGAGATATGACGACGGAGAGTATGGCGGCAGAATGCTTTGCGCCCGAAGAAGTGCTCGTGCTGGAGGAGAAGATTTATTTTTTGCAGGAGGGCGGAAAGAAGACGCGTATAGGAATTCTCAAGGAGATGACGGCAGACCGTCTGATCGTCGAGATGCGCCTGACGGATGCCGAGTATGCGCACGGCCCTGAGTCTGGTGCACGTTTTCACTGTGCCATGCCGAGTGAGAAATGCACCTATCGCTTTTCTTCGGTGTTTTGCGCGAGCAGCCCCCTGCCTGATCATATCTGGTACATGGAACTTCCGGCGGAGGTCGAGCGCCAGCAGAAGCGCGATTTCGTGCGCGTGCCCGTGCCGCTTCCCATGCAGGTGACCTTGTCGAATCTCTACGGCGGCAAGAACAAGGCGAAGGACACGACGCTCGTCGACATCAGCGGCAACGGCGTTTCTTTCGTGTGGAAAGAGCCGCTGGAAGACGGCATGGAAATCGAGATCGCCATACCGGATCTGCCCGCCGTCGGCGAGCTGAAGACGACGGCCATCGTCATGCGCTCGCTCGACCGCACGGCGCTTGCGACGCCCGTTTATCATATCGGCGCACACTTCGCGGCATATCTTGACAAGAGGCAGCAGAACCAGCTCGTTCGATGTATCTTCCTGCTGCAGCGCAAGTATTTGGAACGCGGGCTTGGCATTTGAACATGGTACAAGACCGCGACGAAAGACGCCCCCGAGAGCCGAGGATGGCTTTCGGGGGCGTCTTTTCGTGTCTGCGGTTTCGCGCAGGATGGTATTTGCTTCTTCAAGCGAGAAACGCTTTGAGAAGCCGTTCAAGCGATTCTTGGTCGGCAGCGCCCATCGTCTCGCGCGCCGAGTGCATGGCGAGCATGGGCGCTCCGATGTCCATCGTGCGAACGGGGACGAAGGAGGAAGCGATGGCGCCGAGCGTCGAGCCGCCGCGGCTGTCGGCGCGGTTCACGAACCTCTGCCAGGGAATCTCATGCTCTTCGGCAAGCGCGCGCACGACGGCGGAGGCTTCGGCGTCTCCCGCATAGCTCTGCGACGCCGCCTGCTTGAGGACGACGCCTGCTGCGAGCGCGGGACGCACGACGGGATCGCTCTTCGCCGCGTGCGAAGGATGGACGGCGTGCGCCACGTCGACGGAGAGCAAAAAGCCGTCGGCGAGCGCACGGCAGACGGCGTCGCTTTCGCCCGAAAGGTCTTGATAGATGCGGCGCAGCACATCGCCGAGCACGGCGGAACCGGCACCCTGCTTCGTTCGGCTGCCGACCTCCTCGTTGTCGAAGAGCGCGATGAGGCGAATGCCCTGTGTGGGATGCGCTTCTTCGATGCCCTTGAGGCAGGCGAGCACGGAGGTGAGGTTGTCGAGCCTCGGCGAGGAGATGAATTCGTCGCGAAGTCCGAAGGTGCAGCCCGTCTCGCAAGGGTAAGCGCCGAGATCGTAGGAGAGGATGGCGTCCCGCTCTGTTTCGCAGGCTTCGGCGAGCCAAGCGAGGAAGAAGTCCTCTTCTGCGTCCTTACCGAGGAGCGCGGCGAGCGGCAGCATGTCTTTTTGCGCGTTCAGCGCGCCGTCTTTGTTGACGTCACGATCCATGTGGATGGCGAGGCTCGGGATCGTCATGAGCGGCTTTTGAAAGTCGACGAGCCGCACCTCGGGATGAAAGGCGTCCTTGCCGCGCAGCACAATTTTGCCCGCGAGCGAGAGCGGTCGGTCGAGCCAGGTGCGCAGGATGAGTCCGCCGTACGTTTCGACGTTGAGCGTGCCGCAGCCGTCGCGTGTCATGCCTGCCTCGGGCTTCAGGCGAAAGCACGGGAAGTCCGTGTGCGCCGCCGCCATAAGGAGAGGCGTGCCGTGGCTCTTGAGCGGCTTCTTGCCGACGACGAAGGCGAGGAGCGTCGAACCGTAGACGCGCAGGAAGTAGCGTCCGCCGGCGGCAAGACGCCACGAGTCCGCGGGCTTGAGTTCTTGAAAGCCCGCATGAAGAAGTCTCTTGGCGCTCTCCGCTACGACGTGGAAAGGGGAGGTCGAGCACTGGATGAAACCGAGCAGTTCTTCTGCCGCTGTGGGTATGGCTGTAGTTGTCATGAGAGATTCCTCCGTGTATGTCCTTAAAGCTTACGAATTCCCGGCAGGATGAGTGCCGCACTGACGATCAGCCCGATGAAGAGCGGATGGATGGCGCTTTCAAAGGCGGCTGCCGCCGTAGCGGCTGCCGTAGAAAGCAGCATGGAGGCGATGGCCCAGCGAGGGGAAAGCCGCTCAGGAAAGAAAATCGCCAGTGTCAGCGGCAGGAAGATGCCGCCGCCGCGAAGCGCCATCGACAGGTAGTTCCAGACGAGCACCTCGCTGTCGATGAAGCAGATGGCGAAGAGGGCGGCAAGCGCCATGACGAGGAGCACCATGAGACGGTTTAAGAGGAGAAGCCGACCTTCGCTCTTCACGGCGAGGAGCGGTGCGAATACGTCGTGCGAGAGCATTGTGCCGATGCCGAGCGAGAGTCCGCCGATGCTGCCGACGAGGGAAAGCACGATGCCGCCCATGGCGATGCTGCCGATGAGCGTTCCCGCGTGCGTAAAAAGGTAGGTGGGCAGTGCGAGGATGGGCGCGATGTCGGGCGCGGCCGCGTGCATGTAGATGCCGATGATCGAGCTCGGCAGCCCGACGGGGATGACAATGAGCGCGGCGGTGAATGCACCGACGGTTGCCGTGCGTGGGTTGGCGGCGGAGAAGATGGCCTGGATGTAGGACTGCGTGGAGATGATGCCGACGATGAGTGAGAGGAGTCCGGCGGCGATGCTCTGGGCGCCGGCATGTCCGAGGCTCCATGTACCGGACGCGAGCGGCGCCGCCGCTGTGAGCGCGGGAAGACCGCGCCAGGCGGTGACGCCTGCGAGACAAAGGCTCAGCCATAGGACGATCATCTTCAAGATGCCGCCGACGCCGGCGCTCTTCATGCCGCCGAAGAAGACGTAGCAGGCAACGAGGGTAATGAGGGCGAATGCCGCCGTGCCGTAGCCGACACCGAAGAGCGTGGAGATGAGATGAAGCCCCGGCAGCATGCTTGCAACGGCGCTGAAGAAGATGCCGACGGAGGAGACGAGGCTCGAAAAGACACTCGCGCTCTTGCCGTAGCGGATGCCGAGGAACTCGGGGATCGTTTCGAGCGAGGTGCGCCGCAAGGGTCTCGCATAGAAAAGCCCCATGACGACGAGAGCGATTCCTGTGCCGAGCGTGAACCACCACGCGGAAAGCCCGAGCGAGTAGGCGAGCTGCGCCGTGCCGACGGTCGCGCCGCCGCCGACGCAGGTGCCGGCGATCGTGCCTGCGACGAGCGGCGCACCAGCACTGCGCCCATTGAGGCTGAAGCCTTCCGCCGAGCGGATGGAGCGGGCGGCATAGAGACCGCTCGCGAGGACGAGTGCGATGGTCGCGAGCATGAGTGCAAGCTGTGTTGTAGAAATTGCCATAGAAAGTGAGCCTCCCAGAACGATTTTTGTCGGAAGATTTTCCTTTCTGCCATTATACGCCTACGAAAGTCGACAGGCAAATGATTCTTCCGTTGGCTTGTACTGGGCATTTTCTCCTGTGATTTTAAGGATTTTCGGCAGGTTTTTGTGTTTCTTCATGGAATAGATATAGGGAGAAGGTTCGTGAGAAAGGATGTGATCGTATGGAATTTGTCGGCGGGACTCCCGCCCTGCAGGTGCTCCTCGTCGCCGTGATCTTTCTTGCGGTGCTCATGGAGGTCAAGACGGGCGGCACGGGATTCGGCGTCTTGCTCGGACTCATTGCGGCGGGCGTCTTCTTCAGCAGTCAGTATGTGAAGGGACTCGTGAGTCTCTACGAGGTCGCCGTCTTTCTCGTGGGCATCCTTTTGATCGTAGCCGAGGTGCTCCTGCCTGCTACGGGCGTCTTGGGCGCTCTCGGCGTCGCGGCGATGCTCTACAGCGTCGTTCTCGCGCTTGGCGGCGACGTCAATGCCGTCTACGCGCTTTTTGCCGCATTCGCGCTCGCGCTTTTTCTCTTCGCACTCATCGCGCGCTTTCTGCCCGAGAGCCGCCTTTGGAAGAGGGTCGTGCTGCACGACGCTTCGACGAGTGCAAAGGGCTATGTGAGCGCTGAGGAGCGCACGGATCTCATCGGACGTGAAGCTCTTGTTCTGACCGACGTGCGTCCTGCCGGATCGATCCTCGTCGACGGCGTGCCCGTCGATGTCGTCTCCGAGGGCGCTTACATCGAGAAGGGCGAGCGCGTCTGTGTGACGGAGGTGCACGGCAGCCGCATCGTCGTGCGCCGCGTCAGGGAAAAGGATTGATTGGAGGGTTCTTTATGGAAGGCGTCATAGCATTGGCATTTCTTTTCGTCGTCGCTGTCCTCGTCGTCATGGTGTTCCTGCATTTCGTGCCCATTGGGCTTTGGATTTCGGCGATTGCGGCGAACGTTCCCGTGAACATCATCACGCTCATCGGCATGCGTATGCGCCGCGTGCCGCCCGGCAAGATCGTCATGCCGCTCATCAAGGCGAACAAGGCGGGGCTTGATGTGCAGGTCAACCAGCTCGAAGCGCACTACCTTGCGGGCGGCAACGTCGACAAGGTCGTCGACGCCCTGATTGCCGCGCACCGCGCGCAGATTCCCCTGCCGTTTGAGCGCTCGGCTGCCATCGATCTTGCGGGACGCGACGTGCTCGACGCCGTGCAGATGAGCGTCAATCCCAAGGTCATTGAGACGCCGATCGTCTCCGCCGTCGCCATGAATGGCATCGAGCTGAAAATCAAGGCGCGCGTGACCGTGCGCGCCAACATTGACCGCCTCGTCGGCGGCGCGGGCGAGCCGACAATCATCGCACGCGTCGGCGAGGGCATCGTCACGACGGTCGGTTCTTCGGCGAGCCACGGCGAGGTGCTCGCAAATCCCGACGTCATCTCGAAGACCGTGCTCGGCAAGGGGCTTGACGCAGGGACGGCGTTCGAGATCCTTTCGATCGACATCGCAGACGTCGATGTCGGGCGCAACATCGGCGCGGAGCTGCAGACCGATCAGGCCGAGGCCGACAAGCGCATCGCGCAGGCGAAGGCCGAGGAGCGCCGCGCCATGGCGGTCGCCAAGGAGCAGGAGATGAAGGCCTACACGCAGGAGATGGAAGCGAAGGTCGTCGAGGCGCAGGCGGAAGTGCCGCACGCGATGGCGGAAGCCTTGAAGAGCGGCAACCTCGGCGTCATGGACTACTACAACCTGCGCAACGTGCAGGCGGACACCGACATGCGCACGGCGATCAGCGAGGCGGGCGCGAATCCGCCGCATACGGCGAAGTAAGATGGAAGAGGGAAGGAGGCAGTCGGCATGAGCGTCACGGGCATCGTCCTCTTCGTCATATTCCTCCTCGTAAAAAGTCTGTTGGACAAGAAGAAAAAAGAGGCGCGTCGGCAGAAAGCGCCCGAATCCTCGGCATCTCCGGACGAAATGGGAGGAACGGCTGAAACGACGCAGGTCATGGCCGAGAATCCCGCAGAGGTGCGGGATTTGCTGCGCCGCTTCTTGGATGAGCGGGCGGCAGCGGTTGAGACGAGCGATGTACCGAGCGAGGCGCTCTCCGAAATCGAGTCTGCTTCTGCTGCCCGCTCGCCCGCTTCTCTGCGCCATGCGGAAAGCAGGGGGAAAAAGCTGCAGAATTCGCCGGAAGAGGCGGCGCGCCCCCGTGCCCTCGCGCTCGATCTTGCGCCCGCCGGCCTGCTGCAGGCGGTCGTGCTCGCCGAGATCATCGGGCGTCCCAAGGCGCAGCGCAGGCGGAGTCCGTATTTCCGTTCGTGAGAGGAGAGAAGAATCCACGACACTCCGCAGCAGCGGCAGGCGGCGGGGATTTGCAATATGTAGGAAACAGGAAGAAGCGTCCAGGAAAGTGCGGGACGTAACCGCGCTTTTCAAGGGAGGATGAATCGTATGGTAAGAGAAAACATCGGTTTTATCGGCACGGGCATCATGGGAAGCAGTATGGCGAGGAATCTCATGAAGGCCGGCTATCCCGTCAGCGTCTACACGCGCACGAAGGAAAAGGCAAAAAAACTCATTGAGGAAGGGGCGGCTTGGTCGGCCTCGCCGAAAGAACTGGCGAAGGAGGCGGACATCGTCATCTCCATCGTCGGCTACCCGAAGGACGTCGAGGAGATTTACCTGGGCGCTGAAGGCGTCCTCGCAGCGAAGGAGGGCGGCATCGTCATTGACATGACGACGTCAAGCCCTGCGCTCGCCAAGAAGATTTTCGCTGCGGCGAAGGAAAGGGGCGTCGCCGCGCTCGATGCGCCCGTCTCGGGCGGCGACATCGGCGCGAGGGACGCGACGCTCGCCATCATGGTCGGCGGAGAGCAAGAAGCATTCGAGAGGTGCAAAGACCTCTTCGCCGCCATGGGAAAGACCGCGCATTATTTCGGTGCGGCGGGCAGCGGGCAGTTCGTCAAGATGAGCAACCAGATCGCCATCGCCTCGAACATGCTCGGCGTCGCCGAGGCCATGGCGTATGCGAAGAAGAGCGGCTTGGACGCTCTGGCGGTGCAGCAGACGATTGCAGGCGGCGCGGCAGGCTCATGGTCGCTGACGAACCTCGCGCCGAAGATGCTCGCGGGCGACTGGTCGCCGGGCTTCTTCATCAAGCATTTCCTCAAGGACATGCGCATCGCCGTCGAATCGGCTGAGGAGATGGGGCTTGACCTTCCGGGGCTCAAACTCGCCAAGAAGCTCTACGAGGAGCTTTCCGCGCGAGGCATGGAAGACTGCGGCACGCAGGCGATCTTTTGCTGGTACGAAGGCGAATGAAGGAGCTTTTTGAGGGCGGCTCACTTCCTGCCGAAGGCGAAGAGCTTTACGGCGAGGAAGGTGATGGGCACGCCGAGGACGGCGGCTAATATGAAAGCCGCGAGACTGGGAAAGCCGAGCTGGTTGTAGAAGAGGAAGACGATGACGTTCTGAATCACATAGTTCGGAATATAGGAAATCGCGAACTTCACACACTTTTCAAGCGTCATCGGTTCGTGGAAGATCAAGCGGCTGTTGAGCGCGTAGGCGATGATGTTTGCGAGGATGTAGCCGATGTTGAACGCGAGATTCGTATCGACGAGAAGCTCGAAAATTTTGGCGAGCAGACTGCCGTTGAACGTGTTGAGGCAGCCGACGGCGAGAAACAATAGGAACTCGCGTGTGAAGAAGTGACGGCGCATCGTCTTGGAAAATGCGGACATGAAAATCCTCCCCTTGCTGTTTGTTGTCAGTATAGCATAAGAAGGGCAGGAGAGGAAAGGAAATGCGCCGCAGGATATGATGAAAGAAGAGGAGCGGATCATGAAGGGAACTGTTGTGGCGACGTGGATGGATACGGCGCAGAAGCTTTGGGATGGAACGGCCGTCCAAGAATCATGCCGGGAGGCGGGATGGGCGCCGGGCCGCATCTTCACCCCGTTGGAAGATGTGCCGGACAGTGAGATTCGCACCTTTGTCGATGCTCTGGCAAGGCATACGGGGCAGACGCCGGATGATGTTTGGTACGAAGTGGGGCGCGACAACATCCTGACCTTTGCTGCTGTATATCCGTCCTTTTTTGAAGGCAAGAACATCTATACGTTCCTCGCGTCCATTTACAATGTGCATGTGGAAATCGTCAAGAAGATTCCGGGCGCGAATCCGCCGCTCTTGAAGGTGACGCCGCTGTCCGAGCACGAGGCGGAGCTTCTTTACAAGTCGAAGCGCAGCCTCATCCCGTACTTCCGCGGCCTGTTGAAGGGCGCGATCGACTACTTCAAGGAACCGGTCGAGGTCGAGGTAGTGGAGGAAGGGAACGGCGTCGTGCGCCTGCGGCTGCGCTTCAAGGAGCGCATATTGGAAAAGCGGAGATTTTCGTTCAGCTGTGCGCTTGGCCTGTTTTCTCGCTCGTTGCCCGTCAAGTTCGCCGTCATGTCTTTCGCCGCTTCGCTCGTGCTCAGCGTGCTCTTTTGGCTTTTCGGCACATCTTCTGTCGTATTCGCCTTTCCTCTTCTCATGGGTGTCGTGGGCGGCGCCGGCGCGTTTTTGCTGCTCGCACCGCTGCGTCTTTTGCGCCGCGAGCTTGCGGACATCGCCGAGCATCGCTTCTCCGCTGATCTCGTGCTGACCTCGCGCGATGAATTTGAGGAGCTGGGGGCGCTGATCGACGCCTACAAGAAGTCGGTGCGTGCAGACTTCACTGGATTTCGCGGCATGGGGGATGAGCTCATCGCCTATGGCGGCAAGTTCAATGAACTGGCGAGCAACATGAGTCATGCCTCCGCCCACATCGCGGAGGTCGTCGACAGCGTGTCGGAAGCGACGACAGAGAGCGCTTCTTCGACGGGGCAGGTGGCCGAGGTTCTGAACCGAAACGTCGAGGCGCTGCAGCAGGTCGTCTCCTCGCAGGAGAAGAACAATCGGAGCCTTGCGGAAGCCGTGGAAAATGTGGCGCGCGGCTTCGACGGCGTGCGCGCCTCCAGCGATGCGCTGGGCAGGAGCATGGAAAACTTCGCCGCCGTGCGCAACGCTGCCGACTCCTTGAAGAGCGAGACGGAGAAGATCATCTCCATCGCCAACATGGTGACGGAAATCGCCTCGCAGACGAATCTCCTCGCCCTCAACGCTTCGGTCGAAGCGGCGCGCGCCGGCGAGCAGGGCAGGGGCTTTGCCGTCGTCGCGCAGGAGATCGGCAAGCTCGCCGCCGAATCGCGCGATCAGGCGGACACGATCACATCCGACGTGCGCAACATCACGCGCATCATCAATGACGTCGTCGCGAGCATCGACACGGAATACCATGCGCTCGGCAAGGAGAGCGGCGAACTCGTGCAGGTCGTCGAGAGCAACAACGCTTTCGTCGCGAACATCCGCGAGGTGTCGGCGAGCATCGGCGGCATCATAGAGCGTCTCAACGACGAGATGAGACGCATGAATGACGCCATCGGGCAGGTGAAAAACGTCGCAGGTCTTTCCGAGGAGAATTCCGCTGCAGCAAAGTCCGTCAACGAGACGGTGAGCGACCATCACGGGAAGCTGCAGGACATGATGGAAAAGATCCAAGATTTCCAAAAGATCGCCGTGTCGTTCACGGACGACATCAAGAATTTCAAAATATGATTTTCAAAACGCTTGCTTTGTCTGACCGTGCATAGTATCATAGGAGCGTAGCGGGGCGCTGCCCCGAAGATTTCATTCTGACAAGGAGGAATTTCTTATGAAAACTTGGACTTGCACGGTCTGCGGCTGGGTGTACGATGAGGCGAAGGGCGATCCCGACTATGATCTCGCTCCGGGCGTGAAGTTTGAAGATCTGCCGGAGGACTTCGTCTGTCCCTTGTGCGGTGTGGGCAAGGATATGTTTGAAGAACAAGCATAGCCTTTGCGCATACTGATAAATGGGAGTAATGATTTCATCAAAATTTGCATGAAACAAATTGATTATTTCTGTAAATTTTGGTATAATCAAAGGCGATGAACTTGGGTTTTACTTATTATCCAAGCACTGGAGATGCGTCCCGGCAAGTGGGGGATGTCTCGCCGAATTTCAAAGGAGGCAGATTTTACATGAAAGTAACAGTTGTTGGTGCAGGTAATGTCGGAGCTACCGTTGCGAACGTTCTTGCGACGAAGGCGTTCTGCAGCGAGGTTGTCCTCGTTGACATCAAGGAAGGCGTGCCTGAAGGCAAGGCCATCGACATCATGCAGACGGCTCACATGCTGAACTTTGACACGACGGTGAAGGGCGTCACGGCTCTGCCGGACGATCCGAACGGCTATGCTCCTACGGCGGGCTCCGAGGTCGTCGTCATCACGTCCGGCATGCCGCGCAAGCCGGGCATGAGCCGCGAGGATCTGATCGGCGTCAACGCAAAGATCGTCAAGAGCGTTGTCGATCAGGCTCTGAAGTTCTCCCCCGATGCGTACTTCATCATCATCTCCAACCCGATGGACGCCATGACGTACTTGGCGCTGAAGGATTCCGGCCTGCCGCGCAACCGCATCCTCGGTCAGGGCGGTATGCTCGACAGCAGCCGTTTCCGCTATTACCTCTCCGTCGCATTGACGGAAGCCGGCTATCCTGCGACGCCGACGGACATCGACGGCATGGTTCTGGGCGGCCACAGCGACAAGACGATGGTTCCGCTCGTAAGCCATGCTACGCTGCGCGGCGTTCCCGTGACGCAGCTCCTCTCGAAGGAAGCGCTGACGGACGTCGTCGAGAAGACGAAGGTCGGCGGCGCAACGCTCACGAAGCTCCTCGGCACGTCCGCATGGATGGCTCCGGGCGCTGCGGCGGCGATGATGGTCGAGGCGATCGCTCTCGATGCGAAGAAGCTCATCCCGTGCTGCGTCGGTTTGGACGGCGAGTACGGCGAGAAGGATCTCGCGATTGGCGTGCCTGTCATCCTCGGCAAGGGCGGCTGCGAGAAGATCATCGAGGTCAAGTTCTCCGACGAGGAGAAGGCGAAGTTCGAGGAGAGCGTCGCTGCTGCACGCAACACGAACTCGAAGCTCGGCGATGCGCTGAAGTAATCTCTCATACGTCAAAAAAGCTCCTGCATCTTGCGGGAGCTTTTTCTTTGGAAAAATGGCTTTTTTGACGATATAATGTCATAAGAGTGGAAAAAGGGGAGTGGATGTATGAAGGCTTTGGCAGGGAGATTCGCCGCCATCACGCTGGCGGCTGTCGTCCTTTGCGTTGGCGGCTATTGGTTCTTCTTTGCGGGCGGCAGTGCAAGGCTTCTTGCAGGCAGTTCGCAGCAGGCGGCGAGCACATCGTCTCAGGAGAAGGCGCAGGAAGGGAAGGCGGCGAAGGGCGGCGAAGCGGCCGCTGTGGACGCCAAGGACGTGAAGGAAGCGCAGGAAAAGGCGAAGGAAGAAGCGGACAAGGAAAAGGAAAAGAAGGAAGGTAAGAGTCCGTATTCGCTGCAGGTCATGATCGTGGAGGCGAAGCGCGCCGAATCGATCGAGGGCGCGAAGGAGGATGGGCCATTCCTCATCGTCAAGGCTTCGATCGCGAATGCTGACAAGCAGCCCGTGAGCGTCGTGCCGCAGGGAATATCGCTCACGGACAGCGATCAGGAGCGTCACAGTGTATCGAAGGACGGTATGGCGGCTCTCGCTGCGCGACAGACGCCCGTGTTCAACGCCGTCGACATCCCACCGGGGGCAGCGGCGACGGCGAGCCTCGTCTTCAAGCTCGATGCGGACGAGCATCCCTCCGTGCTGACGATCCAGCCTGCAGGCGGAGGCGACGTGATGAAGTTCCATCTGCCGGAAAGTGTGAAAGGGATATGAAAAAAGGAGCCGGTCGGCTCCTTTTTTCCTGCACGCAAAGCGAGTGCTGGCGTGCGCAGGTTACAGTCGTTCCGCGAGCGCTGCGGCAACCGTTTTCTGTTCTTCATCGGACAGCGGATGCTCGTCGGGGAAGCTCTTGATATGCTCGAGCACCGCCTCTTCCGACGTGTAGCAGCCCTCGATCTGTTCTTCGAATTCTGCACGCGTGAAGCAGACGCTGCCGTCGATCCACGGGCGAACGCCGCAGGAGGCGAGGTACGACTGCAGTTCGCGGATGTTGCGCTTCATCTGCTGCAGGGGATTCTTCATCGGCACGCGATACGGCGTGCCCTTGCTGCCGACCTTGTGACGAATCCAGTCGCTGCCTGCCGTCGGCTCGATCTTGCCCGAGCGCGTCTTGACGTCGACGATGAAGACGCCGTTCGCTCCGACGATGACAGCATCGAGGTTCGTGCGCACGCCGATGCTCACGTTCGTGAAGATCTGGAAGGATTCGGGCAGACTCTTGAGAAATTCGACTTTTTCCGAACTTTTCATCGTGGCCGCCTTCGGTCCGCGTGCACTGCTTCCGGCGGCCAGCGTGACGACGGCGAGAATGATTCCTGTGAAGATGTAGAGCGCGTAGGGATCGGGCTCAAGGAAGACGAGTCCTGCGAGCCAGAGCAGGAAGACGATGAGGCAGACTGCCGCGAGGAAACGGTAGGTAAGCTGCGCCGTATTGGCAGGAAGTGTGTTTTGTGGTTGAACTGTGGTCATGAATGACTCCTTTCTTGGAGAAATCTAATAAGACAAAAAGCCTAAAAAACGTAGGTTTTTTATTAAGGTGCAGACTATTTTGAACGATATAAGGGGCATAAGGGAAAACGATTTTCCTTTGATGGAATCCTTTTTCATTTTCAGGAGGTGTCCGCCATGATTGACAAGGTTGAAAAGATCGCACGCATGAAGGGCGCCGTCTATGATGTACGTCGCCGCGAGGCGAAGGACGGCGAGAGCGGGAACAAGAAGGAAAACTTCAAGCGCATGCTCGAGTCGGCGATGGAGAAGAATAAGAAGAATCGCGAGGAAAGGGAGAAAGAGGCGGAGCAAGACGCCTATCATCTCGATGTGCACCGCGCTACGCAGTCGCTCTTCTATCGGAACCGGCAGGCGCTTGACCTGCGCGGGCTTGTGAGTCGAATTCATGCTGGATGACGTCACTTTTATGAAGGAGGCGCTCAAGGAGGCGCAGGAGGCCTTCCAAGCGGGCGAGGTGCCCATTGGCGCCGTGCTCGTCGATGCGGCTGGCACGGTCGTCGCGCGTGCGCACAATATGCGCGAAACTTGGCACGACGGCACGGCACATGCCGAGATCATCGCTCTGCAGGAAGCGGCGAAGAAGCTTGGCCGCTGGCGCCTTTCGGGGCTGACGCTCTACGTTACGATCGAGCCTTGCCCGATGTGTGCGGGCGCGCTCGTCATGAGCCGCGTCGATCGCGTCGTCTACGGTGCAACGGATGCAAAGGCGGGCGCGTGCGAGTCGCTTTTCAACATCGTCTGCCATCCCGCGCTCAACCATCAGCTGGAGATGCGTGCAGGCGTCCTAGAGGACGAATGCAGAGCCATCATGAAGCGATTCTTCGGGCAGCGGCGCAAAAAAGCAGTGCTTTGAAGAATCGTGCGAATCAAGCGTTCGATGCGCCCGAGTAATCGGATGCTTTCTTAAATATCCCAGGCAAGAAGCTCGGGGCGCGGTGTTGCGCGGTCAATTTCGTTCAAGATCCAAGAGGCGTTCTCATGCGTGGCGGAGAACGCCTTTTCGAGTGCGTCTTCGTATTCTGCGGGAATCTCCATCTCGTGAAGCGCCATGTGCATGTAGTCCTTTGCGACGAGGACGACGCCGCGCTCGGCGGCGAGCTGTGCCTTGAAGCGGTAGCCGTAATAGAGATAGCTGTTGTGCTTGACAGGAATATTCTCGTAGGCGGCGATGCGCTCATCACATTCGGCTTCGGCTTCGGCGGCGCGTCCCATCGCGTGCAGGATGTTCCAACGCGCTGCCCAAAGCTCGCCGCGCAGGATGAACTTGTAGAGATAGTCCGTCTCTTCAGCAAGCTCGATCGCGAGGTTTATATGGGTGAGCGCATCTTCGTTCTCCTTCGCCGCATGCTCGATTTCGCTGAGGCGCTGCAGGGCGAAGATCTTTTCTTCGATATCCTCGCTGTTTCCCTCGTCGACGTCCTCATCGAGAACGGAGCAGAAAAGCTCCCGCGCCTCCTGGGCTTTGCCGATTTCCTGCATGGCAAGAAAATGGCCGAGCCGTGCGCGCGCATGCCAGTCGCCGAAGCCGCTCGCAAAAAGCGCCTCGGGCGGTTTCCTCTTGCTCGCGAGCACAAGGGCGACGAGCGCATCAAAATCCTCTTTTGTCACGGATGAATCCTCCCTTGAATCTCTCATATACACTTTTATATTCGACCTTTTTATATTCGACCTTCGCCTGCGATTCCCTGCCGTTTGCAAAACATCTTCTTCTTGCGGTATAATCAAGATGTACGAAGGAAAAAATCTGTCCTGTATGAATGGATGTGAGGAAATATTGAAGCGGATGATCGTCAATGCCGATGATTTCGGTCGCCATGTGCGCATCAATGAGGCGGTGGAAAAGGGTGTCGAGATGGGCGTGCTGCGTTCGGCGACGCTGATGGCGGGCGGCGCGGCGTTCGAGGACGCAGCGGAGCGCGTGCGACGCCTGCCGAAACTCGGTCTTGGCATACACTTCACGCTGGTCGATGGTTTTCCCGTCCTGCCACCCGAGGAGATTCCGTCACTCGTCGATGAAAGCGGCGTCTTTTTGCCGAACTATGGCGCTTTTTCCAAGCGCTATGCGAAGGGCGGCGTGCACCTGGCGGAGGTGCGCGCCGAGCTTGCCGCGCAGTTGAAAAAGTTTGAGGCGGCGGGACTTTCGCTCGATCATGCCGACAGCCATCAGCACATGCACGTCCTGCCGGGAATCATCGAAATCGTCATCGGGCTTTGCCGCGAGGCGGGGATCCCCGCGCTTCGCGCACCGTTTGCGCCGCTCTTTGCCGGAAAGTTCGGCGGCATCGGCCAGTTCGCAGGCCGCGCCGGACTTGCGCTCCTCGCGAGGAACGCCGCGAGTCTGGCGAGGAAGGCGGGGATTTTTGTGCCCAATCATTTTGCGGGCATCGTCGCGGGCGAGGCCGTCGATGAGACGGAGCTGCTTCATGCGATCAAGAACCTTCGAGAGGGTGTGACCGAGGTCATGATGCATCCGGGCACGGCGAATGAGGAAATCGTGCGCGCCTCGGGTTGGCAGCACGACTTCGAAGCGGAGCTTGGCGCGATCCTCTCGCCGAAGGTCGCGAAGCTGGCGGCAGAAGAGGGCGTTGAGATCGTGAACTTTCAGGCATTGGGAAAGGGGATGATATAGATTCATGGACAAGATCGTGATCGTTGTTCCCTGTTACAATGAGCAAGAGGTTTTGCGGCAGTTTTATGCGAAGCTATCGAATGTGCTGCGGGATTTGCACGATTGTTCTTTTTCCTGCCTTTTTGTGGATGATGGAAGTACGGATGATACCTTGCAGATCCTGCGGGAACTTTCCGCAGGAGATCCGAATGTTCACTATAGAAGTCTTTCACGCAATTTTGGTAAGGAGTCAGCAATGCTGGCTGGTCTTGATGCTGCCGAGGGAGATGCTGTCATCCTCATGGATGCAGATCTCCAGCATCCGCCAGAGCGTATTCCCGAGATGATTTCTTGGTGGCGCAAGGGTTATGACGATGTATGCATGAAGCGCACGGATCGAAGTGATGAGACTGTTTTTAAGCGTACGATGACAAATCTTTTTTATCGTATTCTTCAGGCTGTCAGCCGCTGTGAGATACAACGCAATGTGGGAGATTTCCGCCTTTTGGATCGCCGCTGCGTTGCTGCATTGCGCCTTATGCGCGAGAATCAGCGATTTACGAAAGGGCTCTTCACGTGGATTGGTTTTCGCAAGAAGGAACTCTCGTTCCATGTGCAGCCGAGGGCGGCAGGAAAGACGACTTGGAATTATTTTGCACTTTATAATCTCGCTGTAGAAGGTTTGACCTCGTTTACAACAGCGCCTTTGCGTATGACGACTTTTTTGGGACTGGCCGTCTCGCTTCTCGCTATATCTTATATGTTTGTCGTCCTTATCAATGCGCTGCTTTATGGCGATCCCGTGGCTGGTTATCCGACGCTGATGACGGTGATGCTTTTTTTGGGCGGAGTGCAGTTGCTTTCCCTTGGAATTATGGGAGAGTATTTGAGCCGTGTCTTTATGGAGAGCAAGCAACGCCCGATTTATCTCGTTGCAGAAGCCGATGGCAAAAAAATCTTGTATACGCCGTCAGATCCTCTGGAGAGACAGATCGCGAGTTCTTGGGAGGAAGGGAGTCGCTCGGATGAGACGTAATGAATTTTGGCGTACTGTGCTCGTGGCAGCTGTTATCTTCCTGCTGATGTATGGACTCAATCATCTGATGCCATTGCATCGTGATGATTATGACTACTCGATGATTTGGCTGACGCATGAGCATATCATATCCTTTTCCGATGTAGTGGAATCTCTTTGGCGTCACTATCTCTTTCACGGTGGACGTATGGTGACGGTATTCTGCCTCGATCTGTTCCTGTGGGGCGGGAAGGGGCTCTTTGATTTTGCCAATGCGTTGGTGTTTCTTGCCTTTATTGTGCTGCTTGTGATTCATGCCCGACGCGATTGGAGATTCTGGCAGGAGCCGGGGCTCCTAGCTGTCATGGGAATTCTCGCCTGGCTCGCGCTTCCTCATTTTGGAGAAGTAGCTGTGTGGAAGAGCGGGTCGACGGTTTACCTTTGGTCGTCTGTTTTTGCCGCCCTCTTTCTCGTGCCGTACAATCTTCATTGCAAAACAATCGATAAGGGAGATACGCCTGCAAGACATTGGCTCATCGCGCCGATGTTTGCGCTTGGCGTCCTGGCGGGTTGGTCGGTGGAAAACCTTGCCGTTACGGTGTTCGTATTGGCGGCGGGACTTTCTTGGTGGGCGAGGCGCAAGGGCGACTTGCCCCTTTGGATGCCGGCGGGGGCTTTCGGCGCACTCGCAGGACTCGTGCTGCTCGTGGCGGCGCCCGGTAATTTCGTGCGCTACGACGCGCAGGGAAGCGGCAAAGGAATCTTCACCCATATCGGCAACCAGTTTGCGGGAAACGGTGAGATGGTACTTTATCTCCTGCCCGTCATCTTGCTGCTGATCGCCGCGGGACGGATCTATCGACTGCATCTTGCGGAGGATGCAAGGGCTGGCGGTGAGACGGCGGAACCTTCCGGGCAAGCTTTTGGCTGGGGCAGGATGCTTTGCCTTGCCGTCATTGTTCTGCTCGTCGTTTCTTATTTCAACGGCAGCTTCTTTGCCAATGTGCTGCGCGATTTTCTCGTCGCCCATGTGCTCGCACCGCTGGGGCTTGATAAGCCACGCACCGTCGAGCACTTTACCAATGTCATGGCAGGATTCGAGGAGATGGCGATCTATTGGCTCGCGATCTTCTTCTTCTACAGTCTCTTGAAGCGTGCTCTGGGTTTCTCGCATGAAACGCTTGCCAGTGCTCGAACGGTTCCGTGGCGCAGTGTGCTCCATGCTTTTCCTGCAGCACGCTATGCGACGTTCCTCATCGCGCTGGCGCTTTTCAACAACTTTGTCATGATTGCCGCGCCGACATTTCCGGCGCGGGCGACTTTCAGCTCCGTCGCCATGATCCTCATCGCCGCCTGTGCCGTGCTGCGCGATCCTGTCGTCCGCGACTGCCTGTGGAATCGCGCGAAGAAGACGCTCCTGGTGGCATCTCTATCCATCGGCCTCTTCACGATGACCGCTGCGCTCTTCATTACGGCGGCGATGCAGCAGGAGAACGACGTGCGCCTCGCCATCGTCAAGCAGGCAGCAGAAAATGGCGAGGAGATCGCCTATATGAAACCCATCCTTTTGAAAAATCGCGCTCTGCGCCACGTCTTCTTCGTCGACTTTGACAACGGCGTGACGAAGGATGGCCTTTGTCAGTATTACGGCATCAAGGACATTCGTGTGGAACGATAATGAAATGAGAAGACCTCGGACTTGAACTTGCAGTCCGAGGTCTTTTCGTATGTATGCCGTTCAGCTTTCGTGATGCGGTACGAGGTCAGTGGATTCGAGGGTGCCTTCCTTGGCGCGTTCGGCAAATTCGGCGGTGGCGGTGAAGAGGACGTCGCTGGAGCTGTTCAGAGCCGTTTCGCACGAGTCCTGCAGTACGCCGATGATGAAGCCGACGCCGACGACCTGCATAGCGACATCGTTGTGGATGCCGAAGCTCGAGCAGGCGACGGGGATGAGGAGCAGCGAGCCTCCGGCAACGCCCGAGGCGCCGCAGGCGCCGACGGTCGAGATGACGCAGAGGAGCAGCGCCGTCGGCATGTCGACCTCGATGCCGAGCGTGTGTGCGGCAGCAAGCGAGAGGACGGCGATCGTGATGGCGGCGCCGCTCATATTGATCGTCGCGCCGAGCGGGATGGAGAGCGAATAGGTGTCCTCCGACAGTCCGAGACGTTTGCACAGCGAGAGGTTCACGGGGATGTTCGCCGCAGAACTGCGCGTGAAGAAGGCGTAGATGCCGCTTTCCCGGAGCGTCGTCCAGACGAGCGGGAAGGGGTTGCGGCGGATGTGCAGGAAGACGATGAGCGGGTTCATGATGAGCGCGACGGAGAAGAATGCGGCGAGAAGGACGGCGAGGAGCTGCGCGTAGCCGATGAGGGCAGCGATGCCGCTTTCGCCGATGGCGTTCGCGACGAGGCCAAAGATGCCGAAGGGGGCGAAGCGGATGACCCACTGCACGATCTTCGTCACAGCTTTGGCGAGGTCGGCGATCGTCTCCTTCGTCGAGTCGTTCGCTGAATGAAGTGCGACGCCCGCGAGCACAGCCCATGCGAGGATGCCGATGTAGTTCGCCGTCACGATGGCGTGCAGCGGGTTGTCGACAACGCTCAGGATGAGGTTGTGCAGAACTTCGATGATGCCGCTCGGCGGAGACACCTCAGACGAGGCGACGGCGAGATGGAGCGTCGTCGGGAAGAGAAACGAGTAGCTGACGGCGACCATCGAGGCGAGGAAGGTGCTGATGATGTAGAGACGCACGATGGGGCGCATCGAAGCGCTGGCATCCGCGTTCTTCTGTGCCATGGCGTTCATGACGAGTACAAAGACGAGAACGGGCGCGACGCCCTTGAGCGCCTTTACGAAGAGGTCGCCGAGGATGGAGATCGCAGGAACGACCTGCGGCAAGGCAACGGCGACGATGATGCCGAGGACGAGTCCGATGGCGATGAGCTTGATCAAGGCAGTTTCCTGATACTTTCTGCCGATGGAACTGAACAAAGAAATTCCTCCTTTAATAATTGTAAAGTACTTTGACAGTATAGTATAAAGCCAGAAAATATGCAAGTTTTTTCTGCCTTTGTGTATTTATACAGTGGACACGATGGGCTTTCTGCACAATGAGACTAGAAATCCCCCCAAAGATGGCAGCTTGGGGGGATTTCGTGTGCCTTGATGTTATCCATGTTTGCCACCTTTAGTATAGCATACTCTCGTTGGTGTGCAAGTTGATGATCCGTACGCTTCAGAGCGAAATAACCTGTTTCATGCGGCTGAGGAGCGGCAGGTCGTGGGTGATGACGATGAGCGTGCCGCCCCTTTTGTCGAGGGTTTCGAGCACGGCGGCGATGAGTTTTGCGCCGCGTGCGGCGTCGAGGCCTGCCGTCGGCTCGTCGAGCAGCAGCAGGGGAGCGTCTGCGGCGAGCGCCAGTGCCGTTAAGAGACGGCTTCTCTGGCCGCCTGAGAGGCGCGAGGCGTTTTCGCCGAGCGGTTCGTCGAGTCCTTGCGGCAGGGAGCGCACGACATCGGCGAGCTGTGCCGTTTCGAGCGATTGCCACATCGTGTCTTCCGTGATGCTTTCGTGCAGACGCAGGAAGTTGTCGCGCACCGACGTGCTGAAGAGATAGCTGCCCTGCAAGGAGACTCCGAAGAGGGAGCGCACTGCGTCTGCCGTCAGAGAAGTATGGGCTACGCCGCTATAGAAAATTGTGCCGCTGTCGATGTCCCAGAGGCGCAGGAGAAGGCTCGCGAGCGTCGTCTTGCCCGCGCCGCTCTCGCCGATGATCGCCGTGTGCTCGCCGCGTCGGATGCAGAAGGTGAGGTTTTCGAGCACAGGCAGTCCCGCCTGATAGGCGAAGCTGATGTTTCGTGCTTCCAAGAGGGGGACGGCGCTGTCGGCGGCGGGAAGCGCCGGCATTGGCGGCGTTCTTGTCGCCATTTCTTTCGTTGGAGCTGCTTCCGGCTGCATCTCGCCTTTCGAGGGCAGGATATTCTGTGCCGCTTGTCGTGCGGCTGAGGCGCCGAGAATGGCGGCGGGAAGAGCGCGGTATTCGGCGAGAGCGGCCTCAAGGGCGAGTGCCCAGACGGCGTATTCGATGCCGCTGATCTCGCCGGCCTGCGCATGGGGCAGGAGGAGCAGCAGCAGCCCAACCCAGAGAATGACGCGCGAGGCGTCGAGCAGCGTGAACAGGCGCTCGCGCTTTTGGCGCTTTTCCGACTGTTTTTCCTGAAAGGTTTTGGCAGCGTCGTCGAGCATCTGCCGGGCAAGGGGAAGTGCGCCCGCCTGATGAAGTTCGGTGCGCCCGTCGACGAGGTCGAGGAGCGTGTCCCGATAGGCAGCGCTTTCCTCGCGCAGGCTTTCTTCTTTGAGCAGGAGGGGCAGGGCGAGGTGCAGCAGGTAAAGCGCCGCGACGAGGGCCGCTGCGAGTGCGGAAAGCGGCAGGAGCGCGGCAGCGGTGAAGAACGCGACGAGTCCCGCGAGGAGCGGCGGCGGCACGGTGCGCAGGTAGAAGTTTCGCAGCGTCTCGCAGCCCGTCAGAAGGTCGTGCAGGAATTCGCCCTCGCGCATTGCGCCCTCCTTGAGCGGCAGCTTTTCTGCCGCTTGACGGTAGGTCAGAAGCTGCAGCTTTTCGTAGCAGGCGAAGGCGAGACGGTGCGAGAGAAGGCGGTCGAGGTAGCGGAAGACGGCGCGCGCGACGCCTGCGGCACGCACGCAGGTGATGCCGAGCGTCAGCGCCGAGAGAGGCGGCGCGAGTGCGGCGCTCGCGATGATCCACGCGGCGGCGCCGATGAGCGCGATACCCGAGAGTGCGGCGAAGAATGCCGCGAGAAGCGCGGGCAGTCCTTTGGCAGGAGAAGCGAGGCGCATGAGATGCAGGATTTCCGTCATTCGGCATCACCTCCTATGTCGATGATATGATCGGCCCAAGCGATGAGCGCGGGACGATGCGAGGCGAGGATCAAGGTGCGGCGGTGAGAGAAATCGTCGAGGGCGGCGAGAACCGCCTTTTCCGTCTCTTCGTCGAGCCCTGCCGTGATTTCGTCGAGGATGACGAGGGGGCGAGCTTGGAAGAAGGCGCGCGCAAGGCCGAGACGTCTCCTCTCGCCGGCGGACAGCGGATGTCCGCCCGCGCCGAGCGGCGTGGCAAGCCCGTGGGGAAGCGCTGCCAGGAAGCCGCCGAGCGCCGCTTGCTCAAGGGCGGCGCTCACGGCGCTTTTCGTCGCGCCCTCCTGCCACAGGCTGATGTTTTCGGCGAGCGTCGCGTTGAATACATGCGTTTCCTGCGGCACATAGGTGATGAGCGCGCGGCGCGAGGCAGGCGAAAGATGCGCGAGGTCATAAGACTTTCCGTCGCCTGCGCCGTCCTGCAGGACGATCGTTCCTTCGGTCGGCGTGAGAAGACCGGCGAGAAGATTGAGCAGGGTCGTCTTGCCCGCACCGCTCGCGCCGATGAGTGCGGTCTTCTTGCCCGCGCGAAAGTTGAGATCGAGCCCTTGGAGGACGGCTTCTTGTGTCAGCGGATAGCGATAGGAAAGTTTTTCGGCAAGGAGGCGCGGTGGCACGAGAATCTGATCGCACCTGCCGTCTTCTCTGTCGAGGGGAGCGGCGAGCCACGGCAGGAGCGCCTTTGCTGCCGTGTGCGCGTCCATGGCGGCGTGAAAGGCGATGCCGCCTTCTCGCAGCGGCTGGTAGAAGAGCGGCGCGAGAATCAGCACGAAGAATGCCGTAGGAAAGCTGATCTGTCCGTCGATGAGTCTGAGGCCGATCGATACGGCAATCAGTGCGATCGAGAGCGTCGTGATGAGTTCGAGCGCGAAGGAGGAGACGAAGGCGAGGCGCAGGACGGCGAGTGATGCTTCGGAAAAGGAGCGGCTGCTTGCCTTTAGATGTGCACCTTCAGATTCCGTGCGGCGAAAGAGCTTCAAGGTCATCGCCGCGCGGATCATCTCGCCGAAGCCCGCGGTCAGAGCCTCCATCTTCGACCACTGGCGCTCGCTCGCGCGGCGCGTCGCCTTGCCGATGAGCATGAGCAAGAAGGGCGCGATGGGGAGCGTCGCGAAAAAGAGCAATGCCGAGAGCGGATCGAAGACGGCGCTGACTGCGAGGATGAAGGGCACGAGCACGGCGAACGATATGGCCGTCGGAACGACGGTATGAAACCACGGCTCGAGTGCATCCACGCGTTCTAACGCCAGGGTCAGGACGCCGTGCGTATCGCGCCCCTCGGCAAGAAGCGCACGATGCAGCGTCTTGCGGCAGAAGAGGCGCATGTGCTCGGACAGACGGTCTTCCAGGCTGCTTTTGGGCAGACGCAGGAGAGCCGCGCCCAGGACGCACAAAAACAGCACCAGAAAATCTGATGCTGTTTCGTGCATTCCCGCGCCATGGAGGAAGACCGCGTTGACGACGGAAGCCGTCTGCCATGCCGCCGCGATGACGAAGACGCCCGAGAGCGCTTCGAGCAAGGCGCGGCAGAGGACGATATGCTTTTTTTCCTTGAGCGTGAGGAAGAGCAGACTGTTCTTCATGTGCTGCTCAATAGCCGTGGTGGTTGGCGTCGGCAGCCGTCACGCGCTTGCGGAAGATGTAGTACGTCCAGATCTGATAGCAGAGTATGATCGGGACGAGGCAGCCGGCAGCGATCGTCATGATCGACAGCGTGTAGGGCGTCGAAGACGCATTGTAGATCGTCAGGCTGTACTCGGGCGAAAGGCTCGACACCATGAGGCGCGGGAAGAGCCCGAGGAAGAAGGCGACGACCGTCAGGGCGACGGCGAGGCCGCTGCAGACGAAGCCCTTCGTCGAGGCCTTGTTGATCACATTCGCATAGGAAGCGAGGAAGACGACGGCGGCGAGGACGAGAGCGCCCGCAGCGAAGGGATTCGCGTAGAGGTCGGTATAGACGTAGGTGAGTCCCATGCACAAGACGAAGAAGACGACGGCGAGAGCGCCGGCCTTTTTCGCCACGTCCTGCACGCGCATGATGAGGTGGCGGTCGGCGAGGCGCATCGTCAAAAATGCCGCACCGTGGAAGGCGAAGACGAAGACGAAGGCGAGGCCGCCGACGATGGAATAGGGCGAGAGCAGACCGAAGAAGCCGCCCGTGTACGTCATGTTCGCGTCGATGGCAAGGCCTGCGATGAGGTCGGTCACGGCGACGCCCCAGAGGAAGGCGGGAACGACGCTGCCGAAGACGATGCACTTGTCCCAGCCGCTGCGCCAGACGGCGGAGTCCTTGTGTCCGCGCAGTTCAAAAGCGACGCCGCGCAGGATGAGCGCGACGAGCATCAAGAAGAGCGCGAGGTAGAACGTGCTGAACATCGTCGCGTAAAGGTGCGGGAAGGCCGCGAAGCTCGCGCCGCCCGCCGTGATCATCCACACTTCGTTTCCGTCCCATACGGGCAGGATCGTGCGCAGCGTGATGCGGCGCTCCTCATCGGTCTTGCCGACGAAGGGCAGCAGCATGCCGACGCCGTAGTCAAAGCCCTCAAGGAAGAAGAAGCCCGTGAAGAGCACGACGATCAGGACAAACCATAAGATGTTCAAATCCATTATGCTGCACTCCTTTCCGGCGAAGGACTGGTCTTGATGAAGCGGATCGCAACGCCGAGGGCGAAGACGATGAGCACGAGATAGATGAGCGTGAAGCCGATGATCGTCAGCCATATATCCGTTGCGGTGAGGTTCGGGGAGACGGCGTCGACCGTCTTCTGCAGGCCGACGACGATCCAAGGCTGACGTCCCGATTCGGTGACGAACCAGCCGACGGAGTTGGCGATGAAGGGAAGCGGCAGACTGTAGAGCAGCACCTTGAGCATGCAGCGCTTGTCTGCGAGCTTGCCGCGCATCGCGAGGAGGAGCGCTGCGCCCGTGATGAGAATCATGAGGCCGCCCGTGCCGACCATGATGCGGAACGCCCAGAAGAGCGCCGTGACGTTCGGCACGTAGTTGTCCGAGCCGTACATTTGGACGGCTTCTTCCTGCAGGTCGCGGATGCCCTTGATTTCGCCGGCAGGCTTATTGTAGACCATGAAGGAGAACATCGCGGGAATCGTGATCTCGAAGTCGTTCTGCATCTTGTCCTCGTTGATGATGGCGAAGGCGGCGAACGGCGCGGGATCTTCCGTCTCCCACAGAGCCTCCATGGCGGCGAGCTTCATGGGCTGGACGTCCTTCAGGTACTGGGCGTGCATGTGGCCGGCGCCCGCGACGCCAAGAAGGCCGATGAGCGTGAAGGCGAGGATGCCCTTCATGGCTTTCTGGAAGAGGTCGGCGGCAGGGCCTCCCTGAAGGATCTTATAGGCGGTGATCGCTGCGAGCAGGACGCCCGCCGTCGACATGCCCGCGAAGAACGTATGCGTGATCTCGCCGATGACGTAGTGATTCGAGAGGAGAGCGCCGAAGTCCGTCATGACGGCACGGCCGCCTTCGATGGCATAGCCCGTCGGATGCTGCATGAAGGAGTTGGCGACGATGATCCAGAGCGCCGAGAGGTTGCCGCCGATGGCGACGAGCCACATCGTCACGCAGTGAAGTTTCGGTGACAATTTATCCCAGCCGAAGATCCAGATGCCGAGGAACGTCGACTCAAGGAAGAAGGCGGAGAGTGCCTCCAAGGCGAGCGGCGCACCGAAGATGTCGCCCATGAAGCGCGCGTACTCCGACCAGTTCATGCCGAAGTGGAACTCCTGTACGATGCCCGTGACGACACCCATGGCGAAGTTGATGAGGAAGACCGTGCTGAAGAATTGCAGCAGCTTGCGGCTTTCCTTCTTCCACTGCGCGTCCTTCGTGCGGACATGACAGGTTTCGAGAAGTGCCAGGAAGAATGTCAGCCCCAGCGTCAGCGGGACGAAGAGAAAATGATACGTCGAGGTGATGGCAAACTGCCATTGTGATAGGACAGCCGTGCTCATAGGATGATACCCCTTCCTTTCAGAAAATAATTATTTTTTATGCGTCCATTATAAAACAAGGGACAGCAAAAAACAAGGCATAAGTGTATCGGTGAATTTGAATCTTTGGATAAGGAAATCACCGTACTTTTTTAAGGGATTTCAGGCAAACTCAGCGTTTCCTTGAAATTGTTGAAGAAAGCCGCCCCCGCGAAGAGGAGATATACTCGCATGTTTCGTGCTCCTTGAAGCTCAGTAGTCGAGCGTGTGCGGCGCGAATTTGAAGCCCTTGAGTCCGAGCGGTACGAGCGTCGCTGCGACGATGCCCGCGAGCATGGAGAGGACGGAGAGCAGCGGCAAAAAGCGCAGGTCGCCGAGGAAGAAGAGCGAGGCATGCAGCAGGACGGCCGCCAGGACGGCGGCGAGGAAGGCGAGAGAAAGCGCGAGGTGCACGGCGCGGACGATCTTCCGTGAAAGAGTGATGAGCTGGGGAATGTGCGAGGGATCTCCTGAGGCGATGAGGATGTCGGGTGCGATCTCGCTCTCGCTCGTCTGCATGGCGAGCACGACGTCAGCCATCGAGGCTGCCTCCGCGTCCTCCTTCTTGGCGGCGAGCAGGGCGACAGAGTGACCGTGCGCCTGAAGCATCTGCACCTCCTTCGCCTTGTCGGCGGGCGCAAGATCGGCGCGGTAGACGGAGATGCCGGCATCCTTTGCCGTGCGCTTTGCCGCAGTGCGGCAGTCGCCCGTCATCATCACGGTCTGGACGCCCAGAGATTCCAGCAGGCGGATCGTGCGCGGCATGTCGCTTCGCGCCTCGTCAGAGAACACGAGGAGGCCCTTGGCGATCTTGCCCGTGGCGAGATAGATGACGATCTTGCCGCGCGAGGCGAATTGATCGCCCTGCGTCAAGAGGGAATTGCTGATCTGGACGCCCTCTTCTTCGAGCCATTCGCGCTTGCCGAGGCGTACGGCTCTGCCGTTGATCAGCGCCTCGACGCCTTTGCCGGGGATGCTGCTCGTCGCCGAAACGCGCATGAGGCGAGCGCCCCGACTGACAGCGCTGGCGACGAGGACGCGTGCGAGCGGATGGGAGACGCCGTTTTCCGCGCTCGCGGCGAGTCCTAGGATCGCACTGTCGGAAAGCCCCTCGCCGACGATGGTCGCGAGGAACGGCCTGCCTTCGGTGATGCCGCCGCTCTTCGAGAGCGCGATGGCGCTGATGTGCTTGAGCGTGCCGAAGACGCCGGCGTTCTTCACGAAGATCTTCTGGGCGCGGCACTTTTTCAGCGCTTCGGGCAGGGCGAACGAGGAGGCAAAGAAGAGTGCGGCAGGGCAAGCGAAGAAGAGCACGGAGAAAAAGAAGATCGCCGTCTGCAGAAGATCGAGTCCCATGGTCTGCCAGAGGGCAGCATCGGCGATGGCGAGCAGCAGACCGAAGGCGAGAAAGCGCAGGGCGGCATTGTCCGTGACGGCGAGCAGCGGCGTGTGCTCGGGCGTCTTCGCCGCTTCCTCCTGCCTGGGCGCGTCGCTTGCGGCAGGCTCATCTTCCTCTTCCTCTGCGGGCAGCACCTCGCCTCGCGCACGCCTCGCTTCCCGCTCGGCGAGACGGCGCTCCTCGGCGCGCAGCGCTTCGAGTTCGCGGTAGCGCGCCTCGGACTCCTTCTTTCGACGTTCCTCCTCCTCGCGCCTCTGGCGCTCGGCTTCATGCTCCGCCATCATCTCCTCTGCGCCCGGCGGCATGACGCCCTCGTCCTCGTCGAGCGAGAGCTTCCGTGCGGCGAGGCGCACTTCGAGGTATTTGCCGCCGAGCGTGAAGGTCAGGAAGAGGCCGAGCGGCGTGAAGAGAAGCTGGTGAAAGAGCGCTTCTCCCGTCAGCATCATCTGCACCATGAGGAGGAGGCTCGCGATGACGGCGGAGATGGCGCTGACGACGATGAGTGAATCGGCGCACGGCGATTTGAAGAGCAGGCGGACGCCGCGCACGAGGATGGATTTGCACGCGAGCAGCATGGCGAGCGCGAGGGAGAGCTCGATTCCTGCAAAGAGGAGCGGCGCCTCCTCGGGAGAGAGCGGCCCTAGGTCTATGCCAAATGTGGAGGCTGCGAGCAGTCCCGGCGAAAAGGCGAATGCCAGAAGCGTCAGGGGCAGGACGATGAGGAGGGAGGAGCGCACGTCCTTTTTGATGCGTTCCGCCTCCTCTGGTGCTGCAGACTTTTCATCCATAATAAAATTCCCTCTTTTCCAAGGTGTAATAAAATAGAATTCACATTATCTAATTCGCCTTTTGCTGGTTAATTCCTACCAAATTTTTTCTAAGGCTTGCTGTAAAGAGAAAAAATTGATAGAATTTATGGCGGTATATGAGGGAAGGATGGTGCATTTCTTTTGCTGAAGCTTTTGGCGCGGGCGAAGATCAATCTGACGCTCGATATCTTGGGGAAACGTCCCGACGGCTATCACGAGGTGGAGATGGTCATGCAGTCCGTCGCGCTCGCGGATGAGGTCGAGCTGGAAAAGACGGCGCAGGGCATTTCTTTGGAGATCGAAGGCGCGACGCTCGCTGCAGACGAGAGCAATCTCGCGTGGCGTGCGGCGGCGCTCTTTTTGCGCCGTTTTCCGTCGGCGGGCGGCATAGCGATCCGCCTGAAAAAGACGATTCCGATGGCGGCGGGACTTGCGGGCGGTTCTGCGGACGCTGCCGCCGTGCTCCTCGGGATGAACGATCTTTTTGAGAAGGGGCTGGATGAGGCGGCGCTTGCGGAGCTTGCAGCCGAGATCGGCTCTGACGTCCCCTTTTGTCTTGCGGGCGGTACGCAGCTGGCGACGGGGCGCGGCGAGATTCTGCGCCGCCTTGCCGATCTGCCGCCTTTTCCCGTCGTGCTGGCGAAGCCGCCCGTCGACGTTTCGACCGCCTGGGCGTACGGGCGCTACGATGCGCAGAAGGCGGTGCGGCACCCGGACACGGAGAAGATGCTCGCCGCCATCGGTGCGGGCGATCGCTTGCGCATTTGCCGGGAGTTGTGCAATGTGCTCGAAAGTGTTACCATAGAGGAGCATGAGGAGGTCCGTCGTCTGAAGGAAAGGATGCTGGAGCAGGGCGCACTCGCTGCCATGATGTCCGGCTCAGGGCCGACGGTCTTCGCACTGATGGAAAGCGAGGGGGCGGCGCAGAATCTGGCGAAGAGACTGCGCGAAGAGACGGATGCCGCCGTCTTTTGCACAAAGACGCAGGGGGCGCAGATGTTCTGAAGCGCCGTACCTGTGCGGGGGGGAAAAACGATGGGACAGGAAACAAAGCTCGCACCGATCCGCCTCGACAGCTACCAGCCTCTGCGCGAGGTGGTTGCTGAGGCTCTGCGCGATGCGATCAAGAGCGGCACGCTTGCGCCAGGACAGAGGCTCATGGAGATCCAGCTCGCCGAAGAACTTGGCGTCAGCCGCACGCCCGTGCGCGAGGCGATCCGAAAGCTCGAACTCGAAGGCTACGTCGTCATGATGCCTCGGCGCGGCACCTACGTCGCGAACCTTTCCATTCGCGACGTCAACGATGTCTTCGAGATCCGCACGGCGCTCGATTCGCTCGCCTGCGCCCTTGCGGCAGAGCGCATCACGGAGAATGAGCTGGAAAGCCTGCAGCGTCTCCTCGTCGCCATCGGCGGACAGATCGAGGCGGGCGACATGGAAAAGATCGTGGAAACGGACATGCGCTTTCACGACCTCCTCTATCAGGCGAGCCGCAACACGCGTCTCGTCGGCATCATCTCGAACCTGCGTGAGCAGCTCACGCGCTTTCGTTCCGCCTCGATGTCGTTTCCGGGTCGTCTCAAGGAGACGCTTGAGGAGCATAGAGAGATCGTCGACGCGATTGCGCAGGGTGACGTGCAGGGCGCGAAGCAGGCGGCGGAAGCCCATATGGAAAAGGCGGAGCGTACGCTTCTTCTGAGCATGGAGGCGGCGAAGAATGCCGGCATCTAAAAGATGGCAGGAAAGGATGCGTCCAGAACTCTGCAGGGATTGGCTGCGGAGTTTCCTGAGAACGATGCTGAGGAAATGTCTTTGAGCAATGGAGGCTGAACGAATGGCAGATCTGACAACAGTCATATTGGCGGCGGGCAAGGGGACGCGCATGAAGTCGTCTTTGCCGAAGGTGCTGCACAAGGCGGGCGGCAAGGCGATGCTCGCCCATGTGCTCGCGGCCGCGAAGGAGGCGGGCGCCGTGCGCAATATCGTCGTCGTGGGATTCGGCGGCGAGACGGTGGAAAAGGCGCTTGCGGGCGAGGCGGATTTCGTCACACAGGAAGAGCAGCTCGGCACGGGGCATGCCGTCTTGCAGGCGGAACCGCTGCTGCGCGAGGAAAAGGGCACGGTTCTTGTGCTCTGCGGCGACACGCCGCTCCTGACGGGGAAGCTCCTCAAGAAGCTCGCGAAAGAACACGCGGCAGCAGGCGCGAAGGCGACCGTGCTGACCGCTGTCATGCCCGATGCGACGGGATATGGCCGCATCATCCGCGCCGCAGACGGCACGGTGGAAAGGATCGTCGAGCACAAGGACGCGACGGAAGAGGAGCGCAATGTGCGCGAGGTCAATTCGGGCATCTATTGCTTTGAAGCGCCTGACCTTTTCGCCGCTCTGCACGAGGTCAAAAATGACAATGCACAGGGCGAGTACTATCTGCCCGACGTGCTCGAAATCCTCCGAAAGAAGGGCGAGAAGATTTTCGCCGCCACGGCCGACGACTACGAGGAAACGCTCGGCGTCAACTCGCGCGCCCAGCTCGCCGCTTCGGAGAAGATCCTGCGCCGCCGCAAGAATGAGGCGCTGATGGCAGAGGGCGTGACACTCATGGATCCCGATACGACCTATGTCGACGTCGATGTCATCGTCGGCCGCGACACCGTTCTCTATCCGGGCACGTGGCTTGAGGGTGCGACGGTCATCGGCGAGGGCTGTGAGATCGGCCCCAATTCGCGCTTTCAGGACGTGAAGGTCGGCGCGCATGTCACGGCGCATTTCTGCTATGCGCATGAATGCGAAATCGCCGACGGTGCGACGCTCGGCCCGTACGTTCATCTTCGCCCCGCGACGAAAATCGCCGCGCACGTCAAGATCGGCAATTTCGTCGAGGTCAAGAACTCCGTCGTCGGCGAGGGGACGAAGCTGCCGCATCTCTCGTATATCGGCGATTCCGACATCGGTGCGGGCGTCAACATGGGCTGTGGCACGATCACGGTCAATTACGACGGCAGGCAGAAGTTCCGCACGAAGGTCGGCGACGGCGCTTTCGTCGGCTGCAACTCGAACCTCGTCGCACCCGTCAGCGTCGGCGACGGCGCCTACATCGGCGCAGGGTCGACGATCACGAAGGACATCCCCGCAGGCGATCTCGCCATCGCGCGCGCCCACCAGAAGAATATCACGGGCTGGGCGGACAAGCGCAAAGAAGAAATGGAGGCTACCAGAAAATGACGAACCTTGACAACCTATGCATCATGACGGGCAACGCCAACCCCGATCTCGCGAAAAAAATCGCAGCGCACATCGGCGTGCCGCTGTGTGATGCATACGTCGGTCATTTCAATAACGGCGAGACGCAGGTGATGATCAGCGAGAGCATTCGCGGCAAGGACATCTTTATCATTCAACCGACCTCGCAGCCGGTCAACGACAATCTCATGGAGCTTCTCATCATGACGGACGCCTGTAAAAGGGCGTCGGCGCACAGCATCACGGCCGTCGTGCCGTACTACGCCTACGCGCGTCAGGATCGCAAGACGCGCGGGCGCGAGCCGATCTCGGCGAAGCTCGTCGCGAACCTCATGGAGACGGCGGGCGTCTCGCGCGTCGTGACGGTCGACCTGCATGCAGGTCAGATCCAGGGCTTCTTCGACATTCCCGTCGATCATCTCGGAGCGGCTCCCGTCCTCGCCGCGTATCTGAAGGAGCACAATCTCGAAAATGCCGTCGTCGTCTCACCCGATCTCGGCGGCGTCACGCGCACGCGAAATCTTGCCGACCGCCTGCACGCACCGATCGCCATCATCGAGAAGCGCCGCCCGCAGCCGGGCGTGGCGGAGGTCATGAACCTCATCGGCGACGTCGAGGGCAAGACGGCAATCCTCATCGACGACATCGTCGACACGGCAGGCTCTCTTTGCGAGGGGGCGAAGGCACTTGCAAAGCTTGGTGCAAAAGAAGTCTACGCCGCCTGTTCCCATGCGATCCTGACCGATCCTGCCATCGAGCGCATCAACGCGTCGGTGCTCAAGCAGCTGATTGTCACGGACACGATTCCTTTGGGCGACAAGAAGTCAGACAAGATCGTCGTGCTCTCGATGGCGGACGCTATCGGCGACGTGCTCATCAGCATACAGGAGCATCGTTCGGTCAGTCACCTGTTTCGCTGATGGAGAGCGTCATGGAGGTCAAGGCATACCATCGTGTGAATTTCTACGATACGGACGCCATGGGCGTCGTGCATCATGCGAACTACATTCGTTGGTTCGAGATCGGCAGGGTCGAGTTCCTGCGCGCGCTCGGCATCACATTGGGCGATCTGATGGAGGCGGGCTACGTCTTTCCGCTGACCGATGTCAGCGCAAAATTCGTCGCCTCAGGCAAGTTCGACGATGAACTCGCCATCGTCACGCGCCCGACGGCGCTGACAAAGGTCAAGATGGCATTCGACTACGAAGTGCGGCGCGTGGCGGACGACGCATTGCTCGTCCTCGGTCATACGCAGAACGTCTTCACGAGCCGAGAGACGGGGCGCATCACGAAACTGCCTGCAGAGTTTTATGAAAAGCTTCATGCCGCGCTTTCGGAGGATGCGCCGATGGGCGCAGAAAATCTCTGAACGTTCGCCAGGAAGCTTTGGGAGGTCTTGAAAGTTGTATATTGCAATCGGTGTTGTTCTCGCTACGATTTTCCTTTGCATCATCGTGGTGAAACTCTTCTTTGCCAAGGAGGGAACGGAAGAGGTCGTCGTGAAGCTTACGGAGCGCACGCCCCTCGAAGTAACGGCGCAGGATGAAAAAAGCGTGACGCTCGTCACGAAGCTGGAGTTCGCCAATGTCGGCAAGCAGGTCGGCACGATCATGGACGCCCTTGTGCGTCCGCTCGTGCCCTACGAACAGTACGACGGGCTTGAAGTGCGCGGCAGAGCCGAGCGAGAGGGCGCGCCGCGCGAGGATGATTACTTCGAGGCGGTGCTCATCGAAGCGGGGGAAAGCATCTTCGTCAAAGCGTATGTGACGCTTACGGCACGAAAGGGCAGGAGCATCAAGGAGGCGGTCACACACATGGTCGATTTCCCAGTGGAGCTCATCTATCAGGAGACAGGCAGACGGCCGTGGCGTTATTCGAAGGTGACGATTCCCGTGCATGCGGCGGAGGTTGCCGCGCTCGTCGGCGTGACGCTGGCGGACGATTGAGGAGGGGCGAACATGAAAGAGAAAGTAGAGATTCTGCCCGTTCCTACGCGCATTCTGACGGACAGGGATGACATCATCGACTGCGTGGAGAGGTATACGCGCGGCAAGATCGGCGAGGATGACGTGATTTCTGTGGCAGAGAGCGTCGTCGCCATCACGCAGGGACGCATCGTGCGTCCCGAGGATCTGAAGATTTCGCGCGTCGCGCAGTTCTGCTGCCGCTTCATCCCGGATGTCGGCAGCCTCGCGAGTCCGCACGGCATGCAGTCCTTGATGAACGTCGAGGGCAAGTGGCGCGTCGCCGCCGCGCTCTTCGCGGGCTCCTTGGGCAAGCTTGTGGGAAAGAGCGGCCTTTTTTATAAATGGGGCGGCGAGCAGACGGCGCTTATCGACGATGTGACGGGGACGATGCCGCCTTTCGACAAGCATATCGTCTACGGGCCGCGTGATCCGGAGGATGTCGTCGCGCGTCTCAAAGAGAGGCTCGGCTGCTTCGGCGCCGTCATCGCCGATGTCAACGACCTCAAGCGCTCGCGCATCGTCGGCGTGACGGACGGTACGAAGGGCGAGCTTGTCGCGAAGCTCCTCATCGACAACCCGTTCGGCAATGCGTCGCAGAAGACGCCGATCTGCATCATAAAAAACTTCCGGCAGTATCAGGAAGGCTGCGACTGAGTTGGGGCAGGGCTTGACGCCCTGCCCTTTTCAAGTGAGAGGAGAGGAACATGCGCTATGCAAAGAAACCGCGGACGTGCCGCTGACGCGCTGCGTCCCTTGAAGATGATGCGCGGCTTCCAAAAGGGGCCGGCGGGTTCGGTGCTCATCGAGATGGGGCGCACGCGCGTCATCTGCGCTGCGTCCGTCGAAGATCGCGTGCCGTACTTTCTGCGCGGCACGGGCACGGGATGGATCAAGGCGGAGTACGCGCTCTTGCCGAGCGCGACTTCGACGCGCACGCCGCGCGAGGCGTGCCAAGGCCGCCAGTCGGGGCGCACGCAGGAGATTCAGCGGCTCATCGGCCGCTCGCTGCGCTCCGTCGTCGACCTTGCGGCGCTCGGCGAGCGCACGATCGCCTTGGACTGTGACGTCATCGAGGCGGACGGCGGCACGCGTACGGCGGCGATCACGGGCGCTTTCGTCGCGCTCGTAGAGGCATGTGCGAGCTTCTATGAGAAGGGCAAGACGTTTCCTGTCAAAGATTTCCTCGCGGCGGTCAGCGTCGGTCTTGCGAAGGACGGCGAACCGATCCTCGACCTTTGCTACGAGGAGGACAGCACGGCGCTCGTCGATATGAACGTCGTGATGACGGGCGCTTATGACTTCGTCGAGGTGCAGGGCACGGGCGAGGGGCGGCCCTTCTCACGCAAGGAGATGGAGGAGCTCCTCGCGCTGGCGGAAAAGGGCATCGACGAATTGATAGCAAGAGAAAAGGACGCGCTTGGCGGCGAGCTCGTCTGGAAAGTGGGGCGAATCGGATGAAGAAGATCGTAGTCGCTACGAAGAATGAGGGCAAGGTGAAGGAAATCCTTGCAGCTTTTCAAAAGCTCCCCGTGGAGCTTTTGACCCTCAAGGATTTTGGGGAGCTTCCCGATGCTGTTGAGGACGCTTCGACCTTCGAGGGGAACGCGCGCATCAAGGCGCGTTTTTATGCAGAAAGGACGGGATGCGCGTGCCTTGCTGACGACTCGGGACTGGAGGTCGAAGTCTTGGGCGGTGCACCGGGCGTTCACTCGGCGCGTTACTCGGGGCGGCACGATGATGCGGCGAACAACGAGAAGCTCGTGGCAGAGCTTCAAAAGAGGGGGGCTGTCGAATCTGCTGCCGCTTTTCGCTGCGTGCTCGTCCTGCACGACACGGACGGCACGGAACTCATCTCTGAAGGGACGTGTGTCGGACGCGTGCGCCAAGAGCCGCGCGGTGCGGGCGGCTTCGGCTATGACCCGTATTTCTATCTCGCGAGCGGCAAGTCGCTGGCGGAACTGACGGTTTCTGAAAAGCAGGCGGTCAGCCATCGCGGCGCAGCGCTTCGTCTCATGGCGGCGCAGATGAAGGAGCATCTCACATGAAGATCGGCATTGTGAGCGACAGCCACGGCGACCGCCGCGCGATCGATCGCGCTGTGGAACGTGCGGGCAAGGTCGACCTCTGGCTTCATGCGGGAGACTGCGTTCCCGATGCGGCGTACCTCGCGCTCGTCTCGGCGGTGCGCGTGGAAAACGTCGCGGGCAACACGGACTGGCCCGACGGCAAGACGCCCGACGAGATCGTTGTCGAAGCGGCAGGACACCGCATCTTTCTCACGCACGGTCACATCTACGGCGTGCGTTCGACGCTTGAAATGCTGGTGACAGCGGCGAAGGAGGCGCAGGCGGACATTGCCGTCTACGGTCATACGCATGTGGCGCAGGAGGTCACGGGAGATGTTCATGTCCTCAACCCCGGAAGCGTGGCGCGTCCGCGCGATGAGGCGCGTCCTTCCTTCATGCTCGCCGAGCTTGAGACGGGGAAGCCGCCGCAGGTCGAACTCATCCGCTTGGGAAGAGCTTGACGGCAGAGGGCTTGCTGGCAAGTGCACGAAAGGAATATTGGAAGGGAATTCCGGTCACTTTTTCGCCGGTTTTCGGCATGCAAAAAAGCGAACGGGATTCATCTTTTTCTCTGCAGAAACTCAAGAAACACAAGGGTTTCGGTGTTGAATGTGCGATGAAAATATGATATGATGAAGCTATGTGAGTATTACAATTTCTTATGGGAGGGTTTATCTTGCGTACAATCGAAGCGAAACAGATTACGGAAGCCGTTGCCGAGATGTGCAAAGAGGCTGCCTACTATCTGCCGGACGACGTCTACGAGGCTTTGAAGCGCGGACGCGAGGCAGAGGAGTCGCCGGTAGGGCGCGACGTGCTCGACCAGATCATCCGCAATGCGGAGATCGCCAAGGCCGAGGATCGCCCCATCTGTCAGGACACCGGCATGACGATCGTCTTCCTTGAGATCGGTCAGGATCTGCACATCGCAGGCGGCGATCTCGAAGAGGCGGTCAATGCCGGTGTCGCCAAGGGCTATACGGAAGGGTATCTGAGGAAGTCCGTCGTTGCCGAGCCGCTGTTCAACCGCAAGAACACGCAGAACAATACGCCTGCCGTCATCTACACGCGCATCGTGCCGGGCGACAAGCTCAAGATCACGGTCGGACCCAAGGGCTTCGGCAGCGAGAACAAGTCGGGCGTCAAGATGCTCGTTCCTGCGGATGGCGTCGAAGGCGTCAAGAAGGCCGTGCTCGACATCATCCTGCACGCAAGCTGCAACCCCTGTCCTCCCATGGTTGTCGGCGTCGGCATCGGCGGCACGATGGACCGCGCCGCTTACTACTCGAAGAAGGCGCTCGTGCGCTCCATCAACGAGCGCAACCCCATGCCCGAGTACGCGAAGCTCGAAGGCGAGCTTCTTGAGATGATCAACAAGACGGGCATCGGCCCTCAGCTAGGCGGCTCCGTATCGGCTCTCGCCGTCAACATCGAATGGGGCCCGACGCACATCGCGGGACTGCCCGTGGCCGTCACGATCTGCTGTCATGCGATGCGCCACAAGGATCGCGTCCTTTAATTGCTCGGGATGGGAGGATAAGAAAAATGGCTGAAAAGATTCGTATCGAAACACCGTTTACCGTGGAGCAGTCCAAGAAGCTCAAGGCGGGCGACAGCGTGCTCATCACAGGCACGATCATCAGCGCACGCGATGCGGCGCACAAGGTCATGTGCGAAGCTCTGGCACGCGGCGAGAAGCTCCCCGTGGACTGGAAGAATGAAATCGTCTACTACCTCGGACCTACGCCTGCGAAGCCCGGCGATCCTATCGGCTCGTGCGGCCCGACGACTGCCGGCCGCATGGACGCCTACACGCCGACGATGCTTGAACAGGGCATCACGGGCATGATCGGAAAGGGATCGCGTGACCCGAAGGTCATCGAGTCGATGAAGAAGAACGGCGTGACATACTTCGTCGCCGTCGGCGGCGCGGCGGCTCTGATCGCCAAGTCCGTCAAGAAGTACGAAGTGCTCGCCTATCCGGAACTCGGCCCGGAGGCTGTGGCTCGTCTGACCGTTGTCGACTTTCCGGCGATCGTCGGCATCGACTGCGAGGGGAATAACTTCTACGAGATTGGCCAGGCGCCGTATCGTAAGTTATAGAAAGCGCCTGTTTGGCGCTTTCATGGGAGGCGCTGAACTTATCGGCGCTTCCTGTAATCCGCCCCCGCACGATGCGGGGCGCAAAGAATTTATAGGAGGTATAGAATGATTAACACAACTTTTTACGCCCGCCGCCTGCATTCCCTGGTCGGCTTGCTGGCACTCGGAGGATTCCTCATGGAGCACATCCTCACTAATGCTTCGGCTCTGGGCGGTGCTGAAGCCCTGAATGGCAAGCTCGCCATGATGGAGCTGATTCCGAAACCAATCTTCCTCGGACTTGAGGTCGGCGCCGTCGCCATCCCGTTCCTCTTCCATGCGATCTATGGCATCTACATCTGCATGCAGGCGAAGAACAACCCGACGAAGTATGGCTACCTCAACAACTGGAATTTTGCTTTCCAGCGCTGGACGGCATGGTTCCTGCTCGTCTTCCTCGTATGGCACGTCGGTTACTTGCGCTGCTACGTCAAGGGTGTCCTCGGCACGCCGATCACCTATGAACTGATCCAGAGCTACGTCACGGGCAGCCCGATCGTCTTCGTCCTCTACCTCATCGGCATGCTCGCAGCGATCTTCCATTTCACGAACGGCATTACGACCTTCCTCATGACGTGGGGCGTCGTCAAGGGGCCTCGCGCCCAGAAGACGGCGGGGCTTCTCTCCATGTTGCTCTGCGTGGCTCTGAGCTTCGTGACGATTGCCTTCATGGTGAGCTACTTCGTTCCCATGCATTGATCGATTGATTGTGATGTATAGATAAGGAGAGAACCTACATGGCTGAAAAGAAGAAAATCATTATTGTAGGCGGCGGTCTCTCGGGTCTCATGGCGACCATCAAGGTCTGTGAGCTCGGCGGCGAAGTCGACCTGTTTTCCTACTGCCCCGTAAAGCGCTCCCACTCGCTGTGTGCGCAGGGCGGCATCAACGCCTGCATGGACACGAAGGGCGAGCATGACAGCGTTTATGAGCACTTCGATGATACGGTCTACGGCGGCGACTTCCTCGCCGATCAGGTCGCGGTCAAGGGCATGGTCGAGGCGGCGCCGAAGCTCATCAAGATGTTCGACCGCATGGGCGTTCCCTTCACGCGCACGCCGGAAGGCAACCTCGACCTCCGCAATTTCGGCGGTCAGAAGAACAAGCGCACCTGTTTTGCCGGCTCGACGACGGGTCAGCAGCTCCTCTATGCGCTCGACGAGCAGGTTCGCCGCTGGGAAGTCAAGGGCGGCGTCAAGAAGTACGAGTTCTGGGAATTCATCCGCATCATCAAGAACAAGGACGGCATCTGCCGCGGCATCGTCGCGCAGAACATGAACTCGATGGAGATCAAGGCGTTCCCCGCCGATGTCGTCATCCTTGCGACGGGCGGCCCCGGCCAGGTGTTTGGCCGCTGCACGGCTTCGACGATCTGCAACGGCTCGGCCGTATCCGCCGTCTACCAGCAGGGGGCGCACATCGGCAACCCCGAGTTCATCCAGATTCATCCGACGGCGATTCCGGGTTCGGACAAGAACCGCCTGATGAGCGAGGCGTGCCGCGGCGAAGGCGGGCGCGTCTGGGTCTACCGCGACGGTAAGCCCTGGTACTTCCTTGAGGACATGTATCCGGCATACGGCAACCTCGTGCCGCGTGACGTCGCCTCGCGCGCCATCTTCAAGGTCTGCGTGCACATGGGTCTTGGCATCAACGGCGAGAACCGCGTCTACCTTGACCTCTCGCATATCGATCCGCATTACTTGGAGCGCAAGCTCGGCGGTATCCTCGAAATCTACATGGACTTCGTCGGAAAAGATCCGCGCAAGGTGCCGATGGAGATCTTCCCGTCCGTCCACTACTCGATGGGCGGCATCTGGGTCGACCGTCTGCATCATACGAACATCAAGGGACTCATGGCCTCGGGCGAGTGCGACTACCAGTACCACGGCGCGAACCGCCTCGGCGCGAACTCGCTCCTTTCCGCCGCTTACTCCGGCACGGTCTCCGGCCCTGAAGCCATGCGCATGGCGAAGTCCGGCGAGCTTGGCGACGCCCTCACGCAGGCGGAGCTTGACAAGGCTCGTCAGGAGGTCGTCGACCAGTTTGAAGGCATCCTCAAGATGGACGGCCCCGAGAACGCGCACAAGCTTCATCACGAGCTTGGCGACATCATGTACAAGTACGTCTCCATCGAGCGCGACAACAACGGCCTCGACCAGTGCCTCGTGGAGCTCAAGGAAATCCTCAAGCGTTGGGACAACATCGGCCTGACGGATCGCGGCCATTGGGCGAACCAGGAAGCCATGTTCGTGCGCCAGCTGCGCAACATGATCCTCTACGCGATGTGCATCACGAAGGCGGCTCGCTGCCGTGACGAAAGCCGCGGCGCCCATGCCAAGATTGCCCTCGACGCGAACGGCAAGCGCATGATGGACGGCGAAGAGCTCGTCTTCATGCCGCGTGATGACAAGAACTTCATGCGCATCTCCATCGTCGACTACGACCCGAAGACGGAAGAGCCGATCGTCAGCTACGACGAGTTCGACCATTCGCTCATCAAGCCGCGTCCTCGCAACTACGCGGTAGCGAAGAAAGAGTAAGAGGAGGAGATAGCAAATGGCAGAACAGAAAAAGGTAAGATTCATCATAGAGCGTCAGGACAGCCCTGACGCCAGCCCTTACAAGCAGGAATTCGATGTCGACTATCGTCCCGGCCTCAATGTCGTCGCGGCTCTGATGGAGATCCAGAAGAATCCCGTGACGGTCGACGGCAAGACGGTCGCCCCGGTCACTTGGGAGTGCAACTGCCTGGAGAAGGTCTGCGGCGCCTGCATGATGGTCATCAACGGCAAGGCGCGTCAGGCATGCTGCTCGCTCGTCGACGAGCTTGAGCAGCCGATCACGCTCGCGCCGGCACGCACCTTCCCCGTCATCCGCGACCTCCTCATCGACCGTTCCGTCATGTTCGAGAGCTTGAAGCGCATCCATGGCTGGATCGAGATCGACGGCTCTTGGGACAACCCCGACGCTCCGCTGCAGAATCCTTACACGGCGCAGACGACCTACGAGATTTCGCACTGCATGACATGCGGCTGCTGCCTTGAGGCGTGCCCGAACGTCGGCCCGCAGTCCGACTTCATCGGACCTGCGCCGACGGTGCAGACGCTGCTCTTCAACCTGCATCCGCTCGGAAAGTTCGACGCCCCGACGCGCCTCGAAGCTCTCATGGGCAAGGGCGGCATCACGAGCTGCGGCAACAGTCAGAACTGTGAGCAGGCATGCCCGAAGAACATCAAGCTCACGCAGCACCTCGCACAGCTCAACCGCGACGTCAACAAGCAGGCGCTGCGGAATATCTTCAACAACTAAAAAAAGGAACGGCGGCGAATTCTTCGCCATCGTCCCAAGATAAAAGGAGCGCACTTCCCGATTGCCGGGGAGTGCGCTCTTGTCGTATGGAAGCATCATGGGTTTTCCTAGAGAGACAGTTCATGCCTGCGGCACCGTCGTTGCCTGCGTCAAGACATCCTTGATAAATTGGTTCAAAGACACATCATGCCTCGTCGCTTCCAGCGCCAGCTTTCGATGAAGCTCGCTCGGGATGCGGATGTTGAAATTGCCTTTGAATTCCTTATCGGGATTCTTTTGAATCTTTTTGCAGACATCCAAATAATTGTCAATGCAATGATGGAAAGCATCTTTCAGTTCGGCGACGCTCGCGCCATGAAAGTTCAGAGAGTCATTGATGCCGAACACTTCGCCTATGAAGAGAGAGTCTTGTGCATCGAACGAAATTTTCGCATGGTAGCCTTTGTATTCCAACAGATTCATGATGAATCCTCCTTAAAATTCCTCGATGTCCTTCAAGAACGCAAGGACTTTCTTGATTTGATACCGATAAAGTTCCTTTCTGGGATGCGGGCCGTCAAACTGCAGGATGCGCTTGCTTGCCGTATGAAAATAACCGATGCCGGAGCCTCTTCCGCCTTGGAATTTTTCACAGCCGCATTTCTTCATCAAGGCGTCAAGCTCACGCACCGTGAAATTCGCGGGTGCGGGTTTCCTGCAGATCTTTTCAAGCAGTATATCTTTTGTAGGCATGGTTTCACCTCAAGGAGATTATAGCAGAATGGGGTGCTGTATGCAACTATGATTCAGTTGCTTTTGCTCGGTCATTTCTGAAAGGCTATGCGGGTTTGCGTCGAGCAATTAGCTAAAACGCGAGCGCAGGCACTCACGGGAAACGGAAGGTTGAAATATTTCTTTCAGATTCCTTGACAAGCCCCCCATCGCTCTGTATAATACTACTTGTTGCCGACCTTACGGAAGGCGATGGATGGCCCGGTAGTTTAGTTGGTTAGAATGCCGCCCTGTCACGGCGGAGGTCAGGGGTTCAAGTCCCCTTCGGGTCGCCACTTCATGCGGAAGTAGCTCAGTGGTAGAGCACCACCTTGCCAAGGTGGGGGTCGCGAGTTCGAGCCTCGTTTTCCGCTCCATACGGCGACATAGCCAAGCGGTAAGGCAGGGGTCTGCAAAACCCTCATTCCCCAGTTCGATTCTGGGTGTCGCCTCCAAAACGATAGGCAAGACTGCTGCAGAGATTCTGCAGCAGTCTTTTTTTCAAATGACAACGGTGTGGGAGGATGTATTTTGTCGCAGGAAGAATTGAAGAAGGAAATAGAGAAGAGGCGCACGTTCGCCATCATTTCGCACCCGGACGCGGGAAAGACGACACTGACGGAGAAGCTCCTGCTCTACGGTGGGGCAATCCATCTCGCAGGATCGATCAAGTCGCGCAAGACGCAGCGCCATGCCGTGTCCGATTGGATGGAGATCGAGAAGCAGCGCGGTATTTCCGTCACGTCGAGCGTGCTGCAGTTCGACTACGGCGGTTGCCGCATCAACATCCTTGACACGCCCGGGCATCAGGATTTCAGTGAGGATACGTACCGCACGCTGATGGCGGTCGACAGCGCGGTCATGATTCTCGACGTGGCGAAGGGCGTCGAGGCGCAGACGAAGAAACTCTTCAAGGTTTGCCGCGAGCGCCATATTCCAATCTTCACCTTCGTCAACAAGCTCGACCGCTTTGGCAAGGCGCCGCTCGACCTCATGGCGGAGCTGGAAGATGTCTTGGGCATTCGCTCTTATCCGATGAATTGGCCGGTCGGTACGGACGGCAATTACAAAGGCGTCTATGACCGCGCGAAGCGCGAGGTCGAGCTTTTCGCTGCCGATATGAGCCACGGGCAGACAGAACGCGTCTCCGTCTGCGGCTCGATCGACGACGAGGCTTTCATGGCACAGCTGACGGAAGAGGAGCGCCGGACGCTCGCCGACGACATCGAGCTTCTCGATGCGGCGGGCGAGGACTTTGACCGCGAGAAGGTCGATCGCGGCGAATTGACGCCGACGTTCTTCGGTTCTGCCATGACGAATTTCGGCGTCAAGAATTTTCTGGAAGAGTATCTGCGACTCGCGCCCGCGCCTGCGCCTCGCGCTTCGTCCGATGGCATCATCGAGCCGACGGACGAGCGCTTCTCGGCTTTCGTATTCAAGATCCAGGCGAACATGAATCCCGCGCACCGCGATCGCCTCGCCTTCATTCGCATTGTGTCGGGCGCGTTCGAGCGCAACATGAGCGTCTGGCACGAAAAGAGCGGAAAGCTGATCAAGCTCGCGCAGCCGCAGCAGTTCCTCGCGCAGGATCGGCAGATCATCGACGAGGCGTTTCCGGGCGACATCGTGGGGCTTTTCGATCCCGGCATCTTCTCGATCGGCGATACGCTGACGGACGCCTCGCACAAGTTCAAGTACGAAGATTTTCCCGTGTTTCCGCCCGAGAAGTTTGCACGCGTCTCGGCGAAGGACACGATGAAGCGCAAGCAGTTCGTCAAGGGCGTCGAGCAGCTCACGCAGGAGGGCGCGATCCAGCTTTTCATGCAGGAGGGCGCGGGCGCGGACGCATACATCGTCGGCACGGTCGGCACGCTGCAGTTTGAAGTGCTCGAATACCGTCTGAAGAACGAGTACAATGTCGATATCGTGCTGCAGATGCAGCCCTACGAGGTCGCGCGTTGGATGACATTCGCCGATGGGCGCGAAATCACGCCCGCAACCCTGCGCGGCGCAGACCGCGGCATGTTTGTGCGCGACCGCCGGGGCAATCCCGTGCTGCTCGTGAGCAACGAATGGGCGCTCGGCTGGATCACGGAGAACAATCCCGACCTCCTGCTTCATGCCGTACCCGTCGACCGTACGGAGGCATAAAGCCTTGTCGAAGAGGCGAAAAGTGTGGTAGAATACCTTGATATAACAAAATGAAGGAAACGCTGAGGAGATTGGCGGTTCCCTGAATGAGCAGGAATGGGGGGCTGTTGGCATGAAGAGCATGACGGGGTTCGGCGCGGCGGGCCGGGAGAATGAGGATTACAAGGTTCATGTGGAAGTGAAATCGGTCAATCAGCGGTATCTGGACATATCGTTTTCCATGCCGCGCGCTCTCAATGTCTTTGAGAACGATATGCGCCATGCCATCAAGAAATTCTCGGCGCGCGGCAAGATCGATGTGAACATCGCCTTTCATGACAAGCGTGAAAAGGAAGCGACCATCGTCGTTGACAAGAACTTGGCACGCGCCTATCAGACGGCGCTTTACGAACTTGGCGATTTCCTGCATTTGACACCGCCCGCCGATGTATGTAAAATAGCCTTGTATCCCGACGTCCTGCGCGTGCACGAGGAGAGCCGCGATGTGCTTGACGCCCGCGAACTCGTCTTTGACGCCTTGGAAAGCGCCTTGGAGCATTTCGCCCAAATGCGAAAAAAGGAGGGCGAGCATACGCGCCTCGACTTCGAGCCGCGCCTCGCGTTTCTCGTCGAGGCAATCGAGAAACTCTCGGCCTTCGAACCGGAGATCGTCGAGCGCTACCGCACGCACCTGAGGAACGTCCTCAGCGAAATGCTCAAGGGGCAGGGCATTGATGAGATGCGCATCCTGCAGGAAACGGTGCTCTACGCTGATCGCATCAGCTACAACGAGGAGGTCGTGCGCCTCAAGAGCCACATCGCTCAGTTCCGTGAGACGATCGAGGTGGAGGAAGCGCCCATCGGCAGGAAGCTCGACTTTCTGATTCAGGAGATCAATCGCGAGACGAACACGATTGGTGCGAAGGCGAACTTCACGCAGGCGGCGAAACTTGTCGTCGAGATCAAGAGTGAGGTCGAGAAGCTGCGCGAGCAGGTGCAAAACATCGAGTGAGGGGTCAATATGGACATCAAGCTCATCAATATCGGGTTCGGCAACATCGTTTCGGCGAACCGCGTCGTGGCGATCGTCAGCCCTGAATCGGCGCCAATCAAGCGCATCATTCAGGAGGCGCGCGACGGCGGCAGGCTCATTGACGCCACTTACGGCAGACGGACGCGTGCCGTTGCCATCATGGACAGTGATCATGTGATTCTTTCTGCCGTGCAGCCGGAGACCGTGGCGCATCGCGTTCTTGATTCAGACACTCCGGAAACGAAAGGAAGAGAGGACGGAAAATGAGAAAAGGACTTTTGGTCGTCGTTTCCGGCCCGTCGGGTGCGGGCAAGGGCACGATCTGTCAGACGCTCTTGGAAAAGACGCCGCTTGCCTACTCCGTTTCCGCTACGACGCGAAAGCCGCGTGCGGGCGAGGTCGACGGCGAGAGCTACTATTTCCTCTCGGTCGAGGCGTTCGAGAAAATGATCGAAAAGGACGAATTGCTCGAATGGGCAAAGGTCTACGACAATTATTACGGAACGCCATTGAAAAAGGTGGAGGAAAAGCTCGCGGCGGGCGAGGACATCTTGCTTGAGATCGACACGCAGGGCGCGATGAAGGTGTGCGAGAAGTTTCCTGAGGGCGTCTACATCTTCATCTTGCCGCCGTCGCTCGCCGAGCTGGAAAGGCGCATCCGCGGACGCGATACGGAGACGGAGGAGGTCTTGCAGAAGCGCCTCGCTGCGGCGATCGATGAGATTGAAGCGGGAAAGTGCTACAAGTACGTCGTCACGAACGACGAGGTCGATGGCGCGGTCGATTCCGTCTGCGCCATCCTTGCGGCGGAGAGGCGCCTTGTCGCACGCAATGGAGAGCTTTTTGACGAAATAGAAAAGGGAAGGGAAGATCCGATATGAGCATGGCAGATCCTTCGATCAACAAACTCCTGGAGGTAGTCGACAGCCGCTACACGCTCGTCGTCTTGGCGGCGAAGCGGGCGCGTCAGCTTTTGAGCGGCGATGAGCCGAAGGTGGTGGCGAAGTCCTCGAAAGATGTGACGATTGCTCTGGAAGAGATTTCTGAAGGCGACATCCTTTATCGACGCAGCAAAGGCGGCATAAAGTAATGGTTCTTGCGGGCAGGAAAATCCTTTTAGGCGTCACGGGCGGCATCGCCGCCTACAAGGCGGTGGAGATTGCGAGCCGCCTGCGCAAGAAAGGGGCGGAGGTTCACGTCGTCATGACGAAAGAGGCCGCCCATTTTGTCACGCCGCTGACCTTTCGCGAGATTACGGGACAGCCCGTGTCGCTCGACATGTGGGAAGAGCCTGCGCATTGGAACGTCGAACATATCGCTCTGGCGCGTCTGGCGGATCTTGTGCTCATCGCGCCCGCTACGGCGAACATCATTGCCAAGGCGGCGGCGGGCATAGCTGACGACATGCTGACGACGACGCTGCTTGCTGTCACATCGCCGATTTTCTTCGCTCCGGCGATGAACAGCGCGATGTACGAAAATCCCGTGACGCAGGAAAATATGGCAAAGCTCCAAGCGCGTGGCTGGCATAAGATCGAGCCGGCAGCGGGATACTTGGCTTGTGGCGTCTCGGGCGTCGGGCGTTTGCCGGAACCGCAGGACATCGTGCGCGAGCTGGAAGAAGCGGGCGCGCGCGGCAGGACGCTCGCCGGCAAGAAAGTGCTCGTGACGGCGGGCGGCACGCTTGAAGCCATCGATCCCGTACGTTTCATCGGCAATCGTTCGAGCGGCAAGATGGGCTATGCCATCGCGCAGGAGGCGGCGCGGCGCGGCGCTGACGTCGTGCTCGTCGCGGGCGGCACCGTCGCGCTCGCCGATCCCGACGGTGTGCGCGTCCTGCGTACGGAATCGGCGCTCGCCATGCGCGATGCCGTGCTGCAGGAAGCCGAGGACGCTGCGATCGTCATCAAGGCGGCCGCCGTCGCCGACTATCGCCCGAAGACGCGGCAAGCGCAGAAGATCAAGAAGAACGACGCTGAACTCACGCTTGTCTTGGAGAAGAATCCCGATATTTTGCTGGAACTGGGCGGCCGAAAAAAGGAGAAGCAGATCCTTGTGGGGTTTGCGGCAGAGACGCAGAATCTCCTCGACTATGCGAAGGCGAAGCTCCAAAAGAAGAATCTTGACCTCATCGTGGCGAACGATGTGACGTGCCCCGACGCGGGATTCAATACGGAGACGAATCTCGTGAAGATCGTGGCGCGTGACGGCTCCGTCGAGGAAGTTCCTTTGATGAGCAAGCAGAAGGTGGCAGAGGTTCTCCTCGACCGCATCGAATCCCTACAAAAATAGTTGACAATTGAAATGTTTTCTCGTATAATAAAGCCGAATCGAATATCACTCATCAAGAGCAGTGGAGGGACTGGCCCTATGAAACTGCGGCAACCGTTGGCGTAGGCCAAAAAGGTGCCAATTCCTATAGGTATTGCCTATGAGATGGGAGCGAAGGAAGACTCTCTTTTCGTAGGAAGAGAGTCTTTTTTGATGGATGATGTATGCTGCGAATCGGCTTCTGCTGAAGATGTTTCGCGGACGATTTCATGAAAGCGGCGCTTTGAGGCCGCCGGACAGGGAAGGTCGCACCTTGTTTTTCAGATATTTGCCGCAGGCGGCAGCGGCGGAATGGAGCATACCATGAGCAAAACGATGTTGTTCACTTCCGAGTCGGTGACGGAAGGTCATCCCGACAAGATGGCCGATCAGATTTCTGACGCCATTCTCGATGCGATCCTCGCAAAAGATCCGCAGGGGCGCGTGGCGTGCGAGACATTGGTGACGACGGGGCAGGTGCATGTCGTCGGCGAGATCTCGACTTCGTGCTACATCGACATCCCACACATCATCCGCAAGACTGTGGAGAAGATCGGCTACACGCGTGCGAAGTATGGCTTCGATGCAGCGACGTGCGGCATTCTCGTATCGCTCGATGAGCAGTCTGCCGACATCGCACTCGGTGTTGACAAGGCGCTTGAGGCGAAGGAGGGTGAGTCCGATGTCGCCGACTCCATCGGCGCGGGCGATCAGGGCATGATGTTCGGCTATGCGGCGAACGAGACGCCTGAGCTCATGCCGCTGCCGATTGCACTCGCACATCGTCTGGCACGTCGCCTTGCAGAGGTGCGTAAGAACGGCGAACTCGGCTACCTGCGCCCCGACGGCAAGACGCAGGTAACGGTGCGCTATGAGGACGGCAAGCCCGTCGCCGTCGATACCGTCGTCATCTCCACGCAGCACGATCCGGAAGTCGATCTGGCGACGATCCGCAAGGATATGATTGAAAAGGTCATCAAGGTCATCATTCCGGCAGAACTTCTGACGGCGGACACGAAGTACTTCGTGAACCCGACGGGCAAGTTCGTCATCGGCGGCCCGCAGGGCGATTCGGGTCTCACGGGCCGCAAGATCATCGTCGACACCTACGGCGGCATGGCACGTCACGGCGGCGGCGCCTTCTCGGGCAAGGATCCCACGAAGGTCGATCGCTCCGCTGCCTACGCCGCGCGCTATGTGGCGAAGAATGTCGTCGCCGCAGGACTCGCCGATCGCTGTGAGATCCAGCTCGCCTACGCCATCGGCGTCGCGCGTCCCGTCTCGATCATGGTCGATACGTTCGGCACGAACAAGGTGGACGAAGCTCTGATCGAAAAGCTTGTGCACGAGAACTTCGATCTGCGTCCGGCCTCGATCATCAGCAACCTCAACCTGCGCCGCCCGATCTACGAGCAGACGGCGGCCTACGGACACTTCGGCCGCACCGATGCTGATCTGCCGTGGGAGAAGACAGACAAGGCGGATGCCTTGAAGAAAGCTGCGGGAATCTGAAAAGGATACATATACAAAACGGGACAGCTGCAAGGCTGTCCCGTTTTGTTGCGCATCATAGCTTCCCTTGTAATGAAGATGCTTCCATGGTATAATAGTAATAGGAGGTGATTCCATGAAGAAGATGCTTTGCGCCGCCCTTCTGGCTATGCTTGCGGTGAGTGCGGCTCCTGTTTTTGCGGCTTCGATGTCATCGGCGAAAGATACGGCAGGCGTGCAGCGCTATAATTGCTGCGGCAGCAGATACTATCGCGACAGCGAACAGAGCGGCCCCTACTGTGACGAGAACGGCTACTGCACTTACGATCGCAGATAAAGCCGAAGCTATGGAGCATTGCTCCGTGCGCCCCACAGGAAGAAGAATCCCCTTCGCGACTCTTTTGAGAGAAGCGAGGGGGATTCTTCATTTCCGCATTTGTCCTAGATAGTGCACGACGAATTGCTGCGCCGTGCGGCCGCTGCGTCCGGAGTGCTCAAGCTCCCAGCGATGCGCGAGGATGCGAAGCTCCTCGGGGGCGAGGCGGACGCCCTCTTTTTCAAGGTAGTGGGCGATGATAGCATGATATTGCTCTTGGTTGGGGGCGAGGAAGGTGATGATGAGACCGAAGCGGTCGGAAAGGGAGACTGTCTCGTTCACGCTGTCCTGACGATAGAGTTCGTCTTGCGCCTGATCGCGGTCGCGCCAGCTTTCCTTGATGAGGTGGCGGCGGTTGGATGTCGCGTAGATGAGTACGTTTTGGGGACGCGCCTCGACGCTGCCTTCGATGGCGGATTTCAGATACTTGTACTCCGTCTCAAATGCCTCAAATGAGAGGTCGTCGAGGAAGAGAATGAAGCGCTTGGAGGGAAATCGGCGAAGCGCCGCGAGAATGCGCGGCAGTTCGCCGAGCTGCGATTTCGTGAGCTGCACGAGCCGAAGACCGCGACCATAGTATTCGTGAGCGAGAGCCTTGACGGAGGAGGACTTGCCCGTGCCGCGCGCGCCGATCAAAAGGACGTTGTTGGCAGGACGCCCTTCAAGGAAGGCTTCCGTATTGTCCGTCAGCTGCTTCTTCTGGCGGTCGTAACCGATGACGTCAGTGAGAGGGAGCGCTTCGAAGTGCTCGACGCCTTGAAGCTTGTGCTCCTTGTCGTTCCAAGAGAACGCCTTGCAGCTCGAAATCTCGCCGCAGCCGTAGCGCCGGTAAAAATCGAGGAAGGCGTCTGAGACTTCCTCTGCCGATGCCGCAGATGCCATGCGTTCGTGGAGGAAGGAGGACGCTTCGCTCGTGCAGCGCTTCGTCGGTTCGTAGTCGTCAAGGAGGTCGCATGGCAGCATGGCGCTTGGCGGCTCGTGAAAGACGTCGGCGAGGATTTCCATATCGCGCACGAAGGCGCGGCGAAGACTCTTGCCGACATTGCCGGAAGATTGTTCCACCGTGCATGCGAAGGTGTTTTCCACATGAGCGAGCACATGGAGAAAATAGGAGCGCAGGATATTTCCGGAAAGGCCGAGCAATTCCGCCTTCTCGATGAGCCCTGCGGTGAAATCGTAAGCGTGCGAAGTGTTCTCGGGATTTTCCAGAAAGCACAGGAATTTCCCGATGAGCGTATCCTCTAATATGGGACGGCAGATGCAGAGTTCCTGCAGGCGAGGTTTGAGCATGTCTTTCTCCTCTCGTCAGAACGTCAGTTTTTCCTTGATGCGCTCAACCGCTCGCTTCGTATTCTCTCGGTTGCCGAAAGCCGTGAGGCGGAAATATCCTTCGCCGCATGGACCGAACCCTGCGCCCGGCGTGCCGACGATGTCCGCGCCTGTGAGAAGGCGGTCGAAGAAGTCCCACGAGGAGAGTCCGTGCGGTGTCTTGAGCCAGATGTAGGGCGCGTTTATGCCGCCGTATGCCTCAAGACCGATGGATTCGAGGCCCTCGCGGATGAGTCGGGCGTTTTCGAGGTAGTAGGAGATGGCAGCCGCCGTCTCTCGCTTCCCTTCGGGTGTGAAGATGGCCTCTGCGCCGCGCTGGATGATGTAGGAGGTGCCGTTGTACTTCGTCGTGTGGCGGCGATTCCAGAGCGGGTTGAGGCTCTTCTTCGTGCCGTCGGCGCTCCTGCCCTGCACGCTCTTCGGCAGCACGATGTAGCCGCAGCGCGTGCCCGTGAAGCCCGCTGTCTTCGAGAAGGAGCGGAATTCGATGGCGACGTCCTTCGCGCCCTCGATCTCGAAGATGGAGTGCGGCAAATCGTCCTCGGTGATGAAGGCCTGATAAGCGGCATCGAAGAGAATGACGGACTCGTTCTCTCGCGCGTAGGCAACCCATCGGGAGAGAGACTCGCGCGTCATCGCCATGCCCGTCGGGTTATTCGGCGAGCAAAGATAGATGATGTCGACATGCTCCGTGGGCAGTTCGGGCAGGAAGCCGTTCTCCGCCGTGCAGGGCAGGTAGACAACGCCCGAGAAGTGTCCGTTTTTCTGCAGTGCGCCCGTGCGTCCAGCCATGACGTTCGTGTCGAGGTAGACGGGGTAGACGGGGTCGGTGATGGCGATTTTCGCCTTTTCGCTGAAGATTTCCTGAATGTTTCCGCAGTCGCTCTTGGCGCCGTCGGAAATAAACACCTCGTCCGGCTCGATGCCGAGTCCCGGGAAGTTGTTTTCTATGATTTTCTCGATGAGGAAGTCGTAGCCCTGTTCGGGCCCGTAGCCGCGGAAGGTCTCGGCTGCAGCCATCTCGTCGACCGCCTTGTGCATGGCGGCGATGCAGGCGGGCGGCAGGGGCTGCGTCACGTCGCCGATGCCGAGCGAGATGACGTCGGCTGCGGGATTCTTTTCCTTATAGTCAGCGACGCGGTGTGCGATCTCGCGGAAGAGATAGCTGCCGGCGAGTTTCAGATAGTTTTCGTTGATGTAAGCCATGGTGATTCCTCCTGTTGCTTCATGCAAGGTGGGCGGATACAGTTCGAGTCCGTCAGAGTTTACGGCTACCATTGTAGCACATTTCCCGTAAATTCCCATAAAATTTTTGAAAAAAAGACCGCCCTCTTCGGAGCGGCCGTCTGAAAGCACATCATTTTTCTTTTTTCAGCGTGTTCTGGCAGAAGTCGATGAAAGCCTGCGCGGCCTTGGAAACGTAACGATCCTTCTTCCAGGCAAGCCCGACGTCGACGAAGACGGGCTTGTCAAAGGGCAGCGTCACGATCCCGGGCGTCTCCTCGACGATGAAGTCGAGCAGGAAGGCGATGCCTGCACCGCTCGCGATCAGCCCCTTGATGGTCTCGATCTGATTCGATTCGAGCACGATGTCGGGCGTGATGCTTTCCTGCTTGAAGGTGTCGAGCAGGAGCTTTCGCAGGAAGGAACCGTCCTTGAGCATGATGAGGTTCACGTCTTCGATGTCGTGCAGGGAGATGGCCTTTTTTTTGGCAAGTGGGTGCTGCTCGGGCAGGCACGCGACGATCTGGCTCTTCGCCATGGGAAGCGTCTGTAGGCTCGCCGCTGCATTGGAGAGGATGACGATGCCAAAGTCCAGCTCATCGCGCTCGAGCTGCTCGCGGATGCGCATCGAGCCTTCTTCGTAGAGATAGACGTCGAGATGCGAGTATTTCTTTTGGAAGCTGGAGAAAATCTTGGGGAAGAGGTAGGCGCCGATCATCGACGGGATGCCGATCTTGATCGTGCCTTTCTGCAGCTGTTTGTAATCGTTGACTTCGAGCACGGCGTCCTGGATATTGCGCAGCGCAAGCTCAATGCGGGTCAGAAATACAGCGCCCTCGGGCGTCAGAGACAGCTGCTTCTGACTGCGGTCAAAGAGCTGGATGCCAAGTTCCGCCTCAAGCTTCTTGATCGCGACGGTGATGTTCGGCTGTGATACGCGAAGCCTTTCAGCGGCGCGCGTGATGTTTTTCAGTCGGCTTGCCATTTGAAAGTATTCGAGTTGTCTTAGTTCCATGCTTGATCGCCACCCATTCCCTGTCGTCCATAAAAATGAATTATTTTCGTTAAATCTATCATACTTCAAAATCATCTATGATACAATAAGAAAAATTTATTTTTTATGATTAAAAACAGATGTAATTTTTTTGAAAATGTTCCTTTACAGCGACACCAATCTAGTGTACACTGTAAAGGAATCACTGATAAATTCTGTCCTGCATCTTCATACCTCTGGACGACTTCATTTATCAGCATTTCCTAAAGTACCGGCTTGAGATTCGCGAGGATGGAAGTTCAAAGAAAAATAGTGGCAAAGTCCTTTAGCCAGTCATGAATTTTTTTTGCATTTATTTCGATATATATTAAGCAGTGGATTGTGCTCTGCACTTTTGCCATGAAGTTTTGACGGTCATGACCTGCACAGGTCGAGCGGGCTTCGTGCGAGAGGAAGGGCAGCCAAGATGCTCTATCCGACGTATTCCGTCGGTCGCAAGCAAGGATGAAGACGCCGCAAAAATCATCTGCATCGTTTGCGGGTGCTGGATGCAAGTGGGCAGACGGCGTTGCAGGAGACGCCCTGCGTCTCTGCCATTAGGGAAGAGGGGGATTTTTTTGGAAAAATCAACGCTAATCGGACTGTTGTCGGGACTCATCGCCATTTTCGGCGGTATGGTTCTGAAGGGCGCGCCAATCAGTTCATTGAACAATCCGGCGGCATTCATGATCATCATCCTCGGCACGTTTGCCTGTCTTTTCACGGCTTTCCGCATGGATGAGATGAAGATGCTGCCGAAGTTGATCAAGATGACTTTCCAGGCGCCGCCTTCGCATCAGAAGGGTGAGCTTCTGCAGCTTTTTATCGAGCTTTCGCAGATTGCGCGTCGTGAAGGTATCTTGGCATTGGAGAGCCGCGTCGAGGACATCTCCGATCCGTTCTTCAAAACGGGGCTTAGCATGGTCATCGACGGCATGGATCCGGACTTTGTCAGCGACGTTCTCGACGCTGAGATTTCTGTCATGCAGGAGCGTCACTCCCTGGGGCGTCTGATGCTCATGCAGGCCGGTACCTACGCGCCTACGCTCGGTGTTCTTGGTGCCGTTATCGGTCTGATCGCAGCTCTGAGCAACCTGTCGGATGTTAACGTCGTCGGTCACGCCATCGCGGCCGCGTTTGTCGCTACGATCCTCGGTATCTATACGGCGTACGTTCTCTGGCTTCCGTGGGCAAATAAACTCAAGATCATGTCAGATTCTGAGATAGGTCAGAAGCGAATGATCGTCGAGGGCATCCTGTCTCTGCAGGCAGGTGATTCACCGACGGCCATCGAGGCGAAGCTCATGGTCTTCATTCCGCAGTCGGAGCGCGATCTACTGAAGAAGGAGGCGTAAGGCATGGCAAGAAAGAAGCGGCATGCACCGCATGAAGAAGAAGCGGGCGAGGCTTGGCTTCTGCCTTACTCCGACCTCATGACGCTGCTCCTTGCCACGTTCATCGCCCTCTATGCCATGTCCGCTACGGACTCGGCCAAGATGGCGCAGATGGCGCAGGCGTTCACAGCGGCTTTCAATACGGGCGGGCCTTCGTTCTTCAGTCAGATGGGGCCGAGCGAAAGCCGCCATGCCGAACGCATGGCGACGGAAGACAAGGGTAACAGCGCCTACATTCAAGAAGCGAAGGCTTTGGAAGAGGTGCAGAAGGAACTTGATAATTACATCAAGCAGAACGGCCTGCAAGGTGAGCTGAACACGACGATGACCGATGACGGCTTGATGATCCGCATCAAGGAAAAGGCGCTTTTCCCCTCGGGCTCGGCGGAACTCGTAGGTGAGGCGCAGAAGATCGGCCCTGTCGTCGCAGGCCTTCTCGCGAAGATTCCCGAGCGCGTCGTCATCTCGGGGCATACGGATAATGTGCCGATTTCTACGGCGCGCTACCCGTCGAACTGGGAACTGAGTTCACAGCGCGCCCTGAATTTCATGAAATTCCTTTTTGCGAGCAATGCGTCGCTCAATCCGGCACGCTTCAGTTCCATCGGCTATAGCGAATATCGTCCGATCGCGGATAACAAGACGGACGAGGGCAGGTCACAGAACCGTCGCGTCGAGGTTCTGATTGCCAGGACGTACCAGTTCAATCCCGACAGTTCATCGACGGAAACACTGACGGCAAAACCTGAACTGCCCGACATTTCGCCCAACCTTTCGGGCGGCGGCATGAATCCCGTCATCACGCCGATGCGCCCGACGGCGCCCGGCAATGTGGAGCAGCCGCAGGCGCCTGCACCTGCGCGGCAGGAACAGTAGAATAGTGGATGAAAGCCGGCTTTATCTCTTTCCGCATAAAGCCGGCTTTTCTTGTGGAACGTCTGACTCGCCGTGCAGTTTGGCGATGGGCGGGGATTGTGAGCTGGGGTGATGCGATGGTTTTGGGAGTCGGCACGGACATCATCGAGATCGAGCGTATGAAAAAAGCGATGGGGAGAGAGGCATTCCTTGCACGCGTTTTCACGCAGGAGGAACGAGCTTACTGTGATGGACGCGGTGCGGGTCGTGAGGCGTCGTATGCAGCGCGCTGGGCTGGTAAGGAGGCCGTCTTGAAGGCGTTTGGTACGGGATTGCGCCGAGGAACGTTGCTGGATGTTGAGATCGTGCCCGATGCGCTCGGCGCACCCGAGGTACATCTTTTCGGGTTCTTTGCGACGCTCGCAGAGGAGAGGGGCGTGCGCCGCATACATCTTTCCTTGAGTCACGCCAGGGAATATGCCGTCGCACAATGTATTCTGGAGGGGGAGAAGCATGAAGATCGCTTTGGCAGATGAGATGAAGAAGATCGATAAAAGAGCTATCGAGGAATACGGCGTACCGGAGATTCTGCTGATGGAGAATGCGGGACGCGAAGTCGCCGCTGCTTTTGAGGAATACCTAGGCGGCGTTTCGGGCAAGCGGATCTGTGTGCTCGCGGGAAGCGGCAACAATGGCGGCGATGCTTTCGTCGCTGCGCGGCATCTGATGAACCATGGTGCGCAGATCAGCATATTCCTCGTGGGCAGTCCTGCGCATCTGACGAAGAGTGCGGCGCTCAACCGTGACATCATCATCAAGATGGGCGTCGTCGTACATGTTCTCGAAACGGAGCGCGATTGGGACAAACTGCAAGTGACTTTGCGCTTCGTCGATGGAGTTGTCGACGGCATCCTGGGCACGGGATTCAAGGGCAATCTGCGCGACGCGGCCGCGCGTGTCGTGCGCATGGTCAATGGTCACGGCAAGCCGGTCATCGCCGTCGACATTCCGACGGGTGTCGAGGCAGATACGGGGAACGCTTCTCCCGAGGCGATTCGCGCGGATCTCACTGTGACCTTCGGGCTGCCGAAGTTCGGGCATATGATTGGCGCCGGCGAAACGGCGACGGGAAAACTGCTCGTCGATGACATCGGCATACCGAAAGTCTTGCTCGAAGACGATACGATCCGCCAGACCTACCTTGATGATGTGACGGTAGCGCCGGTCCTGCTGCCGCGTCCGCTCGATGCGCACAAGGGTTCTTGCGGACGCATCCTCGTCATTGCGGGTTCGCGCGGCATGACAGGCGCGGCGGCGCTTGCCGCTTCTGCCGTTCTCAGAAGCGGCGCGGGCGTTGCTGTGTTGGCTTTGCCGAGAAGTCTTCAGGAGATGATGGCGGGAAAATTGACCGAGGTCATGACGAAACCTCTTCCCGAGACGGACGAGGGTGCGATTGACATCGCGGCGCTCGGCGAGGCGCTGGCGCTGGCGGAAGGCTTCGATGCCGTGCTGATCGGTCCGGGACTTGGAAGGGCGCAGGAGACGCAGAAGTTCGTGCAGGATTTCTGCGCCGCCGTCAAGAAGCCTTTGATTCTGGATGCCGATGCCATTTACGCATTTTGCGGCAAGACGGACGCGTTCAAGGGTTTCGCATTCGTGCCGATCTTGACGCCGCATCTCGGCGAGATGGCACACCTTTTGGGACTCGCTGTCAGCGATCTGCGCACGTCGCTTCTTGACATGACTCGTGAAGCCGCACGCGAGTATCATGCCGTGTTCGTCGTCAAGAGCGAATGCACGATCATCGTCTATCCCGACGGACAGGTCTTCCTCACGTCGAAGGGCAATTCGGGTATGGCGACGGCAGGTGCGGGTGATGTGCTTGCAGGTGCGATTGCCGGGCTTATGAAGCAGACGGCGGCGGGGCTTGCGCCGCTCGCAGGTGTCTACATCCATGGTCTTGCCGGAGATCTGGCGGCGAAGGAGAAGGGCTATGGACTCATCGCCTCCGATATTTTGGAGAATCTACCGTGTGCACTGTGCACCTTGGTTTGAAATGGGTCTTTTGGGCAAATTCGTTTTCTCGAAAGGATTTCCCTGCACACGAGAAGAAATAGGTTTTATGTTCAACTATGATGGGATGCTTTTCTAGGGGTTTTGTTTATGCCGTTCCATATTCCGATTCACTTTCAAGGAATCTTGTCGACGATCAGCTTGTTGGACGTTCTTGACATCCTAATCGTGGCATTGATTCTTTACAAACTCTATGTGATGCTGCAGGATACGCGCGCCATCACATTGGTGAAGGGGCTGCTCGTGCTCCTAGGGCTCACGATTGTCTGCAACTGGCTGTCGCTGCACGTCATCTACTGGCTCTTGCAGCAGACGCTGACCTTGCTCTTCGTCGCGCTTCCCATTGTATTTCAGCCGGAACTTCGCCGTACGCTTGAGCATCTGGGACAGGGACGCTTCTTCGGCAAATCACTTTTTCTCGATGACAGTGAGGCGCGCTCACTCGTCAATGAGCTTGATAAGGCGGTGATGCTCCTGTCTTCGCGTAAGATTGGCGCCTTGCTCGTCTTTGAACGCGAGATGGGACTCAACGACATCAGCGCTACGGGCGTCCAGATCGACGGTCTCATCACGGCAGACTTTCTCATGAACGTCTTCATCCCGAATACACCTTTGCACGACGGTGCCGCCGTCATACGCGGCAAGCGCCTGATCGCGGCGGGATGCCTTCTGCCCTTGACAGAAAATCGCACGCTGAGCACGGAACTTGGCACGCGCCATCGCGCTGCCATCGGCCTTTCTGAGCAGTGTGATGCCCTCATCGTTGTCGTTAGTGAGGAGACAGGTACGGTCTCCGTCGCGGAGAACGGCAGGATCGTGCGCCGCCTGAGTTCGGAACACCTGAAATCCTACTTGCGTCCTATCTTCATGCCCAAGACGACAGGCATCAAGGACATGGTGTTGAATTGGAGGAAGGGGAAATGATGACACGATTGCGTGCGCTCGTCCAGCGCAACCTCCCGGCAAAAATCATCGCCCTTGTTGTCGCCGTCGTGCTCTGGCTTTTCGTCATGAACGAGCAAAATCCGCAGATCGAGGGCAGCTTCACTGTTGCCGTTGAGCTGCGCAATGCGCCTGAGGGATACAAGATCACGCAGTCGGAGAAAAGTGTGAAACTCAAGGTGCGCGGCGCGCGCTCCTTCTTTGTTTCAGCAGAGCCGGAAGGATTCAAGGCTTACGCTGATCTTGACGGACTTGATTCAGGCGAGCACGAGGTTAAAGTCAAGGCCGTTTTGCCGCAGGGATTCGAACTCGTCGACGCGCAGCCGGAGACCGTTTCGGTCACCTTGGACAAGATCGTGCGGCGAGCGGTTCGCATCGATCTCATTGTCACAGGTTCGGCGTCTGCTGGCTACACCGTGGGCAAGATTTCGCAGTCGGCGAACACCACGGTCATCGAGGGCCCCGAGTCGCGCGTGGCGGAGGTCGACCGCGTCATCGGCTACGTCGGCCTTTCGGGAAATCGTGACGACTTCACCTTGCAGGTGCCGTTGACGCCGATCAACAGCGACGGCAAGGCAGTCGACGATGTGGATCTTCTCGCGCGTACGGTTGAGGTTTCCGTACAGCTTGCGCGCGGGCTGACGCGCAAGATCGTCAGTGTTCGCCCCGTCCTTGACGATGCTCTGCCCGAGGGATTCACTCTGGGCGAGGTGCAAGTTGAGCCGGCGAAGATCGAGATCGCAGGCGAGGCTGCGCTCATCAGCAAGGTGGCGAGCATCGACACGGAGAAGATCGTCATCTCGGACATGAAGGAGAGCGGCAAGAAGATAGTACATCTTGCCATACCCAATGGTGTTGCGATTTCCAATCGAGAGGTCACGGTCACGGTCGAGCTGAAACCGAAGGCACAGGCAAAGGGAGCGGACGCGCCATGATCCGAATCAGCAGCTATGCTGTCCCCTTGAGCGACGAACGCCCGCTTGCAGCTCTTGCCGCTGAGCGTTTGGGTATTTCTCCAGACGATATTCTTGCAGTGCGCATCGTGCGCAGGGCACTCGATGCGCGACGCTACCGTGGAGCGCCGCTCGCCTTCCTCTATACGCTCGATGTGCGCATCCAGGGCAGTGAGAAAAAGCTTTTGTCGCGCTTGCGGCGCGACCGCCATGTTGCGCTTGCTGAAAAGGAGGAAAAGCTCGACCTTGCACGCTTTTCCCCGCTCGCACCGGGCGAGGCGCGTCCTGTCGTCGTGGGCTTCGGCCCTGCCGGCATGTTCGCCGCGCTGACGCTCGCACGCACGGGGCTTTCACCACTCATCCTAGAGCGCGGCTATGACGTCGAGGCGCGTCATGCGGCAATCGAGTGCTTCTGGCAGAAGGGAACGCTTGACGTGCGTTCCAACGTCCAATTCGGTGAAGGCGGCGCGGGGACGTTTTCTGACGGCAAGCTGACGACGCGCATCGGCGATTCTCTCGTGAGCGAGGTGCTCGACGCTTTCGTGGCGGCCGGCGCACCAAAAGAGATCAAGTATCTGCACAAGCCGCATGTCGGCACCGACCTCCTGCGCGGCATCGTCAAGAACATCCGTGAAGAGATCCGCCGCCTGGGCGGCGAGATTCGCTTCTTGGCTCAAGTGACAGACATCGAGCTGAAAGACGGCGCGCTCCACGCGCTCATCGTCAACGGCGAGGAGCGCGTGGAGGCCGGAGCAGCTTTCTTCGCCATTGGACATTCGGCGCGCGACACCTACGAGATGCTTCTTTCACGCGGCCTTTTTCTGGAAGCGAAGGCGTTTGCCGTGGGCGTGCGCATCGAGCATCCCCAAGAATTCATCGATCGTGCGCAGTACGGAGAGGATGCTGGGAATGTGCGCCTGCCTGTCGCCGACTATAGCCTCACGTATCAGGACAAGTTGCGTGGCAGGGGCGCGTATTCCTTCTGCATGTGCCCGGGCGGGCAGGTCGTTGCGGCGGCGTCCGAGCTTTCCCGCGTCGCGACGAACGGCATGAGCTGCTACAAGCGCGATTCGGGCGTGGCGAACGCCGCGCTTCTCGTGCAGGTTGGCCCGAAGGATTTCGGCATCGGGGTGCTCGCAGGAATGGAATTTCAAAGGCAGTGCGAGAGCCTCGCCTTCAAGCTGGCGGGTGCAGACTACCGTGCGCCCGTGCAGTCCGTCGGCGACTTTCTTGCACATCAAAAGGGTGCGGTAGACTTCCTCGTGCAGCCGACGTATTTGCCCGGCGTGCGCCCTGTCGACTTGCACGAGTGCCTGCCGCGCTTCGTCACGGATACGCTCGAGGATGCTCTTCGCGCCTTCGACGGGCGCATGAAGGGATTTTCCGCATCTGATGTGCCTCTGACGGGCGTCGAGACGCGCTCTTCTGCGCCGTGCCGCATCGTGCGCGAGAAGGAGAGCTTCCTGGCGCATGGTCTTTTGGGGCTTTATCCCATCGGCGAGGGTGCGGGCTACGCGGGCGGCATCATGAGCGCTGCCGTCGATGGCATGAAGGCGGCTATCGCTTTCTTGGAGCAAAGGGAGTCTATGGAATAAGATCGCCAAGGGCGATGAAGAATAGGAGAGAATTTCATGGCAAGACTTTTTGGTACGGACGGTGTTCGCGGAGAAGCAAACGTGGCGCTCTGCCCGGAGTTGGCATATCGTCTCGGCTGGGCGGCAGCCCTGTACTTCGGCGAGAAGGTGCAGCAAAATCCCTTGATCATCATCGGGCGCGACACGCGCATCTCGGGCAACCTTTTCGAGTCCGCTCTCGCGACGGGCATCTGCTCGGCCGGAGGGCGCGTCGAGATCGTCGGCGTCTGCCCGACGCCCGCTATCGCCTATCTGGCGAGGACACACAAGGCGGCTGCGGGCATCGTCATCTCGGCGTCGCACAATCCCTTCTACGACAACGGCATCAAATTTTTCGGCGGCGATGGCTACAAACTGCCCGATGCTGTGGAGGACGAGATCGAAAGCCTCGTGCGCCGCATCGAGGCGGGCGAGAAGCTGCCGCGTGCGACGCGTGAGAACATCGGCCGCATCAAGCGCCGCAAGGAATATGTGCGCGAGTACATCGACTTCGTGCAGAGCACGGCAGGCGTGCAGCTCAACGGCTTGAAGATTGTGCTCGACTGTGCGAACGGCGCGGCGTACGACTGCATGCCGCGCGTCCTGCGCCGCCTGGGCGCCGACGTGCATGTGATCCATGCAGAACCGGACGGCGTCAACATCAACGAGGCTTGCGGCTCGACGCATCTTGAATCGCTGCAGAAGACGGTGCTTGCGGATGGCGCGGACATCGGCATCGCGCACGACGGAGATGCTGACCGCTGCCTGTGTGTGGATGAGAAGGGCGAGGTCATCGACGGCGACCACATCCTCGTCATGTGTGCCAAGGACATGATGGAGAAGGGAAGGCTCGCAGGGAATACCGTCGTGACGACGGTCATGGCAAACATCGGCTTTCACAAGGCGATCGAGAAAGCGGGCGGGCGTGCGGAGATTACGCAGGTCGGCGACCGCTATGTGCTCGAAAACATGCGCGAGCACGGCTACCGTCTCGGCGGCGAACAGTCGGGGCACATCATCTTTTCTGACTTCAGCACGACGGGCGACGGACTCATCACCGCCCTGCAGGTGCTTGCAGCGCTGAAGCGCACGGGGCGCAAGGCGTCGGAACTTTCCGCCCTGATGAAGAGCTATCCGCAGCTTCTCGTCAACGTCGTCGTCGCTTCGAAGGAAGGTTGGGAGGAGAATGAGGCGATTGCTGCGGCCATTCGCGCAGGAGAAGAAGAGCTTGGCGGCGATGGCCGCATCCTCGTGCGCCCGTCGGGCACGGAGCCTTTGATCCGCGTGATGGCGGAAGGCCCTGACCAGGCGCAGCTTGAGACGATCTGCCGCCGCATCGCTGACATCGTCAAGAAGGAGCAGGGGTGATGCGCCCTGCTATCGTCGTCACGAGCTTCGGCGTCAGTGCGTCCGAGGCGCGGGAGAAAAGCCTCGTACCAATCGCGCGCGAGATCGCGGAGGCCTTTCCGGAATTCACGGTTGTCGAGGCTTATACGTCCGCCTTCATTCGTCGCCGCCTGCAGGAGGCGGGAATCGATATGGCTTCTCTGGCGGAGCGCTTGGAAGAACTTTGCCGGGCGGGTGTGCGTGAAGTCTATGTGCAGCCGACGCATCTGACGCCAGGAGAGGAATACGAAAACAAGATTCTCAAGGAAGCGGAAGCGTTCTCTTCGCGCTTCGACGTGCTCAAGGTCGGTGAGCCTGTATTCTTTCGCGCAGACGGTACAGAAAACGATGATATTGCGCACGGTTTGGCCGCGATCTTTTCCGGTCTTGCAGCGCAGGCAGGAGAGGAGATGGTGCTCCTCGGCCACGGTTCGCCGCACAGGCACAATCCTGCCTACACGCTGTTGCAGCAGCGTGCAGATGAAGAGGGGCTTCCCGTACATATCGGCGTGTTGGAGGAGGCGGATGTGCCGAACTTTGCCATGGTGCTCGATCGCCTTGAAAAGAGCGGGAAAAAGCACGTGCTGCTCGCCCCGCTCCTCTTGGCGGGCGGACGCCATGTCAGGCACGATCTGGCAGGGGAAGAGGACGGCTCGTGGAAGAGCCGCCTGCAGAAGGCGGGCTTTTCCGTGCGGCTCGACAGGAGGACGCTTGGGGAAAGAGCCGCCTTTCGGAGAATCTATGTGGAAAAAGTACGTTGTCTTATCGGAGGATAACTAAAAGTTATCCTCTTTATTCATATAATGTATTTTAAGTTTTTTGAAAATTCATCTATAATAGAAACGAGGAAACGATACACTTCCTTGCAAGACGCAGCATTTTCATCTATCAAGAATGAGGTGAGTGTATGTCACAGCCAGTAACAACGAATCCTTTGATCATCATGCTGATCAACATGACCGTCGTATTCATCGTCTTGATTTCACTGAGTCTCCTGATTCGGCTGATCCATGCCGTTGATCCGACGCGCAAGAAGGAAACGCCGGTTTCCGTCGCAGCTCCCGCAGCAGCACCGATTGCCGCGCCGGAGCCTGTGCGCGCTCCCGAGCCGGAAGGCCTTTCGGCGGAGGTTGTCGCGGCGATTGCGGCGGCCGTCACGCTCGCGGGATTTTCGGCAGGCGCGATCCGCACGATCCGCCCGCTGGCGCGCGATGGCTGGAAGAACTCCGGCCGCGCCCTGCGCTAGACCATCGGATGCAAAGGAGGCAAAATCATGGAATTCCTCAATGCTTTTATCGTATCGCTGCAGGCCGTCTGGGCAGGATCGGGCTTTTCCCACTTCACGATGGGCAACGGCATCATGATTCTCGTCGGACTCGTGCTTCTTTATCTGGCCTTTGCCAAGGAGTTCGAGCCGCTGCTCCTTGGCCCGATCGCTTTCGGCTGTATCTTGGCGAATTTTCCGGAGACGGGCTTCTTCGCTGAAGAGATGAACGTCATGAAGGCAATCAACTTCGGCATCACCTACGAAATCTTTCCGCCGCTGATCTTCCTCGGCATCGGCGCGATGACGGACTTCGGCCCTCTGATCGCCAATCCGAACACGCTCCTCTTGGGAGCGGCGGCGCAGATCGGCGTCTTCGTAGCACTCGGGCTCGCCATGGTCTGCGGCTTCTCCGTCGAAGAATCCGCCGCCATCGGCATCATCGGCGGCGCCGATGGACCGACGTCCATCTATCTGGCGACGAAGCTCGCGCCGAATCTCTTGGGGGCGATCGCTGTCGCAGCGTACTCCTACATGTCGCTCGTGCCGCTCATTCAGCCGCCCATCATGAAGCTCTTCACGACGAAGACGGAGCGCGAGGTCGTCATGGAGCAGCTGCGTGACGTAACGAAGTTCGAGAAGGTCATCTTCCCGCTCGTCGCGACCATCTTCATCAGCTTGCTGCTGCCGTCGATCGCAGCGCTTTTGGGCATGCTCATGCTCGGCAACCTCTTCCGTGAATCGGGCGTCACCGACCGCCTTTCGGATACGGCGCAGAACTCACTGTGCAACATTATCACGATTTTTCTCGCCACGGGCACGGGCATGACGATGTCGGCGGAGCACTTCCTCACGCGCGACACGCTGCTCATCATCATGCTCGGACTCGTCGCTTTCATCGGCGGCACGGCGGGCGGCGTCATCTTTGGCAAGATCATGTACGTCGTTTCGGGTCACAAGGTCAATCCGCTGATCGGCTCCGCCGGCGTTTCCGCCGTGCCGATGGCAGCGCGCGTCAGCCAGGTCGTCGGCGCGAAGTCACGGCCCGGCAACTTCCTCCTCATGCACGCCATGGGACCGAACGTAGCCGGCGTCATCGGCACCGCCGTCGCCGCAGGCACGATGCTCGCGATGCTCGGACGGTAAAAGGAAAAATATGGCAAAAGTCATACTGCTTTTGTGTGAGATAAAGAAAAACGCTGCCGAACATTTTCAGCAGCGTTTTTCTTTATCATTATTTTATCTCAATTCCCTTGACCTTCTCGCGGACTTCATCGAGCTGCTCTTTGCTCGGCACGTTCGCGATGCGGATCATGGCGAGGCAGATGTTGCAGCCGGCGGCCTTGAGCTCGTCTTCGACGAGCTTGATGCTCTGGCCGCCCCAGCCGTAAGAGCCGAAGGCGAAGGCTTCGCGTCCCTTTGGCGCGAGTCCCTTGAGGTAGCAGAGGAAGCCCGCGATGGTCGGCATCATCTGGTTGTTGATGGTCGGCGAGCCGACGGCAAGGTAGCGGCTCGTGAGGACGTCGACGACGATGTCGGACATATGTGTCTTCTTGATGTCATAGAACTGCGTGGGCAGACCCTTTTCAGCGAAGGCCTCGGCGATGGCGCGCGCCATCTTTTCCGTCGAATGCCACATGGAGTCGAAGACGACGACGGCCTTATCTTCCAGCTCGCCCGTACTCCACTTCTGGTAGGCGGCGAGAATGTCGGGGATATGGGAGCGCCAGAGTCGGCCGTGTCCTGTGGCGATCATCTCGATGTCGATCCCTGCGAGCGCTTTCAAGGCCGTCTGCGCCTGGCGTCCGTAGAGCATGAGGATGTTCGCATAGTACTTTTTCGCCTCTTCCATGAGTACGGCGAAGTCCACTTCATCGTCGAAGAGCTTGGAAGCGGCAAGGTGCTGACCGAAAGCGTCGTTCGAGAAGAGAATCTTCTCTTCGGGGCAGTAGGTGACCATGCTGTCGGGCCAGTGGAGCATGGGCGTCGGCACGAACGTGAGCGTGCGCTTGCCGAGGCTCAGTGTGTCACCCGCCTTGACGCCGTGGTAGGGAAGATCGCCGTAGTGGGCGGTCAATCCCTTGAAGCCGTTGGGATCGCTCGTATAGATTTCCGCCTTGGGGCAAAGCTTCATCATCGCAGGGATAGAGCCGGAGTGATCGGGCTCGACATGGTTCGAGACGATGATGTCGATCTTGGCGGGGTCGATGACGGAGGAGATGCGTGAAATCAGCTCATCACGGAACGGTTCTTTCACCGTGTCGATCAGCGTGATTTTCTCGTCGAGGATGAGGTAGGCATTGTAGCTTGAACCGCGTCCCGTCTCGTAGCCGTGAAAACTGCGCATCGACCAGTCGATGGCGCCGACCCAGTAGATGCCTTTCTTGATTTCGATTGCCTGCATGAATATGACCGCCTTTCTTTTGGAACGGAGCATGTCCGTGTGTTTTGAATCTATACTCCTTATTCTATATCGGAAGAGAGATAAATACAATATATTCTCCTTAATATATTGTCATCACGCCCCAAAACCTACTGCGCGGGAAGTCGGTCAGCTTGCTGCTTCGTTTCCGGCCAGGCGCGGTTGACCGTCTGGGCGATGAGCTGCTTTCCGATCACGTCCTCGTGCAGTCCGTCCAGAGCCAGTTCCGTCGGCAGCAGGGGATGGGTGGAGAATGCCGCCGCCACATCGATGTGCACCTCGGTGCGCAGGAAGGCGTTGACGAGGGAGAACTGCGTCTGCCAGTCATCCGCCGTCGGCTCGTCAAAGGCGCGTGCGATGTTCTCGGGGTTGATCGGCGGCAGCGTGAGGAAGATGGGGCGGATGCCGTTCGCGAGGCAGCGTGCCTTGAGTTCTTCAAGGTCGGCGATGACCTCGGCGGCGCTGACGCCCGCACGCAGGCTGTTCGTGCCATTCAGGATAAGCAGGTAGCGCGGATGGAAGGGCAGGACGTCCGCTTCGAAGCGTTCGAGCATTGTCACGCTCGTATCGCCGCTCATCGAGAGGTTGATGGCAGGAAAGTCGAGATAGGAGAGCCAGCTGAATTCGTGGTCGGCGGGCCCGTAGGAGATATGACCGCCGCCGTGGCTGATGCTGTCGCCGAAAACAGCGATTTCCCAGTTGTCTTGGGGGTCGTTGCGGAACTTCAGCACGGGAGACCAGTCGCTTGCGGGTTCGTCTGCCTCGTCGAGCGAACGCACGCGCCAGTAGAAGAATCCGGAGCCGATGCGGGGCTTCTGGTCGTAGATTTCAGAAAGCCGCGTCGTCATCGTGTCGATCGGCTCGGCGTCGGGGGTTTCCGTCGGATCTTCTGCGTAGAGTGCGACCTCGAAGGCATGCGCACGATAGGGGCGCACCCAATGGTAGACGGGATAGAGAAGAGGCGCTGTGAGCTCGGAGAAGGCGATGGGAAGTGGCACGGTCATGACGCTCGGCGCGACGGCGGCGCTCGTGTAGAGCGGCATGACGGCACTGAAAAGCGACACGGGCGTGCCGTCGAAGTCGAGGGCGCGCACGCGCCAATAGAGCGGCGCGCGCCCCAAGAGATCGGCAGCGAAGAGGAAGAGCGGCGGGTTGTAACTGCTCGCATAGACGTCATCGGAGCGCCAGACGGCTTCGGAGGACGCCGTATCGGGATAGCAAATGGCAGGCTGTTCGCGGAAGAATTCGATTTCGTAGTGCGTGGCGTTGACGTTCTTCTCCCACACGAGAATGGGGGAGAAGGACAAGGGATGCAGCATGGACGTCTCCGTTATGGCGCGAAGCGGCGCCTTGGCATAGAGCGCTTCATCACTTTCGATGACGGTCGCCCAAAGGATCAGAGGGACGATGAGTGCGGGCACGAGAGGCCTCAGGCGGCGAAGGTGATGCAAGAGATTCCACTCCTAGCTTTCTTGGCGGTCTTGGTGCAGTTTTCATAATGGTTTCTATTATATCGGGAGGCGGACGCAAGGTCAATAAATCTGTGATTTTCTCCTATTTTTCCGAATTGTTCCTCATGCTGTTTATTTACAACAGGAATGGTTCGGTGTATAATAGGTCATAGCGGGTATTACCCACATTTATGTGTTTTGTATCTTTTTATAAAGAGGGGAGCAATTCAAAACATGAGCAAAAAAATGAAGACCATGGACGGCAACACGGCTGCGGGATATATTTCCTACGCATTCACCGATGTTGCGGCCATCTACCCGATCACGCCGTCCTCGCCGATGGCGGAGCATGTCGACGCTCTGGCGGCGAAGGGAACGAAGAACATCTTCGGTCAGAAGGTGCGCGTCATCGAGATGCAGTCCGAGGCAGGCGCTGCAGGCGCTGTGCACGGTTCTTTGCAGGCAGGCGCCCTGACGACGACGTACACGGCTTCGCAGGGCTTCCTGCTGATGATCCCGAACCTCTACAAGATTGCCGGCGAGCTCCTTCCCGGTGTCTTCCATGTGAGCGCCCGTGCTCTGGCGACTTCCTCCCTCAATATTTTCGGCGATCAGCGCGATGTTATGGCAGCGCGTCAGACGGGCTGTGCGATGCTGTGTGAGGCGAGCGTGCAGGAGGTCATGGATCTCGCCGCTGTCGCGCATCTCGTCGCCATCAAGGGCCGCGTGCCTTTCATCAACTTCTTCGACGGTTTCCGCACGTCGCATGAGATTCAGAAGATCGAAGTCATCGACTTTGACGATCTTGCGAAACTCCTCGACTGGGATGCGGTCAAGGAGTTCCGTGCACGCGCACTGAACCCGAATCATCCGGTCATCCGCGGTACGGCGCAGAACCCGGATATCTACTTCCAGTCGCAGGAAGCCGCCAACAAGTACTATGAAGCGCTGCCTGAGCTTGTCGAGGAAGCCATGGCAGATCTCGCGAAGATCACGGGCCGCGAGCACCATCTCTTCGACTATCATGGTGCAAAGGATGCCGAGCGCATCATCATCGCCATGGGCTCGATCTGTCAGACGGCCGGCGAAGCCGTGGATTATCTCAATTCCAAGGGTGAAAAGGTCGGCCTTCTTTCCGTGCATCTCTATCGTCCGTTCTCGCTCGAACATTTCTTCAAGTATCTGCCGAAGACGGTCAAGAAGATCGCCGTCCTCGACCGCACGAAGGAGCCGGGCGCGATCGGCGAGCCGCTCTACCTCGATGTCAAGGCGGCATTCTACAACTCCGACATGAACCCTGTCATCGTCGGCGGCCGCTATGGTCTCGGCGGCAAGGACACGACGCCCGATCATGTCCTCTCGGTCTACGAGGAACTCAAGAAGGACGATCCGAAGCACGGCTTCACGATTGCCATCGACGATGATGTCACGCATACGTCGCTCGCTGAGTATCCCGAGGACGTCGATCTCACGCCGGAAGGCACGACGGCCTGCAAGTTCTGGGGTCTTGGCTCGGACGGCACGGTCGGCGCGAACAAGAGTGCCATCAAGATCATCGGCGACAAGACCGACATGTATGCGCAGGCGTATTTCGCCTATGACTCGAAGAAGTCGGGCGGCATCACGATGTCGCATCTGCGCTTCGGCAAGTCTCCGATCAATTCGCCGTACCTCATTCATAACGCGAACTTCATCTCGTGTTCGCAGCAGTCGTATGTGACGAAGTACGATCTCCTCGCAGGTCTCAAGCGCGGCGGCAAATTCCTGCTCAACACGGTCTGGAGCGAGGAGGATCTCTCGAAGCACCTGCCCGCCTACATGAAGCGCTACATCGCGAAGAACGACATCGAGTTCTACACGGTCAACGCTGTGGAAATTGCCAAGGAACTCGGCCTTGGTGGTCGCTTCAACATGGTCATGCAGTCCGCGTTCTTCAAGCTCGCGAACATCATTCCGATTGAAACGGCTGTCAAATACCTCAAGGATGCTGTCGTCACATCGTATGGCAAGAAGGGTCAAAAGATCGTCGACATGAACAATGGCGCCATCGACAAGGGCATCGAGGCTCTGCATCGCGTCAATGTTCCTGCGGACTGGGCGAATGCCGAGGACGAGAAGGAAGAGGCACATGAGATTCCGGCGTTCATCACGGGCGTTCAGAATGTCATGAACCGTCAGGAAGGCGACCGCCTCAAGGTTTCGCAGTTCGCTGAGGAAATGGTCGACGGCACGTTCCCTGTCGGCGGCGCGGCTTACGAGAAGCGCGGCACGGCGATCAATGTTCCCGTATGGAATGCCGAAAAGTGTATCGGCTGCAATCAGTGCTCGTACGTCTGCCCGCATGCGACGATCCGGCCCGTACTCACGACGGACGCGGAGAAGGATGCGGCCCCCGCTGGCTTCCCGTGGAAGAAGTCCAAGGCGATCAAGGACTACAACTTCACGATCGCCGTCTCCACGATGGACTGCCTCGGCTGCGGCAACTGTGCACAGGTCTGCCCGGCGAAGGCTCTCGACATGAAGCCGCTCGACGACGACCTCAAGGCGCAGCAGGTCTACTTCGATTACGGCGTCGACGCGAAGAAGGTCGCACCGAAGAAGAACCCGATGAAGAAGGACACGGTCATCGGCTCGCAGTTCGAGAAGCCGCTGCTCGAATTCTCGGGCGCTTGCGCAGGCTGCGGCGAGACGCCGTACGCGAAGCTCCTCACGCAGCTCTTCGGCGACCGCATGATGATCTCGAATGCTACGGGCTGCTCGTCGATCTGGGGCGGCAGCGCGCCGGCGATGCCGTACACGAAGAACGAGAAGGGCTATGGCCCGGCTTGGGCGAACTCCCTCTTCGAGGACAACGCAGAGTTCGGTCTCGGCATGTTCCTCGGCGTTCGTGCGATCCGCGACCGCGTTGCGGCAGATGTCGATGCGGCTCTTACAGATGGCAAGGGAAGCGCAGACCTCCAGGCTGCTTTGAAGGACTGGAAGGACAACATGGCCGAGGGCGAGGGCACGCGCGAGCGCGCTGACAAGCTGACGGAACTTCTCGAAAAGGAGAAGGGCACGGACGAGCTTCTGAACAAGATTTACGATGAGCGCGACTACTTCGTGAAGCGTTCGCAGTGGATCTTCGGCGGCGACGGCTGGGCTTACGATATCGGCTACGGCGGCGTCGACCATGTGCTCGCTTCGGGCGAGGATGTCAACATCTTCGTGTTCGATACGGAAGTCTACTCCAATACGGGCGGTCAGGCTTCGAAGTCCACGCCGGCGGCTGCGATCGCAGAGTTCGCTGCGACGGGCAAGAGGACGAAGAAGAAGGATCTCGGCATGATGGCGATGTCCTACGGCTACGTCTACGTCGCGCAGGTCAACATGGGCGCCGACCACAACCAGGTCTTGAAGGCGATCAAGGAAGCCGAGGCTTATAAAGGACCGTCGCTCATCATCGCCTATTCGCCGTGCATCAACCATGGCATCCGCATCGGCATGGGCTGCAGCCAGGAAGAAGGCAAGCGCGCCAATGCCTGCGGCTACTGGGCGAACTATCGCTTCAACCCGACGCTCGTCGGCACGGACAAGAATCCGTTCACGCTCGACTCGAAGGAGCCGGATTTCAGCAAGTTCCAGGAATTCCTGCAGGGCGAAGTCCGCTATGCTTCCTTGAAGCGCAGCTTCCCCGAAGCTGCCGACGCACTCTTCGAGAAGACGGAGAGCGATGCCAAGATGAGGCTCGCAGGCTACAAGAAGCTCGCCGGCAAGTAAGGCGAGGTTTGCTGCAACGAAAAGAGGCTGCCGCACAATTTGTGCGGCAGCCCTTTTTTCTTTGACGGATGCTGTTTTGTGTCGCAGAAAGGCGTTAATAAAACTTTAGGAATCACTGATAAATTCAGCCACCCATCTTCACACATCTGCGCTGTCCTCTCGTCGTCGACAAATCCTCGACGTAGCACCGCTACGCCTGCGGTTTGTCTCCTTGCTGAGCCGTCCAAGAGCCAAGTCCGAAGGACGCAGGCGATTGGGCAACGGCTCGTATGCGAAAACGTCCCAAGAATGCAAGCGCGAAGCGCGTCGCATGATTGGCTGACGTTGACCGCTATAGATACAGCGCATCTGTGCAAATCTGGGCGACCTCATTTTATCAGCGCTTCCTTTATTCTTGCATTGCAGCGTGAAGTATGATATAACGATATAGATTATCATTGATAATAGATTTACATATCATTGCCTAAAGATTCGTTAAACTTATCATGGAATCCAACCGGAAAATATTGAGGAGGTGCGGACATGGATGCGAAAAGTGCTTTGCTGCGTCTGTGGGAGTTGGATGAAGAGGAGCATGGCAGGCTTCTCTTTTCGATTTTCCTTTCTGTTACGGCAGTGCTCTGCGGACTTGTGCCGTATTTCGTCGTATCGTCACTCCTCGCGGCGCTTCTGGCAGGACGGGGGCTGCAGAGAGATGAGGTTTTTCTGCTGTGCTTCGCCGCGTTCGTCGGCTATCTTCTGCGCAGCATCCTCTATGCGTACGCGCTTTCCGTCTCGCATAAGGCGGCGTTCTCCATTCTGCGCGAAGTTCGCTGGAAGATCCTGCAAAAACTGCCGAAGCTGCCGCTCGGCACGGTCACGGATCTGCCTGTCGGCGAGGTCAAGCACATCATCGTTGACCAGGTGGAGAGCACGGAGCGCACGCTCGCGCATCTTCTGCCCGAGTTGACGGCGAATCTCGTCGGCCCTTTCTGCATCTTCTGCTATCTGCTTGTGCTTGATTGGCGCATGGCGCTCCTGGCAATCGTTTCCATCCCCGTCGGGCTCTTTTGCCTGAGCTTCGCCATGCGCGATTACAAGGAGCGCTTCGAGGCGTCGGTGGCGGCGACGGAGACGATGAATGCCGCTATCGTCGAGTACATCGGCGGCATCGAGGTCATCAAGGCGTTCAACCAGGGCGCGGCGTCCTACGAGAAGTTCTCGCGCAGCATCGCGGCGAACGCTGCATATTTCTATCAGTGGATGAAGGACTGCCAATTTCCCATCTCCTTGGCGATGACGATCGCGCCGACGACACTGCTGACGGTTTTGCCCGGCGGCTGGCTTCTTTACATGCAGGACTGCATGAGCATGGAAGTGTTCGTGACGGCGGTGATTCTTTCTCTGGGAGTCGCAGGGCCGTTGATCGAGGCCATGGGGTTCATTGACACGGTGTCGCAGGTCGGGACAGTCGTCGCTTCGGCTGACAAGCTGCTGAGAGCGGAGGAGCAGCATCATGGCACATCGGATGTCGAGCTTCTCAATGCGGGCATCGAGCTTACGGATGTGCGCTTTTCTTACCAAGATGGCAAGGAAGTGCTGCATGGCGTGAGCCTTGCGCTTGCACCGCATACCTTGAACGCATTCGTCGGACAGAGCGGCAGCGGTAAGACGACGCTCGCACGCCTGATTGCCGGCTATTGGGATATAGATTCGGGCAGCTTGAAGATCGGCGGCAGGGAGAGTACGGATATTCCGCTCGCGCAGCTCTACGATCTCGTTTCCTTCGTTGCGCAGGACGCCTATCTCTTCGACGACAGCATTCGTGAGAACATTCGCATGGGCAGGCCGCAGGCCTCCGACGAGGAGGTCGAGCGCGCCGCGCGAGCTGCGGGATGCGAAGACTTCATCCTGCGGCTTGCGCATGGTTATGACACGCGCGTCGGCACGGGCGGCAGTCATGTATCGGGCGGCGAGCGTCAGCGCATCGCCATCGCGCGCGCCGTCTTGAAGGATGCGCCGATCGTCGTGCTCGACGAGGCGACTGCCTATGTCGATCCTGAGAACGAGGCGGTCCTGCAGCGGGCGGTCGCACGCCTCATCGCGGGGAAGACGGTCATCATCATCGCGCATCGGCTGTCGACGATTACGGACGCCGACAAGATCTTCCTCATAGAAGCGGGCATGGTTGCGGCGAGCGGCACGCACGAGGAGCTGCTTGAAAAGAGCACAGCGTATCGCGCGATGTGGCACGCGCATGTCGGAGCAAAGGATGGTGATTGCCATGCTTGAAGCGCTGAAGATGATTTGGCATTTTGCGGGAAAGGAGCGGGGAAACCTCAACAAGTCGCTCGCTCTGGGCGTTATTTACGCACTCTTCCACATCCTGCAGATCACGGCGATCTACATCGTCCTGCAGGCCTTGGTCGAAGGAAGGGTTACGGCGGAGGCGGCGCTTTCTTCTCTGGGGTTGCTCGCATTGAGCGTGACGGGCAGGGCAGTTGCCCATTATTTTTCGCAGCTGCAGCGCGTCCATGCCGGCTACTTCATGGTGGCACAAAAGCGCATCGCCATCGGCGACAAGCTCAAGGCGGTTCCCATGGGCTATTTTGACGAAAGCAGCAGAGGCGAGCTTACGGGTGTTGCGACGACGGTTCTGAACGATGTGGAGAACACGGCGCCGCGCCTCTTGGTCACCCTTTTGAGCGGCTTTTTGAATACGCTGATCCTCATGCTCATGCTGCTTTTCTGGCAGTGGCGCATCGGCGTGCTCTTTATTCTCGGCGTCCTCTGCTACTTGCTCGTGACCTCTTCGGTGGAAAAGAAGTCGCGCAGCCTTGCACCGAAGCGGCAGAAGGCGCAAGCGAAACTGGTCGAGGCGGTTCTCGAGCAGATCGAGGGAATGCCCGTCATCAAGGCGTTCAACCTGCGTGGCAAGGGCGATACACGCGTGCGTGAAGCCCTTGATGAGAGCCGTGCAGCGAATCTCGCTATCGAAAGGATCTTCACGCCGTACGCCATCGCGCAGGAGACGACGCTGCGCCTCTTCAGCGTCTTGATCATGTTCGTCGCCTTGTTTTCTTACGAGGCAGGTACGATGGATCTTCTGACAGCTCTCATGGGTTTGGTGCTCTCGTTTCTGATTTTCTCGCAGATTGAATCGACGGGAAGCATGCTGATGATTCTGCGCGTTGTGACAAGCTCCATCGAGCAGGCGGAGCGGGCGGCGGATCTGCCGCAGATGGATTCGGGCGGCACGGATATCGAGCCGGAGCATCACGATGTTTCCTTCGAACACGTCGACTTTTTCTACGGTACGCGAAAGATTCTTGATGATGTTTCATTGGCGATTCCTGAGCGCGCCTTGACGGCGATCGTCGGTCCGAGCGGCTCGGGCAAGACGACACTCTGCCATCTCATCGCACGCTTCTGGGATGTGGCGGACGGCAGCATCAAGGTCGGCGGACATGATGTGCGCGACTACACGCTCGAATCTTTGATGCGACAGATCAGCATCGTCTTCCAGAACGTCTATCTTTTCCGCGATACGATAGAAAACAACATCCGCTTCGGCAAGCCGACGGCAACGCACGAGGAAGTTGTCGCCGCTGCACGCGAGGCCTGCTGCCACGACTTCATCGAGGCGCTGCCCGAGGGCTACGATACTGTGATCGGAGACGGTGGCGCGAGCCTTTCGGGCGGTGAGCGCCAGCGCATTTCCATTGCGCGTGCCATCTTGAAGGACGCGCCGATCATCATCTTCGACGAGGCGACGGCGAATGTCGATCCCGAGAACGAAGACCGTCTGCAAAAGGCGATGGAATCGCTGACGAAAGGCAAGACGGTCATCATGATCGCACATCGGCTCAACACCGTGCGGAACGCGCGGCAGATTATCGTCGTCGCTGAGGGAAGGATCGTGCAGCGCGGCACGCATGAGGAACTTTTGCAAGAACGCGGTATCTACGCCGATTTCATCCGTGCGAGGCAGGCAGCGCTCGGCTGGAAGGCGGCGCGTGGGGAAACGGGCGTTTGAACGTGCAGTTTGTCTTGACGGCATACGATTGGATGAAATATAATCATTTGTAGGGAGGTGGCTGCTATGCGTATGGTGAATGTTCCGCTCAACAATATGGAGCGCAGAAAATTTGTGAAGGCGGCGCGTGCGAAGAGATCGAATGTGCCGCAGCTTTTAAAAAGGTTGGCGCTGCAGCAGCTCGGCATAACGTGTTGCTGGATTAAGCGTGGAAAACTGGGTATGATAACAAATGATATTCCCTCCATTGACAAGCCGCCGCATCCTTTGCTAAACTAAACATGCGATGAAGAAGAAAAGGAACTTCCGTACAGCGAGACGGTGGCAGTGGAAGACCGTCAGGGCGGCGCACGATTCTTGCGCGGTTCTTGGGAGTGACGGGCGCTTTGGAGCATCAGTTCAATAAAATTCAAGGTGGGCGTTTGCCGCAGCATGCTTTGCTGCACGGCGGCGTCAATCAGGGTGGAACCGCGGGATACGTCTCGTCCCTGTGACATTTTTGTTGCGGGGCGGGGCGTTTTTTTGTCCGTTTCGCGAGATAAGGAGTTGTTCGATTTGAAGTTTCAGGAGATCATCCTCGCTCTGCAGAAGTTCTGGAGCGAGCAAGGCTGCATCTTGGCGCAGCCGTATGACGTGGAGAAGGGCGCGGGCACGATGAATCCCGCGACCTTCCTGCGCGTCTTGGGGCCGGAGCCGTGGAACGTCGCCTATGTCGAGCCTTCGCGCCGTCCGGCGGACGGGCGCTACGGCGACAATCCGAATCGTCTGTATCAGCACCATCAGTTCCAGGTCATCATGAAGCCGTCGCCTGACAATATCCAGGAGCTTTACCTCGAAAGTCTCGAAAGCCTTGGCATCGATCCCAAGCAGCACGACATCCGCTTCGTCGAGGACAACTGGGAGTCGCCGACCTTGGGCGCATGGGGTCTTGGCTGGGAAGTCTGGCTCGACGGCATGGAGATCACGCAGTTCACCTATTTCCAGCAGGTCGGCAGCGTGGACGTCAAGCCCGTCTCCTCGGAGATCACCTATGGGCTGGAGCGTCTTGCCATGTACATCCAGGGCGTCGAGAACGTCTTCGACATCCAGTGGACGGCAGATTATACATACGGCGACGTCTTCCATCAGAACGAAGTCGAGCAGTCGGCGTATTCCTTCGACCTGTCGGATGAGGCTCTTCTCTTCGATCTTTTTGACAAGTACGAGAAGGAGGCCGTGCGCATCATTGAGCTGGGGCGCGTCCATCCCGCCTACGATTACGTTTTGAAGTGCTCGCACGCCTTCAATCTGCTCGACGCGCGCGGCGCGATCAGCGTGTCGGAGCGCACGGCGTTCATCGGGCGCGTGAGAAGGCTTGCGCGCCTTTGCGCCCAGTGCTATCTGAAGCAGCGCGAGGAACTTGGCTATCCGATGCTGAAGAGGGGGGCGAAAGCATGAGCAAGGATTTGTTGTTGGAGATCGGTACGGAGGAGATTCCGGCACATGCGATGCCCGGAATGCTCAAGGAGCTTGGCGAGAACGCGAAGAAGGCTCTGAAGGAACTGCGCCTCGCGCACGGCGCGGTGCGGACGCTCGGCACGCCGCGCCGCCTCGCGCTCGTCGTCGAAGGACTCGCAGAAAAGCAGGAGGACGTCGCCGAGGAGAAGCGCGGTCCTTCCGTACAGGTGGCGTTCGATGCGGCAGGCAAGCCGACGAAGGCGGCGGAAGGCTTCGCACGCGGGCAGGGATTGAAGGCGCAGGATCTCGTCGTGCGTGACGGCTACGTCTATGCGCTCGTCGAAGAAAAGGGAGAGAGTGCGGAAAAGGTGCTGGCAAAGATGCTGCCCGAGCTCATTTCAGGTCTTCCGCTTCCGAACAGCATGCGCTGGGGCGACCTCGACTTCCGCTTCATTCGTCCCCTGCGCTGGCTCGTCGCGCTCTACGGCGATAGGATCGTGCCCTTCGAGCTTGCATGTGTCAAGAGCGGCAATACATCGCGCGGCCATCGTTTCCTCAGCACGGGCGACTTCACGATTGAGGATGCCGCGCATTACGAGGAGGCGTGCGAGAAGGCCTTCATCATCGTCGATCCCGCGCGGCGCAAGGCTCTGATTGAGGAGGGACTCGTCGAAGCAGCGAAGGCGCATGGCGGCACGGCGGAAATCACGCCGAACCTCCTCGAAGAGGTGCTTTACCTCGTCGAGTATCCGACAGCGCTCGCGGGAAGTTTCGAGGACAAGTATCTCGCGCTGCCGCCCGATGCCGTCATCACGCCGATGCGCGACCATCAGCGCTACTTCCCCGTGAAGTCGGCGGACGGCAAGCTCCTGCCGCTCTTCCTCACGGTGCGAAACGGCGGGAAAGAGTACCTTGAGACGGTGCAGCACGGCAACGAGCGCGTGCTGCGCGCGCGCCTCGCCGACGCGCAGTTCTTCTTCGACGAGGACAGGAAGAAGAGCCTTGCGGAGCATTTGGAAAAGCTCAAGACCGTCGTGTTCCAGGAAGGGCTTGGCACGGTCTACGACAAGTCACTGCGTCTCGAAAAGCTCGCAGGAAAAATCGCTGACGCCATCGATGCGAATGATGCCGAGAAGAAAGCGGCGATGCGTGCAGCGCTTCTTTCCAAGGCGGATCTCGTGACGGGAATGGTCACGGAGTTCACGGAGCTGCAGGGCGTCATGGGCAAGGAGTACGCGCGTCTCGACGGCGAGGGTGAGGACGTAGCCCTCGCGATCGACGAGCACTACATGCCGCGCTTTGCGGGCGATGCGCAGCCGAAGACGCGTGCGGGGCTCGTCGTGAGTCTCGCGGACAAGATGGACAACATCGTCGCGACGTTCAGCCGCGGCCTGATTCCGACGGGTTCTCAAGATCCCTTCGCCCTGCGCCGCCAGGCGCTCGGCATGGTACACAGCATCATCGAGGCGGGCGTTGCCATATCCCTGCATGACCTCGTGGACTGGACGATGGATCTGCTCAAGATCACGGATGCGGCGGTGCGCGAGAAGATGCAGGCGGATGTCGCTGACTTCATGCGCCTGCGCCTCAAGAACGTGCTCGCCGAAGAAGGCATACGCTACGACATCGCTGATGCTGTGCTTGGCAATGTCGACGACGTGCGCCGCGTGCTGCTCGCGGCGAAGGCGGTCAGAGAGCAGCTTGCCGCGCCCGGCATGGCGGACGCCGTGCAGGCCTTCGTGCGCGTGGCGAACCTCGCGGCGAAGGCGGAGAAGGGCGAAGTGCACGTCGATGCAGCGCTCTTCGAGACGGACGAGGAGAAGGAACTGATGAAGGCCTACGCTTCCGCTAGGAGTGCAGCTGAGAGCCTCATCGAGGCGCACGACTTCGTCGGCGCCATCGACGATTTCAAGGATCTTGCCGAGCCGATCAACGCCTTCTTTGACGCCGTCATGGTCATGGCGGACGACGAGAAGATTCGCAAGAATCGCCTCGCCCTCTTGAAGGGCGTCGACGATCTCCTGCGCGAGGTCGCTGACTTCAGTAAGATCGTGCAAGCGTAAGAAGAGATCGCTGCAAGTACGCGCGGTCTCTCCGATATGGCACACGACCTCAATGCGGCGGCCGCCAAGTTCAAGACCTGAAGAGCGGCACGAAATGAAAAAATGGGCGATGCATGTCTATGCATCGCCCATTTTTGACTGTTCATGCTGCGGGTTCTCTTACTTCATGCGCGCCTGACGAAGCATCCACAGCGACTTGGCGTATTTCTTGATGAGGTCGTCCATGAGCATGGAAGTGACGTAGCGGTTCGCCTCGTCGGCAGCTTTCTTGAGGCTGCGCACCTGCTCGTAGATATAGGAGAAGTCCTTCTCGACTTCAGCGAGGATCTCGTCCGAGGTCACGAAGCCGGGCTTCGCTTCCTCAATCTTCGCGGTTGCGAGGAAGTCCTTGAGGGACGACAGCGGTTCGTGGTTGATCTGCAGCAGGCTCTCGGCGATGGCGTCGATGTCTTCGCGCACGCCGTCGTAGTAGCTTTCCAACTGCGCGTGAACGGGGAAGAAGTCGGGACCCTTGACGTACCAGTGGTAGTGCTGAAGTTTGTGATATTCGACGACGAGGTCGGAAAGAAGCTGGTTCAACATCTTGTGCATGAAAAATCCTCCTTTGCGATATAGGGGCGGAACTTTGCCCGCAAATTCATCGCTCCCATTATAGCATAAATGGTACGGATTCACAAATAAGATTTATTATCTTTTATAATTCAAGGATTCATGAGTGGGCAGTGATTCCGTAAGTTTGCGAATGGAAAGAGCAATCCTTTTTGTTCCAACGACGCGGCAACTGTGGTATAATGTTCCCGTTCAATATCTCGTAGGGAGAATTAGGGGGATTCTGTGTGGATTTAAGTATTATGGAGCTTTTGAAAACGGTTGTCCTGGGCATTGTCGAAGGGCTGACGGAGTGGCTGCCGATCAGCAGTACGGGACATATGATTCTTGTCGATGAGTTCATCAAGCTCGACGTCTCGAAGTCCTTTATGGACATGTTCCTCGTCGTCATACAGCTCGGCGCCATCCTTGCCGTCGTCGTGCTGAACTTTGAGAAGCTCAACCCGTTTTCGAGCTGGAAGTCAAGCTGGGAGAAGCGTGCTACGTGGCAGCTCTGGTACAAGGTCATCCTTGCCTGCGTGCCGGCGGCGGTCATCGGACTTTTGTTCAACAAGTTCATGGAAGAGCACTTTATGACAGCGCCTGTCGTCGCGGCGACCTTGATCTTCTACGGCGTCATGTTCCTCGTCGTCGAGACGTACAATAAGCGTCGCACGCCGCGCGTGCGCGAGATCGAGCGGCTCGACTACAAGACGGCGTTCATCATCGGCCTGTTCCAGGTGCTGTCTCTCGTGCCGGGCACGTCGCGCTCGGGCGCGACGATCTTGGGCGGCATCCTCTTCGGCACGTCGCGCTATGTGGCGGCGGAATTCACGTTCTTCCTCGCCATTCCCGTCATGTTCGGCGCGAGTCTCTTGAAGATGGTCAAGTTTGGCTGGCACTACACGGGCAGCGAGATCTTGATTCTCGTCGTGGGCATGGCGACGGCATTCGTCGTGTCGATCCTTTCGATCAAGTTTCTGCTGCGCTACATCAAGAACAATGATTTCAAGGCGTTCGGTTGGTATCGCATCGTGCTCGGCATCATCGTCGTCCTCTATCTCTACTTCGTCGGCGATCCCGTGCAGGGCTGAGGGGGAAATATCATGCGTTTCGTATCATGGAATGTCAATGGTCTGCGCGCTTGCCTCGGCAAGGGCTTCATGCAGTCGTTCAAGGCGCTCGACGCCGACGTCTTCGGCGTGCAGGAGACGAAGATGCAGCCGGAGCAGGCAATCTTGGAGCTTACGGGCTACAAGCAGTATTGGAACAGTGCGGAGAAGAAGGGCTACTCGGGCACGGCGGTCTTCAGCCGCATCGAGCCGCTTTCCGTCAGCTACGGTCTCGGCATTGAAGAGCACGATCACGAGGGGCGCGTCATCGCGTTGGAGTTCGACGATCTCTACTTCGTGACAGTTTACACGCCAAATTCGCAGCGCGGCCTTGAGCGCCTCGCCTATCGCATGACGTGGGAGGAGGCGTTCCGCGACTATCTTTTGGCGCTTGACGCGAAGAAGCCCGTCGTCGTCTGCGGCGACCTCAACGTGGCGCATACGGAAATCGACCTCAAGAATCCCAAGACGAACCGCAAGAATGCAGGCTTCACCGACGAGGAGCGCGAGAAGATGACGGAGCTTCTCGCAGCGGGCTTCACCGACACGTTCCGCGCACTCTACCCCGACAAGACGGGCATCTATACCTGGTGGTCGTATCTCCGCAAGGCGCGTGAGACGAATGCAGGCTGGCGCATCGACTACTTCCTCGTTTCCGACCGCCTTGCGCCGAAGATCAAGGAGGCGACGATCCACAACGAGGTCTTCGGCAGCGATCATTGTCCTGTGGGACTGGTGCTGGGGTGAGGGGGGAAGATCGGAGAAGCGAGGAACAGCTTTGTTGCTACGCGGCAGGTCGATTTTATATGAGTTCCTAAGGGACCACTGATAAATTCAGCCACCCATCTTCACGCATCTGCGCTGTCCTCTCGTCGTCGACAAATCCTCGACGTAGCACCGCTACGCCTCCGGTTTACACTGAAACCCCAAGAGGTCAAGCCGAAGGCGCAGATCGATTGGCTGGTTTCAGGTAAGGGCGGCGCACAATGTCTACAAAGTGGACGTTTGTGCGTGTAGCTTGTCTCCTCGATAGATACAGCGCATCTGCGCAAATCTGGGCGACTTCATTTTATCAGCGTTTCCCTAAAAAAGATTTTTGCGGGCAGCCGCAAAAATCTTTTTATTTGACTGGAAAAATAATGCTGTCGGGGATATAATTATATTGAAGATTTTTTCAGTATACCGCAAAAATCTTCAATAGGAGGCTATGGAATGGAAATCAAAAGAGATCGTTATCTGAATACCCTGATCAGCAAGAAGCATAACGGGCTGATCAAGGTCGTTACGGGCATGCGACGATGCGGGAAATCGTATCTCTTGTTCAAGCTCTTCAAGGAGCATTTGCTCTCGGAAGGAACGGACGCGAATCATATCGTCGAGATCGCGTTCGATACGTTTGAAAATAAGCGATTCTGCGATCCTGTTGTGCTGTATCCGTATTTGAAGGAACAGCTCGCAGGTGAAGGGCTGTATTATGTACTGCTCGATGAGGTGCAGCTTCTGGGGGAATTTGAGTCCGTCCTTAACAGTTTGATTCGCATGGAAAATGTAGATGTGTATGTGACCGGCAGTAACGCCCGCTTTCTGTCGAAGGACGTGATTACGGAATTCCGAGGGCGCGGCGATGAGGTTCGCATGTATCCGCTGAGCTTTGCAGAATTTATGTCGGTCTATTCTGGCAGCAAATACGATGGCTGGAATGAATATATGCTCTACGGCGGTCTGCCGTTGGTGCTGAATTTTACGACGACAGAGCAGAAGATTGCTTTTCTGAAAGCACTTTTTGAGGAAACCTATATTTCCGATATTGTCGGCAGGCACAGGATACGCAACAAGACGGAACTGGAAGAGCTTTTGAACATTCTCTCTTCTGCCATCGGCTCGCTGACCAACCCGGAAAAGCTGTCGGCGACCTTTCGCTCGGTCAAGGGAAAGAAGATCAGCAACAGTACGATCAAACGCTATATTGATTATCTGTGTGATTCGTTTCTGATTGACGGTGCTCTGCGCTATGACGTAAAGGGAAAGAAATACATGGACACTCCAGTGAAATACTATTTTACGGACATGGGGCTGCGGAATGCCCGACTGAATTTCAGACAGCTGGAGGAAACGCACAGCATGGAGAATATCATCTTCAATGAGCTGAAGATCCGTGGGTTTAATGTGGATGTGGGCGTCATCCAGCAGTACGGCACGAATGATAAGGGAAGCAGCATCCGCAGGCAGCTCGAAATAGACTTCGTCTGCAATAAGGGCTCGAAGCGCTATTACATTCAGTCTGCCTACGCGCTGCCGGATGCCGCGAAGATGGAGCAGGAGCAGCGCTCCCTGATGCTGACGGGGGATTTTTTCAAGCGCATGATCATCACGAAGGACAGCCCGGCGCCGCATTATAATGAGAAGGGCGTCCTCTTCATGAATGTCTATGATTTTCTGCTCGATGAGAAGAGTCTGGAAAACTGACAACGTGCCGTTCTATTACACTTCGCGGCAGATTTTTCTCTAAAAGGTCAAAAAATCAAAAAAAGTTCTTGACTATTTGTCGAAAAATGAGTAATATAAGAACTGTGGTTAGCACTCAAGCAATGCGAGTGCTAACAAAAAAGAATTTAGGAAGAGCTGATTCGTCAGCGATTCCGTTGATTTGGGAGGAAGATAAACATGATCAGGCCATTGGGCGACAGAGTTGTCATCAAGGTTTCGGAAGGCGATATGAAGACGGCGAGCGGCATCGTGCTGCCGGACACGGCGAAGGAGAAGCCGCAGGAAGGCGAAGTCGTCGCAGTCGGCACGGGCAAGATGCTTGACAACGGCACGCGTGCGCAGATGGAAGTCAAGACGGGCGACAAGGTTATCTTCTCGAAGTACTCGGGTTCTGAAGTCAAGGTTGACGAGCAGAACTACTTGATCGTTCGCGAGAGCGACATCCTCGCGGTTCTCTGAGATTTGTCTGAGAGAGCGCAGATTCGATAGATTCGATAGATATTGGGAGGTTTTACCATGGCAAAGCAGGTTTTGTTCAATGAAGAAGCGCGCCGTGCGCTCGGCAAGGGCGTCGACGCTTTGGCAAATGCCGTAAAGGTCACGCTTGGGCCTAAGGGTCGCAACGTCGTTCTCGACAAGAAGTTCGGCGCACCGACGATCACGAACGACGGCGTGACGATTGCGAAGGACATCGAACTCGAAGATCCGTTTGAGAACATGGGCGCACAGCTCGTCAAGGAAGTCGCGACGAAGACGAACGACATCGCGGGCGACGGCACGACGACGGCTACGCTTCTCGCGCAGGCGATGATCCACGAGGGCATGAGGAACGTCGCTGCGGGCGCGAACCCGATGATCCTCAAGAAGGGCATCGACCAGGCGGTCAAGAAGCTCGTCGATGAGATCAAGAGCAACTCGAAGAAGGTCGAGGGCAAGGCGGCGATCGCGCAGGTCGCGGCGATTTCCTCGGGCGACGAGGAAGTCGGCGAGCTGATCGCAGAGGCGATGGAGAAGGTCGGCAAGGACGGCGTCATCACGGTCGAGGAGTCGAAGTCCATGGACACGAACCTCTCGGTCGTCGAGGGCATGCAGTTCGACCGCGGCTACATCTCCCCCTACATGGTCACGGACACGGACAAGATGGAAGCCGTTCTCGACAATCCGTACATCCTCATCACGGATCGCAAGATTTCGGCGATTGCCGACATCCTGCCGATTCTTGAGAAGGTCGTAAAGCAGGGCAAGGAACTGATGATCATCGCCGAGGATCTCGACGGTGAGGCGCTTGCGACGCTCGTCGTCAACAAGCTGCGCGGCACGTTCAAGGCTCTTGCCGTCAAGGCTCCGGGCTTCGGCGACCGCCGCAAGGCGATGCTCGAAGACATCGCTATCCTGACGGGCGGCACGGTCATCTCCGAGGAAGTCGGCAGGAAGCTCGACAGCGTCGAGATCGAGGATCTCGGTCAGGCGCGTCAGGTTCGCGCCTCGAAGGAAGAGACGACGATCGTCGACGGCTCCGGCGACAAGGCTGCGATCGACGCGCGCGTCGAGCAGATCAAGAAGCAGGTTGCGGAGACGACTTCGGACTTCGACAAGGAGAAGCTGCAGGAGCGCCTCGCAAAGCTCGCGGGCGGCGTCGCCGTCATCGAGATCGGCGCTGCGACCGAGGTCGAGATGAAGGACAAGAAGCTGCGCATCGAGGACGCTCTGAACGCTACGCGTGCGGCGGTCGAAGAGGGCATCGTCGCCGGCGGCGGCACGACGTTCGTCGACATCCTGCCCGCGCTTGACGCTTTGAGCGCCGAAGGCGACGTGCAGACGGGCATCAACATCGTGAAGCGCGCCATCGAGGAGCCGGTTCGCCAGATTGCGAACAACGCGGGTCTTGAAGGTTCCGTCGTCGTCGAGAACGTCAAGAAGTCGGCGAACGGCACGGGCTTCAACGCTCTGACGGGCGAGTACGTCGACATGATCGGCGCGGGCATCGTCGACCCGGCGAAGGTCACGCGCTCCGCTCTGCAGAATGCGGCGAGCATCGCGGCGATGGTTCTGACGACGGAGACGCTCGTGGCGGACAAGCCGGAGAAGGAGCCTCCGATGCCGATGGGCGCACCGGGCATGGGCGGCGGTATGCCGGGCATGATGTAAGGCGCGAAATCCATCGCGAACAAATTAAAATAGAAAGGCTTCCTGCTGCAGCGACGCTGCAGCAGGAAGCTTTTTTTGCGTCCGTATTTTAGCCGCGGCTTCGCGCGAGCCAAGCGTTCATGGCGGCGACGAAGACGAGGGAGAAGAGGACGAGAGCCGTCGCCCATTGGAAGGCGAGGTCGTAGTCGTTCGCCTGTACAGCGGCGTAGATCGCTGTGGACATCGTCTGCGTCGTGCCGGGGACGTTGCCTGCGAACATGATAGTCGCGCCGAACTCGCCGAGTGCACGCGTGAACGTCAGCACGAGTCCCGCAACGATGCCGTGCTTGGCGTTCGGCACGAGGATGCGCCAGAAGATGCGCCACTCGGAGATGCCGAGCGTGCGTGCCGCATAGACGATGTTTTTGTCGAGCTGCTCGAAGGCGCCGCGCGCCGTGCGGTACATGAGGGGCAGCGAGACGACGACGGCGGCGATGACGGTCGCCTTCCATGTGAAGACGAGCGGCATGCCGAAGTCGAGGAGCATTTGCCCTAGAGGGCTTTTCCTGCCGAATACGAGCAGGAGGAAGAAGCCGACGACGGTCGGCGGCAGCACCATGGGCAATGTGATGACGGCGTCGGCAATGCCTTGGAAGCGCCTCAGATGGAGGACGGCGTAGGCGAGGGCGATGCCGAGGAAGAAGGAGATGAAGGTGGCGACCGTCGCCGTCTTCAAGGTGATCCAAAAGGGAGAAAATTCCATGTGCGCCTCCTATCGTTCGAGCAAGATGAGCCGATCGGCGGGAAAATGCAGATAGAATTCTTTCTGCCCCAGCCCTTGCCAAGCGATTTTTTCAATCTCCCAACGCACGGGCGCGGCGTCCGAATCCGCCTTCTTCGCCATGACGAGGTAGGAAAAGGCATCCTCGATGATCTGCACGGCTTCCATGCGCGGCGTGTTTTCCGCCGCTTCTTCGCGCAGGGAAAAGAAGTGGGCGCGGATGCCGACATGGCGGAGGTTCTCGGGCACGGGGGCGGCAGAGTGCAGCGTGATTTGCCAGTCCTCGGCGAAGAGCTCATGCTCTGCCGTGCGGCGTGCGCGGGAGATATTCTTGCAGCCTGTGAGGAGCGTCGCCGCGAGTGTGCCGGGCTGCTCGAAGAGCGCGTGCTTCGTGCCGAGCGATTCGAGGGCGCCGCTGCTCAGGACGGCGATGCGATCGGCCAGGCGGTAGGCTTCGCCGCGGTCGTGCGAGACGAGGACGGCGGCGCGTCCGTAGTCGTCGAAGAGGTGTAGCAGCTCCAGCTCCAACTGCCACTTGAGGTAGCTGTCGAGCGCGGAGAACGGCTCGTCGAGCAGCAGAAGTTCGGCATCGGAGGCGAGGATGCGCGCGAACGCCGTGCGCTGTTTCTGTCCGCCCGAAAGTTCCTTGGGGTAAGAGTTTTCGAGTCCCGCAAGCGAAAAGCGCGCAAGCTCCCTTTCGAGGAGCTTGCGCTTTTCTTCTTTCGTGCCGTGCGCCGAAAACGTGATGTTCTCGGCGACGGTCATGTTGGGAAAGAGGGCGTAGTCTTGGAACAGGTAGCCGACGCGGCGCTTCTGCGGCGCGAGGTTCACGCCCTTTTCGCTGTCGAAGAGCGTGCGCCCGTTGAGCAGGATGCGACCTTCGTCGGGCTTTTCGATGCCCGCGATGCACTTCAAGGTCATGCTCTTGCCGCAGCCCGAGGCGCCGAGCAGAGCGAGCACTTCGTCGCGCACGGAAAATTCCACGGCAAGATCGAAGCCGCGCAGCTTCTTGCGGATTTTGACTTCAAGTTCCATTATTTTCCGGCGGCTTTGAAGCCGTACTTTTCAAGGATTGCCGTGCCCTTTTCCGAGGAAACGAAGTCGAGGAAGGATTTCGCCTCGTCCATGTGCTTCGTGTCCTTCAAGATGGCAGCGGGATAGATGACGGGCTTGTGCGAGCCTGCCGGAGCTTTCGCTGCGACCTTGACCTTGTCGGAAATGGCAGCGTCCGTCGCGTAGACGACGCCGCAGTCCGCGTCGCCCGTCTCCGTCCACGAGAGAACTTGGCGCACGTCGGAGCCGTAGACCGCCTTGGTCTTCACCTGGTCGAGGATGCCGAGCTTCGTGAGGATTTCCTCCGTGTACTGGCCGACGGGAACGCCCTTCGGCTCGCCGAGTGCAACGCGAGAAACCGTAGGAGTCGCAAGCGCTTCAAAGGAGGTGATCGCCTTGCCGCCATCCTTGGGAACGATGAGCACGACTTCGTTTTCGAGGAGGTTCTTGCGCGTGCCGTCAGCGAGAAGTCCCGCCTTTTCGAGCGCATCCATCTGCTTCTGCGCCGCCGAGAAGAAGAGGTCGGCGCTGCCGCCGTTCTCAATCGCCTGCTGCAGGGCGCCGCTGCTGCCGAAGTTGAAGACGAGCTTCGTCTGAGGATGCTCCTTCGCGTACTCGGTCGCCAGCTCATTCATCGCGTCGGTCAGGCTCGCGGCAGCGGAGACCTGCAGCTCGACGGAATCTTTCTTCGCGTCCGAAGCGCTCGGCGCTGTGCCGCAGCCCGCGAGAACGAAGAGGACGAGGCACGAGAGGAGAAGGGCGATTTTTTTCATGGAAAAACTCCTTTCTTCGGTGAAAATCATTATACCATATCATCTTAGTATAGCATAAGAAAAGCGACTTGCAGTAATATTTATCACTGCATATCCCATATTCGATAGAAAATTTTTCATCTGTGATATTTGTTACAGGACAAATCCGAGAAAATTTTGCTATAATAAATCGGATTAGAGAAGTTAGAGAAGTGCGGATGAAAATATCCGTATTCTTTAAGAAAATGAGATTTCCTCAGGAGGGAGATGGAGAAGTGAGCAGCATTTTCCAGAAGTTCCGTTATCTTATCCCGAAGGAGCGGACGGCGAGCGGCCACCAACAGATTCATGAGGGCGGGCGCGACTGGGAGAACATGTACCGCGACCGCTGGTCATTCGATAAGCGGGTGCGCTCGACGCACGGTGTGAACTGTACGGGGTCGTGCAGCTGGAACATCTATGTGAAGGACGGCCTCGTGGCTTGGGAGAACCAGGCACTCGACTATCCGGAGACCGCGCCCGACATGCCGGACTTCGAGCCTCGCGGCTGTCCGCGCGGCGCTTCGTTCTCGTGGTATCTCTACAGCCCGCTGCGCATCAAGTACCCGTATCTCAGGAGCGATCTCGCGGAGCTTTGGCGTGAAGCGAAGAAGAGCCATAAGACGGCACTTGAGGCATGGCGCAGCATCGCCGACGATCCCGCGAAGAAGAAGCGCTACAAGGCGGCGCGCGGCATGGGCGGCTTCGTGCGCTCGAATTGGGACGAGGTGTCGGAGCTCATCGCCTCGTCGCTTCTCTACACGGTAGAAAAGTACGGTCCGGACCGCAACTTTGGCTTTTCCGTCATTCCCGCGAAGTCTATGCTCAGCTATGCCGCAGGACTTCGCTTCATGCAGCTCATGGGCGGCGCGGGTCTTTCCTTCTACGACTGGTACGCCGATCTGCCGCCGGCAAGCCCGCAGGTCTGGGGCGACCAGACGGACGTGCCGGAGTCGAGCGATTGGTACAATGCGGGCTACATCATCACCTGGGGCTCGAACGTGCCGCTGACGCGCACGCCCGACGCACATTTCTTGACGGAGGTGCGCTACAAGGGCACGAAGGTCGTCTCCGTCGCGCCCGACTACGCGGAGTCGACGACGGTCGCCGACACGTGGATCAGCCTGCACACGGGCAGCGACGCAGCGCTCGCCATGGCGATGGGGCATGTCATCCTGAAGGAGTACTACATCGACAAGGAAGTGCCGTTCTTCGTCGACTATGTGCGCCGCTTTACGGATTTCCCGTTCCTCGTGCTCCTCGACGAGAAAGAAGACGGCAGCTTCCTGCCCGGACGCTTCCTCAACGCGAAGGATATGGGACGTGCCGACGAGAAGCACGCCGACTTCAAGTTCTACGTCGTGGATGAGATGACGGAAAGGCTCGTCGTGCCGAACGGCACGATGGGCGACCGCTGGGATCGTCAGGCGAAGTGGAACCTCAAGGAAGAGGACAGCGACACGGGCGAGGCGATCAAGGCGCGGCTTTCCGTCCTCGACGTCAAGGATGACGCGGTCGAAGTCACTCTGCCGTACTTCGGCACGGAGCGCGAGGAAATGCTCTTAAAGCGCATGGTGCCCGTAAAGAAGATCAAGACGGCGGCGGGCGAGCGCCTCGTGACGACGGTCTACGACCTGACGATGGCGAACTATGCGATCGACCGCGGCCTCGGCGGTGAGGCGGCTGCGTCCTACGAGGACGATGTGCCGTATACGCCGCATTGGCAGGAAAAGTACACGGGCGTCTCGCCCGAGCTTGCCATTCATACGGCGCGTGAGATGGCGGACAACTCGATCAAGACGGACGGCAGAACCATGGTCATCATGGGCGCGGGCATCAACCACTGGTACAACGCCGACATCATCTACCGCACGATCTTGAACCTCCTGTTCTTCATCGGTGCGGAAGGTAGGAACGGCGGCGGCTGGGCGCACTACGTCGGGCAGGAGAAACTGCGTCCGGCGGAGGGCTGGGCGCGCGTCATGACGGCGACGGACTGGCAGCCGGCGGCGCGTCTGCAGAACAGCACATCGTTCTTCTACTTCGGCACCGATCAGTGGCGGAGCGACGAGATCGACACGCAAGAGATTGTCGCGGCGACGGGCAAGCCGCGCTACCGCCACCCCGGCGACTACAACGTGCTCGCGGCACGTCTCGGCTGGCTGCCATCCTACCCGACGTTCAACAAGAGCGGGCAGAAGATCATCGACGAGGCGAAGGCGGCGGGTCATGAGGACTTCGAGGACGTAAAGAAGTTCGTCGCTGAAAGCCTCAAGAAGGGCGAGCTGAACTTCTCGGCGGAAGATCCCGACGCGCCCGAGAATTTCCCTCGCAACCTCTTCATCTGGCGCGCGAACCTCATCACTTCGTCGTCGAAGGGGCACGAATACTTCCTCAAGTATCTGCTCGGCACGAAGAACGGTCTTTTCGCCGAGGAGAAGTGCCCGACGCGCCCGACGGAGATACGTTGGCGCGAGGAGCAGGAGATCAGTCAGCCCGGCGGCGCGGCCGAGGGCAAGCTCGACCTGCTCATCGACCTTGATTTCCGCATGGCCGGCTCGGCACTCTATTCCGACGTCGTGCTGCCGACGGCAACGTGGTACGAGAAGACCGACCTTTCCTCGACGGACATGCATCCGTTTGTCCATCCGTTCCAGCCTGCCGTCGATCCCTTGTGGGAGGCGCGCACGGACTGGGACATCTTCCGCACGCTCGCCGAGGCTGTCTCGCGCGTCGCCAAGGAAGCGGGCATGAAGCCGTACACGGATGTCGTCGCCGTACCTCTGCAGCACGATACGGAAGGCGAGACGGCGCAGCCCGAGGGTCGGATTCGCGACTGGAAGAAGGGCGACTGCGAGCCGATCCCGGGCAAGACGATGCCGAACCTCGTCAAGGTGGAGCGCGACTATACGAAGGTTTACGAGAAGTGGATCGCGCTCGGCCCCAACGTGGAGAAGGGCATGGGCGCACACGGCCTCTCGTGGGAGTCGAAGGAAGACTACGAGGAGATCCGAAAGCGCAACGGCGTCATTGAAAACAAGGATTTCGTTTCTTACGGCATGCCGTCGATCTTTGAGGCGCGCCAGGCCGCCGACGCCGTCATGGGGCTTTCGTCGACGACGAAAGGCTCCGTCGCCGTGCGCGCATGGCAGTCGATGGAGAAGCGCACAGGTCTTACGAATCTCACGCGGCTCGCCAAGGATCGCGAGATCGAGCGCTTCACGTTCGATCAGGTCGCCGTGCAGCCGCGCCAGACGATCACGACGCCGACGTTCACGGGCAGCAACCGCAATCGCCGCTACACGCCGTTCACGACGAACGTCGAGGAGCTCGTGCCTTTCCGCACGGTGACGGGACGCCAGTGCTTCTACGTCGATCACGAGCTCATGCAGGAGTGGGGCGAGGCGATGGCGACGTACCGCCCGATCTTGGAGAACCGCCCGATCGAGAAGAAGCTCGGCGAGGGCAAGGAAATCACGCTGCGCTATCTGACGCCGCACAACAAGTGGAGCACGCACAGCATGTACTTCGACAGCCAGCAGCTCCTGACGCTGTTCCGCGGCGGGCAGACCGTGTGGTTCAACGAGAAGGACGCCGCCGATATCGACGTCAAGGACAATGACTGGGTCGAGCTTTACAACCGCAACGGCGTCGTCGCCTCGCGCGTCGTGACCTCGCCCCGCCTGCCGCGCGGCGTCGTCTTTATGCACCACGCGCAGGATCGCCACATCAATGTGCCCGGCTCGAAGATTTCGGGCACGCGCGGCGGCACGCACAATACGCCGACGCACATCATGATGAAGCCGACGCACATGATCGGCGGCTACGGGCAGTTCAGCTACGGATTCAATTACTACGGCCCGACGGGCAATCAGCGCGATACCTACGTCGTCGCGCGCAAGATGAAGGAGGTCGATTGGCTTGAGGATTAAAGCTCAGATAGCGATGGTCATGAACCTTGACAAGTGCCTCGGCTGCCATACTTGCTCGATCACGTGCAAGAACGTCTGGACGAACCGCGAGGGCGCGGAGTACATGTACTTCAACAACGTCGAGACGAAGCCGGGCATCGGCTACCCGAAGAATTGGGAAGATCAGGAAAAGTGGAAGGGCGGCTGGAAGGTCAAGGACGGCGAACTTTCGCTCGCCTCCGGCGCAAACAAGGCGGTGCGCCTCCTGAAGCTCTTCTACCATCCCGATCAGCCCGAGCTTGACGACTACTACGAGCCGTGGACATACGACTACGAGACGCTGATCCATTCGGGCCGCAAGAACCATCAGCCCGTGGCGCGTCCGCGCTCTCTGATCACGCAGAAGCGCATGGAGATCAAGTGGGGGCCGAACTGGGAGGACGATCTCGCGAGCGGCGAGTCGGCGCGCAGCGATCACAATTTGAAGAAACTCGGCGAGAAGATCAAGCTGGAATTTCACGATCTCTTCATGAAGTACCTGCCGCGCCTCTGCAACCACTGTCTGAATCCCGCCTGCGTCGCTGCGTGTCCTTCGGGCGCGATCTACAAGCGCGACGAGGACGGCGTCGTCCTCATCTCGCAGGACGTCTGCCGCGGCTGGCGTCACTGCGTGCCAGCCTGTCCGTACAAGAAGATCTATTACAACTGGAAGTCGAACAAGGCGGAGAAGTGCGTCTTGTGCTATCCGCGTCTGGAAAACGGCCTCCCGACGGTCTGCACCGACACCTGCGTCGGGCGCATCCGCTACATGGGCGTGATTTTCTACGACATGGACAAGGTGGAAGAGGCGGCAAAGACGGAAAATGCCGCGCACATTCCTGCGAGCGAGCGCGGCATCTTCCTCGATCCGCACGATCCGGACGTGCAGAAGGCGGCGCGTGAGGCGGGCATTTCCGATGCGTGGATTCATGCGGCGGAGCGTTCGCCCGTCGACAAGATCATCCGTCAGTGGCAGATCGCTCTGCCGCTGCATCCCGAGTACCGCACGTTGCCGATGGTCTGGTACATCCCGCCGCTCTCGCCGATCTTGAAGCATGTGGAAGCGGAGGTCTATCTGCCCGACGCAGCGGACATGCGCATCCCGCTCGAATATCTGGCGCAGCTCTTCGCGGCGGGCGACGTCGCCGTCGTCAAGAATACGCTCGCGCGGCTCTTGGAAATGCGCACGGTCATGCGCTACAAGGAAACGAAAGAGTCGCTTCCCGAAGAGCTTTCCCTGCATGAGGCGGAGTACGAGAAGATGTACCGCTTGCTTGCCATCGCCAAGCGCAAGGATCGCGTCGTCATTCCGGCGGGACTGCAGGCGGAGACGCACGAGCGTCTGCGCGAGCTGCAGGGCAGCGCGGGCTATGTCTGCCCGGGAGGTTGCTGATGGAAGAGTACAAGAAGCTGCTGAAGCTCGCGGCATATCTTTTGGAGTATCCGAGCGAGGCGTGGTGGCAGGATTTCGATGCCTGCCGCGCCGCGGCGGCAGAGATTGAAACGAAGCAGGCGCGAGAGGTCTTGGAAGAGCTTTTTGACTACGCGCAGGAGCTCGGCAATAAGGCTTACGAAGAGCAGTATGTGCGCTCTTTCGAGTTCTCGCCGAACACGAATCTTTATCTGACGACGCAGGATCGCACGGACTTCGGCAAGCAGGCGAGCGAGATGCACGTCTACAAGCAGCTGTTTCTCAAGAACGGCTTCGACACGCAGAACGAGCTTCCCGACTATTTGCCGGCGCTCTTGGAGCTTGCCGCCGCCCTGCCCGAAGAGAAGGCGGCGGAGGTCTTTCGCACGATGAAGGACAAGCTCAAGCTCCTGCGCGACCGCTTCATCGAGGCGAAGCTTGCCTATGCTTTTCTTTTGGACGTCGTGCTCATGCAGGCGGAGAGATGGGAAGGGGATGCAGCATGAATGAGTTCTTTTGGGGCGTACTGCCCTACATCGCTTTCACCGTGCTCATAGGCGGCACGATAGCGCGCTACGTCTTGATGGAGCGCGGTTGGACGACGAAATCGAGCGAATTTCTCTCGAAGAATGATTTGAAGATTGCAGGTCCGATGTTCCACCTCGGCCTCTTCATGGCCTTGGGCGGTCACATCATCGGCGTGCTCATCCCAAAGGTCTGCACGGAGGCGGCGGGAATCAACGAGCATCTCTATCACATCATCGCGCTGGCGGGCGGCATACCGGCGGGCATCCTGTTTTTCCTCGGCTTCCTGCTGCTCTTGAAGCGCCGCTTTCTGGGCAAAGACTACATGCAGGTCAACACGTCGTGCATGGATCGTTGGCTCTACCTCGTGCTCTTCCTCGCCATCCTGACGGGCTGCGCGGGGACGCTGTCGAACGCCCTGGGCGGCTTCGCTTTTGACTACCGCGCGACGATTTCGCCGTGGTTCCGCTCGCTCCTTGCGTTCTCTCCCGACGTTTCGCTGATGGAGGGCGTGCCGTTCGTGTTCCGCGCGCACATGCTGCTGTGGATGGTGACGGCGATCCTCTTTCCGTTCACGCGCCTCGTGCATTGTCTGAGCTTCCCGTTCCTCTATCTGACGCGCAGCCCCATCGTCTATCGCAGGAAGGAGAGCCGTTCGTGAGCGCCTTGGCGATGCAGGAAATCGCCGTGGAAGATGCGGTCGGGCAGATCCTCTGTCACGACATCACGGAGATCGTGCGTGGCGTGAGGAAGGGCGCACGCTTTTGCAAGGGGCATGTCGTCGAGGCGGCGGACATACCCGTGCTGCTCTCTTTGGGCAAGGAGCATCTCTACGTCTGGGAAAACGACGGCACGCTTCTGCACGAGAACGAAGCGGCGGAGATCCTGCGCGGCTTCTGTCAGAACGAGGGAATGGAAGCCTCTGAGCCGAAGGAGGGCAAGATCGAGCTTCGGGCGCTTCATGACGGCGTATTTGCCGTCGATGTCGAGCGCTTCCATCGGCTCAACGATTTCGATGACATCATGGTGGCTTGTGCGCCGCAGTACATGGCGGTCAAGAAGGGCGATTTACTCGCAGGGATGCGTGTGATTCCGCTCGCCGTGAAGAAGGATTTGATGGAAGAGGCGGCGCGAGCCGTCGGCGATGAGCCGATCTTTCGGCTTCTGCCGTACCGCTCGCTGAAGGTCGGCGTCGTGACGACGGGATCGGAGGTCGCGCACGGCAGGATCAAGGACACGTTCACGCCTGTCCTTGACGCGAAGCTTCGCGGCTTCGGGCTTTCGGTCAACGAGCACCGCATTTCTGACGACGCCTTGGAGCACACGCAGGCGGCGATTGAGGAGCTTCTTGATCGCGGCATGGACATGGTGCTGTGCACGGGCGGCATGAGCGTCGATCCCGACGACCGCACGCCCGCCGCGATCCGCGCTGCGGGTGCGGAGGTCGTGACGTACGGCGCTCCCGTCCTGCCCGGTGCGATGTTCCTGCTCGCCTATGCCGAGCGCGACGGGCGCACGGTGCCCGTGCTCGGCCTGCCGGGCTGCGTCATGTACAGTGCGGCGACGATCTTCGACATCGTGCTGCCGCGCATCTTGGCGGGCGAGCGCGTGACGCGCCGCGAGATCCGCCGCCTTGGACTCGGCGGGCTGTGTCTCGCGTGCGAGACGTGCCACTATCCGCGCTGCACCTTCGGCAAGTGGGAGTAGGTGGAGCGATGCAGGACATATCATTGGAAAAGGCGCAGGAGCTTCTTTTGCGCGAGGTGCGCGAGATTCCGCTGTCGGAAGCCGAGTACGTGCCGCTTCTCGCGGCGCTCGGGCGAAGGCTTGCCGAGGACTGCTGCGCCGCCTTCGACCAGCCGCCGTTTGACCGCTCGCCGCTCGATGGCTATGCGCTCTTGGCTGCCTGTACGCAGGGGGCGTCGGCGGACGCTCCCGCGCGCTTTCGCGTCATCGGCGAGGAGTGTGCGGGCAGCTTCTTCGCCGGCAAGGTGGGCGCGGGCGAGGCGCTTCGTCTGATGACGGGCGCGGCGATGCCCGAGGGCGCGGACACCGTCGTGCGGCAGGAAGACGTGCGCGTGGAGGGCGAGGAAATTCTCGTGCCTTATGCGCTCAAGCATCACGAGAACTTCTGCTTTCGCGGGGAGGATGTGGAAGAAGGCGCCGTGCTCGCCAAGGCGGGCGATCGTCTGACGGCGGCGCACATCGCCGTCCTGGCAGGGCAGGGGAGGAAGCGTCTTCCTTGCGTGCGCCGCGCGCGCATCGTTTTGGCGAGCACGGGCGACGAGCTTGTCGAGCCGGGCGAGTCGCTCTGCCCCGGCAAGATCTACAACAGCAATCTCTACCTGCTCGCGGCAAGACTTAAGGAGATGGGCTTCGAGGCGGAAATCCTCGGTGCGCTGCCCGACGATGCGGAGGAGATTGCGCGTGCGCTCGTGAGTTCTGCCGAGCCGCCCGATCTCGTTCTGACGACGGGCGGCGTTTCCGTGGGCAAGAAGGACATCATGCACGACGTCGTCAAGGAACTTAATGCCGAGCGTCTTTTCTGGCGCGTTCTGATGAAGCCCGGAGCACCTGCGATCGGCTATACGTTTTCGGCGGCGGGCGACTCGCGCCGCACGCTCGGCATCGCCCTGTCGGGCAATCCGTTCGCCGCTTCGGCGACGTTTGAGCTTCTCGCGCGTCCCGTGCTCGCCAAATTGACGGCGCAAGACGCGCTCTTGCCGATGCGCTGCCGCGCCGTCTTGCGGGGCGGCTTTTCCAAGGAGAGCCGCGGCAGACGCTTCGTGCGAGCGCAGTATGCGCAGGGCGAGGTGCATCTGCCCGAGAAGCATGCTTCCGGCGTGCTCTTCTCCGCCGTCGGCTGCAACGCGCTCGTCGATATTCCTGTCGGCTCGCCGCCCCTTGCTGCGGGTGCGGAGGTCGATGTCATCTTGTTGTGAAATTGTTGTGCGTTGATTGCGAGTTTGCCGATGCGTCTGCGCCCTTTGGGTCTGATTATCGGATATTCGTGGTAAGAGAGGCGTCGTATGCTTGATTTTTATCGCCGCAAAATCGAATATGTGCGCATTTCCGTGACGGATCGCTGCAATTTGCGCTGCCGCTACTGTATGCCCGCAGATGGCGTGGAGAAGCTCTCCCACGCGGACATTCTGTCCTTCGAGGAGATCGTGCGTGTCGTGCGTGCTCTCGCGCAGCTCGGCATACGCAAGGTGCGTCTGACGGGCGGCGAGCCACTCCTTCGGCGCGGCATCGTCGATCTCGTGCGCGAGATCAAGGCGGTCGAGGGCATCGAGCGCGTCGCTCTGACGACGAACGGCGTTCTCCTCGCCTACCTCGCAGAGGAACTTCGCGCGGCAGGGCTTGACGGCGTGAACATCAGCCTCGATACGCTGGCAGAGGACGCTTTCTCTGACATCACGCGCCGTTCTGCCTCGCTTCTGCCCGTCGTGCGCCGGGGCATGGAGGCGGCGCTCGTCGCAGGGCTCAAGACGAAGCTCAACTGCGTGCCGCTTAAGGGAGTCAATGAGGCGGAACTTGTTTCGCTCGCTGCCCTCGCGAAGGAGCGACCGATCGACGTGCGCTTCATCGAGCTCATGCCGATCGGCATGGCGAAGGAGGCGGGGCTGACGGGCGTGCCGACCGCTGAGGTGCGCCGCATCTTGGAGGAATCTTTCGGTGCGCTCGTTCCTGTAGTCAAAGAAACGCTCACCGGTCCCGCCGCGTGCTTTCGACCGGCAGGATTTCGCGGTGCGCTCGGCTTCATCGACGCGCTGGAGCACAAGTTCTGCAGCTCGTGCAATCGCGTGCGGTTGACGGCGGAGGGCTATCTGAAGCTGTGCCTTGCGTTGGATGCGGGGCTTGACCTGCGCACACTTCTGCGCACGGGTGCGGATGACGCGGCTCTCTTCAGGAAGCTGCGGCAGGTGATTGCCGAAAAGCCGCGCGAACATCGCTTTGAAGCGGCGGGCGGCGCGGGCGAGGAGAAGCGGCGCATGTACCAGATCGGAGGGTGAGGATTGGGAAAGATTGTAACGATTGCCGCGAGCGAGCGGCGCGGCACGAAGAAGAAACCGCTGGAAAAGGCGCTCTTTCATGTGGGGCACGGCATCGTCGGCGATGCGCACGCGGGAAAATGGCACCGGCAGGTGAGCTTTCTGGGTGCGGCGGAGATCGAGGCGTTTCGCGCCCGCGGTGCGACGGTCTCCCACGGCGATTTCGGTGAGAATATCGTCGCAGAGGGCTTCTCCTTCCGTGAGCTTCCCGTCGGTACGCGCCTCGCGGCAGGCGATGTCATCTTCGAAATCACGCAGATCGGCAAGGAGTGCCATGCGCACTGCGCCATCTACGCGGCGGTCGGCGACTGCATCATGCCGCGCGAGGGCGTCTTTGCACGCGTGCTGCACGGCGGCACACTGAAGCCCGGCGACGAGCTGCACCTTTTCGAGGGCAAGCTGCCGCTTGATGCCGCCGTCATCACGGCGAGCGACAAGGGGGCGCGCGGCGAGCGCGAGGACAAGAGCGGCGACTTGGCGCAGCATCTGTTGGAGGAGGCGGGCTATCGCATCGCACGGCGTGTGATTTTGCCCGATGATGAGGAGACGCTCGCGAAGGAGATGCAGGAATGCGCCGATCTCGGAGTCGCGCTCGTCGCCACGACGGGCGGCACGGGCTTTTCCGAGCGCGATGTGACGCCCGAGGCGACGCGAGCCGTCATCGAGCGTGAGGCGCCGGGCATCGCCGAGGCGATGCGCGCCCTCTCGATGCAGGTGACGCCGCGTGCCATGCTGAGCCGCGCCGCCGCCGGTATATGCAAGCGCACGCTGATCGTCAATCTGCCGGGCAGCGCCAAGGCTGTCGAGGAGTGCCTCGGCTTCGTCCTGCCGCAGTTGGCGCACGGCATCGAGATCCTGCGCGGCGATGCAAGCGAGTGCGCGAGAAAGTGAGGCCGCAGAGCCTCGCCGATGTGACGCTTCTCGTCGTCGCGGGCGGCAGAAGCCGGCGCATGGGCGAGGACAAGCGTTGGCTCGATGTCGGCGGCGTGCCGCTGTTGGAGGGGCTGCTGAAAAAGGCGGCTGCTGCGGGATTTGCAGAAATCTTCCTGTGCGTCGAAGAAAGGAGCGAGCACCTGCAAGCCTTGGCAAGCCGTTGTGGCGCGAGGATTCTCGTCGATGAAACGGCGGGGCAGGGGCCTGTGGCGGGGCTTTCACGCGGCCTGGCGGCGAGTTCTCATACTTGGTCCTTCGCCGTGTCGGCGGATATGCCCTTTTTCTCCTTCGACGCAGCGATAGAACTTCTGCCCAAGGCGGAGCGTATGGCACGAGCTGTCGTTCCCGTCGCCGATGGGCGTCGCGAGCCGCTTGCCGCGCTCTACCACAAGGAAACGGCGCACGTGTTCTCTACGGCTATGGCGGCAGGCGAGCGCAGCCTTCGGCGAGCGGCCGCCGCGCTCCCCTCGCTTGAAGTTTCCGTTCGCGCGGGCGCATGCTTCTTCAATGTGAACACGCCCGCCGCCCTTCGCTTGGCGCGCGGCCGAGCGGCGAACCTCGTGCGCCGCGTGCCCATCGTATCCATCGTTGCTCCCGCATCGGGCACAGGCAAGACAACCTTTGTCGAAAAGCTCCTGCCGCTCTTGACCTCGCGCGGCGTGCGCGTCGGCGTCGTCAAGAGCGATGCGCACGGCATTGTCCTGAACGACGAGGCGAAGGACAGCGGACGCTTCCGCGCGGCGGGCGCGTCGAGCGTCGCCGTCGTCGCGCCTGCGGGTTTCTGGCTCTACGAGCGCACGCAGGAGAAGCTCTCGCTGGAAGCGGCCGCCGCACGCATGACGGGTGTCGATCTCGTGCTCATCGAGACGCGCTCACACGGCGTATTTCCCGCCTTGTCGCTCTGGCGCGAGCTGGAAGAGCCGCTGCTCGACGAGCGCGTCGCGGCGCTCTTCTCCTCTTGCCATGAGCGGCAGGCGGAAGGGATTTTGCAGCTTGACCTCGAAGCTATGGAGGATGCCGCACATCTCGTCCTTTTTCTGATGGGGCGGGAGGAAGGATTCGATCTGCATCGAATCGCATGGGACGGCGGCCATAGCGGAAAGAGAGGCGCATAGCGCATGAATGATATCGAAAAGAAAGAGCGCAAGGTGCAGCGCGCGTATCGCCAGCTCGGCAATATCGCGCGCCTATACGACGGCATGATGACGAATACGAGTTGGGCGGGGCGCTTTGCCATCCGCTGGCTCTGGGGCTTCGCCTCCTATCCGGAGTTTCTGGCGATGGCGTATCGCGGACTCTCCGCAGATTTTCGCGGAAGGCTGCTCGAAGTTCCCGTCGGCACGGGCGTGCTGTCGTTTCCGCATTATGAGAAGATGAAGGAGGCGCAGATCACCTGCCTCGACGCTTCGGAGACGATGCTGGAGGCGGCGAAAAAGCACGCGGCGAACTTTTCTCTCGGTGCGGTTGACTTTGCGCTCGGCGATGTCGGCGATTTGCAGTACGCCGATGAAACTTTTGATTTCGTATTGTCCGTCAACGGCTTTCACGCCTTTCCCGAGAAGGAGAAGGCGTACCGCGAGACGGAGCGCGTCCTGAAGCGCGGCGGCATATTTTCCGGCTCGATGTATGTGCGCGGCAAGAGCCGGCGCACCGATTTCTTCGTCAAGCAGTTCTGCGAGCGGCGCGGCTTCTTCTCGCCGCCCTACGAGACGGAGGAGAGCCTGCGGACAAGGCTTCAGGCGATGTACGGCGAAGTCGACATCATGACGATCGGCTCGTTCGCAGGCTTTCTTTGCAAGAAGATTTAAGTTGTTTTCATGAGGAGTGTTGAATCAATGGCTGATGAAATGGCATGGAAGAATCTCGGTCCCAATCCATCGCGCAAGGAGATCATTGCATGCTGGAATCCCGAGGACGCGGGCTTTTGGGAGAAGTATGGCAAGCGCATCGCGACGCAGAATCTCTACACATCGACTTGGGCGCTCGTCCTGAGCTTCGTTGCGTGGACGCTCTGGGCGACGATCGCGGCGAAGCTCAAGTTTATCGGCTTCAACTTCTCGGACGATCAGATTTTCACGCTCGCGGCGCTGCCCGGTCTCGTCGGCGCGACGGGACGCTTGTTTTACACGTATCTGCCGGGGTTGATCGGCGGCAGGAACTCCACTCTCATCACGACGGCGCTGCTTCTGCTGCCGCTCTTCGGTTTGGGCCGCGCTCTGCAGGATCCCACAACGCCGTATGAGACGTTCGTCCTTCTCGTGTCTTTCATCGGCATTGCGGGCGCAAACTTCTCCGCTTCGATGGCGAATATCGGCTTCTTCTTCCCCAAGGCGAACAAGGGATTTGCGCTTGGCATCAATGCGGGCATCGGCAACCTCGGCGTATCGCTCATCTATCTGACGGCGCCGATCCTCTTGGGCTGGAATCTCTCCTCGCTCTTCGGCGAGGGCGTGCCGGGTCCTGACGGCATGATGTACGTGCAGAATGTCTGCTACTTCTGGACGATTCCGACGGCGCTGACGCTCGTCCTCGTCTGGCTCTTCATGGACAATTTGCCGCTGCCGAAGCAAAGCCCCAAGAGCATGATGTCCATCTTCGGCAACAAGCATACGTGGCTCATGTGCTGGATTTACACCTGCGGCTTCGGCTCTTTCATTGGCTTTTCGGCGGCGCTCGGGCTGCTCGTCGCGAAGGAATTCCCCGAGATGCCATTCTCTTATGCCGCTTTCCTCGGCCCCTTCATCGGCGCGGGCATCCGTCCCGTCGGCGGCCTTCTGGCGGACAAGATGAACAGCGGTTCGCGCGTCACTCTCATCTCGCTCTTCGTCATGCTCGGCGCGAGCTTCCTCGTGCTCTTCGGCGTGGAGGCGCATCGCTTCCCCGTGTTCTTCGGCGCATTCCTGCTGCTCTTCTTGACGACGGGCTTCATCAACGGCGCTTCCTTCCGCATGATTCCCTACATCTTCAACAATCCGTTCCACTCCTCGCTCGTTACGGGCTTCACGGCGGCGATCGCGGCCTATGGCGCGTTCTTTATCCCGAAGCTTTTCGGCTTCGCCTACGCGAACTACGGCGTCGTCGCTCCCGCCTTCTACATCCTCATCGCGTTCACGGTCAGCACCATCGTTATCACATGGTACTTCTACGACCGCAAGGGTTCGGGAATCCGCTGCTAGGATGAGGTGCATTTCATGGCAAACGAATTGACGCATTTTGATGCGGCAGGCAACGCGCACATGGTCGATGTCAGCGAGAAGAAGGAAACGGAGCGCATCGCGCGTGCGAGCGGCCGCATCCTTGTAAGCCCTGCCGTCTACGAGGCGATTGCGGGCGGCACGGCAAAGAAGGGCGACGTCCTCGGCGTCGCGCGCATCGCCGGCATCATGGCGGCGAAGAAGACGAGCGACGCGATCCCGCTGTGCCATCCGCTGCCGCTGACGCGCGTGAGCATCGACTTTGGGCTTCTGGCTGAAGCATCTGCGGTCGAAGCGTGTGCCGAGGTCAAGACGCGCGGCGTCACGGGCGTCGAGATGGAAGCGCTGCATGCCGTGAGCGTCGCGCTCTTGACGATCTACGACATGTGCAAGGCGCTCGACAAGCGCATGGAAATCACCGCGCTGCATCTAGACGCGAAGAGCGGCGGCAAGAGCGGCGATTTTCGGCGCTGATGGAAAATCAGCAAACGGCAATAAAAATCCCGCGCACTTTTGAGGTGCGCGGGATTTTTATTGCTTCGCCGATGGTTGGCGATGTTTTTCAATTCAAATTGGGCATCTTTTGGTGCAAGGCTTTGATTTCTTCCATTGACAAGTTTGTGATACGTGCAACCATATCGGTGGGAAGTCCTTCTTTGAGCATGGAAAGAGCCGTTTCTCTGCGGGTGTTTTCTGCGCCGCGCTCCATGCCTTGGGCGATGCCGCGCTCCATGCCTTGGGCGATGCCGCGCTCCATGCCTTGGGCGATGCCACGCTCCATGCCTTGTTCATAGATGCCTGTACTCAAGTTGCACATCGTTTTCATCTCCTCTTCTATATCTGTAGTTGTATCCATATCGAATTCATCTTTCAGAAGTTGTTTCTTTCTCATGGCTGGTGTTCGTGTGTCTTTGAACAGCAGACGCAGGAAGCGGATGAGCCAATCTTCATCGGGTGGCTGCTCTTCGCCGAGATATATGGTGATGATGCTGATCAGGTCATAATCCGCATGATTGGCCTTATATTCATGAAGAATATGATGTTCGTTGAGATCGTAGCGATTGATGGAGCTTTTGCCATCGGGTGAATCCATGCAAAGCCAGATGCTGTAGACCTTTTTGAGGTCATCGTAGGATGAGCCCGTAAATTCGGTTTCTTTCTGGGATGAAATCAAACGACTCGCATAGTAAATGGCTCGTTTCAAGAGTGCATAGCCGAGTTTGGAGCTTCGCTGAGTTCTTTGTGCTTCGACGTTGATGATCAGGGTGATGAGTTCGCCCGATTTTGGAACACGCGCGTGAAAGAGGATGTCAAAACGAATCCAGCCTTCCGTGATGCCGATATTTTCCGTAGCGGAACCGAGAAACTCTTTTGGGGAGCGCGGGGTGTTTCCAACCGCATTGGTCATATCCCTGTCAATAGGAATCTCACTGATCTGCGGGGTGCCTTCAATATATTTTTCAGCAATATCGGAAATCGTCGCTTCTTTGAATTCCGGCACGGTTCGTTTGAGGAGACGTGCCATGATAGTTCTTTGTGCAAGCAGGCGTTTGGCATGTTGATCATACGTTGGATTTCGATAATCAGACGCATGATATTCCGACGGGAGGTCTTCTTTCTGCTGCATGATGCAATGTCACCTTCTTTGCCTTTATTATATCATTGAAACGCCATTCTATCCAGTGTCGTCAAGGAGTGGCGGATTGTTTTGAAAAAATGCGAAAAAGCCCGCCATCCCCACTTCGATAAGTATTGGGGGAACGGCGGGCTTTGCGTTGAGGTCAGTCTCTTCCCGACAGCATTCGCAGCAAATCGAGAATCTCGACGTAGAGCCAGATGAGGGTCACGAGCAGCGAGAAGGCGCAGTACCATTCGTAGTCTTTCGGCAGGCCTTCCTGCACGCTGCGATTGATGAGCTCATAGTCCATGAAGAGGCACAGCGTCGCGACGCCGATGATGACAAGCTCGATGGCGATGGCGACGATGCCGCCGTCGTGCAGCATCGGGAAGTGGATGCCGAAGAAGCCGAGCACCATTTCCGCGATGTACGTGAGGACGACGCCCGTCAGAGCGATCATCGTGATGCGCATGAACTTCGAGTTGACCGTCACGAGTCCGCGTGCGTAGACGAGTCCGGCGGCGATGGCGATGCCGAAGGTCAGCATGACGGCATTGACGAGTATGCTCGGCGAGATGAACGCAACTGTCACGGACAGGCACGCGAGACACATGCCTTCTAGGATCGCGTAGAGCGGCGCGAGAAGCCCTGCCGTGCCGGGCTTGAAGGAAACGATCAAGGCCGTGATAAGCCCCATGACGGCGGTGACCATCGTCGTCGTCGGCGTTGCATAGCCCGTGAGCCAAGTGATGACGGCAGATGCCGCGACAATGAGGACAAGCCCCGTGCTCTTTATGGCGATGCCGCTGTAGCTTGCGGCTTCGCCCGAAAAGACGGCGTCCGTCGCTCTGCTCACTTTGGATAACATGGGATTGTTCAAGAGATCAGCTCCTTTGCTGTAGTTGATGAACCAAGGCGCAGACAAGCTGCGACTTTCTTCTATTATAAAGGGAGGCAGACGTTTTGTCTACGTTCCTCATGAAATGTAAAGGAAGCGCTGATAAAATGAGGTCGCCCAGATGTGCGAGGATGGGTGGCTGAATTTATCAGTGATTCCTATAGAAACGGTGCACCACGAGCGGCGAAAGAGGGCGCGTGAATCCTATTGACAAATCAGGGAAGATAAACTAAAATAGCAAAAATATACATCATGCGGTGCGTGAAAAAATGCTTTCATGCGCTGAATATGAGCGGTCTGCCTGTCGGCTGCGGTGATGGGAAGGAGCATGGAGAAGGGGAAAAGGCATATGCCTTAGCGCGAGACCTTGCAGGAGCGTACTGCAAGGGGACGAGGAAGAGGTTGTCGAACATTCAGCGGATGCCTCTCGGCTGCATCGGTCGTAAAAAGCTGCAAAGCCCCTTGGTGACGAGGGGGACAAGGCAGTTCATAAGATGGGCAGGAACAGAAATGAATATGGAATGGCAGGCGTTTTGCCTGCTGGAAACTTAGGAGGTTTTTGCTTATGTGTGGAATCGTTGGTTATGTCGGCAAGCGTCAGGCGACGCCGTTTCTCATCGAGGGGCTGACGAAGCTTGAGTATCGCGGCTATGATTCGTCGGGCATCGCAGTCTTGAACGAGGAGAAGATCCGCGTGGAAAAATGCGTGGGTCGTCTTGCCGAACTCAAGCGAATCATCGAAGGAAATGAGCCGGCAGGTCATATCGGCATTGGGCATACGCGTTGGGCGACGCATGGACGTCCGTCGGACAGCAACGCACATCCGCATACAGACTGCGCGGGCAATTTTGCTGTTGTGCACAACGGCATCATCGAAAACTATATGTCGCTGAAGGAAGATTTGATTGAAAAAGGTCATTCCTTCAAGTCGGAGACGGATACGGAGGTCGTCGCACACCTGTTGGAGGAAGTCTACAACGGCGACTTCGAGGCCTCGGTGCGCGAGGTGCTTTCTCGTATCGAAGGCTCTTACGCTCTCGTATTCATGTCGCGCGAGCATCCCGACCGCCTGATCTGCACGAAGCAGGACAATCCGCTTGTCATCGGTCTCGGCGAAGGGGAGAATTTCATCGCGTCCGACATCCCCGCGATCATTGCGCGCACGCGGCGCACCTACATCGTCAATGACGGTGAGATGGCGGTCGTCAAGGCGGACGGCGTGCACATCACGAATCGCCGCGGCGAAGTCGTGACGAAGAAGGTCTTCGAGGTCAACTGGAACGCCGAGGCGGCGGAAAAGGGCGGCTACGAGCACTTCATGCTTAAGGAGATTCACGAGCAGCCGAAGGCCGTGCGCGACACGATGTCGCCGCGCATCGCCAAGGACGGCAAGCATATCGTCATGGACGAGCTGCGCTGGAGCCGCGAATTCCTTGATTCGTTCAACAAGGTTTACATCGTCGCCTGCGGCACGGCGTATCATGCGGGTCTTGTCGGCAAGTACTACATCGAGAAGCTCGCGCGCATCCCCGTCGAGGTTGACGTTGCGTCGGAGTTCCGCTACCGTTCGCCGATCATCGACGAGAACACCCTGATGATCGTCGTCAGCCAGTCGGGTGAGACGAGCGACACGCTCGCTGCCTTGAAGGAAGCCAAGCGTCTGGGTGCGAAGAGTCTCGCCGTCACGAACGTCGTCGGCTCGTCCATCGCGCGTGAGGCCGCGCAGGTGCTCTACACCTGGGCGGGACCTGAGATCGCCGTTGCCTCGACGAAAGCGTACACGACGCAGCTCATCTTGATGTTCATGCTCGCCGTCTACATGGCAGATCTCAAGGGAACGCTCGCGAAGGAGCGCAGCGAGGCTTTGATCGAGGGCCTTACGAAGATTCCCGCGCAGATCAGCGAGACGCTGAGCGACGTCGAGCCGATCAAGACGTTTGCGAAGCAGTACGGCTTCAACGAGGACGTCTTCTTTATCGGACGCGGTCTCGACTATCATGTGGCGCTTGAAGGCTCGCTGAAGCTCAAGGAGATTTCCTACATTCACGCTGAGGCCTATGCGGCGGGCGAGCTCAAGCACGGCACGCTTGCGCTCATCGTCGAGGGCGTGCCCGTCATCGCGCTCGCGACGCAGAAGAGCGTCTATGAGAAGACCTTGTCGAACATCAAGGAAGTCAAGGCGCGTGACGCCGTTGTCATCGGCATTGCTGCCGAGGGCGATACGGAACTCGAAAAGTACGTCGATCACGTCATCCACGTGCCTGAGACGGATGAGCTTCTGATTCCTCTCTTGACGGTCGTGCCGCTGCAGCTGCTCGCCTACTTCGCCGCCATCACGCGCGGCTGCGACGTGGACAAGCCGCGCAACCTCGCGAAGTCCGTCACGGTCGAATGATGCTAGAAGAAATGAGGGGTTAAAATGGCATATTATTTCACAGAGCCGTCGCATACCTTTGGTGAATACTTGCTCGTGCCCGGGTACTCCTCGGAGCAGTGCGTTCCGGCGAATGTCTCGCTTCAGACGCCGCTCGTGAAGTTCCGTCGCGGAGAAGAGCCGAAGATCAAGATGAACATTCCGATGACCTCGGCGATCATGCAGGCGGTATCGAACGACACGATGGCGATCGCTTTGGCGCGCGAGGGCGGCGTGTCCTTCATCTACGGTTCGCAGACGCCCGAGCAGGAAGCGGCGATGATCTCTCGCGTCAAGAACTATAAGTCGGGCTTCGTGAGCAGCGATTCGAACATCAAGCCGACGACGACGCTCGGCGAGGTCTTGGCGCTCAAGGACGCGACGGGACATTCGACGATGGCGGTCACGGAGGACGGTACGCCGAACGGCAAGCTCGTCGGCATCGTCACGAGCCGCGACTACCGCGTGACGCGCATGAGCTTCGACACGCCCGTCAAGGACTTCATGACGCCGTTCGAACGCCTCATTTACGCAGATGCCAATCTCACGCTGCCGCAGGCGAACGATCTCATCTGGGAGCACAAGCTCAACATGCTGCCGCTCATTGACGAGAACCAGCGCCTGCGCTACATGGTGTTCCGCAAGGACTACACGGACAATAAGGAGAATGAGCTTGAGCTGATCGACGAGCGCAAGCGCTACATCGTCGGCGCGGGCATCAACACGCGCGACTATGCCGAGCGCGTGCCGGCGCTCCTTGAGGCGGGTGCGGACGTCCTTTGCATCGACTCTTCCGAGGGATATTCGGAGTGGCAGAAGAAGACGCTTGAGTACATCCACAAGGAGTTCGGCGAGGATGTCAAGGTCGGTGCGGGCAATGTCGTTGACGGCGAAGGCTTCCGCTTCCTCGCGGATGCGGGCGCAGACTTCGTCAAGGTCGGCATCGGCGGCGGCTCGATCTGCATCACGCGTGAGACGAAGGGCATCGGCCGCGGTCAGGCGACGGCGGTCATCGACGTCTGCCGCGCACGCGACGAGTATTTCAAGGAGACAGGCGTCTACATCCCCGTCTGCTCGGACGGCGGCATCGTGCACGACTATCACATGACGCTCGCCTTGGCGATGGGCGCGGACTTCATGATGCTCGGCCGCTACTTCTCGCGCTTCGACGAGAGCCCGACGGACAAGGTTAAGGTCAACGGCACCTACTACAAGGAATATTGGGGCGAAGGATCGAACCGCGCGCGCAACTGGCAGCGCTACGACCTCGGCGGCGACCGCAAGCTGTCGTTTGAAGAGGGCGTAGACTCCTACGTTCCCTATGCCGGTTCCCTGCGCGACAACATCCACATCTCGCTGAGCAAGATCCGCTCGACGATGTGCAACTGCGGTGCGCTCAACCTCAGTGAGTTGCGCGACAAAGCGAAGATCACGCTCGTATCCTCGACGAGCATCGTCGAGGGCGGTTCGCACGACGTCATCTTGAAGGACAAGTTTGGCCGTGACTGATTTTTTGTGATAAACAGCATAGTAAAAGGGGCTGTTACATGAGTCAAATTCGACTTATGCACAGCCCCTCGTTTTTATCATGGGAATCAAGGAATCGTTTCTATAAGAACTCTCTCGAAAAAATGCGCAGGAAAGGAAGTCGACATAACACAGCTTTTTTCTTGCGTGTAGTTTACCATGAAACCCTAAGAGGTCAAGCCCAAAGGGCGCAGACCGATTGGCTGGGTTTCTGGTAAGGGCGGCGCACAATGTCCACAAAGTGGACGTTTGTGCGTGTAGCTTATGCTGCAACTTCTATGGGGAAGAGGTGTTGCTTGCCCCGTTGAATCTTCTGATGCAGTTTCTCCAAGTTATGCGGCATCGGAGCGGTTTACGGAAAGAACTGCGGCATGAGATTCTCTGCTCGTCGGTTTCAGCGGCGCCAGTCCTCTTGTTCATCGTCTTCTTTTTCTGCATCAGGTTCCTTGGCAGAAATAGTTTTCGCTTCCTCCTCTGAATAGAGAAGATCCAGCTTTTCAAACATATTCAGATAAAGTCCTGCCAATGCGTCCTTATCGATCAGTGCGTCGTCCTGCGTGGAAGTGACATAATCAAAATAATCAAAGCCTTTATAGGTCAAAGCATCCTTCAGCTGTTCCTTTGCAGACTCCGACAATTCCTCAAAGTATCGATGGCAAATGAAGCAAATGTCATAGAGATCACGGATCTTATCCCGTCCCTGGTACGCGCCTGTTTTCAACTGGCAAATTCGGTCGATCGTGTAGACTTCTATTCCGTTCACGCGATGATGCGTATTCGCGGGAATGCTGCGGCTGCGATAGGAGATTTCGATTTTTAATGGTTTCTGTATGGATGGGTCATATGCCAGCATGAATCGCTCGACTGTTGGTGTATCTTTGGCGATACGGAAAGAAAATCCATGCTTTTGGGAATAACTCTCGATGAATCCCTTGAGACGCCGTTTCTCTCCATCCAAGTCAATATCCTCGGAAAAACGATCCAGTCCATAAGCAAGAAGAAGGCTCGTTCCGCCTTTCAAGATGAACGTATCGGTTTCCTTGTTGAGTTCTGTCAAGAAATTACGCATGATTTCTATATGACGCATTTGTGCGGTATTCATTCGCCTTTTGCTCCTTTCTGAAAAGAATCCACTTCATTCGATACTCGTTTTCCATGAATCGGTCGATGTCTGTCCAGTGCGCTGTCTCGCGCAGTTTCCAAACAGCGGCAAAAATACCTGCGTCATAAATATCCGTGCAGATATAATCGCGGCGCATACCTTGCAAATTGGAGAAGTCTCCTGCCAAGAGCAGATCAAGGCAGGCTCGGATGTGGTTTGCAATGTAGAAAGTCCCTTTTTTGCCCATAAGACTTTGATGCCGTTCGATCCCTTTTGTGCCAAATGGCGATTTCTCCGTATTCCATAAGGGAATGTTTTCCCATGACAACGACAGCGTATGCCAATCGCCGCTCGTTTCCAATCGACAGGGAATATTGAGCGCATGAAGCCCCGATATGTATTTCATGACAACGCTCCTTTCCTATGGCGGACGACCTTGCGCGTGCCATATCTTCTCTTCTTGTTCATATTATAGCATCTTCGTTGCCTTTTGGGCATTCGATTGAAGGAGTATGTGTCAAGACTATCTATGTGCTCGTGAAAAATAAAACATAAAAGGAAGTGTTGCAGGCGGTTCGGCGCGCCCATCGCCGAGTGAAGGGAGATTTCACGCAAGTATTTAAAAGCATTACGGCAGACAATGGTTCAGAGTTTTTGGATGGCAAAGGGCTGCAAAAGGCAGCCAAGTGCGATGAAGTGTACTACGCCCATCCTTTCAGTAGTTGGGAGCGGGGAGCAACGAGAACGGGAACCGTATTCTGCGCAGATTTTTGCCGAAAGGAACGGATTTCAGCACGTTGAAACCAAGAGAGCTGAAACGAATCGAAGATTGGGTGAACAACTATCCGTGCAAAATCTTCGGTTATAAGACTGCAAATGACATGTATGCTACGGCTGTATAAGATACCAAAGTTTGGCAGAACGATGCGAAAATTAAAATTGCAATCTTCCAGCTCTTCGGTCAGGAGAGAAAATCCATTGACGAAAACGGCAAGGAGCATACCAATGTGAGGATACTTTCTTCTAAGCTTCTAAAAGGCAAAGGGTAGATGAAAAATCAGGAGGAAAAGAAAGAGTCCGTCCTTGGAGCAATTAAGAAGTATAAGGCGGAAGAAAAAGCAAACCCAACAGAAAAGAAAGAGGCTTCCAAAGAAGCCGAGTTATAAGGAATTGCTGGTGCGGTCTTCGGACTGCACCGATTTTTTTGTTCAAATCATATGTATAGAAAATATAAAAGTAGATATGCTATAATATTATGGATTAAAAATCCGCATATATGGAGTTATAGGAGTGAAAAATGAAATTTAACTACAGTGGACTTTGGAAAGCTCTAATAGACAACAATATGAAGAAAAAAGACCTAGTTGAAAAGACAGGTATTTCACCTACTACGATATCAAAAATGGTTAGAGGTGATGCGGTATCACTCACCGTTATTGGTAAGATTTGTGAAGAGCTAGATACTGACATTGGGGATTTAATTAGTATCGAAAAAAAGTAAAGAAAATAAATGGCTTACTGATTTTACATCTCAAATGAACTTTGAATGTGTGGAAGTTAGTTGCTATTTACTAAGAGGAAATTATATGCAAAAGATAAATGCGCAATGTAGCTACAATTTTATCGATCTCTTTGCGGGAGCTGGAGGACTTTCAGAAGGTTTTCTCCAAGCCGGCTTTAAGCCAGTGGCTCATGTTGAAATGAACGAATTTGCAGCTAAAACGCTTGAAACGAGAAGCGCCTATTACTACCTTAAAGACGTTGGCAATATCGGTTTATATAAAAAATATCTTTCTAGGAAAATATCCCGTGATGAATTCATGAAGCAGATTCCTGCTTCGATAACAAAAACCATAATCAATAAAACGATGTCTGACGAAACATTGCCATCAATTTTCAAGACGATTGATGGAATAATGAAAATACGAGGCATCTCAAAGATTGATGTCATTGTGGGGGGACCGCCCTGTCAAGCATATTCCTTGGTGGGCAGAGCGCAAAGCAGTCACATGGAAGTGCCGATGGCGGAAGATCCTCGTAACTACTTGTATAAACTGTATGCGCGTTTCTTAAAACGCTATCAGCCTCGTATGTTTGTGTTCGAGAATGTTACGGGTATTGAATCGGCTAATGGCGGAGCTACCTGGAAGAACATTCAAAAATACTTAAAAAGAGTGGGATATGAAATTGAATGCCGTGAGCAGAACGCTCATACCTTTGGTGTACTCCAAAACAGACGTCGAATGATTATCGTCGGATGGTTAAAGAAAAGCGGTCTGAAATATCCCGATTTTCTTGAATTAAAAACTGACGCTATAGTAAATGACCTCTTCGCTGATTTGCCAAAGCTGCATCCCGGAGAGAGTTCCGATAAGTACGCAAAAACCAAAGCCACAAGCTATGTTATGGAGTCAGGAATACGGACGAAGGATGACGTGCTGACTCACCATAACTGCCGACCGAATATAGATCGGGATATCAAGATTTACAGGCGGGCTGTTGAATTGTGGAATGACGGTCATAAACGCCTGAATTACAATGATCTCCCGGATGAATTGAAAACGCACAAGAACAGGCATTCATTTAAGGACAGGTTTAAAGTTGTCGAGGGCGATGAATCGTGCTGTCATACTATTCTGGCACACCTTTCAAAGGACGGTCATTATTTCATTCATCCTGACATTGAGCAGAACAGATCAATTACCGTCCGTGAGGCGGCAAGAATACAGTCTTTCCCGGACAGCTATTTCTTTGAGGGACCACGAACATCACAATTCGTCCAGATTGGGAACGCTGTGCCTCCGATGATGGCAAAAGGGATAGCGATGGGTATTTTTGAGCAACTGTATAAAGGAGATTCAGATGGAAGGTAACCTGCTGCTTGAACAATTCAGCAGATATAAAAAGCTGGAACTTCAGGCTTCTCCGTTCCACTTCCTTTTGGATACGAATATTGAATTGAATCCCCATCAGATCAATGCCTTCTGCACTGCTATTCAAGCGTTAAAAACAGGGGGTATTGTTCTGGCGGATGAGGTTGGACTCGGAAAGACCATTGAAGCCGGACTCGTACTGAAATATGTTCTTGAGACTGGCGCAAAGCGTGTCTTGATTGCGCTTCCGGCATCCTTGAGAAAACAGTGGGAACTGGAACTTGAGGATAAGTTCGGCTTGGAGTCGGTGATACTTGACAGGCTGACGGTGGAAAAAGACAGTTCTGACTGGCGCAAGAGACTCACCGACAATAAATCTGTCCGAATTGTTCTTACCTCCTATGACTATTCATCCAAGCTGATGAAACGGTTCCCGGAGGTGAAGTGGGATTTTATCATCATCGATGAGGCGCATAATCTAAGAAACGTATTTCACGGTACTAAAAGGGCAAAGAATCTGTATGAACTGTCAAAGGGCATACCGAAGATTCTGCTGACCGCTACGCCACTTCAAAATTCGCTGACAGACCTTCACGGGCTGGTATCTTTTATCGACCAGCGTATATTCGGCAGCGAGAAGGTCTTTAACAAACGCTACATCGAGGGACAGGATTACTCTGACCTTAAGCGTGAACTTTCGCCGATTCTGTACCGTACCCTCCGTAAAGATGTAGCAAAGTACATGAATTTCAAAAAGAGAACCTGCAAAACAGTGGATTTTACCCTGTCACAGGATGAGATCGAACTATATCAGCGGGTAAACGACTTCTTGAAACGTGAGCTGCTATACTCTATATCGACCTCAAACCGCAGGCTGATCATCCTTGTTATCAGAAAGCTGCTTGCTTCTTCGAGTTTCGCTTTGATAGAAACCTTTGAAATTCTGAAGAACAGACTCGAAAAGCTATACGAGGGTAGCGAGTCTGCAAATGCGCAGGAAGGCTTCGACCTATTCTGGAGCTATGTTGAGGATGAAATCGATGAGTCGGGCTTTGAGGATACAGAGGATGAAGATACCATTGTTCAGAAACAGTTCATCCAAGCTGAACTCGATGAGGTGAATATCATCATTGATGTTGCAAAGCGCATCAAAGCAAACGCAAAGGTCAATGCTCTGAAGACTGCCATACAGATTGCATTCGACTACCAGCAGGAACAAGGAATCCCACAGAAGGTAGTAATTTTCACGGAATCAAAGCGTACACAGAAGTACATAGTCGCAGAGCTTCGTAAGACAGGATTCGAGGACGAGGATATTCTCCTTTTCAATGGTGATTTTGATGACACTATGACGCAGGAAATATACAAAGCATGGCAGGTCAAGAATTTCGGCAAGGAAAACTACGGTCGCAGCGTGGAATATAAACACGCCATCGTAGATTACTTCCGCCATAACGCAAAGATGCTAATCTGCACGGATGCAGGCTCCGAAGGTTTGAACCTCCAGTTCTGCAATACGGTAATTAACTACGACCTGCCTTGGAATCCGATGAAGATTGAGCAGCGTATCGGCCGTTGCCACCGCTACGGCCAGAAACATGACGTTGTGGCAATCAATTTGTTGAATACGCAGAATGCCGCTGACCGGCGTGTTTACAATATCCTCTCGAAGAAGTTTGAACTATTCGAGGGTGTCTTCGGTGCATCGGATATTGCTCTTGGCGTATTGGAGTCGGGTACAAGTTTTGAAAAAATGGTATTGCAAATTTATCAGACCTGCGACACCACGGCAGAGTTCAAGAAAGCCTTTGATAAACTGGATCGCAAGCTGAACGCAAAGCGGGACAAGAAAGCAAGAGAACTCCGCTCCCTTCTGCTTACTGAAAGCAGTGGTGCAAAGGAACAGGCGCTTGACGCTACAAAGTCTGATATTGCAAGGTATCTGCATGATGTGGAATACTGGAGTGCCTTTGAAGAGCCGGAGGTTGACGGCGGTCTTCATTACTGGAAGGTCGATAATTGGGGAGAAAAAGTCCTCGGATCGCATGGAATCCTGTTCATAGGAGCCTTCTGCGATTCCTCGAAACTTCTCTTCCCGGTAGTATTGCTTTGTGATGAAAAAGGGGCATATATAGACTTTGACGAGGCAGACCTTATCCCCGAACTTGAGCAGATAGACGATATGGATGTGCGCTATTTCACACCGACAGAATCCGAGATGCAGCTCTATCAGCGTGTTTACGACAATCTGACCGCAGAGATGGTTAAACGCTATCAAGAACAGTCAGAATCGATTAAAGCCTATAACCGCAGAAAGATCGAAAACTGGGAGCGCATTCAGATGGAACAGCTGATAGCGACATACCAGGACATGAACGCCGAGATCGATGTTCTAAAGGAAGAGGAACGAGCCTCGGATAATTTCTACGAGAAGATAGACATACGAAAAAAAATAACCGAGAAGTCCAAGGCGCTTGAAAAGCTGCAGGAGTCTTTTTACGAGAAAGGTACCGGCTTCAAAGCTGAGGGCGAACGGGAAATCGCAGAGTTTGAAAAACAGTTTGATATTAACCCGATTCTGTTGGTTAACATCGTACTGAAGTTTTAGGAGAGATTATTATGCAGAAGACTGGAAAATTAGAATTGACTTGGGTGGGCAAATATGATGACAAGGTCGTGGAGCCGAGAATTTTCATGGAGGCTGTCGATAAGTCTTATGGTGACCCATCCAGCGAGAATATGCTCATTCACGGAGATAATTTGATTGCATTACAAGCGTTACAACAGGAGTATGTGGGGAGAGTTCAGTGTATTTATATTGATCCCCCCTACAATACCGGTAGCGCATTTGATTATTATGATGATGGATTGGAGCATAGTACTTGGTTGTGCATGATAAGACCGCGCTTAGAGCTACTATGGAATCTACTTAATGAAGATACAGGAAGTATTTGGATTAGTATAGATGATTCGGAACAGGCATATATGCGAGTGCTGTGCGATGAGCTTTTCGGGCGGAGAAACTTTATTGCACAGATTGTATGGCAAAAAAGATATTCACGAGAGAATAGAGAAGCAATAGGCGATGTTCATGAATACATTATTGTTTTTGCAAAAAATCCAACAAAGTTTAAGGAATATCGAAATCTCGTTCCTATGTCAGAGAAGCAGGCCGAGGTGTATAGGAATCCTAACAATGATCCGAGGGGACGATGGAGACCAGTACCTATGACTGCGCAAGCGGGACATGCAACCCCTGAGCAATTTTATGAAATAACCGCGCCGGGAGGAAAGGTACACACACCGCCAGCAGGAAGATGCTGGTCTTTGTCTAAAAAGACGTTTGAAGAATTACGCACCGACGGGAGAATCTATTTTGGCAAAGATAATAACGGCCAACCCAATAAGATCAGGTATTTATCCGAGGTTCCGGGGGTAGCACCGTGGACTTGGTGGCCGAGCGATGAAGTCGGACATACAGATTCGGCAAAGAAAGAAATAATGGCATTATTTGGAAAGGATGATGCTTTTGACACGCCTAAGCCAGAAACATTGATAGAGCGTATCCTTCATATTGCAACGAAACCGGAGGATTTGGTTTTGGATTCATTTCTTGGCTCTGGGACAACTGTTGCGGTTGCCCATAAGATGAATAGGAAGTATATAGGCATAGAAATGGGTGAGCATGCTTATACAAATTGCAAGGTGCGTTTAGATAAAATAATCGAGGGTTCGGATGAAGGAGGTATCACAAAGCCTGTTAATTGGAAAGGCGGCGGCGGATATCACTTCTATGAGTTGGCACCGAGCCTTCTCGTGAAGAATGATAAGCTGCCGATTTATCAAACCAATCCCTCCTACACCTTTGAGATGCTCTGCGAGGCAATCTGTAAGATTGAAGGATTCCGATATAAACCACAGGATATGTTCCACGGCCATTCTTCGGAGAAACGGTTTATTCACATCACTACGGAGTTCATTAACGCCGGATATATAAAATCGCTGTCCGCGCGGCTTGCCGAAGGTCAGTCGCTCCTGATCTACGGAACAAAAGTACAGTCGAATATGGTATTGCCCGATAACATCGAGGTCAAGAAGATTCCGAAAGACCTCCTAGAGAAATGCGATTTTGAAAGCGAGGTGCAGTAAATGTCTGAGATAGTAACCAAGATCAAATACGCAATGAGCCTGAGAACTCCGCAGGAGGAGGCTCTCTCTTACCTTGATGCCATAAGTTCGCATTGTGATTACAAGAAAGACAGCAAGGATATAGTTGAGACGGCTGCAACGAAATACTGTGAGAAGCAGCGCAAGGTCAAAGCTAGGTTTGAATTCCCGTCATTCTGCTATGCTATGGCCACGGGTATCGGAAAGACCCGTCTGATGGGAGCAAGCATCTATTATCTGTACAGAGCGAAGGGCTACAAGCACTTCTTCATTCTTGCGCCCGGAAACACCATCTACGAAAAACTGCGCAAGGAGTCCAATCCGAACCATCCGAAGTATATTTTCAAAGGTCTTGAATCGGAAATGGGAAGACCGAAGGTGTATGATGGGGAAAACTATGATACCTACCCTGTGAAGTTTGAGCAGATGTCTATGCGAATTGAAAAGACTTCGGAGATTCAGCTTTTTATCTTTAATATTGGGAAAATCTTCAATAGCAAAACGGACACGCAGTTCAATTTCCATAAGTTTAAGGAAACGCTGGGTGCTTCCTTTGCGGATGTATTAGCGCAGTTCGATGATCTTGTTATCTGCATGGATGAGGCGCACCGTTATTATGCCCCGGCTTCAATGAAGGCAATCAATTATCTGAAGCCGGTTCTCGGACTTGAGTTTACCGCCACGCCGAAGACCACATCGAATGTCATTTATGCCTATGATCTTGCTCGTGGCGCTGTCGAGGGATATCTGAAGATTCCTGTCGTTATGGGACGCTCCAACATGGCGGGATATAACCAGGAGGATATCGAGGAGATGAAAATCCGAGACGGTCTTACGCTTCATGAGCATCGCAAGGCTGTGCTGCGCGAGTACTGTAGCGAAAACGACCTCGACTATGTAAAGCCGATTGTTCTTGTAGCCTGCAAAGATACGGATCACGCCAAGAAAATCCGTGTGTTGATAGACAGCGATGATTTCCAAGGTGGAAAGTATAAGGGCAAGGTTATCGAAATACATTCAAAGCAGACTGGCGAGGAGTCGGAAGAAAACATCCGTCTTTTGCTCTCTATAGAGAGTGCTTCTAACCCGGTTGAGATTGTTTTGCACGTTTACAAGCTGAAGGAAGGCTGGGATGTCAATAACCTCTTTGCGATTATTCCGCTCAACGCAGCAAAGAGTGATATCCTCGCTATGCAGACTATTGGTCGTGGTTTAAGACTTCCGTTCGGTGAACAGACCGGCAACGAAGACATAGACTCTCTTGATATCGTTGCCCACGACCACTATAGAGAACTCGTGGATGAGATTAAGAGCAGTGATATCTTCCGTTATCGTGACCTTGATAAAGCGATTGTAGAGCCGTCAGAGTCCGTGGGAGTATCTGCCACCGTAGATGATGGTCAGCTTTCTCTGCTTGATTTTGCCATTACTGCATCCGGCGTGAAGTCCTTTGCCGAGGTCAGTAATCCGAAAACGCAGCTTGAGATTTATCAGGAATATGTGAAGAACTTTATGGCTGCGCAGAAGAAGGACAAGAATGAAGACCCTGGCCAGATGACGCTCTTTGACCGTCATCCTGAGATGCTTTCCGGTGACTCTGCTGAGACCACAGCACCCGCACAGGAACAGCCGCAGGCAGCTACCGGTGGTAAACTAGGCAAACAGCCTCTTAGCAAGGACGAGTTTGTAAAGGCGGTTTTGAAGTATTCAGCGAAAGCTATCTCTGTTCCGAAAATCCTTGTGCAGACCACTTCGGAGGTGAAGTTTAATCGTTTTGAAGTGAAGCGTACAATCGCTGACTTTGAAGTGGCTATGGCTAAGATTGAGCGTTTTGACGCTATCAATCAGCAGCTTCTTTCTGTCGTGGATGCGCAGGTTCTTGAGGTCAATGATGCTATGAATACTCTTGCTTGTATGCTCCTCGATTCCCTCAGCGAGTTGTCTTATGACGATGCAGATTTTGTTATTGATGTGGTTGAACAGTATTTAAGCCAGATATCCGAAGACGGAGAAAACAAGCGGAGAATCGTTCGCCGCTATGCTTCTTTGATTGTGTCCGATATCCGCAAGCAGATTTATGAGCATATGGATAGGAAAACTCAGGATGTCCACATCATTCAGAAAGACCTTATCCTGTTCCGTAAGTTCGTAAAGAACGTCAAAGAGGACGGAAAGGTTAAGTACGATAAGCCGTTCTCTGATAAGAGCAACATCAAGAAGTATCTATTTACCGGTTACAAGAAGTCATATTATCCGGCGAATGCTTTCGACAGCGATACAGAGCGCCTGTTCTCCATTATATTGGAGGAAGACCCGGATGTTATCCGTTGGATCAAGCCGCCGCTTAATCAGCTGGGCTTATTCTGGAAAGCCGGGCAGCAGTACAATCCTGATTTTCTCGTGGAAACAACTGCCGGAAAATTCATGGTCGAGGTTAAGGCTCTGAATGAAGTGACATCAGATGAGGTCGTATCAAAGGCAAGAGAAGGCATAAAGTGGTGCCGCTTTGCTTCAACGGCAGACCCGGATCATAAACCTTGGGAGTACAAGCTGATTTCAGATGACAACATTCATCTTGGCAATACCTGTAAATATACACTCGGTACGGCTCATGCCGTGAAGGAGGAGGCATAATGGCTGACAGATTTAAATATTCAGAGGTCAGGCAGAAAATCATTGACGCCATAAGAACTGACCTTATCGGCCCCAGAGAAAAGGAAGAGGTCCTTGAAGAGAATCCTCGCTATGCCTATCTCGTGGGTATGCTCGATATTCAAAGCGATGATAAGGATTACTCTGGCGCTGGAGAGCAGGAAGTTGACGCTGATATGGCATTTGAAGATGGTGAGGATTTTACGGTCGGTGAGGATGACGACAACGAGCCTATTTCAACCATACACTTTCAACTGCCTTCGTCTATTGGTATCAGTTTCTACATCCAAAGCGATACAGAGAGTATCAATCTTGATGTGACATGGGGGGACTATGTAAAGTCCTCTGAGAAATATACCGGCAAAGATGAAAAAGAACATAGTCGCGCCATATATACGCGCCAGCCAATGGAAGAAACGGTTCATGTTCAGCTTAAAGATTTTACTCGAACAAAGGATTACCAGCTTGTCTGCGACTCCAATGTCCATGTTCATGTGTCCCGCATTTCTTTGAAGGGCGGCTATTCTCTTGTAACGGCATATGTCATTAATAAGAGAAAAAATTCTGCTAACAGCGCAGAAGCGATTATGTTCCAAGTGGAAATCAAGGCTTATACGGAGGCCAATTCTGCTTCGTTTATCGCAGAACATATTTGCAGAGAGATACTTGCCTCCGATGAGTTTTATTTTGAACAGCGCCCGATCATGGGACGCGGACGTGGCTGCGCAGCGGTGTGGGATACTCCTGTTGACGGCAGAACAACATATGTGAAATCAGCGTTTATACCTGAGTATGAATTTCCGGGTGTCAGCGCTGCTTTGGATGGATTTGACCGATACTTCTTCTCGACATTTACTATGTCTGTAAAATCGAAAAAAGAAGAAACCGTCGGAAAACTTAACACACTGGCTGAATCATACGAAAAGTGGATCAACTCAACACTTCTCGGAAACGCAAGGATGAGCACTCCTGATTTTAAGGATAAGATTGGCAACAAGGTTATTGACCGCTGCCAAGATGCTCTGAAGCGTATCCGTGAGGGAATCAGCATTATTGAAAATGATGCCATTTCATTTGAAGCTTTCTGCTTTATGAACCGTGTAATCTTCTTGCAGAACAGCATCAAGGGCTACGCAAAGAAGCACGGCACAGGGACAGAGTGCAATTTCCAGGATTTCATTAATCCGAAGAATCCTGATAATAACTTCGGATGGCGTCCGTTCCAGATTGCCTTTATTCTGATGAATCTTGCCGGAATCGTTGATCCGAAACATAAAGACCGTGAGGTCGTTGACCTGCTGTACTTTCCTACAGGCGGCGGTAAAACAGAGGCTTACCTTGGTCTTATGGCATTCGTTATCGCCAACAGAAGACTCAGAGCGTCTGATGGAGAGGAATACAATCGAGATGGCGGCGTGACCGTTATGCTCCGATATACGCTCCGTTTGCTCACCACACAGCAGAGAGACCGTATTACAAAGATGGTACTTGCAGCCGAAATGATCAGGCGGCAGGCATATCCACAGTTTGGCAAAGAGCCTATCAGCATTGGATTCTGGGTAGGAGGCGGAGTAACGCCTAACAAATTTGATGAGTTTATTGAAAAGGCTGATAATCCACAAGCCGCAAGAAGCGCAAGGAACCACGTCTATAAGCAGCTTCTTACCTGCCCGTTTTGCGGAAAGCCTCTCAAAGAGGAGAACTTTAACATTGACACCGACAAGAAGTCCATCGAGATTTTCTGTTCCGATCGAGATTGTCAGTTTTACAGATATAAAAAGGACAGGATGCCAATTCCGGTTTATCTTGTCGATGAGGAAATATGCGCCAAGTGTCCGACTATTATTTTATCGACTGTTGATAAATTCGCACGACTGCCTTGGGATGTGAATACGAATGCGCTTTTTGGCAGAGTGGATAGAAAATGCAGCCGCGATGGTTATGTTGCGATTGGAGCAGAACACGGACGTCACAACAAAACGGCTTCGTTGCCGGCATCAACGATGGTCAATATTAGACCGTTCCTGCCGCCGGAATTGATTATCCAAGATGAGCTGCATCTTATTACGGGACCGCTTGGTACGGTCTACGGTGCCTATGAAACAATCATCGAGGATATGTGCATTCACGATGGCATTAAGCCGAAGTATGTCGTTTCGACGGCTACAATCAAGAATGCGGAGGCACAGACCAGATGCCTTTACGCAAGAAAGAATACGACACAGTTTCCACCGAACGGATTTGAAATTGGAGACAGCTTTTTCATCAGAGAGATTTCCATAGAGGATGATCCATTCCGAAAATATGTGGGCGTCTGCGCACCTGGTCAGTCTGTTAAGACAGCTTTGCTACGTGTTTACGCCATTATCCTGCAGGCTGCTTATACATACTCCCTCCAAGATGAATACAAGGATGTGATTGACCCGTACTATTCTCTTGTCGGCTACTTCAACAGTATCCGAGAGCTTGGCGGTGCGGTCAGACTTTTACAAGACGACATTCCGAAGAGAATTTATCGTATCAAAAATAAGTACGGTTTGGATAAGCAGCGGTATTTGAATCACAACGTAGAGATCACTTCCCGTATGTCATCGTACAAGATACCGGAAAAGCTGAATCAGCTTGAAACGACCTGTGCTTCAAAAGACTGTCTGGATACGGCTATCGCTACAAATATGATTGCTGTTGGTATGGACGTTGACCGCCTTGGACTGATGGTTGTAGCAGGTCAGCCGAAACAGAACTCGGAATATATCCAAGCAACAAGCCGTATCGGTCGTGCATTCCCTGGACTTGTGGTTATGCTCTACAATGCGTATCGTCCTCGTGACTTATCGCATTACGAGAATTTTACCGGATATCATTCGCAGCTTTATCGTTTTGTCGAGGGAACAACGGCGACTCCATTCTCTGCCAGAGCAAGAGACCGTGTTATGCATGCGCTGATAATATCTGCGATACGGCTGAACTTCTCGAACATGGCAAATAATCCGGATGCGGCGGCTATCGGTTCACTAACTACAGAGCAGCTTGATTCTGTGAAGAAGCTGATTGTTGACCGACTTAATATCATAAAGCCGTCAGCACGAGCAGATGCGGAGGAAGAAATAGACCGCTTCATTGACTGGTGGAAACTGCAGGCGACACAGACGAAATCGCTACGGTATTACGTTGTCGGAACTGAACGCTATAACAGGTTGATGAATCCGTATGACCAGCCGCACGATGAGAACGCAAAAGCTACACTTCGTTCCATGCGTGAGGTCGAGAGTTCTGCGCATATGTTCTATTACATGGAGGATTGACATGGCTTTTGATAATAATAAACTTGGAGAGTTACGTCCAAACCAAATCATAACCACCTTTGGCCCCGGCTCGGTAGTCGATGCGGTAAAGGACTCGGTTACGATTCTTGACATCTCCTACTGGAAACAGAAGGGACAAAAAATAATCGATGGCAGGCTTGCATCATACTTAGGCGTCGATTGCTTCTATATGCCTCGGACAAGTTTTTCAGGTGATGTTCCTGTTGTGACCTTCCCATACTGGCACGTATGCTCTAATTTAAAATGTGGCAAGTTGTTTGATGCCAGAAAATATTTTGACTTGGATAAGTATCTCAAGTATGGCGTCACTTGCCCTGAGTGCCATCGTGCAGCCTATCCGTCCCGTTTTATCACAATCTGCGAGGATGGTCACATGGCAGACTTCCCTTGGAAGTGGTGGGTACACAGAGGGGAGTCTGATTGCAATGGTACCTTAAAGATGTATTCGACGGGTAATACTTCCACTCTTGCGGATATGTGGGTAGAATGCTCCTGCAGTGCTAAACGGAGCATGAGTGGCGCAACACAACGAGATAATTTCGACGGTGTTGCCTGCCCTGGTCACCATCCGTTCAGACCGAATGTGAAAAACCATAAATGCAACAAGCCGCTCATCCCATCACAGCGGGGTGCATCTAATGTTTACTTTGCTGTGAGCAGGAGTGCAATCTCTATCCCACCGTGGATTAATCCGTTGTATAACCTGATTGATGAGCATCTGCGTGATATAGAGCTTGCAAAGCAGCTTATGGGCGATGAGGGAATAACCAAAATATACGAGATGTATTTCTCCGCTTACTCAAGGGATGAGTTTAATGATGCTCTTGAGCGTCGAATGAGCAATATCAAAGAGTTCACTGAAATTAAGCAGATGGAATACAATGCCATCACACACCACAATGACCCTGCATATGAATCAAACAAGAAGCATTTCAAAGCTGAAGAGGATGCTCTGCCTAGATATTTGCAGAAGTACTTTAGCCGTATCATCCGAGTGACCAGACTTAGAGAGGTTCGAGTCCTTCTTGGATTCACAAGAGTAGATGCGCCTGATCCGGATGCGGATGAGCAGCCGAATGTCGTAGCATTAAGCAAAGGCAAGCAGGAACGCTGGCTGCCTGCGGCGGAAGTAAATGGCGAGGGTATCTTCATAGAATTTAATAAAGATATGCTTGCGGCATGGTTCAACTCACCTGCAGTGAATGGCTTGTCGGAAAAATACTCCGATTCCTACAGAGAGTTTTGCGAGTCAAAAGGTTGGACAATCGCGGTTGTGAAAAATGCCGTTTATGTTCTGATGCACACATTTGCTCACTTAATGATTAAGCAGATGTCTATGTCATCGGGATATTCTTCTTCAGCCATTAGAGAAAGAATCTACTTTGGTGATAAAATGGCCGGCATTCTGCTCTACACAGGAAGTTCTGACAAGGAGGGTTCACTCGGCGGCTTGGTTGAACTCGGCACTATCGATCAGATGACTAATCTTATGCGGAATGCTTTTCAAGAGGCTCTTGTTTGCACGAATGACCCGGAATGCATGAGTAATTTGCCGGCTGGCAAAAACTCAAACGGCGCTGCCTGCCATTCATGCTGCATGATATCTGAAACGGCGTGCGAGAATGGAAACAGGATGCTTGATAGAGGTCTTGTTGTTCCTATTCCGGGACGTGAGGAATGCTCATACTTTAAGGAATTAGTAGGTGACTTATGTCAAGTGGAAATCTAAACAAAGAGATATTCTTGAATACGGTCAAAAGCGATGTGGCAAATGGAACGACTAATGCCGTATCAATGCTGAAGCAAAGTTGCTCGGAATTATCCGATGCGCATTGCGATGATGTCATAGGAACGATTATCGATGCTATGAATATGTCTGAGGCAGATAAGGTATCGCTCGTGGTCACGGCACCGCCGTCTTTTTCTATCAATGCGAGAACCACAATGAATGTGGTTCAGTCGATGATAAATGGAGCAGAAAGAAACATCCTGATCACGGGGTACTCCTTATCCTCATATTTCTCGGAACTGGTCGATACAATCGTTCTTAAAAGCCAGCGAGGGGTATTTGTGAAATTCTTTGTAAACGATATTGATAAGCAGCTCGGATTCGAAAAGATACTTCGGTACAAAGGACGATTCCTGAAAATATATAACTACCATCAGGAAGATGATAAGATGGCTGCGCTTCATGCAAAGGTTATTTCCGTTGACCAGCAGCAGACCTTAATAACATCTGCGAACTTATCCTATCACGGACAGCAGGGCAACATTGAGCTTGGGACACTTATAGAATCAAAGCAAATTGCAAAGCAGATAGACGATGTTTTTACCAAGATGATTTTTTCAAAAGTATTCAGTGAGGTATAAGAAAACTTTTTGATTATTTTTCACACATTTTTATTGTCACTCGACGGGATTTATTTTGAGGGTTCACAAGGAAACAAAGTTTCACGGACAAAGTCACTAGAAAACTGAAAATGAGCAAAAAAAGGGCTTTCGGCGAGAAATTATACTGCTGAAAGCCTTTGTTTATTGGAAACATCCTATATCGAATATAGTATTTAAATACATTTCATTATCTAACTCTCCATCTCTTTCTCTATATATTTCTCGTAGTTTTTCTTGATTTGATACAGTTCGGTCATCTCAGATTTCGATAAAGAATACTCTTGCATAAGGGTATTCTTTTTTCATGGTGCGCCCGGCGGCGCACGTTTCTAACCGGTGAAAGACCGGAGTCTGCCCGGTAGCGGGAAAGACATAGCCAAAGACAAGGGTGTTCGTTGTGAGGCGAAATCTGAAGGAAGTCGGCGGCAAACCTCTGGCCTGACGAACAGGAACCGCATAGGAGGCTATCGTTGGGGATAAGGCCACACTACAGGTCGAAGTCCCATAGCTACACGGAACCAATGGTGGTAGATGCGGCAGGTAGATGGAAGGAAAGAAACGTGTGGTACCCGGGGAGGTCTGCATAGAACGCTCTGAAAAGGGCAACCACAGCCGAAAGGCTATGCTGAATATGCAGAAGTCAGCAGAGGCCATAGTAGCCGGGAGGTGAAGGGCCGAATCAGTAGGAGTATCCAAGTACAACCGGGAAAGGAGGAGCGACTGGAAATGGCAGAAAACCTGAAAGAAAAGGGCTTCCCGCAAAAGGATAGTGCGGAACACGAAGAATATGTGGGAGCGTCAAGGTCGTTCCGTCGGATATGGGAGGAAAGGAACCGTGTACAGCCAGAACTCTTGGAGAAGATACTGAGCAGGGAGAACCTAAACAGAGCTTTCAAGAGAGTGAAGAAGAACAAGGGAGCCGCGGGAGTCGATGGCATGACCATCGAAGAAACGCAGGCACACTTAAAAGAAGGAAACCATGCGAAAGAACTTGTTGTGGTCAAGCGTTTTTGTAACACGAGTGTCCAATCAACTTATGTCGAATACCTCGCTTCGAATGGCGTACGATAGCCGTTATAAGAATGCGGTCGTACATGGTTGTATGTGGTATAAGCAAAATGCTCCACTGCGCGATAGAGAGATTCCTCATCTCGATACTCATGAAGATAAATTTCTTCGTTTTTCAGCATATTGAAATAGCGCTCCATAGGGGCATTATCATACGGGCATCCAGCTTTGCTCATGCTTTACGTCAGGTCATGTTCCTCGCAAAAGTCGGTGAACGCCTTCGATGTGTACGGGCTGCCTTGATCGCTATGAAGAGTCAGACCTTTGATTCTCTTTCGTTGACTGCTGAGTGCTTTGCCAAGCGTTCGGATTGCCAAGGCACGCGTCATACGCCGATCTGTCAGGCTTGTGACAACGCTGCGGTCATGTAGGTCAATAGTCGTACAGTTATATCGAACATCGCCTCCATGAAGAAATAATTCGGTGTTTCCTATTAGACATTCCTAGTACAACTTTAGTTTACCACAACAATTACAATAAGCGCACCGATGAGCAAAGCATTTGGACAATTGTCCAAATGCTTTGCTTGAAGACAAAAACTGACCCTGCCACGAAGGCAGACACTTCAAGGGTGAAAATTCCTCACCGAGAACATCCTGTCACATACTCGTTCATCATTGCCGTTTGACTTTTCCCGTCTCCTATGATATTATCTTACGGTAAATGTGTGCGTCTTTCACGCAGCATTTTTCAACCGCTCGGCGAGGTTTTGAAACGGCTTTGCCGTACCGTAGTCGGCGAGTAACACGCAGGGAGGTGTTTTCATGTACGCTATTATCAAGACCGGAGGCAAGCAGTACCGCGTTGCCGAGGGCGATGTCATCCGCATCGAGAAGCTCAGCGCCGAAGAGGGCGAGGGCGTGACGTTCGATGAGGTTCTGACGGTTGTTGACGGCGATACCGTCAAGGTCGGCCGTCCGCTCGTCGAGGGTGCGAAGGTGACGGGTAAGGTTCAGGCGCAGGGCAAGGACAAGAAGATTCTCGTCTTCAAGTACAAGGCGAAGTCGAACTACCGTCGTCGTCAGGGTCATCGTCAGCCTTTCACGAAGGTCGTTATCGAGAAGATTGAAGCTTGATGATCGAGATCGAGATCGAGCGTCAAGACGGGAAAATATCGGGCTGCCGGGTCAAGGGGCACAACGGCGAATATGGCGCCGACATCGTCTGTGCGGGGGTTTCCTCCATCGTGCAGACAGCTCTTCTCGGCATAGGAAAGCATCTGCATCGCGAGGTAAGCTATCGTGTCGCGAGCGGAGACTTTTTCCTGAAGCTCAAGGAAGCGCCCGACGATTTCACCGAAGCTGTGTTGGAAACAATGCGGCTGGGGTTGGAGGAGATCGGAAAGATCGAGCCCGACGCCGTAAAGATTTCATACAAAGAGAGGTGAGATCCATGTTTAAGTTTGATTTGCAGCTTTTCGCGCATAAGAAGGGCGTGAGCAGCACGCGCAACGGCCGTGACAGCGAGTCCAAGCGCCTCGGCGTAAAGGAGCACGCGGGCACGGTTGTGACGGCGGGCAGCATTCTCGTGCGTCAGCGCGGCACGCATTTCCATCCGGGTCACAACGTGGGCATCGGCAAGGACGATACGCTTTTTGCCAAGGTGGCGGGCAAGGTCGCTTTTGAGCGCAAGGGTCGCTACAACCGCCAGGTCAGCGTTTATCCGACGGCTTAAGGCTTAAGGAGGTGCTGAGTTTATTGGCGCTTCCTTAAATATGTTGCAAGAAAGAGTACCTGCGCCTTTTGCGACGCAGGTATCTTTTTCTATCTGAGGCTCGGGGCGCTTGGCGCTCATGCTCCAGCGCCGCAGGTTTTGCGGCGCTGAGGCATGTGCATCAAGGGCGCAGGGACGACGCCGAGGGCGTTCTTGAAAGGAGGCAGCGATGCAGTTTATCGATCGTGCGAAGATCAGCGTGAAAGCGGGGGACGGCGGCAAGGGAAAGTCGGCGTTCCGCCGCGAGAAGTTCATCCCCAAGGGCGGGCCTTCGGGCGGTGACGGCGGCCGCGGTGCGGACATCGTCTTCGTCGTCGACCGCAATATGAACACCTTGCTCGATTTCCGCTATCATCGGAAGTTCAAGGGCAAGGATGGCGGCAACGGGGACATCAAGAATATGACGGGCGCGAACGCCGAACCGTGCTTCATCAAGGTGCCGCCGGGAACGCTCGTCAAGGATGCGGAGACGGGCGCGGTGCTCGCCGATCTCACGGAGGTAGGGCAGCAGGCTGTCATTGCGAAGGCGGGGCGCGGCGGGCGCGGCAACGCACGCTTCTCCAATTCGGCGAATCGTGCGCCGACGTTTGCGGAGCTTGGCGAACCGGGTGAGAGCAAGGAGCTTCTGTTGGAGCTCAAGCTGCTCGCCGATGTCGGACTCGTCGGCTATCCGAGCGTCGGCAAGTCGAGCCTCATCACGGCGGTTTCGGCGGCGCGTCCTGAGGTTGCCGCTTACCATTTCACGACGCTCGTGCCCGTGCTCGGCGTCGTGCAGACGGACTACGAGAAGAATTTCGTCATGGCGGACATCCCGGGACTCATCGAGGGCGCGGCGGACGGTGCGGGTCTCGGGCACGACTTCCTGCGTCATGTCGAGCGCACGCGTCTCATTCTGCATCTTGTCGATGCTTCCGGCATCGAGGGGCGCGATCCTGTCGAGGATTACTACCGCATCAATGCGGAGCTTAAGAAGTACAGCGAGAAGATCGCTGCGCGCACGCAGATCCTCGTCGCCAACAAGATGGACTTGCCCGAAGCGGCTGAGAATCTGCCGCGTCTCGAAGCCCTGGCTGAGAAGGAGGGCATCCGTATTTTTGCCGTTTCGGCGGCTGCGCGGCAGGGTTTGAAGGAGCTCGTCGACTATGTGGGCGAGACGCTTGAAACCTTGAAGGAAGAGCCGCAGGAGAAGGCGGAAGAGGTGCGCGTCTACGATGCGTCCTTTGAAACGGCAGAGGAGGACGCCGTGACGATCACGCGCAACGACCGCGCCGATTTCATCGTCTCGAACAAGGCGTTGGAAAAACTCGTCGCCATGACGAACTTCGGCAACGATGAGGCCGTGCGCCGCTTCCAGTATATCTGGCGCATGAAGAAGATCGATGCGCTCTTGAAGGAGCGCGGCATCAAGGAAGGCATGACGGTTCATATCGGCGATATGGAGTTCGAGTACCGCGAGTAGCGGTAAAAAGGGAAGCGCAAATGTGTGAAGACAGGCGGCTGAACGTATCAGCGGTTCTTCGAGGGAGGCATGGTGTATGAATGCACGCGAACGTCTGCGCGAGGCGAATCGCATCGTCGTCAAGGTCGGCACGAGCACGCTCGTGCGCACTTCGGGAAAGCCTGACTTTCGGCGCATGGATCGCCTCGTGCGCGAGATTGCCGACCTCAAGAACGCGGGGCGCGAGATGGTTCTCGTGAGCTCGGGCGCCATCGCCATCGGCATGGACAGCATCGGCCTGCAGAAGAAGCCGGCGGAGATTCCCGCACGCCAGGCCTTGGCGGCCATCGGGCAGTCGAGCCTCATGACGCTTTATAAAAAGTTTTTTGCCGACTACGGACAGACGGCGGCGCAGGTGCTCCTGACGAAGGAGAATGCCGCGCGTCACCATCAGTATGCCAATTCGCGCAACGCGCTCCTGGAGCTTCTTGCCATGGGCGCCGTGCCCGTCATCAACGAGAACGATGTCGTCGCCGTCGATGAGATCAAGATCGGCGACAATGACACGCTGTCGGCGACGGTCGCGACGCTCATCGATGCCGACGCCTTGCTCATCCTTTCGGATATTGACGGGCTTTACACGGCAAATCCGCAGGAAGACAAGACCGCACGATTGATTCCTGAAGTCGCGGAGATTACGCCCGAGATCGAGCGCATGGCGGGCGGTGCCGGTTCTTCCTTCGGCACGGGCGGCATGGCGACGAAGATCGAGGCGGCGAAGATTGCTGTGAATGCGGGCGCGACATTTGTCATCGCGCCGAGCGCAAAGGATGATGTGATTTCCGCTGTCCTTGCGGGCGAGATTGTGGGCACGGTGTTCCCTGCGAAGGAGTCGCATCTTCGGGTCAGAAAGAGTTGGCTCGCCTTCGGCAAGCGCATCGCGGGCGACGTCATCGTCGACGAGGGCTGCGAGGAGGCGATGCGCACGCATGGCTCAAGCCTTTTGGCAGCAGGCATCCGCGCCGTCGAGGGCGATTTTGCGGCGGGTACGACGGTGCGCGTGCTGTCCGCGCGTCAGCAGGAGATTGCGCGCGGCATCGTCAATTACAGTGCGCAGCAGATCGAGAAGATTGCAGGGCGCAAGAGCCGCGATTTCGCAGGACTCATCGAGGGCGAGATTCACGAGGAGGTCATCCACCGCGACAATATGGTTCTGATGGTCTGAAGGCCCGCATAGCGGCGGGGCTGCAGTATGGGGAGGGGTTCATCATGGACATTGAGGCGTTGGTCAAGGAAAAGGCACAGGCGGCGAAGGTGGCGTCGAGACTTCTGGCAGTCATGAAGCCTGAGGACAAGAACAGGGCGCTTCATGCCATGGCGGATATGCTCGAAAAGCGGATGCGTCTCATCTTGGATGCGAACGCCGAAGATCTCGAAGAGGCGCGCATGAAGAAGGCGATCAAGCGCTCCTACCTCGACCGCCTTATGCTTGATGAGAGCCGCATTCACGCGATGGCGCAGGGTCTGCGCGAGACGGCTGCTCTTGCCGATCCCATCGGGCGCGGCGACTTCTCGACGGTGCGCCCCAATGGGCTCGAAATCCGTCGCGTGCGCGTGCCGCTCGGCGTCGTCGGCATCATCTACGAGGCGCGTCCCAATGTGACATCAGATGCGGCTGGGCTTTGCCTGAAGTCGGGCAACGCCGTGCTGCTGCGCGGCGGCAAGGAGGCGATCCGCTCGAATACGGCGATCGCGTCGCTTCTCGCGCAGGCGGCGCAGGAGGCGGGAGTTCCTGCAGGCGCGATCGGCTTCATCGACTCGGCCGACCGACAGGGCGTAGAGGCGATGCTGCACCTCGACGGCCTCTTGGATGTCGTGATTCCGCGCGGCGGGGCGGGTCTCATCCGTGCCGTCGTGCAGGGAAGCACGGTGCCTGTCCTGGAGACGGGCAGCGGCGTCTGCCACACCTTCGTCGACGAGAGCGCCGACCTTGCCATGGCGGAGAAAATCGCTCTGAATGCGAAGGTTTCGCGCCCGTCGGTCTGCAACGCGATGGAGACGCTGCTCGTGCACGAAAGCATCGCCGAAGACTTCCTGCCGCGCCTCGTGCGGGCGATGGAAGCGGCGGGCGTCGAGCTGCGCGGCTGTGAAAAGGCGCGTGCCATCTGCACCTCGCTCAAGGAGGCACAGGAGGAGGATTGGTCGACGGAGTACGGCGATCTCATCCTCTCCGTCAAGGTCGTGCGTGATCTAGAAGAAGCCATCGCGCACATCAACCGCTACAATACGGGTCATTCGGAGACGATCGTCACGAACGACGTCAAACATGCGCATCGCTTTCAGGCGGAAGTTGACGCGGCGGCGGTCTACGTCAACGCCTCGACGCGCTTCACGGACGGCGGCGAGTTCGGCTTTGGCGCGGAGATCGGCATCAGCACGCAGAAGCTGCACGCGCGCGGCCCCATGGGACTTCTGGAGCTGACCTCGATGAAGTATCTGATCTACGGCGAAGGACAGGTGCGCGAATGAGGCGCCTCCTCGGCTATGCGCGTGCCGTCAGGCAGTATCTGGCGACGGAAAAGGGCGCGTACGATTTCTACGATGCCGTGCGTGCCGTCCTCGTCATCTTCCTGAGCATGGCGGCGGCGCTGGCCGTGGCGTTCTTTCTCTTCGGCTGATTCACGAAGGGAACTCTCGCTGAATCTGTTCGTCGCATTCATTTGTCGCATAGGAAGCGGGGTGAGGTCGTGGTACAGGAGAAGAGGCGCGTCGGCATCATGGGCGGCACGTTCGATCCCATCCATCTCGGGCATCTTGTTATCGCGGAGGCGGCGCGGGAGGAACTGGCGCTCTCCGAGGTGATCTTCATTCCCGCGGCGCAGCCGCCGCACAAGCCCGGACGGAAGGTGGCGGCGGCTGCGCACCGCCTGCGTCTCGTGCAGCTTGCCGTGGAAGGCAATCCCTTCTTCCGTGCGCTCGACGTGGAGATGCGGCGCGAGGGTCCGTCGTATTCCTACGATACGCTGCGTGATCTCGTCGAAACGCATGGCGAGAGCGTGGACTTCTATTTCATTGTCGGCGGCGATGAGATCAGCGCCATCCTCACATGGCATCGCGTCGCCGAGCTTTTTTCCCTTTGCCGCTTCGTGGCGGCGAGGCGCAAGGGGGCGTCGCTCTCCCTGGACGAGGTGCGCACGCATCTCGGCGAGGAAGCGCTCTCGCGCATACGACTCGTGCAGGCTCCGGAGCTGGAAATCTCCTCTACGGACATCCGGCGCCGCCTGCAGGAGGGGCGCTCGATTCGCTATCTCGTGCCCGAAAAGGTCGAAGCCTACATCTATAAAGAAGGTCTGTATTCATGAATTACGAGGCGATGAAAGAAGAACTTGCTCAGCGGCTGCAAAAGAAGCGCTACGAGCACTCCCTCGGCGTCGCGGACACCGCCGCCATGCTCGCCGGGCGCTTCGGCGTGGACGTGGAAAAGGCGCGTATTGCGGGGCTTCTGCATGACTGCGCGCGCGAATATCGGACGGCGGATCTTCCCGCTGAGGCGGCGCGGCGCTCGATTGCCTACGGCGAAGTCGAGCGCGCGATGCCGCTCCTTCTTCATGCCTATGTGGGCGCAAGGCGTGCGGAGGAACTGTACGGCGTGACGGACGCGGAGATTCAGCAGGCGATCTGGCGCCATACGGTCGGCGGCGAGCGCATGACGAAGCTCGATAAGATTATCTACTTCGCTGACATGATCGAGCCGCAGCGCGACTATCCTGAGGTCGAGAAGCTGCGTGCGCTGTCGCGCACGGCGAGTCTCGATGCGATGGTGCTCGAAGGGCTTTCCCAGTCCATCGCATTCGTTCTGCAGTCCGGAAGGCTCATCCATCCGGCGACGGTGGCGGCACGCAACGAAATTCTCCTTCGCGCCCGTGCAAAAGAAGGTCATGCGTCATGACGCAGAAAAAGAGGAGCCGCACGCAGGAAAACATCCGCTTGAAGCGCAAGGAGCAGGCGCGTCGCCGCCGCATCGCTCGCGCACGCTTCCTCGTGCTGATGTTCTTCCTTACCATATTCATCGCCGTGCTCGCTGTCGCAGGCTACTTTCTCTACGGCATCGGACACAGCATTTATCAGGAGATCGACGCCGTCTACCAGGGCTACGAGGAGCGGCGACAGGAGCGCGACCGTCACATCGATGCGAAGTTTGACGGCTACACGAACGTCCTCGTGCTCGGCATTGACGATGGTGCGGACGAGAACGGTACGGAAGGGCAGCACGCCGACACGATCCTGCTCCTCAGCATGGAAAATGCGACGGGTCGTCTGCGTGCCATCACGGTGCCGCCCAATATGATCGTACAGCTGCCGCAGAAGGGCGGCGAGATACGTGCAACCGATCTCTACGCGCACGGTGGCGCTCCGACGATGGTGCAGGCGCTGTCGGATCTTCTCGGCGTCTCCATCCATCAGTATGTGACGCTCGATACGCACGCTCTCGCTGATCTCGTCGACGTCCTGGGCGGCGTCGACCTCTACGTCGAGGACGAGATGAACTACGACGACCCCGAGGCGGGGCTTTCCATCCATATCCCCAAGGGATTTCAACACTTAGACGGTGACACGGCACAGAAATATCTGCGCTACCGTAGCTCGGAACTCGGCGAGGTCGGCAGGCTGCACCGCCAGCAGCGCTTCGCTAAGGCGCTCTACGAGAAGTTCCTGCAGGTCGACACGATCCCGAAGTTGCCTGATGTGGCGGACATCTTTAAGTACCGCATGACGACGAGTGCGGAGATTTTCGATTCGGCGCGTCTTGCGAAGGTCTTGAAGAACCTCGGCGATGAGCCGCCGACGACGCTGCTTCTGCCCACCGTGCAGCGCGACGGCTATTGGCTGCCGGACCGCGCGGCGATCGGGCAAAAGATTGAAGAATTATTCCCAGAATTGGTAAAGCATGAGGGAGAAAATGACGATAATAAGTGAAGAGCAGTAGGAGGCATGGATTTTGAGCAACACACCGGAAGAAATGAGTCGGGCGATCGCCAGAGCTGCGAGCGACAAGAAGGCGCAGGACATCGTCATCATGCGCATGGCGGAGCTCACGACAGCGGCGGACTATTTCATCGTCTGCTCGGCGAATACGGCGACGCAGGTGCGCGCCATCGCCGACAATATCGAAGACGAGATGCTGGAGAAGCACGAGAAGCCGTATCTGCACAAGGAAGGCTATCGCGAGGGCGAGTGGGTTCTCCTCGACTACGGCGATTGTGTCGCGCATGTTTTCATGACGGAAAGCCGCGCGTTCTACGCTTTGGAAAGGCTATGGAGCGATGCGCCGGCAGAGCATTATGAGGACTAGATGATGGCGGAAGAAAAGCGCAGGAAGTACGGACCGAGTACGGTCGCCAAGCTTCGCGTCGCGCGTCTCGGCGACTTCGGCGCGTTCCTTGACGCTGAGACGGGCAGTACATCGGACGACATCCTGTTGCACAAGACACAGCAGACGCGCGAACTCTCCGTCGGAGAAGAGGTCGAAGTGTTCCTCTACCTCGATCCCAAGCACCGCCTGACGGCGAGCATGAGGACGCCGCGCATGAAGGAAGGGCAGGTCGCACGGCTCACGGTCATCAATGTGAGCCGCGACGGCGCTTTTCTCGATGTCGGCGCTGAGCGCGGCATCTTCCTGCCTTATGCGGGAATGCGCGGCAGGCCGCAGATCGGCGAAGTCGTCTGGGCGAAGCTCTACACGGACAAATCGGGAAGGCTTGCCGTGACGATGGAGGTCGAGGACGAATTGCGGCGCGCTTCGAAGCCCGCGACAGATGTGCGCGTTGGCGCCCATCTATCCGGCTCGATCTACAACATCACGGAGAGCGGCGCGTTCATTTTCACGAACGAACGTTACATCGTGTTCGTTCCCCACAAGGACATGCGCGAGCGGCCGCGCGTGGGCGAGGAGGTCACCGTGCGCATCACCTATGTGCGCACGGACGGCAGACTCAACGGCTCCCTGCGTGAGCCGAAGGAGAAGGCGCTCGTCACGGATGCTGAGCGCATCCTCGCCTACCTTGAGGAGCACAGGGGCAGGATGCCTTACAGCGACAAGACGACGCCTGAGATCATCAAGGCGAAATTCCAGATCAGCAAGGCGGCATTCAAGCGCGCTCTCGGACATCTGCTTAAGGCGGGAAACATCGAGGAGAAGGACGGCTGGACGCTTCTTAAAGACGGAGCTTCGCTTGAGGAGGGCGAGGGGAAGCGCGAAAATAATCCGTGATTCCCTGCAAATAAAAGAAGGATTTCAGACCTTTTTAACGAATTGTGTCTTATGAAGTATGAAATAGGGGGCGGATTTTTCATGGCAGAAGGAAAAGACGAGAAGAAGGGCATTTTGCTGGAAACCGGCACAAATGAGTTTGAAATCATCGAGTTCAACATCGGCGCTGTCGATTACGGCATCAACGTCGCGAAGGTGCGCGAGGTCATCAAGGCTTCGGACTTTCCCGTGACGACGATGCCGCAGGCGCATCCGTACATCAACGGGCTTTTCACCCTGCGCGGCAGGGCTGTGCCGCTCGTCGATCTGCCGCGTTGCCTCGGCGTCATGAGCGGACAGGCGGCGGGACGCTCGCAGAACATCATCGTGACGGAGATCAACGGCTACGACATGGGCTTCCTCGTCGACAATGTTTCGCGCATCCACCGCATCTCGTGGAAGAACATGGAACCGGCGCCGGAAGTTGGCGACCAGTCGCGCGTCGTCGGTCTCGTGAAGATGGAAGGCAAGATCGTCCTCCTGCTCGACTTCGAGACGATCATGGCGGAGATCAATCCCGAAATCAACCAGAAACTCACGACGGTTGATGATACGACGGAAGATATCAAGCAGAGGCGTGCCTCGCAGCACATCGTCGTGGCGGAGGACTCGATGCTCCTGCGCGACCTTCTTGTCAATACGCTGCATGGCGCCGGATATACGTTCGTGCGCGACTTTGGCAACGGCGAAGATGCGTGGAACTTCCTTAGAGAGGTCGCAGAGAAGACGGAGTCTGAGCAGATTTCCGAGAAGGTGCGCATCATCATCTCCGACGTCGAGATGCCGAAGATGGACGGACATCGCCTGCTGAAGCTCGTGCGCGAGGACGACCGTCTGCGTCAGATTCCGCTCATCCTATTCTCGTCGTTAATTTCCGAGGAAATGCGCCGCAAGGGCGATGACCTTGGCGCAAGCGCCCAGATTTCGAAGCCTGAGATCAATCAGCTCATCCATACGATCGACAAGTTGATCTTCGGCATCGACACGACGGGCATGGACGACGATTTTTAAGGAACAATTCCTCTTTTTGCCGCAGCGCCTTCATGGCGCTGCGGTTTTTCGCGTCAGGGAAAAGAAAATTTTCGCAAATCCCTTGCAAATCCGAGGTGTATCGTGTATAATCCTATTGTTGTCGATTTGCTGATGTAGCTCAGTCGGCAGAGCGTATCCTTGGTAAGGATAAGGTCACCGGTTCAATCCCGGTCATCAGCTCCATCATAATAGGGCGGCATAGCTCAGTTGGCTAGAGCATGCGGTTCATACCCGCAGTGTCCGGAGTTCGAATCTCTGTGCCGCCACCATTTTCAAGCCCCGCGAGGGGTTTTTGTTATGTTGGTGGGAAGTTCGGGGATTTTTCCTTGCATATTGTTGACACTCGGTATTAAGTGTGATAAAGTATGTTAGTGATTTTATGGAAGGGAAGGAGTGCTGAAACATGCGCAACGCCGTTACGTTGGCCTGCACGGTTTGCAAGAACCGCAACTATCAGACCAACAAGAACAAGAAGAATGATCCCGATCGGCTTGAATTCAACAAGTATTGCAAGTTCTGCAAGAAGCATACGCCGCATAAAGAAACGAAGTAAGCCCTGCGGCTTGCAGCAATATGATACGGGGTGTGAATGCTTTGGCAGATGAAAGATCGTCAGCGCCGCAGTCTTCTTCGGGCGGTTTCAACCTCTTCCGTTTCTTGGGCGAGGTCAAGGCAGAGATGAAGAAGGTGACATGGCCGACTCACAGGGAGCTGGTGACGTATACCGGTGTCGTGGGGGTGGCGGTCGTTGTCGTCTGTGCGCTGATTTGGGTATGCGATACGTTTTTTGCAAGACTGTTTAAACTTATTCTGCAATAGAAGGCTGGAGGCGCGATGGAGTCTGAGAAGAAATGGTATGTGATCCATACCTATTCCGGATATGAGAACAAGGTCAAGGCGAATCTTGAGTCTCGCGTCCATACCATGGGGATGGAGGACAATATTTTCAACGTCATCGTCCCGATGGAGGAAGAGGCCGAAATCAAGGACGGCAAGAAGAAGCTCGTCAAGAAGAAGGTTTTCCCCGGTTACGCCTTGGTTGAGATGATCGTCAATGACCGCTCTTGGTACGTTGTGCGCAACACGCCGGGTGTCACGGGATTCGTCGGCTCGGGAACGAAGCCGATTCCGCTGTCGGAAGCAGAAGTAAAGCATATCTTGAAATCTATGGGGACGGAGGAAGAGAAGCCCGTCACCCACATCGATCTCGAGGTTGGGCAGGCCGTACATATCAATTCGGGTGCTTTTGAGAATTTCGCTGCCACGGTAGCGGAAGTCTTCCCAGAAAAGGGCATGGTCAAAGTTCTCGTCGATATGTTTGGACGCGAGACTACGGTTGAGCTGTCGTACAACGAGGTTGAAAAAATCTAGGGAATCGCTCGGTGTCTCGATATGAGAAGCAGCATAAACCCCTTTTAAGGAGGTGTTAAAAAGTATGGCAAAGAAGGTCGCAAAGCTCGTCAAGCTGCAGGTCGTTGCCGGCAAGGCAAGTCCGGCTCCTCCGGTAGGCCCGGCACTCGGTCAAGCAGGCGTCAACATCATGGCTTTCGTCAAGGAATTCAATGAGAGGACGGCCAAACAGGCTGGTCTTGTTATTCCGGTCGAGATCACGGTCTTCGAGGATCGTTCGTTTACGTTCATCACGAAGACGCCGCCCGCCGCAATTCTTTTGAAGAAAGCTGCCGGCATTGAAAAAGCTTCCGGTGAGCCGAACAAGACGAAAGTCGCTAAGGTGCCGCGCGCGAAAGCGCAGGAGATCGCGCAGTCGAAGATGCAGGATCTCAATGCGGCAGACCTCGAAGCTGCTACGCGCATGATCGAGGGAACGGCTCGCAGCATGGGCATCGAAATCGTCGATTGATTCGAGACGCTCATGCTCGTGGCAGGAAACTACGCGCACAAATGTCCACTTCCTGGACGTTGTACGCCGTCCTTACATGAAACCAGCCAATCGGTCTGCGCCTTCGGCTTGATCCCTTGGGGTTTCGTTGTAAAAAAACCGCTATGACCACGAAAGGGGAATTTTTGAATGGCAAAACACGGCAAGAAATATCAGGATGCTGCGAAGCTTCTGGAAGACGGAAAGCTCTACAGTGTCGCTGAGGCTATGGAACTCGTGAAGAAAACTGCGACGGCAAAGTTCGATGAGACGATCGAGCTGCACGTCCGTCTCGGCGTTGATCCGAAGTACGCTGATCAGCAGGTTCGCGGTGCTATGGTTCTGCCGCACGGCACGGGCAAGGCGAAAAAGGTTCTCGTCTTTGCCAAGGGCGAGAAGGTCAAGGAAGCCGAGGATGCAGGTGCTGATTACGTCGGCTCGGACGAGATCGTCACGAAGATTCAGGGCGGTTGGTTCGACTTCGATGTCGCCGTCGCTACGCCCGATATGATGGGCACGGTCGGCCGCCTCGGTAAGGTCTTGGGTCCTCGCGGTCTCATGCCGAACCCGAAGCTCGGTACGGTCACGATGGATCTTGTGAAGGCGATCAGCGAGATTAAGGCCGGTAAGGTCGAGTACCGCACGGACAAGGCCGGCAACGTCCATGTCCCGATCGGCAAGGCTTCGTTCGATGTCGATAAGCTCAAGGCGAATTATCAGGCACTCATCGACACGCTCGTCCGCGTTCGCCCGGCAGCAGCGAAGGGGCAGTACATCCGTGCGATCACGGTCAGCTCTACGATGGGCCCCGGCGTTCCGATTGCTACGATGGCCTAATCCGATAAAACAGCATACGATGACTGTAGACAGCAGGTATGGATCTTCCATCTAACGAGCAAGTTGCTCGCCCGCCGAGGTCGGATTCAGGCGCATTGCTTCAAAAGATGCGGCTTCCGGCATACAGTTGGGAGCCGTTTTATTTTGTTGAATCTCATTGAGAGGGGGTGCAAGAATGAATGCAAAGGTAAATGCAAAGAAGGAAGCGGTCGTTGCTGAGCTGAAGGAAAGGCTTCAGACGGCGAAGGGAGCCGTTTTTACAAGCTACAAAGGCTTGACGGTAGCGCAGGACACGGCGCTTCGCCGCGCGCTTCGTGAGGCAGGCGTTTCGTATCATGTCGTCAAGAACACGATGACGCGCATCGCCGCGAAGGAACTCGGGCTCGACGAACTTTGCGATCACTTGGAGGGGACGACGGCTCTTGCCGTTTCCACTGACGACGCTGTGGCGCCGGCGAAGGTCATCTGCGAGTTCATGAAGAAGAACAAGCTCGATGAAGCCGGCATCCTGACGCTCAAAGCAGGTCTTCTCGACGGACGCGTCATCGACGTCGCTGAGGTCAAGGCTTTGGCCGATCTGCCGTCGCGCGAGGTTCTTCTCGCAAAGCTCTTGGGCAGCATGCAGTCTCCGATTGCGGGTACGGTCAACGTGCTCCAAGGAGTCATCCGCAACGCGGTCTATGTGCTTGAGGCGATCCGCAAGCAAAAGGAGGAGCAGGCTTCCGCCTGAACCTTATAGAGTGCAGCGGTTGGGCAGACGTCCGCCGCTTGCAGGCTGAATACATTTGAAGAAAACAATTTTATGGAGGTACAATCATGACTAAAGAAGAAATCCTGCAGGCCATTGAGGGCATGACCGTCCTCGAACTTTCCGAACTTGTCAAGGATATGGAAGAGAAGTTTGGCGTCAGCGCTGCGGCTCCGGTTGCTGTTGCTGCTGCCGGCGCTGCTCCGGCTGCTGCGGGCGGTGAAGAGAAGACCGAGTTCACGGTCGTTCTTGCTGCTGCCGGCGACAAGAAGATCAACGTCATCAAGGCTGTCCGCGAAGCTACGGGTCTCGGCCTGAAGGAAGCGAAGGAGCTCGTTGACGGCGCTCCTGCTCCGATCAAGGAGAACATCGCGAAGGCAGAGGCAGAAGAGCTCAAGAAGAAGCTCGAAGAGGCCGGCGCAACGGTCGAGCTCAAGTAATTTGGGCGCAGCAGAAGCTGCATAAGAAACCGCCCTTGCAAGTCGATTTTCGACTGCAAGGGCGGTTTTTGTTTGGTTGGTTGGTTTACGCTTCCTGCTGCAGAGGAACCGGATGTTCGCTTTCTCTCTGTGCTGTTTTTCGCGCCCCGTTCCAGCGGTATTGGATCGTCAGCACCGTAAGCGCGGCGATGAACATGAAGAGCGCCATGAGGAAGTAGCCCGTGTCGAAGGAGCCTGTCTCCGTCTTGAGCCAGCCCATCATGTAGGGGCCGACCCAGCCGCCGAGATTGCCGCAGGAGTTGATGAGGGCGACGCTGCCGGCAGCGGCGGAGCCGGAGAGGAAGCTCGTCGGGATCGTCCACCAGACGCCCATGGCGGCGTAGATGCCGATGGCGGACAGGCAGACGAGGAAGAGTGCCGTGTACATGTCATCAGCAAAGGGGCTGAGTCCTAGGCCGACGGCGCCGACGAGGAGAGCGCCCGCGACGTGCCAGACCTTGTCGCCCGTCTTCGTCGAGGTTTTGCCGATGATGACCTGCACGATGAGCGCCGCCGTCATCGGAATGGCGATGGCGCCGCCGAGGAATCCGGTTGACCAGCCCGAAAGCCCCTTGAGCACCGTCGGCATCCAGAAGTTGAAGCCCCAGAAGCCGATGACCCACATGAAGTAGATGAAGCAGAGTTTCAAGACCTTGGGATCGGAGAAAGCCTGGAAGATCGTGTATTTCTTGACGCTTTGCATACGCGCCTGCTCTTCTTCGTACTGGCGGTTCAAGTATTCCTTTTCTTCTGCACTGAGCCAGGAAACCTGGTCGGGCTTGTCTTTGACGAAGTAGAAGAAAAATACGGCGAAGAGGAGGGCGGGCCCTGCCTCCAAGATGAACAGTTCCTGCCAGCCGTGCATGCCGAAGAAGGATGTTTGCAGCAGGAATCCCGCGAGCGGTGCGCCGATGATCGTTGAGATGAGAAGTGACGTCAGCATGAGGGAATTGGCGCGTGCTCTCTCCCTTTCGGAAAACCAACGCGCGAAGAGCACGGAGTAGATGACGGGGTAAAGGCTCGCTTCCGAGGCGCCGAGCAGGAAGCGGCAAAGGTAGAACTCCGTCTGCGTCTGCATGAATGCCATGAAGATGCAGACAAGTCCCCAGGTGAACATGATGCGTGCGATCCACTTTGCGGCGGAAAAGCGGGCGGCGATGAGTGCGCCGGGGATTTCCAGGAGCAGATAGCCCATGAAGAAGATGCCCGCGCCTGCGCCGAAGATTTCGGGCGTGATCCAGTCGAGATCCTGCGTCATCGTCAGCGCTGCATAGGCGATGTTCACGCGGTCGATGCAGGCGATGATGGACACGAGAAAGACGGGCAGGATGATGCGCAGGTCGCGCTTTCGTCTGAGACGGGCGAGATCCAAATTTTCCATAATGATTCCTCCTAAAATAATGCAGGATGATAAACAAAAACTCCGCCCCTCGAAAGGGACGGAGGATTATCCGCGGTACCACCCAGATTCCCGCATAAAGCGGGCGCTTGCCGCGTACAGTCATACGCGCTTCCTCTAACGCGGAAGGAACGGCTCGGCTTACTCGATTTCAGCTTTGCTTCTCGGGGAGGATTTTCTTCGCGAGGCTTTCTGCCGCTTTTCAGCACAGGAGCGGCTCTCTGTAAGACAGCGTATCACGAATACTCTTTCCCGTCATAGAATTTTGGCGATGTATTCTTTTGCATCGTGGTTTGCATCGTGGTTTGTTAAGTTGTAACCTCGATGAAGCATAATATACTCCTCGAAAAGAAGGTTGTCAAGCATTTGGAGAAAATTTATTTTCGCTTGGTCGATCGGGCTGCTTTTGCTATGAAAACCCAAGAGGTCAAGCCCGAAGGGCGCAGAACGATTGGCTTTTTCACGTAAGGGCGGCGCACAATGTCCAAAAACTGGACGTTTGTGCGTGTAGTTTGCTATACTAGAGGAAGACAGACCACCGCGCGGATAAGAAGCGCAGAAGAGAGGGGAAAACTCATGTATTTTCGCACACAGCAGTATTACCGCATCAACCGTCAGCTGAAAAAATCTTACCATGCCTGCATCCGAAACGGCGGCACGGAAGAGGAGGCGCGGGCGATTCGTGAGACGAATGCACACATCGTCGAACTTTTTGCCCATGGCGGACTCATCAGTCACGAATGGGCGGCGGCCTTGGGGCACAGGCATGGACATGATCTGGATTCATAATGTAAGAGAATTATCCTAAATATGATAAAACCTGATTGACATAAAATGAGGGATATGATAAACTACTTATTTTCTTCCAACTTATGAAGATTTGTGCTATAATGTATGCGGATAGTTTTTTAATTCCGTGCGTTTTGCATGGGGAAAGGGCAGGAGGTGTAGCATTGCTTCAGGTTGGTGACACAGTTGTCTATCCGATGCATGGGGCGGGCGTGATTTCCGGCATAGAGGATTGCGAGGTGCTCGGCGAGGGCAAATCCTATTATGTGCTTCAAATGCCATTGGGCAACATGAAGGTCATGATACCGACGGACAACGTGGATAATATGGGTCTTCGAGACGTGATTCCCGAAACGCAGGTCGAAGAGGTCAAGGACATTCTGCAGATGGCTCCCGAGCGTGCGACGGGAAGCTGGAACAAGCGCTTTCATGCGAATCTTGAGCGCATGAAGAGCGGCGATATATGCGATGTGGCGGCTGTCGCGCGAAATCTCGTCCTGCAGGATCGCCTGCGCAAGATTTCGAGCGGCGAGCGGCGCCTTCTGGATCTCGCGCGGCAGATCATCGTCAGTGAGCTTGTCTATGCCTGCAGCAAATCGCCCGAGGAAGTCAAGTCGTGGATGGATGGCATCCTTGCGGAAAACGATTTTGCCTGATGCTGACGATCGCCGGGAAGACCCCGGCGATTCGAGAGTGATTTCTTTTGACAAAGCCGAATAGATTTAGTATGATAAATCTGTTTGGCTTTGTCATTTCCATTATATGGGGAGGGATGTTTATTGCTCGAAAAAGTATTGCGTTTTTTCATCACGCTGATCTTCGCCATTCTCGGCGGAGCGCTCATGCAGCTTGCCAGTCCGCTTCTGACCTTGTTTCTGAGCACGGAAGTTCTCAAACTGGATCTCGGACTCTTCGGCCTGACGCTCGCTTCGCTCGTCTGCATCCTCGTCGGTGCTGTTTTGGGCGGAGTTCTCGGCTTCATCACGACGCCACTTTTCACGGCTACGCTCAAGCGCTTCACCTATTGGGTCGAAACGCAACTGAACAAGATGCCGATTCATGATGTCATCGCAGGCGCAGCGGGGCTGGCCATCGGACTTATCATTGCAAATTTATTGGGAGCGGCGTTTTCCAAGATCCCGCTCGTCGGTGCATATTTTCCTGTCGTTTTCAGCATCGTGTTCGGCTATCTCGGCATTCATATCACGATCAAAAAGCGCAAGGAAGTCGGCGATCTTTTCGGCACGCTGCCAAATCTGATCAGCAAGAGCCGCGAAGCGAAGGCGCAGGCGAAGGCAAAGGAAGCGCTGGGGCAAATCGCCAAGGAACAGAAATCGTCCAAGCTCTACAAGCTGCTCGATACAAGCGTCATCATCGACGGACGCATCGCCGATATATGTGAGACGGGCTTCATTGACGGTACATTGCTCATCCCTGAGTTCGTCTTGGAAGAACTGCAGCATATTGCCGATTCCTCAGATGCGTTGAAACGCGTGCGCGGCAGGCGCGGACTCGATGTCCTGCAGCGCATACGCATGGAATCGAAGATGGAGGTCGAGATCACGAGCCAGGACTTCGACGACATCGCCGAGGTCGACTCGAAGCTCGTGCGCCTGGCTCAGGTCGTGGGCGGCAAGCTCATCACGAATGATTTCAACCTGAATAAGGTCGCAGAGTTGCGCGATGTGCCCGTCCTCAACATCAACGAGCTTTCCAATGCCGTGAAGCCCGTCGTCATTCCAGGCGAGACGATGCGCGTTTCCGTCGTCAAGGAAGGCAAGGAGCCGGGACAGGGCGTCGCCTATCTCGATGACGGCACGATGATCGTCATCGAGAACGGCCGCCGCCATATCAACAATACGATTGAAGTGGAGGTCACGTCGGCGCTGCAGACAGCAGCCGGACGCATGATTTTTGCAAAGCCCAGACATTGGTGAAAGAGAAGTGCCGCCGATAGGTCATGCGACTTATCGGCGGCGCGTTTATAAAGCAGTATATGCAAGGAGGCTTTATGGTTTCCGTGATTTTTCCGGCGGCAGGTGCAGGAAGGCGCATGAAGGCGGACAGAAACAAGGTGCTTCTGGAACTTTCAGGCGTGCCGATCCTGCTTCGCACGCTGCGGCGCTTTTCCGCCGTACCTGCAGTCGCCGAACTGATCGTCGTCGTCGCCAAGGATGAGATCGCTTTTGTCGAGGAGATGCTGGAGAAGGCGCAGGGCTTGAAGCCCTGGCGCGTCGTTCAAGGCGGCGCTGAGCGCCAGTATTCGATCGCGAACGGCATGGCACATCTCGCCGCAGATGCCGACATTGTGCTCGTGCACGATGCGGCGAGGCCTTTAGTGAGCCTTGCTGTAATCGAAGCGGTCATCTCTGCGGCGCGTGAGAAGGGCGCGGCCATCGCTGCCGTGCGTGCGAAGAACACGATCAAGGTCGTCGGCGAGGACGGGCGCGTCGAGGCGACGCCGGCGCGTGCAAGCCTCTGGGAGGTGCAGACGCCGCAGGGATTTCGCCGTGAGATTTTGCAGCGCGCCTATGAGAAGGCGGCGCAGGACGGCTTCCTCGGCACGGACGACGCGAGTCTCGTCGAGCGAATCGGCGAGGCGGTCTTCGTCGTCGAGAGCGACTACGGCAATCTGAAGATCACGACGCCTGAAGATTTGTGGATGGCGGAGGCGCTTTTGGCGCATTCTGCAGGAATTGTGGATGAAATGAAGGTGACGATATGACGAGATTTGGCATGGGATACGACGTGCACCGCCTGGTGACAGGGCGCAAGCTCATCGTGGGCGGTGTCGACATCCCGCATGAATATGGGCTCCTGGGACATTCGGACGCCGATGTGCTGCTGCATGCCGTCGAGGACGCCCTCTTGGGTGCGGCGGCTCTCGGCGATCTCGGCAGGCACTTTCCCGACAGTGACGATCGCTGGAAAGGCGTGTCGAGCATGAAGCTCTTGGAGCATGTCGCGGAAATGATTCGTGCGAAGGGCTATTGCGTCGGCAACATCGACGCGACGATCGTGGCGCAGCGTCCGAAGTTCGCGCCCTACATCGAGGAAATGCGCCGGAACATCGCCGAAAAGCTCGATTTGGAGCCGGATCAGGTGAATGTGAAGGCGACGACGGAGGAGAAGCTCGGTTTTACGGGCGAGGAGAAAGGCATATCCGCCTACGCTGTCGCTTCTTTGGAGCGAATGGAGGAAAAATAAATGCTGAGGGTTTACAATACGCTGACGCGCGAGAAAGAGGAGTTCAAGCCCCTTGAGCCGGGCAAGGCGAGCATCTACTGCTGCGGCGTGACGCCGTACAACGACCCGCATATCGGCAACGCGCGTCCCTTTGTCACATGGGACGTCGTGCGCCGCTATCTGGAGAAGAAGGGCTATGCCGTGCGCTACGTGCAGAACTTCACGGACATCGACGACAAGATCATCCGCCGTGCAAAGGAGGCGGGCGAGACGTGGAAGGAGCTTGCCGACCACTACATCGCGGAATATTTCAAGGCGATCGACGCGCTCAACGTGCGCCGCGCCGACGCCTATCCGCGCGTTTCGGAGCATATTGCGGACGTGCTCGCCGTGATCGAAAAGCTGATCGAGAAGGGCTATGCCTATGCGCTCGACGGCGACGTCTACTACAGCGTGGAGCGCTTCGCGGGCTACGGCAAGCTCAGCGGCCGCTCTTTGGACGACATGCAGGCGGGCGCACGCGTCGGCGTCGACGAGCGCAAGCATCATCCGATGGATTTCGCGCTGTGGAAGGCGGCGAAGCCCGGAGAGCCTTCTTGGGACAGCCCGTGGGGCAAGGGGCGTCCGGGCTGGCACATCGAGTGTTCAACGATGTCGATGAAGTATTTGGGCGAGACGTTCGACTTCCACGGCGGCGGCAGCGATCTCATCTTCCCGCATCACGAGAACGAGATCGCACAGGCGCAGGCATGCACGGGCGACGACCACAGCTTCGCTCGCTACTGGCTGCACAATGGCTTCATCACGATCCATGACGAGAAGATGTCGAAGTCGAAAAACAACTTCTTCACCGTCAAGGACATTTTGGAGAAATACGCGGGAGAGGTCGTGCGCTTCTTCATCGTGCAGACGCACTACCGCAGTCCGCTCGATTTCACCGACGAGCGCTTGGCGGAGGCGAAGACGAGCCTCGCACGCCTCAAGAATTCGTGGGACAATGCCGCAGAGCTCTCGTCGCGCAAGGACGAGAGCTCTGGCAGCGCGAAGTCGCTTTTGGCAGCGGCGATGGAAGCCAAGGCGGCGTTCTATGAAGCGATGGACGACGATTTCAATACGGCGCTCGCCATCAGCCACCTCTTCTCCCTGTCGAAGGAAATCAACATCTATTATAACGAGGTCACGACGGGCGCAGCTGCCTTCGACGCGGCGAACTTCGCCAAGGTTCGTGCCGTTTACGCCGAGATGGCGGAAGTCATCGGCATCTTCGAGGCGAAGGAAGAAAAGGCGGATGACGGGCTTGTCGACAGCCTTATGGAACTTCTCCTCAATCTGCGCCAGAAGGCGCGTGAGGAGAAAAATTGGGCGCTCGCCGATCATCTGCGCGACGAACTCAAGGCTCGCGGCGTCGTCATCGAGGATACGCCGCAGGGCGCAAGGTGGAAGCGCGCATGAGGTTTGATCGCTTTCGCGCCATCGTCGGTTCAATGTTCACGCCCGACGGCGAGGGCGGCATCGCCGAGCGCTACGAAGGAATTGATGTGCGCCTCGCCAGCCCCCTCGTGCTCGCCTATATCGGCGATGCCTACTTCCATCTCTTCGTGCGCACGCGCCTTCTATCCTTCGAGCAGTCGCAGGTGCACGTCCTGAGTGACTTTGCCGCGCAGATCGTCTCGGCGGTCTGGCAGGCGAAGGCATATCACGCGATTGAGGAGCGTCTGACGGAGCGCGAGCGCGGCATCTTCCGCCGCGGCAGGAACGCGAAGAGCCATGCGCCGCGCCGCGCGAGCGTCGCCGAGTACCATGCGAGCACGGGCTTCGAGGCGCTTCTTGGCACGCTGTTTTTGGAAAAGGATACGGAGCGTTTGGACGAGATCGCCGAATGGGCGTTTCAGGCCATCGCGCAGGGCATGATGGCGGAGATTGCCGCTAAACGCGGACAGCGCGTGAAGAAAGGGGCGGCTGAATGACGGCACGCCTTACGAAGATGAAAGGAAAAGAGCCTTGGAAATACAGTTGATTGCAAAGACGCCGAATTACCTCAAAACGTGCTGGACGGCAGCGCGTACCTGCTACAGCGCGGATTCGCCCATCGAGCTTCTGGCCGAGGAAAAGAGCGAGGCGGACATGCTGCGCCTGTTGGAGCGCATCATGACGAGCAAGCATCTTTCGGTCGTCGAGCACTGCTCGATGACGTTCGCCGTCAAGGGCGTCTCGCGCACGCTTCTCGCGCAGTATTCGCGCCACCGCATCGGCGTGTCCTTAAGCGTCCAGAGCCAGCGCTACGTTTCGGAGCAGTCGGAAAAGCAGGCGGACGGCATCTTCGCCCACGTCGTGCCCGAGACGATTCGTGAGAAGGAAGCGGCGTATGCGCGCTATCTTGAGACGATGCAGGTGATTCAGAGAGCTTACGACGATCTTCTCGCGCTCGGCGTGGCGAAGCAGGACGCACGCTTCGTGCTGCCGGGCGCGGCGTGCACGAACTTCGTGACGACGCTCAACCTGCGTTCCTTCATGGACGTCTACGAAAAGCGCGTGACGACGCCGGGCGCACAGTGGGAGATCCGCGACATGATGCTCAGGATGCGCGACCTCCTCGTCGAAGAAGAGCCGTGGCTCACGAGGTACATCGTGAAGCCCGAAGTGCGCTGAATGAAGAGCGGAAGATGGTGCGAAGCGATGGAAACGAAGCAGAAGAAACGGCCTGCGAAGGAAGAGCGGACGGCCTTGAAGCGCGGCGGGAGGCAGGAAGAGCGGCGCGATACGCCTTCTGCCGATGAGATTCTCGTCGGCAGGAACGCCGTCTTCGAGGCGCTGAAGGCGGGGCGCGGCATCAATCGTATCCTCGTCGCGCAGGGCGCGAAGGAGGCGGCGCTCGCGCCGCTTCTCTCGCTTGCACGCGAGCAAGGCGTGCCTGTGCGGGCGAGCAAGCGAGAGAAGCTCGAACAGCTCGCGCCCGACATGCGCCATCAGGGCGTCATCGCCTACGCTGCGCCCGTTGCCTACGCCTCGCTCGATGACGTCTTCGCGTGCGCCGAGGAAAAGGGCGAGCCGCCTCTTCTCCTGCTGCTCGATGAGATCGAAGATCCGCACAACTTCGGCGCACTCCTGCGCACGGCGGACGCGGCGGGTGTGCACGGCGTGCTCGTGCCCGAGCGCCGCGGCTGTGCGCTGACGGCGACGGTTGCCAAGACCTCGGCGGGCGCTGTCGAGCATGTGCGCGTCGTGCGCATCGGCAACATCGTTCAGGAGATGAAGCGACTCAAGGAGCGCGGCCTCTGGTTCGTCGGCGCCGATATGGCGGGCGATGAGGACATGTTCCATGCCGACTTGACGGGGGCTCTGTGCATCGTCATCGGCAGCGAGGGCAAGGGACTCGGCCGCCTCGTCAAGGAAACGTGCGACTTTCTCGTGCGCATCCCGATGCACGGGGCGATCAACTCGCTCAACGCTTCCGTCGCCGGGGCGCTCCTCATGTACGAGGCGAGGCGTGCGCGCCTCTTGGGAAGGGCGTAAGGCGATGGCGAAGAAGCGCGAGCATTTCATCATCGACGGCTACAACGTCATCCATGCGCTGCCCGAGCTGGCCTCCCTCGCGGGCGATCTTGCAGAAGCGCGTGACCGCTTGCTCCATCTGCTCATGGAGTACGGCGCTTACGAAAAATACGATATGACCGTCGTCTTTGACGCTCTCTTTGCAAGCGGCGAAGAGCACAGAGAACAGGTCGCGCCGCACTTCGAGGTCATCTACACGGGCGAGGGCGTGACGGCGGACAGCTGCATCGAGCGCCTTGCCTATGAATCCGTGCGCACCTCGCGCGAGGTGCACGTCGTGACCTCCGACGGCGCCGAGCAGTCGGCGATCCTCGGCGCGGGCGCCTATCGCATCTCATCGGCGGAGCTTTGGCGGCGCGTGAAGAAGACGAAGAAAAAGATTGCCGACGAGTACTTGGGCGAGGTGACGCTGCCCCTTTCGCGCAACGAAGTCGGCTCGCGCATCGACAGCCGCACGGCGGCGAAACTCGACGCTCTGCGAAAGCGCAGCCGCTGAAATGTACGCGAAAAGGCGCGGATAAATGAGAAATATGCGCAGCAAAACGCGCCAAAGGCGGAAAAAGCCGCGCCGCGCTTGACGTTTCGGGCATCTGTGGAGTATAATCAAAGCAGTTGAGGGGGAAGCCGAAGGATTGGCAGCCCTCTGGGGGACATCGTTTTCTTCAGAAGTGGAAAACAACACGAATGGGGTCGATGCTATGGAAGCGGAAATGAGAGACAGCGGCAATGATACACGGTTTGAAGGATTTGACGGCCTGACGGATGAGGAAGTCATTTCTAGGATCAAGGAAAATTGCAGCAACATCGCTCTGGACTACTTGATCAACAAGTATCGCAACTTCGTTCGCGCGAAGGCGCGCTCCTACTTCCTCATCGGCGCTGACCGCGAGGACATCGTGCAGGAGGGAATGATCGGCCTTTACAAGGCGATTCGCGATTTCCGCAACGACCGCCTTTCGTCCTTTCGCGCGTTTGCTGAGCTCTGCGTGACGCGCCAGATCATTACGGCGATCAAGACGGCGACGCGCCAGAAGCACATCCCGCTGAATTCATACATATCGCTCAACAAGCCGATTTACGATGAGGATTCTGACCGCACACTCCTCGATATTCTGCCGGGAGCACGCGTTTCAAATCCCGAGGAGCTCGTCATCAGTCAGGAAGAGTTCGTCGATATCGAGGAAAAGATGGAAGAGATCCTGAGCGATCTCGAATGGCGCGTGCTCATGAGCTACCTCGACGGCAAGTCGTATCAGGAGATCGCCGTCGATCTCGACCGCCATGTCAAGTCCATCGACAATGCTCTGCAGCGCGTGAAGCGCAAGTTGGAGCGCTATATGGAAAACCGCGGGGACGAGGTTGACATCACGACGGTCTACCGAGGTTTGAGCACGATCAATCATCGTATGCACGACGCCCTTGACGCCCAGATGCAGCGGAAATAGAGAGGGCAGCCGCTTTCAGCCAAGGCGCTTGGCATGGGAGCGGCTTTTTCACATGCAGGGGGAGGGCGCTCGGAAATTGGGCGGCAAGCGGTTCTTGACGGTGGATTCGCGTGAGCTTTCCGATGCAAAAGCGTACAGGAAAAGCAAGGAGAAAGGTGAAATGCATGGAAAAACTGAAAAGAATACGCAAGCTCGATTGGTTCATCCTCGTCGTGGCCGTTTGGCTCATGGCCACGCTTGACTATGACAATTTGCAGACCATCGACATCGCCTATCTCGTTTCGATGGCGCTGTGGATCGTGTTCCTCATCATGCGCGTCGTCTTCGATCTGCCGCATGAGAAGAAGAGTGAGGTCGGCGAAGAGAAATGAGAAAGGCGGTTTTCTTCGACCTCGACGGCACGATCATCGATGTCACGCACAAGAGGCCGCTGCCTGCCGAGGCGGTGCGCACGGCGATCCGCCGTCTGCAGGAAGCGGGACACTATGCCTTCGTTGCCACGGGGCGTCCGTACAGCTTCATTGAGCAGGGGCTGCTCGACCTCGGCTTCGACGGTTTCGTGCTCATGAACGGCGCCGTCGTCATGATCGGCGGTGAAATCATCTTCCAGAAGCCTCTGCCTCCTTCGCTCGTCTGCCGCATCGTGCGTCTGGCTCAGGAGAAGGGCTTAGACTTCTGCCAGGAGAGCGTGGACTTCACCTACATGGGCGCGGAATGCAAGGGGCTGGAAGCCTTCTTCAAGAGCTTCGATGTGCCGCTTGACTTCTTTCGCCGCGACTTTTCCTGGCGCGATGTCGTGACCTACAAGATGGAGTTTTATGCTACAGAGCGCACGTCCTTTGCGGACTTTCTGCAGCTTCCGGGCGTCACAGGGCTCGTCGATGCGGCGCACGGCAGGAACTTCGAGCTGTATTCCGCGCACGAATCGAAGGGCACGGGCATCCTTCATGCACTCGAATACATCGGTGTTCCCGTGGAAGAAAGCTACGCTTTCGGCGACGGCGAGAACGACATCGAGATGATGCAGACCGTCGCGCACGCCCTCGTCATGGGGAACGCCAACGAGAGGCTGCTGCCTCATGCTGAGACCGTTGTGCCCACGGTGCTGGAAGACGGTGCGGCATGGGGAATCGAGCATTGCATCTTGCAGGACGATTGAAATATGACAGCTTGGACGAACGATAGGAGAATCCTTATGAAGAAAATGCTGGGCATGCTCGCCGCACTCGTTTTTGCCTGCACGTTGCTGACGGGCTGCATGGGAGCACCGAATGCGGCGCAGGAAGCGGCGCAGGCGAAGGGCGGCGCTCTAAACGTCAAGGTGCTCGACGTCGGGCAGGGAGACGCCATCCTCATACGAACGGCGGATCAGACCATATTCATCGATACGGGCGACCTCGACGAGCATCCGAAGCTCGAAGCGGCGCTCAAGAAAGAAAATATCAAGACGGTCGACAAGCTCATCATCACGCACCCTCATGCCGACCATTTGGGCGGCGCTTCCGTCCTCTTCAAGAACTGCGAGGTCAAGGCGGTCTATGACAACGGCGAGCCGACGACGGCGAAGTTCTACCGCGACTACCTGAAGACCATCAAATCGAAGAGCATTCCCTACAAGGCGCTCGTCGACGGCGATGTGCTCGACTTCGGCGGCGGCGTCTCGTTTCACGTTCTGAGTCCGACGGCCGAGATGGTGAAGGAGGGCGGCAAGAAAAACGGCAAGCCGAACCTCAATATCAACTCGATCGTCGGCAGGCTCGAATACGGTGACTTCACGATGCTCTTCACGGGCGATGCAGAAAAGGAGACGGAGAAATCAACGCTCTCGCGCCACAGCGCGGCCGACCTCAAGAGCCTCATCCTCAAGTCGCCGCACCACGGCAGCAAGACATCGTCGACGGCGGCATTTTTGAAGGCGACGGCGCCCGAGGTCGTCGCGATCTCCTGCGGTGCGGGAAACGACTACGGGCATCCGCACAAGGAAGTCCTCGAAAGATACAAGAAGTTCAACATCAAGGTCTATCGCACCGACCAAGGCGGCACGATTGCCATAACCTCGGACGGCAAGACCTACAGCGTGAAGGAGGAAAAGTAAATGGCATTTGCCGTCATCGATCGCTTCGAGGAAGAGAAAGCAGTTCTCCTCGTGGGAGAGGAAGAGAAGAAAGTCGTCTTTCCTGCGGACGAACTGCCCGCAGGGCTTTCAGAGGGCGATTATATTCGCTGGGAGATTTCCTTTGACGAGGAGCGCACGAAGGCGGCGCGCGAAGAAGCGGAGGCGCTTCTGCAGAGTCTCAAGGGAGATTGAGAAGTGAGATGGAAACTCGGAGCTTGACGCTCTTATGAGATTGACGATAGGAGTGGTTTTTTTGTTCAAACGATTTTTTTTGTCCTTCAGCCTTTTTCTGATGGCGCTCATGCTCTTTGCCCCCGAGGCTTTCGCCGCGCGGGCGCTTGAGCTCAATGACCTCCAGTATCAGGTGCTCGAGGAGGATGGACGCAGCGTGCTGCGCATCGAGATCGGCATGAGTCGTGCGGATGTTTCCTATACGGTTCAGAAAGATTCGTCGAAGCCCAAGCATCTGATCGTGGCCGTGCAGGATGCGAAACTCGGCGCCATGCGCACGGATGCGACGCTCGACGGCGCACTCGGACGCTTCATGACGCTGCGCGAGGAGGGACGGCGCGGCGTGGAGATCATGGTTTCCTTCGCTTCGGAGGTGGAGGAGCAGAATTACGCCGTTTACACGCTGCCTGCCGATCGCAGCGCGAAGAAGCCGGATCGCCTCGTTATCGACGTGATGACGCCCGTCGCTGCTCCTGTGCCGGCCTTCGTCGCACCCGATGGCATCGAAGGCGTCGCCGGGCATACGATCGTGCTTGATCCTGGGCACGGCGGCAGCGATTCGGGCGCGGTCGGCCCGAATGGCGTGCGTGAAAAGGATGTGGCTCTCCAGGTGGCGCAGAAGGTACAGCGTCTCTTGGAAGGTGCAGGTGCGCACGTCGTGATGACACGAACGACGGATCGCGACGTCTACGGCCCGAACGCTTCGGACGGACAGGAACTGCAGGCGCGTGTCGATGTCGCCGAGCGCACGCCGGGAGCGGAGCTGTTCTTGAGCATCCACTGCAACGCTTTTTCCAGCCCGACGGCGAACGGCACGGAAACGTATTCGTACTATGGCTCGATCGAGGGCGGCAGGCTCGCTGCCATCCTGCAGGAAGAGCTTCTTGCGGCGGGCGGCCTGCGGGATCGCGGCGCGAAGGAGGCAAACCTCTACGTGCTCAAGCATTCGAGCATGCCTGCCTCTCTTGTCGAGCTTGCTTTCATCTCGAATGAACGCGAAGAAGCTCTCTTGACCTCGGAAGATTTTCAAAACAAGATGGCATTTGCCATAGCGAAGGGGCTGAGCCGCTTCTTTGTGGGCGGATAAGCGAAAAGAAAGGCGGTTTTTTAGAATGAAAATCATGAAATCCATGCTCGCGCTCCTCATGCTTCTGACGCTTCTCCTTGCTGTGGGCTGCGGCGCAGACGACAAATCCAAGGGCGCGGACACGCCGGCGGCAGACAAGCCAGCGGCGACAGACAAGAAGGACGCGGGGGCGAAGAACGGCTCGGCCAAGCCGGCAGAAAAGATCGGCATCAAGGTCTACTATCCCGACGACAACGGCATGAAGCTCGTAGCCGAGACGCGCACGGTCGAGACGACGCAGGACGGCAAGTACAAGGCGGCGATGGAATCCCTGCTCTCGGGCACGAAGGCGAAGGGCGTCATCACGATCATCCCCAAGAAGACGAAGCTCAAGAGCGTTGCAGTCAAGGACGGCATTGCGACCGTCGATTTCAGCGAAGACCTCGTCAAGAACTTTGCAGGAGGCTCGACGGGAGAGGAAATGCTCGTCGGCTCCATCGTCAACACTCTGACCGAGTTCCCCGAGGTGAAGTCCGTGCAGATCCTCCTCGAAGGAAAGAAAGTCGACTCTCTGGCCGGTCACCTCGACACGTCGAAGCCACTCAAGCGCATGACAGAACTTCTGTGAGAAGAATCCTGATGATTTCGGGATGAGGATAGATATTTCTCTATGGAAAAAGGGGCTGCCGCACATGATCTAAGTGCGACAGCCCCTTTTGTTTGCTGTAAGATGGTCATTTGTACCGCCGGTTGCTTCCATTTGGGCGATGGATTTTCGCAGCCGCTCCATATTAGCTTCGCTGTAAAAGGGGTCGGCGGATACTTCAAAAGGAATGCGCTGTTCTCGCGTGACTTTTGTAGCAAACATCGTGAAGGCGGATGCCATTGTCAGGCCCATCGCATGGCATGTCTGCTCCATCTGCTCTTTCAAGACTGCATCCATAGAAAAATTTACAACTGCCTGTGCCATAGGATTCGCTCCTTCCTTTCCGTACATCTATCGTATCGTGTTTGCAGCTTAAGAAACAACAAGAAATTTTCGATGAAATAAAGAAGAACAGCGGAAGATTGTTTTCTCAGCACAGGGAAGGGATGAGGAAATGAGCATGAGAATCGGAACTGTCGTGCGCGGGCGCGAGGCGAGCGCTTCTTTTGTATCTGCGCCATCCTCTGCCATGGCATTGAAGGGCAAGGAGAAGGAGAAGACGCATCTCGGCAGTGCGGCTGAGGTGCTGATCAGCAGGAAGGCGCGGCTTCTGCAGCTTGGGGAAAAGGACGCGAAGGAGATTCTGCGCGATGCCGAGGAGCGGGACGACATGTCGGCACGCGGCAGGATCGAAAGCGTGGAGGACACGAGGGATGTCGTCAAGGCGGAGAAGGAGCGCGTCGTTGCCATCAAGGAACTGCTCAAGGATGATACCTTGACCGACGATGAAAGAAAAGTGCTCAAGGAGGAGAAGGAAAAGCTCTTGTCACACATTGTCGCGACCTCGTACGACGACAAGATCTCCATGATTTATGACCTTAAAACAAAGTTGGAGAAGAAGGTGGCTGAAGCGCGTGCAGAAGTCGAGGAAGACCGCCTGTGTGCGCCTTTGCCGAAGGATGAGGACGAGGATTTCAATTGGTTTGAAGCCAGCCACGAAGAAGTGGAAAAGATGATTGAGAAGATAAATAAAAGAGAGGAGGCGCGGATGGCAGGCCGGCGTATAGAGGATCCTCTAGGGCTGCGGGGCAGAGAACAGAGAGACTTTGACGAACTTGATGCCAGCTTTTCCAAACTCAATATATGGCTTGAGGACACACAGGCTTTGGCGGAAGATCTGGAGTGGACGCTTCTGAAGCTTGCCGAATGCGGTCGTCAGGAAGACTCGGATGAGGCCACCGAGAAGATGAAGGAAGAGCAGAAAAAGCTCGAGGAAATCGCGAAAATGAAAGAAGGTCTTCTGCCTCTGCCGCCTGAAAAGAAGCAAAAGGAAGATGCCGACGCCGATAATGACGATGGAAAAGACAAGGGCAAGATTGCCGGCGCCGCTGCCCCGACTGCATCGCCTGCTGCCCGCGCAGCCGTCCGCATCGCCATGGCTCGCTATGCGGCGAAACATTGAAACATGAAAAAGAACGGTCGTCAGAAGCTCTTGATGTGCTTCCGGCGATCGTTCTTTTTCTCGTTTCAGAACTATATCTCGCTCTTTCCCACGGCGTCGAACGTGTCCGTGATGCTCTTTGCAGGCTCTTTATCCAAGAGGCTCACGACATAGATGGCGCAAAGGGCAAGGACGAAGCCTGGGATGATCTCGTAGAGGCCGAAGAGGGCGAACTGCTTCCATACGAGGACGGTGACGCCGCCCGTGATGATGCCCGCGAGGATGCCGTTTCTCGTGGCGCGGCGCCAGAAGAGCGAGGCGAGCAATGCGGGGCCGAAGGCGGCGCCGAAGCCTGCCCATGCGTAGGCGACCATGTCGAGGATGAGGCTCTCGGGATTCATGGCAAGCGTCAGAGAGAGGGCGGCAATCAAGAGGACGGAGAGGCGGCTGACCCAGACGAGTTCGCCTTGGCTCGCGTTCTTATGAAGCAGCGAACGGTAGAAATCCTGTGCGAAGGCTGAAGCTGCGACGAGAAGCTGCGCTGATGCCGTGCTCATGATGGCGGCGAGGACGGCGGAGAGGATGAGTCCAGCGATGAAGGGGTTGAAGATCGAATCCGTCATCACGAGGAAAACCGTCTCCGTTGCCGTGCCGAAGAGCGGCTCGGTAAGGTAGGCGCGTCCGACCATGCCGACGAGGACGGCAGCGGTGAGCGAGATGGCGACCCACGTCATGGCGATGTGCATGGCGCGTCCGAGTTCGGCGGATGAGCGGATTGCCATGAAGCGTACGAGGATATGCGGCTGACCGAAGTAGCCGAGTCCCCAGCCCATGAGCGAGATGAACTCGATGAAACCGAGCGTCGAACCGTCAGGTTTCTGGAAAGGATTGAAGAACGACGGCTCCATCGTGTAGATGGCAGCGAGCGTCACGGACGGACCGCCGAGCAGATAGGAGGCGGCGGCGGGCACGAGCAGGATGGCGAAGAACATCATGACGCCCTGGATGAAGTCTGTCCAGCAGACGGCGAGGAAGCCGCCCGCGAGCGTGTAGAAGACAACGACGAAAGCGCCGAGGAACAGCGCCTGCGTGTAGGGAAGCGCGAAGATCGTCTCGAAGAGCTTGCCGCCCGCGACAAAGCCCGACGATGTATAGATGATGAAGAAGAGCAAGATGAAGACGGCGGGAATGATGCGCAGGAGGTTCGACTTGTCCTCGTAGCGATTCTGCAGAAAATCGGGCAGCGTCAGCGAATTGTTGGCAAGCTCCGTATATTTTCGAAGACGTGCGGCAACGAACTTCCAGTTCGCATAGGTGCCGAGCGCAAGCCCCAAGGCGATCCAGCCCGCATTGAGTCCCGCGATGTAGGCGAAGCCCGGCAGCCCCATGAGCATCCAGCCGCTCATGTCGGAGGCTTCGGCGCTCAAGGACGTGACCCATGCGCCGAGCTTGCGGTTGCCGAGAATGTAGTCCGCCATGGAGCGCGTGCGCCGATAGTAGTAGATGCCGATGAGCATCATGAGGCCGAGGTAGACGATGAATGCGATGATGATCGCCATGTTGTTTGTCAAGATAAGTCCCCCTAAAGGAAGTACGGATGAATTCTACGGATATACTTCCCTATTATAATGAAAAGCGGCCCTTTATGCAACGAATCCCTTGCATAAAGGAACTTCTTCCTATATAATACCAATTGTAGAAGAGTGAGCGGATGGGAGGCGGCGAGGTGAAAAAATACGATGTCGCCATTGTGGGCGCGGGTCCGGCGGGCGTTTTCGCGGCGTATGAGCTGGCGGAGAAGAAGCCCGGCCTTTCCATCGTCGTCTTAGAGAGCGGCAACGACATATATCATCGCTGCTGTCCGATTGCGGCGGGCAAGGTCAAGAGCTGCATCGGCTGCAAGCCTTGCAGCATCATGCGCGGCTTCGGCGGCGCGGGCGCCTTTTCCGACGGCAAGTACAACTTCACGACGCAGTTCGGCGGCTGGCTCGGCGAGTACATCAGTTCCGCCGAGGTCATGCGTCTCATCGAATACGTCGATGCGATCAACATGCGCCACGGTGCGCCCGCGAAGGTGTTCAGCACGAAGGGAAGCCGCATCGGCAAGCTCGCCTTGGAGCATGATCTGCATCTTTTGGAAGCGAGCGTGCGCCACCTTGGCACGGAAAACAACTTGAAGATGCTCGAAAAAACGTATGAGTACATGAAGGATCGCGTCGAATTCCGCTTCCATGAACCCGTCAGGAATATCCTTTCCGACGGCGAGGGAGAAAACGCCTTGGAACTGGAAAGCGGCGAGCGCATCGCCGCCGAGTATCTCGTCGTTGCGCCGGGGCGCTCGGGCGCCGAATGGTTTTCCGAGGAGTGTCGGCGGCTGCGCGTCGAGCAGAAGAACAATCAGGTCGATGTCGGCGTGCGCGTCGAAGTGCCCGACGAGATCTTCGACCACATCACGTCGGAGGTCTATGAGGCGAAACTCGTCTATCGCACGAAGCGCTACGGCGATTCCGTGCGAACTTTCTGCATGAATCCGCACGGTCATGTCGTCATGGAGAATACGGGCGGCATCATGACGGTCAACGGTCACTCGTACAGCGATCCAAAAATGCAGAGCCACAATACGAACTTTGCGCTCCTGGTGTCGAATCACTTCACGGAGCCGTTCAACGAGCCACACAAGTACGGCAAGAGCATCGCGTCTTTTTCCAATATGCTCGGCGGCGGCATCATCATGCAGCGTTACGGCGATCTCGTCAAGGGCAGGCGCACGAACGCGCACCGCATGAGTCACAGCTTCATGGAGCCGACGCTTCATGCGACGCCCGGTGATCTCTCGCTGATCCTGCCCAAGCGCCATCTCGACAACATCATGGAGATGGTGCAGGCGCTCAACGCCGTTGCACCGGGCATGACGAATGACGACACGCTGCTCTACGGCGTCGAGGTCAAGTTCTACAGTTCGCGCATCGTGCTGTCCAATGAGCTGGAAACGCGCCTCAAGAACGTCTTTGCCGTCGGCGACGGCGCCGGCGTCACGCGCGGCCTTTCGCAGGCGGGCGCGAGCGGCGTGCATGTTGCCCGCGTCATACTCTCGCGCATGGGCGCAGGTTGAGAAAGTTCTTAATCTTTTAGTGACTTTGGCCGATAGGATAATATAAGGGAGTATGTTCTTTTTTCAGGCAATATCTTATTGGACGGAAAGAATAGGGTGAGCTTAGTGAATAAAATCAAGATCATGATTGTCGACGACTCGCGCGTCAGCCAGGCGATGCTTGAGGGCATCCTCAAGAAGGCGGGCTTCGAGGTCTGCGCCATAGCGAGCAACGCTGCCGAGGCCGTTGAGAAATACAAGGAGACGCGTCCGGCCGCTGTGACGATGGACATGAACCTGCCCGATGCCAACGGCATTGAGACGAGCCGCCGCATCCTCGCCTTTGATCCTGACGCCACGATTGTCATGATCAGTGCGATGAAGGATGCGAGCCTCATGACGCAGGGGCGCGAGGTGGGCATCCACGCTTTCCTGCAGAAGCCTGTGAAGCCCAATGAGATCGTCGATATGCTGATCATCCTGTGCCAGAAGAAGGGGAGCGCCGTCACGATGCTGCGCGACTCTTATGTGGCGACGTTTGCGCAAGGGCTTCAGCGCAGTCTGTTCAGTCTTCTTGGCATGGAGAGCGAGATCGAGGTTTCCGTCGATGAAAGCCCCTATTTGGCGATCAAGGGCATCGCGGTCATCATTGGACTCACGGGTTCGCCCGTGGGACGCGCCGTCGTCCACATGGATACTGATACCATGCGCCGCTTTGCTCTGCGCATGCTCGCGATGGATGAGCATGACGACATCGAGGAGGACGAGATCAACGATTCGGTCGAGGAGGCGGCGAACATCATCGTCGGCCGCGGCGTATCGAAGGTCAATGATATCTTCCGCGACAAGGAAATGCGCCTGACTCCGCCGGGGACGATCAGCGGCGCGAACATCCGCATTGCCAATCCGAAGCTCACCTCGTTCGAGGTCGTCGCGAAGACGGAGATCGGAAACATCTGCTTGAATCTTGGATTTGCGGAGGGGGAATAAAGAAAGATGGATGCAAAACTTGTCAACCCTTTTATTGACGCCTTCACCGCTGTCATGCCGCAGATCGGCTTCCCTGAGCCGAAGCGTGCCAAGGTCACGGTAAAGCAGAAGAACGCCGTGAGTCTCGGCGTTTCTGTCATCGTCGGCTTCACGAAGCAGATTCGCGGCAACGTCGTTTACAACATGACGGAGGATACGGCGAAATTCATCGCCTCCACGATGATGATGGGCATGCCCGTCGAGAACTTCGATGAGATGGCGCAGAGTGCGATTTCCGAGCTCAGCAACATGCTGACGGCGAACACGGCGACGCATATCGCAGGACTCGGCTTGGAGGTCGATATCTCCACGCCGTCGCTTTCCATCGGTGAGGACTTCCAGATCAAGATCAGCAGTGATGGCTACCTTGCCGTCGATATGGATCTCGGCGGTCATATCGTCGAGCTTGATATTTCTGTTGCGACGACTTGACGCCTGCCTTGCGTGAAAAAGGCAGCATTTTCATCCGGTGCCGCAGTTTCCCTCACGGGAGGGGATTGCGGCATCTGTTTTTTAGAGATAATGGTTCGCAGTGCGGGACGGAATGTGTTATAATGGGAAGGACTTTTTAAAGGGTGTACTGGACATAGCCTTGGTGCGCCATGATTTTGCATGACGCTTTGCGTCATGCGTGCGAGGAGCAATGAAATGACGAGAAATGATTTGTGCTGGTGCGGCAGCGGCAAGAAGTACAAGAAATGCCACATGGATTTCGATGAGCGTATTCGCTCGATGAAATTCGACATCTATCGCGGGCAGGTGCGTCCGCCGCACAGCATCATCAAGAATGCGGCGGACATCGAGGGCATTAGAAAGAGCGGCGTCGTCAACGATGGGGCGCTCGACCTCATGGGCGAGATGGTGCAGCCGGGCATCGATACGGCGACGCTCGACAAGGCGGCGCATGACTATATCATCGATCACGGCGGCATTCCCGCGTGCCTGAACTTCGAGGGCTTCCCCAAGAGCGTCTGCATCTCGATCAACGACGTCGTCTGCCACGGCATACCGTCGAAGAAAACGATCTTGAAGGAAGGCGACATCGTGAACGTTGACATCACGACGATCTTGGACGGCTACTATGCCGACGCGTCGCGCATGTACATCGTCGGCGGCAGGACGACGCCGGAAGCGGCGCGTCTCGTCGAGGTGGCGAAGGAGTGCATGAACCTCGGCATTGAGGCGGCCAGGCCGTGGCACTTCCTCGGCGATATCGGTGCGGCGTGTGACGCGCACGCGCGCGCCAACGGCTGCTCCGTCGTGACGCAGCTCGGCGGACACGGCGTGGGCAAGGACTTCCACGAAGAGCCTTTCGTGCCGCATGTGGGCGAGGTCGACACGGGCATGCTGCTCGTGCCGGGCATGGTGCTGACGGTCGAGCCGATGATCAACGCAGGCAAGTACAAGGTGACGGTCGACAAGAAGGATGGCTGGACGGTGCGCACGAAGGACGGCTCGCTCTCGGCGCAGTGGGAAAAGACGATTCTCATCACGGAGACGGGAACGGAGGTACTTTCGAGTTGAATTTTTCAGAACTTCACTGCCCGGAAGTGTTGGTCGACGCTCTCGCGCGTCAGGGTATACGCGAGGCTACTCCCGTGCAGGAGCAGGCGATTCCTGCCGTGCGTTCGGGACGCGACGCCATCGTGCAGGCGCAGACGGGCACGGGCAAGACGCTCGCCTTCCTGCTGCCCTTGCTTGAGCGCATCAAGGGAAATGTCCAGGTAGCGCAGGCTCTCGTCGTCAGCCCGACGCGTGAGCTGGCCATGCAGACGGCGCGCATCGCCAGGACGCTTGCGGATGCGGTCGGCATACGAACGGCGCTCGTTTACGGCGGGCAGGACATTGAGCGGCAGAAGGACAAACTCCGACAGAAGCCGCAGCTCATCATCACGACGCCCGGCAGGCTTCTCGATCACCTGCGCCGCCACTCGGTCGAACTCTCGCAGGTCAACAAGATCGTCCTCGATGAGGCCGACGAACTCATGCGCCTCGGCTTTGTCGAGGATGTGGAAACGATGCTCGAAGCGCTGGCGGGCGACCATCAGCTCATGCTCTTTTCGGCGACGATGCCTGAGCGCATACGGGCGCTCACGCGCCGCTACATGAAGGAGCCGCGCGAGATTACGGTGCAGCCCGAGTGCGTGACGCTCGCGAATATTGAGCAGATCATTGTCGACACGCGCGAGGAGACGAAGCTCGACAAGCTCTGTGAACTGTTGAACAAATACCAGCCGTACCTTGCGATGGTCTTCTGCCATACGAAGCAGAAGGTCGCGCATGTGACGCTGGAACTCGCGGGGCGCGGCTATCTCGTCGACGAGCTGCACGGTGACCTCACGCAGACGCAGCGCAACCTCGTCATGCGCCGTTTCCGCGAGGCGAAGCTGCAGATCCTCGTCGTCACCGACATCGCGGCGCGCGGACTAGACATCGAGGGCGTCACGCACGTATTCAATTATGATCTGCCGCAGGATACGGAGTGGTATATTCACCGCATCGGCAGGACGGGGCGTGCGGGAGCAAAGGGGCTTGCCGTCACCTTCGTCAATGCGCATCAGTACGATCAGCTGCGCCGCATTGAGGCGGGCATCAAGGCTCGCCTCACCAAGGAAAAGTCGGAGAGAAGCGGCGGCAAGAACGTGCGACGGAAGACGGCGGCGAAAGCGGCAGCGGTGAAGCAGGAGAACGCAGACAAAGAGCGTACAGCGCCCGCGAAGAGCGCACCGCCGCCCAAGCGCGGCAAGGCGGCGCAGCGTGCACGCCGCGTCGCCAAGAAGCGCGTGGGACGCCCTGCGGCACGCTCCAAGAGCGGTACGAAGACGAACGCCGGCAGGAGTTCGCATCTCGGCAAGCGGTAGTTTTATTGGAACATGCGAAAGAGCGATGGCTGGCGATGCCGTTGCTCTTTTCTTTCGCGTGGGAACTTTCTTTCGCCTTCTCCTCGTTTGCGGCAGGAAATTCGCTTTTTTGACAGAATAAAGGAAGTATGTTCAATATGAAGCAATAAAATTTATGCGCGAAATGGAAGAGGGGGCTTTTTCATGATCGGAATCAAGAATGTCATTGCCATTATCTGTGGCGGCGGGCCAGCGCCCGGCATCAACAGCGTTATTTCCGCCGTGACCATCGAGGCTGACCGCCATGGCTGGGACGTACTCGGCATCTACGATGGTTTTTCGCGCCTCGCGCGCGGCGAGAAGAAGTATGTGCGCCTCGACATGGAGCGCGTGAACCGCATCCATCTGACAGGCGGCTGCATCCTGCAGATGTCGCGCTACAATCCGACGAAGAAGGAATCCGACCTGCGCACAGTTGTCGATACTTTGACGGAACTTGGCGTTACGCACGTCGTGACGATCGGTGGCGATGACACGGCGTACAGCGCTATGGCGGTGTCGAATTACGCGCGTCAGATCGGCAAGACGATCAACGTCGTCCATGTGCCAAAGACCATCGACAACGACCTGCCGCTGCCCGAGGGCATCCCGACGTTCGGTTTCGAGACGGCGCGCGCTTTCGGCACGGAGGAGATTGAAAACCTCATGGAGGACGCACGTACGAGCAACAATCGCTGGTACTTCACGATCGCTATGGGACGCACTGCGGGACACTTGGCGCTCGGTATGGGGCGCTCGGCAGGCGCGGCTCTGACGATCATTCCCGAGGAGTTCGCGGCGGAGTCGATTCCCTTGCAGCAAGTCGTCGACATCATCACGGGGTCGATTGTCAAGCGCTACTTGACGGGGCACAACTACGGCGTCGCCGTCATCGCCGAGGGTGTCATCGAGAAGATCGCGCAGGAGGACTTCCAAAAGCTTGGCAATCTCGTACTCGACGAACATGGCCACATTCGCTACGCGGAACTGGACTTCGGCGAAATCCTGAAGCAGGCGGTACTCGCCGAAGTCAAGAAGATCGGCATCAAGATCGCCATCGTGGACAAGGAAATCGGCTACGAGCTTCGCTGTGCCACGCCGATCGCCTACGACATCGACTATGCACGCTCCTTGGGCTACGAGGCCGTGCAGTTTCTCATGCGCGGCGAGACGGGGGCGCTCATCACTCTGCAGGACAACCAGGCGAAGCCGCTCTTCTTCGACGAGATCAAGGATCCTGAGACGGGCAAGACGAAGGTGCGCAAGGTCAATATCGAGTCTGTCCACTACAAAATTGCGCGTGGTTTCATGATGCGCATGGAAAAGGAGGATCTCGACGATCCCGGCCTCGCCAATGCCTATCATATGGAAAAGGACGAGTTCAAGGAGAGGTACGCCTATCTTTTTGAGTGATTGAGATGAGGTTTTGATGAAAAAGTCGCCGATGCCGCATGTTTCGGCGACTTTTTCCTTTTGCGCCCTTTACAAAGCTCTTCCACTATAGTATAATTGTTTCTTGTCAGCCGATGGTTTACGGTGTGACAAAACATCGCGGGATGGAGCAGTTGGTAGCTCGTCGGGCTCATAACCCGAAGGTCAGAGGTTCAAGTCCTCTTCCCGCAACCAACGCGAGATGCGGCGCAAGCCGTCTTGATATATGGGTAGGTGCCCGAGTGGTTAAAGGGAACAGACTGTAAATCTGTCATCTTCGGATTACGATGGTTCGAATCCATCCCTGCCCACCATTTTTATTTTTATCGCGGGATGGAGCAGTTGGTAGCTCGTCGGGCTCATAACCCGAAGGTCAGAGGTTCAAGTCCTCTTCCCGCAACCAATGCAAGTTTACCGATGGGTTGATGACTCATCAGAGAAAGTGAATAGAGTCGGCGAAAGGCTCGACCTGCTTCTTTGCAAGCAGGTCGAGCCTTTTATCGTGGTATCGTGGGCACGGTGCGCCGCTCTCGCCAGTCGATCGGTTTGCGCCTTTCGTCGGACTTTTGAGGGTTCAGCAAAAAGCTTCTGCTTAGGATTGAAAGCCTTGGCGGTCTTGTGGTACAATAGGAGCGGATTGGTTTTTTGAGAAGGGAGGACGGGCCGAGATTTTTTCTTTTCCTTCATGGAAGGAGGCGCGCGTCCAGTGGCGGCGGGAGGTTTTGGGCGGCGTGCTGACGGCGCTCGCTCTTCTGGCGACATTTGCCGTCGTGCCCGCACTTTGGGCGAGGGCGGGTGCGCCTTTTGTCGGAGCTTATGCGGCGACGCTTCTCGCTGCGTGTTTGGCGACGCTTGTTGCGGGGCTTTTTGCGCGTCAGCCGATTGTCGTCGCGCCTGCGCTCGGCATCAACGTCTGGCTCGTCTACGGCGTCATTTATCCGCTCGGCGTCGCGTGGCAGGAGGCTCTTGCCGCATGCTTTATAGCCGCGCTCCTCGTCCTTCTGACGGTGACTACACCGCTTCGCCGCATCTTTTTCGCGTCGATGCCGCGTGCGATCGCGGAGGCGGCACGCGGCGGCGTGGGCTTGCTCGTCGTCTTTACGGGGCTTCAGATGGGCAAGCTCGTCGTCGGTTCGCCGCTGACGGTGACGATGCTCGGCAGCCTTTCTGAGCCGGCGGCATTTGTCGCGCTCGCAGGCCTTGCGGCATCGCTCGCCTTTTGGGCGATGGGCGTTCGCGCGGCGGCGTTCTGGGGCGTTCTTTCGGCTGTGCTGCTCGCGCTCTTCGAAGGCTTCCTCGTTTTGCCCGAGGCGCCGTTCCTGCTGCCAGAGGGACTTGATCGGACGGCGTTTGCACTTGATTTTGCGCATCTTGCAGAGCTTTCGGGCGTCGTTCTGGCGCTGTGGCTTTTCCTCTTCTTCGATACGTGCGGCACATTCGCCGCACTCGGAGAGGTGGAAGAGGCGCATGGACTTGCCGAAAGGCGCACGCTCCTCGCGCTTGCCGCAGGAAATGCCGTCGCAGCGCTCCTCGGCGCTGGCCCCGTCGCCTTGGCGAAGGAGTCCGTGGCGGCGCGTGCCATCGGCGCGCGCACGCCGCTCGCTGCCTGTGCGGCGGCAGCCGTTCTGCTTCTCGCGCTGTTCCTGGAGCCTGTGGCGGCGGCCGTTCTCGACTTTTCGGCGATTCTCGCGCCGCTCCTCATCTTTTCCGGCTGTTTGCTCCTCAAGGGGCTGCGGCTCGACTGGCAGCAGACGTCGGAACATGTCGCGTTCTTCGCCGTGCTTCTCGTGACGCCATTGTCCTGCAGTCTTGTTGCAGGATTGGGCGCAGGGATGATCGTCTATGTTTTTTTGGAGGTCTTTTCGGGACGAGGGAAGAAGATTCATCCGGTACTGTTCTTTTTCGCGGGGGCTTTCTCGCTTTATTTCGCGTACTATACGCCGTGATTTCTAGGAGGAATTGCATTGGGTTTCAAGGGGTCTTTTCAGGGTAAGGCAGTTTTGACGGCGCTCGTGCTCGGCACATTTGCTTTTTCGCTTCCATCGGCGGCAGACGCCAGACGCCTGCATGATCCGCAGGTGGAAACGAAAGTGGAAATGCATCAGGGCATCGAGCAGGGCAGGACGAAGGAGACGAAGGTTCAGGCAGCGCACGCGCAGCAGCCGCTTTCCGAGCGCATCAAGGACATCTTGAATCCTCCTGCGCCCGAAAAGAAGCCAGTGGAAAAAATGCCGGGCGTTCTCGTGACGGCGCCGCGCACAGCGGACGCCATCTTGGGCGCAGCGATGGCGACGGAAAAGCAGTGCGTCGATTATCTGCTGATGAACAACCCGCATCCGGACATCTCCGTTTCGCCGGAAGCGCTCGTTTCGTATTATTATAAGGAAGGCGCACGCGAAGGTGTGCGGCCCGATGTGGCGTTTGCGCAGGCGCTGAAGGAAACGGGCTTCTTCCGCTACGGCGGCACGGTCACGCCCGATCAGAACAATTACTGCGGTCTCGGCACGACGAGCGCGACGGTCAAGGGCGCGTACTTTTCTACGTCGGAGCTGGGCGTGCGCGCGCATATTCAGCACCTTCTGGCCTATGCGTCGACGCGCCGCCCCGCCTTGCCCATCGTCGATCCGCGCTACGACCTAGTGCGCTCGACGTACGGCGCTCGCACGCTCGGCACATGGACGGATCTCAATGGACGTTGGGCGGTGCCCGGACATACGTACGGTCAGAGCATCATGCAGCTTTTCCGCGACATCCTGCGCCAGTGAATATATATTTCACGGGCATGGAACGCGCGGCTCTTTTGCAGAAGAAGAAAACAGTATAGGGAAGGTTGAGGATCGGATCTTATGATTAGTACAAGCGGGCTGACGCTGCAGTTTGGCAAGCGCGTTTTGTTCAAGGATGTAAGCATCAAGTTCACGCCGGGCAACTGCTATGGCATCATCGGCGCGAACGGCGCGGGCAAGTCGACGTTTTTGCGCGTCCTTGCGGGCGACATCGAGCCGTCGAAAGGCTCGGTCGACATCACGCCAGGCGAGCGCCTTGCCGTGCTCAAGCAGGATCACTACGCCTTCGATGAGGTCGAGGTTTTGCGCACGGTCATGCTCGGTCACGAGCGTCTCGTCGCCATCATGGATGAGAAGGATGCGCTCTATCAGAAGGAGGACTTCTCCGATGCCGACGGCATGAGAGCCTCGGAGCTTGAAGCGGAGTTCGCCGACATGAACGGATGGGATGCAGAGCCTGAGGCGGAGCGCCTCTTAAACGGCCTCGGCATCGAGCCTTCGAAGCATCACAAGAAGATGGCAGATCTTACGGACAAGGAGAAGGTGCGCGTGCTCTTGGCGCAGGCGCTTTTCGGCAGTCCCGATGTGCTGCTCCTCGATGAGCCGACAAACCATCTCGACATCGAGTCGATCAACTGGCTCGAAGCCTTCCTCGATGACTTCCCGAACACGGTCATCGTCGTCTCGCATGACCGCCATTTCCTCAATGAGGTCTGCACCTATATCGCTGACGTGGACTTCGGATCGATTCAGCTCTATGCGGGCAACTATGATTTCTGGCTCAAGTCGAGCCAGCTCGCCCTGCAGATGGCGAAAGATGCGAACAAGAAGAAAGAGGAGAAGATCAAGGAACTGCAGACCTTCATCCAACGCTTCAGCGCCAACGCCTCGAAGTCGAAGCAGGCGACCTCGCGCAAGAAGCTGCTCGAAAAGATCACGCTCGATGACATCAAGCCATCCTCGCGCCGCTATCCCTACATCGCCTTCACGCCCGACCGCGAGGCGGGCGACCAGCTATTGCAGGTCAGCGGCCTGACGAAGACGATCGACGGCGAGAAGGTGCTGAATAACGTGAGCTTCACGCTCAAAAAGGGGGACAAGGTCGCCTTCGTCGGCCCGAATTCCGTGGGCAAGACGGCGCTCTTCGAGATCCTCATGGGCAATATGGAGGCGGATGCAGGCACGTTCAAATGGGGCGTGACGACGACGCAGGCGTACTTGCCGAAGGACAACAACGAATTTTTCGATGACGTCGACCTGAACCTCGTCGACTGGCTGCGCCAGTATTCGCGCGACCCGGACGAGTCGTTTGTGCGCGGCTTTCTGGGACGCATGCTCTTTTCGGGCGAGGAGAGTCAGAAGAAGGCGAAGGTCATCTCGGGCGGCGAGCGCGTGCGCTGCATGTTGTCGCGCATGATGCTTTCGGGCGCGAACGTGCTGCTTCTCGACGAGCCGACGAACCACCTCGACTTGGAGTCCATCACGGCATTGAACGACGGACTGATCGCCTTTTCGGGCACGGTACTTTTCGTTTCGCACGACCACGAGTTTATTCAGACGATCGCAAATCGCATCATCGACATCACGCCTGAGGGTGTTGTCGACCGCGTGACGACATACGATGAATTCCTGGAAAACGAGACGGTGCGCCAGCAGCTCGAAGAAAAGTACGGCAAGAAGAGCTAAGGCAAGGCTTTTGCCGTCCGGCATGGCGATGGGTGCTCTTCCGAGGGGGGATACGATGTTCGCAAAGGCTTTTCGCGAAGCGTGGCGCAAGGAGGATCAAGGCTCGGCGACGCGTCTGCGCGAGATGGTTGAAGTCCTGCGCGCGCGCGACATCGTGCATGGCATAACGCCCGAGAAGCTGCGGCTGATCTTGGAAGATCTCGGACCGACTTTCGTGAAACTCGGGCAGATCATGAGCATGCGTCCGGATTTTCTGCCGCAGGAATACTGTGATGAACTTATGAAACTGCAGACGGAGGCGAACCCCCTGCCGTTTTCCGTCATAGAGAAGGTCATCGAGCAGGAGTATCAGCGTCGCTGGACGCGCATCTTTCGCTCGATTGATGAAGAAGCGCTGGGTTCAGCTTCGATTGCGCAGGTGCACTGCGCGGTGCTCCTGGACGGTGAGAAGGTCGTCATCAAGGTGCAGCGACCAGGCGTGCACGACATCATGAGCAAGGACATCGTGCTCTTGAAGCGCGCGGCGGGCATCTTGAAGATCCTTGGCCCTGCGCAGGACGTCGTGGATTTCAGCATGGTGCTCGATGAGCTTTGGGCGATTGCCAAACAGGAGATGGATTTCGTCATGGAGGCGAACCACATCGAGGAGTTCCGCCATGCGAACCAGGATGCCGACTTCGTAAGCTGTCCCAAGGTCTATCGCCATTTGACGACGCAGCATGTGCTCGTCATGGAGTACGTCGACGGCATACAGATTGACGATGTGGCGGGACTCAAGGCGGCGGGCATCGACGTGCGGCGCATCGGCGAGCGGCTCGGTGAGAATTACGTCAAGCAGATCGTCGAGGATGGCTACTTCCACGCCGACCCGCATCCGGGGAACATCTGGGTGCGCGGCGGTAAGATCGTCTGGCTCGACCTCGGCATGATGGGGCGTCTGTCGAACAAGGATCGCGCGGCAATCCGCAAGGCGATCTTCGCTCTGGCGCAGCATGACGTCTTCGAGATGAAGGCGGCGGTGCTCTCACTCGGCGTGCCGCAGGAGCGCATCGACCATGCGAGGCTCTATCAGGACATCGACGCGCTCATCGCGCAGTACGGAGATCTCGATTTCCGTTCGCTGAAGATGGGCATACTCTCGCGTCAGATCATGAACGTTCTGCGCTCTCATCACATTGCGATTGCGCCGGGCATCAGCATGTTCTGCCGCGGCGTCATGACGATCGAGGGCGTCATGCGCCTCGTATGCCCTGAGGTCAGCTTCGTTGAGATTCTGGCGCGCAGTATGGAACTGAGCTTTGCGAAGGGATTCAACTGGCGCGAGGAAGCCGGCAAGGCGAAGCGTGAGGGCTACATCCTCTTGCGCAAATCCTTGCAGCTGCCCGAGCAGATCTCGGACATTCTGAAGATGACGCTGAGCGGGCAGACGAAGGTCAATCTTGAGCTTACGGGCGCCGATGAGCCGCTCGCGAGGCTCAACAAGATGATCAATAAACTCATCATCGCCCTCCTGAGTGCGGCGCTTCTCCTTGGCTCAAGCACGATCTGCACGACGCAGATGACACCGAAGATCATGGAGATACCGTTTCTGGGCGTCTTGGGCTATCTGGCGGCGATCGTGCTCTCGACGCGGCTCCTGTGGAGCATATTGCGCGGTCATTGACGAGGCTGCCGTTGATTGGGGAAATGCGCGAAATGCGCGTTTCCTTTGGGGCTTTAATGCTAGGAAGAGTAGGATAGGAGGGATTCCCATGCGTGGGATCAGGGGTGCGATCACGGTAGAAAAGGATACGAAGGCTGAGATATTTCAAGCGGTGAAACTCATGGTCATGGGTATGTGCCGTACGAACAAGATTGATCCTTCAGACATCGGAGCGGCGATTTTTTCCGCGACGCCCGATCTCAAGTCGGCATTTCCGGCTGCGGGTGCGAGATTCTTGAAAGGGTTCGATGCAGTGCCGCTTTTTGACACGCTGGAGCCGGAGATCGAAAATTCTTTGCCGCGCTGCATACGGGCGCTCTTGCTCGTTGATACGGACAAGCCGCAGAGTGAGATTCGCCACATCTACCTGGGCGGCGCCATTTCGCTGCGCCCGGATCTTCAAGTGGAGGAGTAGTGCGTACTATGTGCCAATGTGGTATATGACGAAGGGAGCGATTCGATCATGAAAAAAGAAATCATCACGGAAAATGCGCCGAAAGCGATCGGCCCGTACTCGCAGGGAGTTCGCACGTCGGGCGGCTTCATCTTCGCTTCGGGGCAGATTCCGCTCGACCCACAGACGGGCGAACTCGTCGCGGGCGGCATTGCCGAGCAGACCGAGCGCGTGCTGGAAAACCTCAAGGCCGTTCTCGAAGCCGCTGAATGCTCTCTGGAAGATGTTGTTAAGACAACAGTCTATCTGAAGGACATCGAGGACTTCGCGGCGATGAACACGGTGTACGCGAAGTATTTCAAAGTTTGCCCGCCTGCACGCGTCTGCGTCGAGGTGGCGCGACTGCCGAAGGACGCGCTCATTGAGATCGACTGCGTCGCTTCGGAAGGGCAGAATTATTCCTATTGATGCGTCGCTGCAATAAAACAAGCCGTTGAATCTTTCGATTCAGCGGCTTGTTTTATGATATATCAGTTCGGATCCTTGTGCACAGATCAGATGGCACGCTCGACTTTGCCCGAGCGCAGGCAGCGCGTGCAGACGTTGACGTGCTTCGTCTCGCCGTTCACAATCGCGCGTACACGCTGGATATTCGGCTTCCACTTGCGCTTCGTCTTCAAATGCGAATGGCTGACATTCATGCCGGACATCTCGCCCTTTGCACAGATTTCGCAAACACTTGCCATGGGGTACACCTCCTTCGCGGCGCAGTTAAGGAATCCCTGATAAATTCAGCACCGCCATCTTGACGTATCTTTTCCGCCCTCTCTGCGTCGACAAATCCTCCGCATAGCACCACTATGCGTCCGGTTCGTCTCCTTGATCGAACGAAAAATCTGCGCCAATCTGACGGACTTCATTTTATCAGTGCTTCCTAATCTTGCGCCATAGACAACAAAAGTATTTTAGCACAAAGTGCAGGGAAGCGCAAGCTGTTCTTGCAGATCCACGGATAATTCGGCGCGAGCAGTTTTCATTTCAGCAGCGCTTCCTTGAGCTTTCGATAGGCTCTTGTATAGTAGGCGCCGTTCTGCGCCTCGCGGTGGTCGAAACCGTAGGCGCGGCGGCTGACGGCGAGGATGGGGGGCGCTTGGATGCGCTTGGCGACGGCGAGACCGGAAAATAGGTTCCACCAGCGTTCAAGGTCGGCGACGAAGTCCTTGGGGGTCTGGAAATATTTCTTCACGAGGCCTTTTTCGCAGCCGATTTGCTGCTCAAGCGTGCCTTTGACGTACCAATCGAGGATGTCTTCGGGCGTCGCCTTTTCCCAGCGCTCGACGAAGGCGCGGAACAGATAGTCGTGGTACGGATAGAGCAGCGGATCGCCCTTGCCCTCGTCGACGTTCTGCGCATCGGACAGTTCGGCGCTCGGCACGATGTCGATCGTCGCCTGCGGCACAACTTCGTGCTTGAAGATATGCTCGTTCATGTAGCGTGCAAGATCGTAGACCTGATGCTTCCAAAGGTCGGCGAGGGCGGCGAGGAAGCCCGCCTGGTCGCCGTAGAGCGTCGAGTAGCCGACGGTCGTCTCCGCCTTGTTTGCGTTGCACGAGAAGCCGCCGCCGAAGGCTGCGGCGAGGGCGGCGAGGATGCGCGAGCTGCGGTCACGCGCCTGGATGTTCTCGGCGAGGAAGGAGGAGACGGCAAGCGTCTTCTTTTCTCCTGTCTTCAGAAGCTCGATGGGCGTCGCGGCAATCTGCTTCATCGTGTGCTGTACGGACTCTTCGATGGGGAAGACGGCGTAATAGCAGCCGAGGTTTTCGGCGAGCGCGTGTGCGAGATCCTTCGTCGTCTCGGAGTTGAAGCGGCTCGGCATGTTGATGAGCAGGACGTTTTCTGCGCCGAGGACGCTCGTATAGAGCGCGGCGGCGACGGCGGAGTCGATGCCGCCCGAGGCGCCGACGACGACCTTCTTCATGCGGATGCTGTCAAGAAAATTTTTGACGCCGTAGGAAAGCGCTTCGTAAATCTGGGCGATTTCGGTCTTTTTTTCGGGCGTGAGGGCAGGGAGCGAGGCGATTTCTTCGACATCGACATAGTGCAGCCCTTCCTCGTAGGATGGAGCGGCGGCGACGCATAAACCTTCCGCGCTGTAAACGGCGCTCGCACCGTCGAAGGTGTAGACAGTCTTGCCGTTGTTCTGCAAGCCGACGTTGTTGATGTAGATGAGCGGCGCCCCTGCCGCCTTGGCTGCGGCAGAGAAGAGGCGCTGGCGCTTCTCGTTCTTCCCGAGCGTATAGGGGGAGGAGGAAATGTTGACGTAGAAGTCCAGATCCTCGTATTCTTCGAGAAGTTTCATCGGTGCCGTCTCGTAATTGTCGCTCCAGCCGTCTTCACACAATAGGCAGCCGATCTTCCAGCGTCTGCCGTGAATCTTCAGCGAGACGGGAGAAATCAGGCTCTTGGGTGTCGTGCCCAGCTCGCGTGCGAGCTTCTGCAGGCTGAAGAAGTGGCGTGTGTCGTCGAACTCCCGATAGTTCGGCAGGAGCGTCTTGATGACGAAGGGGTAGGGCATTGCCTCGGGATGGCAAAGCTTTCCTTCGCTGGCGACGAAGCAGGCGTTGTACTTGCGCGGCCGACCGTCATTGTTTTTCTTCGTCCAATCGACGGCGACGCTGCCGAAGATGACGGCGATGCCGTGCGAGGCGGCGATGATGTCGGCGGCGCAAGATTCGCAGTCGCGCAGGAAGGCGTCCTGCTCCCAGGTATCGCCGAGCAGATAGCCGGGAATCGCCATCTCGGGGAAGATGACGATGTCGGCATGATTCGCTTTCGCTTCTTCCATCTGGCGCAGTATGTTCGCGGTATTGGCGTCAGGCCGTCCGGGCTGTATTTCCATCTGTGCGGACGCGATTTTCAGCAAGGGGAAGCACCTCTTTCCAAGTTGGGACTTTGCATCAGGCGTTGGCTTCGATTTTCTCAACGATGAGACGCTGCACCCAGGGCGGCGGCAGACGGCGGCCGGCATTCCACTCCTGTACCGTACGATAGGGAGCGCCCAGAAGCTCGGCCAGCATCTTGATGTTCAGACCTGCCTGTTTGCGTGCATATTTGATGGGATTGTTTTCGCGCTCGATGATCTCCCGATAAGCGTCGGTGTCAGCAGCGACGAGGCTCACGAAGCCTTTTTCGCCAGCAGACAAAGTGTCGAGGGGGGCAGGCAGGGGGATGACGGCGTGCTCGTCTTCCATATCGCACAAGATCAGGGCGAGTGCATCGGCGGCGTTCTCCAAAGCCTCAGGCTGATTTTCACCAGCGGTGAAGCAGTTCTCAATATCGGGAAAGGTCACGTCATAGACCTGTTCCTCCTCATCCCAGCGAAAGATTGCAGGAAAAGCGTATTTGCTCATGTTTCAAGCCTCCTGTCGAAAAAAAGTGTGTCGAAGCGTATCCTCATCACGGCTGCTGGATTCCAGCTTGTTTCAAAATTTTCTGCACCGTTCCAGTCGGAATTTCCCTTTTGTGCCGCCAAACGACGAATACGCGCCCCGTGATCGGACTATAATATTTATCGTGCCTGCCGCCATGTTCGACCATCGTGCAAGCATGATTTTTGAGGATTCTCAAAAGCTCAGATGTTTTCATGATCGACTCCTTTGATAAGTTCATCATATACCTTTTGTGTTTCAACGTCAACAATGATACACATAGAAGGTGTATTTTCTCCCGCTGATGCGCTTCTTTTGCTTCGGCCATAGGAGTTCTCGTGAACCTATGGTATAATAGAATCTGCATCCGAAGCAGCTTTTTGCTTGAGATTGCGGATGCAGAAACGGTGAGCGATATGAAGGGGCAGAAGAAGACGAATGCGGCGCGGATTCTCGACGGGCTGTCGATTTCGTACGAGCTGCGGGAGTTTCCCGTCGACTTGGACGACCTCAGCGCCGTCCATGCGGCCGAGATGCTCCATATGCCTGTGGAGCAGGTATTCAAGACGCTCGTCGCCCGCACGGACAAGGCGGGCGTCGTCATGGCGTGCATTCCGGGCGCGGCGGAGCTTGACCTCAAGGCTCTCGCTAAGGCCGCCGCGAGCAAGAAGGCGGAGATGGTGCATCTCAAGGAAGTGCTTGCGCTCACGGGTTATCAGCGCGGCGGCTGCTCGCCGCTCGGTGCGAAGAAAGAGTATCCTGTGTTCCTCGACGCTTCGGCGAAAGCTTGGGACAAGATTGCCGTCAGCGCGGGCAGGCGCGGCGAACAGATCGTGCTCGCGCCCGCCGATTTGGAGCGTGCCGTCCATGCGACGACGGCGCAGCTGACGCGCTGAGAGAAGCGGCACAGTCGATGGAGAGAGATGAATGGAGTGAAGGAATTGAAATACAGCAGTACAAGGGGAAAGGCGGCAAGCGTCGCCTCGGCAGAGGCAATCATCCAGGGGTTGGCGGCGGACGGAGGGCTTTTCGTGCCCGAGGAGATGCCCAAGGCTGATCCGGATTTTATTGCAGGGATGCGGCAGCTTTCCTATGAGGAGCGCGCGGCACGCATTCTGGGACTCTTCCTTACAGATTACACGTCAGAGGAGCTTGCAGGCTGCATTGCACGCGCTTACGGGGGCGGCAAGTTTGACGACGTGCGCATCGCGCCCGTGCACGCGCTCAAGGAGTTCCCCGTATTGGAGCTCTGGCACGGGCCGACGAGTGCGTTCAAGGACATGGCACTGCAGCTCTTGCCACAGCTTTTGCAGACAGCGCTCAAGAAGACGGGTGAGGACGCTGAGATTCTGATTCTCGTCGCTACGTCGGGCGACACGGGCAAGGCGGCGCTCGAAGGTTTTGCCGATGTCAATCAGATCAAGATCCTCGTGTTCTATCCGACGGGCGGCGTGTCGAAGATCCAGAACCTGCAGATGTGCACACAGAAGGGCACAAATGTCCGTGTCGTCGCGGTCAAGGGGAATTTTGACGATGCGCAGAACGGCGTCAAGGAGATTTTCAGCGACAAGGCCTTTGGAGAGAAGCTTGCCGCTGGGAACGTCAAGCTGTCTTCGGCAAATTCGATCAACTGGGGCAGGCTCGTGCCGCAGATCGTCTACTACTTCAGCGCCTATGCCGACCTCTTGGAAAAGGGGATGATTGCAGCGGGCGAAGCCATCGACTTCTGCGTGCCGACGGGCAATTTCGGCGATATTCTCGCGGGCTATTATGCCAAGCGCATGGGGCTTCCCATCGCGAAACTGATCTGTGCGTCGAACAGCAACAACGTGCTGACGGATTTCCTGCAGACGGGCGTTTATGACAAGAAGCGCGATTTTTACAAGACGATCTCGCCGTCCATGGACATCCTGGTTTCGAGCAATCTTGAGCGTTTGCTCTATCATGAGACGCAGGATGCGACGCTGGTCAGGGGCTGGATGGAGGAGCTTGCCGCAAAGGGCAGGTACGAGGTCGGTGAGACCGTGCTGCAGAATCTTAAAGAGACGTTTTGGGCTGGCTGGGTCGACGATGCGGCGACGAAGGAGACGATTCGCGGGGTCTACGAGAAGGAGCATTATGTGCTCGACACGCATTCGGCTGTCGCGTATCGCGTGGCACAGGCATATAAGAAGGAGACGGGAAGCAAGCGCCCGCTCGTCGTCGTCTCGACGGCAAGCCCGTACAAGTTCAACGAAAGCGTCTTGGACGCGCTCGGGGAAGAGCGTGCGGGACTCGACGAATTCGCGCAGCTCGACAAGCTCGCCTCCTTGAACGAAAGCCCGATTCCGCAGGGATTGGCGTCGCTGAAAACGGCTGAAATCCTGCATCGCGCAGTGTGCGAGAAGACGGAAATGCGTATGGCAGCGGAAGACTTTGCGATGAAATAAGACTTTTCAAGTGGAATCTCAAGGGGAATTTCATAAATAAAAATTGAAAACAAGCAGGATTTCCCTAGAAGAGAGAGAAAGAAAGTAAGTGGAAGCTATAAACTCAACTTTTTTATGAAAGAGGTAGAGAAACATGGCAAAACTTGATCTGACAAAGTACGGGATTACCGGCGTGAAGGAAATCGTCCATAATCCGTCCTATGAACAGCTTTTCGAAGAAGAGATGAAGGCCGACCTCACGGGATTTGAGAAGGGAAAGCTCACGGAGCTTGATGCCGTGAATGTCATGACGGGCGTCTTTACGGGCCGTTCGCCGAAGGACAAGTTCATCGTCATGGACGAGAACTCCAAGGATACGGTCTGGTGGACCTCGGACGCCTATCCGAACGACAACCATCCGGCAAGTCAGGAGACGTGGGAAGAACTCAAGAAGATTGCGAAAAAGGAGCTTTCCGACAAGCGTCTCTTCGTCGTCGATGCTTTCTGTGGTGCGAACAAGAATACGCGCATGGCCGTGCGATTTATCGTCGAGGTCGCATGGCAGGCGCATTTCGTCAGCAATATGTTCATCCTGCCCTCGAAGGAGGAGTTGGAGAACTTCGAGCCGGATTTCGTCGTCTACAATGCGTCGAAAGCGAAGGTTGAGAACTACAAGGAGCTCGGACTTCATTCGGAGACGGCGGTCGCCTTCAATATCACGAGCCGCGAGCAGGTCATCATCAATACGTGGTACGGCGGCGAGATGAAGAAGGGCATGTTCTCGATGATGAACTACTACCTGCCGCTGAAGGGCATCGCCGCCATGCACTGCTCGGCCAATACGGATCTCGAGGGCAAGAATACGGCGATCTTCTTCGGCCTCTCGGGTACGGGAAAGACGACGCTCTCGACCGACCCGAAGCGCCTCTTGATCGGCGACGACGAGCATGGCTGGGACGACAACGGCGTCTTCAACTTCGAGGGCGGCTGCTACGCGAAGGTCATCAACCTCGACAAGGATTCCGAGCCGGACATCTACAACGCCATCTGCCGCGACGCTCTCCTGGAGAATGTCACGGTCGACGAGAACGGCAAGGTTGATTTTGCCGATAAGTCCGTGACGGAGAATACGCGCGTCTCCTATCCGATCGACCACATCAAGAACATCGTGCGTCCGATTTCTTCTGCGCCTCCGGCCAAAGAGGTCATCTTCCTTTCGGCGGACGCCTTCGGCGTGCTGCCGCCCGTCGCGATTCTGACGCCGGAGCAGATGGAGTATTACTTCCTCTCGGGCTTCACGGCGAAGCTCGCGGGCACGGAGCGCGGCATCACGGAGCCGACGCCGACGTTCTCGGCATGCTTCGGTCAGGCGTTCCTCGAACTGCCGCCGACGAAGTATGCACAGGAGCTCGTCAAGAGGGTGCGCCAGAGCGACGCCAAGGCATATCTCGTGAACACGGGATGGAACGGCACGGGCAAGCGCATTTCCATCAAGGATACGCGCGGCATCATCGACGCGATCCTGAACGGCTCGATCAACAAGGCGCCGACGAAGAAGCTCAAGTACTTTGAGTTCGACATCCCGACGGAACTTGCAGGCGTCGATACGAAGATCCTCGACCCACGCGACACCTATGCCGATCCGGCCGAGTGGGACAAGAAGGCGCAGGATCTCGCCGGTCGCTTCATCAAGAACTTCAAGAAGTACGAGACGGATGACGAGGGCAGGGCGCTCGTCGCTGCCGGTCCGAAACTCTAAGCAGCTTTCGGGCGGCTTTTGGGCGAAAGCGCTTCCAGCAATATCGTGATAGGAAAAAGGCGCGAAAAAGCGTGCCATGAAGAAGGAGCTCGCCTGCGATTCGATGCGGAGGCGGGCTCTCTTATGTTTTGCATCTTTCGGAGAGGGGGCGGCCATGGAGCTGCAGACGAGCCTTTTGGAGCTCAAAGGCGTCGGCGCGAAGAAATACGAGGCATTGAACAAGATCGGCCTCTTCACCGTCTATGACCTCCTGACCTATTATCCGCGCACATACGAAGACAGGCGCGTGCTGACGCCGCTCACCGCGCTCGCGGTCGGCGAGCAGCAGGCGGTCACAGGCGTCATCCGTCATATAGCCGAGAGGCGCACGGGGCGTGGCATTCATATCCTGAGCGTCGATATTGACGACGGCACGGGATTTTTGCAGGTCACGTTCTTCAATCAGAAGTTTCTCAAGGGAAAGCTCAAGGCGGGGATGCAGCTCTTTGCTGTCGGTAAGATTGATTATGCCTTCGGCGGGCGCGGCAAGAAGCAGATGAGCCAGGTCAAGGACTTCTCCCTGATGGAAAAAGGCGGGGAAGCGGCTCTGGGCATTTTGCCGGTCTATGCGGCTTCGGGCAGTCTGAATCAGAAGTTTTTCCGCACGCTTCTCACAGGAGTATTTCAAGGAATCGGTAAGATCGTGGAGACCTTGCCCGAGAGCATCTGCCAGCGCTATCGTCTCGTCGCGCGAGAAGAGGCGTATCGCGAGGTGCATTTTCCCGAATCGCCCGAGGCGCTGCATCTCGCGCGGGAAAGACTGATCTTCGAGGAGCTTTACCTCATCCAGTGTGGGCTTCTTCTCCTGCGCCGCGAGAGTCGTGAAAAAAAGAAGGGCGTGCGCCATCTCGGCGCGAGCCGCCTTTCGCGCGAGGCGCGTGAGGCTTTGCCGTTCCGCTTGACAGAGGACCAGGAAAAGGCGTGGCGCGACATTCGGCAGGACATGGAGCTTGCCTTGCCGATGCGCCGCCTCGTGCAGGGGGACGTCGGCTCGGGCAAGACGGCGCTCGCCCTCTTGGCACTCGTCAAGACGGTGGAAAACGGCTTTCAGGGTGCATTCATGGCGCCGACGGAAATCTTGGCGCGTCAGCATTTCGATAAGTTCAGCGAATTGCTGCGAGATCTGCCCGTGCGTCTGCTGCTCCTGACGGGAAGATTGTCGAAGAAGGAACGCGAGGCGGCGTACGAGGCGATCGAGGCGCACGATGTCGATATCGTGATCGGCACGCATGCCTTGATCCAGGAGCCTGTCGCCTTCGCCTCGCTCGGCCTCGTCGTGACGGATGAGCAGCATCGCTTCGGCGTCGAGCAGCGAGCGGCGCTCGAAAAGCGTGCGCACCTGACGCCCGACATGCTCGTCATGACGGCGACGCCGATTCCACGCACGATGACCTTGACGGTCTACGGCGATCTCGACGTCTCGCGCATCGAGCATCTGCCACCGGGGCGCGTGCCCGTCGAGACCTTCGTGCGCACGCCCGACCGGCGCGACCGCATCTATCGCTTCGTGCGCCAAGAGATTGAAAAGGGCAGGCAGGCCTATGTCGTCTGTCCGCTCGTCGAGCAGAGCGACACGCTCGACCTGCCGTCGGCGCAGGAGGTCTACGAGGAACTCAGCGCGGGCGTGTTCCGTGAAGTGCGATGCGGCCTCGTGCATGGCAAACTTCGAGGCAAGGAGAAGGAAGCCGTCATGGCGGACTTCCATGCGGGCAAGATCGATGTCCTCGTGACGACGACAGTCATCGAGGTGGGGGTAGACGTGCCGAACGCGAGCATCATGGTCATTGAGAATGCCGAGCGCTTCGGCCTCGCGCAGCTTCATCAGCTGCGCGGACGCGTGGGCAGGGGGGCGCATCGTTCCTACTGCATCCTCGTTTCGGCGGCGCGAACCGCTGCGGCGAAGAAACGGCTTGCCCTTTTGGAGAGCATGCGCGACGGCTTCGTGCTCGCCGAGGAGGATTTGAAGCTCAGAGGCCCCGGTCAATTCTTCGGCGCGATGCAGCACGGCCTGCCTGATCTCAAGATGGCAGACGCCCTGCGCGACGTCGATATTCTGCTCAAGGCGCGTCGCGCGGCGCTCGAAACGATGGAAAGCCCCGCAATGCGCAAGGAGGTTGCTGAAATCCTGCGGCTTGAGTACAAGGAATTTTTTGCGAAGATCACGGAGGTCTGAAAAGACGTGTGCGGCTGCATCTTCGATACATCTCTCATAATGGTATGGGGAATAAAATAAAAAAGAAAGACCGTTTCTTGGCAGGAGTTTCCTGTGCCTTTGATGAATCTTATTGAAAGATACGAATTTCGCATTTACGGAGGAAGTTTATGGTAGAGGCAGCGGAGAAGTTCAAGCGGTATTTGCAGCGGCATAAGATTGACAGCTTTGAGCGCGAGGAGCTTGGCGATGAGCATGAGAGCGTGATTTTTCGCTCGACCGTTGAGGTGCAGGGACAGTATGTGCCGCTCGGGGTCATTTTCGACGATACAATCTATGTGATTGTACGAGCCAATCTTGCGCCGAAGGCACTGAATGATGACAACGCCTATGAGGTGACGAATTTCATCATGCGCCTGAACAACGGCAACAAACTGTTCAAGTATTATCTTGCGCCTGATACGTCTGTCATCCTTGACGCCTGCATCCCGATGACGCAGAAGAACTATTCGGCCGATCTCGTCAATACGATCGTGGGCGTCGTCGCACGGGAGGTCAGGAAGCGCCACAGCGAGTTCATGAGCTTGATTTGGCAGAAGGCTTGAGATGCGGAAATATTGCAGCCGTGTCGTTTGAGAGGTGATTTTGTGCTGAAGAAGGGAATAATTCTGGCGGGCGGCTCGGGAACGCGGCTCTATCCGCTGACAAAGGTCGTGTCGAAGCAGCTCATGCCGGTCTTTGACAAGCCAATGATCTACTATCCGTTGAGCACGCTGATGCTCGCCGGACTGGAGGACATCCTCGTCATCACGACGCCGCAGGACAGCACGATGTTTTCTGCTATGCTCGGCGACGGCAGCCAATGGGGCATTCATATCTCCTATGCCGTGCAGCCGAGCCCGGACGGCTTGGCGCAGGCGTTCCTCATCGGCGAGAATTTCATCGGCGGCGACGGCTGCGCGCTTGTCTTGGGCGACAACATCTTCTACGGCGCTGACCTTGCACGGCTTTTGCAGCGTGCGACGGCACGCGAGGCGGGCGCGACGGTGTTCGCCTACTACGTGCGCGACCCGCAGCGCTATGGCGTCGTGGAGTTTGATGAGACGGGGTGCGCTGTCAGTTTGGAGGAAAAACCTGAGATGCCGCGCTCGAACTATGCGGTGACGGGGCTGTACTTCTACGACAACGATGTCGTTGAGATCGCGAAGGTGGTCAAGCCGTCGGCACGCGGCGAGCTTGAGATCACGGATGTGAACCGCGCGTATTTGGAGCGCGGTGACCTTCAGGTGGAGAAGATGCGCAGGGGATTCGCGTGGCTCGATACAGGCACGCATGAGTCGCTTCTGCAGGCGGCGACGTTCGTCGAGACGATTCAGGATCGCCAGGGTCTCAAGATCGCCTGCATCGAGGAGATAGCCTACCGCATGGGACATATTGATGCGGAGCAGGTTCTGCGCCTCGCGCAGCCTTTGATGAAGAACGACTACGGGCGCTATTTGGAGCAACTGGTCAAGGGATAGGAGAACGAGAAATGAATGTGACGGAAACGCGCCTCAAGGGTGTCTTTATCTTGGAACCGAAGGTGTTCGGCGATGCACGCGGCTGGTTCATGGAGAGCTGGTCGAAAAAGAAGATGGAAGAGGCGGGTCTCTTCTACGACTTCGTGCAGGACAATCAGTCTTTCTCAGCGGAAAAGGGTACGCTGCGCGGACTTCACTACCAGAAGAATCCCATGGCGCAGGCGAAACTCCTGCGCTGCACGCGCGGCGAGATCTTAGACGTCGCCGTTGACATACGAAAGGGTTCGCCGCAGTATGCGAAGTGGGTTTCCGTGCGCCTTTCGGCGGAAAACAAGAGACAGCTGATGATTCCGCGCGGTTTCGCGCATGGTTTCATCACCTTGACGGATGACGTCGAGGTGCAGTACAAGGCGGACAATTACTATGCGCCGGAGTGCGACGGCAACATTCTTTGGAGCGATCCTGTCATCGGCGTTGACTGGGAGATCGCGCCGACGGTTCTTTCGGCGAAGGACGAGGCGGCGCCGCCGCTCGCCGAGCGGGAAGCTCAGCTCAATTTCGTCTATGGGGAGGAAAAGGCGTGAAGTATCTTGTGACTGGCGGCGCCGGCTTTATCGGTAGCAATTTTGTCCACTATATGATGAAGGCGCACGCGGATGCAGAGATTCTTTGCGTCGATGCGCTGACGTATGCGGGCGACTATGAATCTCTGCTCGATCTCGCAGAAGAGCCGCGCTTTCGCTTCGCCCACTGCAATATATGCGACCGCGAGGCGATTTACGCGCTCTTTCGCGCCGAGAAACCCGATGTCGTTGTGAATTTCGCGGCGGAAAGTCATGTCGACCGCTCGATCGAGACGCCGGAGATCTTCCTGCAGACGAACATCATCGGCACGAGCGTTCTCATGGACGCTTGCCGCGAGTACGGCATTTCGCGCTACCATCAGGTGTCGACGGATGAAGTCTACGGCGATTTGCCGCTCGACCGCCCCGATCTCTTCTTCACTGAGGAGACTCCCTTGCATACGTCGAGCCCGTATTCATCCTCGAAGGCGAGCGCCGATCTCCTCGTACTCGCTTATAGTCGCACATACGGCCTGCCCGTGACGATCTCGCGCTGCTCGAACAACTATGGCCTGTACCATTTTCCCGAGAAACTCATCCCGCTGATGATCGTCAAGGCGCTTGCCGACGAGCAGCTTCCCGTCTATGGCGACGGCGCCAACGTGCGCGACTGGCTCTACGTCGAGGATCACTGCCGCGCCATTGACCTCGTGCTGCAGAAGGGACGCACGGGAGAGGTCTACAACATCGGCGGTCACAACGAACGCGCCAACATCGACGTCGTCAAGGTCATCCTTCGCGCCTTGAAGAAGCCTGAGAGCCTCATCTCGTATGTGGCGGACAGGAAGGGACATGACCGCCGCTATGCGATCGATCCGACGAAGATCCATACGGAACTCGGCTGGCTGCCCGAGACGAGATTCGAAGACGGCATCGAGCGCACGATTGCATGGTATCTGGAAAACCGCGCATGGTGGCAGCATATCCTCGACGGCAGCTATCGAAAAGCGTATCCGAGCGCATGAAATTTTTTACAAAAAGGGCTTGCGCTTTTTGCTTTCGTGCTGTATACTAGCAAAGTAACTTGTCCACGGGGGCGTAGCTCAGCTGGGAGAGCGCTTGCATGGCATGCAAGAGGTCAGGGGTTCGATCCCCCTCGTCTCCACCATAGGGTATTCAAGCGGTTTTCTGCTTAGGCGCAGAAGCCGCTTTTTGTTTTAGAGAAAATACGGCAGGGATTCTCCTGTCGAAGGGAGGCTGCGGCATGGGCGAACTGCCGAGCATACATCAGTTGGAATGTTTCATCATCTATGGCAGGGTCAGGAATTTTTCGCTTGCCGCACAGGAAGCGAATATTACACAGTCAGCGTTCAGCATGCAGATGAAGAAGCTCGAAGAGGTGGTTGGCGTCACTTTGATCCGCCGCTCGACGCGCGGCAGCGACTTGACGGAGGAGGGCGCGGCGTTTCTGGCGAAAGCGCAGCTTTGCGTCGAGCAGCTGAGGGACGCGGTGGCGAAGGTGCAAGAAAGCGTGAAACGCAAGCCTGTCGAGCTAAATGTCGCCGTACTGCGCTCTCTGGGCGATGTTCACATGAATCGTCATGTATCGTACTTTCAGAAGCAGAATGAGAAGATTTGCCTCAATGTTTTTGAAATGGAGGAAGATGAGATTCGATGTGGGCTTCTGGAAGACCGCATCGACGTTGCCTCGGTATATCGCTTGGAAGAGATGAGTTTTGACGGATGGGAGTGCGTGCATTTTTCCGATGATGACATCGTTTTTTATGCACCTTGCCTTGCGCGCGCCGAAGGCGATGCAACGCGATCTTGGGCGGCGAAGCAGCCGCTCGTGTTTTATCCCGTGAAGTCGTCGATGAATCGCGTCTACGAGCGCTACTTCGGTGAAGAGATGCCCGTAGTGGCGGCGCGTCTTTCGACGCCGTATGCGATGGTGCATTTTTGCCGGGAAAATCCGGCGGGTGCGCTCTTGCCGCGCCGCTTCATCGAAGCGCTCGGCATCACGTCGGGTTTCTCTTCCCTTGCCCCCGCGCTGACACTCGACGCTGTGCTTGTATATAAGAAGGAAAACCCGCGTCTGCGCCATATTCGTACCTACGTTGAATATGTTCAGAAAATTTATCGGAGTACGGGTGAGATGTGAGTGTGGAGATCACGTTGAGGAATGACGTCGGGAGTTATCGCTTTTTGCGATAACTCCCATCTTTTTTATGCGCTATACAAAACGGAGGTCGATGCTTATAATCGGGTACAGTTCATTTTTAAGAAATCGCCGCAGCGCTAAGAAGCGCGTTCGGTAAAGAAAGGTCGTTGTTAAACGTGGAACATGAAAAGTTATGGACGAAGGAGTTCATTCTTGATACCTTGGTGAACTTCTTGATCTATATCATCTATTACATGCTCATGGTCATCATCGCATCCGAAGCGATCAAGACGCTCAACGCGTCGATGAGCGAGGCGGGGCTGGCATCCGGCATCTTCATCCTCGGCACACTGCTCGCACGCATGGTCGCCGGTCATTCCATCGAGCTTTATGGAAGAAAGTTCATGCTCTATGCAGGCATCATCTTCTATCTTGCGACGACGCTCCTGTATTTCTTCGTCGATTCCCTTTCCATGCTCTACATCGTGCGCTGTCTGAACGGCATCGGCTACGGCATCGCCTCGACGGCGACGAGCACGATCGTATCGAGCATCATTCCTGTGACGCGCCGCGGCGAGGGCATCAACTACTACGCCTTGAGCATGAGCCTCGCTGCCGCCATCGGCCCATTCCTCGGCATGCTCATGCAGCATACGATGACGTTCAATTACATCATTGATTTCTGCGTCGCCATGCTCGTCGTCTGCCTCGTTTCCATCGTCGCCCTCAAGGTGCCGGAGATGGAGCTTTCGGCAGAGAAGAAGGCGGAGCTTAAGAAGTTCAGCATTAGCAACTTCTTGGAGCCGAAGGTCACGTCCATTTCCATCGTGGCGTTCATCATGGGCATCAGCTATTCGAGTGTTCTGAGCTTCCTTGCGACGTATGCGCAGGAACTTGGTCTCATCGGCGCAGGCACGGTATTCTTCCTTGTCTACGCCCTGACGATCACGCTCGCACGTCCTGTTGCCGGCGTCATGTTCGACCGCAAGGGAGAGGACTTCGTGATGTACCCGACATATGCGTGCCTTGCCATCGGGCTTCTGCTACTGAGCGTCACGACGCAAAGCTGGACGCTTCTCCTCGCGGGCGTGTTCGTTGGCCTCGGCTACGGCACGTTCATGTCGAACGGGCAGGCGATCTGCGTGAAGCTCGTCACCGAGTATCGCATCGGCGTCGCCGTATCGACGTACTTCATCGCGCTCGACCTCGGTCTCGGCGTCGGCCCCTATGCGCTTGGCGCGTTCAAGGACGGCATTGGTTTCGAAGGCATCTATGCCGCCTGCGGTGTAGCCGCACTCCTTTGTGCAGGACTTTATTACCTGCTCTATGCGAGAAAGCGCGACGCTGCGCCCGTCGTGGAGATGAAGCTGGAAACAGAAGCAGAGTGAAAGAACAAAAAGGGGAGCTGCGGCAAGCGGCTCCTCTTTTTGTTCTATTCCAGTGGACAAAATGAAAGAAAAGAAAGATGTTGACAGGCGTGAAGTCTTCGTGTAGAATAGGTCAAGTCGCGAAGAGAGCGGACAGCAAGTGAAAGGTTCGGAGAAAAACGGCTCCTGAGTCCTGGCGGACATGAAAAACGGTGCTTGACAAAATTCACTGAAGCGAGTATACTAAATAGGCTAGCTCAACCGAGCGGCGAACAGCCGAAGTAATTCGGCGGTGTTCCTTGAAAACTAAACAATGCAGAAATGAATCATCTATATGATTCAAGCCAGATGTCCATCAAGAGAAATCTTGATGAAACATCGATTGTGAACTACATTTGTAAAAGCAATCGACAATTTCTTTATGCGATTCGAAAGAATCGTATCCAAAGATAAAAGAGCCAATCACGGCTCTCTGCAAACTTGAAAAGTGATTTTCACTAATTCTACTGTGATGATACCATGGCTGGAGTTAGTGAAAAAAACGCAGAGATTTTTTCGCTAGGCAAGGAACGGCGAAGCAGCGTCCCGCAGACGTACTCGTGTACGTCGAGGACACGCGGCGAAGCCGTGACGCAGTATAGCGGAAAAAGATCAAGTTTTTTTCGGAGAGTTTGATCCTGGCTCAGGACGAACGCTGGCGGCGTGCTTAACACATGCAAGTCGAACGGGAACCTTTATTTCGGTAAAGGTGAGAGTGGCAAACGGGTGAGTAACACGTAGGCAACCTGCCGACAGGATGGGGACAACATTCCGAAAGGAATGCTAATACCGAATGAAGTCACCGGAGGGCATCCTCTGGTGATGAAAGATGGCCTCTGAATATGCTATCGCCTGTCGATGGGCCTGCGTCTGATTAGCCAGTTGGCGGGGTAACGGCCCACCAAAGCGACGATCAGTAGCCGGTCTGAGAGGATGAACGGCCACATTGGGACTGAGACACGGCCCAGACTCCTACGGGAGGCAGCAGTGGGGAATCTTCCACAATGGGCGAAAGCCTGATGGAGCAACGCCGCGTGAGTGAAGAAGGTCTTCGGATCGTAAAGCTCTGTTGCACGGGACGAAAACCGAGCTTGAGAATATTGAGTTTGGGTGACGGTACCGAGCGAGGAAGCCACGGCTAACTACGTGCCAGCAGCCGCGGTAATACGTAGGTGGCGAGCGTTGTCCGGAATTATTGGGCGTAAAGGGAGCGCAGGCGGACATATAAGTCCATCTTAAAAGTGCGGGGCTCAACCCCGTGAGGGGATGGAAACTGTATGCCTTGAGTGCAGGAGAGGAAAGCGGAATTCCCAGTGTAGCGGTGAAATGCGTAGATATTGGGAGGAACACCAGTGGCGAAGGCGGCTTTCTGGACTGTAACTGACGCTGAGGCTCGAAAGCCAGGGGAGCGAACGGGATTAGATACCCCGGTAGTCCTGGCCGTAAACGATGAATGCTAGGTGTAGGAGGTATCGACCCCTCCTGTGCCGGAGTTAACGCAATAAGCATTCCGCCTGGGGAGTACGGTCGCAAGACTGAAACTCAAAGGAATTGACGGGGGCCCGCACAAGCGGTGGAGTATGTGGTTTAATTCGACGCAACGCGAAGAACCTTACCAGGGCTTGACATTGAGTGAAAGAGCTAGAGATAGCTCCCTTCCTTCGGGAACACGAAAACAGGTGGTGCATGGCTGTCGTCAGCTCGTGTCGTGAGATGTTGGGTTAAGTCCCGCAACGAGCGCAACCCCTGTCCTTTGTTGCCAGCGCGTAATGGCGGGAACTCAAAGGAGACTGCCGCGGAGAACGCGGAGGAAGGCGGGGATGACGTCAAGTCATCATGCCCCTTATGTCCTGGGCTACACACGTACTACAATGGGATGGACAGAGGGAAGCGAAGGCGCGAGCCGGAGCGGACCCCACAAACCATCCCCCAGTTCGGATTGCAGGCTGCAACCCGCCTGCATGAAGTCGGAATCGCTAGTAATCGCAGGTCAGCATACTGCGGTGAATACGTTCCCGGGCCTTGTACACACCGCCCGTCACACCACGGAAGTCATTCACGCCCAAAGCCGGTGGGCCAACCGCAAGGAGGCAGCCGTCTAAGGCGGGGGCGATGACTGGGGTGAAGTCGTAACAAGGTAGCCGTATCGGAAGGTGCGGCTGGATCACCTCCTTTCTAGGGATACTGAGCTGTCGAAGAAGCAAGCCCGAAGGGCGTAGCTGATTCGGAAACAGCTCGTACGCGAAAACGTCCCAAGAACGCGAGCCGAAAGGCGAAGCGCGATTGGCAGACGTTGACCGCGCCGAGCCGTTGCAGCTTAATCTTAAGTCGAGGCATCAGGTTTTCTGCATTGTCTAGTTTTGAGGGAACACAGTTCTCTCAGAGTGGTACCTTGAAAACTACACAGAAGACAAAATGAAAGAAAATCATCGAAGGCTGTAGAAATACAGCAAAGATTTTCCGAACATTTTAGGATCACAAACCAAGCATCAGAAACAAATGATGCCTTGAGGCGAAACACACGGCGAAAGCCGTGGAAAAGTCAAGCTACGAAAGGCATACGGTGGATGCCTTGGCGTCAGGAGTCGAAGAAGGACGCGATCAGCTGCGAAAAGCCGTGGGGAGCCGCAAATAGGCCTCGATCCACGGATCTCCGAATGGGGCAACCCAGTGCGAGTCATGTCGCACTACCCGAAAGGGAGACAAACCCGGTGAACTGAAACATCTAAGTAGCCGGAGGAAAAGTAATCAAACGAGATTCCCTCAGTAGCGGCGAGCGAAGCGGGAAGAGCCCAAACCGAAAGCTTTCGGGCTTTCGGGGTTGAGGACCAGCACAAAGGGAAAGCAGCCTAGTGGAACGGCATGGGAAGGCCGGGCGAAGAGAGTGAAACCCTCGTACACGAAAGGATGAAGAACGGGCTGGAATCCAGAGTACCACGGGACACGAGGAACCCTGTGGGAAGCCGGGTGGACCACCATCCAAGGCAAAATACTACCTGACGACCGATAGAGGAAAGTACCGTGAGGGAAAGGCGAAAAGAACCGCGGGAGCGGAGTGAAATAGAACCTGAAACCGTATGTCCACAAGCAGTCGAAGCGCTTTATATGCGCGACGGCGTGCCTATTGAAGAATGAACCGGCGAGTTATCCTGTCGAGCGAGGTTAAGCGGAAAACGCGGAGCCGAAGCGAAAGCGAGTCTTAAAAGGGCGAAGAGTTCGACGGGGTAGACCCGAAACCACAGTGATCTATGCATGGCCAGGCTGAAACTCAGGTAAAATTGAGCGGAGGGCCGAACCCGTGAGTGTTGAAAAACTTTGGGATGAGCTGTGCATAGGGGTGAAATGCCAATCGAACGTGGAGATAGCTGGTTCTCCCCGAAATAGCTTTAGGGCTAGCCTCGAGTGATGCATGCAGACGGTAGAGCACTGATCGGGCAAGGGGGCGTAAAGCCTACCGACCCCAGTCAAACTGCGAATGGCTGCATGTCAAACTCGGGAGTCAGCGTGCGAGTGATAAGACCCGTACGCAAGAGGGAAACAGCCCAGACCGCCAGCTAAGGTCCCCAATGCTGTACTAAGTGGAAAAGGATGTAGGAATTCGAAAACAACCAGGATGTTGGCTCAGAAGCAGCCACCATTTAAAGAGTGCGTAATAGCTCACTGGTCGAGAGTCCCTGCGCCGAAAATATCCGGGGCTCAAGTACAGAACCGAAGCTGCGGCTGCATACGAAAGTATGCGGGGTAGGGGAGCGTACCATGCGCGGCGAAGCCGTACCGGAAGGAGCGGTGGAGTGCATGGCAGTGAGAATGCCGGTATGAGTAGCGAAAAGGCCAGCAAGAATCTGGCCCACCGAAAGCCTGAGGTTTCCTGGGCAACGCTCGTCGTCCCAGGGTCAGTCGGGACCTAAGCCGAGGCAGCAAGCATAGGCGATGGACAACTGGCAAACATTCCAGTACCGCAGGGAGTCGTTTGAGTGATGGAGTGACGCAGGAGGGAGCTTGGGCGCGCGAATGGAAGAGCGCGTCGAAGCCGGTAGGCTGCAAGGGAGGCAAATCCCCCTTGTAAAAGCCGAGACGTGACAGGGAGGCAAACCTATGGGTGAGCCGAAGCCGAGCGGACCACACTGCCGAGAAAAGCTTCTAGCGAGACAAACTGCGCCCGTACCGAAACCGACACAGGCAGGCAGGGAGAGGATCCTAAGGTGCGCGGGAAAACCCTCGTTAAGGAACTCTGCAAATTGCATCCGTAACTTCGGGAAAAGGATGGCCGGAACTGGTGAAGACCCCTGCGGTTGGAGCCGGGGCCGGCGACAGAAGAGAAGCCCAAGCGACTGTTTACCACAAACACAGGTGCCTGCAAAAGAGAAATCTGACGTATAGGTGCTGACGCCTGCCCGGTGCTGGAAGGTTAAGGGGAGAGGTCAGGAGCAATCCGAAGCCTTGAGCTGAAGCCCCAGTAAACGGCGGCCGTAACTATAACGGTCCTAAGGTAGCGAAATTCCTTGTCGGGTAAGTTCCGACCCGCACGAAAGGCGTAACGATTTGGGCACTGTCTCGACGAGGGGCCCGGTGAAATTGAAATACCTGTGAAGATGCAGGTTACCCGCGACTGGACAGAAAGACCCCATGGAGCTTTACTGCAGCTTGGCATTGATGCCCGGCGGATGATGTACAGGATAGGTGGGAGGCTAAGAAAGGCGGCCGCAAGGACGCCCGGAGCCGCTGTTGGGATACCACCCTTCCTCCGCTGGTCATCTAACCGGAGTAGTTACGACACTCGGGACAGTGCCAGGTGGGCAGTTTGACTGGGGCGGTCGCCTCCGAAAGAGCAACGGAGGCGTCCAAAGGTTCCCTCAGCGCGGACAGAAATCGCGCGAAGAGCATAAAGGCAGAAGGGAGCTTGACTGCGAGACCGACAAGTCGAGCAGGTACGAAAGTAGGGCTTAGTGATCCGGTGGAATGAGAGTGGAATTGCCATCGCTCAACGGATAAAAGCTACCCTGGGGATAACAGGCTAATCTCTCCCAAGAGTCCATATCGACGGGGAGGTTTGGCACCTCGATGTCGGCTCATCACATCCTGGGGCTGAAGCAGGTCCCAAGGGTTGGGCTGTTCGCCCATTAAAGTGGTACGTGAGCTGGGTTCAGAACGTCGTGAGACAGTTCGGTCCATATCCATCGCGGGCGGAAGAAACCTGAAGGGGGCTGCTCCTAGTACGAGAGGACCGGAGTGGACGGACCAACGGTGTACCAGTCATGGCGCCAGCCGTGCAGCTGGGTAGCTGCGTCCGGAAAGGATAAACGCTGAAAGCATCTAAGCGTGAAACCAGCCCTAAGATGAAGTTTCTCACGGAGTAATCCGGTAAGGCGCCTCAAAGACGATGAGGTTGATAGGCGGGGAGTGGAAGCGCTGCAAGGCGTGCAGCCGACCCGTACTAATACGCCGAGGGCTTGACCTACTGACCTGTCCAAGAGACGAAAGTCGATTGGGTAACAGGTCGTATGCGAAAACGTCCCAAGAACCAAGTCCCAAGGGGACGCAGGTGATTGGTTGACGTTGACCGCTAAGTTTCGTCACCCTAAAATGTTCTTGTCTTCTGTATAGTTTTGAGGGCACACCTCAACAAAGAAATCCAGTGGCGATAGCTGAGTGGTTCCACCTGTTCCCATCCCGAACACAGTCGTTAAGCACTCATACGTCGAAAGTACTTGGTTGGAGACGACCTGGGAGGATAGAAAGCTGCTGGTTCTGACATGCCACCGCTTTTGCGGTGGCATACCTTATGGCGGCTGTGGTGAAGTGGTTAACACACTGGATTGTGGCTCCAGCATTCGTGGGTTCGAGCCCCACCAGTCGCCCCATCTTAGGGGTATAGCTCAACTGGTAGAGCAACGGTCTCCAAAACCGTAGGTTGTGAGTTCAAGTCTTACTGCCCCTGCCATTGTCATATCGGCCTCATTTCTTGGAAATGAGGTTTTTTTTATTGCCTTCGAACAGGGAAAATGAATGTGTTATAATGATAGCGGAATTTTTGTCGAACTTCATGGTGGTACGGATAAGTTTAGGGCGAATAGGGGGAGCTTCATTTTATTCGTACTTCCTTATGAAAGTTCATGAGAATTTCGATATAAGAAGAGTTTAGAGTTATGGGAAACGACGCCGATTATGGCAACGGAGGAAAATAAGCGTGAACTATGGAGAAGTCGTTGAGGTTGATGTGGGAGGAGCGGGCGCAAATGTTCATCAGAGGGATGGTTTTGCGCGGCGAGAGATGGCGGCTAATCTCTGCGTCGGCGATGAGCCGCCGCTGGTGACAGTGTACTTTCAAGCCTACAATCATCTGGAAGATCAGACGAAGATGGCGATTCATTCCCTCCTTGCCTATACGCGGAACGTCGACCATGAGCTGCTGCTCGTTGACAACGGCTCGACCGACGGCACGCTGGACTTTTTCCGCAGCATTGAGCATCCGCGCAAGCGCATCTTCCATGTCAGGGAAAATCGCGGCGCTTTGTTTGGTTATCTGGCGGCAAAGGGAGCGGCGGGCAATGAATTCATCCGCGGCAGATACTTTGCCGCGATTCCGAGCGATGTCGTCGTCACGAAGGACTGGCTCAAGAATCTTGTCACGTGCATGGAATCTGATCCGCGCATCGGCATGGTCGTTCCCGCGGCAAACTATACAAGCTATTATCAGCAGGTGAAGCTGGAATTTTCTACATACGGAGAAATGCAGGAGGCCGCGGCTGCCTACAATGTCAGCGATTCGAAAAAGTGGGAGGAGCGCCTGCGCCTCATTCCTACAGCATCGCTGATGCGTTCTTCCCTGCGCAAGATGTATGAAGCCGATTATGGATTTTTTTATAATTTTGCTGATGATGATCTGTCCTTCACCTATCGCCGTCTCGGTTATCGCTTGATGTTTTGTCGTGATACCTTCGTCTACCATGCGCCGGGCACGGCGATGTCGGAGGAGGCTTATCAGATCGATCTGCGGGAAGGGCGGGAGACCTTTCGACGCAAATACTTTGGCGTTGATGCCTGGACGGATACGCGTCTGGATGATGAGCTTTGCCGTAAGTGCATGGATTCTTCGACGCCGTGCGAGGATAATCGCATTCTTGGCATAGATGTGCGCTGCGGCGCCAATCTGCTGCATTTCAAAAACTGCCTGCGGGCGTATGATTTGGGCAGGGCGACACTTTCCGCTTTCGTGCAGGATGCGAAGTATTGGGTCGATCTGAAGACGATCTGCAGCGGCGAGGTATTCTGTCAGCCTCTGCGAGATCTTGAAGCCGCTTTAGAAGGGCGCACCTATGACTATATCATTCTCGGCATGCCGCTTGCCGACTACGAAGATCCCAAGGCTCTGCTTGAAATCATGCGAGATCATCTTTCCATCGGCGGCAGGATGGCGGGGCGTATGGAAGAGGACGGCGAGGTCTTTTCCCTGGAGCGTTATGAGTGAGGTGGAAAGCGAATGAGATTTGCCGATTTGCGGCGCGCTATGTCGGCGAGGTGGCACAGCCGTGCCGTAGATGTTTCTTCTTTTGCGCATAGGGATATCTTTCTCTACGGAGCAGGAAATCTCGGCAAGAAGCTCAAGGCATCGCTGGAAGAGGCGGGCATTTCTGTCAAGGGATTGATCGACCGCCGTGCGGCGGCGCTGCGCGAGCAGGGCGTCGATGCCCTGACTTTGGAGGAAATGGCGGCGGTGCCGAAGGAGGAAAGCGTCGTCATTTTGTCGGCGCTTTTTTCCCTGGAGGATGAGCCTGCACTTCGCGAGGTGCTTCAGACGGCAGGCTTTCCGCTCGTCGTCGCGCTGCACGAGCTCGACTGGCGGAGTTTTGACAGTGCATCGTTCTGCCGCAACATCTTCATCGGTGACTACGACATCGAGCGCGACTTCGCCGGCGACGAAGAGGCTGTCCTTGCGGCATATGCGCTTTGGCAGACAGAGGCGGAACGCTTCTTCTACATGACGCAGATCGAGGCGTATCTGCGCCGTGATTTTTCCATCTTCCCCGATCCTTTGCCGCTGCGCCTGCAGTATGCGGCGCACGACGTGCCGGAGAAGGCGGACATGCGCTTCTTCGTTGACTGCGGCGCCTTTGACGGCGACACGCTGCGCGCTCTTTCGGCGGCGGGCAGAGAGATGCACGACTACTTTGCGTTTGAGCCGCAGCAGGAGCTCGTTACGCGCATCCATGCCGCAGCTGAGGAGCTCGCGATCCCGCGTGCGGTCATCGTGCCGTGCGGCGTTTCGAGCACGACGCAGCAGATCCGCTTCGGCGCGGCAGAGGAGGGCAAGTCCGCCGTGAAGCGGGAAGCGGCGGGCGCACACGTCATCCAGTGCGTATCGCTCGATACGATGTTCGCGGGCGAAGCGCCGACGTTCATCAAGATGGACATCGAGGGCATGGAGATCGAAGCCCTGCACGGCGCGGAAAGGCTTATCCGCGAGCATCATCCGCAGCTCGCGATCTGCATTTACCACGACATGTCGCATATCTGGCGCATACCGCTCTTGCTGCGCGAGTTTTACAGCGGCTATCGTTTCTATGTGCGCAATTATCAATATATGGGATTGGAAACCGTTGTCTATGCTTTTGCAGATGGAGAATAAATATGGCAGAAATCAAACCGAATTATGACACGAAGAGGAAGAAGCTTGCGGACATCATACCGCTGGCGCAGCCTTTCACCGTATACATCGAGCAGACGAAATACTGCAACTTCAAGTGCTTTTACTGCATCCATTCGACGCGCGACGAGGCGGGCGGCGAGTTCCAGAAGCTCGGGCACCGCATGCTGCACATGGATGAGGCGTACTTTGATAAGATCGTGCACGATCTCAAAGAGTTCCCGAAGGGCGGTGTCAAGCGCATCGTCTTTTCGGGGCTGGGTGAGCCGCTGACGAATCCGCTTTTGCCGACGTTCGTCAAAAAGATCGTCGACGCCGACATCGCGGGGCGTGTGGAGGTCATCACGAATGGGCTTCTGCTCACGCCCGAGAAGAGCGACGCACTCGTCGCGGCGGGTATCACGAACATCAACATCTCCGTGCAGGGGCTCGACGCCGCCGGCTATGAGAAGACGTGCGGCGTGCGCATCGACTTCGAGCAGTATCTCGAAAACCTGCGCTACCTCTTTGCTCACAAGAAGGATACGGCGATCTACATCAAGGCGATCGACGCGACCGTGCCGACGAAAGAGGAGCAGGAACGCTTCCTTTCGCTCTTCAGCCCGATGGCGGATCGCATCTATATCGAGCATCTCGTCGTCATGCAGCAGCAGATGGAAGACCTCAAGGGTGTCGTGGACGGCTCGAAGAATTTCTACGGCGAGGAGCTCGACCTCGACCGCAAGGTCTGCGCGCAGTCCTTCTACTTTCTGCAGATCGGCTGCGAGGGGCATACGTTTCCCTGTCCCGTGCCCGGACTGGGCAGGGGGCTGTCGATGGGCAATGCGAAGGAGCAGTCGCTCGTCGAGATCTGGAACGGCCCGAAGCGCCGGGCATTTTTGCGCATGCTGCTGCAAAAGCGCAAGGATGAGGTGCCCGAGTGTCGCGGCTGCACATGCTTCAATGCGATCAATAATCCGGCGGAGGATCTCGATGCGGATGCAGAAAGACTCCTGCCGCTCTTTTCCTGAGGAGGAAGGATATGGCGTCTGAAATCAAACCGATCTACGGGACGGAGCGCGTGCATCTCGCGGATGTCGTGCCGCTCGCTGCTCCCTACAGCGCTTTCGTCTTTCCGACGACGTACTGCAACTTCAAGTGCGCCTACTGCGGTCACTCGCTTGGCCATGCCGAGATGAAGCGCCAGTACGACTTCAAGCCCGAGCACATGACGATGGAAACGTATGAGAAGACGATCGAACAGCTCGCGGAGTTTCCGCAGAAGCTCAAGATGCTGTCTCTGACGGGGCAGGGTGAGCCGCTCTTAAATCCCCACATCGCCGATATGGTGTGCCTGGCGAAGGAAAAGGGCGTCGCCGAGCGCATTGAGATCATCTCAAACGCTTCCCTGCTGCACCACGCGCTCGCCGACGCGCTCATCGACGCGGGGCTCGATACCCTGCGCGTGTCGCTGCAGGGGCTTTCTTCGGAGAAGTATGCGTCGATCTGCAAGGCGCGCGTGAACTTTGAGGAGCTGTTGGAGAACCTGCGCTATTTCTACGCGCACCGCGGCAAGACAAAGCTCTTCCTGAAGGTCATGGATGTGGCGCTCGACGAGGGCGAGGACGAGAAGTTCTACGCGCTCTTTTCCGACATGACGGACCGCATGTATATCGAGCACATGCTGCCCGCCTACGACGGTGTGGAGCTGACGCAGGGCATGGAAGTCGAGTACGACCGCTACGGCGGCAAGACGGACGGCATCCGCAAGGTCTGTCCGCTCGCCTTCTATATGCTCGGCGTGTTTCCGAACGGCGACGTCGAGCCGTGCGATACGATATACAAGCCGGTCGTCCTCGGCAATGTGCATGAAGAGCGCATCCTGGATATGTGGCACGGGGAAAAGCTGCGCGAGTTCTGGCGCCTGCAGCTTGAAGGCAGGCGCGAGGAGAACAGGCGCTGCGCGCACTGCTGCGCACCGAATGACGTCGCGCACCCAGAGGATATCTTGGACGGTGCGGCAGAAGAGATCCTCAAGCGTTTGGAGGCATGGCGATGAAGGCGCAGCGCATCGACGGGCAGACGCCCGGCGGCAAGAGGCAGCGTCTCGCCGACCGACTGCCGCTCGATACGCCGTTTTCCATCCAAGTATTTCCTGTCTATGCGTGCAATCTCGCGTGCGCCTATTGCATCCACTCCGTGCCGTTGGAGGAGCGCGGCTTCATCGCTGCCAAGACCGTGCTTGACATGGGACTTTACCGAAAGTTCATCGCCGATCTTGCCGAGTTTCCCAGCCCGCTCAAAATGCTGCGCTTTGCAGGTACGGGCGAGCCGCTCCTGCATCCTCAGATTGCCGAGATGGTCGCATGTGCGAAGGCGGCGGGCGTCGCCGAATCGCTCGACATTGTGACGAACGGTCTGCGGCTGACGCGTGAGTTGTCTGCGGCGCTCGTCCGTGCGGGACTCGGGCGCATCCGCATTTCTCTGCAGGGTCTTTCGGATGCGGCATACGCTTATACGAAAAAACGGGGCATTTTTCAAAACCTCGTGGAGAATATCGGCTGGCTCTACGCGCATCGCGGCGATACGAAGATCTATGTGAAGATCATGGACTGTGTGCTCGGCGATGGTGAGGAAGCAGAGTTTTTGCGCATCTTCGGCGACATCGCCGACTTCATCGCGGTCGAGCATCTGATCCCCGCCGTCGAGCAGATCGATTACGAAAAGCTCGCGGGTCACGCGCTCGCCGATGTGACACAGAACGGCGCCGCCGTGCGCATGGCAAAGGTTTGCCCGCAGCCATTTTACATGATGCAGTTCAATCCCGACGGCAAGATGGTTCCATGCTGCGCCATGGAAACGGCGGCGATATTGGGCGACGTTGCGAAAGAATCCGTGCGCGCAATCTGGCAGGGCGAACGCTTGCGAGCCTTCCTCGAAGCCCAGCTTCGCGGCGAAAAGTCCGCGTATACGACGTGCGCGAAGTGCAGACAGTACCGCTATGCGATGTTCGAGGAAGATGTGCTCGATCAAGATGCAGAGCGTTTGTTAAAGGTGTTTGGCAATAGGGGGAAGAACGTGTGATAAAGAAAGACGGTGTTTCGGTTCATGGGGAGCGGCGGCCGCTGGCGGATGTCGTCCCGCTTGCGATGCCCTATGCGCTGACCGTATTTCCGATGCGAGCCTGCAATTTCCGCTGCTTTTACTGTCGTTTGACGCAGGCGAAAAGTGATCAGGAGAAGTTCAGCAAGAACGTGCAGCTTCCGCTCGCTACGTTTTACCGTCTCGTCGATCAGATTCGCGCTGTGGGAAAGCGGCAATTGAAAGTCCTGCATTTCGTGGGGTGGGGAGAGCCGCTTCTGCATCCTGATCTGCCTGAAATGATTCGCTATGCGAAGGAGAAGGAGATCGCGGAAAGCATTGATGTCGTCACGAACGGATCGCTTCTTCATAAAGAATTGTCCCGAAAGCTCATTGCGGCGGGGCTTGATTGGCTGCGCATCAGTATACAGGGGATGGATGCTGAGAAGTATCGGGAAGTTTCCGGCGTGGATCTCGATTTTTCGGCATTCGTCGCACACATACGGGAGTTTCATGAAATGACAAAAGTATGCGGGGGGGGTACAAAGGTGTACGTCAAGATCTTGGACTTCGCTTTGGACAAAGAGGAACATTTTCATGAAGTATTCGATCCTGTCGCTGACTTGACCGCCGTCGAGCATCTCGTTCCGTTAGCGGATGAAAATACGTCGGATGTAGCGCAGTTGGGCGGCGAGATCTCTTCTGCGCGGCTTTGCTCCTTCCCGTTCTATCAATGCCTGTTAAACCCGGATGGCGATATTCTGCCGTGCTGCGTTGGGGACAACGATCTCGCCGTCGGCAATATTCTCAAAGAGGATTTCCCTTCCATTTGGACAGGGCGGGCGCTCAACGATATGCGCTGCCATCTCCTGCGCGATGAGCGGCATCTATATGCGAGCTGCCGTGACTGCCGCCCGTTTCGCAACATCATGTGCAGGGAAGATATGCTCGATGATGATGCAGAGCGAGTGCTGCAAAAATTTCAAGATCTTTGATAAACTACACGCACAAACGTCCACTTTGTGGACAAAAGTGCGCCGCCCTTACAGAAACCTAGCCAATCAGTCTGCGCCCTTCGGCTTGACTTCTTGGGGGTTCATAGTAGAATACAATCGCAAGTGTTTCATGAGGTGCTTTTATGAATTATTTGTTGGTCATGCCGCGTTTTGTCGATACGATCGGCGAGTGGTATCATTTCCCTTTGGGAATCCCCTACGTTTCATCAAGTATGAAGCAGTCGGGGCTTCGCGTATTTACGCTGAACATGAACAGCCGCGAGGGTGTGACGCGCGAGATCATAGCGGAAGAGATCCGAGCACACTCGATCGATGTCGTTCTGACGGGCGGGCTGTCTTTTCAATATCCAGCGATTCGCGAGATCTTGCAGGCGGCGAAGGATGTCGATTCGCGCATCGTTACGGTCGCAGGCGGCGGCATCATCACGAGTGCGCCTGCGGCGGGCATGGAGGTCTTGGAGTTTGCGGACTACGGCATCGTCGGCGAGGGCGAGGAGACGACGCCGGCGCTTTGTCATGCCTTGGAGCGCGGCGAAGATGTGATGGCAGTCGAGGGCATCGTTTACCGTGACGACGGCGTCTGGATGCGCACGAAGGCGCGCAAAGAGGTCGCCGATCTCGATGCGATTCCCTTCCCCGACTACGAGGGATTCGACTTTTCGAAGATCGCCGCGATGGTGCCGAGTCTCCTCGGCATGAACGAGGATCATGCGATCACGATGACGACGAGCCGCTCGTGCCCGTTCCAGTGCACGTTCTGCTTCCATACGAGCGGCAGTCACTACCGCAAGCGTTCGTTGGACAATTTCTTCGAGGAACTAGACCTCCTCGTGGAAAAGTATCGTATCAAGTACATTTTTGTGTCGGACGAGCTTTTTGCCATCAACATGCAGCGCGTGGTCGAATTCTGTGCGCGTATTAAGCCGTACAACATTCGCTGGTGGGCGCAGTTCCGCGTATGCGATGTCACGGAGGAGATGGTGCGCATCCTCAAGGACTCGAACTGCGTGACGATGGGCTTCGGTTTGGAGAGTGCAGACGACGGCATTCTGCGCAGCATGAACAAGAAGATCCGTTTCGAGCAGACGGAGAAGGCTCTGGCTCTCGCCTACCAGTACGGGCTGACGATTCAGGGCGGCTTCATCTTCGGCGATGTGGAGGAAACGATCGAGACGGCGAAGCGCACGCTCGATTGGTGGAAGGCACATACGGAATACGGCATCACGCTGAACTTCATCACGACGTATCCGGGAACGCCGCTCTATAAGACGGCGCTCGCACGCGGCATCATCAAGGACGAGGTGAAGTTCATCCGCGACGGCTGCCCTGTCGTGAACCTTTCGAAGATGTCGAAGGAGGAGCTGGACTGGCTTGCAGGCGAGGTCATGCGCCTGCCGCAGCGCGCTTTCCTGCCGCCGGAGGACATTCATGACGTGTATGTTGATTATGCGCACCGCGCTTTGAGCTTCACGGGAAAATGCACGGAATGCAGCGAGGAGAACCGTTGGGAGAACGTGCGATTTTTCACGCGCAACGTCCTGACGTGCAAGAAGTGCGGCAAGAAGCACAAACTGCCGATCTTGCCCGAAGTCGTGCGCTACATCACGTCATCGGTGGAGATTTTGCGCGAGGAATGCGGCAAGATTGCTTTCTGGGGCATCAACGACTACTTTGCCACGATGATCCCCGACCTGCCTTTCGTCGGAGCGACAGGCGTCTTTCTCATTGACAATTCGAAGATCAAGCAGGGCAGCGAGGTCGATGGGCATCTCATCCACAGCCCTGAGATTTTGGATGCGGAGAAGATCGATACGGTCGTCGTGCCTGTCGTTTCTCTGATGTCTACCATCGAGAAGCAGATTCATCAGGCGTTTCCGCGCGTCAAGAACGTCATCAACATTCTTGACCTCGTGAAACCGACGGATGAAAAATGTGTGGGGTGATGAAGGAATGTCGATGGAAAAGTTTGCAGCGGGCGAATGGTCGGAGCTTTTTGCCGCGCCATACGTCATCTGGGGTACGGGGCGTGTGGCGCAGGCGTTTTATCGGACGTACTGTGCGCCCGAGGGCAAGAAGCCGATCTTCTGGGTGGACAGCAACGCGGCGAAGCACGGCAGCCGTATCGCAGGCATCGAGGTCGCCGCGCCCGAGACGTTCTATCAACGGAGTGAGGATATGTACGCCAAGGGCGGGCGGCTGTCCGTCGTCATCGGCGCGACGGGCATCTTCCTGCTCGAAATCCTTTCTTTGCTGGAGCACAGAATGGTCAAGGCGACGGTCTATTCCGCCGTACAGCTTGACGCTGCGTGCTATTTTTCTGCGGAACACGCCCGAATCGAGAAGATCGCGCAGAAGTTCTCTGACGAGAAGTCACGTCATATTTATCGCTCGCTTATCGCGAACATGAAGAGCGGCAGGCCTGTAGATTTTTCGCTCTATGAGCCGAACCAATACTTCGGCAACGATGTTATCGGTGAACTTGCGCAAGGGGAGGTCTTTGTCGATGCGGGCGTGTGTCATGGCGAGGAAATCGACCGTGCAATCCACGGGGGGGGCATATTTGTCCACGGGTTTGAGCCGGATGCGGAGAACTATGCGTATCTATTAAAGAAATACGAGGGCAGGGACGATGTGCGCATTCATCCGTGTGCGTTATGGGATAAGGATGAGCGGCTCGTATTTCAAAGCAACGCCGCGACGCCGTCGGCTTCGCGACTGGCGGGCGCGGATGCACACGAAAAGGCGGCGGGCATCGCGGCGCGTCCGCTCGACGATGTGCTGCAGGGCGCAGCGTGCACGCTTCTCAAGATGGATATTGAGGGGGCGGAGTACAACGCGCTTCTCGGCGCGGCAAAGACGATCGAGCAGCATCGCCCGAAGCTTGCGGTCTGCGTCTATCACAGCTTGGAGGACTATGTGCGCATCCCGGAGCTGCTCATGGAGCGCTATCCGTTCTACCGTTTCTTCCTGCGTCAGCACAGCGCGACGAGCGGTGAAACGGTGCTTTATGCATTATGACGGGACAGCGGAAGTTGACGGCGGCAATCGCCCGAGAGTATCTGCGTGAGGCGCATAGGCGCGCGCCGAAGCTGTGGATTCGTCACTCGTACTATGTCGGGCTGGCGGCGGGGAAGATTGCGGCGCGTGTGCCGGCGATGGACGGCGATCTTGCATGTGCCTATGGTTTTTTGCACGACATCGGGCGGCGCTTCGGTGAGATGCGCATCAATCACATTTTCTGCGGCTGGCGCTACCTTTTGGCAGAAGGCTACGAGGAGGCGGCGCGCATCTGCCTCACACATTCCTTTCCCGTGCAGGATGCGCGTTCGGTCACGGGCGTTTGGGACAGCACGGAGGAGGATATCGCTTTCTTGCGAGAGTACCTTCCAAGCATCACCTACACGGATTACGATCGCCTGATTCAGCTTGCTGACGTCTTGGGCGACGCTTCGGGCATCGTCGTCCTGGAGAAGCGGCTCGTCGATATCATCCGCCGCTACGGACTTGATGCGGCGAACGTCCCCTCACGATGGGCGGCGCTCTTTGCGATCAAGGAGGATTTCGAGCAGCGCATGGGCATGACGATCGAGGAGGTCTTGGAGCTGCGTCCGTGCAGCTTCGAGCAGGCGTTTTCAGAGGAGGATTGGACGTGACGGAGGCAGCAGGGATTTTCACGCGTGAGGAAACGCGGCTTGCAGGCTGCTATGTCCTGCGCACGAAGGTGCGCGAGGATATGCGCGGCTCTTTCACGAAGGTGTACCATGAGGGCGCTTTTCGCGAGTTGGGATTGACGACGGAGTTTCGAGAGGAATACTTCTCCGTTTCCAAGAGGAATGTGCTGCGCGGTCTCCACTTCCAATTGCCGCCCGCCGACCACGAGAAGCTCGTCTGGTGCATGAGCGGCAAGGTGCTTGATGTCGTGCTCGACTTGCGCCGCGCGTCCTCGACGTATGGCGCGCATCAGAGCTTCATGCTGTCCGGAGGTTCGGGCGAGATGATTTATATCCCGCGCGGCATGGCGCACGGATTTTTGACTTTGAGCGATGAAGCCGTCATGATGTACAAGGTGACGAGCGTCTATGCACCCGCGTGTGATGCGGGCATACGCTGGGATACGGCGGGTATCGACTGGGGCGTTTCCTCGCCGCTTCTGTCGGAGCGCGATCAGGGGTTCGTTTCTTTGGCAGATTTTTCGAGTCCGTTTTGATGGTTTGATCGTTTGGATGTGTCGATGTGCGAGGGGGATGACGATGCGCGAGATACTTCATATCACGACGCACATGGGCGGCGGTGTCGGCAAGGTGCTTTCGGGGCTTCTTGCCGCCTTTGCTGCCGAGGGCGGGGATCGCCACGAGCTTCTGCTGCTCGAAGAGCCGGAGAAGCGCAATTTCTTCGATCTTCTTGCCGAGGTGGGCGTCGCCGCACACGTCGAGCAGGATGCGGCGAAGATCGCCGAGGCGATGGCGCGCGCGGACATCGTGCAGTTGGAGTGGTGGCATCACCCGCGCATGGTGCGCTTCTTGCTGGAGCTTTCGCCCGTGCCCGCGCGGCTCGTCCTCTGGGCGCACGTTTCGGGCGCGTTCTATCCTTGGCTGCCGCCCGCATTCCTGCGCGTGCCGCAGCGCTTCGTATTCACGTCGGCATATTCGTATGAGAATCCTTTCTGGGACGCGGCGCAGCGCACTTGGGCGAAGGAGCACGCCGCGATGGTCAACAGCGTCGGCGACTTCTCGGCAGAGGAGCCGCGTCATGAGGCGCACACGGGATTTTCTGTCGGCTACGTCGGCACGCTTTCCTATGCGAAGCTGCATCCCGATTTTGTGCGCTTCTGTGCGCGTGTCAAGGACATATGCGGCGTTTTTTTTCGTCTGGTCGGCGATGCGCAGAACGAGGCGCGGATTCGCCGCGATGCGGCGCCTTTCGGTCTTGCCGAGCAGCTTTCCTTTGCGGGCTATGTGACGGATGTGGCGGCGGAACTGCGCCGTATGGATGTCTTCGCCTATCTGCTCAATCCGCAGCATTTCGGCACGACGGAGAATGTGTTGCTTGAGGCGATGAATGCGGGTCTTGCTGTCGTCGCGCTCGACCAATGTGCGGAAAAACATCTCGTGCGTCACGGCGAAACGGGACTCTTGGTGCGCACGCCTGAGGAATTCGAGCAGGCTCTGCGCCGTCTCTATGCGCATCCTGAGGAGCGTGCGCGGCTCGGGCGAAATGCGCGGCGCTATATCGAGGAGAATTTTTCCGTAGGGCGCACGGCGGCGCATTTGAACGCCATCTACGATGCGGTCATGAAAATGGAGAAGACGATGTGCGATTTCACCGGCATGGGAAAAGACCCGCATGAGGTATTTTTGAACTTCCTGCCGCCGCCGCTTCACGAAGGTTTTGCGCAGGGGAGCGTGCCGAAGGAGCTGCCGGAAATCCTCTTGGGCGAGAGCAAGAGTTCCGTGCGCCATTTCGCGCGGATCTTCCCCGAGGACGAGATGCTTTGTGGCTGGGCGCGTGAAATCGTGCAGAGAAAGGGGGGCGGTGCGCGATGAAGAAGCGCATCCTCTTGACGGGCGTCACAGGCTTTGTCGGCAGGCATCTCGCGCAGCGCATGATCGAGGCGGGCTGGGAGGTCGCTGCCATCGTGCGCCCGTCGTCGGATTTGGAGGCGCTTTCCGCTGCGGTGCGCGGGCGTGTCGATTTCCATGTGTACGTGGGCGGCACGCTCACGGATATCGTGTGCGAAGCGGAGCCGACGGTCGTCTGCCATCTCGCTTCGCTCTACCTTGCCGCGCATGAGAGTGCGGACATTCCGGCGCTCGTCGCGAGCAACATCCTCTTCGGCACGGAGCTGCTGGAAGCGATGGCGAAGAACGATGTGCGCCGCTTCGTCTTTGCGGGCACGAGCTGGCAGCACTATCAAGGGATGCAATATTCGCCCGTCAACCTCTATGCGGCGACGAAGGAAGCATTCGAGGTCATGCTGCGCTACTACGAGGAGACGGCGGGGCTTCATGCCGTCGGTTTGAAGCTCTTCGATACCTATGGCGAGGGCGATACGCGGCGCAAGATTCTCGCGCTCTTAGAGGAGGCGGCAAAGACGGGCGAAGAGCTCGCTCTTTCGCCCGGCGAGCAGAAGCTCGATCTCGTCCATGTCGATGACGTCGCCGAAGCTTTTCGGCTCGCGGCAGAGTATCTTGCAGCGGACAGAGCGGACATCTGCGGCGAGTACGCCGTAAGTGCAGGGACGGCGCTATCGCTTCGGGAAATCGCCGCGCGTCTGGAAAAGCTGCTCGGCAAGAAGATTCCCGCACGCTGGGGCGCACGGCCTTACCGCAGCCGCGAGGTCATGGAGCCGTGGAGCACGGGCAGGCTTCTGCCGGGCTGGCAGCGCAGGCACAAGGAGATCATGTAGCTTACGGAAAATTTCGGTTGACAAGGCGGCATGGGTCTGTTATTATATCTTATGTCGTAAGCTTGCGGACAGATTTTCCGTAGCTTGCGCGTCAATCGCATATGGAGTGGTACTCAAGAGGCTGAAGAGGACGGTTTGCTAAATCGTTAGTGTGGGCAACTGCAGCGGAGGTTCGAATCCTCTCCACTCCGCCATTTAAAAATATAACCGCCGATTTCGTTCGGCGGTTTTTTCATATTCGTAGGTTTTGACGTCTCATGCAGAATTGTTCCCTTGAACCGTCACTGCACGGCTATGAAGGGTGTCGTTTCCAAATAGATCTCGAAGGTGCGCGGCCATGGGAAGCTCATGTCGGTTTGGAGGTCGTAGACGGCGAGTTCGGCGCTTTCTCCGCCGGGCAGATGGACGCGGAAGGGGCGACGGCACGCCTTTGTGCTCTTGAAGGTCTGCAGACGGTCATTCATCGCTTCTCTGAGCATCGCGGTCGCCGCGAGGTAGTCGCGTTCTAAGTCGAGGTCGTAGACGTTTTTTGTGCCGTTTTTCTTGAGGTTCGTATTGACGAGAGTGATGACGTCTTTGAGGTAGAAATAGTCTTCCAAGAAACGATTGTTGAGCAGCTTGAGATTCGCAGCGTGAAGTGCGAGAACTTCCTCTCGCGTCGCCGCCTTTTCGCGTGCGGCGGTAAAAATCGCTGCTTGCGAGAGTGCTGTGCCGATGGAGTTGCTCGCCGTGTTCCATCCGGCATAAGAGCGAAGCCCTTCGATGGGAGTACCGCGCTCGATCAGGAGCGGCAGCAGCGTCTCCTCGGCTGCGAAGTGGCGGCTGAGGTCTACGAGAGCGACGGGCGTGCCCGAGGCGAGGTATCTTTCGATGCGCTCGACACTTTTTCGGCGAGAGGCGAGGGTTTTTTCCGAGCCTGCGCTGATGAAGAGCACGAAGTCGGCGCTCGCGGCGGACGCCGTACATTCGCCGTCGAAAACAGCGATTTTTTCCCGCGCCGTTTCGCGCAGGGAAATCGCCATGAAGGGCAGGATTTCGTCGGGCGTTGATTCGTCATTCCAATCGAGAAAGATCTGCGGATGGTGACCGTTTTTTGCGGCAGAGATGGCAGCAAGAAGCGTCAGCGCGAGTTCGTCGGCACCGTGGACGATGGCAGCTTTTTCTTTTGGAATTTGTTCTTCGATGAGAAAAGCCTGCAGATGGCGCTTCTCGATGTTGGGGATGCTGTACTTTTCGCCATCGTCCTGTCCGATGAGGAGTCGTTCCAGTGTTCCTTCCTTGACAAGTTCGATGAGAGCGCGGGAGAGGCGCTCGTTTTTCTCGAAGAGCGCGAGGTACTGCGCGAGGCTTGCGGGATTGATTTTCTCTTCCAGTTCCTGCATCTTCGCAGCGTCCTCGGGGGCGCCGCAGAGCGCATAGCGATCGGCGAGGCGCGAGTAAGCGAGGAGGTATTTGTTGTCGTAATAGTCATCGATGTTCGCGGGCGGAATCATGCGCGGCAGGATGGAGAAGGCATAGATGGGAACCGTCGGATGCGCGGCGTGCAGTTCGCGCAGATAGGCGATGAAGGCCTCGATTTCGTCGGGCGATTTGTCCGCCTCGCGTGCCGCGAGCAGACCGCCGTAGAGAAGCTGGTCGATGGAGATGATGGCGGCGTCGCTTTGCGCCAGATTTTCGCGCAGCCACTTCTGTGCCTCCTTCGTTTGGCCCGGCATCGTGTAGTAGTCCTGCATCTCGTAGGGCAGGGCGGCAATCTCTGTTCCTGCGACATCGGCGGTGTCGAGTACGAGTTGGCGGCACGGTGGTCTGCCGTCGAGCGGCACGAGAACGACGCGCCCCATCTTTTCACGCACGGCGTTGAGCGGTGCGCCGCCGTAAGAAGGGCGCAGGAAAGCGTGGAAGAGTGAAAGGACACAGAGCGCGAGGACGATGAAATACAGAAGTCGCTTTTTCAAGGAAGTTCCTCCTAAAACAATTCGATTTTTCAATATTATAGCATAGTGCGGTTCACGAAACGAAGAAAATATGATAGAATATGAAAGGTCATCCTTGACTTTGAGGTGAGATTATGCGTATCATCACGGGCACAGCGCGTGGCTGTCGCCTGAAAACGCCGAAGGGCGAGGCTACGCGGCCAACGGCAGACCGCATCAAGGAGTCGCTTTTCAATATCCTCGGACGGCGTGTCGAAGAGGCGCGCGTGCTCGATCTCTTCGCTGGGACGGGTGCTCTGGGACTCGAGGCCTTGAGCCGCGGTGCGGCGTCGGCACTCTTTGTCGACGAGAAGACGGCATCTCTGATCGAGGAAAATGCCGCTAAGACGCGGCTTTTAGAGCATGCTGAGGTCGTGCGTGCTGATGCTCTGCGCGTCTTGGCGCGCCTTGGCGCTCTGGGGCGTTCCTTCGACTTGATTTTCTGCGATCCGCCGTACCGACGGGGGCTTTGGGAGAAGGCTCTTTCTTCTGTGGATAGAGGAGGTCTGCTCACGCCCGATGGCTGCATGATCGTGGAGCACGGCACGGAGGAGGCGCTTCCGGCGCTGCAAAATCTCCGTTGCGTACGCGAGGAGATTTATGGCAGGACGACACAGCTACGCTTTTTCACGCGAGCTGCAAAGGGCGAGGAGGAGAATCCCGATGATCAAGGCTGTATGCTCGGGGAGTTTTGATCCTGTGACGAACGGGCATGTCGATATTTTCGAGCGCGCCAGCCGCATGTTTGATGAGCTCATCGTGGGCGTTTTCCACAACATCCGAAAGACGCCGTTCTTCACGGTAGAAGAGCGCGTGGAACTTTTGGAAGAGGCGACGCGCCACATCCCGAACTTGCGCGTCGGCGCTTTCGAAGGGCTTCTGCCCGAATACATGCGCAGCGTAGGAGCGACCGTCATCGTGCGCGGCCTGCGTTCCGTCACGGACTATGAGTATGAGCAGAAGCAGGAGCAAATGCTTAAGTACATCGCGCCCGATATCGAGACGGTGTTTTTGCTCACGGATCCGCGCTATTCCTTCGTCAGTTCTTCGGGAGTGCGGGAAATCGCAAATTTTCACGGGCGCGTGACAGGACTTGTGCCCGAGTGTGTAGAATTAGCTATAAATAGGCATTTTGAAGATACAAATCATTGAAGGAAGATGTTTCCTTATATCAATATTCTTGAAAAGAAGGCGGGCAGAAATATGGCTGTAAAAAATATTTTGGATTCCATAGAAAATCTTGTTGTCGAGTCGAGGCGCATGCCTTTGATGAACAAGAGCCTCATTGACGAGACGGATCTCATCCACCTTGTTGACGAGTTGCGCCGCGAATTGCCTTTGGAACTGCAGAAGGCGGAGCGGGTCATGCAGGAGCGTCAGGAGATTCTCGATCGTGCGAACGACGAAGCTGCGGCACTCATCGAGAAGGCGAAGAAGTACGCGGCGGAGCTTGTCGACAAGAACGAGATCGTCATGCAGGCAGAAGAGAAGGCCAAGGCGATCATGCAGCAGACGAAGGAGCAGGAGCGCGAGATCATGGAAAAGACCATGGCGAATGCAAAACAGCTTAGAGACGATGCCGACCAATATGCGAACCAGGTCTTTGACCATCTGATCGGCAACCTCGGCAACGCTCTGCAGGTCGTGCAGCAGGCAAAGGACGATCTGAATCACGGTTCCAGAGGCTGATGAACGGAGAAGAAGGCGCTGTGCAAGGCAGCGCCTTTTGTCTATGCGACGGAGAGAAGCCGCAGATTTTCCTGCAAGGCTTTCTGTGCAGGAAGATTCATAGGATGAGGTGAGATTTGTGGAGCAGAAGGAATTGGGCTTCGCCGCCGTCGATACGGGACGTGAGAAACGTCAAGGATTTGCTGAGGTCGTCTATGGCGCGGGCAAGACGGCAGAGCAGATTGCCGAGATTTTGAAGACGCTGCTCGCCGAGAGCGAGGGCAACGTCATGGCGACGCGTGTTGACGCACAAAAGGCGCGGGCGGTGCTTGCCGCCTTGCCTGAGGCGCACTACGACGAGGTTTCGCGTATCGTTTATGTCGAGCGCAAGGTGCGATGCGAGGATGCGGCGCACCGCATACTCGTCCTCACGGCGGGCACGAGCGACATCCCCGTCGCCGAGGAAGCGGCGCTGACAGCAAGGCTCATGGGAAACGACGTCGGAACGATTTATGACGTTGGCGTCGCGGGCATCCATCGCTTGCTTGCCCACAAGGAGGAACTTATGTCGGCGAATGTCGTCATCGTCGTCGCCGGCATGGAGGGGGCACTCGCGAGCGTCGTTGGCGGCCTCGTCGCGCGTCCCGTCATCGCCGTGCCGACGAGCGTGGGCTATGGCGCATCGTTTCACGGGTTGACGGCGCTTCTTTCCATGCTCAATTCGTGTGCGACAGGTGTCGCCGTCGTGAATATCGACAACGGCTTCGGTGCGGGCGCGATGGCGAGCCGCATCAATCAGACGAGGTGAAATATGAGAGCGATATATTTGGACTGTTTTTCAGGACTGAGCGGCAACATGCTGCTCGGCGCGTTCCTTGCGGCGGGCATGCCGCTGGAAACGCTGGAAGCCGAACTGCGTCGCCTGCCGATGGCGGAAGAGTTTCGTTTGAAGGTTAGTTCCGTGAAGAAGAACGGCATTGCCGCGACGTATGTCGACGTCGAACTTTTGGGCGCAACGCATTGGCATTGCTGCGAGCATGGGGAAGGAGACGACCATGCGCATGAACATAGCTGCGAGCATGACCACGGACATGCAAATGAAGGAGCTGTGCCTGCACATGAGCATAGTCATGAGCATCACCATCGTACGATGCATGATGTGCGCACAATCTTGGAGCGCTCGTCGCTTTCCGCGGAAGTCAAGGAGATGAGTCTCAAGATCTTCGGCGTTCTCGCGCAGGCGGAGGGCAAGGTGCACGGTGTGAGGCCAGAGGACGTGCATTTCCACGAGGTCGGTGCTGTCGATTCCATCGTCGACATAGTGGGAATAGCGATCTGCCTCGACTATCTTGAAATCGAGAAAATTTTCGTTTCCCGCGTGAATACGGGAAGCGGCACCGTGCATACGCAGCACGGACGTATGATGGTGCCCGCGCCCGCGACGGCGGAGCTGCTGCGGCTTTTTCCCACCTATCATGAAGGTGCGGCGAAGGAGTTGACAACGCCGACGGGCGCCGCCGTCCTCGCCGCACTCGCCGAGTTCTCCGATCATGTGCCTACAGATCTTCTGACGGAATGCATCGCCTACGGTGCGGGCACGTGGGATCTCGAACTGCCGAACGTTGTGCGGCTCTATATCGGCGAGTGCAAGAGCGGTGGAAAGCGCGATCTCTCGCTCATCGAGACAAACATCGACGACATGGACGCGCAGCTCTTCGGCTATGTGAGCGAGCGCCTCTTCGCCCTCGGTGCGCTCGATGTCTGGACGACACCTATCTACATGAAGAAAAATCGCCCAGCGCACATGCTGTCCGTTCTCGTGGAGGAGGACAAGAGGGCACAGTGCCTTTCTCTGCTCTTTTCCGAGACGACGAGCATTGGCATGCGCGTGCTGCACGTCGATGAGCGCGTCGAGGCTGTGCGCCATACGGCGCTCGTCGATACACCGCACGGCAAGGTGCGCTGCAAGGTCAGCGCCTACGGCGGCAAGATCGTTTCGCTCTCGCCCGAGTATGAAGACTGCCGCGAGATTGCTGCGCGTGAGGGCATTCCGCTGAAGCGCGTGCGCCAAGAAGCGCTCGACGATCTGCGCGAGCGGCTTGGCGAATGATGGAAAAGGAAAAAGAGGAAACACTCTCCTCCCTTCTGCAGTCCTACGGTTCTGCCGCCGTCGCCCTGTCGGGCGGCGTCGACAGCGCCGTCCTGCTCGTGGCGGCGGTGCGCACGCTCGGCGCGGCGCATGTCGTCGCCGCTACCGCTGCATCTGAGCTTTTGGCTGAGAGGGAGCTAGAGGACGCGAAGCGCTGCGCGGCTCTTGCGGGCGTTCCCCTGACGATTTTGCCGGCAGACGACCTCACCTCATCCGACGTCGTAAGGAACGACGAGCGCCGCTGTTACTACTGCAAGAAGCGCCGCTTTGAAATGTTGGTCGCATGGGCGAAGGAACATGGCTTCCGACGTGTCCTCGATGGCACGAACGCTGACGATGCGGGAGACTATCGCCCAGGACTCGCCGCGATCGAAGAGCTTGCTCCTTTCGTCGCCTCGCCCTTGAAAGAAGCGCGGTGGACGAAGCGCGATATACGCGAAGTGGCGAAAGCGTGGGGCGTCCCCGTATGGTCGAAGCCCAGCGCCGCTTGTCTAGCCTCGCGCATCGAGTATGGTATCGAATTGACGAGGGAGCGCCTTCGTGCGGTGGAAGTCGCAGAAAATGCCCTGCGCCGTTACATCCATGGTCAGCTTCGCGTGCGCTGTCACGGCAGACTCGCACGCATCGAGATCGAGCCGGCGGAGTTCGATGTTTTCTGGCAGCACAGGGAAGAGATGGAAGATGCCGTACGGTCGGCAGGCTTTACCTATGTGACGCTGGATTTGCGTGGCTATCGCATGGGCAGTCAGAATGAAGGTCTGGATATGGATTCGTAGAGGATGCATCGCGCCTAGAGGAGATGATTCGCCTCTTCGGCGCGGTTGCTTTTCATTTATGAGAGGACGCTCATTGCCTAATATATGATATAATGAGAACAGGCATCCGGTGTTCTAGAGGAGTTGGCGCACGGGTTGATTTTAAAATTTTCAAAGGAGGGAACCATTATGAAACTGAAGAAAGTACTTTCCGTGGCGTTTGCTATGTTGTTACTCTCGTCCAGCCTCTGTTTCGCCTCCGTGGAGCGCTATTCGATCAGTGAGAGCGTCATGAAGACGAAATGCACCGATCAGGCGCGCTCCTCTGTCTACGTGAAGAATGGCAGCAGCTACACCGAATATTGGTGCACTCGCTCGGGTCCGCCTGCGGCTCATGAAATCGCTGCGGAACTGAGCAACGGCGTGGAAGTGTACACGCCGAACAAAGTCATCTACAGCACTTGGAAATCCATGGGCGCCGTGCGCGATCTGGGCAGCATGCGTGTTCCTGGCGTTGATGTCTACCATTTCATTTTCGCAGCGCCCAACGCTCTACCCAACTGAGTACAGCATGTACATCGACCATAGGATGCCAATAGAATACTATTGATGCAAGCAAGAGAATCCCCTGTTTGGGCTGTGTGCCAAAGGCAGGGGATTCTCTCTTTTCATCGTATGATTACGTATTCTGTATTTTGAAATTATGCAGGAAGAGAGCAAGAATGCCGCTTTCTATGAGAAATACGGTTTTTCGGCGTTCTCTTTTCCTCCAAGATCGAAAAAGAGCAATTTCGACGCGGTTGATTTTTTCCGCCCGTTCGCTATAATGAAGGTAGATATTTGCCGAGAACAGAGCCGTACAGGTGCGGCAAGGGAATGTATGCTTTTGGATATTCAAGGGGGTGTTCAATATGGCGCAGACAACATTCAGCGTGCGGATGGAAGAGGGGCTTAAGAGACAATTTGAGGGATTGTGCCAGGAATTTGGGATGAATATGGCGACCGCTATCCATGTGTTTGTCAGAGCCGTGGTACGAGAGCGCAGGATACCTTTTGAAATCTCTTCGTTGGAGACGAAGTTGACGAGAGAGGGCGCTATGCAAGCGTTCATGACTCTTCGCCAAGAAGCAAAGAGAAGCGGTGCGGTTGATATGACGTTGGAAGAAATCAATCGAGAGATTGAAATGGCTCGACAGGGAGCAGGGAAATGACTTGCCTTGCTGTGATTGATACGAATGTACTGGTGTCTGCGTTGCTGTCTTCTAAAGATGACGCTGCTACTGTGCAGGTTGTTGGCAGGATGATTACAGGAGAAATCGTTCCGTTGTACAGCGATGTAATCATGAAAGAGTATCGAGAGGTTTTAGAACGCAAGAAGTTTGGATTTTCTCCGCAGAAGATAGAGTATTTGCTGTCTTTCATGGAACGATTCGGCATTTTTGTGCAGGCAAGGCCGATTGATATTATTTTGCCTGATATGAAAGATATACCTTTTTATAAAGTCGTCATGGAAAAGCGCTTGGATGGAGCATATCTCGTTACTGGAAACATGAAGCATTTTCCTGAAAGGCCATATATCGTTACACCAAAACAGCTTTTGGATATTATGGACAGTTGAAATAGATTGCACAGGGGAGGCGCACACATGGCGATTTTGCCTAAGCTCAATACGATGGAGTTTGATAAGGAGATACCGTTTGAGGTTTCGGCGCCTTTTGAGCCGATGGGGGATCAGCCGCGTGCGATCCGCGATCTGGCGGCGGGCATCGAGAACGGGCAAGAGGCGCAGGTACTCCTTGGCGCTACGGGCACGGGCAAGACGTACACGATCGCCAAGACGATCGAGCGCGTACAGAAGCCGACGCTTGTCATCGCGCATAATAAGACGCTGGCTGCGCAGCTCGCGAGTGAGTTCAAGGCGTTCTTCCCGAAGAATTATGTCGGCTATTTTGTCAGCTATTATGACTACTACCAGCCCGAGGCGTATATTCCTTCGACGGACACTTACATCGAAAAGGATGCGTCGATCAACGACGAGATTGATGAATTGCGCCACTCGGCGACGTGCTCGCTCTTCGAGCGGCGCGACTGCATCATCGTCGCGAGCGTTTCGTGTATCTACGGTCTCGGCTCGCCGGAGAGCTATCACGAGATGGTTCTGTCGCTGCACAAGGGGCAGACGGTCGTGCGTGAGGACATCTTGCGCAAGCTCGTCGCCATTCAGTACGAGCGCAACGACATCGCCTTTGAGCGCGGCCGCTTTCGTGTGCGCGGCGACGTCATAGAAGTGTTTCCTGCGGGCTGGAATAACCGCGCCGTGCGCATCGAGCTTTTCGGCGACGAGGTTGAGCGCATCCTTGAGTTCGACGTCTTGACTGGAGAGATCTACGGCGAGCGCACGCATTCGATGGTTTTTCCTGCTTCGCACTATGTGACGAAGAAGGAGGACATGGAAATCGCCATGGCGGCGATCGACGAGGAGAAGATCGCGCAGGTCGCGCATTTCAAGGAAGAGGGCAAGCTCATCGAGGCGCAGCGCATTGAGCAGCGCACGAACTACGACCTTGAAATGATGCAGGAGATGGGCTACTGCTCGGGCATCGAGAATTATTCGCGGCACCTCACACACCGTCCGGCGGGGGCGGCGCCGTATACGCTGCTCGATTACTTTCCCGACGATTTCCTCATCGTCATGGACGAGAGCCATGTGACAATGCCGCAGCTCAAGGCGATGCTCAACGGCGACCGTTCGCGCAAGATTTCGCTTGTGGAAAACGGCTTTCGTCTGCCGTCCGCTTTTGACAATCGTCCGCTTTCTTTCGAGGAGTTCGAGCAGCGCATCAATCAGATCATCTACATTTCGGCGACGCCTGCGAAATATGAGTTGGAAAAGGCGCAGCAGGTCGTCGAGCAGATCATCCGCCCGACGGGGCTGCTCGATCCCATCGTCGAGGTGCGGCCTTTGGCGGGGCAGATGGACGATCTTTTGTCGGAGATCCGCATTCGTGCAAAGAAGGACGAGCGCGTGCTCGTGACGACGCTGACGAAGAAGATGGCGGAGAACCTCACGGACTACCTCAAGGATATGCAGGTGCGCGTGCGCTACCTGCATTCGGACATAGCGACGTTCGAGCGTGCTGAGATCATCCACGATCTGCGTGCGGGAAAGTTCGATGTGCTCGTCGGCATCAATTTGCTGCGCGAGGGACTCGACATGCCCGAGGTGTCGCTCGTGGCGATTCTCGATGCCGACAAGGAGGGCTTCCTGCGCTCCGACACGTCGCTGATCCAGACGATCGGGCGTGCGGCGCGAAATGCGGGCGGCAGGGTCATCCTCTACGCCGACCGCATCACGGACTCGATGAAGCGCGCCATGGACGAGACGGAGCGTCGCCGCACGGTGCAGCAGGCGTACAACAAGGAGCACGGCGTCACGCCGAAGACCATCGTCAAGCCCGTCGTGCCGCTGATCGAAACGACGCTTGTCGCCGAGAGCCGCGCCTCCTACGGCGAGGAGTCCGATGGAAAGAAAAAGAAGCTCACGAAGAAGCAGAAGGAGTCTCTGATCCGCACGCTGCTCGCCCAGATGCAGACGGCTTCGCGCGCCTTGGAATTCGAGCGCGCCGCAGAACTGCGCGACATGATCATCGAGTTGGAAGGATCGCTGCCGGGCAAGAAGAAAAAGGGCGCATGAGGAAATTGTTGTTCGGAGGGCGCTGTGTTATACTGTAAATTGAAGCACACAAGCGGAGGCGACATTTTTGGAGAAACTACTGCGTGAGATGCACGCTTGGATGGCGGATTACATGCGTTCCTTCTATACGGAGGACGAGGAGGTGCAGCAGGCGATCCGCATGAAGGAGGTGCATACTGGCCGTGTGACCTCGATTGCCGTGGAGCTTGCCAAACATCTGCATCTCTCTGCGCACGATGTGCAGCTGGCGGAAATCATGGGGCTTTTTCACGATGTGGGGCGCTTTCGTCAATTTACGCTTTACCGCACGTTCAACGACGCCGTATCGGAGGATCATGCGGCGCTCGGACTCAAGGTGCTTGACGAATTGCCGTTCCTTGCGCGTCTTGTGCCTGAGGACGAGGCTCTCGTGCGCTTCTCTATTCTGAACCACAACAAGAAGGTCATCGCGCCGACGGAAGATGCGCGGCAGCTTTTCTTTGCGCGCCTCTTGCGCGATGCCGACAAGCTTGATATCTTCCGCGTGCTGCGCCCGTTTCTCGCGCCGTCGGACGGTACGGGCGTCAGTCCCGATTTCCTCGAAAAGTTCATCGCGGGCGATCAAGTGGACTACACGAAGATCCGCACGATGGACGACCGCAAGCTCGTGCGTCTCATGTGGGTCTACGATGTGAATTTCAGCTGGACCTTGCGGCGCGTCAAAGAGCGCGGCTACATCGAGGACATCATCGCGCACCTACCTGAGGATCCGCGCATGGCGCTCGGCATCGAACGGCTGCACGCCTATGTGGAGAAAAAGTGTGCTGAGGAGGACGCGGCGCCGGCGGAGGTTCTGCAGCGCGGGAAGTGATGGCGGCTGGAGGAAGTCTTGGGAGGCTTGTGATAGCGGGCGAATCTTCGCCAGAAGTCTCAATCGAATGTTTTTTCAGGAAAATTCAGCGAGCAGAAGGATTTTCCGCATTGCGCCTCGAATAAAGAGGCGTTAAATTTTTTTCTTGAGGAAATGCTGAATGTATCCGTGCTTCCTCAATTTCCGGTGCAGACGGTGAAGCGTTGATCGGATGCGCCAGAAGGAGCTGCAAATATGGCAGAAGCGATATCATCGAATTTCATTTATAACATCATCGACGAGGATCTGAAGAACGGCAAGCATCCCGAGGGCATACATACGCGCTTCCCGCCCGAACCGAACGGCTATCTACACATCGGTCATGCGAAGTCGATCTGCTTGAACTTCGGCACGGCGGAGAAATATGCGGGGCTTTGCAACCTGCGCTTTGACGACACGAATCCGACGAAGGAGGATACGGAGTACGTCGACTCGATCCAAGAGGACATCAAGTGGCTGGGATTTTCTTGGGGTGATCGCCGCTACTATGCGTCGGACTACTTTGAAAAGCTCTACGAGTATGCGTGCGCCCTGATCGAGCAGGGGCTTGCCTACGTCGATGACCTCACGGCGGAGGAGATCCGCGCCTATCGCGGCACGCTGACGGAGCCGGGCAAGGAGAGTCCATGCCGCAATCGCAGTGTCGCGGAAAACCTCGCGCTCTTTGAGCGCATGAAGGCGGGTGAGTTCCCCGACGGCAGCCGCGTGCTGCGTGCCAAGATCGACATGGCGTCGCCGAACATCACGATGCGCGACCCCGTCATCTACCGCATCGCGCACGCCGTGCATCATCGCACGGGGGACGCTTGGTGCATCTATCCGATGTACGACTTCGCGCATCCTCTGTCAGATGCTATTGAAAATATCACGCATTCCCTGTGCACCTTAGAGTTTGAGGATCACCGTCCATTCTACGACTGGCTTCTGGAAGTCCTGGGCTTCGATAAGAATACGCGCCCGCGCCAGATCGAGTTCGCGCGGCTCAACGTCACGAATACGATCACGAGCAAGCGCAAGTTGCGCCAACTCGTCGAGGAAGGGCATGTGCGCGGCTGGGATGATCCGAGGATGCCGACAATCTCGGGGCTTCGGCGGCGCGGCTATACACCGGCTTCAATCCGCGACTTCTGCGAGCGCATCGGCGTCGCGAAGTCGAACAGTACGGTCGACGTGGCAATGCTTGAGCACTGTGTGAGAGAAGACCTCAATGAGCACGCTGCACGCGTCATGGCGGTGCTGCATCCTTTGAAGGTTGTGCTGACGAATTATCCCGAGGACAAGTCGGAGGAACTTTTGGCAGAGAACCATCCGACGCGCGGCGGCAAGCGCTATGTGCCGTTTTCGCGCGAACTTTACATCGAGCGCGAGGATTTCATGGAAGAGCCGCCGAAGAAGTTCTTCCGTCTGCGCCCAGGCGGCGAGGTGCGCTTGAAGCACGCCTACATCATCAAGTGCGAGGAAGTCGTCAAGGATGAAAAGGGCGAGATCACAGAGCTTCGCTGCAGCTATGACCCCGAGTCGAAGTCGGGCGGCAGTGCGGCGAACCGCAAGGTCAAGGGCACGCTGCACTGGGTATCGGCGAAGGATGCCATGGACGCCGAGGTGCGCCTCTACGACTATCTTTTGAAGACGGACGATGAGGAGACGACGGCAGACTTCATTGCGTCCTTGAATCCGCATTCTCTCGAAGTCATCGAGGGGGCGAAGGTCGAGCCGAGTCTTGCGCGTACGGCGGAAGGCACGCACTATCAGTTCCTGCGCACGGGCTACTTCGTCGTGGACAAGGATACGCGTCCCGACAGGCTCGTGTTCAACCGCGTCGTCGGACTCAAGGATTCGTGGGGAAAGGTCAAGGGTTGACATGGGAAAGATACCGAAGGGGCTTTCTGACAAGGCGATGATCCAAGGCTTCGAGGAAGAGGCGACGCTCGAAGACTGCTTCCTCGCGCATGAAGCGCACGAGGAGGAAAAGCGCCGCCGCGCTGTGCACGAAAAGGAAGCGGATCTTTCGCGAGCGGCACTCACGCCTGACCTTCTCGACCGGTTGGGCAAGGAGCTTCTCCAACTGAAACTTGATCTTTTTGCCGAGGGCATCAAGAATTATCGCATAGACATCAAGCGCGAGGGCACGACGATCATGCTCGCGCCGAAAGAAACGAAGGGGAGGTGAGGCGGCTTCTTCGCGGGCGGGCTCCAAGATGAAAGGTGTTTTGAGATTTATTATTAAAAATTTATGAAGAAAGAAGTGTAACCAGTGGAAACAAGCACAATTGTTGCTATCGTGATCTTCGTCGCGGCTTACGCGCTGATCATTTCAGAGAAGATTCACCGCACCATCATTGGTATTTGTGGCGCCATGCTGATGATCCTCCTCGGAATCATCAACCAGGAGACCGCGATTCATCACATTGACTTTAACACCCTCGGACTCCTCATGGGCATGATGGTCATCGTGAACATCACGAGTGAGACCGGACTCTTCAACTACCTCGCAATCTGGGCGGCGAAGAAGGTCAAGGCGAAGCCGATCTCCCTGCTCGTCGCTCTCTCGCTCCTCACGGCCGTCTGCTCGGCGCTTCTTGACAACGTGACGACGGTGCTTCTGACGGTGCCGATCACGTTCAGCATCACGAAGCAGCTCAACGTCGATGTCAAGCCGTTCCTCATCGCGCAGATCCTTGCGTCGAACATCGGCGGCACGGCGACGCTCATCGGCGATCCGCCGAACATCATGATCGGCAGTGCCGTCGGCCTGCAGTTCATGGATTTCATCACGAACCTCACGGCGATCTGTATCCTGATCTTCATCGTGACGATCGCTCTTTTGATCGTGATTTACGGAAAGAAGCTCCACACGACGGACGAGCTGCGCGAGAAGGTCATGCAGCTCGATGAGAAGAGTCAGATCGTCGAGCCGCGTCTCTTGAAGAAGTGCCTGTTCGCGCTCGCTATTACGATCAGCCTCTTCGTGTTGCACGGACAGCTCCACCTCGACACGGCGACCGCCGCCATGACAGGCGCAGGCCTCCTGCTCCTCATCAGTTTCCCACAGAAGGAGGCGATGATCGCGAAGGTCTTGTCGAAGGTCGAATGGCTCGCCATCTTCTTCTTCGCCGGTCTCTTCATCCTCGTCGGCGCACTCGTCGAGACGGGCGTCATCAAGATGCTCGCAGAAGAGGCGATCAAGATCACGAACGGCGATCTCACGGCGACCTCGATGCTCATTCTTTGGATGAGTGCCTACGCTTCGGCGTTCATCGACAACATCCCGTTCGTCGCGACGCTCATTCCGCTGATTCAGGATATGGGGCAGATGGGCATGACGAATCTCGATCCCGTATGGTGGTCTCTCGCCCTGGGCGCCTGCCTCGGCGGCAACGGCACCTTGATCGGCGCCTCGGCGAACGTCGTCGTCGCTTCGATGGCGGCGCAACGCGGCAAGCCGATCTCCTTCATCAGCTTCATGAAGATCGCGCTGCCGATGATGACGCTCTCGATTGCGATTTCGAGCGTCTACATCTGGCTCAGGTATTTGTAAACCGTAAGTTTTTTGGGGCGCACGGGGAGACCCGCACGCCCCTCTTTCTCTAGGAGGACTTTGTTGTATGGAGAGATATGCTCCGCAGGAAATCGAAAAAAAGTGGCAGGAGAAGTGGCAGAAGGATGATGTCTACAAGACGGAGATCGATCGCACGCAGCCTGAATATTATGTGCTGGAGATGTTCCCCTACCCGTCGGGCAATCTGCACATGGGTCATGTGCGCAATTATTCGATCGGCGACGTCATCGCGCGCTTCAAGAAGATGCAAGGCTGCAATGTGCTGCACCCGATGGGCTTTGACGCCTTTGGAATGCCGGCGGAGAACGCTGCGATCAAGCACGGTGTGAAGCCCGCCGACTGGACATATTCCAACATCGAGAACATGAAGCGCCAGCAGATGAGCATGGGGCTTTCCTACGATTGGAGCCGCGAGGCTGTGACCTGTCGTCCCGAGTACTACCGCTGGACGCAGTGGCTCTTTGAGCTTTTCTACAAGAAGGGGCTCGCCTACAAGAAGGAAGCGTCGGTCAACTGGTGCGATACGTGCGGCACGGTGCTCGCGAATGAGCAGGTCATCGACGGTAAATGCTGGCGCTGCGACTCCGAGGTGCACAAGAAGGATCTCTCACAGTGGTTCTTGAAGATCACGGACTATGCGGACGAACTTCTCGCCGATCTCGACAAGCTCAAGGGCTGGCCCGAGCGCGTCAAGACGATGCAGGAGAATTGGATCGGCCGCTCCGAGGGCTTGGAATTTGACATCGACGTGCCCGCGCTCGGCGAGAAGATCGCCGTCTACACGACGCGTGCCGATACGGCGTACGGCGTGACCTTCGTGGCGCTCGCGGCGGAGCACCCTCTGATGGAGAAGATCCTCGCGGATAATCCGAAGGCGGAGGAGCTTCGCGCCTTCGCCGACAAGGTCAAGGCGCAGTCGGAGCTTGAGCGCACGTCGGGCGAGTCGGAAAAAGAGGGCATGTTCACGGGGCTTTACGCCGTCAATCCCTTCAACGGCAGGAAGGTTGAGCTTTGGATCACGAACTACGTCCTCGCCGAGTACGGCACGGGCGCCGTCATGGGCGTGCCGTCGGAGGATCAGCGCGACTGGATGTTTGCGAAGAAGTACGACCTGCCGATCATCGTCACCCTGCGCCCGAAGGATCGTGAGCTAAAGCTTGAAGAAATGACGGAAGCCTATACGGACAAGGACGGCATCCTCGTGAATTCGGCGGAGTTCGACGGCATGGAGATGCACGAGGCGCTCGTGGCAATTGTAGAAAAGGCGGTCAAGGAGGGCTTCGGCAGGCGCAAGGTCAATTATCGCCTGCGCGATTGGCTCATCTCACGCCAGCGCTACTGGGGTGCGCCGATTCCCGTCATCTACTGTGACAAATGCGGCGAGCAGCTCGTTCCCGAAGAGGAATTGCCCGTCAAGCTGCCCGAGGATGTGAACTTCGAGCAAGGCGCCGTTTCCCCTTTGGCGCAGAGCGAATCCTTCGTGCACTGCACATGCCCGAAATGCGGCGGTCCAGCAAGGCGCGAGACGGACACGATGGACACCTTTATCTGCTCGTCGTGGTACTACATGCGCTACACCGATCCGCACAACACGCACAAGCCGTTTGCGGCGGACAAGGTGAACTACTGGGCGCCTGTCGATCAGTATATCGGCGGTATCGAACATGCGATTTTGCATCTTCTCTATTCGCGCTTCTTCACGAAGGTACTGCGCGACGAGAAGCTTCTGGATTTCGATGAACCGTTCCAAAATCTCTTGACACAGGGCATGGTCATCAAGGACGGCGCGAAGATGTCGAAGTCGAAGGGCAACGTCGTCTCCCCCGAGGAGATCATCCAAAAGTATGGCGCCGATACGGCGCGCCTCTTCATTCTCTTCGCCGCGCCTGTCGAGCGTGACTTGGAGTGGAGCGACCAGGGCGTCGAGGGGGCATTCCGCTTTTTGAACCGTGTCTGGCGCATCGTCGCGCATTTCGAGGATGCGATCAAAGAGGGCATTGATGATTACGACCATTCGACGCTGACGGCTGAGGAGAAGTCGCTGCGCCGCACGCTGCACCAGACGATCAAGAAGGTCACGGAGGACGTCGGCGAGCGCTTTATGTTCAACACGGCGATCAGCGCCGTCATGGAACTCGTCAACGCTTTCTATGCGTTCCAGGAAAAGCCGGTTCATCCGGGACTCGTGCGTGAGCTTTCCTTTGCGCTCGTGAAGATGCTCGCGCCCTTTGCGCCGCATATCACGGAGGAGCTTTGGAGCCGCATGGAGGGCAAGGGAAGCGTGCACGATGCAAGGTGGCCGAAGTTTGACCGTGCGGCCATCGTCGAGGACGAGGTCGAGATCGTCCTGCAGATCAACGGCAAGGTGCGCGACAAGCTGACGGTGCCGGCGAATATTGAGCCGCAGGAGATGGAGAAGCTGGCGCTCGCGCAGCCAAAGGTCGTCGAACTCACGGCGGGAAAGACGGTCGTCAAGGTCATCTGCGTGCCGAAGAAGCTCGTCAACATTGTCGTCAAATGACTTTTTTGAACAATAAAGGCGTTTGCAAGTGCGCTGGGAGTGCTCCTTCCGACGCACTGCGCAGAGGGGCTGGCGCTTCGCCAAGCTCCTTTTCGCGCTTTGCCGAATGGTGGAATCATGAAAGCACTTTTTGAACAAATGATGCAGGATGGCTCGGCTCGAAAGATTGTCGAGGCCTTTTCGCGCCGCGCGGGCAAGACGCTCGTCTACGGTCTCAGCGGCTCGCAGAAGCATGCGCTCTTTGCTGCCGCCTGCGACAATGCAGAGAAGCCCATGGTCATCGTCACGCACAGCCGCGAGGCGATCGAGGCGTGGCGCGCCGATCTGACGGCGCTTCTGCCGGCACGTGAAATCCTGGAACTGCCCGAGGTCGACATGATGGCGGTGGAAGCGACGGCGAAGGGCATGGAGCGCACGGCTCTGCGCATGGGCATACTCGGCAGGCTGCTCAAGAAGAATCCTGTCATCGTGCTCGCTCACGCCGCCGCCGCTGTACAGAAGGGCGTATCGCGCCGAGATTTCGAGTGCATGAGCCTGCGCCTTGAAGTCGGTGCGACGCTCTCGCGCGAGACGCTTCTTTCGCGTCTCGTCGAGCTTGGCTACGAGGCGGCGGGCGAGGTCGACGCCCTCGGGCAGTTCAGCGCGCGCGGTGGTATCGTCGATATCTATCCGCTTAATGCGTCCTTACCTCTTCGTCTGGAATTCTTCGACGATGAGATCGATTCTTTGCGCGAGTTTGATCCGGCGACGCGGCGCTCCGTGCGCAATGTGCCTTCAGCGGTGGTACTGCCCGTCGCGACCCCTGAGGAATCCGGCGAGGATGCGACATTCCTCTCTTACTTGGAGGGCGAGGGAGCCGTCATTTTCGACGAACCCTTGCGCACGCGTGAAAGTGCACAAAAACTCGTCAAGGAGACGCCCGAGCTGAGGGCGAAGCTTTTCTCATGGGAAGAACTTGTGGCGGGCGCCGAAGGCAATGCAACCTTCTTCGCCGCTCTCATGCTGCAGAAGATTCACGGCGCGGAGCCGGACAGTCTCGTGAGCTTGGCTGTGCAGGCAGTCGCGCCCTTCCAACGACAGATGGATCTTTTGAAGAATGAGGCGCGAAACTGGCTTTCCAACAAGCAGCACGTCGTCCTTCTCGTCGGCGAGGCAGAAAAGGCTGCTTCCCTGCGCGAACTTTTTGCGAAGTCACGCATACCATCTGCCGTCGCAGCGGGCGATGAGCCTTTGAGCGACGCCTATCTGAACATCGTGGTGGGCACGCTCTCGAATGGCTTCGAATTGCCCGGAGCGCGACTCGTCGTCGTATCCGAAAAGGACGTCTTCGGCAGGCAGAAAAAGAAACTCGCGCAGAAAGCGTCGAAGGAAGAGCGCATTTCGCACTTTCGCGAGATCAACGTCGGCGATTACGTCGTCCATGTGAATCATGGCGTCGGCAAGTATCTGGGTGTTGAAACGCTCGATGTGGGTGGCATCAAGAAGGACTATCTGCACATCAAGTACGGCGGCGACGACAAGCTCTTCGTGCCGACCGATCAGGTGGGACTCCTGCAGAAGTACATCGGTTCGGAGGGTGAGACGCCGCGGCTGCACCGCATGGGCGGCACGGAATGGGTCAAGGCGAAGGCGCGCGCGCGTGCTTCCGTCGAGGACATCGCTGATGAACTCATCGCGCTCTACGCGAAGCGCCGCGCGGCGAAGGGATTCGCCTTTTCCCCCGATACGCCGTGGCAGCGGGAGTTCGAGGACGCCTTCCCTTATGAGGAGACGCCCGACCAGCGCCGCGCCATTGAGGAGATCAAGGCGGATATGGAAAAGCCCGAGCCGATGGATCGACTGCTCTGCGGCGATGTCGGCTTCGGCAAGACGGAGGTGGCGATCCGCGCCGCCTACAAGGCGGTCATGGATCATAAGCAGGTAGCCGTGCTCGTGCCGACGACCGTGCTCGCACAGCAGCACTTTCAGACGTTTTCCGCACGCTTCGCCGATTTCGGCGTGAGCGTCGACGTCATTTGCCGCTTTCGCTCGGCGAAGGAGCAGAAGGCGACGATCGAGCGTCTGGAGGCGAACAAGGTCGACGTGCTCATCGGCACGCACGCTATCCTGAATCAGAAGCGCGTGCATTTTTCCGATCTCGGGCTTCTGATCGTCGATGAGGAGCAGCGTTTCGGCGTCAAGCAGAAGGAGAAGATCAAGAAACTTGCGTCAGGCGTAGACGCGCTGACGCTTTCGGCGACACCGATCCCGCGGACGCTTCACATGTCGCTCGTCGGAGCGCGTGACATGAGCATCATCGAGACGCCGCCCGCCGAGCGCTTCCCCGTGCAGAGCTACGTCATCGAGGACAACGACGCCGTCTTGAAAAATGCCATTCGACGTGAACTTCGGCGCGGCGGGCAGGTTTACTTCGTCTACAACCGTGTCGAGAGCATCGACATCATGCGCCGACGGCTCGAAGAACTCGTGCCTGAGGCGCGGATTCAGACGGGGCACGGGCAGATGGCGGAAGAGCTTTTGGAGCGCGTCATGGTCGATTTCTACGAGGGGAGCTACGACATCCTGCTTGCGACGAGCATCGTGGAAAATGGTCTCGACGTGGCGAACGCGAACACGATCATCGTTTACAATGCCGATCGTTTCGGTCTGTCGCAGCTCTATCAGATGCGCGGCCGCGTCGGCCGATCGAATCACATGGCGTTTGCCTATTTCGTTTATCAGGCCGACAAGGTCTTGTCCGAGATGGCGGAAAAGCGTCTGCAGGCGATGAAGGAGTTTGCCGAACTGGGCGCGGGCTTCAAGATCGCCATGCGCGACCTTGAGATCCGTGGCGCGGGCAACCTCCTTGGTGCGGAGCAGCACGGCCACATCGCGAGCGTCGGCTTCGAGATGTACTCGAAGCTTCTTGACGAGGCGATCGAGGAGAGGCGCACGGGAAAGCCGCCTGAAGAGAAGCTTGAGCCTGTCGTCGACATTGAGACGGAAGCCTACCTCGACGGTGAATACATCAGCGATCCCATGCACAAGATCGAGATTTACCAGCGCATTGCAGCGATTCGCAAGAATGCGGAGATACAGGAACTGCTTGACGAATTGATCGATCGCTTCGGCGAGCCGACGCCCGTCGTGCTGCGTTTGCTGGAAGTTGCACGCATACGCAATTACGCGCGAGAACTTGGCATACGTTCCGTCGTGGAAAAGCCGATGTTCTTGGAAATCTCTTTCGTCGATAAACCGACACTCGATCCCGATGGGCTGTTGAAGCTCCTCGGCCTCTTCGGCAGGAACGCCAAGATGCTCCCGCCGCCGCAGCAGATGCTTCGCATACGTCTGGCCGCGCAGTACAAGAAGAACATCGCGAATTTCATCACGCGCGTCCTGATGCTGCTGAAGGGCGAGCAGGACGCTTTCTCGGCGAAGGGCGCGACGGCCAACTCCTGTCGGCTCATCCGGTCGTAGTTGCTGTAGTCGATGATGCGATATGTTGTAGCAATCAGAGTTCTACTATATCTAATTCACAAAAAATTATATGAAAAATCGTTTCTGCTGTTTCAAATTTAGTGTACATTAAAGGCTCTTTTTTCCAAAAGAGACTGGCGTTCGTGCCATCTCCGTAGTCTAGCTGAATTTTTTTATCTTTAAACCCTAGGGCGTTCAAACAATCCTCTGAGGCAGGTGCATATACGATCTGTTCAGTATCACCCGCATCTTCGTTTGGATCTGATGTCATATTGGAGCTTACAATATTTTTGAGATACCGTACCTCTTTAAATGTTAGATTGACATTGGCAAAAGTTTCCTCAAAGCATTTTGCTTCTTGATGTTTTGGATGATCAATTGTTCGTGGTACATCAACATTTATTGTGAGTGTAGCCTTTATGACATCATAGTGTGCCCGGATAAGATATCCTAGAGCAAAATCATACCAGTCCAATTTATTCACGCATATTAGCCTCCTTAATGTATTGGTGTTATTCCGAAAGATCATACTCTATGGAGGTAGGATTCTGTGAACTGGCTGTTGCGCCGCCTGGAGCCAAGAAGACGAAGAGCGTTCTTGTTGTCCTTCCCAACTTTGCGGCTTGTTTTAGGAATCCACACGGTTGAAGTTGAAAAGAGTTCGCTTAGGAGTACCGGAGGAATTTGTGCTACTAATGCTGGGTTTTTGCTATTTCGTTCACTTTTGGCACTGTAGTCGGCATCGTTCTCCAAATTGTTGAAAGAGAACGTCCCTGTGCTGAGGCGGTTCTTCCCTTCGCAGGTTTCCTGGTTCTGCATGATCGTTAGATACCAAAAGTAAAAAATATATATCCGCCCATTAAACCCGCACTCAATAAAGCTAAAATACTTCTCAGTCGTATCCAGTATCTATACCGATAATTAGATAAAGTTTCTAAAGGATAATTCCCATGATGAAACTTCTCTTCTTCTAAAACGATCTTTGATTCAAAGAAGAAGACCGCACCCAATATAAAGGTAAATATACTGGGTGCCATCCAAAAGAATTTTGTGCGCTGTATCCCTTCGTTCCAAGCATCAAAGCACAGAGCCATACAAAAGCATGAAACGGCAAGCATGAGGCAGGAAAACCAATGGCTGAATACATACCATTTCCGATAGCTGTATTTTCTTTCAAATTTCTTATAGTAATAGAAATATGCCATTTTCCCAGCTGCCCAAAGAAAATAAAGATAAATAGCGTATTTTATGGATCATCCCTTCTTTTCTTTATTGCTCCGTGCTAATTTTTTTGATTGTGATGCAAAGTTTCATAGAAATCTCTTCGATGGATCCTTTGCTTTGTCCAGGTGGCATTTCTGCCATCATACTACTTCCGATCGAAATAAATCTTTCGCACATTGTTCCGCAAATCCTCCAAGTTGCTCGGACGAAAGCGGATGTTGTAGCCGATGAAGAGGGGGGAGGTAGCGAATCTCGGCATGATTTTGGCACGTAGGATGCCGTTCTCCTGGTAAAAGAAGATGTTGTAACTGTTGCATCGCTTGTTGAAGTGGTGCATGAGATAGTCGACGGCAATCTGTATGTCGTCGGCTACGGTGTCCAGAGGTTCGTTCGTCTTGGGGACGACATTGAATTCGCTGAAGCCGATGCGCGGGCATGTCGCGATGTTGAAGTCGACGTCGTTTTCCTCGTGTATGGTCAGTCCCTCGAATTCCAGGGGGTCGAAGGTCAGGTTTTCGTTGAGCGAGTGGAAGCCGACGATCTGCATGTGGGGGTGACGCAGCGTACCGCCCGAGAGTGGACCGAAATTCTTGAAGAAGATGACGGCCTCGTACTTTCCCGAATTCTGCATCTTCTGCCAGTGATGCACGCCGAAACGAATGAGGCGGTGCATGTGCTCGGCGGAATAGTCGGGCATGTCGGAGTGACAGATTTTGCTCTCAATGAGAACGAACTGGTCGGCGTCTTCGATGACGTTGTACTTGTTCTTGAGCAGCACGAGGTCGCCGTCTGTATCGACGATGCCCGAGAGATTTTCACGGTCACAGAAAGGACATGGGGCGGTCTTGTTGATGATATTTTCCGGCTTTTTCTTGCCGAGCGTCGTATTGAAACCGATGAGATTGATTTCCATAGAGAAGACACCTCAAGTTTTGTAACAAAATCGACCTAGTATATTTCCGGCAGAAATGGTATAATTCCTACGTTGAGCCTTAGGGTGCAGAAGATGCATCATTCCCCTTATTATATAGAAATTCGTACATTTTTGCAAAGCGGCTTTTTCATATCTCGGATTGCAGGGAAGAAGCGAAGAGGGGAATTGGGCAGTTAGGCGGTGTTTCGTATCAGCAGTCAAAAATCTACAGGCAAGAGCAAAGCGGAGAGTTTCCTCAAGGGGACTTTGATCTTGACGGTGGCAAGCTTCGTCGTAAAGGTCATCGGTTCCTTGAATTGGATCTTCGTTTCGCGCATCTTGGGCGGCGAGGGCATCGGGCTTTATCAGATGGCTTTCCCGATTTATTTTTTCGCCATGAGCATTTCGCAGGCGGGCGTGCCTGTCGCCATATCGATCATCACGGCGGAGCGTGTCGCTTTGAAGGACGTTTTCGGCGCACGGCGCGTATTCCGCATATCCATGACCTTGATGGTTTTTACGGGGCTTTTGTTTTCCCTTTTGACATATTTTGGCGCAGGCTGGCTCATCGAGTGGCAGTTCATTCGTGACCCGCGCGCCTATATGGCAGTCGTGGCGCTCTCGCCGACGATTTTCTTCGTGACCTTGCTCGCGAGCTCACGCGGCTATCTGCAAGGCTGGCAGCGCATGACGCCGACGGCGGTCTCGCAGATTGTCGAGCAGATCTTCCGCGTGCTCACGATGGTGCTCTTCGCGAGCCTTCTCCTGCCGATGGGACTCGACTATGCGGCGGCGGGCGCGAGCCTCGGCGCGTTTGCCGGCGCTATCGGCGGACTTCTCGTGCTCGTCTACTATCATTGGAAGCTGGACAAGGACATTGAGCGTGAGTACGGCCCGAATCTTGCGCCACCGCCGGGGAAAGCGCCGGCGCCTCTCGGGGCGATCGTCCGACGTATCTTCTCACTCGCCTTGCCCGTGTCAGCGGCGAGCATCATGCTGCCGATCGTGTCGAACCTCGACCTTTTGATCGTGCCGCAGCGTCTTGAGGTCGCGGGCTATACGGTGCCGCAGGCGACGGAGTTGTTCGGCTATCTCACGGGCATGGCGGTGCCGCTCGTCAATCTCGCGACAATCCTCACGGCGTCCTTGGCGGTGAGCATCGTGCCGGCGATTTCGGAGGCGCGAGCCTTGAAGGACACGCAGCGCGTCTACAATCAAACGGCAGCCGCCGTGCGCATATCGAACTTCGTTTGCTTTCCTGCATTCGTCGTCGTGTTCGTGCTCGCGACGCCAATCTCGACGCTCATTTACAATGCGCCGGGCGCGGGTCCCGCCGTGCTCGTCTCGTCGTTTTCCATCGTGCTCCTCGGCCTGCATCAGGTGTCGACGGCGGTTCTGCAAGGACTCGGGCATCCGAAGATTCCGATGATCAACATGATTCTTGCCGCTGCCGTCAAGGTCGCCCTCAACTGGATCTTGACAGCGATCCCTTGGCTCGGCATCATGGGCGCGGCTTGGGCGACGGCGGCGGATATGGGGGTTGCCGCTGTCATTAACCTTTACTTCATCTGGCGTTATATCGGCTATCGCATGGAGCTGCTGCAGCTCTTTAAGACGATGGCGGCGGCTGCCTTCATGGCGGGCGCTGTGTATCTCTTCTACAGCTTTGTCATGAGCACGCTCGCCGTCAATGCCGTGGCGACCTTCGGCTCGGTGTTCGTCGGCGTCATCGTCTACGTCGCGGCGCTGATTCTCGTGCGCGGACTGCTCGAAGAGGATATGGCGCGCATTCCGTTTATCGGCTCTTTGAGCATTCGTTTTTTGCGCCGCATTGGCATTTTCCGCAGCGTTGAGGGGGCGAAGGGATGAGAAAGTTTCTGCTGGTCTATAATCCTGTCTCGGGCAATGCATCGTTCAAGCAGCGGCTCGATGAGATGATCTGGCGCTTCCAGACACTCGGCTGCATGCTTATCCTCTACCGCACGGATCGCGAACTTACGAATCTTGCGCTCTATGTGCGGGAATCTGAGGCCGAGGGTGTGCTTGTCGCGGGCGGTGACGGCACAGTGCATGAAGTCGTCAACGTGATCGTGCGTGAAAAACTTGCGGTTCCCCTCGCGATCATCGGCAGCGGCACGTCGAACGATTTTGCGACGTACCTCGGTCTTGCAGATGGCTTGGAAGCGTATATCGAGCGCATCCTCGCGCACAAGACGATGCGCGTTGATCTCGGGCGCATCGGGGAAGAATACTTTATCAACGTCGCGAGCGCCGGCGTCATGACAAATATCGCACATGAGGTCGATGTGCGGCTGAAGAATACGCTGGGCAAGATGGCGTACTACCTGAAGGGCATCAGCGAACTGCCGAAGTTCCGTTCGGTGAAGTTTTCCATCGAGGCGGATGGCGAGATGCGCGAGGAAGAGGGCTTCCTCTTCGTCATTGCCAACAGCGGTATCGTCGGCAGTTTCAATAACGTAGCGACGCATGCGAGCATCAATGATGGTAAGTTTGATTTGCTGCTCGTGAAGAAGTGCAGTCTGCCGGAACTCGTCGCTCTGACGGCGGAGATTGTCTCGGGCAGGGGAATCTCAGAGAAGAATGTGCTGTATCTGCAGGCAAGTGAGTTTCGCATCGCGGCGGATGCGCCGCTTTTGAGTGATGTGGACGGTGAGCAGGGGCCGCCTCTTCCCATGCACGTCGAGGTTGTACCTAGTGCAATCGAGCTTTTCATCTGAAGTTTGTGAAGCGTACATTCGCAACGTAAATTCGCAACACGGCAGCCACTCAAAAACTCTTTACGCTCCTATTGACAAAACCTCAAGGGAATGGTATCATTTTTTCTGTTGTTGCATCATGTGCCGAAGTGGCGGAATTGGCAGACGCACTTGACTCAAAATCAAGCGTAGTTACCTACGTGCCGGTTCGAGTCCGGCCTTCGGCACCATAGAGATTTTAAGGCTTCTGGGTATTTCGCTTAGAAGTCTTTTTCTATTTTATGGTATGAGAGGAGGCAGGCATATATGAAAGACGTAGGAAGCATTACGGTCGTGGGACTTGGCCCCGGACGCTTCGGGCTTATCACGCTTGAAAGCATGGAGGCGGTGACGAGCGGGCGAAGCCTTCTCCTGCGCACGGCAGTTCATCCATCCGTGGCGGAACTTAAGAGGCGCGGCGTTCCTTTCATGAGCTACGATTCCTGGTATGAAAAGGCGCAAAGCTTCGAGGCGCTCTACCATGCGATTGCGGAAGATCTCACTGCAAGGGCGCGTGCAGGCGAGGAGATCGTCTATGCCGTACCCGGCAGTCCCTTTGTGGCGGAACGAACGGTTCTCTTTTTGCGTGATTTGTGCGCGAAGGAAGGATTGGAGCTTTCTATTCTGCCGGGCATGAGCTTCGTTGAGACGCTCTACGGCAGTCTCGGCATCGATCCCGTCGAGGGTCTTATGATCCTCGATGCATCGGATGCGGAGAGCATGCCCTTCCGTTTTCCGACAGGTGTGCTCTTCACGCAGGTCTACAGCCGCGAGATTGCTTCTGAGTTGAAACTCGCCTTGATGGAGCGAATGAATGACGAGAAGGAAGTCATCTATCTGCACAATATTGCGCTGCCCGATGAATCCGTGCGCCCGATGCCGCTCTATGAAATCGATCGACAGACGGATACGGATCATCTGACGAGTCTTTTCATTCCTCACGGTAGCTTCCAGGATGATTAAAAAAGCCTACGGAAGGCGGTTTTTCAAGTTTTTTTGCACTTTTTTCGTTGTGAGAAAGAGGATTCTAGGCAACTACAGCGAATAAAAGTAGCGTAACAAATTCAAAAGGAGGCTACAAACGTGAACAAAACGGAATTAGTGGCTAATGTAGCGGAAAAAGCAGGGCTGTCGAAGAAGGATGCCGAAAAGGCTCTGAGCGCAGTCATCGAGAGCGTTGAAGAGGCTCTTGTCGAGGGCGACAAGGTTCAGCTCATCGGTTTCGGTACGTTCGAGGTCAAGGATCGCGCTGCCCGTACCGGCCGCAATCCGCAGACGGGCAAGGAAATCAAGATTGCCGCTTCGAGGAATCCTGTTTTCAAGGCTGGCAAGGCATTGAAGGATGCTGTCAACAACAAGTGAGCACGGTGGCTCTCCGAGGGCTGGGTTTTTACCCAGCCTTTTTTCGTAGCATTTTGCAGTTTTCGAGAGGTGGTTCGCATGAATCGCGTTGTTCTTCTTACGGGCGGCACGTCGGGCATCGGCCTTGCGGCGGCGCGTCTTTTCCTGCAGGCGGGCAGCACGGTCGCTCTGGCGGGGCGCTCGGCGACGCGCGGCGAGGCGGCGCTCGCTTCGTTAGGTGAATTGGCGCTCGATGGGCGCGCCGCGTTCTTCGCCGCCGACCTGCGCCGCGCCGATGAGGCGAGGCGGCTCGTGGGTGCGGTGTGCGAACGCTTTTCGCGACTCGATGTTCTCGTGAATTCGGCAGGGATCTATTTGGAACGCGCGTTGGAAGAATTGACAGAAGAGGAATTCGAGGACGTCATGGACACGAACGTCAAGGGCACCTTTTTCACAACACAGGCGGCGCTTGCGCCCTTGAAGGAGAGTCGCGGCAGCATTGTCAATCTTTCGTCTGACGCGGGGATTCACGGCAATTTCCTGTGCACGGCCTACTGCGCATCGAAGGGCGCCGTGACGCTCTTCACAAAATCTCTGGCCTTGGAACTCGCGCCTTTCGGCGTGCGCGTGAACTGCGTGTGCCCCGGAGATGTTGCGACACCGATGACGGAGGCGCAGCTGCAGGATGCTCCTGACCGTGAAGAGGCTCTGCGGCAGATGTCGGGCGTCTATCCGCTCGGTCGTATCGCGCGGGCGGAAGAAGTCGCCGATATTATTTTTTTTCTGACCTCCGATGCCGCTTCCTTCGTGACGGGCGCGGCGTGGAGCGTGGACGGCGGCCTTACGGCTTGAGGAGGCAGGCGGCAGCGAACGTCTGTTTCGTTGTATCTCCTCCTTGCTTGTGCTAAAATAGAGGGCATAACAAAGGAGAATTGTTTGACTATTTCATTTTCAAGAGTGAAGGAAGGTCGGTTATGGCGGCTCGCAGCTATCTGATCGTAGCGGCGTCGATCGGCTCTGGACACATGAAGGCGGCGGAAGCCTTGGCAGCGGCTCTTTTGCGGGCGGAGCCGAAGGCGCATGTGGCGGTCGTCGACTTCACGAGGCGCGATACGGCATGGGTCACTTGGTTCATGAAGGCGGCCTATCTGAAGATGCTGCACTTCATGCCGAACCTTTACCAGCTACTCTATCGTTTCACGGGGCACAGGCAGGGCGCTTCGCCCGTGCAGAAGCTCATCGCTTCCTTGACGAAGCGCAACATGCGCAGACTTGTGCGTCTCCATGCAGCGGACACGGTGATCTGCACGCATCCTTTTCCCGAGGGTGCGGCGTCGTGTCTCAAGAAGAGCGGCGAGGAAGATTTCTTTTTTGCCACGGTTCTTACGGACTACAGCGTGCATCGCATGTGGTTCTATCCGGGTGTCGACGCCTTCTTTGTCGCGACGGAGAGGATGCGGCGCAGCCTCGTCAAGGAAGGCTGTGCAGCGACGGCGGTTCATGCGACGGGCATTCCGATTCTGCCGCTGTCCCCAGCAGATTTTGACCGTGCGGCGATTTGCGAAAGGCTGGGACTCAGCGAGTCGCTTCCTACAATCCTCGTCATGGGCGGCGGGCTTGGACTCGGCGATGTGGCTCAGTCTCTTGAAAAGCTTGAGGATGTCGCAGAAAAGCTGCAGATCCTCGTTGTTGCAGGGAAGAACGAGCGCCTTCTTGCTTGGGTCAAAGCACACGCCGTGCGCTCGCACCATGCGGTTCGCGCCTGGGGGTACACCAATGCGGTGCCTGATCTGATGGCGGTTGCAGCGCTTCTCATATCGAAGCCTGGCGCATTGACCATCAGCGAGGCGTGGGCGATGGGCGTGCCGCTGATCCTGCATGAGCCGATTCCAGGGCCGGAGCTTGAGAATGCGATGATTGCAAGCGAGCGCGGTACGGCGGTTTGGCTCGGCAAGGGCGAGAATCTGGCGGCTCTCGTCATGGGGTTGCTGGGGGACGCGTCGCGTCTCGCCTCCATGCGCGAGGCGGCGCTTCTCGCAAGCCGCCCCGCAGCGGCGCAGGAGATCGCACAGTTTCTGCAGATGGCAGGCGCAAGCGTCGGTTGACGAATATGGTTTTTACGATTTCGGGCGAGGGTGGTTTTTGTGGCAGTATCGAAATTGGAAAAGGACGCGAACGGCGCGTTTCTCTGTCCGCAGTGCGGCAGGCCACTTCGCACGGTTGAGGGCGGCACGGTCATGATTCGGGGCGGCAAGGCGGATTTGGAAAGTGTGAAGCCGCGCTACGAATGCGACAACTGCAGAGTGTTTTACCGCGAGCTTCTGAATTCGGGTTATTACGATGTGTTTGACATGCCGAAAATCAAGGCAGTCGGCGATCTCACGCCGACGATTCTGCGCGTTGACGCCGAGGGACACGCGCCGTGCCCTCGCTGCGGCGGGCAGCTCGACCTCGTCGAATGGCAGCCCGTTCATCTCGTGGACGGCAAGGCGGATATGGAAAACGTCTCGCCGCACTTTCGCTGTGCGAGCTGCGATTCCATATTTCGTCGCATAGCGACGACAGAATATTTCCAGTGGGCGGAGAAGTAGCCGTCCCGATCGCAGAAAGAAGATGCTCCGTGCAGCTGTACGGGCAGGAGAAGCGCATCGATGTGCACGGAAGGTCGTGATGGAGATGGTAACGGAAAGCAAGCGCAGGGGACACCGACTCGACTGGTTCGTCGTCGTCATCCTTTGCGTGCTCGGGTACTTCTCCTACACGATGATCGATCAGCAGATTCACCTGAACGAGCTTGACCGCGACTGCGCGGCGGCGCAGCAGCGTCTGGAAACAGCGCAGCGGGAGAACGCAGAGCTTAAGGACCTCAAGGCAAAGCTCGACGATCCCGTTTACATCGAGAAGACGGCACGCGAAGAGCTAGGCATGACGCACGAGGGCGAGCTGCCGTATATCGCGAAGAAGTGAGAAGAGGCTGCCGCATGAGTCGATGAGACGCATGTAGCGGTCTCTTTTTGTTTTCTCGTTTCACGCGCGGATTTTCTTGACAGCGCAAAAGGCGCAAGAGTATAATAAGAAAGCACACTCAGCGCGGAAGAAGACGCTGGGATGGTGGGTGCTGACGCAGTCGGCGATTCCCACAGTATAATTAAGGAGGAAATAATTTGTCCATTGAAGTAGGCAGTATTGTTGAGGGTGTTGTGACGGGCATTACGAATTTTGGAGCGTTCGTCGAGCTGCCTGAGGGGAAGGTCGGTCTTGTCCATATCTCTGAGGTCGCTGACGAGTATGTGCGGGACGTCCATGATTTCCTCAAGGAGAAGGACAAGGTGAAGGTCAAGGTCTTGACGATCGACGATCGCGGCAAGATCGGGCTTTCCATCAAGCAACTGCAGGAAAAGAAACCGATGGAGAAGAAGGTCGGCGAAGTTCCGCGCCGTCCGATGCCGCCGCGCCGCGGTGCAGGCGGGGACTTTAGGCGGCAGGGGCGTTTCGGTCCGGGCAGTGCCTCCTTTGAAGACAAGTTGTCGCGCTTCCTCAAGGACAGCGATGAAAGGCTGACGGACTTGCGCCGCAAGACGGATTCCAAGCGCGGCGGCCGCGGTTCGCGCAGGGATTGACGACATGAGAAAAGCACTCTTACAAGGAGTGCTTTTCCTGTTTATGGTCTTGAGAGACGTATTTGGGAAGAGTAGTGCAGAGCTTGCCGGACGGCGGCAGATGGGAGAATCTCATGCTGAATAAGGTCTTGGCTTTTTGCGAGGAGCATGGACTTCTGGCGCATGGCTCTTCCATCGTGGTCGCCGTCTCGGGCGGCGCAGACTCGATGGCGCTGCTCGATCTGCTGCTGCATTTGCAGGAGCGGCTGGCGCTTTCCGTGCATGTCGCGCATTTCGAGCACGGCATTCGCGGCGAGGCGTCGCGCGAGGATGCGGACTATGTCGCTGCATTCTGCCGAACGAAGGGCGTTGCCTGCAGCGTGGAGGCGGCGGATGTGCCGCAGTATGCGAAAGAGCGCAGGATGTCGCTGGAAACGGCGGCACGCGAACTGCGCTACGCTTTTTTGCGTCGTGTAAAGGCGCATGTAGGCGCTCAGGTGATCGCTGTCGCGCATCATGCAGACGATCAGGCGGAGACGGTGCTGCAGCATATCCTGCGCGGCGCGGGGCTGCACGGCCTCGTGGGCATGAGGCCGCGCACGGGCGATGTCGTGCGCCCCCTGCTCGCCTGCACGAAGGAGGAGCTTGTCGCTTACTGCGCGGCGCATGGCATCGAGGTGCGCCACGATGCGACGAACGATGCGGCGGATGCGCAGCGCAACTATCTGCGGCTGGAGATCCTGCCGCGCCTCGCCGCGCATGTCAACGCGTCGGCGGGAGCGGCGCTCGTGCGCCTCGCGGAAGCCGCCCGCGCAGACGACGTGCTGCTCGATGAGATGGCGCACAAGGCATTTTCGCGCGTCGTCTGCAGCGAGGGGTGGGAAGCGGGCGCGGCGCACGAGAGACTTGCGCTTTCGCGCACGGCGTTTCGCGCCGAGCCGCTCGCCTTGCAGCGGCGCATCGTGCGCCTTGCTGCGCACACCTTCGTCGATGAGTCGCACGATTGGGGCTGGCGGCAGGTCGAGCAAGTGCGCCGCATGATGGTGGAAGGAAGGGGCGGCCTCTCGTGGGACTTGCCCGGCCGCGTGCGCTTTTTCCTCGATGGAAAAAGGGGCGTCTTTTTTGTCGATGAGCTTCGTACTGCCCATAAGAAAGGCGGTGCAGGAGGCAGGTCGGCTTCCACGCGCAGGACGGCGGACGGCATGGCGGAGAGCGAACTTTTGAGAGGCGTGCCGCTTCGAGCGCCTGGCGTGACGCGTCTGCCCGCGCTCGGCGTCGCGCTCGTCACGGATTTTGTCCGTGAGCGCACCCAGACGGACGGGCGCACGGAAGTCTATTTGCCGTCTCGCGTTCTTGCCGCAGCTGTCGTGCGCACGCGCCGCGCGGGCGACCGCGTGCGCCTTCCTTGCGGCAAAAAGAAGCTCAAGGATTTCTTCATCGATGAGCATGTGCCGCGCACCGCGCGCGATCGCGTGCCGCTCGTTGTCTGCGACGGGGAGGTCGTCTGGGCGGTAGGCGTGCGGCGTTTTTCGTCCGCACTGGTGAAGGAAGATGAATCGATGGTACGGCTTCGTGCCATTTTTGAAGAAGGAGCATACGATCATGCACAACGACTTGGAGAAGATTCTTTTCGATGAGGCGCAGCTCGCCGAGATGGTGGAGCGGCTCGGGCGCGAGATCACGCGCGATTATGCAGGCGAGGAGATCTACGCCGTCGGCATTCTGAAGGGCGCCGTGCTCTTCTACGCCGACCTCGTGCGCGCCATCGATCTGCCCGTGACGCTCGATTTCATGCAGCTTTCGAGCTACGGCGGCGGTACGAGTTCGACGGGCGATGTGCAGATCCTCCTCGACCTCGCGAAGAGCGTCGCGGGGCGCAACATCCTGCTCATCGAGGACATAGTGGATTCGGGGCTTTCCATGCACTATCTGATGGAGAACTTCCGCCATCGAAAGGCGAAGAGCGTCAAGCTCTGCTCGCTTTTGAGCAAGCCGTCTCGGCGCAAGGTCGATGTGAAAGTCGACTACTGCGGTGCGGAAGTGCCCGACGCCTTCCTCGTTGGCTATGGGCTTGACTACGATCAAAAGTACAGAAACCTGCCGTACCTCGGCATCCTAAAACCCGAGATCTACAGTAAATGAGACGGCGTGCGCCTTCTGTGAAATATTCGAATATCGTGCGAAAGGGTTTGTATAACACCTGTTTTAATGCTATAATGAAATGCTGTAGAGGTTTTTTTGTTGTGTGAGTCAAAAGGCGCTTTCGTCGCCTTTTGCTGAAACATGATATGGGGATTTTGGTGAAATGCCGTGACTTTCCGGCTTTTTCTTAAAGCATTGTTTTGGAACAGGAGGATGACCGATTGAATAAACTTTTTCGCAGTGTGGTGTTCTATCTGCTGATCATCTTGATCGCCATCTCCGCGATTGACTATTTTCAGACGCGCGAGGTGGTGACGAACGAGGTCAACTATTCGGATTTTCTGCAGCAGGTGCAAAATGGCGAGGTCGCGAAGGTCACGCTTGAGCACAACGTCGTCAAGGGCACGCTCGCCGATGGCACGGAGTTTTTGACGATCACGCCCGATGCGCCGAATCAGGATACGAACTTCCTCAAGACCCTGCAGGAGAAGAACGTCGAGATCAAGGCGGAGCGCCCGGCGGAAACGCCGTGGTGGTCGACGATGTTCTCTTCGATCCTGCCGATTCTTCTCTTGATCGGCGTCTGGTTCTTCATCATGCAGCAGACGCAGGGCGGCGGCGGCCGCGTGATGTCTTTTGGCAAGAGCCGTGCGCGCATGACGGCGAGTGACAAGATGAAGGTCACGTTCGAGGATGTGGCGGGCGCAGACGAGGCGAAGCAGGAGCTTGAGGAGGTCGTTGAATTCCTCAAGCATCCGAAGAAGTTCAACGACCTCGGTGCACGCATCCCGAAGGGCGTGCTGCTCTATGGCCCCCCGGGCACGGGCAAGACGCTGCTCGCACGCGCCGTCGCAGGCGAGGCAGGCGTGCCGTTCTTCACGATCAGCGGCTCGGACTTCGTCGAGATGTTCGTCGGCGTCGGCGCCTCGCGCGTGCGCGACCTCTTCGATCAGGCGAAGAAGAACGCGCCGTGCATCGTCTTCATCGACGAGATCGACGCCGTCGGCCGCCAGCGCGGTGCAGGCGTCGGCGGCGGTCACGACGAGCGCGAGCAGACGCTCAACCAGCTGCTCGTCGAGATGGATGGCTTCGCGGCCAATGAAGGCATCATCATCATGGCGGCGACGAACCGTCCCGACATCCTTGATCCCGCGCTTCTGCGCCCCGGCCGCTTCGACCGCCAGATCGTCGTCGACAAGCCCGATGTGCGCGGCAGGCTCGCGATCCTGAAGGTTCACTCGAAGGGCAAGCCTCTGACGAGTGATGTCGATCTCGACATCCTCGCGCGGCGCACGCCGGGCTTTACGGGCGCAGATCTGTCGAACCTCGTGAACGAGGCGGCTCTCTTGACAGCGCGGCGCGACAAGAAGCGCATCGGCATGAACGAGCTGGAAGAGTCCATCGAGCGCGTCATGGCGGGGCCGGAGCGCCGCTCGAAGGTCATGACGGACAAGGAGAAGGAACTGACGGCGTATCACGAGGGCGGTCATACGCTCGTCGGCATGCTCCTGCCGAACGCCGATCCCGTACACAAGGTCACGATCATTCCGCGCGGCAGGGCGGGCGGCTACACGCTGATGCTGCCCAAGGAGGATCGCTCCTACGCGACGCGCTCGGAACTCATGGATAAGCTCAAGGTCGCGATGGGCGGCCGCGTCGCCGAAGAGGTCGTCTTGAAGGAGATCTCGACGGGCGCTTCGCAGGACATTCAGCATGCCTCGCGCATCGTGCGCAGCATGATCACGCAGTACGGCATGAGCGACGTCTTGGGGCCGATTTCCTACGGCGAGAGCGCCGAGCATCAGGTGTTCTTGGGACGCGATCTCAATCATCAGAGGAACTACTCGGAAGAGGTCGCGAGCGAGATCGACAAGGAGGTGCGCCGCTACATTGACGAGGCATACGAGGCATGCCGCAAGATCATCATCGACAACCGCGACAAGCTCGACCTCATCGCACAGGCTCTGATCGAGCGTGAAACGCTCGAAGCTTCCGAGCTGGAGGAACTTGTCGAGACGGGAAAGATCACGGAAAAGGACAAGAAGCCCGAAGAGGATGTGAACGAACCCGACGATCACGACGGCGTGATCCTTGAGCCGCTGCACCGTCCTGCGGATGCCGAGCTTAGAAAGCCGGTGGAAGAGGCGGCGGAGGAAGAAGTGGAAGTGAAGGAAGTCGCGCCCAAGCTCAATGTGACGCGGCATGACGGATAGGAGAAGTCGGGAGGACGCCCGCACTTCAAAGACAGAGGGCTGTTTCCAGGAAACAGCCCTCTTCGTCAGGAGGGATGAATTTGCGCTCCAGGATTTTAGAGCTTTTGCGCAAGGCGGGTGAAGAGTACATGTCAGGCGAGGAGATCGCCAAGAGGCTCGGCGTTTCGCGCACCGCCGTCTGGAAGCACATCAAGGAGCTTCGCGAGGCTGGCTATGGGATCAAGAGTCGGTCGAGAAGCGGCTACGCCTTGGAGGAGACGCCCGACTGCCTGCTGCCTGGGGAGATCAAGAACGGCCTTAGGACACGCTTCATCGCCAAGGACATCGTCTTTTTTGAAGAGATCGATTCGACGAATCAGGTGGCGAAGCAGCTCGCACAAAAAGGCGCAGCGGCGGGTACCGTCGTCGTGGCGGAGTCGCAGGGCAAGGGGCGCGGACGCTTGGAGCGTTCGTATTTCTCGCCTGCGGGAAAGGGGATCTGGTTTTCGGTGATCCTGCGCCCGCACATCCTGCCGCAGGAAGCGCCGAAGTGCACGCTTCTTGCCGCCGTCGCTGTGGCGATGGCGATGAAGCGTTTTGACCTCAAGGCAGAGATCAAGTGGCCGAACGACATCCTGCACGAGGGAAAGAAACTCACGGGCATCCTGACGGAGATGAGCGCCGAGATCGACCGCATCAATTACATCGTCATCGGCACGGGCATCAATGTCAATATTGAGGAGGAGGAGTTCCCCGAGGAGCTGCGCGACAAGGCGACGTCGCTTTCCATCATGAAGGGGGAGAGATTGCCGCGCGTCGCCTTCTTCCAAGCAGTTCTCGAAGCGCTCGACGAGCTTTGCATCGTGCTGGAAGAAGACGGATTCGCGCCCATTATCGCGCGCTGGCGCGAGTATGCCGTGACGCTCGGGCAGGAGGTTCATGTCATCGGCGCCATAGGCAAGGACAGCTTCGACGGCAGAGCGATCGACATCGACGAAGAGGGCGCGCTGCTCGTTGAGACGGAGGGCGGTGTGCGCCGCGTGCTCGCGGGCGACGTGTCGATTCGCCCGAAGAAGGCGTAGATCATGGGAAATGTGCCTTTTCTAGCCTGCCTAGGGGCAGTGCAGTCTGGGAGGATGGAGAATGTTACTTGTTTTTGACATAGGAAACAGCAATATCGTGATGGGCACCTACGAGGGGAAGAAGCTCCTGCGCCATTGGCGCATCTCGACGGACAGGCAGAAGACGGGCGACGAGTACGGCATGCTCATCAACAACCTCTTCGCGTATCAGAACATCCGCATGGAGCAGGTGAGGTCGATCATCATATCGTCCGTCGTGCCGCCTCTGATGGTGCCGATGATCAAGATGTGCGAGCGCTACTTCCACATCCATCCGCTCGTCGTGGGGCCGGGCATCAAGACGGGCTTCCGCATTTCCTATGAGAATCCACGCGAGATCGGCGCCGACCGCATCGTCAACGTCGCGGGTGCTTTCGAGCAGTACGGCGGGCCCTTGATTGTCATCGACATCGGCACGGCGACGACCTTCGACGTCGTCGCGCCGAACGGTGACTTCCTCGGCGGCGTCATCGCACCGGGGCTGTCGAGTTCTGCGGACGCGCTCTTCCAGCGCGCCGCGAGATTGCCGCGCATCGAGCTGGTGACGCCGAAGCGTATCATCAGCCGCAACACGGTCAGCGGTATGCAGGCTGGCATCATCTACGGCTACGTCGGGCAGATCGATGAGATCGTGCGCCGCATGAAGAAGGAGATGGGCTACGACGAGATCAAGGTCGTCGCGACGGGCGGCTACGCACGCATGGTTTCGCGCGAATCGAAGACGATCGACAAGATCGATCATTTCCTGACGCTCACGGGACTTCGCGTCCTCTATGAGAGGAACGCCGAATGAGGCTCGGCAGGCTCGATTTTTCCGTACCCGTCTTTCTCGCACCGATGGCGGGCGTGACGGACATGGCGTATCGCATCCTCGTTCACGAGATGGGCTGCCCGCTCGTCTACACGGAAATGGTCAGCACGAATGGCATCAACTACCGAAACGAGCGCACGCTCAAGATGCTTCAGACCGATCCGCGCGAGCGTCCTCTGGCCATGCAGCTTTTTGGCAATGAGCCGGAAGCCGTGGCGCGTGCTGCCGCCTATGTCGAGAGCCTCGGCGTCGCCGACGTCATCGACTTCAACATGGGCTGTCCCGCGCCGAAGATTGTCAAGAACGGCGAGGGATCGGCGCTGCTCCTCGATCCTGTGCGTGCCGAGCGCATCTTGAAGGCATTGAAGCGTGCCGTCAATCTGCCCGTGACGGTGAAGATTCGAAAGGGCTGGGACGCGGCGCACGTCAACGCGGTGGAGATTGCCGCGCGCGCCGAAGCGGCGGGCGTTGACGCCATCGCCGTGCACGGCAGGACGCGCGAGCAGTTCTACAGCGGCGAGGCGGATTGGGCAATCATCCGCGCCGTGAAGGAGCGTGTCGCCATTCCCGTCATCGCGAACGGCGATGTCCGAAGCGTCGTCGATCTCGTGCGCATCTTCGAGGCGACGGATGCCGACGGCGTGATGGTCGGCAGAGCCGCGCAGGGAAATCCGTGGCTCTTTCGTGAGATGGCGGGCTTCCTGCGTACGGGCGAGGTTGCTGCGCCGCCGACGGCCTCCGAGCGGCGTGCGCTCATCCTGCGCCACCTCGACATGCTGCTCGAAACGAAGGGCGACTACGTCGGGCCGCGCGAGATGCGAAAGCATGCGACGTGGTACACGCGCGGCATGAAGAATGGTGCGCGTCTCAGAGAGCTTTTCAATCGCGCGGAAACGAGAGCGGATTTCGCCGCGATCTTGGAAAATTTGGCATAAGGCTATAGAAAGGTGATATTATGGCAGAAACGAAGGACAAGAAGAAGGAACTGCCTTGGAGTGCGTACTCCGAAGCTGAGAAAAAGGAGCTTGAGACACTTTCCAAAGGCTACATCGAGTTTTTGACGAAGTGCAAGACGGAGCGCGAGAGCGTGCGCGAGATCATCCGGCAGGCGCAGGCGGCAGGCTACGAGGATCTTGAAGAAATCGTGCGTTCCGGAAGGAAGATCGCACCCGGCGCGAAGGTTTACTACGCCTACATGAAGAAGGCGATCGCGCTCTTTCATGTCGGCACGGAGCCGCTGGAAAACGGCCTGGCGATTCTCGGTGCACACATCGACACGTGCCGCCTCGATGTCAAGCAGAACCCGCTCTATGAGGACGGTGGTCTCGCCTACCTCGATACGCATTATTACGGCGGCATCAAGAAGTATCAGTGGGTCACGGTTCCCCTCGCGCTGCATGGCGTCGTCGCCAAGAAGGACGGCACGGTGCAGGACATCGTCATCGGCGAAGATGCGTCCGAGCCGACCTTCTGCGTGACCGATCTTCTTGTGCACCTGTCGCAGGAGCAGCTCAAGAAGTCGGCGGACAAGGTCGTCGAAGGCGAGAAGCTCGATGTGCTCGTCGGCACGCTGCCGCTTGCGGGCGAGGAAAAGGAGGCTGTGCAGAAGAACGTGCTTCATCTGCTGCAGGAAAAGTACGGCATCGAAGAAGAAGACTTCCTGTCAGCGGAGCTTTCCTTCGTACCCGCAGGTGCGGCTCGCGAGATGGGCTTCGACCGCAGCATGATCCTCGGCTACGGGCAGGATGACCGCGTGTGCTCCTACACATCGCTCGCTGCCATGCTTGAGACGAAGCCCTCGAAGCGCACGGCGTGCTGCCTGCTCGTCGACAAGGAGGAGATCGGCAGCGTCGGCGCGACGGGCATGCGCTCGCACTTCTTCGAGAACATGCTCGCCGAACTCATGAATGCGCTCGGCCAATATTCGGAACTTGCCGTGCGCCGTGCGCTCGCCTCGTCCAAGATGCTCTCGTCCGACGTTTCCTCGGGCTATGACGCGCTCTACGCCGAGGCCTTCGACAAGCGCAACGTCGCCTACCTCGGGCGCGGCATGGTCTTCAATAAGTTTACGGGTTCGCGCGGCAAGTCCGGCTCGAACGACGCGAATGCCGAATATCTGGGCGAACTTCGCGCCATGCTCGATGCGCGCGGCGTGCGCTACCAGTCCGCCGAACTCGGCAAGGTCGATCTCGGCGGCGGCGGCACGATCGCCTACATCATGGCGCTCTACGGCATGCAGGTCATCGACAGCGGCGTCGCGGTGCTCTCAATGCATGCGCCGTGGGAAGTCACGAGCAAGGTTGACGTCTACGAAGTGAAGAAAGGGTACGCCGCGTTTCTCGCGGAGGCATAAAGCGGCATGTACGAAGTTCTTTTCCGCCGTTTCGTCAAGAACCATGACAAGACGGCATTGCCCGAGGTGCGCTTTGCCTACGGGAATCTGAGCGGCCGCGTCGGCATAGCAGTCAATTTCCTCCTCAGTGCCATCAAACTTGCGCTCGGTCTCATGAGTGGTGCCGTCTCCGTCGTCGCCGACGCCGTGCACAACCTCGCTGATGCAGCGGCGTCCATTGCGACGCTCCTGGGCTTTCGTCTCGCGGCGAAGCCGGCGGATGCCGAGCATCCCTTTGGGCACGGCAGGGTCGAGTACATTGCAGGCTTCTGTATCGCGGGGCTGATCCTTCTGATCGGCTTTAAGCTATTGGAAGCTTCCGTAGAGAAGATCCTCGCGCCCGAACCGCCCGAGGTGAGCGTTTCGATGCTCGTGATCCTCACGGCGTCCATCGCGCTGCAGCTCTGGCTCGGTCGCTTCAACAAGACGATCGGCGAGCGCATCGATTCAGCGGCGATCCGTGCGGCGGCGGCGGACAGTCTGAACGACTGCATCGCGACCGTCGTCGTCGTCGCCAGCCTCGCGTTCCATTATGCGACGGGAATCGATATCGACGGCTGGGCGGGCGTTCTCGTCGCGCTCTTCATTCTGCACAGTGGCTGGGAGGCAGCGCGCGACACGCTGCAGCCGCTCCTTGGGCAGCCGCCTGATCCCGCGCTCGTTGAGGGAATCGAGAAGACGGTGCTCAAGCACCGCGCGATCACGGGCGTGCATGACATCATCATCCACGACTACGGCCCAGGGCGCATCTTCGCTTCGGTGCATGCCGAGGTGCCCGCTTCAATGGACTTCCTCAAAGCGCATGAGATCATCGACGGAGTCGAAGAACTTCTGCGCAGGAAGTATCACATCATCGTGACCGTCCATATGGATCCCGTCGTCACGGATGATCCCGAGGTTGAGCGTGCGCGTGCAGAGGTGGAGGCCATCATGCGCGAGAACAAGTTAGGTGAATCCATCCATGACTTTCGCATGACGACGGCAAAGGGCGGCGGCAAGAAACTCATCTTTGACGTTGAAGTTGCTCCTGCATGCAAGATGACGAACGAAGATGTGCGTTTCTTCCTTACACGGGAAATTGAGGAACGTCATCCAATCTATCATCCTGTGATTCGCGTCGACCGCTTCTTCTGTTGAACAAAGTTCCTTCCTTCAGGAACCGCTGATAAATTCAGCCGTCCATCTTCACGAATCTGGGCGATTTCGTCTTATCATCGTTTCCTTAAAATTTGGGTAGTTTAGGCAAAGAAGCAGGAGTTTAAGCCTTGATGAAGAATAAAAATACTTGATGTAGGCAATAATTTTGAAATCAGGAGGCAGAAAACATGAAAAAATTCCTTGCTGCTGCGCTTTTCGCGTGTTCGCTCTTCTTGGCGACGCCGCAGGCGCACGCATATTCCGAGTTGGATCTCCTTGAGGGGAACTGGTACGACGACAACGGCAATCTCTTTGCCATCGTGCGCGACGGCAGGCTCAATACCTTCCGCATGGATATGATCACGATGGCGGGCAGCCCCGGCAATTTTGCTGCGGCCGTGCAGGTGCAGGAACCGAACGGCTTCCGCAACGTGCCCGTCGAATATTCCAATGCGGCGGCAAACGACAAGGAGAAGAACAACCCGTTCTTCCGCCCGACGGTACACTTGAACGGCGTCAACGTCCACAAGGAATGGTTCCAAGTGCCCGACAGCGCCTATGATTACCTTGATGGTCATTGGTACGACGCTGACAATAACCTCGTCGCCTTTTTCCGCAATGGGACGTTCAACACCTATCCGATGACGTTCCTGAGTTTCTATGGTGTAGGAAACCACTTCGACAGCATCTTCAAGATCAACGACCACGGTACGGAGAAATACTTCGCACTGTCTCTGCATCCGACGACTGCCGGCATGAGAATCTCCATCCGCATGCTGGGCGTCAATGATTGGTCGTATGCCTCTTTGCATCAGTAAGCTGCATACACAAAACCGTCCGCCTTTTGAACATGGCGGACGGTTTTGTTTGCATGAGAGCGAAAAGAAACCGCACAGCATGTTGCCGTGCGGCTTCTTTGTTTTCATTCCTTGAGGATGCTTTCCAAGGCAAGCTCGATCATGTCGTTGAAGGAGCGTTCGCGCTCTTCGGGCGTTGCACGCGCTTCGTCGCAGGTGATGTGGTCGCTGACCGTGAAGATACCGAGCGCCTGTACGTCGAATTTGGCTGCGATCAGGTAGAGCGCCGCCGTTTCCATCTCGGCGGCGAGCACGCCGTAGCTGAGGAGTTTGGCGAAGTCGATCTCGTCGTCGTAGAAGCGATCCTGCGACAGCACGTTGCCGACGCGCACGGGCAGATGTTTTTCGCGCGCATGATGTACGGCACTTTCTAACAGCGAGAAATCGGCGAGCGGTGCGAAGTTGACGGATGTGCCGAAGATGTTTTTCGGCATGGAAGAATCCGTCGTCGTTCCCTGCGCGATGACGACATCGCGGATGTGGAGATCCTTGGCGAGCGCACCGCAGCTGCCGACGCGGATGAGCTTCTTTACACCGTAGACGTTGATCAGCTCATGCACATAGATGGCGATGGACGGCATGCCCATGCCCGTGCCCTGCACGGAAACGGGCGTGCCCTTGTAGCTTCCCGTATAGCCGAGCACATTGCGCACATGCGAGTATTCTTTAGCGTCCGTGAGAAAGTTTTCAGCGATGTACTTCGCACGCAGGGGATCGCCAGGCAGCAGAATGCGCTCGGCAATATCGCCGACTTCAGCGGAGTTGTGTGGTGTTGGCATGATGGACTCCTCCTTGGAATGGTATTCATAAGAATATTATAAGGGATGCACAGGAATTTGCAAGGGAGACAGAGAGAAGAAAATGCGCTATAATAGAACATGCATAAACATATCATATAGGAACGATATACAAGAGAGTTCTGAGTTTATCCGTGCTTCCACGAGAAACGCAGGAAAAATCCAAGCGGAGGAAAAGAAATGAAGATTTCTACGAGAGGGCGATATGCGCTGCGGCTCATGATGGATATCGCCATGAACGGGCAGAACGAGCCTGTGCGCATCAAGGATATTGCGCGAAGGCAGGAGATCTCGGAAAAGTATCTGGAGCAGATTGTCTCCGTGCTGAACAAGGCGGGCTTTGTCAAGAGCAGCCGCGGACCGCAGGGCGGCTATCGCTTGATGCGTTCACCGCAGGAATATACGGCGGGCAGCATCCTGCATTTAATTGAGGGCAGTCTCGCCCCCGTTGCCTGTATGGACATGGAGGAGAACGACTGTCCAAGGCACGAACGATGTGCAACGCTTCTTCTGTGGCAAAAGCTGCATGAGGCAATGAAGGACGTCATTGATCATGTCTCGCTTGCCGATCTCATCGAGAAGCAAAGGGAACTCGATGAGAAAATCGATTAGCACTGCTCCCAAAAAGAAAATTCATGACAAAAATGCTTGAATGGTGTACACTTATGAGAGCATTATGAAATTGTAGGCATGTAGGTGATGGGATGTTCATCCATTCGATGTTTCTCTTGATAAAGAAAGATCTTGCCTTGCTTGAAGAAGAGCTTCTGCAGGCGGTCGTCTCGCCTGTAGATCGCATCACGGAGATCGGCACGCATCTTGTGAAGTCCGGCGGCAAGAGGCTGCGCCCTGCGCTCTTTTTGCTTGCGGCACGCTCCAGCAAGGATTTTGACGCGAAAAAAATGATGCCGCTAGCCGTTGCACTCGAACTGATCCACATGGCGTCGCTTGTCCATGACGATGTGCTCGATCATGCCGATACACGGCGCGGCGCGGTGACGGCAAATGCCATGTGGGGCAATCAACAGGCGATTCTCTCGGGAGACTACTTCTTCGCGAGAGCGTTTCTTCTCATCGTTGAGAACGGCTTCGGCGAGCGCGTTTCGAGGCGTATCGCGCAGCTCATCATGGATTTGAGTTCGGGTGAGATCATCCAGAACAAGGAACTTTATCGCGCCTCGCGTGATGTCGAGGAGTATTATGAGCGCATAGCGAAGAAGACGGCGAATTTCCTCGCCATCTGCTGCGAGCTTGGCGCCATCGCGACGAATCTCGGCGCGGAGGCGGAACGGGGGCTTCATGCCTACGGCAAGTACGTCGGTATGGCGTTCCAGATCACGGACGACCTTCTCGACCTGACCTCGAACGAGAAGAAGATCGGCAAGCCTGCGGGCAACGACATCCATGAGGGTATCGTGACTTTGCCCGTGATTCGTGCGCTTGAGGTCAGCTCCGAACGCGAAGAACTTCTTTCCATCGTGACGAATCCTTCGATGACGCGCGAAGACGTCGAGCGCGCACTCGCCATCGTGCGTGCTTCCGACGGCATCGAATATGCGCGTGCCAAGGTGCGCGAGTTCCTGATCGAGGCGAAGGAGGCTCTGCCTGCCGTTCTGCCCGACAAGGTGCGTGATACCTTCTGCAAGGCGGCGGACTACATCGCGAAGCGCGAATCGTAAGTTTTGCTTGAAATATGCAAGTTCTGCTTTGTGCAGTTCTTTAAGGGGGAAAAGCTATGTTTAATTTGGGCTTTCCTGAGCTCATCCTCATTCTCATCATTGCGCTCGTGGTATTCGGTCCGGGCAAATTGCCCGAGATCGGCCGTGCCGTTGGCAAGGGTCTCAGCGAGTTCAAAAAGGCGACGAACAATCTGATGTCCGACGTGAATAAGCCGATCGAAAGCGCCGCGCCGCCGAGTGTGCAGCAGCCGCCGATGCAGACGATTGCCGAACCACCGGCGGGGCAGCAGCCGCTTGCACCCGAGCCGGTGAATGGGGCGCAGACGACTGCCGCAGAAGGCGATGCAGCGAAGAAGCAGGAAAGCGAGGGGAGATAGAAAATGCTGAGCCTTTATGAGCTTGGAGCCATTATCCTCGTTGCACTCATCATTTTCGGCCCGCGCAAACTGCCTGAGATCGGCAAGGCGCTCGGCAGGAGCGTGAAGGAGTTCAAGGAAGGCAAGGACGAAGGCGAAAAGAGCACCGTCGACGTCACGCCCGAGTCGTCGACGCTTGCTAAAAAAGATGAGAAGAGCGAAAAATGACGTACGAAAAGCATGAGCAGCCGCAAGGCTTGAACGATGGACAGGCAGGGCACGAGCCGCCGATGCAGCAGCCGCCCGAGTCGCCGATGCAGCAGCTGTCTGAGCCGCGAGAGCAAGCGGGGCAGCAGGCGCCGGAAGAGCGCAGGGACGGCAGCATGTCCATCATCGCGCATCTCGAAGAACTGCGGAAGCGGCTGATCTATTCGATTGCTGCCGTCGCCGTCGGAAGCGGCGTCGCCTACTTCTACATCGACGAGATCATGCGCTGCTTGACGGCGCCTGCGGGAAAACTCTACTACATGCAGCCGGCAGAGGCGTTCTTCACCTATCTGAAGATTGCGGTCTTTGGCGGCTTTTTGCTCGCTCTGCCCGTCATCTTCTACGAGATTTGGCGCTTCATCCTGCCGGCCTTGACCGTGCGCGAGAGAAAGGCGCTGCTCCTCATCGTGCCGCTTTCCGTCGTGCTCTTCGTCGTCGGCATCGCCTTTTCCTTCACCCTTGTATTGCCCGCCGCCATCCGCTTCTTCATCGGCTTCGGCACGGACAATCTGGAGCCGCTTTTTTCCTTAGGAAAGTATCTTGACTTTGTGCTGGCGTTCATCCTGCCGTTTGGCTGCATCTTTGAATTGCCGCTTATCATCGTGGTTCTCGCGAAGCTCGGATTCGTCGGCTCTGCCTTTCTCTGGAAGCAGCAGCGCATCGTGGTGTTTCTGTCTTTCGTCATCGGCGCTGTCATTTCCCCGACACCCGATGTTTTTTCTCAGACGATGATCGCCGTGCCCATGATCCTCCTCTATGAGATCAGCTACGTCATCGTTCGTTTTGTTTTGCGCAAATAAGGAGGAATATTCGTGGCTTTCAAGGATTTACGCGAGTTTATCGAGGAACTGGAATCGCGCGGGCTTTTGCGCCGCATCAAGACGGAGGTTGACGCCGAACTCGAAATCACCGAGATCACCGACCGTGTTTCCAAGATGGAGGGCGAGAAGAACGTCGCGCTGCTCTTCGAGAACGTCAAGGGCTACGACATGCCCGTGCTCATGAACGCTTTCGGCAGCATGGAACGCATGAGCATCGCTCTGGGGGTCGAGAGTCTTGACGAGATCGCCGATGATCTGCGCGATTTCATGCGTCTGCCGAAGATCTCGCTCGCGAACAAGATGGATCTCGTCACGCTCATCCCGAAGATGCGCAAGGCGGTGAACTTCCCCAAGTACGTTAAGAAAGCGCCGTGCCAGGAAGTCGTGGAGATGGATAATCCGTCGCTCGACATCCTGCCGATCTTGAAGTGCTGGCCCGAGGACGGCGGCCCCTTCATCACGCTGCCGCTCGTCTTTACGAAGAATCCCGAGACGGGCAAGCGCAACGTCGGCATGTACCGTCTGCAAAAATACGACAAGAATACGACGGGTATGCACTGGCATATTCATAAAAACGGCGCGGAGAACTTCCGTGCGGCACAGGAGCAGGGCAAGGACCGCATCGAGGTCGCCGTTGCCATCGGCACGGATCCCGTCCTCACGTATGCCGCGACGGCACCCCTGCCGCGCGACATCGACGAGATGGTTTTCGCGGGTTTTCTGCGTCACAAGTCGGTCGAGCTTGTCAAGTGCAAGACGGTCGACATTGAGGTGCCTGCGACGAGCGAGATCGTCTTGGAGGGCTATGTGCTGGAAAGCGAACGCCGCCGCGAAGGGCCGTTCGGCGATCACACGGGCTATTATTCTCTGGCGGACGATTACCCGGTGTTTCACATCACCTGCATCACGCACCGCAAGAATCCGATTTATCCGGCGACGATCGTCGGCAAGCCGCCGATGGAGGACTGCTTCCTCGCGAAGGCGACGGAGCGCATCTTCCTGCCGCTCCTGCAGCAGATGGTGCCCGAGATCGTCGACATCAATATGCCGCTTGAAGGCGTGTTCCATGACTGCTGCGTCGTCTCCATCAAGAAGACGTACCCGATGCAGGCGCGCCGCGTCATGCACGCGATCTGGGGCATGGGGCAGATGATGTTCTGCAAGATGATCATCGTCGTCGACGCGCATGTGAACGTGCAGGATATGAAGGAAGTCTGGTGGCGCGTCTTCAACAACATCGACGCGAAATACGATCTGGAGATGGTCGAAGGGCCTCTCGACGTGCTCGATCACTCCTCGCCGATGGCGAAGTGGGGCACGAAACTCGGCATCGATGCGACGAAGTCGTGGCCAGAAGAGGGGCATACGCGCGAATGGCCCGATGAGATCGTCATGACGGACGAGGTCAAGGCGCGTGTCGATGCGAAGTGGAGGGAACTCGGACTTGGCTAAACTCGGTGCGCACATCAACAACATCGCGCTCCATCATATCGTCTTCGCTCTGCCGTTTGCCTACATGAGCGCATTTTTGGCGGCGGGGGGGATGCCGCCCGTGATGGATCTCGTCTGGATCACGGTCGCCATCGCGGGCGCGAGGAGCGCGGCGCTCGCCTTGGACAACCTCGCCGACTTAAAGTACGACAAGAAGCAGCCGCGGCTCGCCTCACGCGCCATGGTGCGCGGCGACTTGAAGCCGCGCGAGGCGAAACTCTCGATCGTTTTTTATCTCATCGTTTGCATCTTGGCGGTGGCGCAGCTCAGGCCGATCTGTCTTTGGCTTCTGCCCGTCGCCGTCGTGCCGTTCCTGATCTATCCGTATACGAAGCGCTTCACATTCTTGTGTCACTTGGTGCTGGGAATCGCCATCGCCATGGCGCCAGCGGGCAGCTGGGTCGCGGTGGCGGGAGAGATTCCTCTGCCCGCCGTCGTCCTCTGCGTCGCCGTGGCGCTCTGGATCGGCGCGTTCGATGCCGTCTACGGTTCGCAGGACGAGGCGTTCGACCGCTCGGAGGGGCTTCACTCGCTGGCGACGCAGTTCACGGCGCACGGCGCACTCGTCATCTGCCGCTTCGTGCACGCCGCGAGTATCGCGTGCTTCTATGGTCTCGGCATCCTCATGGGACTGCAGTGGCCGTACTTCATCGGTGTCGGTGTCGCGGCAGGAACGCTCGTCTATCAGCACCGCATCGTGAGTGCTGACGACTACAGCCGCGTCACGCAGCGCTACTTCATGCGCAACGGCATCGTTTCCATCGCCATGCTCATCTTTACCGTGGCGAGCTTGTACGTTTGATGGGGGAGTGAAATATGACAGCCCGATTGCTCGAAGGCAAGGTCTTTGCCCAAAAGATCAAGGACGAGGCGCGGGAGGAGGCGCTGGCTTTGCGCACCGTACTCGGCAGGATGCCGGGGCTTGCCGTCGTCATCGTCGGCGAAGATCCGGCATCCGAGGTTTATGTGCGCAACAAGGAGCGTGCGTGCGAGGCGCTCGGCTTTTTCTCCGCTCTGATCGCCTTGCCCGAAACGACGACGAAGGAGGATCTTCTCGCCGAGATCGACCGGCTCAATGCGAGTCGCCGCATCGATGGAATCCTCGTGCAGCTTCCTCTGCCCGCACACCTCGCGAAGAGCGCGGCGGAGATCATCGAGCGCATCGACCCGAAAAAGGACGTCGACGGTTTCCATCCGATCAATATCGGCCGCCTCGTGGCGGGGGAAAAAGCGCTCGTGCCATGCACGCCTGCAGGCTGCATGAAGATGCTCAAGCTCGCGGGGATTCCCGTCGCGGGCAAACGCGCCTGCGTCATCGGCAGGAGCAATATCGTGGGCAAGCCGATCAGCCATCTCTTGCTCGCAGAGAATGCGACGGTCACGGTCTGTCACTCGCGCACGGAAGATCTCGCCGCTGTCGCACGCGAGGCGGACATCCTCGTCGCTGCCGTCGGCAAGCCGCGCTTCGTGACGGCGGATATGGTGAAGTCCGGCGCGACGGTCATCGACGTCGGTATCAACCGCATCGCCGAGAAGAAACTTGTCGGTGATGTCGATTTTGACGCCGTGAAGGAAGTCGCGGGCGCGATCACGCCCGTGCCCGGCGGCGTCGGACTCCTGACCATCGCCACGCTCATGGCGAACACGGTGCAGGCGGCGAAGATGCGAGTGGAAAAGTGAGGAGGAGCAGCCATGAAATCTGATGTGGAAATCGCACAGGCGGCGAAGATGAAGCCGATCGAGGAGATTGCTTCGAAGATCGGCCTTGCGCCTGATGATCTGGAGCTTTACGGCAAATACAAAGCGAAGGTCACACTTGACGCCTGGCAGCGCGTCAAGGACAGGCCGGACGGCAAGCTCATCCTCTGCACGGCGATCAATCCGACGCCGGCGGGCGAGGGCAAGACGACGACGAGCGTCGGGCTGGCCGACGCGCTTTCTCGCCGAGGCCGCAAAGCGGCGGCGGCGCTTCGTGAGCCGTCGATGGGGCCGTGCTTCGGCATGAAAGGCGGCGCGGCGGGCGGCGGCTATGCGCAGGTCGTGCCGATGGAGGACATCAACCTGCATTTCACGGGAGACTTTCACGCCATCACGACGGCGCACAACCTCCTCGCCGCCATCATCGACAACCATATCCAGCAGGGCAATGCACTTGATCTCGACGTGCGCCGCATCACATGGAAGCGCGTCCTCGATCTCAATGACCGCGCACTGCGCCATGTCGTCATCGGCATGGGCGGCAAGGCGCACGGCGTGCCGCGTGAGACGGGTTTTGACATCACGGTGGCGTCGGAGATGATGGCGATCCTCTGTCTCTCGCGCGACCTCATGGACATGAAGGGGCGTCTCGGACGCATCGTCATCGGTTACACTCGCTCGGGCAGAGCTGTGCGTGCCGACGAGCTCGGCGCGACGGGCGCACTGACGCTGCTCTTCAAGGACGCGATCAAGCCGAACCTCGTGCAGACGCTCGAAGGCACGCCCGTCTTCATCCACGGCGGTCCTTTTGCCAACATCGCGCACGGCTGCAACAGCATCATGGCGACGAAGTTCGCGTTGAAGTTCGCCGACGTCGTTGTGACGGAGGCGGGGTTCGGCGCCGACCTCGGTGCGGAGAAGTTCCTCGACATCAAGTGTCGCTTTGCGGGGATTTCTCCCGACGCCGTCGTCATTGTCGCGACGGTGCGTGCGCTCAAGATGCACGGCGGACTCTCCAAGAAGGAATTGGAGAAGGTTGACATGACGGCGCTCAAAAAGGGCATGGCGAATCTCGCCAAGCACATCGAGAACGTGCAGAAGTTCGGTTTGCCCGCCGTCGTCGCCGTCAACGCCTTCCCGACCGATACGGCCGAAGAGCTTGATTTCGTGCGCCGCGAGTGCGAGGCGCTCGGTGCCGAGGTCGCTCTGTCCGAGGTCTGGGCGAAGGGAGGCGAGGGCGGCGAGGCGCTTGCCGAGAAGGTCGAGGCGGCGCTTCAAAAGAAGGCGGACTTTCGCTATATCTACGATGAGAAGGAGACTATCCCTGAAAAAATCGGCAAGATTGCGCGTGAGATTTACGGCGCGGCAGGCGTCGATTTTACGAAGGAAGCGCAAAGAGAGCTTGAGGAATTGGAAGCGCTGGGCTTCGACAAGATGCCCGTGTGCATGGCGAAGACGCAGTATTCGCTTTCCGACGACGCCGCGCTTCTCGGCAGGCCCGAGGGCTTTCGCATCACGGTGCGCGAGCTTCGCCTCGCGGCGGGCGCGGGTTTCGTCGTCGCCCTGACGGGCAGCATCCTCACGATGCCGGGGCTTCCCAAGCATCCGGCGGCGATGGATATGGACATCACGGAAGACGGTAGAATCACGGGATTGTTCTGAGGCAGCAAGGCGCTTGGAGCACAAGGGAAGGTCATGCGAATGAAAACGATGGCTGAGCCGCAAATTTGTTGGACGGTGCGCGAGGAAAAAATCTTCGCCCAGCTTCGAGATCTGGCAAAGCGCTACGATGTAGGAAAACTGGTGCTTTTTGGCTCACGGGCGCGCAGGTTGCAAGCGGAGAAAAGTGACGTGGATATCGCCGTCTATGACTGTGCCGATTTTCGTGATTTCGCGTTCGATGTGGAGGAGAAAGTGGACACGCTGCTGACGTTTGACATCGTCAACATGAATGAATCGCCGTCGGCGGAACTTGTTGCAGAGATTTTGCGCGATGGGGTGATCTTGTATGAAAAGGTATGACGAGTTTTCCCGTCATCTGCATGTATTGGCGCAGGCTCCGCTGCAGGATTTGGAGAATGAGTTCATCATCAGCGGCATCATCGACAAGTTTTTCATTCAGTTTGAACTTGGCTGGAAGGTGCTGAAAGAGCTTCTGCGTTACGAGGGAAAGGCGACTGCCGCTTCGGGGTCGCCAAGGGAGATTATCAAGGCGGCATACCGCTGCTTTGATTTTCTTGAGGAAGACGTGTGGCTCGACATGCTGCGCACGCGCAACGATTTGACGCATATCTATGACAGTGCGCGTGCAAGGGCTTTGGTGACGGAGATTTTGACCCGCTTCATTCCGGCATTCGAGACGATGGATGAGGCTGTGCGAGAAGCGTATCCTTTAGAGTTGAGCAGGTGATTGATATGAGCAAAGTGTCGCTTGAACTTGTGCCGCGCGATGAAGCGGCGCTGCGTGAAGAACTCGCGCAGACGAAAAAATATGAGGGAAAGATCGATCTCATCAACGTCCCCGACCTCCTGCGGCTTCCTGTGCGCAGTTGGGAGGGTGCGGCGATTGCGGGCGAGACTTTCCCCGCTGTGCCGCACATTCGCGCCATGGACATCGATATCACGAAGCCGCTGCCCATGGAGGACTACCTGCGCGAACATGCGATTCGAGAAGTCCTCGTCATCGAGGGAGATGCGCCGCAGAACATGACGCACACCGTCTATCCGACGGAGAGCATCGACGTCATACGGAAGTTCCGCGAGGAAATGCCCGAGATTCGAGTCTTTGCGGGCATCGACCAGTATCGCGGCAGCATGAGGCAGGAAGATTACCGCATCCGCCGCAAACTGCAGGCGGGCGCTGTCGGCTTCTTCACACAGCCGTTTTTCGATCGCCGCTTCCTCGCGATGTATGCGGACATGCTCGAAGGCATCGAGGTTTACTGGGGGCTCTCGCCCGTGACCTCGCAGCGCTCTGAGAGCTATTGGGAGACGAAGAATCAGGTCGTGTTCCCGAAGGACTTCGAACCGACGCTTGCATGGAGCATCGCGTTTGCGCGTGATGTTTTGGCAGAAGCGCGGGCAAAGGGTGAACATGTCTACCTCATGCCGATTCGCACGGGGATTGACGAGTATTTGGGCGGCATATTTGCCGAAGGATAAAGGGCGTGTCAGAAATCTGATTCTTTGTTTTTTTAATGCAGAGGAGGGGCATTGGAATGTACAGAATCTTAAAGAAGCAAGAGTTGTCACCGGGCATCCTTGAGTACGATATCGAGGCACCCCGCGTGGCGAAGAAGGCTCTGCCGGGGCAGTTCATCGTCCTGCGCGTCAATGAGGAAGGCGAGCGTGTACCGCTGACGATCGCCGACTTCGACCGCGAAAAGGGAATCGTCACGATCCTCTTCCAGGTCGTCGGCGCATCGACTGGGCTCCTCGCCTCTCTCAAGGAGGGCGATTCTATTCTTGACTTCGTCGGCCCTCTGGGGCAGCCGTCGGAGCTTTCCAATCACATGGGAACCGTCGTTTTCGTCGGCGGCGGCATCGGCGTCGCGCCCGTCTATCCGATCGCACGCGGGGCGCATGAACTTGGCAACAAGGTCATCTCGATTCTCGGTGCGAAGACGAAGGACATCCTCATCTTTGAAGATCGCATGAGGGCAATCTCCGACGAGGTTCTGATCACGACGGACGACGGCTCCTACGGCATCAAGGGGTTCGTCACGAACGCCATCGAAGAACTTATAAAGCGCGGCGAGAAGATCGACCAGGTCACGGCGATAGGCCCGGGCGTCATGATGAAGAGCGTCGCCGAAGCCACGCGCCCCTACGGCATCAAGACCATCGTGAGCCTCAATCCCATCATGGTTGACGGTACGGGCATGTGCGGCGGCTGTCGCGTGCAGGTGGGCGAGGAGACGAAGTTCGCCTGCGTCGACGGCCCTGAGTTCGACGGTCATCTCGTCGATTTCCACGGATTGATGGCGCGCGGCAGGATGTACCGCACGCAGGAAGCGAAGGAGAAGGATCACATCTGCAACATCGGCTTGGGGAGGAATTGACATGGCGTTGGTGCTGGAAAAACATAAGATGCCTGAGCAAGACCCGAAGGTTCGCGCCCACAACTTTGAAGAAGTGGCGTTGGGCTACGATGAGGAAACGGCGATCGCCGAGGCTGAGCGCTGTCTCAACTGCAAGGTGCCGCAGTGCCGCAAGGGCTGTCCTGTGTCCGTGCGCATCCCCGAGTTTATCCAGAAGATCAAGGCGCACGATTTTGCGGCGGCGATCGACATCATCAAGGGCGACAATGCGCTGCCCGCCGTCTGCGGCCGCGTCTGTCCGCAGGAGAACCAGTGCGAGAAGCTCTGCATCCTCGGCAAGCGCGGCGAGCCTGTCGGCATCGGCAGACTTGAGCGCTTCGCGGCGGATTGGCAGCTCGCGCAGGAAGAAGAGGTCAAGCCCGTCGAGTTCGCCCCGGACGCGCAGAAGGTCGCAATCATCGGCGCAGGTCCTGCGGGACTCTCGTGCGCCGGCGATCTCGCGAAAAAGGGCTACCGCGTGACGATCTTTGAGGCGCTGCATGTCGCGGGCGGCGTGCTCTCCTACGGCATTCCCGAGTTCCGCCTGCCGAAGGACGGCGTCGTGCAGAAGGAAGTCGAAAACCTCAGGAAGCTCGGCGTGACGATCGAGCTGAATTCCGTTGTCGGCAAGCTCTATACGATCGACGAACTCATGGAAGAAGAGGGATTCGACGCCGTCTTCGTCGGCACGGGCGCGGGCTTGCCGCATTTCATGAACATTCCCGGCGAAAACCTCAACGGCGTCTATTCCGCCAACGAGTTCCTGACGCGCTGCAACCTCATGAAGGCATACCGTTTCCCCGATTTTGCGACGCCGATTCACGTCGGCAGGGGCGTTGCCGTCGTCGGCGGCGGCAACGTCGCCATGGACGCGGCGCGCACGGCGCTGCGGCTCGGCGCGGAGAAAGTCTACATCGTCTACCGCCGCAGCGAGGAAGAACTGCCCGCAAGGCGCGAGGAAGTGCACCATGCGAAGGAAGAGGGCATCGACTTCCGCTTGCTGAACAATCCCGTCGAAATCTTGGGCAACGAAGACGGCTGGGTCAAGGCGATCCGCTGCATCAAGATGGAACTTGGCGAGCCGGACGATTCGGGACGCCGTCGTCCCGTGCCCATCGAAGGCTCGGAGTTCGAGCTTCCCGTCGATACGGTCATCATGTCCATCGGCACGGGGCCGAATCCCATCGTCGCGACGACGACGCCCGGCATGGATACGACGAAGCGCGGCAACATCGTCGCCGACGAGGAGACGGGAGCTACGACGAAGGAAGGCGTATTCGCGGGCGGCGACATCGTGACGGGCGCGGCGACCGTCATCCTGGCGATGGGCGCGGGCAAGAAGGCGGCCGCCGCCATCGACGAGTATCTGCAGAAGAAAAAGAACGCCTGAGCTTCGAAGAAGACCGAAGCGGCAGGCGTTTCCGAGGGACGCGGGAAGGGAGCGTCCCTCGGCGTGTGTACGGCGCGGCAGTGCCGCAGAAAGTGTTTTGCGAGGTGATCGCCATGATGAACTATATCGCGATTGATTTTGAAACGGCGACGGGCAGCATGAACTCCGCCTGCAGCGTGGCTACCGTAGAGGTGCGGGACGGACAGCTAAAGGAAGGGTGGACGACGCTCATTCAGCCGCCCGGACTTCGCTTCGACAGCTTCAACATCGGCATCCACGGCATAAGCCCTAAGGATGTGGCAGATGCGCCGACCTTCGCCGAGGTCTGGGAAGAGCTGAAGGAGCGCCTTGCTGGCAAGATCGTCGTCGCGCACAATGCGTCCTTCGACATGGGTGTGCTCAAGGCATCGCTCCTTGCCAATCGCCTGCAGGCACCAGATTTTCGCACATGCTGCACCGTGCGTATCGCACGCAAGGTCTGGCCTGCTCTTGACGATCACAAACTCAACACCGTAGGCGTACACCTCAATATCAACTTCCGCCATCACCGCGCCTTGGACGATGCCAGAACGTGCGCCGCCATCCCGCTTTTTGCAGGAATGGAAACGGGCACCGACGACATAGAAGAGCTTGCGCAGAAAATCGGCGTAGGGATCGGCCATTTCGGCGTGTGAGATAAGGAATAAAAGAGGCAGCAACCGACCCTTTGTGAGTCGGTGCTGCCTCTTTTGATATGTGTTTGAAGTTTTTTCTTTGGTTTCAATAGTGCCCTTTGCAGGCTTTTACGATGATATTATCGCCTTCGACGGTGTATACGAGACGATTTTGTTCGTCGATGCGTCTGCTGAAATCGCCGCCGAGGTGCTTCAGCACTTCAGGCTTGCCAAGTCCGTTCAAGACGCCGTCGCGGTCGATGCTCTGCAGAAGTTGATTGATTTTTTTCAGCGTACGCTTGTCTTGCGTTTGCCAATAGAGATATTGTGCAAATGCGGGTTCTGTAAAGGTGATATTACTCATGTTCCATGGCCTTAAGCTCAGCAAACGTCTTCGTGATCGTGCGGCCTTCGCGAAGCGCTTGGTTGCTTTCTTCAAGCATCTTGAGGTAGGCGGTTCTTTCTCGCTGGTGAAGTTCGGCAATCAATTTGTTGATGCAGCTGTCAATCGTGATCTTGTTCGATCGTGCATAATCTTCCAGTATGCGGGCATTGGCATCATCAATCTGTATGGCAAGCGTGGTCATGGAAATCAAGCTCCTTTCCAGAGAATCTTTCGTTTTCTTGAGTATATCATTCTCCATTTCCTTGCGTCAAGCCGAGCGAGAAGAGCGATTCTTCCATGCTCCCTGCCTGAAATAAGGCGACGATTTGCGCCTTCTGCTTGACTTCATGGACGTTCACGGCGAACTACACGCACAAACGTCCACTTTGTGGACATAGTGCGCCGCCCTTACCAGAAACCTAGCCAATCAGCCTGCACCCTTTGGGTTTGACTTCTTGGGGTTTCACGGCGAACTACACGCACAAACGTCCACTTTGTGGACATAGTGCGCCGCCCTTACCAGAAACCTAGCCAATCAGCCTGCACCCTTTGGGTTTGACTTCTTGGGGTTTCGTGGTAGAATGAAAAGACCTTGAGGGGGATGATGTGGAAGCAGTCATCAAGGAAGCGCTGAATTTATCAGTGCTTTCTCAAATACCTCTCCCACTTGAAGATTGAAAAGAGGCTATAAAAATGGAAAGACAGAAGAGAGTCTTGGCGATTCATGATATTTCGGGCGTGGGGAAGTGCTCGCTGACGGTGGCTTTGCCGATCATATCGGCGGCGGGCGTCGAGTGCTCGGTGCTGCCGACGGCGGTCTTGTCGACGCATACGGGCGGCTTCACGGGCTTCACCTATCGTGACTTGACCGAGGACATCTCGCCGATGGTCGCGCATTGGCAGTCGCTTCGTCTGAAATTCGACGGCATCTACACGGGCTTTCTCGGCTCTTTCGAGCAGATCAAGCTTGTCGGCGATGCTTTCTCCGCCTTGGCGGACAAGGATACGCTGCTCGTCGTCGACCCTGTGATGGCGGACGGCGGCAAGCTTTATTCCATTTTCGACGAGACATTCCCGCCGGCGATGAAGGGGCTTTGCTCCAAGGCGGACATCATTCTGCCCAACATGACGGAGGCAGCGTTCATGCTCGGCGAGGACTACGCGGAAGGTCCCTACACGCGCGAGTATGTGGAAGGTTTGCTGCGCCGCCTGGCGAAGGCGATTCCCGTCAAGCATATCGTGCTGACGGGCGTCTATTTTGACGACAAGGAACTTGGCGCGGCGGTTTATGATGCGGCGGCGGACAATGTTTGCTATGTCCTCGGCAAGAACATTCCGGGCAGTTACCACGGCACGGGCGATGTGTTCGGCAGCGCCTTCGTCGGCGCGGCGGTCGGCGGCAAGCCGATCGCGGAGGCCGCACGCATCGCCGTCGACTATACGGTGGAGTGCATCGCCTGGACGAAGGAGGCGGGTACGGACATCCGCTACGGCGTCAACTTCGAGCGCTACCTCGGAGACTACAGCAGGAAACTCGGTCTTTGAGGCCGGATATATGCCGGAACGCGCATGTCGAAGGCTTGCAAGGGCGAAGGAACTGTGCTATAATGCCAGAGAAGTTTTAAGGAATTCCGCAGCTACGACGCCGATTTCTCCGACGACGCCGTGGCTGCAGGAGAAAAGAAAGACGCTTAGGAGGGCTTATTCATGCTGACACAGGAAGCAAAGCAGAAGATCATCGAGGAAAATGCCGTACACGAAGGCGACACGGGTTCGCCCGAGGTGCAGATCGCGCTCTTGACGGCGCGTATCGTCTACCTCACGGAGCATCTGAAAGAGCACAAGAAGGATCACCATTCGAGACGCGGTCTTTTGAAGATGGTCGGTCATCGCAGGAGGCTTCTGAGCTACCTCTACAACAGTGACATCGAGCGCTATCGCGCGATTATCGCAAAACTGAACTTGAGGAAGTAAGAGAGAGGCGGGGATTTTTCCCCGCCTTTTTTTGCATGTGGCAAGGATAATGCGTTTTTTTGTCGAATAAGGTCATGAATCAAAGAGTGAAAATTTAGGAGGAACTCAAATGCAGAGTTTTGAAATGCAGGTTGGAGGCCGTCCGCTGATCATCGAGCAGGGAAAGATGGCGAAGCAGGCGAACGGCTCCGTTCTTGTCCGTTACGGCGATACGGCAGTTCTCGTCGCGGCGACTGCGTCGGCAGAGCCGCGCGAGGGCATCGACTTCTTTCCGCTGACGGTTGACTTCGAAGAAAAGATGTACGCTGCCGGCAAGATTCCGGGCGGCTTCATCAAGCGCGAAGGCCGCCCGAGCGAATCGGCGATTCTTTGCAGCCGTCTCATCGACCGCCCGATCCGCCCGCTGTTTCCCGAGGGTTTCCGCAACGATGTGCAGATCATCGCGACGGTGCTCTGCGTCGACCAGGACAATGCTCCCGAGATCGCAGGCATGATCGGCGCTTCGTGCGCTCTTTGCGTCTCGGACATCCCGTTTGCCGGACCGATCGCAGGCGTCAAGGTCGGCCGCGTCGACGGCGAACTCGTCATCAATCCGACGGAGGCGCAGCGTGCAGTTTCCGACTTGAATCTGACGGTTGCCGGCTCGCACGACGCCGTCATGATGGTCGAGGCGGGAGCGAACGAGCTTCCCGAGGAAGTCATCCTCGAAGCGATCCTCTTCGGGCACAAGGAGATTCAGCGCATCGTCGAGTTCCAGCAGGAGATCGCCGCTGCCTGCGGCAAGGAGAAGCGCGAAGTCAAGCTCTTCCTCGCGCCGGAAGAACTCGATCGGGCGATTCGCGACTACGCTTCTTCGCGTCTCGACGAAGCTGTGCGCAATCCCGACAAGCTCGACCGCGACGAGCATATCGCCGCCATCGGCGCGGAGGTTCTGGAGCATTTCCTTGCGGACTATCCCGAGAACGCCAAGGAGATCGCCGCCGTCACGCACAAGATCGTCAAGGAGAGCGTGCGCCGCATGATCACGCACGAGAAGATCCGTCCCGACGGGCGTGCGCTCGATGAGGTGCGCCCCGTGAGCTGCGAGGTTGGCCTTTTGCCGCGCACGCACGGCTCGGGGCTTTTCACGCGCGGACAGACGCAGGTACTCACGATCACGACGCTCGGCTCCGTCGGCGACGAGCAGATCATCGACGGTCTCGGTCCCGAGCAGTCGAAGCACTACATTCATCAGTACAACTTCCCCGGCTACAGCGTCGGCGAGGCACGGCCTGCACGCGGTCCCGGCAGGCGCGAGATCGGTCACGGCGCTCTGGCGGAGCGTGCGCTCCTGCCCATGATTCCCTCGCTCGATGAGTTCCCCTATACGATCCGCCTCGTGTCGGAGGTCTTGGAGTCGAACGGCTCAAGCTCCATGGGAAGCGTCTGCGGCAGCACGCTCTCGCTGATGAACGCGGGCGTTCCGATCAAGCGTCCCGTGTCGGGCGTCGCCATGGGACTCGTCAAGGACGGTGACCACTATACGATCCTGACGGATATCCAGGGCATGGAGGACGCGCTCGGCGATATGGACTTCAAGGTCGCGGGCACGGAGAAGGGCGTGACGGCGATCCAGATGGACATCAAGATTGCCGGCATCACGCGCGACATTCTCCTTTCGGCGCTCTCGCAGGCGAAGCGCGGCCGCGCCTTCATCTTAGAGAAGATGCTCGCCGTCATCGACAAGCCGGCGGCCGATCTCTCGCCCTATGCGCCGCGCGTCACGGTCATGAAGATCCATGTCGACAAGATCCGCGAGGTCATCGGCTCGGGCGGCAAGACGATCAAGAAGATCATTGACGAGACGGGTGCGCAGATCGACATCCAGGAGGACGGCACGATCTTCATCGCGGCGGCGGACGGCGAGGGCGCAAAGAAGGCGCAGCAGATCATCGAGGATATCGTGCGCGATGTGGAGGTCGGCGCTGTTTACAAGGGCAAGGTCACGCGCATCATGAACTTCGGCGCCTTCGTTGAGATCCTGCCGGGCAAGGAGGGGCTTTGCCACATCTCCCAGCTTGCACGCCATCGTGTCGCTCAGGTCGAGGACGTCGTGCATGAAGGCGATGAGCTTGAAGTCAAGGTCGTCGAGATCGACAAGCAGGGACGTGTGAACCTCTCGCACAAGGTTCTTCTCTGACTATAGGAATCGAAGGCTCGCGCTGCTTGCTGCGGCGCGAGTCTTTTATTGAGACTCAATTCCTATTCTTGCACCGCGTGCTTTTCGCGCTTATTGTCTTTTCTCTTCTATGACGGTATAATGGAATGGGAAGTTTTATTGGGAAGCTTTCGGAAAGGATGAATTTCGATGATAGGCGATCTTCTGCGCAGGGAACGCGAGAGGCAGAATTTATCGATCAAGGATATTGAAAAGGCTACGAGCATACGCGCTTTATATATAGATGCAATCGAGAAAGGCGAATACAAGACATTGCCCGGCGAGGTCTATGCGAAGGGCTTTGTCCGCAATTATGCAAACTATTTGAAGCTTAATGCCAACGAGATTGTAAACGCTTTCAATGAAGAGATGCATCCGCAGGAAGAGATGCAAGTGGCGGGGTCTTCTTCTGCGGAAGAAGCGAGGCAGGAGCAGTCGTCAGAAAAGAACAGGGAAGAATACCGAGGGCCGAAGATCACCTCGCTTGAAAGTTATCCGATGGAGAAGAGCTCCCATGGCGTTCGCAATGCTCTGATGGTGGCGGTGGCCGTCTTCGTCGTTGCCTTCGCGGCGCTCATCGCCTTCGGCGGGGACGAAGAGCCGAGCGCTCCCGCGCCGCGTGCAAAGACGCAGACGCAGCAGGGGCAGAAGCCGGGACAGAAGCAGACGGAGGCCGCGCCGAAGGCGGCGGCTGACGGTGTAGAGGTGAAGCTCAGTTTCACCGATCGCTGCTGGACGGAAGTTGTCGTTGACGGCAAGACGGAGTTCGAGGGGACGGCTGAAAAGGGCAAGGTCTTGACGCTCAAGGGCAAGGACAAGGTGCGCATCACGGCGGGCAATGCCGGAGCGCTCAACTATTCTCTGAATGGCAAGGACATGGGCGCGATCGGGCAGAAGGGTGAAGTGGTGGAGAAGACCTTTACCAAAGAGAATACGGCGAAGTGATCGATGGTTGGAAGCGTGAAGGATTTTTTGCCGATGAGCCGGACGGACATGGAGGCAAGAGGCTGGGACGAGCTTGATTTCATCTTCGTTTCGGGCGACGCCTATGTCGACCATCCGGGCTTCGGCACTGCGATCATCTGCCGCGTGCTCGAAGCGCACGGCTATCGCGTCGGCATCATCGCCCAGCCCGATTGGCACAGTGCAAAAGATTTTCGACGTTTAGGCAAGCCTCGGCTTGCCTTTCTTGTATCGAGCGGCAATCTCGATTCCGTTCTCGCACGCTTCACGGCGGCGAAGAAACTGCGCCGGCAGGACGCCTATTCACCTGGCGGACGCATGAATTGCAGGCCTGAGCGCGCTGTCAGCGTCTATGTGAAGCGGTTGCGTGAGGCTTGGGGTGAGATTCCCGTCATCATCGGCGGCATCGAGGCGAGCCTGCGCCGCATGGCGCATTACGACTATTGGCGCGATGAGGTGCGCCCGTCCATCCTCTTAGAGAGCGGCGCAGACCTCTTGATCTACGGCATGGGAGAGAAGCAGATCGTCGAGATCGCCGCCGAACTTCATGCGGGCGTCGCGATCGAGAACGTGCAGGATGTGCGCGGTACCTGCTACCGCGTACCGAACCGCGACTATGTATGGGACTATGTGGAACTGCCGCCCTATGAGAAGGTCGCGAAGGACAAGGCGCAGTTTGCCGACGCCTTCCGCGTCGAATATCTGGAGCAGGACCCCCTGCGCGGGCGCAGGCTCATCCAGCAGAACGAAGAGATCTGCGTCGTGCAGAATCCTCCGGCGCTGCCCTTGACGACGGAAGAGATGGACGAGATCTACGAACTGCCGTATCGCTATACGTGGCATCCCGTATACGACAAGGCGGGCGGCGTGCCCGCCATCGCCGAGGTCAAGTTCAGCCTCGTCAGCCAGAGGGGCTGCTTCGGCGGCTGTCATTTCTGCGCCATCGTGTCGCATCAGGGGCGCATCATCCAGCATAGGAGCAAGGAGTCCCTGCTGCGCGAGGCGGAGCGGCTCATCGCCCTGCCCGATTTCAAGGGCTATATTCACGATGTCGGCGGGCCGACGGCGAACTTCTATGAGCCGTCGTGCAGAGCCCAGCTCGTGCGCGGGACGTGCCGCGGCAAGGCGTGTCTTTCGCCCTTGTGCGAGAACCTGCGAGCCGATCACAGAGAATACTTGGCTATCCTAGAGAGCCTTCGCACGCTGCCGGGCGTGAAGAAGGTCTTCATCCGCTCGGGCATTCGCTTCGACTACCTGCAGCAGGCGCACGATGATTTTCTGGAAGTGCTGTGCCGTCATCATATCAGCGGACAGCTGCGCATCGCGCCCGAGCATGTATCGAGGCGCGTCACGCGACTCATGGGAAAGCCCGGAAAATCCGTATACCTGCGCTTCGTCAAGGCGTTCGAGGAAATGAACCGAAAGCTCGGCAAGAAGCAGTACCTCGTGCCGTACTTCATGTCAAGCCACCCGGGCGCGCACCTCGAAGATGCCGTCGAGCTTGCGGAGTTCATCCATGAGCGCGGCTACCATCCCGAGCAGGTGCAGGACTTCATCCCGACGCCCGGCACGCTTTCGACCTGCATGTACCACACGGGAATCAATCCTCTGACAGGCGAGAAGGTCTATACGGCGAAAAAGGCGGAGGAGAAGAGGATGCAGCGCGCGCTTCTGCAATATTGGCTGCCCGAGAACGACGCCATCGTGCGCAAAGCGCTGCATCTGGCGGGCAGGAGCGACCTCATTGGCTACGGGAAGAAGTGTCTGCTGCGTCCGAAGCGGCGCGAGACGGTAGAAAAAACGAGAAGAAAACGAAGAAAAGAGAAGGGGATATAGATGCGTTGCCCATTTTGCAAGGAGGAGGACAGCCGCGTCGTCGACTCGCGTGCAGCTGACGACGGCAATACCATTCGCCGCCGCAGGGAGTGCACGTCGTGCGGCAAGCGCTTTACGACATACGAGACAGTGGAGAAGATTCCGCTGATGGTTATTAAAAATGACGGCAGGCGTGTCGTCTTCGACCGCAACAAGCTGCTGAACGGCCTCATACGCTCGTGCGACAAGCGCGACATTCCGACGGAGCGCATCGTCGCCCTGGCGGATGAGATCGAAAAGGAGCTTCGCAACACGATGGATCGCGAGGTCTACACGCGCGACATCGGCGAACTCGTGATGGAGAAGCTCAAGAACTTCGACGAGGTCGCCTACATCCGCTTCGCCTCGGTCTACCGCAAGTTTGCCGACATCAGCGGCTTCCGCGAGGAGTTGGAAGCGCTGCTCAGGGAGAAGAACCCGTCTTGAGCTGGAAGATCAAGCGGCGTCTGCGCGAGCAGTTGGAACGCGAGCAAGGCTATTTTTCGTTTCCGACGGGCACGCGGCGCGCCTTCGCGCTCGTATACCCGAATTCCTACTTCGTCGGCATGTCGAACCTCGGTCTGCACATCATCTACGACCTCTTGAACCGACGCGGCGACACGGCGTGCGAGCGCTTCTTCCTGCCGAGCGACGAGGAACAGCGCGAGCATGAGCGTACGGGCACGCCGCTTCTGAGCCTGGAGAACCAGCAGCCGCTCCATCGCTTCTCTTTGATCGGCTTTGCCGTCTCCTTCGAGATGGACTACTTCAACCTGCTGCGCATCCTGCAGCTCGGCAAGGTCAGACTTCTGGCGGCGGAGCGCGGCGAGCAGGACGCCATCGTCCTCGCGGGCGGCCCTTGCGCCACGTTCAACCCCGAGCCGTTGAGCCTCTTCGTCGACGCCTTCGTCATCGGCGAGGGCGAGGTCGTCATGCCGGCTCTGATGGACGCATACGACGCCGCCGTGCGGCAGGGTCTTTCGCGTGCCGAGCTTCTGCGCGCCCTCTCGAAGGTCGAGGGCGTCTACGTGCCCTCGCTCTACGCGCACGACTACGATGAGTCGGGCCGCCTGTGCGCCATTCGCCCTGCGGCGGGCGCTCCTTCGCGCGTCACGCGCCAATGGGTGCGCGATCTCGATGATTTTCCCGCGCACACCGTCGTCGTCACCGACGATACGGAATTCAACCTTTACCTCATCGAGACGGCGCGCGGCTGCGGCAGGCACTGTCGCTTCTGCATGGCGGGCTACTGCTTTCGACAGCCGCGCAACCGCTCGCTGAAGGTCTTGGAAAAGGAAGTCCAAGAGGCGAAGAAGTACGAAAAGCGCATCGGACTCATGGGAGCCGCCATCTCGGACTATCCCGAGATCGACGCTTTGTGCCGCGACATTCTGGCAGAAAATCTCGGCATGTCCGTCGCCTCCTTCCGCGCCGATTCCGTGACCGAGGAGCTTGTCGCGTCCCTTTCGAGGAGCGGGCTGCGCACGATCACACTCGCCCCCGAGGCGGGCAGCGTGCGCATGAGGAAGATCATCAACAAGGGCATCGAGGAGGAGCATCTGCGCCATACGGTCGATCTTGCTCTGCAGGCGGGCATCCGCCAATTCCGTCTCTACTTGATGATCGGTCTGCCCTACGAGGAGGAAGAGGACATCAAGGCCATCGTCGATATGACCGTGCGCCTGCATGAGCACATCCGGGCGAAGAAGGAGCATGCGCAGATCACCTTGAGCATCAATCCGTTCATCCCCAAGCCGTTCACGCCCTTCCAGTGGCTGCCGATGGCGGACGAGAAATGGGTCAAGGAGGCGATGAAGACGATCCGCAAGGGGCTGGCGCCCTACAGGAGCATCCGCATCATCGCCGAATCGCCCAAGAGCGCCTATGTGCAGGGCGTGCTCGCGCGCGGCGACCGCCGCGTCGCTCGCGCCCTGCACCGCGCCTTCCTCGCGGGCGGCGCGAAATCGTTCAAGCGTGCGCTGAAGGAAGAGGGGCTTTCCTTTGCGGATTTTCTGCAGGTGCGGCACGCAGAAGATGCGGTATTCCCGTGGGATGTGCTCGACATGGGATTTCCCAAGCAGTACCTCTACCGCGAACTGCAGAGGGCGGCGGCGCTGCAATATACGAAACCTTGCTTTTCGGGATGCACACGCTGCGGCGTTTGTGATACAATGGAGGAGAAACATGTTTCAGCTCAGACATAGCGGCGGCCTTTGGCGCGGCTCGTTCTCGCTCTTTCCCGAGGAGGGGCTGGCGCATGGCATTTCCACGCGCTTGGGCGGCGTCTCGAAGCCGCCGTTTGCCGCATTGAACATGGCGCTCCACGTCGGCGACTGTGCCGCGGACGTCTTGGAGAATCGTCGTCTCTTTGCTGAGACTCTGAGGCTTGACGCTGCGCGGATCGTCACGCCGCGCCAGGTGCACGGCGACGAAGTGCGCCTTGTCCGCGCCAGCGATGCGAGCATGGGCGCGAGCTGCTATGACGAGTCCGTGCCCGCCTGCGACGCCCTGATGACGGCGGAGTCGGGACTGCCCTTGCTGCTGTGCTTCGCCGACTGCGTGCCGCTCCTCTTCTTCGATCCTGTGCGCCGCGTCATTGCCGCCGCTCATGCGGGCTGGAAGGGGACGGTCGCCGAGATTGGGCGAAAGACCGTGCAGCGCATGGCCGAGACGTTCGGCTCGCGTCCGCAGGACATCCTCGCGGGCATCGGCCCCTCCATCGGCGCGTGCTGCTTCGAGGTCGGCGAGGAGGTCGCTGCGGCTTTTCGCGCGGCATTTCCTGAAGCGCCTGAGCTTCTTTCACACTCGCCCGAGGGAAAGCGGACGATCGACCTGTGGGCGGCCAACCGCCTGCAGCTCGAAGCGGCGGGACTCCTTCCCGCGCACATCGACAGCGCTGACGTATGCACGAAGTGCAATGCCGAACTCTTTTTTTCCTATCGCGAAGAGCACGGGACGACGGGACGCTTCGCCGCGTGGATCGCCTTGAAGTAGTTTGCAGGAGGTAAGCAAGTTGATCGAAGAGAATCTGCATGAAGTTTTGCGCTCCATCGAGGAGAGCAGGGCGAAGAGGACGATTGCCGACGCGAAAGAGCCTGTCCGCCTCGTGGCGGTGACGAAGAATCACGGCGTCGCCGAGATGCGCGAGGCGATCGCGCATGGCGTGACGGACATCGGCGAAAACCGCATACAGGAAGCGCGGAAGAAGTTCGAAACGCTTGAGCGCACGGCTGTATGGCATCTCATCGGTCACTTGCAGAAGAACAAGGCGAAGTACGCTGTGAAGCTCTTCGACCTCATTCATTCCGTTGACACCTTGGAGCTTGCCGAGGCATTGGACAAGGAAGCGGGCAAGATCGGCAAGCGGCAGGACGTCCTCGTGCAGGTCAACCTTGCCAAAGAAGCGTCGAAGTCCGGCATTTACGAAGAAGACTTGCAGCCCCTGCTCGAAGCTGTCGACGCACTGCCGCATCTGCGCCTTCGCGGTCTGATGTGCATAGCGCCCAACTACGACGAGGTCGAGGAGACGAGGCCGCTCTTTCGCTGCATGTATGAAATTTTTCAAAGGACGAAGGAGTTTCCGTGGAAAACGGCGAATATAAATTATTTGTCAATGGGTATGACACATGATTATCGGATCGCTGTGGAAGAAGGCGCCAATATCGTTCGTGTCGGCACGGCCATTTTCGGGCCACGTCAATATTGAGGAGGGAACAAGATGGGCTTCATTGATAAGGTGTGCGGAAAAATCGGCCTGATCGATCCGGAAGACATCAACGATAAAAGGGATTTGCGCGACGAAGACGACGATTTTGCAGAGTTTGACGAGATGGAGCGCGAGGAAACGCCGGCGTCGAACGTCGTGAACTTCCAAGCGGCAGCGGCGAACGCTGCGATGAACAATGTCGCTGCCTACAAGATGAAGGTCGTCGTCATCGAGCCGAAGTCCTTCGACGATGCGCAGCAGGTGGCGAACTGTCTGCGCGAGAAGCGCCCCGTCGTCATTAACTTTGAGAACACCATCGAGGAGGACGCTAAGCGCATCACGGACTTCATCAGCGGCACGATCTACGCGCTGAATGGCGAGATCAAGAAGGTCAGCAACAACGTCTTCTTCTGTGCGCCGAGCAACGTCAATATCTCCTATTCGGAGGACAAGAAGTCGGTGTCGACGGAGATGCCGTGGCTGAAGAAGTAGGGCGGCGGCGATGAAACTTGCATTGATCGGCGGCGGCATGATGGCGGAGGCCGTCATCGCCGGCGTCCTGCGCGAAGCAGTGCTTCCTGCGGAGGCGGTCTTCGTCTCCGAGCACAAGGCGGCGCGCGCCGAGGAATTGAAGGAAACGTACGGCGTGCAGGCGTTCTGCAGCGCGCAGTCGTTCCTCGGCGATATGGACGTCGTCATTCTCGCCGTCAAGCCGAATGCGGCGGAAGCGGCGCTCTTGGAAATTCGCGGGGCTTTGCGCTCGGATGCCGTCCTCGTGTCCATCGTGGCAGGATTGCCGCTTCCTAAACTCGAAGCGCTGCTTCCCGGTCAGCCCGTCGCCCGCGTCATGCCCAATACGCCGCTCGCCGTGGGCGAGGGCATGTCTGCCTACGCGCTCGGCTCGCGTGCGGGCGCAGCTCACGAGGAAGCGATTCGCACGATTCTCGCGGCGGCGGGAAAGGTCGTCTGCGTCAAGGAGTCCTTGATGGACGCCGTCACGGGGCTTTCGGGCAGCGGACCGGCCTTCGCCTTCCTCGTCATCGACGCGCTCGCGGACGGCGGCGTGGCGGCGGGGCTTTCGCGCAAGGACGCGCGTCTTTTGGCGGCGCAGACATTGCTCGGCTCCGCCAAGATGGCGCTCGATACGGGCAGGCATCCCGACGAGCTGCGCGATCAGGTCACGTCGCCTGCGGGCACGACCATCGCAGGACTGCGCGTCCTTGAGCAGCGTGCCGTGCGCGGCGCATTCCTTGACGCCGTCTTGAGCGCGGCGGAAAAATCGAAGTCTTTAGGGGAATAGGAGCACTATGTCGAATCGGGAAAAAATCCTGCGTTTCTATCGCGGCTCGGAAGGCGAAGAAACGGCAGTGAAATTAGTCGATGCCGCAGAAAAGGCGATGAAGAATCAAAAGTTCCGCCTGACGGTGTTCCTCGACCCCTTCGGGCAGGAAATCGCCGAGGTCGTGGCGGCGAACTTCGAAGGTCTCGCCGTCTCTTTCAACGGCGGCTATGCGGGGGCGGAGCGCCAGCGTGCCGTCTTTCAGCATGAAGATTTTCGCGGCACGCCCTCTTGGGAAATCGCCGTCGTGGAGGCGGTATGGAAGGATGCGTTCGCGCATATCTCGCATCGAGACGTTCTCGGCGCGATCATGGGGCTCGGCGTCGAGCGCGAGATCATCGGCGACATCCAGATTCAGCAGGGCACGGCGCGTATCGTCACGGCAGAGAACATGGCGGATTTCCTGCTGACGAACTGCGTGCAGTTCGGCGCAGCGCATGTGGCGTGCTCGCTCGGCGAACTTTCCGCCCTCCTGCCGCGCGAGGAGCGCTGCAAGGAGATTCGCGCGACGGTCGCCTCCCTGCGCGCCGACTCGATTGCGGCGGCGGGCTTCGGCATGTCGCGCAGCCGGGCTGCAGCGGACATCGCGGCGGAAAAGCTCAAGCTCAACTGGCAGTCCGTAAAGAGCGCCTCCCAAGCCGTCAAGGAGGGCGATGTGCTTTCCATGCGCGGCAGGGGACGGCTTGAAGTGAAGGAGATTCGCGGTCAGACGAAGAAGGGGCGCATCAGCGTGCTCCTGCACCGCTATCTGTGATGACGAAACGAGGTTTCTCTAAGAGAAAGGACTGAGGCGGTTCTCGTGCCGATTTTTTTGAGCATTTGCATCGTAGTCTTGGATCAAGTCGTGAAATTCCTTGTCGCCCATGAGATGTTTCCGGGAATGTCAATCCCCGTCATACAAGATGTCTTTCATATCACGTTCGTTTTGAATCCCGGCGCTGCCTTCGGCATCCTCGCCCATCAGCGCTCTTTTTTTATCGTCATGGGCATCGTCATCGTCATCTTGGGCGGCCTTTTCTCGCCCTACATCCGCCGCCAGTGCCGCATCTTTCGCTGCGGCACGGCACTCCTGCTCGGCGGCGCCCTGGGCAATCTGATCGACCGCGTGCGCTTCGGGCATGTCATCGACTTCTTTGATTTCCGTATATGGCCGGTCTTCAATATCGCGGACATCGCCATCGTCGTCGGCGTCGCGGCCATCATCTACGCCATCCTCTTCAAGATGCACCCTGCGGAGGACGCTTGACATGAAGGAACGGCTGATAGTCGACGAAGGGGCTGCGGGAGAACGTCTCGACCGCTTTCTCGCCAGCAGGGAACTGGAGGTTTCGCGCTCCCATATCCAAAAGCTGATCGAAAGCGGCTGCGTCCTCGTCAACGGTAGGACGGCGAAGGCGAACGCCAAGCTGCGCGAAGGGGATGCCGTGGAGATGGAACTTCCCGAAGCGCAGGAGTTGGAGATCCTGCCGGAAGACATCCCCTTGGACATCCTCTACGAGGATTCGGACGTCATCGTCATCAACAAGGCGCGCGGCATGGTTGTCCATCCGGCGGCGGGAGCAGCGGACGGCACGCTCGTCAATGCGCTGCTCCATCACTGCGAGGACTTGTCGGGCATCAACGGCGTCATACGGCCGGGCATCGTGCATCGGCTCGACAAGGATACGTCGGGCGTCATGATGGCGGCGAAGAACGATCGGGCGCATGTCGACCTCGCCGAGCAGATTCGGGAGAAGACGGCGCAGCGCATCTATCGGGCGATCGTCTGCGGCACGATTGCCGAGGACAGGGGCGAGATTCGTGCGCCGATCGGCCGCCATCCGACAGAGCGCAAGAAGATGGCGGTCGTGCCGGGCGGCAAGGAAGCGACGACGCTCTTTCGCGTCGTCGAGCGCTTCCCTGCGCACACGCTTGTCGAGTGCCGCTTGAAGACAGGGCGCACGCACCAGATTCGCGTCCACATGGCCTATATCGGCCATCCGCTGCTCGGCGATCCGAAATACGGCAGGAAGACGCCCGATATAGCGGGGCAGGCGCTTCATTCCTGCGAGCTTTCGTTCACGCATCCGCGCACGAAAGAGCGCATGACATTCGCGGCAGAAATGCCCGAGGATATGAAAGCGATCCTTGATGCCTTGCGGCGAGGGCGCTGAAGCGGCTGAACACATGGAGAAGGCAAGGCAGTTGATGGACGAAAACGCCATCGAAGGACAGAAAGGGGCGGGATGATATGGCGACCTTAGTCGACAAGACGGTTCTGATGGATGAAGATGCGATCCGCCGCGCACTCACGCGCATTTCGCACGAGATCGTGGAGAGGAACAAGGGCACGGCGGGAGTCGTCCTCGTCGGCATACGAAGCCGCGGCATTCCGCTCGCGGAGCGCATCGCGGCGGCGATTGAGAAGATTGAGGGTTCGAGGCCTGCCATCGGCGTCCTCGACATCACGCTGTACCGCGACGATCTCTCGACCCTCGCGTATCAGCCCGTCGTGCGCGAGACGGAGATTCCCGTCGACATCACGGGAAAGACCATCGTGCTCGTCGACGATGTGCTCTACACGGGGCGGACGATCCGCGCGGCGCTCGACGCTCTGATCGACATGGGGCGTCCGAAGAGCATCCAGCTCGCCGTCCTCATCGACCGAGGCCACAGGGAGCTGCCGATCCGCGCCGACTTCGTGGGAAAGAACGTGCCGACCTCCTCCAAGGAGGAGATTCGCGTCATGCTCGAAGAGCACGACAGAGAGGAGCGCGTCGTGCTTGCCGAGAGGCAGGAGGCGTGACATCTGCATACAAAAAAGAGAAGAGGCCGCAGCGTTTTCGCCTGCGGCCCCTTCTCTTTTTTGTATCGTATCGGTCACAGCATCGCCTTGTATCGCGCTTGTTCCTCATTTGCCGTACATGCGAGCGAGCGGATTGTCCTTGAAGATGTTTCCCTGCTCAATGTAGCGGTGCACCATCTTCTCCGATTTGTGGCGCGTCTGGCGCATGATGGTCAAGGCGTCGACATCGTGCTGCGCGGCGCTCGTCGCGAAGCCTCGGCGCAGGCTGTGCCCGGCAAAATCCTCCTCGCTGAGGCCGGCTTTTTTGATGTACTTCTTGACGATGAGCGCCACGGACTTGTCCGAAAGCTGCGTATCGCGCAGTTCATGATTGCGCTTGAAGGGGCGGAAGAGCGGCCCTTTTTTGATGCCGCTGAGGGAGAGCCACGCACGCAGCGCACGAACGGCGCAGATTTCCTTGTCGGGCGCATAGGGAATGCCAATATAGCTTCCCTTGCCGAGTTGGTCGCCCTTCGATTTGCCGATGAAGACGACCATGCCTTCGGCGGAGAAGCTGACATCCTCGACCGTGAGCGCGACGAGTTCCGAGCGGCGGAACGCTCCTGCAAAGCCGAGGAGGAGCAGCGCCTTGTCACGAATCGAGGCCTCGTCCGTGCCGAAGCCGTCGGCGATCAGATAGAGCGTCTCCAGGAGGATCGGCGCCTTGCCGTGCTGGAAAGTTCCCTTCTCCCTGCGGATGGCTGACATGGCGTTTCGCACGAGTCCCGAGTGGGCGGGATTGTCGCGCTTGTAGCCGGCGGCGATGTGGTTCTCCGAGATGGCGGTGACGCGGCGCGAGACCGTGTTCGCCTTCGCATTGTCCGCGAGGTCATTGATGTAGTTGACGATGGTCTCGGGCTCTGCGGGCAGGGAAGCAGTCTGGTGATGCTCGCACCAGTCGGCGAAATCGTTCCAATCGCTCGCGTATGATTTGATCGTATTGAACGATTTGCTCTTCTGCATGCGCCGCTTGCTCTTGGCGGAAAGTTTCTCGTTCTGCTCGACCTGCTGGTTCTTGGCGAGCAGGAAATCGTCGCGTACATCCATCACAAAACACCTCATGTGTCAAAATTCATTCAGCAGTATCACCATTATACAAGAATCTTGGATTTTTTCCAGATGGAAAAAGCGGATGCAGCTCGATGGCTTCGAGGTGCATCCGCTTTCTTTTCGGGAAAGTTCGTGAAGTCGGGCTTCTTCTCCCGCAGCGGCAGGCTTACTGTAGCGCCGTCTTCAGCGTTTCCATGTTCTTCTTCATGGTGTCGATGTAGGCGTTGAGCGCTTGCTCGTTCGCCTCGCCTGTGACGACGGGATCGAGCGTGTAGATCTTCGCGCCTGTCTCGCGCGCGATGGTTTCAGCGGCGCTTGGCGAGTACTGCGGCTCGGTGAAGAGAACCTTGACGGGCAGTTTCTTGACCTGTTCGATCGTCGCCTGCAGCTCGGCGGGCGTCGGCTCGGTGCCCGGCTCGCGCTCGACGACGCTGATGATGTTGAGGCCGAATTCCTTGGCGAAGTAGGGGAAGGCTTCGTGGAAGGTCACGATGTCCTTGTTCGGCACCGTGTCGAGTTCGGCGTGCATCTCGGCCTTGAGCGCTTCGAGTTTCTTGATGTAGGCGGCAGCGTTCTTCTCATAGGCGTCGGCGTGCTTGGGGTCGGCTGCCTTGAGCTGCTCGGCGATGTTCTTCACTTGCAGGATGGCGTCGGTGACGCTGAGCCAAACGTGCGGATTTTCCTCATCGTCGTCTTTCAGAAGCTCGATGCCCTTGGAGGCGTCGATGATCTTGAGGTTCTTCTGCTGCTCGACGACCTTGTCGAGGAAGCTCTCCATGCCTGCGCCGTTGATGACGAAGGCATCGGCCTTTTCGAGCGTCTTCATGTCCTCGGTCATGAGCTGGTAGTCGTGCAGGCAGCCTGTCTGCGGCTTCGTCATGTTGGTGACGGTCACGCCGTCGACGCCCTGCGTGATGTTGATGGTGGCGACGTACATGGGGTAGAAGGACGTGACGATGTGGAAAGATCCGTCCTTGCCGCCTCCCGCCGTGTTCGTGCTGCCGCATCCCGTGAGGAGCAGGCAGAGAGAGGCGAGAAGGCAAAAGAGCATGTTTTTGCGTTTCAAAATGATGACCTCCTGTGCATGGGGAAACGTCATGAACGATTTCCCGCGAGTAGTAATTTTACTATTTGATAGAATAGCACAGGAGATTTCATTTGACAAGCTTATTTTTTGTTGGAAAGAGGGATTCAAAGGCCTTTCTTTTCACGGCACTCTTGGCAGATGCCGTAGAATTCAAAGATGTGTCCCGTGATGAGGAAGCCTCTTGCTTCGGCTTCCTTCGTGTAGGCTTCCTGCATGGGACAGATGTCGATGCATTCCGTTTTGCCGCATTCCGTACAGACGAGGTGGTGATGGTGATGACCTGGCTCGACGATCTCGTAGACGTTTCCCGCTGCGCGGTAGATTTCGTGAATAACGCCGAGATTCGAGAGGAGCGCGAGGTTGCGATAGATCGTATCGAGGGAAACATTGGAATGCTTCTTGCGCACGGCGGCAAGAAGCTGCTGCGCCGTGGGGAAGGGATCGCATTCATGGAAGGCGTCGAGGACGGCGCGCCGCTGCGGGGTCAGTTTGTAGCCTTTGGAGCGCAGGAGTTCCAGATGATCTTCAGTCATGACATCCTCCTTTGTTCGAGGGTATACACGGTTTTTCTCATCATACCATAGGAAGGCGGAAAGGGATAGAGTGCGGAAGAAAGAATCGTTGGGCAGATGCTTTGTTCTGTGCGATAGAAACTTGATAATATGGAAATGAAATCGTACAGACGCTCAGAAAAGGGCGCACGTAACAGAGCCTTCCCAGAGAACCTCAAAAAGCTGGGAACAGGTACATCGACGGAGTTGGAATTAGATTTTCGTGTCTGTTTTCTGTTGTCAAGCGCAAACGATAACATCGTGATCTCATTGGTTGCATCCCTTCGCTGACAGCTGCTAAAATATACTATGGATATGCTTCTTTTTCCATGCTATAATGATTCCATGCTATAATGATTTCGTGAGATCTCTGTAATAAAAATGTGGACATGATGAGAACCCATGACTGGTAAGGGGAGCGTATATGTGGAAGAAGATTTTTGGCAAGTCCGCAACAAAGAAGAATGAAGTGACTCCTGTCGATATCGAGCGCTCGCGCCTGCCGCGCCATGTTGCCGTCATCATGGACGGCAACGGACGTTGGGCGAAGGGACAGGGATTCTTGCGCACAGTCGGTCATCGCGCGGGCGTAGATACGCTGCATGATATCTTGGATACGGCGATCGATTTGAAGCTGGAAGTTCTGACGGTCTATGCGTTTTCCACGGAAAACTGGAAGAGGCCGCATGACGAGGTCGACTTCCTCATGCGGCTCTTTTCTGAGTATCTCGATAAGGAAGAAAGAGAGATGCACGAGAAAAATGTGCGCATCCGCTTCATCGGACGCGTCGATGAATTGACGCCCGAGCTGATTCGGCGCGTGCGTCATGCCGAAGAACTGATGAAGAACAATACGGGCGTGCACTTCTGCGTCGCTGTCAACTACGGCGGGCAGGACGAGATTTGCCGCGTCGTGCAGGGGCTGGCTGAGAAGGTACAGGCGGGAGAGCTTTCGCCGGAGGAAATCACGCCAGAGCTTTTTCAGGCGTCGCTCGATACGAAGGAATTGCCGCCCGTTGACCTTGTCATCCGCACGAGCGGCGACATGCGCCTGAGCAATTTCCTGTTGTGGCAGGCGGCGTATGCGGAGTTCTGGTTCACGGAGACGAATTGGCCGGATTTCAAGCCTGAATGCTTCATGGAGGCACTTCGCGACTACGCGAGCCGCGAGCGGCGCTTTGGCGGAATTAAGGGGAAATAAAAAGATTGCTCCAACAAAGAGGTGCTTGATTTGCTTACAAGGATTATCACGGGCGTTGTCGGCATAGCGCTCGCAGCCTTCGTCATTATGCAGGGAGGCTGGCTCTATGCCGTTTTTGCCATCGCGCTTTCGTTTGCCGCATGGCATGAGTATGCGTCGGCGTTCGACCATCTGGGAATGCCGCTCGCGAGGCTCGTCGGCTTCGTCGCCATCTCGCTCTTCGGCACTGCCGCCTGGCTGTGGGGAAGCGCGTGGCTCGTCGCAATCGCGACGTTTGCTGTGCTCCTCGTTTTTGCCGAGGCTGTCTTTCGCCATGAGGCTTTTGCCGTCGATCAGGCTTGCTTTTCCATCGCGGGGATCGTCTATGTCGGCTTTTCTTTCGCGCATCTGATCCTGCTGCGCTTCCTGGCGCAGGATGTCGTTCTCGCAACGCCCGCCGGCGATATGACGCTTGGCTGCGCGTTCCTTTGGATCATGTTCCTCGGCACATGGTCGAGCGACACGTTCGCTTACTTCGCCGGCTCGTTCTTCGGCAGGCGTAAACTGTGCCCCGCAATCAGTCCGAAGAAGACGGTCGAAGGATTTCTTGGCGGCCTTGTCGGCACGACGGCAGTCGTCGCGGCGCTCGGCTGTGCTCTTGGCTTTTCCGTGCCGTTGATGGCGCTGCTCGGTGTGCTTCTCGCGCTCGTGGCAACGGTCGGCGATCTCGCCGAATCCGTCATCAAGCGCTATGCGGGCGTCAAGGATTCGGGGCGTCTCATCCCGGGGCACGGCGGCGTCCTCGACCGTTTTGACAGCGTGATGTTCACAGCGCCTTTCGTCTATTATTTTATTCAGGTCTTCGGCTTGGCAGGAGTTTGATGTATGAAGAATATTGCAATTTTGGGTTCTACGGGTTCGATTGGACGCCAGACGGTTGATGTGGCGCTTGCACATCCGGAGCTTTTTACTGTTTCCGTGCTCGCGGCGAACGCTAGCGACGAATTGTTGGAGAAGCAGATCGAAGCGCTCTCCCCTGAGCTTGCCGTGCTTGCCGATGAGGCGGCGGCGGCGAGGCTCCAGGCGCGGTACGGCGGCAAGACGCGCATCGAAGGTGGTCGCGACGCCTTCATCGAGGCGGCGGCATATCCGGCGGCGGACATCGTCGTCACGAGCATGATGGGGTTTGCGGGGCTTGCACCGACGATGAAGGCGCTCGAAGCGAGGAAGGATATCGCGCTCGCGAACAAGGAGACGCTCGTCGTCGCGGGCGAACTCGTCATGGCGAAGGCGCGTGAGATGGGCGCGGCGATCCTGCCCGTCGACAGCGAGCACTCGGCGCTCTTTCAGTGCCTGCAGGGCGAGGAGGCAAGATGCGTCGAGCGCATCATCCTCACGGCTTCGGGCGGCCCCTTCCGAGGAAAGACGCAGGACGCGCTCAAGAAGGCGACGGTCGAGGAGTGCCTTGCGCACCCGACGTGGCAGATGGGGCAGAAAATCACGATCGACTCTGCTACGCTCGTCAATAAGGGGCTTGAGGTCATCGAGGCGCATTGGCTCTACGATGCGCCATACGATGCGATCGAGGTCGTCGTCCATCCTGAGAGCATCATCCATTCGATGGTTGGCTTCAAGGACGGCGCCGTCATAGCACAGATCGGACCGGCCGACATGCGCCTGCCGATCCAGTACGCGCTGACGTATCCGAAGCGTCAGTCTTCGACTTTTGAGCGGTTGGACTTTTCCAAGCTCGCGCATCTTTCTTTTGAAAAGCCCGACACAGCGACGTTTCGCGGACTTCCTCTCGCCTACGAGGCGGGGCGTGCGGGCGGCACGATGCCGTGCATCATGAACGCAGCGAACGAGGTGGCCGTCGCGGCATTCCTGGCGGGGAGAATCCACTTCCTCGACATCTATGCGATCATCGAGCGCACGATGGAGAAGTGCGCCGTGCAGAAGGCGCCGACGCTGGACGATCTCTTCGCCGCCGATGGCGAGGCGCGGCGCGTGGCGCAGGGCTTCCTGCAGGAAATAGGGGGTTGAGATGGTCGTAACGCTTCTAGCATCCATTTTCGTCTTCGGCATCCTTGTCCTCGTGCATGAGGTCGGGCATTTCGTGGCGGCGAAGCTCACGGATATGCGCGTCGATCGTTTCGCGATTGGCTTCGGGCCGAGGATCGTCAAGTACACGCACGGCGAGACGGAATACTCCCTGCGTGCGCTTCCGCTGGGCGGCTTCAACGATATCGCGGGCATGGATGCCGCGAACAATACGGCGGGTGAGCGCGGCTATTGCGCGAAGTCGATTCCCGCGCGCATGATCGTCATCCTTGCCGGCTCTTTCATGAATCTCATCCTGCCGATCTTCCTTTTCTTCGGCATTTTCTTTTTCGCCGGCGTTTCTACGCCTTCGAGCGAGCCTGTGCTCGGCACGGTGGTACCGGGGCATCCTGCTGCCAATGCGGGACTCCTTGCGGGCGATCGCATCGTCGCCATCGAGGGTGCGCCCGTGAACTCGTGGCAGGACATTACGAGCCTCATTAAGGACGCGGACGGCAAGGTCCTGCACGTCGAGTACGAACGCGCAGGCGAGCATCAGACGGTGAGCGTCATTCCTGCTTACAACGCGCAGGAGAAGCGCTCGCTCATCGGCGTCAGTTCGTCCGTCACGACGCGCATGCCGGGCTTCTTCGAAGCCGCTGAGCTTGCCGTCACGCGCACGGGCACGACGCTCATGATGATGCTCTCGATGCTCGGGCAGATGGTCACAGGCGCACAGCAGGCCGATCTCGCGGGGCCCATCGGTGTCGCGCAGATCGCAGGCGAGGCGGCGCAGATCGGCGTCGTGCCGCTTTTGAGTCTCACGGCTCTCTTGAGCCTCAATCTCGCGATCATCAACTTGTTCCCGATTCCGGCGCTCGACGGCGGTCACTTCCTGACGCTCGTCGTCGAGGCCGTGCGCGGCAAGCCCCTTTCAGCGAAGGCGATGCACTACGCGCAGATGTTTGGTGTATCGCTTCTCGTGCTCTTGATGCTCTACGCGACGAAGAATGACATCATGCGCATCTTCGTTGGCGGTTGATATTTTTTGTTGAAAAAAGAAGGGTAGACCATGCAGAGGAAGATCACGCGGCAGATTCATATCGGCGCTGTCGCCATCGGCGGCGGGGCTCCTGTCTCCGTGCAGTCCATGACGAATACGAAGACGCAGGACGCACAGGCGACGGTTCGCCAGATCGAGGCGCTCGCGGCTGCAGGCTGCGACATCGTGCGCCTTGCCGTGCCCGACAAGGAAGCGGCAGCGAACATCGGAAAGATCAAGGCGCAGACGAAGGTGCCGCTCGTCGCCGACATCCATTTTGACTATCGCTTGGCGCTTCAGGCCATCGAGCAGGGCATTGATGCGCTCCGACTCAATCCCGGCAATATCGGCGGAGCGGAGAACGTGCGCCGCGTCGCTGAGGCGGCAAAGGCGCGCGGCATACCGATCCGCATCGGCGTCAATGCGGGTTCGTTGGACAAGCGTCTTCTGGCAAAGTACGGTGGCGTCACGGCGGAAGCTCTCGTAGAATCCGCATTGGAGCATGTGCGCCTGTTGGAGGAGCAGGATTTTCATGATATGAAAATTTCGCTCAAGGCGCATGACGTACCATTGACGCTCGCGGCATATCGCCTGATGAGTGAGAGATGCGACTATCCGTTGCATCTCGGCATCACGGAGGCGGGCACCGTACGCTCGGGCATCATCAAATCGGCAGTCGGCATCGGTGCACTTCTCGCTGAAGGCATCGGCGACACCCTGCGCGTATCTTTGACGGGCGATCCGATAGTCGAGGTGCGCGTCGCGCGAGAGATTTTAAAGTCCCTGGGGCTCAGGGATTATGGCCCGACGCTGATTTCCTGTCCGACGTGCGGCAGAACGGCCATCGACCTTCCTTCGATTGCCGAGCGTGTGGAGGAAAGGCTCAGCGGCATCGCGCGTCCCATCCAGGTCGCCGTCATGGGCTGCGTCGTCAACGGCCCGGGCGAAGCGCGCGGCGCCGATGTCGGCATCGCGGGCGGCAAGGGCGTCGGCCTCGTCTTCAGAAAGGGCGAGGTCGTGCGGCGAGTCAAGGAAGAAGAGCTGGTTGAAGAACTGTTCCGCGAGATAGACAGTATCTTGGAGGAAGAGCAGGTTTGAATAAAAGCGTCCGCTTGCCTTGAGCGGCAAAGTGCTTTCATAGATGGGGAATGCAGCGAACGAAGCGCACGCCCTAAGAGGAGGAAGTTTTCATTGCTTACATCGAAGTTATACGCGCCGACGTTGCGCGAGGTGCCTTCCGACGCTGAGATCACGAGTCATCGTCTCATGCTGCGTGCGGGAATGATCCGCAAGGCGGCGGGCGGCGTCTATACGTATCTGCCTCTGGCGTGGCGCACGATCAAAAAGATCGAGCAGATCATCCGCGAGGAGATGGATGCGGCGGGCGGGCAGGAACTGTGCATGCCGATCATGCAGCCGGCGGAGATCTGGCAGGAGTCGGGGCGTTGGAGCGTATTCGGACAGGAGATGTTCCGCCTGAAGGACTGCCATGGCCGTGAATTCTGCCTCGGCCCGACGCACGAGGAGATGATCACGACGCTCGTGCGCGATGAGGTGCGCTCCTACAAACAGCTGCCGCTCCTTCTGTACCAGATTCAAAACAAGTATCGCGACGAGATTCGTCCGCGCTTCGGACTCATGCGCAGCCGCGAGTTCATCATGAAGGATCTCTATTCCTTCGACAAGGACGAGGCGGGAGCCGATGTGTCCTACAAGAAAATGTACGACGCCTATACAAACATCTTCACGCGCTGTGGCCTGAAGTTCCGTCCCGTCGAGGCGGACGCGGGTGCGATCGGCGGCAATCACACGCATGAGTTCACGGTGCTCGCTGCCGCCGGCGAGTCAGAAATTGCGTGCTGCACGGCGTGCGACTACGCGGCGAACGTGGAAAAGGCGGAGCTTCTTCCTATCGACGCATCCGAAGAAGAGGCGCAGCCTTTGAAGAAGGTCGAGACGCCTGCCTGCAAGACCATCGAGCTTGTTGCCGATTTCCTGCGCGTGCCGCTCGAAAAGACGATCAAGGCGGTCGCCTTTCAGGATGAAAATGACGCCCTCGTGCTCGCTTTCGTGCGCGGCGACCATGAAGTCAACGATGTGAAGCTGCAGAATGCCGTGGGGGCGCTTGAACTGCGCATGGCGGATGAGGCGGCGATTTCGGCAGCGGGCGGCGTCGCGGGCTTCATGAGTCCCATCGGCATCAAGAAGGGCACGAAGATCGTCGTCGACAGCACGGTCATGAAGATAAAGAATGCCGTTGCGGGTGCGAACGAGGTCGACGTGCATTATACGGGCGTGAATCCCGTGCGCGATTTCACGGATGTCCTCACCACAGATATCCGCTTGATGACGGCGGGCGATCCTTGCCCGCACTGCGGTGCGCCCGTTGAGATCACGAGAGGCATCGAGGCGGGACAGGTCTTCAAGCTCGGCACGAAGTACAGCGAGGCGCTCGGCGCGACCTTCCTCGATGAGAACGGCAAGGAGAAGGCGCTCTTCATGGGCTGCTACGGCATTGGCGTCGGCAGAACGATGGCGGCGGCCATCGAGCAGCACAATGACGAGCACGGCATCATCTGGCCGCGTGCCATTGCGCCCTACGAGGTCGTGGTCGTTCCCGTCAATGCGAAGGCGTCCGAGCAGCTGGCGCTTGCTGAAGAGGTGTATGAGACGCTTCTGGCCGCAGGTGTCGACGCGATTCTCGATGATCGCAAGGATCGCGCGGGCGTGAAGTTCAAAGACGCCGACCTCATCGGCTATCCGCTGCGCATCACGATCGGACCGAAAGCCTTGGAAGAGGGAAAGATCGAGCTGAAGGTGCGCCGCTCGGGCGAGAGCTTCGACTGCACGAAGGCGGAGTGCTTGGCGAAGGTGCAGGAGCTTTTGAAAGATCTTTGAATTTTTAGGAAGCGCAGATGTGTGAAGATGGGCGACTGAATTTATCAGTGCTTCTTTGACATGGGAGACTGCTGAGAAGGGAGAGGGAACATCATGGAAGGAGAAATCCTCTGGAAGAAGGATCATTACGCCATACGTTACTTCGAGGATGGCGATGAACATCTGCAGTCGCTGGCATTGGGCGATGAGATCGAGGTCCTCGTCAACGACGCATGGAAAAAGGTGAAGGTGGAGGCGAAGAACGGCGAGCCGGTTCTCGTCGGCGTCGGCTATGGCGACGGTATCGGCTGCCAGGCGCGTTTTGAGAAGAAGTAGCCGGAGGCGATGAGCATGGAGAAGATGGGCATAGTGTTCGCCGGCGGCAACGGCAACAGCGCTTATCAGATGGGCGCATGGAAGGCGTTGCGCAGCTACGAGCTTGAGTCTTCCGTCAGCGTCGTCTCCGGAACGTCTTTCGGTGCACTGAACGCCATGATGTTCGCGAGCGACGGCTACGAGAAGGCGGAAGACATGTGGCAGAATGCCGCGAAGCTCAAGATTTCCAACGTGCCGATCACGAAGCTCAAGGAAATCTACGACATCATCGTGACGAGCGGGCTTTCCGGCGTATCGTTCGAGCAGTTTCTCGCACTTTTCGGGCATGGTCTTTTCGATGAAAAGAGTTTCGCTGCGTTCTTGGAAGAGCATCTGGATCTTTCCAAGGTGCGTGAAAGCATCGAGCACATCTTTATCGGAGCAACGAAGTTTCCGACGGTCGAGCCTTCTTACTACGATATCCTGCGCTATCCGGAGAAGATGCGCAAGGTTCTTCTGACTGCGGCGAATGCTTTGCCGATCCTCTACTCGCAGCTGCGTTTTTCCAACGGCGTCGTGCTCTGGGAGGGAAGCTTCACGGATCTCTCGCCGCTCCTGCCCGTCTACGAGGCGGGCGTGCGGTTGATCTTCGTGCTGCACCTGTCACAGAGGAGCACTGTGCAGAAGAACCTTTATCCCGATGCGAAGATTTACGAGCTTTTTCCGCGCCCCGATTTCTCCGATCGCCCGGGCTGCGTCGATTTCACACGCCTCGCTGTCGAAAAGCGCATGAAGGAAGGCTACGGCGATATGGTCGACTTGATTCAGAAGCTCATGAAGGAGGGCGTCGTAAGCTGCCCCATCGGTGATAAGATCAAGGAGGTCAAGGCGAAAGAAGGGGACTTCCTCAAGCAGGCGAAGCGGACGGAGGATCGCGAAGCCGAGCGAAAGCGCAGTGAGATCATGGAACTTTTGACGGAAAAATGAGGCGGGCGGCGCTTTTCTGCTGCCGCTTTTCTTTTGAATTTGTGTGAAAGGTGGAGGCGCATGCGGTATGAAAAGGCTGCGGTCTGGCTTCTGACGGGAATCTTGGCAGGGATGTCGCCGACGGTGCAGACGGTTGATGCGGCGGCTCAGTCGAAGCCGCCGGCTTCGTCCGCTGCCCAAGGTGCGGACGGCAAGACGAATACTGCGGGGACGGCGATGGATGAGGCGGCGTGGGAAGCCGCCTTGGCTGCAGGCGCGACGGTCAGTGCTGTGCATGGGACGGTGACGCCGGATCCGGCTGCAGCGCAAGCGACGCCGGATGCGAGTGCGGCCGCTGGCAAGGCGGATGTTACGCCAGCGGCAAATGCGGGCGCAGCTCAAGCGGAGCGTCCTGCTGAGTCACCGACAGCAAATGAAAAGTCTGATGCAGCGCAGGCGGCGGTGACGTCCGATGGAGGCGCAGCGATGCAGCAGGTGCAGCCTGCGCAGCAGATGCAGCAGGAAAGCGCGGTCGTACAGATGACGCCGCCCGAGGTTCAGGCAGCAAAGACGACGGCAGTTCCGAATGCGCCAGCACGCGTGCAGGAAATCATGCAGAAGTTCCGACTCTCGGGCAATCCGCGAAGCGGTGCCTACAGCTGGGTCTACACGTCGCCGACGTGGACGGCGGAAGCCATCAGCCGCCCGGCGGCGGGCAGCAGTTACTTCCTGCTCGCCGGCTCGGAAAACCTGCGCTTCCAGTCCTTTGACTGCGATGAAGTATGGTACTTTCATGAAGGCTGCGGCATGAGGCTGACGGTGCTCGGCGCCGACGGCACGGTGCGCACCTTCGAGCTTGGCGTGGGCGGCGCGGCTATGCCGATGGTTCTGATTCCCAAGGGACAGATCTTCGCAGCGGAGAATGTTGACTCTGCGGGCTACAGCTTCATCAGCTGCATGACGATTCCTGCCTTGGAGACGGCGGGAATCCGCGTCTGGCAGCGTGAGGAGCTTTTGGCAAGGTATCCGCAGGCGAAGGAAGCGATCGAGCGCTACACCGATGCGCCATGGGGAGCGGCTCGGACGCAGGAGACGGCACAGGCGGGAGGCGATATTCATGGCTGAAATGGTGCGCATGGAAACTTTGGAAGAGATCCGCGAAGGCTGCCATAAGAGTGTCAAGCGGTATGCCGTGCTAGGTGCGGCGAATGCGGTCAATCCGATTCCTGGACTCGACATCGGCGTTGATGCGGGACTCTGCCTGCGCATGATGGCGGATATGCGCGCACGTTTCGGGTTGTCCAAGGAAGCCGAGAGCAAGCTGCGCCACTACGATGTCCTCGTACCGCTCGTCAAGAAGGTGTTTGACTTCGCGACGAAGGAGGGCGTGATGATCGTTTTGAAAAGCTTCGGCAAGCGCTACCTCGGCAAGACGACGGCGAAGTATGTGCCTTTCATCGGACAGGGAATCGCAGCGGCCGCTGGGTATGGCATGATGCGCTGGTTCGCACGCCAGTATATCGAGGACTGCTACGAGCTTGCACGCTTGGCGCGTGAGAATGCGGTCACAATCGATGCGGAGGCGAAAGTACTTCCTTAGTCTTATGGAAAAAATCTGGCAGACATGGTAGCCTTTATACTTGGATTTAAGAATCGACGGGAAGAGGAGAGACAGCGTGAACAGGGTGATCGTAAAAGTCACGGGAGAGCAGAAGGATGCGGCAGGCGATGTCAGCCGCATAGAGATGACGGCCATGGGCGAACATTACTTTCGCAACGGCAAGCACTACATCATCTATGAGGACACATCCCTTGCCGAAGGCGCGCCCGCCTCGACGATGCTTAAGGTCGCGGCAGATTCCCTGACGCTGACGCGGCGCGGCGCCGTCGAGCAGAAGCAGCGCTTCTCACCGCAGAGCGAGAGCCGCAGCCGCTACCGCACGCCCTTCGGCGATCTCGACCTCTGCGTTGCGACGCAGCGTCTCGACATCGCCTACGGTTCCGTTTCAGGTCGGATCGATGTCTCCTACGACATGCACATCAACGGCGAATGGCAGTCGGCGAACGAACTGCACATCGAGGTTGAGGCGGATGTGTCGGAACTGCAGAAGCTGAACTGAGACGCCTTTTCACGGAGAAGATTAGGAGGATTTTTTTGGACATCAAGGAACAGTTGAGCGCAGCCATTCGGCAGGCGGCGCAAAAGGCGATTGCCGACGGCGTGTTTCCGGCAGGAGAACTTGCCGACATCCTGCTCGAAGTGCCGCCGGACAAAAAGTTTGGTGATTTTGCAACGAACTTCGCTATGCAGTCGGCGCGCGTCTTTCGCATGAATCCGAAGAAGATTGCCGAGGAGCTTGTGTCGCGCATCGAGGGTGACTGGCTCGATCATGCGGAGATCGCAGGGCCGGGCTTCATCAATTTCTATCTCAAGGGCAATGTGCTCTATGATCTGCTTCGTCATCTATACGAAGGGGGCGAGGCGTGTTTCAATCTGCCGCAGAAAGATACGGCGCGCATCATGGTCGAATATGTGAGCGCGAATCCGACAGGCCTGCTGCACGTCGGGCACGGACGCGGCGCAGCGGTCGGCAGCGCACTCGTCAATCTTCTGCGAGCGGCAGGCTATCCCGTTCACAGCGAATACTACATCAATGACGCGGGCAATCAGATCGACAACCTCGCGGCATCGGTCAACGCGCGCTACTTGGAACTGCTGGGCAAGGAGACGGTCTTTCCTGAAAACGGCTACCACGGCGCAGATATCGTTGACACGGCGAAGCGCATCGTGGAAGCGGATGGCGAGAAGTATCTCTCGCTGAGCGAGGAACAGCGCCTCGCCGCCTTCAAGGAATTCGCTTTGAAGGAAAAGCTTGCACAGCTGAAGGAGGATCTCGCCGCGTTCAACGTGACGTTCGACGAATGGTTCAGCGAGCGCACGCTCCATCCCGAGGCCGTGCGCGACGCTTGTCAGACGCTCAAGGAGAAGGGAAAGGTCTACGACAAGGACGGTGCCCTGTGGCTGCGCTCGACGGATTACGGTGACGACAAGGATCGCGTCGTCATACGTGACAACGGCGTGCCGACATACCTTGCAGCGGATATCGCCTACCATCGGAACAAGTTGGAGCGCGGCTTCGGCCATCTCATCAACATCTGGGGGGCAGACCATCACGGCTATGTCTGCCGCGTCAAGGCGGCGCTCGCGGCACTTGGCTATGCGCCCGAGCAGTTGGAAGTGCTCCTCCTGCAGATGGTCAGCCTGTATCGCGGCGGCGAACTCGTGAAGATGTCGAAGCGCACGGGCGAGAGCGTGACGCTCGAAGAGCTCATCGAGGAGGTCGGTACGGACGCAGCGCGCTACTTCTTCCTCATGCGCTCACTGGACAGTCAGCTCGACTTCGATCTCGACCTTGCGAAGTCGCATTCCAACGAGAATCCCGTCTACTATATCCAGTATGCGCACGCACGCATTTCGAGCATCTTCCGCCAGGCGGCCGACGCTGGAATCGAGACGGGCGACGCACCCGAGTTTTCGCGGCTCGTCGATGAGACGGAAATCGCCTTGATCAAGAAGATCGAGGAATATGCGGAAGAGATCGAGCGTGCAGCGAGAGAACGTGCGCCGCACCGCATCGCGCGTTTCGCTTACGATACGGCGGGGCTGTTCCACAGCTTTTACAACAAGTGCCGCATCGTAGGCGTGGAGCCTGCGCTCTCGGGCGCACGCTTGGCGCTTGTGGCGGTCGCGAGGAATGTTCTGCGCCATGCTCTGGGGATTCTCGGCATTTCCGCGCCGGAGAAGATGTGACAGGAAGCAGGAGGTCATGATTTTGGAAAATACGGATTACGCGAAGCGCTCGGAGACGGATGTGGCGCATGACATTTTGAGTGAAAAGAACGAAGCGATGTACTACAAGGATCTCGTCATGGAGGTCATCGACAAGAAGCGAAAACCTGTGCAGTCGCTTTCTCATGCGATTTCGGAGGTCTACACGCTGATCAACATGGACAGTCGTTTCCACTATGAGGGAGAGGGGAAATGGGGACTGACGGAGTGGAATCCGCCTGAGGTGAAGCGCACGCATGCCTCGCGCGCGGGCGCTTCTTCCAGTCCCAAGACGTCGCGCCGCCGCGAAAAGCTCTTGGAGGGCATACAGGAGGAATAAGGCTTTTGTGGATGCAGCTTGGCAGAGCATTTGGCCGAGACTGCAGGTGAAGTCGATCTTTTTCGCAGGATATGCCGGAAACAGGGCAGGAGGAAAAAATGGCAAAGTATATTTTCGTTACGGGCGGCGTCGTTTCGTCCCTCGGCAAGGGCATAACGGCTGCTTCCTTGGGGCGGCTCTTGAAGAATCGCGGCATCAAGGTCACGATCCAGAAGTTCGATCCATATATCAACATCGACCCCGGCACGATGAGTCCATACCAGCATGGTGAGGTGTTCGTTACGGACGATGGCGCGGAGACGGATCTCGATCTCGGACACTATGAGCGCTTCATCGATATCAACCTCACGAAAAACTCCAATATCACGGCGGGCAAGGTTTACAACAACGTGCTGACGAAGGAGCGGCGTGGCGACTATCTGGGCAAGACGGTGCAGGTCATCCCGCACATCACGAATGAGATCAAGCAGCGCGTCTATGATGTTGCGGCCGCTGACGGCGCCGACGTCGTCATCACGGAAATAGGCGGCACGGTAGGCGATATCGAGAGCCTGCCGTTTCTCGAAGCGATCCGCCAAGTCAAGAAAGAGGTTGGACGCTACGATGTGCTCTACATCCATGTGACGCTCGTGCCGTACATTGCGGCGGCAGGCGAACTGAAGACGAAGCCGACGCAGCACAGCGTCAAGGAACTTCGCGGCATCGGCATTCAGCCCGACATCCTTGTCTGCCGCGCGGAAAAAGAGATTTCGAGCGATATGAAGGAAAAGCTTGCTCTCTTCTGCGATGTGGACAAGAGCGCCGTCATTGAAAACCTCACGGCGCCGACGATTTACGAGGTTCCTCTGATGATGGCGAAGGAAGGCCTCGACAAGATTGTGCTCGAAAAGCTCCACATGGATTACAGCCCTGCGAACATGGAAGAGTGGGAGAAGATGGTCTTCAAGATCAAGCATCCCGCGAAGAAAGTCAAGGTCGCCATCGTCGGCAAGTATGTGGATCTGCCCGACGCCTACATGTCGGTGACGGAGGCGCTGCACCATGCGGGCATCGCGAACGATACGGACGTCAAGATCGCATGGGTCAATTCGGAGGCGATCGAGGCGGCGGACGTCGAGCTCAGCGAGGTCTTTGCAGGGTGCAAGGGAATACTCGTGCCGGGCGGCTTCGGCGACCGCGGCGTCGAGGGCAAGATTCGCGCCGTGCAGTACGCGCGTGAGAACGCGATTCCGTTCCTCGGACTGTGCCTCGGCATGCAGTGCGCCGTCATCGAGTTTGCGCGTCACGTCTGCGGCATGACAGACGCTCATTCGACGGAATTCAATCACGAGACGAAGCATCCCGTCATCGACCTCATGCTCTCGCAGAAGGACGTCGAGGACAAGGGTGGGACAATGCGCTTGGGGGCTTACCCGTGCAAGCTTCGGGAAGGCTCGAAGAGCCTTGCCGCTTACGCGGAGGAAGAAATCAGCGAGCGCCATCGCCACCGCTACGAGTTCAACAACGATTTTCGTACCGAGCTTGAGGGGGCGGGGCTTGCCGTTGCGGGAACGCTGCCCGACGACAGCCTTGTCGAGATCGTCGAGGTCAAGAACCATCCGTGGTTCGTCGGCTCGCAGTTCCATCCCGAGCTGAAATCGCGTCCGAACCATCCGCATCCGCTGTTCCGTGATTTCGTGAAGGCGGCTCTTGAAGTGAAATGAGAATCTTCCTGACATTGCTCTTGGCGGCGCTTTTCTGCAGCGCCGCCGTTTTTTCGGAGAATGCTGCTTCCGCTTCGACGCAGGGCGCAAATACTTGGATAGCACAAGGTCTAAGGCCGGAGAGCGGCGTCGTCGAGGGCTTTTACGGCAGACCGTGGACGGAAGCCGAGCGGCGCATGATGCTGCACTTCTTGGGCGAACACGGCATGAATCTCTACGTCTACGCGCCGAAGGACGATCCGTACCATCGCGAGAAGTGGCGTGAGCCGTATCCGTCGCAGGAGATGCTCGCGCTGAAGCGCCTTGCCGCCGAGGCGCGGACTTCGGGCGTGGAGTTGGTCTTCGCTGTATCGCCGGGACTTGACCAGCGCTTTTCGGGTTGGGCGGGCGAGGCGGATGAAAAGACTATGCTGCGAAAGCTGGAATCTGTTCATGAGATGGGCGTAGAGCGCTTCGCCATATTCTTCGACGATATTGAGCACAAGGACGGCAGGGCGCAGGCACTTTTCGTGAACCGCCTGAATGAGGAGCTTTTAGCCCGTCACCTCACGGAAAAGCCACTGTTTGTCGTGCCGACGGAATATTTTCTGCAAGATATGGAGACTGCTGGCGTGGCGAAGCCCTACACGCGTGAATTTGCCGCGCAGCTCGATGACGATATCGTCGTTCTGTTCACAGGAGAAGGCGTCGTGCCCGAAGGCATAAGCGCCGAAGATATGACGGAGGCTGAGCGCCTTTATGGGCGGACGCTCGGCATCTGGTGGAACTATCCAGTGACGGATTACTTGCCGGGCAAACTCGCGCTTGGCCCCATACAGGGATTGGATGAAACTGTGGCGGAGCGTGCGCCCGTCTTCTTGATGAATCCGATGGAAAAACCCTATCTTTCGCGCATCGCCTTGGCTACGGGCGCAGAGTGGCTCTCTTCGCCCGCCTCGTATGATGCGGAAAGAGCTTGGTATACCGCCATCCGTGAGCAATACGGCGGCTTGGCGGGAGCGATGGAACTTTTCGCGCTTCATTCGCGCCGCATGGAAAAGGATTGGGCACATACGGGCGCACTCGATGCGCCTTTGCTGAAAGAGCAGATGGAAGCTTTCTGGCAAAAGGTGGAGCGTGGGGAAAGGGCCGACAAGGAAGCGGAAGCTCTCGCAAAGGAATTTCGTCGCCTGAAGCGTGCTGCCAAGCAGTTGAAGGAGAAGCTTCCACCGGAAACTCTTGCCGAATGCCTGCCGCAGCTCCAGCTCTTCGCTCAATATGCGGAGTCGGCGGAAACGTCCCTCGCGATGGTGAAAGCGCGGCGCGAAGGACGCTTTGCGCACGAGACGGCGCTTTATCAAAAAATCAAGGATGTTCCAACAGAGTGGCAAAAAAAGGAAGAACCGCGTCTCTCCGAGCAGGTGCTCGCAGATTTTCTCGCGAGGGCGAAGGCGTGGCATGAAATGCAAGAGGTTGGCGGAGGACGGAGGGGAAATTAGCCGATCGGTCTGCGCCTTGACCTCTTGGAAGGTTATGCTAGAATATATCAAAGATGTATGGATGTGCATTTTTCGTAGAGGAGGAGTTCTTTATGTCGTTTCTTGATTTGGCGAAAAAGCGCTATTCTTGCCGCAAGCTTTCGGCGCAGCCCGTGGAGGAGGAGAAGCTGCAAAAGATTTTGGAGGCGGGGAATCTAGCGCCGACCGCCCACAACAATCAGCCGCTTCATATCTGGCTTCTTGAGAGCGCTGAGGCGATGGAGAAGGTTTCACAGACGACATCCTTCATCTTCGGCGCACCCGTCGCCTTTGTTGTGGGCAGCAAGGCGGATGATGCTTGGGTACGTCCCTTTGACAAGAAAAACTTCGCCGATGTCGATGCGAGCATTGCGGCGACACATATGATGCTGGCGATTGAAGACTTGGGACTTGGGACGACGTGGGTAGCGCATTTCGATGCGCCGAAGCTCAAGGAGTTTTTCCCCGAGATGGCGGATTATGAGCTTGTGGCGATCTTCCCTGTCGGCTATCCTGCCGAGGATGCTGCGCCCTCGCCGCGTCATGCCGAGCGTGTGGGTGTAGAGAAGCTTGCCGATCGGCTTTGAGGGATCGCTTTTGCCCCGCTGCACATATGGTGCGGCGGGGTTTTGCTCATGAGGAGAGAGACGGATTTTGATAGATACGAGGAGGACTTATGACATACGTTGAGCGATTGCAGGATATTGTGCGTACGCTGCGCTCCGAACATGGCTGCCCATGGGATCGGAAGCAGACGCATGAGAGCATCAAGCCAGGCTGCATAGAGGAAGCAGTCGAGGTGCTCTGCGGCATCAATATCCTGAAGGAGACGGGAAGGGCGGAAAACCTGCGTGAGGAGCTTGGAGACCTTCTGCTGCAAGTGATCTTTCATGCGCAGCTTGCCGAAGAAGAGGGACTGTTCACGTTGGAGGATGTGGCAAAGGCTGCCGCAGAGAAGATGGTGCGCCGCCATCCGCACGTGTTCGGCAAACCGGTCAAGGATGCGTCAGGCAAGCCGCTGACGGAATGGAAGGAAATCAAGGCGTGGGAGAAGTGCGGTCGAGAGTGGGAAGAGGACTACCTACCCGGCGCCTTTGCGGAAGCCGTGCAGCTTTTGCAGAAGGCGAAGGAGCGCAAGAAATTGCAGTAGGGGGCAGGTGTGTGAAGATGGGCGGCTGAACTTTATCCGTACTTCCCGTAGTGAAACCGTTGTTGACAATATGACAGCTCCGCTATATAATGTCAGATAATATACTAAACATATATGAATTAGAGAGGCAAAACATTATGTCAGCTATCGAAAACATCGAAGTATATATCGAGGAAGAATTTCAGTGGTTTCACCGCCATCCGGAGCTTTCTTATGAAGAAGTGGAAACGACGAAGCGTATCCGCGCCTCCTTGGAACGTGCGGGCATACGCATTCTCAAATTGCCGCTTTCGACAGGAATTGTTGCGGAAGTGGGCGAGGGTGAGCCTGTCGTTGCCTTGCGTGCCGATATCGACGCCCTGCCCATCGAAGAGCAGACGGATTTGCCGTACCGCTCGGAGAATGAGGGACGCATGCACGCCTGCGGGCATGATTTTCATACAGCATCCGTTCTCGGTGCGGCGCTTCTGCTCAAAAAGCGCGAGATGGAGCTGAAGGGGCGCGTGCGCCTGTTCTTCCAGCCAGCAGAGGAGGCGCCGGGCGGGGCTAAGGTACTCATGGAGGCAGGAGCCCTGCGCGATGTACAGGCAATTTTCGGACTTCACGCGTCGCCCCTTTTGACGGTTGGCACGGTTGGCATATCGGAAGGTGCTGTCACGGCGGCAGTCGACCGCTTCGTATTTCGCTTCATCGGCAAGGGGACGCATGCCGCGCATCCGCAGCGCGGCATCGATCCGATTCCTTTGGCGGCGGGATTCATCCAAGCGGTGCAGACCGTCGTCGCGCGCAACCTTCATCCGTTTTCGGCAGGGCTTGTGAGCGTCACGCATGTCGCCGCGGGCAATACGTGGAACGTCATCCCTGAAGAAGCGCTCGTCGAAGGAACGACGCGCAGCATGGATGGAGAAGAACGCGCCTTGATTCGTAAGCGCGTCTGTGCTTTGGCTGAAGGTCTGGCACAGGCGCATGGCGCTGAGGTGGTGACGGATTGGTACGAAGGGCCGCCGGCGACGGCGAACGATGCCTTCTGGACATCGTTTTCCAAGCGGGTGGCAGAGGCGTGCGATTTGCAGATTGTGCCTGCTCCGAAATCTTTGGGCGGCGAGGATTTTGCCTTCTATCAGGAGAACGTGCCAGGCTGTTTCGTGCTGGTTGGAACGGGATTGTCCGCTGCCATCCACAATCCGAGCTTTCGCGTAGACCCCGCTGCGCTCGCGCCGACGGCGCATTATCTAGCGGAACTTGTGCAAGGGGCGCTTATTCAGAGCGCTCCCTGAGCAGGGCAATCTCTCTTGCATATCCTGCATCGTCGTTCGGTGTTTCCAAGATGAAAGGCAGATGGCGAATCTTCGGGTGACGGATGACGCGCGTCAGGGCTTCGAGCCCGATTTCTCCCTCGCCGATGCGTGCATGGCGATCCTTGCGGGCAGCACGGACGTTGAGGCTGTCGTTGAGATGGACGGCATGGAGGCGGGAGAGGCCGATTGCACGGTCGAATTCTTCAAGTACGCCGTCGAGATCGTTTGCGATGTCATATCCTGCATCCCAGACATGGCAGGTGTCGAGACAGACGCCGAGCCGTTCCTTGCAGTCTACGCGCTCGATGATGGCGGCGATTTCCTCGAAGCTGCGCCCGACCTCCGTTCCCTTGCCCGCCATGGTCTCCAGGAGCACGATCGTCTTCTGCGCCGGATTGAGGACGTCGTTCAAAAGGTCTGCGATAAGCTCGATGCCTTTTTCTGCGCCCTGCTGTACATGGCTGCCGGGGTGGAAGTTGTAGAGCGTGTTCGGGATATGTTCGAGACGTGCGAGGTCATCTACCATCGCCTCGCGTGCGAAGGCGCGTAGAGTATCCTTGGCGGCGCAGGCGTTCATTGTATAGGGTGCATGGGCGACGAGCGTGCCGATGCCGTGCTCTTCGCGATATTTGCAGAAGGCGCGTACGTCGTCCATGTCGAGTGGCTTCGCCCTGCCGCCGCGCGGGTTGCGTGTGAAGAAGGCGAAGACGTTGGCATCGAGGTTCACTGCGGCCTTTCCCATGGCGAGATAGCCACCGGCGGACGAGAGATGACAGCCGATTTGAAGCGTATGGTTTGTCTTTTGCATGGCAGGGACTCCGTTTCACTGAGATGAGACGCTCATGTGCGAGCGGTGCGTTTGCGATTTTTCTTCTTCGGCGGTTCTGCCGTATGCTTTTTGAAGCCGAGCCAGAGGAAGAATGCGAGTGCGATGGCAAAGGCGACGAGACTCGTCATCTGTGCGGATTTGAACAGGCCAAGGACGAGTTCGTTGTAGTCGCCGCGCAGGTATTCGAGGAAGAAGCGTGCGGCGGAGTAGAGCATGATGTAGAGGGCGAATGCCTGTCCCTTCGCATGATTCGTCGCGCGAAAGATGAGGAGAAGTGCGAAGATGAAGACGTCAAGCTGGCATTCCCAGATTTCCGCCGGCCACAGGGGCTGGCTGCCGTAGGTATGGAAGGCGAGCGTCGTCTCGGGATAGAGGATGCCGAAAGAGGAGCCGGTTGGTGCGCCGAAGGCATCGCCGTTCAGAAGATTGGCCGAGCGGCCGAGCGCTTGTCCGAGGATGATGGCAGGCGCTACGATGTCGGCGAGCGCCCACGTGTCGATGCCGTGACGGCGCGTGTAGAGGATGCCGACGATGGCGCCGAGCAGCACGCCGCCCTGGATCGCCATGCCGCCCTGCCAGACGTTCAAAAGCTCCGTCAGGTGGTTTTGGTAGTAATCCCAATCGAAGAAGAAGACGTCCCAGAGCCGTGCGCCTAAGAGCCCCGCAATGCCGCAGTAAATGCCCATGTCGACGATGTGACTGTGGTAGCGCCCGTCCTGTTTGGCGAGGAAGTAGGCGACGCCCGTTGCCAGGATGATGCTGAGGCTTAGGATCAGCCCGTAAGCGCGCACGGGAAAGTCGCCGATGAAGAACAAGTATTGGTGCATGAGATGCGCCTCCGTTGAATCGTTATTTTTAGGCTACAAGGATTGTATCATTTTACGACTTGCTCTGTCTACTGTTTGCGATATTGTATTCACTGATGAAAAACACCCCCGGAACGGGGGCGTTTTTTGTATGGTGTCAGGGTGTAGGAATGAAGCGTGCACAGGTATCGTGACCACCGCTTAGAAGTTCCGCGCGCACGTTTTGCAGGCGGGAGAAGATTGGAGTGAAGAGGAGGCGCAGCTTGAAGCGCAGGAAGGAGTGGGAGTTGGAGCCAAAGATTGGTATGCGGTTGAGCGCATATTGGTCGTCGCCGGGATGGTCGAGCCCGTAGTTGACGGTGAACGCCGTGCGGTAGCCGGCTTCCCTTACGACACGCTGCACTTCGTCATTGTAAGCGCCGCAGGGGTAGGCGATGGAAGTGACCTTTTTATTGAGGTGCGATTCAATCGCTTTCTTGGAGTCGACGGCTTCGTGCTGCAACTCTTCAGCAGAGGAAAGCTCGCTGAGCGCGACATGGGTCATCGTGTGGCACTCGATGTCGATGATGCCCGAGTCCTGCATTTCTTGGCAGATTTCCCATGTGAGATAGTTCGGATAGACGTTCAGATAGTCCGTGATGATGAAGATGGAACCTTTAAGCCCGTATTTTTGCAGGATAGGGTAGGCGTTCTTGTAATTGTCGATATAGCCGTCGTCGAAGGTGAGGAGGATGGGCTTTTCGGGCAGAGGGGTGCCGTTTTCGAGGTGATCGGCAAGTTCGTTCGGCGTGATGGGATGGTAGCCGTTTTCGGCGAGATACTGCATCTGCGCTTCGAACTCGGGCGTACTCAACGTCAGGGCGTTGTGGTCACGGTCGTTGATCTGGTGATAGTTGAGAACGGGAACGCCGCCTTGGAAGCTGGTTGAGCATAGGTACGCTGCAGCGAGGAGCAAGACGAAGAGCGAAAGTATGATGGCAAGAATTTTTTTCTTTGAAGTATGCATTGAGAACACGTCCTTGGTTTGTATGATATAGGGGGTCACGAGAAGGTTCGTATGCGATACCCTCCAGTACACTATCATATAGCAGGGGATTTTCTCTGTCAAGATTGGAAAATCCTGCAAAGAAAAAGGCAGGACAGCGTGTCATGTGCTGTCCTGCCTTTTCTTTGCAGATTCCTGGAAAGAATGCTCTGGGCTTTCTCAGGTGATGGAGGCCTTATAGATGCCGTCGACAGCGGTCTTCAAAACCTTGTCAAACTCGGCGTCACTCTGGCTTGCGCGAAGATCCTGGGCGAGGGCGCGTGAGAAGCTGGCGATGAGGCCGCGATTCTTGGCAAGTTTCTCATTGGCCTCATCCTGCGGGTAACCGCCGCTCAAAGCGACGATGCGCACGACGTGCGGATCCTTCATGAGTTCTTCATAGAGATTTTCCTTCGTCGGAATCGTGACTTTGAGCATGATCTTGTCGGCAGCGGGAAGCTTCGCCACGTTCGCCTTGATTTCTTCGAGCATGATGGCTTCCGCTTCTTCCTTCTTGGCGCAATGGATGTCGACCTCCGGCTCTAGGATGGGGACGAGTCCCTTGGCGATGATTTCCTTGCCGACGGCGAACTGCTGCTCGATGACAGCCTTGATGCCATCTTTGTTCGCCTCCTTGATGACAGAGCGCATCTTCGTGCCAAAGATATGGCGCTCTACGGCGCGGTCGAGGAGGGCGGAGAGTCCGTCGATGGGCTTCATGAGCTGTACGCCGTCCTTCTCGGCGGCGAGTCCCTTGTCAACCTTCAAAATCGGCACGATGCCTTTCTTATCCCAAAGGTAGTCCGCCGTATAGAGGTCGTCGATCTTGCGATCCATCGTGTTTTCGAAGAGGATGGCCGCGAGAATCTGCTCCTTTGTGAACGAGGGGCTTTTGATGATGCGCGTGCGCATCTCATGAACGCGCGTGAACATCTCCTCGTCGTTGGAATAGGCGCTCTCATCGACGCCGTAAGCCTTCAGCGCTTTCGGTGTCGAACCGCCGCTCTGGTCGAGGGCGGCGATGAAACCCTTGCCGCTGGTCATGCGATTGAGCTGCTCTTGATTCATTTTGCATACCTCCTTAAATCGTTTCCAGTTCTATTATACCTCTATGTATGCAGAAAGTAAACGAAATTGAAAATAAATATTAAAATATAAAAATCGTGCAGAAAGCTGCTTTCTGCACGATTTTGAAAGAACGTTTATTGAGGCGGCGCACAGTTTGTAAAGCGTCTGAGCTTACTTCAAGAGCGCCATGACCTCTGCGGCCTTGCCGTCGGAGCCGAGGACTTCCTTGATCTTGTGCTCGACGAGTTCGCGGATGTAGTCGCGTCCCGGCGCGATGTACTGGCGCGGATCGAAGTGCTCGGGATGCTGCTTGAAGTGCTCGCGGATGCCCGCCGTCATGGCGAGGCGCAGGTCGGAGTCGATGTTGATCTTGCAGACCGCCGACTTCGCCGCCTTCCTCAGCTGATCCTCGGGAATGCCTACGGCATCGGCGAGGTTGCCGCCGTTGTCGTTGATGATCTTGACGTACTTGGGAATGACGGACGAGGCGCCGTGCAGTACGATGGGGAAGCCCGGCAGGCGCTTCTCAATCTCAGCGAGGATGTCGAAGCGCAGTTCGGGCGGCACGAGCACGCCCTGGGCATTCTTCGTGCACTGCTCGGGCTTGAACTTGAAGGCGCCGTGGCTCGTGCCGATGGCGATCGCGAGGGAGTCGACACCCGTGCTCGAGACGAATTCCTCGACCTCTTCGGGACGCGTGTAGTGCGCATCTTCAGCGGCAACTTTCACATCGTCCTCGATGCCCGCGAGCTGTCCAAGCTCACCCTCAACGACGACGCCATGCGCATGGGCATACTCGACGACGCGCTTCGTAAGTTCGATGTTCTCCTTGAAGCTCAGGTGCGAGCCGTCGATCATGACGGAGGTGAAGCCGTCGTCGATACAGGACTTGCACGTCTCGAAATCCGGGCCGTGGTCGAGATGCAGGGCGATGGGCAGATCCTCGCATTCGAGCGCAGCCTGCACGAGGTGCTTGAGGTAGGCGGGCTTCGCATACTTTCGCGCACCGGCGGAAGCCTGCAGGATGATGGGAGACTTCACAGCCGCCGCCGCTTCGGTGATGCCCTGAACAATCTCCATGTTGTTGACGTTGAAAGCGCCGATGGCGTAGCCGCCCTCGTGGGCTTTCTTGAACATTTCTTTTGTTCCGATGAGTGGCATGATCTCAACCTCCTATGAATAGATGATACTCGTTTACCACTCTATTATATCATAATTTAATGAAAGCGTCATGAATCTTTCGTGAAAAGAGAAAAATTACTGCAGATTTCGGGAAAAAAGGCGGACATATCTGCAGGCAGAGGCGCCTGTACAGTGATTTCTTCGCTGCTCGACGGGTGACGAAGGTGCAGGTGATGGGCGTGCAGCGCTTGACGGGCGATGCGATCCGTTCTGCCGCCGTAGAGGTCATCGCCGAGGAGCGGATGAGCGAGGTGCGCGAGGTGGACGCGGATCTGATGCGTGCGTCCCGTCGCCAGGCGAAGCGCGAGCAGCGAAAGCCCGCCGCGCTCTGCAAGCGTTTCATAGTGCGTGACGGCGCATTTTCCCGCAGGGGAAACCATGCGCTCGATGATGCTGCCGGGGCGGCGCGCGATGGGCGCGGCGATCGTGCCGCAAGGCTCGGGCAGTTTGCCTTCGATGACGGCGAGGTAGATGCGCTCGATTGCATTATGTGCGGACAAGAGGTGCTGCACGTGCGCCTCCTTGGCGATGAGCACGAGTCCGCTCGTCTGGCGGTCGAGGCGGTGCACGGGATGAAAGGCGTGCTTTTCGCCGTGCGCTTCGTAGTGAAAGAGCACGGCGTTGGCGAGTGTATGACTGTACTCACCACCCGTCGGATGAACGAGCATGCCTGCAGGCTTGTTGACGATGAGAAGAGCTGCGTCCTCATAGAGAATGTCGAGCGGAATGTTTTCGGACGCGATGCGGCTCTCTTCCGCCAGATGCCAGCAAAGTTCATCGCCACTTTTGATGCGGGTTCGTGCGGCGTTGGCGGGGAGGCCGTTCAGCGAGAACGTGCCCGAACGCCGCAGTTTCTTCCAGAGCGTCGTGGAGAAGCCGCACTCCTTTTGCAGAAACTCCCGAAGCGCCATACAAGTCAGTCCTTCCGGCACGATAAGCCGCGTCTTTCCCATGCAATCACTTCCTTTTCCAGCAATATAGCATGGAGAAGCATGGTTGTCCATTTGCATTTTGTATTTTTTTGTTTCTCGCTAGACGTGGACATGAAATTCTTGTATAATATAAGGCGGTCAAGCTCATTTCTTGAGATTTTGTAACGAATGACCATTCTCAAAGGACATTTTTGCTCGTGACATTTTTCTTGTCGACGGGCAATCTAGGAGGAAGTTATGGCTCTGATCGTAAAGAAGTTTGGCGGCAGCTCGGTTGCCACTACGGAAAAAATCAAAGCGGTGGCGCGGCGTGTCCTCGATGGCATGAAGCCCGAGGACAAGGTCGTCGTCGTCGTCTCCGCCATGGGAGACACGACCGATGATCTCATCGAGCTGGCGCGCGGCATAGACAAGAATCCGTACCATTATGCGCGTGAGATGGATATGCTGTTGACGACGGGCGAGCAAGTTTCCATCGCGCTCTTGGCGATGGCGTTCTGCTCGATGGGGCATAAGGCGGTCTCTTTGACGGGCGCGATGGTCGGCATGGGCACGAACTCCGTGCATACGAAAGGACGCATCGTAGGTATAGAGCCGAAGCGCGTCGAGGAAGCGCTCAATGAGGGAAATATCGTCGTCGTTGCAGGATTCCAGGGCGCTGACTCCTTCGGTGATCCCGTGACGCTCGGACGCGGCGGCTCAGATACCTCGGCTGTGGCTCTTGCGGGTGCTCTCGCTGCGGACAGCTGCGAGATCTTCACGGATGTGGACGGCATTTACTCTGCCGACCCGCGCCTCGTCCAAGGTGCACGCAAGATGCAGGAGATTACTTACGACGAGATGTTGGAGATGGCGCGCCTTGGCGCGGGCGTCATGCAGCCGCGCTCCGTGGAGATGGGTAAGCACTTCGGCATTCCCATCCATGTACGCTCGACGTTTACCGAGAAAACCGGCACGATGATCAGGGAGGCTTATACAATGGAAGAGAAGGATTTTGAAATCAGGGGGCTGGCACACGACGACAAGGTGGCAAAACTTGCCGTCATGGGTGTGCCGAACCAGCCGGGCGTCGCACATTCCCTCTTTTCTGCGCTCGCTGACGCCAATGTGAGCGTGGACATGATCGTGCAGAGCGTGCGGAACATCGAGCATAACGTGACGGACATGGTCTTCACGGTCGCCGTCGACGATCTCGAAACGGCGCGTGAGATCGTCGAGGACGTCAAGAAGAAGCTCAACGCCGTGTCGGTTCTCGTCGAGGAGAACGTCGCGAAGGTTTCCATCGTCGGCGTCGGCATGCTCGGCAACCCCGGCATCGCGGCGCGCATGTTCGGCGCCCTGCAGAAGGCAAACGTCAACATCGACATCATCAGCACGTCGGAAATCAGCATTTCCTGCTTGATCACGAAGGACAAGCTCAAGGAAGCGGCGAACGCGATCCACGACGAGTTCTTTCCGCGCGATTGAGCGGGAAAGATTCGATGAAGAAATAAGGGAGCGCCGATACATCCGGTGATTCCGCAAGAAACAAGGCGAGAGGGAGGCTTCATATAAAATGAGCACGAAGATGGCAGCATCGCATACGGAAAACAAGGTTCTGAACGACGTGATTTTTGCCGCGAGCGGCGCGGCGACGGCGGCGGCGAAGGAGCATGGGGCAGAGAAGATCACGAACGCCACGCTGGGTGCGATCTTTGGTGAGGATGAAAAGCTCGCCTGCATACCGACGGTCGAGAAGGTGCTGCGCGAGCTGCCGATTCCCGAAATCATCGCCTATGCGCCCGTCGCGGGTCTGCCTGCATATCTTGAGAGCGTGAAGGACATCGTCTTCGGCAATCATCGGCCGGAAGGCTATGTCGAGGCCGTCGCGACGGCAGGCGGCACGGGCGCCGTCCACCACGCGATCGAAAACTACTCGGAGATCGGCGAAGCCGTGCTCACTGCCGATTGGTTCTGGGGCCCTTACAACGCGCTCTGTCAGAACATCGGGCGGCGCTTGGAGACATTCCAGCTTTTCGACGAGGGGCTCGCCTTCAATGCCGCCGCTTTCACGGCGAAGGTGGAGGCGCTTCTCGAAAAACAGGATTCTCTCCTCATCATCCTCAATACGCCTGCGCACAATCCGACGGGCTATACGCTTTCCGATGAGGATTGGGATGCGGTTCTTGCGACCGTAAAGGCTCATGCGAAGAAGGGCAAGCGCATGAGCGTTCTCGTTGACATCGCCTACATCGAGTACAGCGGCACGAAGGAGGAGACGCGCGGCTTCATGGAGAAGTTCGCGCATCTTCCCGAGAATGTATTCGTCATGTTCGCTTTCAGCATGTCCAAGGGGTATACGTTCTACGGACAGCGCACGGGAGCAATCGTCGGTCTTTCCGCAAGCCGCGCCGTCATTGAGGAATTTTCGGACGTCAACAAGTTTTCGAGCCGTGCGACATGGTCGAACATCAATCGCGGCGCGATGGCGCTCCTGGCAACGATTCAGCAGGATGCGGCGCTTCTCGCCGCGTACGAGAAGGAGCGTGATGCGCTCTATCAGATCGTGCGCTCGCGCGGTGCGCTCTTCATGAAGGAGGCGCAGGCCTGCGGACTCAAGGCTCTGCCGTACAAGGCGGGATTCTTCCTCGCCGTGCCTTCGGAAGATCCGCAGGCTGTGGCGGACAAGCTGCATGACGATCTCGTCTTCGCCGTTCCCTTGAAGCGCGGCGTGCGCATCGCCGTCTGCGGTGTCGCCACGAAGAAGATCGAGGGGCTTGCCGCGAAGGTCAAGAAGGCATGGGATTTCGTGGGCAAGTGATCCTTGCTCGTTGATGCAGGCACGCAAAAAGGAGCTGCGCTGGGCAGCTCCTTTTTCTTGTGTGCGATTATTTTTCCAGAACCTTCTTCATCGTCGCGACGACGTTTTCCTTCGTGAAGCCGAACTTCTTGAAGAGGACGCCGGCGGGGGCGGAAGCGCCGAAGCCGTGCATCGTGACGGTCGCACCATCGAGTCCCGTGTAGCGTTCCCAGCCGAAGCCGGCGGCCGCTTCGACGGCGACGCGGGCGCGGATGGATTTCGGCAGGACGCTTTCCTTGTATTCAGCGGATTGCTGCTCGAAGACGTCAATGGACGGCAGGGAGACGACGCGCACGGCGATGCCGTCTTTGGCAAGTTCTTCCTGCGCCTCGATGGCGAGCGATACCTCAGAGCCGGTGGCGATGAGGATGCCCTGCGGCGCCCCCTTCGCTTCGGAAATGATGTAGCCGCCCTTCAGGGCTTCCTTGGAGCTTCCTGCAAGCTGTGGCAGATTCTGGCGCGTGAGCGCGAGGACGGTCGGCGCATCCTTGCTCGTCACGGCGCTGTACCAAGCGGCGGCCGTTTCCGTCGCGTCGGCAGGGCGGAAGACGTTGACGTTCGGCGTCGAGCGCAGCATGGCAAGCTGCTCGATCGGCTCGTGTGTCGGGCCGTCTTCGCCGACGCCGATGCTGTCGTGCGTGAGCACGTAGACGACGGGCAGCCCCATGAGCGCGGCGAGGCGCAGCATGGGCTTCGTGTAATCGCTGAACACGAAGAAGGTCGCGATGTAGGGCAGGACGCCGCCGTGCAGCGCGAGGCCGTTGGCGATCGCCGCCATGCCGAGTTCGCGCACGCCGAAGTGCAGGTTACGTCCCGCACGATCCGTGCGGCTGAAATCGCCTGCGCCGTCCATCACGGTCTTGTTCGATGGCCCGAGATCTGCGCTGCCGCCGATGAGCTGCGGCACGATTTCCTTGAGACGCTGGATTATCTTGCCTGACAAGGCGCGTGTCGCGGCGGGCTTGTCCTCGTACGCCCAGAAATCCTCGCTCTTGAGCAGCGCTGCAGCATCGACAGGCGCGTGGAACGCATCCCAGCGAGCCTTCTCCTCGGGGTACTTCGCGCAGTAGGCATCAAAAAGCTCGTTCCACTTCGCCTCAAGAGCCGCTCCCTCAGCGGCGAGCTTCTCGTAATGTTCGTAGACGGCGGCAGGAACGCAGAAGCTCTCGGCAGGATTTTCCCAGCCGAGGTTTTCCTTGAGCGCGCGCAGGTTTTCTTCGCCGAGCGGTTCGCCATGGGCGCTCGCCTTGCCTTCTTTGGCGGGGCAGCCGAAGCCGATCTTCGTTTTGATCGTGATGAAGGACGGCCGCTTCTTGTCTGCCTTCGCCTCTTCGATCGCCTTGCCGATGGCGGCGAGATCCGTGCCGTCCTCGACCGTGAGCGTCTGGAAGCCGAAGGCCGCCATGCGCTTTTCCACGTCTTCGGTAAAGGCGAGGTCGGTGCCGCCCTCGATGGAGATGTTGTTGCTGTCGTAGAGCACGATGAGCTTGTCGAGCGCGAGCGTGCCCGCGAGCGAGAAGACTTCGGAGGAGATGCCCTCCATCATGCAGCCGTCGCCGCCAAGGGCAAAGGTGTAGTGATCGACGATGGGGAAATCCGGCTTGTTGAAGATGGCGGCGAGGTGCGCTTCAGCAATCGCCATGCCGACCGCCATGCCCATGCCTGCGCCCAGAGGCCCTGTCGTGGCTTCCACGCCCTTCGTATGACGGTACTCGGGATGGCCGGGCGTCAAGGATCCGTCCTGGCGGAAGTTCTTGAGGTCGTCGAGCGTCAGTCCGTAGCCGAAGAGGTGCAGCAGGGAATAGAGCATGGCGGAGCCGTGCCCGGCGGAGAGGATGAAGCGGTCGCGGTTCGCCCAGTTTGGATTCTTGCCGTTGTGCTTCATGTGGTGCGCCCAGAGTTCGTAAGCGATCGGGGCTGCGCCGAGCGGCAGGCCCGGATGGCCGGAGTTCGCCTTCTGCACGGCGTCCGCCGAAAGTGCACGGATCGCATTCACACAGGTGGTGTCGATATTGCCCATAGATTTCTCCTCCTTGAAATCGTCGTTTGTTGACCTCTTTCATCATACATGATTTATTTGGAAATGTATAGCGTGAGAGGAAAGTTTTGCAGAAAGTCATGCTGCAAGATACTGCGTCAGCGCTTGTTGAGAAGCGCGATGGAGAACAGGATCAGCACGACGCCGACCGATTCGGTGAGTCCGAAGGGGACGGCGAGCAGCGCGGTGGAGAGGAGTACGGCGGACAAAGGCTCGATGGAACTCAGGATGCCGATGGTGCTCGGCTGGATGTATTTGAGGCTTTCGAGATATGACCAAAAGGCGATGACCGTACCGAAGAGGACGACATAGATGAATACGGCGACGGAGGCGGCGTCCAAGACGCCGGCGAAGTTCCACGGTGCGCGAAAGGGCATGAGCAGGAAACCGCCGAGGAGCATCGCCCAGCCGATGATGAGAGGCGAGCGGAAATTGTCCAGCAGCCATTTGGGCTGTATGGTGTAGATGGCAGCGCAGAAAGCGGAAGCGACGCCCCAGAAGAGAGCGATGGGCGGGATGGCGAGAGTCGAGAGACTGCCGCGCGTCAAGATGAGGAACGTGCCGACGAAGGCGAGCAGCACGCAGCCGCTCTCGCGCAGCGACGGCAGGCTGCGGCTCTTCAGGGCGAGCCAGAGGACGACGATGATCGGCATCAGGTACTGCAGGACGCTCGCCGCTGCCGCGTTGCCGTGCTCGATGGAAGAAAAGTACGTGTACTGCACGCCGAGCATGCCGAACAGGCTGAAGAAGAGAAGCCGCTTCGCCGCCGTGCGGTTTCGCCAAACGGAGAAGATGCTCTCGCGGTTCTTTGCCGCATCGAGCAGCAGAAGCAGTATGCCTGCGAGCGTCATGCGCATCATGACGAGCCATTCGGTGGAAAATCCTTTTTGCTGCAGCAGGAATTGCGCGGCAACGCCCGAGCCGCCCCAGAGCAGCGCGCCGAGCGCCACGAGCGCGACGCCTTTTTTCGATGGATTCATGGTATTGCTCCTTGTCTTTCGTTTCGTCTCTGACTATAGCATTTTTGGGGGTAAAAGAAAAGGGAGCAGAAGCGTAGGTTTTTAGGAAGCTGGGAAGGCAGATAAAATGATGTCGTGAAGCCGGGCAGCGGAAAGTTTATGCGCGCTTGCTCACGCCGATGGGATGAATTTGACAGGCCGATATGCTATAATGGAAGCGCAATATCGGATGCGGGGTAAGGGGAGGCATCCAAACATTCTTGGCAGTCAAGAAAGGGAGGATTCGCATGAAACTCGTAATCACGGAGCCGCTGGGGATCTCGGAGGCGCAGGCGGAGGCGCTGAAAAAGGAGTATCTGCCTCAAGAACTTGAAATGGTCTACTGCAATACGCCGCCGCAGGACGACGCGGAAAAGGCGGCGCGTGCCAAGGGGGCAGAGCTTGTCATGCTCGCGAACATGCCGTTCAAGGAAAACGTCCTGCAGGAGCTTTCGGACGTCAAGTTCCTGAGCGTCGCCTTCACGGGCGTCGACCATGTGGCGATGGACTACTGCAAGGCGCATGACATCGTCGTTTCCAACTGCTCGGGCTACGCCAATGAGGCGGTCAGCGAGCTTGCCATCGGCCTGGCAATCGGACTCTACCGCAAAATGCTTGCTGCAGATGAGGCGGTGCGTGCGGGCAAGACGCGCGCCGGACTTCTCGGCATCGAGCTTTCGGGCAAGAAGTTCGGCGTCGTCGGTGCAGGCGCCATCGGTAGGCGCACGATCGCGCTCGCGCAGGCGTTCGGCTGTGAGGTGTACTACTACAACCGCAAGGAGGCGAAGATCGACGGGGCGAAGTATGTGAGTCTCGACGAGCTGATGGAAATCTCGGACATCGTTTCGCTGCATGTGCCGCTGACGGCGGAGACGAAGGGTTTGATCGGCGAGAAAGAAATTGCCAAGATGAAGAAGACGGCGATTCTCATCAATACGGCGCGCGGTCCCGTCGTCGACAGCAAGGCTCTGGCAGACGCCCTCAAGGAAGGCCGCATCGCGGGTGCGGGCATCGACGTCTTCGAGGGCGAGCCGCCGATCGCGGGCGATCATCCGCTGCTTCATGCGCCGAACGTCATCCTCGCGCCGCACGTCGGCTTTGCGACGCAGGAGGCGATGGAAAAGCGTGCCGTCATCGCCTTCAAGAATGTGCAAGCGTACCTTGCGGGCAAGCCGCAGAACGTGATGTAAGGGCGCAGATTTTTAGCAGATTTTTATAGGAAGCGTGCAGAAGCTATGGCTCTTTTGTTGCCATAGCTTCTGTTTTGACGGATGGGGTGAGGCGTTGAAGTACGGGCCGTTCATGGCGGCGCTCCGCAAGGGAGAGCCGAAGCATGTCTACCTGCTCGCGGGCGAGGAGCATTACTATATCGAAAAGGCGAAGGCGGCGATCTTAGAGTGCCTCTTTCCTGCGGGCGAAGGTCTGCGGGATGCATTGGAAGAAGCTGCGCCCGACATGGATGCCGACGCGCTCATCGGCCTCTTGGAAACGGTGCCGTTCTTCGTGCCCAAGCATGTCGTGCTCGTGCAGGACAGTTCTCTTTTTCGCGAGAAGAAGCGGACGGCAGCGGACGGCGAGGATGCGAAGGCAGCGAAAGGGAAGAAGAGCGGCGCGGACAAGAAGGAAGAGCGCCTGCTGCATCTTCTTGCCGACATGCCCGACTACGCCTATGTGATCTTCCTCTGCGCGGGCAAGGCGGACAAGCGGCGCAAGGCGTACAAGGCGATTGAGGCGGCGGGCGCGGTGCTCGATGCCGATGCCGTGCGCCCGTGGGAGATCGGCGACTGGCTCGCGGGAAAGCTCGCCGAGATTCACAGGGAGTTTGACCGCGAGGCGCATGCGTACTTCATGGGCGCCGTCTCCATGATGCATGAAGTCTCGCTCTCGTATCTCGACAAGGAGTTTGAAAAGCTCGCGCTCTATACCGCGGAGAAGCGCATCGGCAGGACGGAGCTTGCCGCTGTATTCTCCGGGCTGCCCGAGGTATCGTCGTTTGCGATGATGGACGCGGTGAGCGAGAAGGACGTGAAGAAGGCTCTGACGCTTCTGCGCCGCCAGACGGCGGACGGCGTGTATGCGCCCGTGCTGCTTGCCCTGATGGTGCGCCATGTGCGCCAATTGTGGCAGGCGAAGCTCCTTCTGGCGCAAGGCGTGCGCGGCAAGGCATTGGGCCCTTCGATGAAGCTCAATCCCTTCATCGCGGAGAAGCTGGGACGCGCGAGCATGAAGTTCTCCGAGCCTGTTTTGAAGCGGGCGATGCTCTCGCTCATCGACGCCGACTATCTGCTCAAGACGGGGCAGGGCGGCGCGGAATTGTTGGAAGATGCCGTGATCTCGCTGTGCCGTTGACAGAGGAAAAGCCGCCCCGTGCGCGGGGCGGCTTTTCCTCTGTCAAGTTTCGCTGTCGAACGACTGCATCGGTACACCCTTGCGAGGCTTCGGCAGGTTACGGTAGGCGCGTGATGCGCTGAAGAAGCGCGTGGCTACCGTCATGCTGGCAGGGTCGAGGTTTTCGACGGAGCGCTCTGTTGTACTCGTGAGTTCCCGATATTTCGCCGTTTGCGTGAATTTCGCCCATGCTGCTTGCAGGGCGCGCGCCATGATGAATTCGATACCCGTCGTGTCTTCGGGCTGCTGCACGAAGGCGGAACTCGTCTTGGGCGGCGGAGCGCTGCCCGTACGCTTTTCGCGTACTGTAGCGGGGGCGGCAGATGCAGAATGCACAGGCTGCTGCTTTGCGGCGGTTTTCGTCGTCGTTGAGGTTTTTGCAGTGGTCGTGCCCGACGCGCTCGCTGCATCGAGCTTCCAGCGCGTGCGCGGCTTCGGAGCACCGAACGAATCGCGGGCAGGAGAAGTCTTTTCCAACGTCCTCGTCTCGGCGGAAGGCGTGCGCGCGGACACTTCCTCTGCCGCTTCCTTTTGACGTGCGGCGTTCCCAGCTTCATTCACGAGGCCGCTTGCGATGAGGAAGGCTTCGCTCGCCTCCTCCTTTGAGGTCGCGGCTTCGAGCTTTTCTACGAGCGCCTCGCGCGCATCCTGCGCGGCTCGCGCCTTGGTGTAAAGTCCCGTATCAGAGCGTTTCAGAAAGCGCATCTCGTCCGCCATGAGTTCGTCGCCGTTCAAGAGCTTCTGCTGGATGATGCGGCGCATGGCGCGGCTCGCGCCATCGAGCTCTTCTGCCTGCGGCTCGTCGTCTGCAGTGCCGGCGTCCTGCGGCGCACGGTTCTTGAGCACTTGCCTTGCTTTGCCGTTGTAATCGATCTTCATGCCGATGTTCTTTTGCTTTACATAGGCGCTGACCTTGTCGCTCTCGTCAAACATGCCGAAATCCCTCCTGCAGCCGTTTTCTTCCTGCGATCAATATATAGGCTTATTATACCATGGAGACATATATCTGTAAACGTTTAGGCATACATTCTCTGCTGTGTTCGACGGCTGCCTTTGCATGGGAATCGTTTTTGCTAAAGACTTTCTATGACATAGCGCTGATACATATTCCCTTGCTTTTCCGTGCGCGATAGCTTAACATGGAAAGGCAATATGAGAAAGGGGCGGGAGACGGAGTCATGACAAAGTTTATTTTCGACCTCGACGGAACGATTACGAAGGAAGAGACGCTTCCTGTTATTGCCAAACATTTTTCGATGGAAGAAGAGATTGAAAAACTTACGCGGCAGACAGTCATGGGGCATGTCCCTTTTGTCGAATCATTCATTCGGCGCGTCTTCCTTCTTGGGAAGCTGCCGATCGATGAGATTGATGCACTTTTGGAGGGGGTGGAACTTCATGAGCCGATCGTGAAGTTCATTCGGAAGAATCGTGCGCATTGCGCTATCGCTACGGGAAATCTTTCGTGCTGGGTCGCGAAACTCGTCGCACGAATTGGCTGCGAAGCCTACTGCTCCGAGGGAAAGATAGAGAACAACCGAGTAGTAGAGCTTATGAATATCATAAAGAAAGAAACCGTCGTTGAAAAATATCGTGCCGCAGGGCATCGCGTCGTCTTCATTGGCGATGGTCATAACGATGTGGAGGCGATGCGTGCCGCGGACATTGCCATCGCCTCGGGATTGACGCATGAGCCGGCGCAGAGCGTCCTTTCTGTGGCGGACTGTCTTGTACGGAATGAGGCGGAGCTGTGCAGCCGGCTGAATCAGCTGCTGGTAAATATTGTAGAGCCGCGAAAGCAGGATGTTTTGCCGAAATAATCAGGACGACGCCCCGTCCGGTGCTTGAAGATAAGGAAAGTAGCTGCGGTAGGCGGCAGGCACGCTGTAAATGTCGGCGATTTCCTGTGCCGTCGCCCAGAGAAGCGGTGGCGTTTTTGTCTGAGCATCGTAGGGAGCGGTGGCTTCGTGGAGGCACAGGGAGGCAGGGCGTGCATTGGACTCGACGGCTTCGGTTGAAGCAGGCGAGGATTTCGTCGCAGCGGATGGTTCATCGCTCGACGTTTCCGCCAGTTCGACGTGCCAGCCGACCATTTGCCATGTGATATGGGAGAAGATGTGCTGTGCGGCGGGGAGCGCGTGGAGTTTTGCGGGGATAAGGCCGATGGCTTGTAGCGCCTCCTCCGCTTCTTTCTTTTTGAGGTGTCCTTCCATGGCGGGGAAACCCCAAAGCCCCGCGAGAAGTCCTTGTGAGGGACGCTTTTTGAGGGCGATTTTATCGTTTTTCGCCAGCAGGAAGATCGTGAGTTTTTCCGTGCGCCGCCTTTTGGGCGGCGTTTTTTGGGGCAATTCCGCCTGCAGATTGGCTTCCTTGGCGAGGCATAGGCGTTCAAGAGGACAGGAGGGACAGCGTGCGGCGCCGCGCGGCAGACAGATGAGGGCGCCGAGCTCCATCAAGGCTTGGTTGAAGTCTCCAACATTTTTGGGCAGACGCGCGATCAGTGCTTCCTCGACAGCGCGTTTCGTGCTCTCCTTTAAGATGTCGGCTGGGCAGGCGAGGAGGCGCATGATGACACGCAGCACGTTGCCGTCGACGGCAGGACGGCGCTCGCCGAAGGCGATGGAGGCGACGGCGCCTGCTGTGTAGCGGCCGATGCCGGGCAAAGTGAGCAGGTCGTCGAAGCGCGCGGGAATCTTGCAGCCATGGTCGCTGCAGATGAGACGCGCGGCAGATTGCAGGTGGCGCGCGCGGCTGTAGTAGCCGAGACCTTCCCAGAGCTTCATCAGAGTGTCTTCGTCGGCTCGGGCGAGAGCGCGTACGTCGGGCAGCGCGGCGACGAAGCGTTCGAAGTACGGTTTGACCGCCTCGACGCGCGTCTGCTGCAGCATGATCTCGGACACCCACACGCGGTACGGCGTAGGCTCCTCACGCCACGGCAGTGCGCGTTTTTCGCTATGAAACCAGCGCAAGAGAGGCTCGGCGATCTCGTCGAGAGTTTCTATGTTTTTCAAGATGTTTTCCTGCGGTCTTTTTGCCATCGAAGTCTCCTCTGGTCATGGTGCTGCGCTGTGATACGGATGAGCGGCATAGGGTCACTTTGTTTCAGTCAGAAGTGCCGCAAGCTTTTGGCACATGTCAAAAACAAGTCCGTCACAGTTTTCTTTGCGTGCAATGCCTTTTTCTTCTGCGGCGGCGAGAAGACATCGGCAGTCCGTCGTGCCGTGGGCGGCGAGGAAGTCGTCAACAAGCTTCTTCGCCGTTTCCTTGTTCTTGCCCGCTTTGCCGAGGATCATCAGCGCGGCGGTCAATGTGCCGCAGGCGGAGCCGTGCATCATGCCCGCGCCGAAGAACACGCCGAGAGCGTCGGCTGCTTCCTTTTCCATGCCGATTTCGGCGGCGAAGGGAACGAGGAGCGACTGCGCGCAGTTGTAGTGACGGCCGCCCGGCTCTTGTCGCAGAAGTTTTGCCTCTTCCAGATGGTTCATGGTTTTGCCTCCTTGTATGGTGAAGAATCTCATTTCATTCTACCTGTTTTTCGCGTAGGTGCAAAGGCTTTATTTTGACAAGGCGCATTTCGTGCGGTAGAATCGTGATAGCGGACTTGCCGCAGCGTTTTGCGGCGAGTGTTTAGAAACGTTCGGAGGAATACGATGAAGATCATTGCCGGTCTCGGAAATCCCGGGGCGGAGTATGCACGTACGAAGCACAATGTCGGCTTTATGCTTGTCGACGCCTTGGCTGAAAGACTTGGTGTCGATGCTTGGCGTGAGAAGTTCAATGCGCTTACAGCCGAAGGGCGCATCGGCGCACAGAAGGTGCTGCTCGTCAAGCCTTTGACCTATATGAATGAAAGCGGACGAGCGGTAGGCCCTCTGCTCGATTGGTACAAGCTCACTCCTGAGGATTTGATCGTCGCGCACGACGACATGGACATCGCGGCAGGCACGATCCGTCTGCGGCGCAAGGGAAGTGCGGGCGGTCATAACGGTATCAAGTCGCTTCTCGCGCACATCGGTTCGGAGGACTTCTCGCGTGTGCGCATTGGCATCGGGCGTCCTTTGCCCGGCTGGACGGTCGTCAAACATGTGCTTGCGCCTTTTCCTGCAGACGACGCGCCGAAGATTCAAGAGGCGATTTCTTATTTATTGCCCGCCGTCGAGTGCATCGTGACGGATGGCATCGACATGGCGATGAATCGCTACAACCCGCGCAAGAAGAAGGCGGTAAAGCAGGAAGCGCATGAGAAGGAAAACGCAGAGAAAGGCAGCGCTGTACCGCAGACCGAGAGGCAGGAGGGCGAAGCATGAAGGCGGAAATACGTGCGCTCTATGCCGATGAGGACGGGGCGATCTTCGATGCGCCGGGTATCGCGGGATTGGGACGCTCGGGTGATACACTCGTGCCGCTTGCGCCTGCCGACCTCATTCCTCTGCCCGAGTCGGCGGACTTGATGTTCCTGCCCGAGCGCGCGGCGATGGGAATGACGGCGGCGGGTGAGATGCTGCCTCTGGCAGGACGCGCCGTCGCTGCCATCCTGCCTGCGGGCTATACGCGGCTCTTTCTGCCTGCCTTTCAGCGAGAGGAAGGGGCTGAAAGGCTCGCTCTCTACGGCTACACAGCGGTCGTGCTCTACAAGGATGAGCTTTATGCGGCGGCGCTCTATACGGATGAGAATATGAAGTGGGATCCCGTATACTACAACACGCGCGAACTAAAGAAACTCGTGCGCCGCGTTGAAAAGGATCTGCCGGGCAACCGCATCGTCGAACAGGTGGCGGGCTGCTCCTTGAAGTGGCATTGCTGCACGGCGCAGAATCTCTTTTACCGTCGCTGGGAAGCGGGCATACCGACGTCGCCTGTCTGCAACGCGAATTGCTTCGGCTGCATCTCCCTGCAGCCCGCCGAGTGCTGTCCCTCGCCGCAGAGCCGCATCACGTTCCACCCGACGCCCGAGGAAATCGCGCAGGTCGGCGTCTATCATCTGTCGACTGCACCCGATGCCATCGTGAGTTTTGGGCAGGGCTGCGAGGGCGAGCCGTCGCTTGCGGCGGATGCGATCGCGGCAGCCGAGCGTCTGATTCGTGCTGAGACGAAGCGCGGGCAGATCAATATCAACACGAATGCCGGCTATACCGAGGGCATCCGAAAGATCGTCGATGCCGGTCTTGATTCCATGCGTGTGAGCATCATCAGCGCCATCGAGGAGAGCTATGCGGCGTACTACCGCAGCAATTACACGCTCGCTGACGTCAAGGAGTCTATTCGCTACGCGCTTTCGCACGGTGTATACGTGTCGCTCAACATGCTCTTCTTTCCGGGCTTCAACGACCGCGCCGAAGAACTTGAAGCGTGGCGCAGCTTCTTTCGCGAGCTGCCAGTCAACATGGTGCAGGTGCGCAACCTCAATGTCGATCCCGATGCCTTCCTCGAAGTCATGCCCGAGGCGCAGGGCGAGGCAGTCGGTGCTAGGGAGTTTTTGGAACGGCTCAAGAAGGAGTTTCCGACGCTCGTCATCGGCAGTTTCAGTCACTATGTTGAATAGGGAATTTCTACAAGGAGAATGATTCCTATCGAATTCCTATGCTTGACATAGGAATAAATCAATGCTATTCTTTTATAGGAATTTCATATCGTTGGATCAGGTGTCGCAAGACTTAATAGGGAATTCGGTAGAAGCCGGAGCGGTCCCGCCACTGTAGCAGCGAGCAACCCTGCAAGGAATGTCACTGGGGCGAATGCCTTGGGAAGGCGCAGGGAGCGATGAGCTGGAGCCAGGAGAACTGCCTGATGGACAATCGCCATTTGACCTGCGAGTGATGGGAAGGGGATTAAGGAAGCGCCGTTTGGCGTTTCTTCGGCTGCACGAACATAATCCTCCCGGCGAAACTGCCGGGATTTTTTTGCGTCGCCCTTATGCGCCTTTTCTGCCTTGCAGGAGGGGCGCTTTATTTTTGGAAAGGGTGATGTAGATGAAAGGCAAGAGACATCTGACGTGGGCGGTGCTTGCGGCAATCGCGGGCATGAGCCTATCGGGCGAGGCGTATGCGGCGGAAAATGCGGCGGCAGGAAAGGCGGCAGCGAAAACGACGCAGGTGCAGGAACAAAGTGCGGAAACTGCAGAAAGCGGTGGCCATGATTTGCCTGATACGCTCGTGACGGCGCAGCGCAGGTGGAAGAGCGATCTTGATACGCCCGCGACGACGACGATCATCACAGCGAAGGATATTGAAAAAGCGGGCTATCGCAACGTATTTGAGGCGATCGACCAGCAGATCGGCTCGACGAGCACGTCCTTCGGCGAGACAGGGCAGGATTTCGGTTTTGCGGCCGGACGCATCACATTGCGCGGCTATGACAGGGGCACGCTCGTCATGGTCAACGGCGTGCCGATGAATCTCAAGAATTACCCGAGTACTGAAAATATACCCGCCGCGATGGTCGAGCGCATCGAGATCGTCAAGGGAGCTGCATCTACACTCTACGGCGGCGAGGCTATGGGCGGTGTTATCAATATCATTTTGAAGAAGCCGAAGGAGGGAGAACCAGAATTTCAAATAAATCAAACGGTTGGAAATTATTTCAAGAAAAGTGAAGCAACCTATATGGGAGATCGTATCATCGTCGATGTGAGTCGTGAGTGGTCAAAGGATCTATCGCATTCCAACGGCTTTGGCATTGATAAGATCTCATGGGTTGATTGGTGGGTCGGCAAGGGAAAGAAAAGCCGTGTGGGACTCATCGCACAACTGACCGAAGAAATATCTCTGAACTACAACTATATGGAAGGTGATATTACCCGCGGGGGAATCCAGTACAGGAAGTCAGGAAATACTCTTGTTCCTACGGGGGTGAAATATAATTATCGCTATAATGATCGCCGCCATACAGCTAGTCTGGTTTACCAAGGGAAAGAAAATGGCATCCACGCTGTTCTTGGTTATAACTATCGTCAGGTAGATGGGTATGACTATATCAAAAATCAAAAAAATGACAGCAACGCAACGATGGATGGTCAGATTTTCGACTTGCAAAAGAACTGGAAGATTGGAAAAGATTCGCTGGTTTTGGGCTATTCTTATAAGCGTGAGGGCATCGATACGCCGGCGAAAGAGCGTACGGCTGTGCGCACGGGAAATGCGCTTTATGCTTCATACAGCAAGCAATTCACGCCACGTTTCAATTTCACACTCGGACTGCGTGGTGAATGGATCAATGATCCCGAGAAGGATCAAAGCGTCTTTATGCCGCAATTCCAGACGAATTATCAATTCGATCGCAATACAGCATGGTACATCAATGTTGGCAAAGCATTTCAGATGCCGACGGTAGATGATAGCTTCCGGTATAAGAATTTCAATCCGACAGGTCTTAAGCCTGAGAGCGGCTGGACGTATGAAACCGGCATTAAGATTAGGCGTGGCAATGATCTGTGGAAAGCTGCTGTCTATCATATGGATATGAAGAATAAGATTGGCTGGGCTCTGAATCCGGCTACGCAGCAAAGTTACGCAGTGAACAAGGGCGATTTTCGCAATACGGGATTTGAAATCGAATATACGAAACGCTTCAATGATACATGGAGCTTTAGCCTTGGTGCAGGATTCTCCAATCCTGAAATCAAGGATCCTTCGGGAAGTAAAGGCTGGGTACAGGATGCAGGACGCGTCGAAGGACTCGTACGTGTTGATTATAAGATGAAAAAATGGCAGGGAAATTTGAACCTCAAATATCTTGGAGATCGTGAATATACGGCTCAAAGATATGGGGCAGCACAAGATGTGCCGGATAAGCTGCAGCTTAATATGAATGTTATCTATACAGCCGGCAAGAATGATACGGTGACGCTTGGTATCTACAATCTCCTCGATCGCGAGAACTATTCGAACCGCTACGGCAACCTCGATTTGCCTCTGAACTTCCGCCTGACCTATGCGCATACGTTCTGACGCATGGCGGCGCGGCGTGGTGCCGGCGCTCCTTCTCGCTGTCACCGTCCTCCTCTGCGCATGTGCGCGCGGGGGAACGGCGGTGGAGGAAGAAGCGGGCGATTTCTTTTGCGGCACAGACGATATGGGCACGGAGATCGTGCTGCATGAGAAGCCGCAGCGCATCGTCTCGCTCAATCTCGGCACGGATGAAATTTTGCTCGCGCTCGCGCCACCTGAACAGATTGCGGCGCTTTCATCCTACGTGGATGATGCGGGGCTTTCGTGCATGGCAGAGGCGGCGAAAGCCGTACCTGTCAAGCTGCACGACAAGAGTCCCGAGCGCGTGCTCGCACAGCATCCCGACCTTGTGCTCACGACGGACAGCGTGCCGAAGGAACTCGTGGCGAGTATGCGCGATCTGGGCCTGACGGTCTTTGTTTCCAAAACGCCCAAGAGTATCGAGGCGGTTTTTCCACGCATCGAGTCCATCGGCAAGGTGATCGGCAGGGAAGAGGAAGCGGCGGCCTTGACTGGAAGGCTGCATGAGCGCTTGGCGGATGTGACGCGGCGCACGGCGGACATTCCCGAAGACGAGAGGCCGATTGTCGTCGCTTTCGCTTTCAGCGGCGTCTTCGGGCGGCGCGACGACCTCTTCGACGATATGTGCCGCCATGCCGCGCTCAGAAACGGCGCAGCGATGGCGGGTCTCACGAAGGACAACAGCATCTCCATGGAGCAGGTCGTCGCGCTCGACCCCGACGTGTTCCTGCTGCCGTCATGGAGCGCCGAGGGGGAAAAGACGGAAGAATTCCGTGAGAAGCTGCGCAATGACCCGTTGTTCAAGCATGTAAAGGCGGTGCGCGAGAACCGTCTCTACTGCGTGCCCGATACGTACCGCTACAGCGCCTCGCAAAATGCCGTCGAAGCCGTCTATGTGCTGGCAAAGACCGTTTATCCTGAGCGTTTTGCCGATGAAGGCGGCGCGAGTGCAGGAAATTGATGCTTGATGTGCAAACGTGCCGGAAAGGGGCGGCGATGGGGCTGAAGATGCTGGTGCTGAGCCTGACGGGAGACTGCAACCTCGCCTGTCGCTATTGCTATGCAAGCGGTCAGGCGAGGCACACGATGGCATGGGAAACGGCGCGGCGGGCTGTCGATCTGGCTGCCTCCTGCGGGGAGCCGTTTCTCCTGCAGTTTTCGGGCGGCGAACCTCTGCTTGCATTGCCGCTCCTTGCACGTATCGCCGCCTATGTGCGCGATCATCGCATCGAGGCGCACATGGCTGTTCAGACGAACGGCACGCTGCTGACGGAAGAGGCGGTGAATATCCTATGCGATTCCAACATGGGCATCGGCGTGAGCCTCGATGGCAGGTCGGCAGTGCATGATCGCCAAAGGCAATATTCGGACGGCAGAGGTTCTGCCGCTGACGTGGCGGCGGGCATCGAGCGCCTTGCGCGGCGCGGCGTCGGCATCGGACTGACGTGCGTCGTGACGGCGGAGAATGTTTACAGCCTGACCGATATCGTCGATATGGCCTATTACTTTGGCAATGTGCATCGCGTCGGTTTCGACCTCCTGCGTGCGCAGGGGCGCGGCACGAACGCCGCTTTGCCGCGAGAAAGCGATATGGCGGCGGCGATGCGCGAGGTTTTTGCTCGGCGCGATGCACTTTATCGCTTGACGGGGCGTCGTCTCGCCATATCGCAGGAGGAGCAGGCGAGAGACATCGCAGGGCGCGGCGGGAGCGATTTTTCTCACTGCTATGCGATGAACGGCGAAGGCGTCCACGTCGACGTCGATGGCGGCATCTACGCTTGCTCCTCTTTCATCGGCGATAAGCGCTTCTTCCTAGGCAATGTTATGCAGGGCGTGAATTTGCGTCGTCTGCAGGAAGTATCTGCCAAGATGCAGCGGAGCATGGATTTTTGCCGACGATGTCACGATTTTGCCGCCTGCGGAGGCGGCTGCTTCGCGCGCTGGCTGGGAATGGAACAAGAAGAGCCGTGCGCGGCGGAATGTGCGTTGAAGAGGGCTGCAGCATCGGCAGTTTTCGGAAAGGAAGGGTATCGTGCGGAGTAAGGTCTTCATGCAATCGTCGCTCCTCGTTGTCGTCGTTTTGCTGCTTTTTCTGACAACATCGTGCGGCGGCGAAAAGAATGTGGAGGAGCCGTCTGCGAATTCTTCGACATCGTATTCGGTGACGGACATCACGGGGCGCACGATACATTTCGACACTCCGCCGCAGCGCATCGTCACTTTGTCGGCGACCTTGGATCAGATCGTTCTCAGCGTCGTGCCGCCTGAAAGGCTTGTCGCCGTTCATTCGAGCATGAAGGAATCCGTCAATTCCAATATGGTGGAGCTCGCTTCGCAAATACCTGAGACGATACATCAGCCGAGCGTAGAATACATCGTCTCCCTTCATCCCGACGTGGTTCTTGTTGCAGATTGGCAGTATATGGAACTTGCCGATCCGCTGCGCGATGCAGGACTGAAAGTCGTCATCGGCAGAGGCCCGCATAATCTCGCAGAGGTCAAGGATCTCGTGCGCCTTGCGACGGAAACCATCGGGGAGAAGAGAAGGGGTGAAATCTTGCTCAAGAAGATGGATGAAAAGCTGGCGGAGATCAAGACGAAGGTCGACGCCATTCCACAGGAGAAGAGGAAGAGCGTCGTGTTCCTCTCGCTCATGCCCACATACGGCGGCAAGGGATCGAGCTTCGACGACGCCTGTCACTATGCGGGCGTCATCAACGGTGTTTCCGCCTACGGACTGCGCAATGGGCAGGAAGTGACGAAGGAGGTGATTCTATCGATCAATCCCGACATACTGTTTTTGCCCGATTATCCATGGAAGGGGCAGGCATGGCTCGATGAGTTCATTCGCAGCTATACGGAAGATCCGGCTCTTCAGACGCTCAAGGCGCTCAAAACTCACAGCCTTGTGAAGCCCCGCTCGTCCTTCCTCTACAACTGTTCGCAGGACTTTGTCTACGGCGTGCAGGAAATCGCCTACAGGGTTTATGGCGATGAATTTTATCTGCCTGATGATGCGCATATTTCGGCAGTCGATGAGTGAATGTGCCGAAAGATAGATTCCAAAATTCGGAGAAAGGGAAAACCTGCATGATGAAAAAGACGTATCCCTTTTCTGCCATCGTGGGGCAGGAAGAGATGAAGAAGGCGCTTTTGCTCAATATCGTCATGCCGTCCTTAGGCGGCGTGCTGATTAAGGGCGAGAAGGGGACGGCGAAGTCGACCGCCGTCCGCGCCGCTGCCGGACTGCTGCCCGCCATGCGGGCGGTGGCGGGCTGTGCATGCCGCTGTGACCCTGCGGCGCCGGAGTTTTTCTGCGACGATTGCCGCAGGAAGGCTGCGGCGGGCGCACGCATGAAGGAGGAGAGCGTCCCCATGCGCGTCGTGGAGCTTCCCGTCAGTGCGACGGAGGATCGCGTCGTGGGCACGCTCGATATAGAGGCGGCGATCCGGCATGGCAGGAAGGAGTTTGAGGCGGGCATCCTCGCGGAGGCAAACCGCAGCATTCTCTATGTCGATGAAATCAATTTGCTCGACGATCACATCGTTGACATCCTGCTCGATTCAGCGGCGATGGGCGTCAATACGGTGGAGCGCGAGGGCATTTCCTATGCACATCCGGCACGCTTTGTGCTCGTGGGCACGATGAATCCCGAAGAGGGCGACATACGCCCGCAGCTGCTCGACCGCTTCGCCCTTTCGGTGACGGTGACGGGTGAGCGCGAGGCGAAGGATCGCATCGAGGTGGTGAAGAGGCGCATCGCTTATGAGCAGGATGCGGAGGACTTTGCAGCGTCCTACAGGGAGCAGCAGGAGGCATTGCGCGAGCGAATCGAAAGGGCGCGCTCTCTCCTCAAAAGCGTCGCCGTGGCAGATAGAATGCTGGAAAAGGCGGCGCACATCTCGCTCGCGCTCGGCGTCGACGGACACCGCGCCGACATTACGCTCATCAAGGCGGCGATGGCGAATGCCGCCTTCTCGAGGCGCACGGAGGTCGAAAAGGAAGATATGAAGGCCGTCAGCCGCCTCGTGCTCGCGCATCGTCTGCGCCGCCGCCCCTTCGAGGAGGGCGAGGTCGACTGGTCTGCTGTGGATGATATACTGGCTTGAGGAGATGGGCATGGAATATCCGCGCTATCCGTTTACCGCTGTCGTCGGTCAGGAGCAGGCGAAGAGGGCGCTTCTTCTCGCGCTCGTGAATCCGCGCACGGGCGGCTTGCTCATTTCAGGCAACCGCGGCACGGCGAAATCTGTCCTCGTGCGTGCGGCAGCGCCGTTCACGCCGACGGGGAGTCTCGTCGAACTGCCGCTCGGCGCGACGGACGATATGGTCTTCGGCAGCCTCGATGTGGATGCGGCCGTGCGGAACGGCGAGCGTCGTCTGCGCCATGGACTCCTGCATCGTGCGGCGCATACGCTCATTTACATGGACGAGGTGAACCTCCTGCGCGAGGAAGTCTTGAAGTCTGTCTTAGAGAGCGCGTCGGCGGGGATGTTTTCCTTGGAACGCGACGGCATATCAGCGGTCGAGGAGATAAGTTGCATCCCTGTCGGGACGATGGATCCCGCAGAAGGCGTGCTCTCGCCCGTGCTGCTCGACAGCTTCGGCATGTTCGCAGCGATGGATGATGTGGAAGAGACGGAGCAGCGTGCTGAGATCGCGCGGCGCGTGCTCGCCTTTGAGCGTGCGCCAAAAGCTTTCTGCCGCATGTATGCGCAGCAGGAAGCCGAGCTGCAGCAGAAGGCGGCACGAGCGCGAGAGATGCTTCCTGCTGTGGAAGTTTCCCGTGCCATCCTGCATCTCGCTGCACAGTATGCCGCACGCGCCCTTTGCGTGGGAAATCGTGCCGAAATCTATCTCGTGGAAGCGGCACGCGCCTTGGCGGCGTTCGCCGGGCGCATCTATGTGATGCCGCAGGACATCGAGGAGGCGGCTCTCTTCGTGCTCGCGCATCGCATGAGCCGAAAAAAGGAGCAGCGCGAAGAAAGAAGCGGACAGCAGAAAGAGCCGCAGGAACAGGAACAGCTGCAGGAACAGCAAGCTGAGTCGCGGGAAGAGTCGGAAGATGAGGTGGATGATGCGCCGCAGGAGGAGCGCCCGGACGATGTTTTGACGAGAGATGCGACGGGCGGCGAATCGAAAGAGCAGGAAGATGATAGAGGAGAATCGCAGGAAAAAGAGGCGCAGACCGACGAGGAGCAGGCGTCGCCTGCGGATGGCGATTCGGGCGGCGAAGATAGAGATGAGACGCACTCCATAGAAGCGGTTATGGCGCGGCTTTCTCTCCTGCGCAAGGCGGTGTGCGGGAGGAAGGGCAAGAGCGGCAGACGCGCAATCGTGCAGCTTGACGTGCCGGCGGGACGTCCTTGGCGCACATCGCTGCCGCGCCGCGGACGGTGCATCGACCTCGCCTTTGCCGCTACGCTTCGCGCGGCGGCGCCCTATCAGCGCCAGCGGCATGGCGAGCAGGCCGTCGTCATACGCGGCGAGGATCTGCGCGTCTGGATTCGGGCGCGTCGTGCCGCCGCGAACATCCTCTTCCTCGTCGATGCGAGCGGCTCCATGGGCGCGAAGGAGCGCATGAAGATGGTGAAGGGCGCGGTGCTCGCCCTCCTGCGTGAAGCATACCAAAAGCGTGACCGCGTGGGACTGATTGCGTTTCGGCGCACGAGCGCCGAAACGCTCTTGCCGATGACGCGAAGCGTGGAGCTGGCGGAAAAGGCGCTGCGCTCTTTGCCGACGGGCGGCAAGACGCCGCTCGCGGAGGGACTTGCCGCCGCGCTCAAGATGATGGATGAGCTCGGTCGCAAGGAAGGCGCGGAGACGGTGCTCGTGCTCGTGACAGACGGCAGGACGAATGTTTCTGCAGCGGGGAAGGCGAAGGAGGAGGCGCTGCGCGCAGCGGAGGAGATCGCGCGAAGAGACGCGCACTGCATCGTGCTCGATACGGAGAAGAACTTTCCGAAGGTGGGACTGGCGCCTGAGATTGCGCAGCGCATGAATGCCGGCTACGCCACGCTGGAGCGCCTTTGTGCCGAAGGCGTATTGGAAGTCGTGCGGCGTTTTCGCGATATGCAAGCGTGATGGTGCGTGATGGAGGGGCAAGAGCAGATGGAATTGGCAAGACTGACGACGGGCGACATCGCTTATCGCTATGACAAGAGCATCGTGCTGGTTTTCAGCGGGCCACGCAAGGTACTCAGCACTTCGCTTTACAATGGCGGCTACCATGAGGATTTTGAGGCGGTGTTCAACCGCGATATGACGCAGGGATCGGGAATGCCCTGCGAGTCCTTTGCACCGACGTACGTCGAGAGCATGAAGATCGTTGCGGAGCGGCTCGGTCTTGCACCGAAATTGACCTCGGGCATGGGGACGGCGGCGCACATGGAAAACGCTTCCATCGTGTCGCGAAGCTACAAGGAACTGACCGTGACGGCGATCGTAACGGGCGGCGTGGAAACGAACGGCGGGCGTGTCGGCGATCCTGCATCTTACTACAAGACGGCGGAGAAGAAATGCGGCACGATCAACATCATGCTCGTCATCGACGCCGATCTGCCGCCCGGCATCCTTGCGCGTGCTCTCGTGACCTGCACGGAGGCGAAGACGGCGGCGCTGCAGGAACTCATGGCGCCGAGCCGCTATTCCACAGGACTCGCCACGGGTTCGGGCACGGATCAGACGATCGTCGTCGCCAACAGCGAGTCGCCGCTCTTCTTCGAGGGCGCAGGAAAACATTCCAAGCTCGGCGAGCTCATCGGTCTCGCCGTCATGGCGGCGGTCAAGGAAGCGCTCAAGAAGCAGTCGGGGCTTACGCCCGCGCAGCAGCACGATCTGCTGCGCCGCTTGCGCCGCTTCGGCGTCACGGAAGAAACGCTGTGGCAGCGATATAAGGAAGAGGTGGGCGACGATGCCTTAATTAAGGCGCAATTCATCGCAGCTTTGGAAAAAATGATTGCTGTGCCGGCGCTCTTCCCCTTGGGCGTGCTCTTCATCCATCTTTATGATGAGCATCTCTGGGGACTGTTGGAAAAAGGGGAGACTTGGGAAGCAGCCGAAAAGCTGCTGAAAGAGATGGCAACAGCGCTTCGTCTGAAGACGCAGGAGGGCGTACTCATGCAGGAAGGCTATATGGAGTCCCTTGCGATGCTTCTCGTGCGTGCCGTCGTCGAGCGTGCGGCTCGGACAGTTTCGGAAGCAAACGGATGCAGATGATGCATGAACCAGTGAACACGAGAGGTGCAGCAAAATGAAGATCGCAGTCTATACGAATATTCAGCGCGTCTTTGCGCTCGTCCATCGCGTGCAGGAAGCGTGCGTGTCGGCAGTTCCCTCGCTGGCGATTGCCGTCCGCCTAGCGGATGGCATGGATTCGTGGCGCGAGGCGCAGGAGAAGGCTGATGTCACACTGTTCCTGTGGATGGGCACGGGGCTGGACAATCCCTTCCTGCAGCAGGCGTCGCGCACTTTGCAGAAGAGCCGTGCGCCGCATTTGATTCTCGTGGACAATGCCGAGCATGACAAGGTCAGCTATGACTTCTCGGCAGAGGAAATCGCTCTCGCCTGGCAGTATTTCCGCTGCGACGGTGAGAAGAATATGAAAAATTTCCTGCTGCATCTTGCCAAAAAGTTCGGACTTTCTGCTGAGCCGGAGCCGCCGCGCGCGCTGCCTTGGCACGGCATATACCATCCCGATTGGCATGGCGATTGCCAGGACATTGAGGGATATCGTGCCGCGCATTGCCGTGACGGCCGGCGGACGATCGGCGTCATCTTCTATCGTTCGGAGTGGATTGCGGGGGACTTCACCTATCACACGGCATTGATTCGTGCGATAGAGGCGCAGGGACTCAATGCCGTCGCAGTCTTTTCCAATTCCTATCGCGACGAGCGCGTGGAGTCGCCGACGCTCTTTGACGCCATGAAGCGATACTTCTGTCGCGACGGGAAGACCGTCGTTGACGCCATCATCACGACGATGAAGTTTTCCATCAAAGCGGGCGGTACGCGCATAGAAGACCTCTATGCGCTCGGCGTGCCGCTTCTTGAGGCGTATACGGTGCTTGCGCCCAAGGAAGAATGGGAAAGGTCGCCTGCGGGTCTCGACCCGATGGAGGTGTCCTTCAGCGTCTGTATGCCGGAGTTCGACGGCGTCCTTCATGCCGTGCCGATTGCGGCGAAGGTGCTCGATGAGACGGGAACGCCTCGCTATGCGCCGCTTGAGGAGCGCATGGAGCGTCTGGCGCGAAAGGCGAAGAAGTGGGCGAATCTGCGCCATAAGGCGAACGGCGAGAAGAAGATAGCCATCGTCTTTCACAACTATCCGCCGACGAATGCGAACATCGGCAGTGCGGCGGGGCTTGACTCGCCAGAGAGCGTGCGCCGCCTCCTCGCGAGGATGCGTGAGGCGTGCTATCGCGTCGATTTCGTGCCGGAGAGCAGCCAAGAGCTCATGGATATTTTTACGAATCACGCGACGAATGACCGCCGCTTCATGAGTGAAGAGCGGGTAAAGAATGCCGACGGACAGCTTACGGCGGCGCAGTATGAAAGATTCTTCAAGGAGCTGCCGCAAAAGGTCAAGGAACATCTGAGAAAGGATTGGGGCGAAGCGCCGGGCGAGGTGTTCAACTACGACGGCACGCTGCTCGTGCCCGGCACGCTCAACGGCAATATCTTTCTTACGGTGCAGCCGCCGCGCGGCTTCGGCGAGGATCCGGGCAAGCTGCTGCATTCGCCGGACGCCGCGCCCACACATCACTACATCGGCTTTTATCATTGGCTGCGCGATCTGTGGCAGGCGGACGCCGTCGTCCACGTCGGCACGCACGGCTCGTTGGAGTGGCTGCCGGGCAAGAGTACGGCGCTCTCGAACGAATGCTATCCCGACGTCTCGCTTGGCGATCTGCCCGACGTATATCCCTACTGGATCACGATTGTAGGCGAGGGCATACAGGCAAAAAGGCGCGGCGCAGCGTGCCTCATCAGCCATCTTTCGCCGCCGATGCAGCTCGCGGGCGCTTTCGACGAGCTGCAGGAGCTTGAGCAGGCGCTCGACGAGTACGTTCATTTCCGTGCGGCTCAGCCTGACAATCTGACAGCGGTACAGGAAATCGTGCGCGAGAAGGCGGCGCTCTGCCATTTCGAGGATTCCATCGAGGAAGGCGAGGACTTCGACGCCTATGTCGCTGCTCTGCACAATTATGTGACGGACATCAAGAACATGCAGATCCGCACGGGACTTCATATCCTCGGGCAAGTTCCGGAAGCTGAAAAACTCTTAGACCTCGTGCTCGCGCTCGTGCGCGTCGAGCATGGCGGCGAGCCGTCGCTCCTGCGTCTCATCGCCAAGGAAGAGGGCTACGATTACGAAGAGCTTTTGGAGCATAGCGAACGCATGACGGAGGACGGCATGACGTACGGCAGAAAGCTCGATGCGGTGGAAGACCTCATGCGCCTGCTTCTCGTGCGCCTCGCCGCGCGCGCCTACATGCCGCAGGCGGCGAGAGAAGCGTTGGCTTTGGAACCGTTCGCCTCGTACAGTGCAGCGGGCAGGGAAGGACTTCTGGCGGCGCTCGGCGAAGTTACGGAGAAGATCGTGCCGCGTCTCCTGCGCACGGAGGAGGAGTTGACGGGCACGCTCCGCGCTCTTTCGGGCGGCTACATCGAGCCGGGGCCGGCGGGAGCGCCGACGACGAACGGCGCAGACGTCCTGCCGACGGGACGCAACTTCTACGGACTCGATCCGCGCTGTCTGCCGACGCCCGCGGCGTGGGAGTACGGCAAGGAACTGGGCGATGCGCTCGTCGAGCAGTATATCAGCGAGGAGGGACGCTACCCGGAGGCGGTCGGCATCGTCTTCTGGGCAGGCTCAAACATGCGCAGTCATGGACAGTGCATAGCCGAGCTGTTCTACCTCATGGGCGTGCGCCCCGTCTGGCAGAGACCGTCGCAGCGCGTCGTCGGGCTTGAGGTCATCCCTCTCGCCAAGCTCAAGCGGCCGCGCATCGACGTGACGGCGCGCATCAGCGGTCTCTTCCGCGATGCCGTGCCGAACGCCATCCGCTGGGTCGACGAGGCTGTGAAGCTTGCAGCAGCGCAGGATGAGAGCGCAGATGAAAACTTCGTGCGCAAGCACATCCTCGCGGACACGGCATGGCTCGAAGAGCAGGGCGAAGAGCATGCTCTCGCTTGGGAACGCGCCTCGTGCCGTATCTTCGGCGACCCGCCGGGCGCTTACGGCGCGGGCGTCGGCGACCTTTTGGAGTCGAAGGCATGGCAGACGCTCGACGATCTCGCGGCCGTCTACACGCGCTTTTCGGGCACGGCGTACGGCGCGGACAGCGTGGCGCGCGGCTACGATCCCGAGCTTTTCCAGCGGCGCATGAAGGAGCTTGATGTCACGGTCAAGAACGAGGACACGCGCGAGACGCACATGTTCAGCTCGGACGATTACAACGCCTACCACGGCGGCATGATTGCCACTGTGCGTGCGCTCACGGGCAAGGCGCCGCGTTCCTACAGCGGCGATACGAGCGACCGTCAGCGCATCGTCGTGCGCACCGTCGCCGCAGAAGCCGAGCGGCTGTTCCGCGGCGAGGCGATGAATCCGAAATTCATCGAGGGCATGAAGGAGCATGGCTACAAGGGAGCTTCCGACCTTGCGAATTATCTCGCGCACAGCTATCAATGGGATGCGACGAGCGCCGTCATGGAGGATTGGATGTACGAAGGATATGCGCGCAAGTATGTGCTCGACGCGTCGATGCAGGAGTGGCTGCAGGAGGTCAACCCCTGGGCGCTGCACCGCATGGCGGAAACGCTGCTAGAGGCGGAGCAGCGCGGCTTGTGGAAAGCGCGTGAGGAGACGAAGGAGGAATTGCGCGAGCTGTTCCTCTCCATCGAGGGCGATTTGGAAGAGAGGGCGGAACAAATTGTATAAGGCAAAGAAGTATCCGCGATTTGCAGCAGTCGTCGCATGCGCCGCGCTCCTTTTTGCGCTCTTTCTGACGGGCTGCATGGGCGAAAAGGAGGAGGCGTCGAGCGCGTACCGTGTGACCGATGCGGAGGGAACTGTCGTCGAGATTCCGCATAAGCCCCGGCGCATCTTGACGATCAGCGCGGGCACGGATGAAATGATGCTCGGTCTTGTCGAGCCGGAGCGCATGGCGGCAGTCAACGACTCGCTCGCGGACGAGAAGCATACGAATGTGCCGTGGGTGCGCGGGAAAATTCCCACGGTCATCACGCGCAGTCCGTCTGTCGAGCAGGTCGCCGCGCTCTCGCCCGACCTCATTATCGTCACGCCGTGGCTTCCCCGCGAGAACGCTGATGCCATGCGCGAGCTTGGCGTGCCGGTCGTCGTCTGCCGTGCGGCGGCGACGATGGAGGACATCCATGCCAACATCCGCCTCTTTGCAGCAGCCGTCGATGAGAAGGAGCGCGGCGAACGACTGATCGCGAAGATGGAGGAAAAACTCGCGGAGATCGAAGAGAAGATGAAGGATGTTCCCGAGGAAAAGAAGCACAAGAGCATCGCGCTCATCTCCATCATGCCCAACTACGGCGGCGCCGGCTGCACCTTCGATGAGCTTTGCAGCCATACGGCGTCGATCAACGCAAAGGCCGCCGCAGGAAACCGCATGGGACAGGAGATGACGAAGGAGCAGCTCGTCGCGGCGAATCCCGACTACATCTTCCTTCCGAGTTACGAAGACGCAGAAACGCGTGAAGAGAATTACGGCAGGCAGTACATGGAAGATCCGTCTCTTCAGCAGATGACAGCCGTGCGGGAAAAGCAGATCGGCCATCCGTGGGCGCGTTACGTCTACAATCTTTCACAGAACATCGTCTTCGGCGTGCAGGAAACGGCATGGATTCTTTACGGTGACGCTTTTCGCCAATCGCGGCAGGAATTTCTCTCGGCGGTGGAGTAAAGATGTAAAGAAAGGCGGCTTTGAGATTGAAAAAGATTGCGTTTTACGGCAAGGGCGGCATCGGCAAATCGACGACTGCCGCCAATGTATCGGCGGCGTTTTCGCGCGGGGGAAAGAAGGTCTGTCAGATCGGCTGCGACCCGAAGAACGATTCGACGCGGCTTCTCCTGGGGCGCATTGCGCCGCTCACTGTGCTCGATGCGGAGCGCAGCAAGAAGGGCGCGGCACTCTCTCTTGCAGAAATCGCGCATGAGGGATACGGCGGTGTGCGCTGCATTGAGGCGGGCGGCCCCGAGCCGGGCGTCGGATGCGCGGGGCGCGGCATCATCGTGGCGCTCGAAAGGCTCAAGGCGCTCCATGCGTTTGACGATGTCGATGTCGCCATCTACGATGTACTCGGCGACGTCGTCTGCGGTGGTTTCGCCGTGCCGATACGAGAGGGCTATGCCGAGGAAATCTACATCGTTTCCTCGGGGGAGCTCATGTCGCTCTACGCGGCGAACAACATCGCCAAGGGCGTGCGCCGCTTCGCTGCGCGAGGCGTCGTGAAGCTCGGCGGCATCATCGGCAACGGGCGCGATGTCGCACGCGAGAAGGAGCTTTTGGAAGCCTTTGCCGCACGCCTCGGCACAAAGCTCATCGCCTACATCCCGCGCTCTGCCGCCGTACACGAGGCGGAGATCCATCGGCAGACGCTCATCGCCTACGCGCCGGATTCCGCACAGGCGAAGGTTTACGAAGAACTTGCGGCGGCGATTGAGGGAAATGCGGATCTCGTCATCCCCAAGCCGATGGCATTTGAAGAGTTGGAAGATCTGGTGGAAAGCTATGGGAACTGAAGCGAAACGTGTGGTGATGCGCCGCACGAATTGCAGCTGCAGCATGCCGGGCGTCTGGCGTGCGCTTTCCTTCGTGCGCGGCGCTCTCGTCATCTTCCACAGCCCGCGTCCGTGCGCTCACATCGCCCATGGCATGGATGTGGGAAGTTTCCATCGCCTTCGTGCGGCGGGAACGAAGGTGCGCCTCTCGCCTGTGCCGCTTCTGACAAGCTCGTTGTCGGACGCAGAGGCGATTTTTGGCGGCGAGGGTCGTCTGCGCGAGTGCATACGCTTCGCCGCAGAAAAATATCAGCCGCAAGCGATATTTATCGCCAATTCCTGTGTGAGCGGCGTCATCGGCGACGATACGTGCGCCGTGGCTGAGGAGATGGAGCAAGAGCTTGGCCTGCCCGTCAGCGCCGTCTCGGCGCACGGCTTTCTTGACGGCGAGTATTATGCAGGCTACCTTGACGCTGCACGCGTGCTCGTCGATCGCTTCATGAAGCCGGCAGAGCGCCGTGCGGGAAGCGTCGTGCTGCTCGGCGACTGCGGCGGCGTCCACGGCGAGTACGTGAAGGAATTGTGCCGCTTGCTCGGGTTTCTTTCCCTGCGCGTCGAGGGGCAGTTTCCGTCGTATCTCGCCCTGTCTGAGATGGATGTCGTGCCGGCAGCGGAGCTTCTCATCGTGCTCGGGCGGCGAAGCGACGAGAAGCAGGCGCTTCTCGTCGACTTGGCGCGGCACATTCATGAGCGTTTCGGCACGCCGTACCTTGCCGATGTCTATGCGGTCGGCTCGGAGGAAACGAAGGAGTGGCTGCGTGCGGTCGGCAGGCTTTGCGGCAGGGAAAGGGAAGCGGAAGAAGCGATTCGCGCGGAAGAAGCGGCGTTTCAACGCGCCGTGGACGAGGTGCGGCCGACTCTCGCAGAAAGGCGCGTGACATTCGCCATCGGGCGCGACCTCGACTGGTTTCAGCCGAAGATCATCATGCGCCTTCTGAAGAAGGCGGGCGTAGAACTGGCGGGCGTCGTCCTCCTTGATTCGTTCCTGCCCGGGCGGCGCGAGGTCATGGAAGAAGAGGTCGCGCGTCTGACGGATGCGCCGATCGCCCATGAGGGAAGCCGCGAGGCGGAGGCGCTTTTCAAAGCGGCGGATTTCGTCCTGACGACGCACGAGCTTACCAACGCAAGGCTGCGGCAGATCTTCCTCGCGCTCATGCCATCCGTCGGCTGGTCGATGGAAAAGAAGCTCCTGCGCGATATGGTTCATATCGTCTGTCGTCACGAAAGCCGGGGAGGTCTGATCTATGGCTGAGCAGGAAAGGCGTTTCGATGATGTCTGCGCTTGGACGGACAGCTGTGCGCTCGCGGGCGCGATGGCATTTTTTGCCGCCTGGCAAGACGCCGCCGTCATCGTCAACGGCCCCATGTGGTGTCATTACTTCGCGCTGCGCCACGTCGAGCATGGCGTGAGCGATGCCGTGCGACGCACAGGCTGCACGCAGCTCGACAACGATGCCATCGTCTTCGGCGCGGAGGACTATCTGCTGGAAGCCCTGCAGCCCTATATCGCTGAGCCGCCGCGCCTTTTGGCCATCGTCAGCAGCTGCGCCGCAGGACTGATCGGCGACGATGTAGCCGCCATCGCGCGGTCGGCGGGCATTGCAGCGCCCGTCGTCGCCGTCGACAGCAGCGGCCTTGCGGGCAGCTTCGCCGCAGGCTGGAGCAAGGCTGCATGTGCGGCAATCGAGGCGCTTCTGCCTGAAAAGAAGGAGGAGAAGCCGCATGGCGTGAACCTTCTCGGCATGACGGCGAGCTACTGCAACGGGGCGAACGACGCGCGAGAACTCGTGCGCCTTTTGCATCTGGCGGGCTATGAAGTGAACGCCGTCCTCGGCTGCGGCGAGACGGCGGAGGAGCTGCAGCATCTGCCCGCCGCCGCGCTCAACATCGTCGTGCACAGGGAGTTGGGACTCGCTCCGGCAGAGATGCTCGCGGAGCGCAGCGGCACGCCCTTTGTCGCACCGCTGCCGCCTTACGGCAGGGCGGGCACGCGGCATTGGCTCGAAGAGATCGCAGGCGCTTTGCCTGCGCCGCGCGAAAAGGAGGTACAGGAAGAACTTTCGCGTGTGGAAAAGGAAGATTTTCTGCGCCTGAACGAAATAAAGAGCATGTGGGGCGAGCTTTGGTTCGACGAGGCGCTCGTGCGTGCGCCATCCTCCATGGCCTGGGGGTTGGCAAGAGCCTTGCGCACGGAGTGGGCGGACGTGCGCTGCCTCGCTGTGGCGGCGGAGGCAGCGGAAGCGGCAGATGCCACTGGGATCGCCGACGAGGTTTTTTCTGAAACGCGTACGGCGGAGCTGGCGCAGTTCCTCACCTCCATGAAGAACGGGCTGCTGCTCGCGAGCAGCAACGAAGCGGCGCAGGTCGCGCCGCAGCACGCGCAGTTCCTGCCCGTCGCCAGTCCTGTGCTCGACCGCATTCAGCTGACGGATGCGCCGTTCATGGGACTGCGCGGCTCGCGCTTCATCGAGGAGCAGCTCTGGAACGGTCACATTCTGCGACGACAATGGATGTTATAGATGTCATAAAGGAAGCACGGATAAATAAAGCCGCCCGAATGTGTGAAGAAGGGTAAGTGGATTTATCCGTGCTTTCCGAGCAAAGGAGCGGTGGAATTTGCAGGAAATGATACGGGTTGCGGGCCTTTATGCGGGCTATGAGCGGCAGGTGATCTTGGAGAACGTCTCGTTCGGCATTGCAGCGGGCGAGATGGTCGGTCTCATCGGGCCGAACGGCGCGGGCAAGAGCACGCTTTTGAAGACGATGCGCGGCATCTTGGCGCCGCTCGCGGGCGAGATCTCTGTCATGGGACAGAGAATCGGCGATTTGCCGGCGAAGGAGTTTGCGAAGAGCGCCGCTTATCTGCAGCAGCATCTGGAGATGACGTTCGATTACTCGGCGCGCGAGGTCGTGCTCTCGGGACGCTATCCGTATCTCTCGTGGTGGCGGCAGGAGCAGGCGCACGATATCGCCATCGCTGAGGCGTGCATGGCGTACACGGGCGTCGCGGAACTGGCGGAGAAGCCGCTTCAGGCCATGTCGGGCGGACAGCGCCAGCGCGTGCTGCTCGCCAAGGTGCTCGCGCAGCAGACGCCCGTGCTCTTTCTCGATGAGCCGGCAACGGGACTGGACATCATCTATCAGGAGGAAATCTTCCGTTTTTGCCGCGAACTTTGTGCCGCGGGCAAGACCGTCGTGCTCGTCGCGCATGAGCTTTCCCTCGCCGCACGCTTCTGCTCGCGCCTCCTGCTCATCGGACGCGGTGCGCTCCTCGCCGACGGTCTGCCGCGCGAGGTGCTGACGGCAGAGCTTCTGACACGCGCCTACGGTGCGCCCATCAAAGTCGTGGAGAATCCGCTGACGAATCATGCTGAGGTCTTCACGGAGGCGGAGAAGGGTGCAGGCAGGAAATCACATCTCCTGCAGGTCATCTTGGGAAGGGAGGAGGCAGCGTCATGAAAAAGAATTACGAGAAGAGAAGCCTCTTCTTTTGGCTTCTTCTGCTGTGCCTCGTCGGCTTCGCCGTCGTCCTGTCGATGAGCTCAGGGCAGTACGACATCTCAATGGAGTGCGTGCTCGCAGCTTTCTCCCATGCGGCGGGTCTTCCATTCTTTTCCGATGTCACGGTTACGCCCGAGCAGCAGGCGGTGCTCTGGCACATCCGTCTGCCGCGCACGCTCGTCGGCCTCATGGTGGGGGCGGGGCTGGGCATCTCCGGTGCAGTGCTGCAGGGCATCTTCAGCAACCCGCTCGCCGATCCCGGCATCATCGGCGTATCGAGCGGCGCTTCCGTCGGAGCTGTGCTCGCCATCGCGCTCGGCGTCTCCGCTGTCAGCGTCTTTTCGCTGCCTGCTTTCGCCTTCACGGGCTCCATGCTCGCCGTGGGGCTTACCGTGTCGCTTTCCATGCGCCACGGGCGCATTCCTGTCATGACGCTCCTGCTCTCGGGCGTCGTCGTCGGCATGTTCCTCGGCGCGTGCACGGCGGCGATTCTCACGGTCATGAACGAGCAGAAGATGCAGCAGTACCTTTTCTGGACGATCGGCGGCCTCGACTATCGCCGCTGGGATCACGTCCTTCTGGGAATCGCGCCGATCAGCGGCGGCGCCTTTCTCATGCTGCTCCTCTCACGCCATCTGAACCTCCTCGCATTCGGCGAGGTCGAGGCGCGTGCCGCAGGCATGCCCGTGACCTTCTTCCGCCTGCTCTTTCTGGCGCTCGCGTCGCTGACGACGGCGGCGGGCGTCTGCATCAGCGGCAACATCGGCTTCGTCGGACTCGTCGTGCCGCACATGATGCGCCTCCTGATCGGCCCTGACCATCGGAAGCTGCTGCCTGCAAGCCTCCTGGCCGGCGGCATATTCCTCGTCGTCTGCGACTCCTTGGGGCGCATCCTGCTTCAAGGCATGGAGATCCGCGTGGGCATCATGACGGCATTTATCGGTACGCCGTACTTTCTCTATCTGCTGCGCCGCCACATGAAGCTGACCTCTTGATTTTTCCTCGACAACCTTGTCCGTCGCTTGAATTTTTTAGCAAAACACCGTATAATATAAGAAATGAGAATAGGACGTGAGTGTTGATCGGAGGAAAACGTCATGATTCGCAGCATACCTTTCAATTTCCGAAACAATGCGGAGAAGACGCGCGATACGGTGGAGCGCGTGGTGGACTTCATCATGGAGCAGCCGCTCAATCCCATTGGCAAGGTGACGGGGGCGCTCGCTTCTTTTCGCTGCGACATCCTCGATGAAGAAAATTACTATGAGATTGAAGCGGAACTGCCCGGCGTCCTCAAGGAAGACGTCTCTCTGACCTACGAGGACGACAAGTATCTGACGATTGCCGTGGAAGTTCCTGAGCGCGAGAACCACTTGAAGTATCTGATGCGCGAGCGCCGCACGGGTCGCTTCGAGCGTTCCTTCGCCGTCGACGGCATCAAGTGGGAGGAAAGTGCGGCTTCGATGGAGAATGGCATCCTCAAGGTTGTCCTGCCGAAGCTCGGCGTTGAGGACATCAAAAAGAACAGCATAGAGATCAAGTAGGCTGAGGGTCATCATGGGCTGCTGCTCAGTGCAGCAGCCTTTTAGCGCGTTCATGAGAAAAAACAGGATTCTTTCCCTTTGTGTAGAATTAAAAAGAGTAAGGTGTGTCATCTCGCTTTGAAAAGCGGCTTGGCACTTTTCGCAGAACGAAATGAGAGGCGGCGGCGTACGCGATGTCCCCGCCGGCAGGAGGTAAAAGGAATATGTTGGACGATCAGGATTGGGGCGCATTCAAGCGGAAGCTCAAGGCGAAGGCGGAGATCGACCTTGATCTCTACAAGGAGCCGCAGATGAAGCGGCGTATCGGCAGTCTTGTGACGCGCAAGGGCTACGATTCGTATACGAAGTATTTCGATATGGCGACGCAGGACAAGACGGAGTTTGACGCCTTCATCGAATATCTGACGATCAACGTCTCGGAGTTCTTCCGCACGCCGGAGAAGTTCTCGAAGCTTGAGACGGACGTCATTCCCGATTTGTTGACGCGCTCGCCCAAGCTCAATATCTGGAGCGCGGGCTGCTCCATTGGCGCTGAGCCGTATTCTCTGGCGATGATCTTGAAAGAGATGACGCCGGGCAAGCAGCATCGCATCCTCGCGACGGATCTCGACGTCGAGATCATTGCCAAGGCGAAGAGGGGCGTCTACACGGACAACGAGCTCAAGTGCGTCGAGAGTCCGCGCCTCAACAAATATTTCACGAAGGGAAGCGACGGTACGTTTGCCGTGCATGAGGACATCAAGAAGCTCATCGAGTTCAAGCGTCACAACCTTTTGAAGGATCCCTTTGAGACGGGCTTCGATCTGATTCTCTGCCGCAACGTTGTCATCTATTTCACGGAGGAAGCGAAGTTCGACCTCTACACGAACTTCTTCCGCGCACTGAAGCCCGGAGGCATCCTCTTCGTCGGCGCGACGGAGGCAATTTTGAATTTCCGCAAGATCGGCTACACAAGTTACCAGCCTTTCTTTTATCAGAGACCGCTGGCGTGAGCGAGGCGGCATCTTTGAGGAAAGGGGGCGGGGCAGGTGTTTGCAAACGAGAAGATCGAGTGCATGAGCCGTGATGATTTGCGGGATTTGCAGCTTGTGCGCCTGAAGAAGGCGGTTTCTTGGGCGAGTGAGAAGAGCGCCTTTTACCGCACGAAGTTTGCAAACGGCTGCGCGTCGCAGATTGAGAAGCTGGAAGACATCGAGAAATTGCCGTTCACTTCTCTGCCCGACATCCTCGCGACATCGCCGTTCGATTTCCTCACGCTTCCTTTGAGTGGTGTCCTGCGCATCAGTTGCCGCAATCATACGGGCGCTGTCGTCAAGATGTATACGAACGGCGACATTGCGAGAAACGTCGACATGTTGACGCGTGCTCTCGCAGCGACGGGCGTCTATCGCGCTTCTGTCGTCGGCATTCTCGGCGACATGTCGGACGGACGGCTGCTCGATTTGCAGATGGCGGCGGAGGTGATCGGCGCGACGACCGTGCTGCTCGGCGAGGACATGCAGTCGGCGGTCGAACTCGTGCGCCTGACGGGTATGGATACGCTCTTGGCGAGCCAGCCGCTCGTCATGCAGCTCATCGTGCACGCGCAGATGAAAAACATCGAGCCGTCGACCTTGCCGATCAAGACGGTCGTCTGTCTGAACGAGGCGATCTCGAATCCGATGAGACGCCATATCTCGGATCGGCTGCAGACTGAGGTGCATGACCTCTTCGCTTCGACGGAGCTGGGAACGGCGGGCCTTTTTTATCCGTGCGGCAAGGGGCAGGGGCATCATGTGCAGGAGGATTACTGCTACACGGAGCTCATTGAGTTCAGTGGCGCGAAAGTCATTCACGAGCCTGGACGCATGGGTGAGCTTGTCGTCACGATGCTCGCTGCAGAGGCGATGCCGCTCATACGCTATCGCACGGGACAGGCGGTCATGCGGCTTGACGAGCCGTGCGGCTGCGGACGTGCCTTCGTGCGCCTTGCGACGCCGTTCGGCTTGACGCGCTGAGCCGTTTATATGACAAAAATGCCGCGGGCATCTTTTATGCCGCGCGGCATTTTTCTTTGGCACGAATGGGAAACGAGGGAGAAGATATGATCGAGTTCATCCTGGGGCGTGCGGGAACGGGAAAGACGCACGCCTGCCTCTCCAGCATGGCAGAGCGCATGAAGGCAGAGCCTATGGGCAGCGCCCTCGTGCTTCTCCTGCCCGAACATGCGACGTATCGTGCAGAGCGCCGCCTCGCCGCTATGATGGCGGGTGCGGGCGAGGGATTTGTGCGCGGTCTCGTGTTCGGCTTCAAGCGCTTCGCGCGTCATGTACTGCAGGAGACGGGCGGTGCGGCAGCCGCACGCATCACGAGCGTGGGCAGACGGCTGCTGCTGAAACGCATCCTCGCCGAAGAAGGAGAGAGCCTGCAGGCATTCGCGCGTGCGGCGAAGCAGCGCGGCTTTACAGAGACGCTGGAAAGAGCTATGGAGGAGATGCGCAGCTACGGCATCGACAGCGACGCCTTGATGCAGGCGGAATCTGCGCTCGCTGACGATGATCTGTGCCGGAAGCTCGCGGATCTCGCGCTCATCTACAGCCGCTACAGAGAGAAGATGGCGGGGCGCTACAACGATACGGGCGACATGCTCGACGCGCTTGCCGAGAAGATTCCTTCCTCGCGCCTTTTGGAGGGGGCGGAGGTATGGGTTGACGGCTTCTCCTTCTTCAATCCGCAGGAAAGAAAGATTCTTGCGGCGCTCTTCCAAAAAGCGAAGAATGTGCATATCACGCTGACGTTCGATCCGACGGATGAGGCGGCCATGCAGCGCGAGGGCAGCCTCTTCTATCGGCAGGCGCAGACCTTGCAGCAGCTGCGGCGGTTGGCGCAGGAGATGCAGATTCCCGTGCGCGTGCGCAGCTTGGAGGAGAGGCGGCGCTTTCAAAGCGATGTGCTCGCCGCCATCGAGCGCACGGCGTTTTCCTTCCCTCTCGTACCGCAGGCAGGGGCGGCGGGCGTCGCGCTCGTCGAGGCGGCGACGAGGCGGCTGGAAATGGAGGCGGCTGCTGCTGACATCGTGCGCCTGTGCCGCGAGAAGGGACTGCGCTGGCGCGACATCGCCATCTTGACGCGCGACGAGGCTGCCTACGGCGACATGCTCGCTCTGACGCTTGAGGACTGCGGCATCCCGTACTTTCGCGACAACAAGCGTGAGGGCGTCCATCATCCGCTCGCCGAGCTCGTGCGCTCGGCCTTCGAGGTGCTGCGCGGCTGGCGCTACGATGCCATGTTCCGCGCACTGAAGACGGGCTTTTTCAAAAAGACGCGCGGTCAGATCGACCTGCTTGAAAATTATGTGCTGGAATTCGGCATTCGCGGCTCGCGCTGGACGATGGAAGAGGATTGGCATTGGCATCGCCGCCGCAGTCTGGACGAGGAAGAAGAGGGCGCGACGCAGAAGGAAGCGGAGCGCCTTTGTCAGATCAATTCCTGCCGCCGCGCCGTGGCAGAGCCCCTGCAGGAGTTTGCGGCGCAGGTGAAGGCGGCATCGACGGTGCGCGGCTATGCTGAGGCGCTCTATCGTCTGCTGCTCGCGCTCGACGTGCCGCAGACGTTGGAGCGGTGGGCGGACGAGGCCGAGAAGGCGGGTCGCCTCGCTGAGTCGCGCGAGCATCGTCAAATCTGGGACGACGTCATCTCCCTGTTGGAACAGATGGCAGAGACGAGCGGCGACGAGACGATCAAGGTGCGCGAATTTGAGGACGTCTTGGGCGACGGGCTTGACGCCCTGCAGATTTCCTTGATTCCGCCGGGACTCGACTATGTGACCGTCGCCGATTTCGACCGGAACAGTGTAGAAAATGCACGTGCCATCTACATTCTCGGCGCGAACGAGGGCGTCATGCCGCGCCGCAGCCAGGAGAAGGGGCTGCTCTCCGATGCTGACCGGCTGCATTTGAAGGAGGCCGGGCTGGAGCTTCCGCAAGGCTCCGTCGAGGGAAGTTTCAACGAGAGATTCCTGCTCTACAAAGGATTCACGGAAGCGCGTGACTATCTGTGGGTTTCCTATGCTCTCGCCGATACGGAGGGAAAGGCTCTCCTGCCCGCCTCTCTGCTCGGGCAGATCCGCACCGTCCTGCCTGCCGTCTCTTTGCAGACCGTTCCGTTGGAGGGGGCGGAGCGCCGCCTCTTTGCGGGCGGTCGTCAGGCGGTGACGGCTCTGGCGGCGGCGCTGCGCAGCTACCGCGAGAAGGGGACGCTTGAGCCTTTTTGGTGCGACGTCTACAACTGGGCGTTGGGGGAGAAAAAGATGAGCATTGTCCTGCAGAAAGTGCTGCAGGGCATATTTTCGCATGCTGCGGCGGAGCTTCTGCCCAAGGAGCTGGCGGCGGCGCTCTACACGAAGAATCGCCGGCTGCGCGGCAGCGTCACGCGCTTTGAGTCATTTCGCGCCTGTCCTTTCCAGCACTTTGCACGCTATGGCCTGCATCTGGCGGAGCGCCCCGCGCATGGCTTTCGCACGCTCGACCTCGGTGTGCTGCTTCATGCGGCTCTGCGCGAATTTGGCGAGCGGCTGAAAAAGGACGGCAGACGCTGGCGCGACGTAGGTGAAGAGGAGTGCGGCGAGATCCTGCATGAGATCCTTGGCCTGCTTGCGCCACGGCTGCAGAATGAAATCCTCCTGAGCTCGAAGCAGTACGAGAATCTCCTCGTGCGCATCGAGGAGACGGCGAAAAAGGCGCTCGTGCGCCTCATCGAACTCGATGCGGCCAGCGAGTTCCGCCCCGTCGCCTTCGAGCGTTCCTTCGGACGCGGTGCGGGCAGCCTGCCGCCGCTGACGTATGCGCTCGCTGACGGCTCTTCGCTCGAAATCACCGGACAGATCGACCGCATCGACATGGACGAGGCGGGGCGCTACTTCCTCATTCTCGACTACAAGACGGGCGCGGCATACATCAACCTCGTCGAGGTGTACTACGGTCTGAGGCTGCAGCTTCTGACCTATCTGCTCGTCGCCAGAAACCTCCTCGCGCACACCGAGGAAAAGGAACTTCTGCCCGCAGCGATGCTCTACTGCTTCTTGAAGAATCCGCTCGTCACAGCGCCCCATCGCATCGATGAGGCAGAGGCGAAGAAGCTTCTGCAGGGGCAGCTCAAGATGCCCGGCTGGGTGCTCGCGGACGCCGACGTCATACGCGCACTCGACAGCACCTTCAGCTTCACGAAGGTCGCCTTGACGAAGAAAGGCGAGATCGACAAACGGAAGCTCGATTACGTCAAGACGGAAGAGGAGTTCGCCATCCTGCTCGACTACATCGCCTACATTCTCAAGGATACGGGAAGGCAGATCCTCTCGGGCGAGGTGCGCGCCCTGCCGTACCGCCTCAAGGACAGGACGGCATGCCGCTTCTGCCCGTACATCGCCGTCTGCGGCTTCGACCCGCTCGTGCCGGGCTTTTCCTATCGGCGGCTGCAAAGCCACGAGGATGCAGAATTGATGGACAGCATGGAATTGAAAGGACAGGAGGATGCCGAATGAGCGACGCACGCAAATGGTCTGCGGCACAGCTACGGGCGATCGAGGAAAGGGGCAAGAATCTGCTCGTCGCGGCGGCCGCCGGATCGGGCAAGACCTCGGTGCTCGTCGAGCGCATCATCCGCCGCATCCTGCAAGGGGAGACGGACGTCGATCGCCTTCTCGTCGTCACCTTCACGAACGCCGCTGCCGCCGAGATGCGCGAGCGCATCGAAGCGGCTCTCGCGCAGGAAATCGCCAAGGGCACGGCGTCGCCGAAACTTGAGCGCCAGCTGGCGCTCCTTTCCAACGCCTCGATTTCGACGCTTCACGCCTTCTGCCAGAACGTCATTCGGCGCAACTTTTCCGTCATCGACCTCGATCCGAAGTTTCGTCTTGCAAACGAGCAGGAGAGGCGTCTGTTGCAGCAGGATGCGCTCGAAGAAGTCTTTGAAAAAAAGTATGACGAAGCACAGGAGGATTTCCTTTCCTTTGCCGCCGCTTACGGTACGGAGCACGGCGATGAAGCTCTCTATGCCATGGTATTGCGCCTCTATGCCTTTTCGTGCAGTCAGCCCTTTCCCTCGCGCTGGCTCGATTCGCTCGCCGAGAGCTTCGACCTCGCAGAGCAGCAGCGTCTTCTCGATACGCCGTGGGCGCAGTCCGTGCTCGCGCAGATTTCCTTTGAGCTTGCTGCCGGTCTCGCCGCTATTGAGCGGCTCGTCGAGAAGGCGGCGGCGCTCGGCTATGAGACGTGCCATGCTGCATTGGAGGGGGACGAGAAAATCCTTAAAGACCTGCTCGACGCCTTGGCGGCAAGGGATTGGGAAAGACTGCGCCAGGCGTTCTCTTCGTATGCTCATGCGAGGATGAGCTTCCCCAAAGGCATGGACGAGGAGGAAAAGGAGGAGGCGAAGCGTCTCTTTACGCAGCCGCGTGATCGCGTGAAACAGCGTATCAAAAAGCTCAGGAACACGTATTTTCATGCGACGGAAGAGGAGCTTCTCGACGATCTTCGCGCTCTTTCAGGCATGGCTCATGCCATCGTCGACGTCGTCAAGGATTTCACCGTCTCTTTTCAGGCGGCGAAGAAGGAGCGCGGCGTCGTCGATTTCAACGACTTGGAGCATTTCGCGCTCGCCGTCCTCTGCGACAAGGATGTATCGGAGGGAGAGCTTCGCCCCTCGGCGCAGGCGCTCGCCCTGCGCGAGAAGTATGAGGAAGTCATGGTTGACGAGTATCAGGACACGAACGGCGTGCAGGAGGCGATTCTCTCCCTCGTCGCGCGTGATGACAACCTCTTTGCTGTCGGCGACGTCAAGCAGAGCATCTATCGCTTTCGTCTTGCCGACCCGCAGCTCTTCCTCAAGAAGCAGCGCGAGTATCCGACCTTGGGAGAGAAGTATGCACGCATCGACCTCTCGGAGAACTACCGCAGCCGCGCGGGCGTGCTTGCGGCTGTGAACTGGATCTTCTCGCAGCTCATGACGCCCGAGGCGATGGAGCTTACATACGACGATGCCGCGGCGCTGCACTTTGCGGCGCTCTATCCTGAAGATTCGCCAAAGAGCCTTGCGGGTGCGGTTGAGCTGCATATCATCGAGAGTGACGCCGAATCGTCTGTTGAGCCTGAGGAAGAGGACGAGGAAAAGGCGGAAACTTCGGCTGTGGCAGATGGCGGTTCAGAGACGCCGGATGGTGAGGAGGAAGAAGAACTCAAGGGCTTCGCTCTGGAGGCGGCGTTCATCGCACGGCGCGTGCGGGAACTGATGGCGAGTGGTGCTCTCGTCGCCGACAAGGACGGCTATCGTCCGCTGCGCTGGCGTGACATCGTGATCCTTCTGCGTGCTGTGCGCACCAAGGCGGACATTCTCCTCGAAACGCTGCGCGATGCCGACATTCCCGCGTATGCGACGCTCGATGCCGGCTATTTCCAGGCGACAGAGGTGCGCGTCGTGCTCGCCGTGCTCGCCGTCATCGACAATGCGCGTCAGGACGTGCCGCTCGCGGCGGCGCTCTGCTCGCCGATCGTCGGACTGTCGGTCAGCGAGTTGGCGGAGCTTCGACTCGCCGCGCCCGAAGAGGACATCTTCGGCGCGCTCCTCGTCGTCAATGACCCTGCAGCGAAATTCTCTGCATCTTTGCGTGAAAAGGTCGATGCCTTCCTGCGGCTTCTCAAAGGTTGGCGCGACCTTGTGCGGCGCGTCAGCGTGCCCGAACTCATCTGGCAGATCTACCGTGACACGGGCTACTACGACTACGTCGGCGGCATGGCGGGCGGGCTTCTTCGCCAAGCGAACCTGCGCATGCTCGCAGACCGCGCACGCGACTATGAAGAGACGAACTTTCGCGGACTCTTCCGCTTCCTGCGCTTCATTGAGAAGATGCAGCAGATGGAAACCGACCTCTCCGCCGCACGCACGCTCGGCGAAGGAGAGGACGTCGTGCGCATCATGACGATTCATAAGAGCAAGGGACTGGAATTTCCCGTCGTCATCGTCGCGGGACTCGGCTCGAAATTCAACATGCAAGATGCGTCGCAGGACCTCCTCATGCACCGTGAACTGGGGCTTGGACTCTACCGCACGGAACGCGAGAAGTCGCTTCGCTACTCGACGTTTGCGCGGGAGGCGGTCGCCGAGCGCATCAAGCGCGAGAGCAAAGCGGAGGAACTGCGCGTCCTCTATGTGGCGATGACGCGTGCGAGGGAAAAGCTCATCCTCGTCGGCTCGACGAAGAAGCTTGCTGCATGCGCAGAGGGCTGGTGCACTTTCGTCACGCAGACGGAGCGTGCGCTTCCCGCCCATGCGGCGCTTGCGGCAAACTCCTTCCTCGACTGGCTCGGCATGACCGTCGCACGCCATGCGGACGGCGCACCTCTTCGGGAGAAGGCCGCGCTCCTCGAAACGCGCGTCGCGCCCGAAGGAGAGGACGAATCGCGCTGGCAGGTGGAAATCGTGCCGGCCTCTGCTGTCGCGAGCGTCAGCGCCGCCGTCGCCGAAGACGACGAATTATTCGAGAAACTGCGCAGGAGAGAGCCTTTGGAAGCGAGCGAGGAAAAGGACGATGTCGAGCAGATGCTCGTTTGGCAGTACGCGCCGCACGGCGTCGATAACGTGCCGGCGAAGCTTTCCGTCACGGAACTCAAGCGTCGCTTCTCCGTCGAAGATGCGGCGGAGGAGAAGGCATATATACCGTTGAAAGAAGTGCACGGCAGTTCCAAGAATGTATTCAAACGCCCCGATTTCATGCAGGAAAAGGCGGGACTTTCTGCGGCGGAATACGGCACTCTTATGCACGCAGTATTGCAGCATATCGACCTCGCGGGAGACACTGGCCGCGAGGGTCTGGAAAAGCAGCTGGCGAAGATGGTGGAAAAGGAGCTGCTTCTGCCCGAACAGGCGAAAGCCGTCCGTCTCGACGCCGTAGCATCCTTTCTGCAGTCGCCGCTCGGCACGCGCATGAAGAAGGCGCGGCGCCTCTGGCGCGAGCTTCCCTTCAGCCGCCGCCTCGAAGCGCACCGCTTTTACCCCGAGGCCGAACCCGAGGCGCGGATCTTCGTCCAGGGCGTCATCGACGTGCTCTTTGAAGATGAAGCCGGTGCACTCGTGCTCTTGGACTACAAGACGGACAAGAACACGCGTCCCGCAGCCGTGCGAGAGAAGTACCGCCTGCAGATCGAGATTTATACGGAAGCCGTGGAAGCAATTCTAGGCCGCAAGGTGGCGGAGCGCTGCCTCTACCTGCTGCAGGACGGCAGTGTCGTGCAGCTGTAGGGAAGAGAGAATGTAGCAAGAGCTGGGAGGCAAAAAGCAAACAGCCCGACGAAAATCCGTCGGGCTGTTTGCTTTTTGATAGAAAGGCAGCGGGTGCTCTTCATGAGACGCGACACAGCGCTCTTCGGCAGCCGAGCCACAGCAGTCCTGTCATGACGAAGAAGCTGCCGCTGTAGGCGCTGTAGACGATGTGCATGGAGTGGATGCCGGTCATGTCCCAGCCCCAGCACCATGCGACGCGAAAGAGGCAGTAGGCGGCGAGTGCGGTCATCATGGGATAGAGGGTGTTGCCTAAACCGCGGATCGCGCCGATGTAGATCTGATTGACGCCGTAGAGCCAGTAGAAGGGGAACGTGTAGTAAACGGCGTCAAGCGCATTCGCAGCGACGGCGGGATCGTCGGTGAAGAGGGTGATGAGCGCGGGCGCAGCAAGACCTGCGATGAGCGCCATGCCCATTGCCCCGCCCGCTGCGAGACGAAGGCTTATGCGAAGCCCTGTACGCACGCGCGCAAGGTCGTGTGCACCGACATTCTGTCCGATGAAACTTGTGAGTGCGATGCCGAATGCAAAGAGCGGATAGTAGAGGAATCCCTCGATGCGTGCATAGACAGTCATGCCCGCCATCGCCGCGTAGCCGAAGGAGTTGATGTACGTCTGGATGACGAGGGAGGAAAGGCTCATGAAGACGGCTTGAAGTCCCGCGGGAATGCTTGTGCTGAGGATGGGCAGGAGATGCCCCAAAGCGAAGAAGGGGCGGCTAAAGCGCAGTTTCCATGTGCCGTGGAGATGGAATAGTTTCCACAGGGCGAGCAGCGCCGCTGCATATTGCGCGAGGACGGTCGCGGTTGCCGCGCCTGCAATTCCGCAGGGAATGACGATGAGCAGCACGACGTCGAGTGCGATGTTGAGCACGACAGCGGCGGCGAGATAATGAAGAGCGCTCGTCGTATTGCCGAGCGCTCTCAGGATGGCGCTCGCTGTATTGTAGAGAAGCTGTGCAAGCATACCGTAGAACACGGTTCGCAGATAGAGGCTCGCTGCCGGGATGAGTTCGGCGGGCGTGGAGAGTGCCGCGAGCAGCTGCTCGGTCAGAATGATGCCGGCCGCCGTAAAGAGAGCGGCGAACAACGCGACGGTGATGAAGATGCTCTGTACGAGTGCGCTGAGACGCGCATAATCCTTTTCCCCGTAGAGGTGGGAGACGAGGACGCTGAGTCCCGCCGAGAAGCCGATAAAGAAATTGACGATGACGGATAGGACGAGGCTCGCCGTGCCCACGGCGGCAAGCGCCTGTGCGCCGAGCACCTGTCCGACGAGGGCGGTGTCCGCAATTGTGTAGAACTGCTGCAGGAGCTGCGAGAGCAGGATCGGCAGCATGAAGACGAGCAGCTGACGCGGGATTGCCCCGCGTGTAAAATCCTGTTGATCGGCGCTATGGAAGAGCAGGACGTGGAGATGGTGCAGATTGTGATGAAGAAAATCATAAGTGAGCGGATTGTGCATGCCGTAAATCCGCTCGCGATACCGCAAAGTACGAAGTTTGCCAAGAATCTTGTCCATAAAATTCGATTCTAGCACGAGCTTTTTCCGAGCCTTGGATGTGTGCTCGGGCGCAGGCTGCGGATTCTTATGAGCCGCAGTGCTTCTTTGATGTCTACATCGTCCCGCATATCACCCATTTCGTAGACGCAGACAGGATCTTTGACGCCGATCTCGCTCGCGGGCATGTAGACGTATTCGGCGTTTTCTGCATCACCGAAGATGAGGCCGCTCTTTAGCTCGGATTCAATGAGGGATGCCATACTTGCCTCCGATTCGTAGCTTCAAAACATATTCTTGCGCCATAGGACATACGATGACGCTCCGGCGATGACGGCGGCGAGGATGGCGATGGAGAGGAATGCCGTCGAGTCGTCTGCCAGCGGGACGGGGACGTTCATGCCGAAGAAGCTCGATATGACCGTCGGAATCGCGAGGATGATCGTCATGGCAGCGAGGAATTTCATCACGAGGTTCTGATTGTTCGAGATGATGGAAGAGAAAGTATCCGACATGCGCGCGAGGATCTTGTTATAAAGTTCGACCATCTCGCGTGCCTGCTTGTTCTCGATGATGACATCTTCCAAAAGGTCTTCGTCCTCTTCGTAGATTTTGATGATGGGTGTCAGAGATTGGTTGGAGCGCAAACGCAGAAGCTTATCGAGAACGGCGCCGTTGGAGCGCAGCGCCGCGCTGAAATAGGTCAAGCCTTTCTGTAGTTCGAGAAGGCGCAGGATGTCGCTGTTTTCCATCGAACGGCGCAGGTTCAGCTCGATTTCGTCCGAGTGTTTGTTGATCTGCCTGAGATAGCGTAAGTAGAAGGTCGCCGACTTGTAGAGGATTTGAAAAAGGAAGCGCGTCTTCTTGAATGTGCGGAAGAGCTTCGCCGTGTTCTCATTGAACTCTGAAAGAACCGGCGTGTCCTCCAAGCAGACCGTGATGAAGTAGTCCGCCGTCAGAATGATGGCGAGCGGCAGCGTATCGTAGCTGTCCTGGCCGCGCATGACAGGGACATTGGTCAGGACCATGACGGAGTTGTCCTCGACGTCCGTATGGGAACGCTCTTCGTCGTCGAGCGCGGAACGCAGAAAGTCCGGCTCGACTTCTGTGAGGTTACTGACAACCTTGAGTTCGTAGGGCGTGGGGTCGATGATGTTGATCCATGCGCCCTTTTCGAGCGTCTTGAGCGTCAGAGTCTGCAGGGGACCGCTTTCAAGGGACTTGAAGATTTTGAGCATAGACAGGGAGTCTCCTTTCGCGGAAGCTCCCCAAAGTCAAATGCAGGATGCTTTGAGAAAAAGGAGGCTTCCGAGCGTTTTCTTTTTATTTGTCGTGCAACTAGGGTGATCTCCGTCCATTTCCTCACCAGCTTTCCTTAAGACAAATACGAACAACGATTATTCTTTTAGCTTACTCCAGAGAAGAGCTTTCGTCAACTGTTTAAGTACGTTTTTGGCGTTTTTGGGAAACAATTATCCTTGAATCCAGAGAGAAAAAGCGTTAAAATACAAGAATAAGTTTGAGACTGAATCATACGTTACGGCAGGTTTTTCTGTCAGATATTTTCAGCATATACTATCCTAGATTTTAGGCGGTGAGTTCATGAATTCTATATTTGATGTGGGGATTGACATCGGCTCGACGACGATCAAGCTCGTCGTCCTCGATCATGAGAAGAAGATCGTGTACAAAAACTACGCACGCCATTTTTCCGAGATCGGCGCTTCCCTCTGCGAGAATCTGGCAAGCCTCAAGAAGATCGTCGGCGGTGAGAAGTTTTCTTTTGCATTGACCGGTTCGGCGGGCATGGGCGTCGCACAGCACATCGGGCTGCCTTTCGTGCAGGAGGTCATCGCGTGCGCTTCAGCTGTAAGGTCGCTGATTCCCGAGACGGATACCGTCGTTGAGCTTGGCGGCGAGGACGCCAAGGTGACGTACTTCGGCGATGCACCTGAACAGCGCATGAATGGCGTCTGTGCGGGCGGCACGGGTTCTTTCATCGATCACATGGCGTCGCTTCTTTCGACGGATGCGGCAGGACTCAATGCACTCGCGGAGAAGGGGAAGCAGATCTATACGATTGCTTCTCGCTGCGGCGTCTTTGCCAAGACAGACATCCAGGCTCTGATGAATGACGGTGCGGAAAAGGCGGATATTGCCCTTTCCGTTTTTCAGGCTGTCGTCAATCAGACGATCAGCAATCTCGCGCAAGGTCGCCCGATTGCGGGCAAGGTCGCGTTTCTTGGCGGGCCGCTTCACTTCCTTCCTGCGCTCAGGCAACGTTTCATCGAGACGCTGCAGCTTACACCCGAGAACGTCGTCGATGCGCCCGACGGAAATTTTTTCGTCGCGCTCGGTGCGGCACTCTCGGAGGAGACCGAGGTCGTCGATATGGCGCGTCTGGAAGAGAGCATGGAGAAGGCGCGAGACGTGGCGGCGAAGGAGACGCGGCAGGCGGACTTCACGCTCTTTTCCAATGCAGCGGACTATGCGGCGTTCAAGAAGCGCCATGATCGTGCAAAGGTGCGGCGCGGCGATCTCGCCGCGTATGAAGGCCCGATCTACATTGGCATCGATGCCGGATCGACGACGACGAAGCTCGCGGCGATCGGTACGAAGCGTGAACTTCTCTACACGTCGTACGGTAGCAACCAAGGGTCGCCGCTTCATACGGTCATTCGTGAACTGAAGGGGCTTTACGCCGCGATGAACGAAAGAACGTACATCGCGGGCGCACTTACGACGGGGTATGGTGAAGCGATCGTCAAGGCGGCGATTCACGCGGATGCGGGCGAGGTCGAGACGTTCGCCCATCTGCGTGCGGCACAGGAGTTCTGCCCCGAGGTCACGTTCGTCATGGACATTGGCGGGCAGGACATGAAATGCTTCTTCGTCAAGGACGGCAGCATCGGCAACATCACGCTCAACGAGGCCTGTTCGGCGGGATGCGGCTCCTTCATCGAGAATTTTGCGCAGGGACTTAACATGACGGCGGGGGAGTTCGCTGCCATGGCGATGGAGTCGAAAGCGCCCGTCGATCTCGGAACGCGCTGCACGGTCTTCATGAATTCCAAGGTCAAGCAGGCGCAGAAAGACGGCGCGGCGGTCAGCGACATATCGGCAGGCATCGCTTTTTCCGTCATCAAGAATGCGCTCTTTAAGGTCATGCAGCTCAAGGATGTCAAGGAACTTGGTGAGCATATCGTTGTGCAGGGCGGCACGTTCTACAACGATGCTGTCCTGCGCTCGATGGAAAAGCTCATCGAGCGCGATGTCGTGCGCCCCGATATATCGGGCCTCATGGGCGCGTATGGCGCGGCTATTCTTGCACAGGAGGAGGGGCTTGAGCACTCTTCGATACTCGCTGCCGATGCGCTGGAAGACTTTTCTGTATCGACGAGTTCGTACCGTTGCAGGCATTGCGGCAATCAATGTCTGATCACCATGCAGAAGTTCAGCGACGGCGGCAAGTACTTCACGGGCAACCGCTGTGAGCGTGGTATTGGCAAGGCGAAGCGCGAGAATCGGGAGACGGCGAATATCTACGATTACAAGTACAAGCGCCTCTTCGCCTACTACAAGCCGCTGACGGGCGCCGCCGCGCCGCGCGGTGCAATTGGATTGCCGCGCGGACTCAACATGTACGAGGACTATCCTTTCTGGTTCACCTTCTTCACGCAGCTTGGCTACGAGGTCGTGCTGTCGGACAAGTCGTCGGCGGCGCTCTACTACAAGGGCATGGCGACGGTGCCGTCGGATTCCCTCTGCTATCCGGCGAAGCTCGTGCATGGACATATCATGGATCTCGTGGAAAAGGGCGTCCGAAAGATTTTTTATCCGTGCATCCCTTTCAATGTCATCGACGAGCAGCATCCGGGCGACAATCACTACAACTGCCCGGTCGTTGCGTCCTATGCAGAGAATATCCGTGCCAATATGGACGTGCTGCGCGAAAAGAACATCGAGTTTCTGCAGCCTTTTTTGCCGCTTGACGACAAGAAGCGCATGGTTGAGCGTCTTTTTGAGGAACTCGGCGCTTCCGAAGGTCTTTCTAAGGGCGAGATCAAGGAGGCGGCACTCGCTGCCTACGCGGAACTTGAGAACTACAAGCAGGACGTGCGCGATTACGGCGTGAGCATTCTGCGCGAGATCGAGCGCACGAAGCAGCCCGCCGTCATGCTCGTCGGCAGGCCGTACCACATCGACCCTGAGATTCATCATGGCATATCCGACATGATCGCTTCCTACGGTCTTGCCATCCTGTCGGAGGATGCCGTCTATCATCTGCCGGTCAAGGGTGCGGGACTCAACATCGTCAATCAATGGAGCTATCACGCACGCCTTTACCACGCGGCGCATTTCGTCGCCGAGCATGAAAACTTGACGCTCATCCAGCTCAGTTCCTTCGGCTGCGGACTCGATGCTGTGACGACGGGGCAGGTCAAGTCGATTCTCGAAAGCCATCATCATATCTACACGATGATCAAGCTCGACGAGGTCAGCAACCTCGGTGCGGCTCGCATACGCCTGCGCTCTTTGATCGCGGCTCTCGCACGCCGCAGGAAGACGCCGTTTCAGCCAACGGCCGCCGAGGAGCGTCCGCGCTTCACGGAGGAGTGCCGCCGCACGCATACGATTCTCGCGCCGCAGCTTGCGCCGATTCATTTCAGCCTCGTGCGTCCCGTGCTCGAAAAGCATGGCTATAAGGTTGTCGTGCCGGCTCTGCCGGACAAGGCAGCGATCGATCTCGGGCTGCGCTATGTGAACAACGATATGTGCTATCCCGCCATCGTCGTCATCGGTCAGCTGCTCGCCGCGCTGAAATCGGGCGAGTACGATCCCGATCGCACGTCGATCCTGCTGTTTCAGACGTGCGGACCGTGCCGTGCGACGAACTATATGGCACTGATGCGCCAGGCTCTGAAGTATGCGGGCTATCCGCAGGTACCTGTATTCGCGTGCTGGGGACTCGAAACGGATGCGTTCTCTCTCGACCGAAGCTGCTTCGTCGATGCGATCAAGGCATTCCTTTACGGCGACCTGCTGCAAAAGCTGAGAAATGCGACCCTGCCGTATGAGAAGGAGCGGGGAACGGCGGAACGGCTGTATGAAAAGTGGCATGAAAATTGCCTTGCCGAGCTTATGGATGGAAGCTATTTCAAGTATGCAGACACGGTCAGGCGCATGGTGCAGGAGTTTGATGCTCTGCCGCTCGTCGAGGGGATCTGGAAGCCGAAAGTCGGCATTGTCGGTGAGATTCTCGTCAAGTATCACCCCGTGGCGAACAACCACATCGAGGAGGTCTTGATTGAGGAGGGCGCCGAGGTCGTCATGCCGGACTTTGCGGACTTCTTCCTCTACATGGCGTATGATTCCATCGTCGAGCGCGAGCTTTTTGCAGGCAGGCTCAAGGACAAGCTGTTTGCGCAGATGTTCATCAGCCTCGTCGAGTTCTTCCGCCGCCCTATGAGAAAGGCGCTGAAGAAGAGCCGTCGCTTCACGCCGCCGTACAAGATTGGTGAAACGGCACGTCTCGCGAAGAAGCATGTGTCGCTCGGCAATATGGCGGGCGAGGGCTGGTTCCTCACGGGCGAGATGGTCAAGCTCATCCATGAGGGCGTGCCGAATGTCGTCTGCCTGCAGCCCTTCGGCTGCCTGCCGAACCACATCACGGGCAAGGGCGTCATCCACAGTCTCCGAAGTGATTACAAAGGGGCGAACATCGTGGCGATTGACTGCGATCCCGGCTCTTCAGAGGTCAATCAGCTCAACCGCATCAAGTTGATGCTGGCCGTCGCCAAGGAGCGGAATCCGCATCGCGTCTCTGTTCCGGCGAACGACGCTGAGCGGCGCTGACGGTTTCGGTGAACGATATGGTCTTGCAGAAAAAGTATAAGGCGACGCTCGCGCTTTCTGTCAGCGTCATCGGCACGCTCGCCGTCCTGCCTATGGTCGGCAGCGGGTTCTTCTGGGATCTTCTGGAGGCGGCTTTCCTCGCATCGACAGTCGGCGGACTTGCCGACTGGTTCGCCGTCACGGCGATCTTCCGAAAGCCCTTGGGCATATCCTACCGTACGGACATCCTGCGCCGGAATCGCACGCGCATCATGCAGGCGCTCGTCGACTATGCTGCCAACGATCTTCTGAGTGCGGCGAACATCATGGCTGTAGCGAGGAAGATCGACATGGCGCAGATGTTCGTCGCCTATCTTGAAGAGCGCGGCGGGCGCGAGCGGATCAAAGACATCTCCTTCGCCGTGCTTTTGCGTGCGGCTGAGACGATGGATGCGGCGCATGTAGCCGAGCGCATCTGGCCGGCGATTCGTGAGAGCTTTAAGAGTTTTCCTTTGGAAAAATTCCTGCTGCGGTTCTTCGACATGCTTGCCGAAGAGACGAATAGCGCACGTATCCTGCATGTGGCACTTCGCGCCGTGCGCCGAACGCTGCACGACGCGAAGATGCAGGAGGTGCTGCTGGAAAACATTCGCGAGCTGCGCGAGCGGTATGAAAGACAGGCGTCGCTTCGAGCGACGGTCATTCAGGCGATGGATTTGAGTGATGAGCGCTTGCGGGAAATCGCTGTGAGGCACATGGACGCCTATATCAGCTCCATGCTCAAGGGCGAGGGCGAGGCGTATGAGCGCCTTGCAGCAGAATTCCGTTCACTGCTGCATTCCCTCGGCAAAAACGATTCGCTGAAACAGGCGATTGCAAAGTGGAAGGAAACGTCCTTCGAACGGATCGATCTGTCGGAACAGTTCGCCCTTTGGCTGGAGCGCAACGCCAAGGGGGAGACGCCCTTTTGGCGCGACCCCTTCTTTCTTCTTGTAGACGGCAAGATTGACGAGTTCATCAAGAGGAAGAGTCTGCAGAGGCGTGCGGACGCCATGTTCAAGAATCTTCTTGAAGCGGAGCTGAACGATCATCACGCCTTTATCACGCAGATGGTCAAGGCGCGGCTGGAGGATTTCTCCGATGACGAGCTCATCGCCTTCGTGGAGAGCCGCGTCGATGACGATCTGCAGATGATTCGCATCAATGGTTCCGTCGTTGGAGCGATGGCGGGCATGGCGCTTTTCCTCATCGCATACTTTGTGGAAAAGGCGGTGGGCTGATGTTTTGGCGTTCTTGGAACAAGGCGGACAAGACGCTGCTCTTTGCCGCTGTCGTATTCTTCTTGGCGCTCGCGTTGGTCATCGCATATCCGAAGAGTCTCCTGGCGCGCGGCTTTCTCGCCTGTGCCGACGCTGCGCTCGTCGGCGGCATTGCCGATTGGTTCGCCGTGACGGCGCTCTTCAAGAAGCCGTTGGGCTTCCCATGGCATACGGCGCTTTTGCCGCGCCGCCGCGAGTCCTTCATCGAAGCGTCGGTCACGCTCGTGCAGAAGGAGTTCTTTTCACGCCGCAAGATTTTCCAAGCCTTGCAGCACATCGACCTCGTCGCTCGCTTGCTTGAGTTTCTTCGGCGAGAGGATGTGCAGGAAAAGCTCGTCGCGCAGTTCCTGCACTATGTGCGCAGTTTCGCCATGCACATCGATCGCGAGAAGCAGGCGAATGCCTTTGCGGACGAGATGCGCAGCGAACTGAAGCGGTCGCGTCCCGAAGAGATTTTTTCTTTGATCGGACGCTGGATGCGCGACGACGAGCGCGACCATGTGCTCGTCGCGCGGGCGGCGCAGTTTCTCGCTGAGAAGGCTGCTGCCCCGGAGTTTTCCCGAAAGGTCGAGGATCTGCTCTTCAACTATGCGAAGGAAAATGCCAGGAGCACTTGGGACAAGTTCCTGCTCGGCATCGGGCAGATCGCGGACGTCGTGAACTTCGCCGATCTCGCTCACCTCGTGCGTCATCAGGCCTTGACCGTACTGACGGAATTGGCCGAAAAGGATTCAGCGCTGCAGAGGGAATTTCTTGCAGTATGCTATGAGAAGGCGGAGGAGCTTTGTGCCGACGAGGAGTTTCGTTCCTTCTCGCTGGAGCTGCGCGACGCCATGCTCAGAGGGCTGCCGCTTGAAGAAGCGATCGAGCGAAGTTTGGCGTTTGTGCAGAAGCATTTCTTCTTGGCGCGGGGCAGGCATAGATTCGACACAGTATTGCCGCTCTTACGCGAGAAATTTTCTGCCGTCCTCGTCGAAGAGCTGCGGCGTGCGCTTGCGCTCGTCGGCAGGGATGAGAAGATGCAGCGTGCGATCGACCGGCTGCTCTACGATCTCGCGGCGCGTTCGGCGCTCGCCGCGCAGGATCTCGTCGCCGTCATCGTGCGCGACGTGCTCGCGCGTCTGACGGACGAGCAGCTCAACCATCTCGTCTACGACAAGGTGGAGCCTGATCTCCTGTGGATTCGCATGAATGGATCCATCGTTGGCGCGGGTCTGGGGCTTGTCATCTTCGTTTTGTTGCAGCTTGTCCATTGAATATAATGAGGTGATTTCGTGAAAAAAGGGATGAAGACGGCAGCTTTGGCTGCTATTCTTGCGGGTTCTGCCGCTTGGTGCGGCTGTTTGCCGGCTGCGGCTTCTGCAGTGGACGATGCGCTCGCGCGTACCCTGGGGACGTTCACGCCGGCCGCGCCTGTCGAACCGCAGAAGCCGAAAGCGGAGCAGACGGAAGAACAGAAGCAGGTGCAGGAAACGCAGCCGAAGAAAACGCATGAGCAAGAGCAAGAATCCGTGCGTGAGGAACACCGTGAGCAAAAGCCTGCATCTAATGCTGCTGCTTCGCGCGATGCAGCAAAGCCGGCGCAGACGCTGCCGAAGTCGGATGCGGGCAAGATGGCGCAGGAACTTCCGAAAAGGCAGGGGGAAGTTGCCGGACAGTCGCCGGACTTCGCCGCAATTCAGAGCGGCATTGACAGCTACCAAAAGCGCGATCTCGATGCTGCCTACAGAGAATTCAGCAGGGCGATTGCAATCAATGGAGAAAATCCGACGGCTTTCGTCAATCGCGGCATCGTCTTGCGCGATATGAAGCGCTATGGGGATGCGCAGAAAGATTTTCTTACGGCGCAGTCCTTCGATCCTCGGAATGCGCTTATTGAATTCGAGATGGGATTGACTGCGCTTGCTCAAAATGACAGTGGCACGGCGTTCGCGCACATGGATCGAGCCGTTGCCTTACAACCGGACGATATGGGGGCGCAGATGTATCGCGCTTCCTTGCTCTATCGTCTGGGGCGCTTCGATGATGCCATAGATGGCTATACGCATGTGCTCGAAAAAGCCGATGACGTTCTCAAACTGCGCGCCTATATTGAGCGCGGCTTGGCGAAGGAACAGAAGCAGGATCTTGCTTCTGCCGTGGACGATTATACGGCGGCATTGACGCTCGAAAAGGAAAATGTTCCAGCCTTGAGCCGGCGTGGTGTTTGCCTCGAGCGTTTGGGCAAGCACGAAGAGGCAATTGCAGATTTCACGCATCTTTTGGAAGGCGTGCCCGCCGATCAGGCATCGCTCATTTATTTCAATCGTGCGGGAAGTTATCGTGCGCTCGGTCAGCTCAATGAAGCCATTGCCGATTATACGCATGCATTGGAGCATACGTCGGATGTACTTCCCATCTACATCGAGCGCTCGATTTCTTATCGTTTGATGGATCGGAACGAAGAGGCGCTTCTCGACATTGAGAGGGCGCTGGCGATCGAGCCAAAGAATGCGGATCTTCTCAACTTGCGTGCGATTGAAAAGATCCAGCTCAATGATGTTCATGGAGCGCTCGCTGACCTTGATGCAGCAATCGATCTCGAGCCGAAGAATGCCGCGTTCTTTGGTAATCGCGCAGGTGTATTGGAGAATATGGGCGAGAAGGCGAAGGCCATCGACGACTATACGGCGGCGCTTCGGTTGGAGCCGGGCAATGCCAAATTCTATTATCGCCGCGGTTATCTGTATCGTTTGTCGGGTAAGACGGCGGAGTCTGAGAGTGACTACAAAGCGGCGACGGCGATTGAGCCGGATCTTCCCGCTTATAAGTGAAGGTGAAATAGAAAAGGCTGCCGATGGCAGCCTTTTTTCAAAAGTTCTTCTTGCGGTTGCGACGCGCGAGAAGTCGGATAACCTTTGCGCCTGTGTTGTGGATGCGCCGAAGCGGCGCGACGCGCGACTTGATCTTTGGCTTCATATCCTTGGCCTTGCCGAAGTCGCCGCGCTTGAGGAAGGTCGTGCGAATCTTTTCAGGTTTGAAGAAACTCCTAAGCCCTTTGAAGAGCGTTTCAGGCTCGGCATTCGCGTCACAGAGGAAGATATCGCCCGCCGCGTAGCGGAGTTCCGTGTAGGTGTGCAGTGCGAGATGTCCCTCCTTGAGGGCGAGGAGGACGACGAAATGACCCTTTTCAATCACCTGCGTGTCGACCTGCAGAATGTGAAGGCCCGCTTCCTCGGTGAGACGCCTCAAGGAGGCGACGGTCATCTCCATGTCGAGCAGCTTGTTTTCTTTACAGTTGTATAAGTCGGCCGTGAGATGCCGTGCGATGATCTTCAAGAGGGAATCGCTCCTTTGCGGTAAAGTCGAAAAGTTAGTCATTTCCATTATAGAGGATTTAGTTGACAATGTAAAGTTAGAGGCGTATACTATTTTGCATTTGCAGAATTTGCGAGAATTTTACGGAGGGAAGAGGATGGTAGGAGGATTGTCAGATCGGTCGGGCAAGACATACAAGGGGGAGCCGCCCTTGCTCATCCAAGGTGCGATGAGGGTGGAGACGAGCCATATAGTCGAGCAGCTCGACGCTCTGGAGGAATACCGGCTCGGTGAGTGGTACTTCGCCTCGGGCACTTATCATGGCGTGCCTCTTGCCGTTTCGCGCACGCAGTGGGGCTTGGCGAATGCGGCGGCGACGACGGCGCTTGCCATGGAGTTCTTTCACCCCTGCGCCGTCATCAATCAGGGGACGGCGGGAGCGCATGATCCGGTTCTAAAGAATTTCGATATTGTCATAGGCAGAGAGACGGTCAATATATCGGCATGGAAATCGCACTTTCGCGCACGCGGTGAGGGTGTCGATGAAGAGGCACTCGACCAGCTCGGCGTCTTTGCCTACGACAAGGAAGCGCGTCGCTTCACGCAGGAGGTCTTTCACAGAGCAGACGAGGGTCTCTTTCGGACGGCGCTCGCGCTCAAGAACTCCTACAAGAAAGGAAGCGTGACGGAGGGCGTCATCGGTACGGCGGACAGCTGGAACTGCCAAGTCGACCGCGTGCTCTTCCTGCATGATTTCTACGGCACTGCGGTTGAGGAGATGGAGGGTGACGCCGTCGCGCAAATTTGCCAGACGTACGATGTGCCGTTCCTCACGATCCGCGTCGTTTCCAATACGGTCTTTGCGGGTGATGTTGATTGGGATCTCGCTGTCGGCGCCGCGCTGCAGGAATATGTTCTCGCTGTTGCCGAAGCGTATATGAAGAAGCGTTGAAGGTTCGCTCGTTTTCCTTTATAATAGGAAGAAGCGAAACATAAAAGAGTGATAGAGGAGGCTGCCATGACGAAGATTCCCTTTGCACATTTGCACGTTCATACATGCTACAGCCTTCTCGACGGCGCAAGTCGCATTCCCGAGCTTATCGCACGCACGAAGGAGCTTGGCATGGATTCCGTCGCGATCACCGATCACGGGGCGATGTACGGCGTCATTGATTTTTATAAGGAAGCGAAGAAGCAGGGAATCCGTCCGATCATCGGCTGTGAGGCGTATCTTGCGCCTGAGTCGCGCTTTGACCGCACCGAGGTGCGCGGCACGCGCTACTATCATCTGATTCTTCTTGCGGAGAATGATGAAGGCTATCGAAGCCTGGTGAAACTCGTCTCGCTAGCCAATACAGAGGGCATGTACTACAAGCCGCGCGTCGATAAGGACATCCTGCGCAAGTATCATAAGGGCCTCATCTGCCTCAGCGCCTGCGTCGCGGGAGAGATCCCGCAGGCGATCCTGCGTGGCGAGCGCGAGCGCGCGGAAAAGCTCGTCGAGGAGTATATCGACATCTTTGGACGAGAGAATTTCTTCCTTGAGATTCAAGACCATGGAATCCCCGATGAAAAGACAGCATTCGCGGGTGTCATTGAGCTGGCGGAGAAGTTCGGCGTCGGACTCGTGGCGACGAACGACATCCACTATGTGCATAAAGAGGACACGGAGGCGCACGATGTCCTGCTCGCGATTCAGACGGGCAAGGGCGTCCATGATCCGACGCGCATGCGCTATGCCGAAGGGGAGTTCTACATGCGCTCGCCCGAGGAGATGCAGGCGCTTTTTCACGATCACCCGGAGGCGCTCGCCAATACGCAGAAGATCGCCGAGCGATGCAAGGTCGACTTTGAGTTCGGGCATCTTCATCTGCCGAATTTTCCGTTGCCGGAGGGAATGTCGGACGAGGCCTACCTAAAGCAGCTCTGCGAGGAGAATCTGCCCCTTCGCTACGAAAAGATCACGCCCGCTGTGCGCGAAAGGCTCGATTACGAGCTTTCCATCATCCATCGCATGGGCTATGACAGCTACTTTCTCATCGTCTGGGATTTCATCAAGTATGCGCGCGGCGAGGGAATCGCCGTCGGTCCGGGGCGCGGCTCGGCGGCGGGCAGCATCGTCGCCTATCTCCTGGGCATCACGAACCTCGATCCCCTGAAGTACGAATTGCTCTTCGAGCGTTTTTTGAATCCGGAGCGCGTGACGATGCCCGATATCGACATCGACTTCTGCTACATTCGCCGCGAGGAGGTCATCGACTATGTGAAGCGCCGCTACGGCGCCGATCATGTCGCGCAGATCATCACCTTCGGCACGATGGCGGCGAAGGGCGCGATCCGTGACGTCGGGCGTGCGCTCGAAATGACGTATGCGAGCGTCGACCGCGTGGCGAAGGCTGTGCCGTCAGAGCTTGGCATCACGCTCGACCGTGCGCTCGCCGATTCGCAGGATTTTCGCAGCATCTATGAGGAGAGCGACGAGACGAAGCGGCTCATCGACTTCGCGCGCGACCTTGAAGGGCTGCCGCGCCACTCGTCGACGCACGCGGCGGGCGTCGTGATCGCGCGAAATCCCTTGACCGACTATGTGCCTGTGCAGGTCTCCGACGGCACGCTCGTGACGGAGTACGACAAGGATCACGTGGAAGAGCTGGGGCTTTTGAAGATGGATTTCCTCGGCCTGCGCACGCTCACGGTCATCGCCGACGCCTTGAAGAACATCAAGAAGAGCCGCGGCATCACGATCGACATCGACACGATACCGCTTGAAGACGAGAAGACAGCCGAGATGCTCTGCCGCGGCGATACGGGCGCGGTTTTCCAGATGGAATCGGCGGGCATGACGAATCTCGTCAAGGACTTGCAGCCGAAAAACTTTCAAGACCTCATCCCGACGGTCGCGCTCTACCGGCCGGGCCCCTTGGGCAGCGGCATGGTGACGGATTTCATCGCGGGCAGGCATGGCAAGAAGAAGGTGACCTACCTGCATCCTCTCTTGGAGCCGATCTTGAAGGAGACGTTCGGCGTCGTGCTCTATCAGGAGCAGGTCATGCAGGTCGTGCAGGTGCTCGCGAACTTCACGCTCGGGCAGGCGGACATCCTGCGCCGCGCCATGGGCAAGAAGAAGCACGAAGTCCTGATGTCGCAGCGCGAGACGTACATGAAGGGAACGCGAGAGAACGGCATTGATGATGCTTTGGCAGAAAAGATCTTCGATCTTCTGACACATTTTGCCGACTACGGCTTCAATAAGTCGCACAGCGCGGCATACGCGCTCGTGGCGTGGCAGACGGCGTACTTGAAGGCGCATTATCCGCAGGAGTTCATGGCGGCGATGCTCACGAGCATCATGGACACGAACGATAAGGTCGGCGTCTACATCGAGCTTTGCCGCCGCATGGGCATCAAGATTCTGCCGCCCGACGTCAACGCGAGCGAGGCGAATTTCAGCGTCGACGGCGCGGCCATTCGTTTTGGCCTCGCCGCCGTGCGAAATGTCGGCGAGGCGGCGATCAAGAGTCTCGCAGCCGTGCGCGAGGAAGGCGGCGCTTTCACGTCGCTCCTGGACTTCTGCACGCGCGTCGATATGCGCACGGCAAATAAGCGCGTACTTGAAAGTCTCATCAAATGCGGTGCGTTCGACTCGCTCGGCGCGCACCGCTCGCAGCTTCTTGCCGTCTTGGAGCGCGTCATCGATGTCGCTGCACGAAAGCACGCGGATGCAGCGAGCGGGCAGATCGGCCTTTTCGGCGAGGCGGCGATGCAGGAGGCTGAGGACGTCGCGCTTCCCGACATCGCTGAGGCAGACTCGGTGCAGCGACTCGCGTGGGAGAAGGAGAACACAGGCTTCTTCATTACAGGACATCCGCTCGATCGCCATGAGAAGAAGATCAAGAATCTCGTGCCCATCGGGGATATCTTAGACGGCAAGAAGAAGGAGCGCCAACTCGTGCGCATCGGCGGCCTCATCTCCTCGGCGAAGCGGATCGCAACGAAGAAGGGCGACACGATGTGCTTCTTGGAATTGGAGGACTACACGCATTCCGTCGAAGTCGTCGTCTTCCCCGCGGTATTCTACCCGCATGTGAACCTCCTTGTTCCCGATGCGGCCATCGTCGTGCAGGGGCGCGTGAATTTCACAGATGACGGCGTCAAGGTGCTTGCCGACACGATTACTGCGCTCGACGATTATCGGCAGGATTATTACATCACGCTTACCGCAGAGCACGAGGAAGCGGCTGCGCTCGATGCGCTCTACGGCATTTTCGCGATGCACAGGGGCGATCATGTCGTCTTTTTGAATCGGAAGGGACGTTGGCAGAAGTTGGAGCCGCAGTATTGGCTCGACGCATCTCCTGCCGTCGTGCAGGAAATCGAGGCCTTGCTCGGCAAAAACTCGGTGTTGCAGAGATAGCGCCGAAGGAGGAAATTTTCATGTGGACATCGATCTTTGTGGCTGCAACAAAGGGGCAGGCGGAGAAGATCTGCGAAAGGCTGGAGGCGGAAGGCATATTGACGGATCGGAAATCCGTCGGCAGCCAGCGCAAGGCGAACTTCGAGATACGCGTCCTCGCCTCGGAAGTGGAAGAGGCGCGCGACATCGTCTGCAATATGGCGAATCTCTGAGCGCGGTGTGCGTCGGATGCGTCTAATAAGAGTTTACGGGTAAGGGTGAAGTATGGAAGAACGATTGCAAAAAATCATCAGCCGCGCGGGCGTGGCGTCACGCCGCAAGGCGGAGGAGCTCATTGCGGCGGGGCGCGTGACAGTGGACGGCGCGGTGGTGCGTGAGCCGGGAACGAAGGCGGACGCGGCGACCGCATGTATTGCGGTGGACGGCGAGCCGCTTCCCGCAGAGGAGCGTCTCGTCTATTTCTTGCTGAACAAGCCCAAGGGCTGCGTCTCGACCGTTTCCGACGAGCGCGGCAGGCGCACGGTGCTCGACCTTCTGCCCGTGAAGGACGTGCGCGTCTATCCGGTGGGAAGGCTCGACCAGAATACGGAAGGGCTGCTCCTCCTTACGAATGACGGTACACTGACGCAGGCTCTTCTTCATCCGCGCTTTCTCGTGCACAAGACGTACCGTGCGAAGGTGGCGGGCGACCTTACGCCAGAAGCCCTGAAGAAGCTCCGAGGCGGCATCGAACTGGCAGACGGCATGACGGCGCCGGCGGAGGTGCGCGTCTACGGCGTGACGGAAAAGGGGCTCAGTGACGTCGAGGTCACGCTGCACGAGGGCAGGAATCGGCAGGTGCGTCGCATGTTCGAGGCCGTGGGGTGCGACGTGCGCGCCCTGAAGCGCACGCGTTTTGCGCAGCTCACGCTGGACGGCGTCAAGCGCGGCGCTTCGCGTCCTCTGACGAAGGCGGAGGTCGAGGCGCTCTATCGCCTCGCAGAAGAACGATGAGTGCGCGGCGCGTCCTCGTTGTCGGCGCAGGTCCGGCTGGCTTCATGGCGGCGGCCAAGGCGGCGGAAGCAGGCGCTTCCGTGCTCCTTTTGGAGAAAATGAAGCAGCCCGGCCGCAAGATGATGATTACGGGCAAGGGGCGCTGCAATATCACGAATGTCGCGCCCGTCGCAGAGATCGTCAAGAATATCCCGGGCAACGGCTCGTTTCTCTACAGCGCCCTGCACGCTTTTGACAATGAGGATGTGCGGGAATTTTTCCGAGAACTTGGTGTGGAGACGAAAGTGGAGCGCGGCGGGCGTGTCTTTCCCGTCAGTGACCGCGCCACCGATGCGGTCGAGGCGCTCGTCCGGCATCTTCATGCGCTCGGAGTGAAGATCGAGACGGAGGTGCGCGTCGCCGAGATCCTCGTGGAAGAGGGACATGCGGCGGGAGTCAGACTCGCGAGCGGCGCGAAGATGCGTGCCGACGCCGTCGTGCTCGCGGTGGGCGGCGCGTCATATCCGGGTACAGGATCGTCGGGCGACGGCTATACGATGGCGCGTACGCTCGGCCATACGGTCACGAATGTCTTGCCGTCGCTCGTGCCGCTTGTCACGGAGGAGGACTGGGTCAAAGAGGCGCAGGGACTGTCCCTGCGCAACGTGCGCGTGACGCTTCTTGCTGACGGCAGGAGAATCGGCGAGGAATTTGGCGAGATGATGTTCACGCACTTCGGCGTGACAGGGCCCATCGTTCTGTCTTTGAGCCGTGCGGCGGCCGAGGCGCTTGCGGCGGGGAAATTCGTGGAGCTTGTACTCGACTTGAAGCCCGCCCTGACGCCTGAAGTCTTTGCGGCGCGCGTGCAGCGCGACTTTGAAAAATACCGGAACAAGGCGCTGAAGAATGGTATGCGCGATCTTTTGCCCGGGAAACTCATCGCGCCCGTGCTCGATGCGGCGTACCTGTCTCCCGAAAAGTTCGTGCACGACTTGCGGCGTGAAGAGCGCATGAGAATCTCCGAGGTGATCAAGCATCTCGTGCTCACGATCGAGAAGACGCGGCCTCTCGCCGAGGCCATCGTGACGGCGGGCGGCGTCTCGACGAAGGAGATCGATCCCAAGACGATGGAATCAAAGCTTGTGCCGGGTCTTTATTTTGCCGGCGAGGTCGTCGATGTCGACGGCTTCACGGGTGGATACAACTTGCAGGCGGCGTTTTCCATGGGGGCGGCAGCGGGACGCTGGAGCGCCGCCCGTGTGGGACAGGCAGAAGTTTGAAAGCATGATTTTGAGGGGAAAGATGTATATGGCTGAAGGAAGAGAAATCCGTCCGGCAAAGAGGGGGTTGACGGGGAAGATCCGCGTGCCCGGGGACAAGTCCGTTTCACATCGCAGCGTGATGTTTTCTGCCATAGCGAAAGGAAAGGTGCGCGTCCAAAACTTCCTCGAAGCGGCGGACTGCCTTTCGACAGCGGCGTGCATGAGGGCACTCGGCGCAGGCGTCGAGCGACAGGCGGACGGCGCCCTCCTCGTCACGGGTGTCGGCCTGCATGGCTTGAAAGAGCCGCAGGGCATCCTCGATGCGGGAAATTCCGGCACGACGCTGCGTCTTCTGCTGGGGATTCTCGCGGGGCAGTCGTTCTTCTCGGTGCTTACGGGCGACGCATCGCTCTCGCGTCGCCCCATGGGGCGTGTTGTTGAACCGCTCACACGCATGGGGGCTGCGATTCGGGGGCGCGGTTCGGATCGTTTCCTGCCGCTCGCCGTACTGCCGCATGAGGGATCGCTTCGCGCGATGGACTACGAAAGTCCCGTCGCGAGCGCACAGGTGAAGTCGGCGGTGCTTCTTGCGGGTCTTTATGCGGAAAGAGAGACTTGTCTGACGGAGCCGGCACTTTCGCGCGACCATACGGAACGCATGCTCAGCGCCTTCGGTGCAAGGATTGAGCGCGAGGGGACGAAGGTGACGATCGAGCCGGCCGACGAACTATTTGCGCCCGAAGAGATCCGTGTACCTGGCGACATCAGCTCTGCCGCGTACTGGCTCGTTGCAGCGTCTCTGATTGAGGGAAGCGACATCATCCTGCAGGATGTAGGTGTCAATCCGACGCGCACGGGTATTCTCGATGTATTGTCCGACATGGGTGCGAACATCACGATTGACAACGAGCGTGAGAGCGGCGGCGAGGCGCTCGCTGACATCCGCGTGCGGGCGGCGTCGCTTCGTGGTACATCGTTTAGCGGCGAGATCATTCCGCGCCTCATTGACGAGATCCCAATCCTTGCCGTCGCGGCGCTTTTCGCAGACGGCGACACCGTGATTTCGGGTGCGGCGGAACTGCGCGTCAAGGAGACCGACCGGCTTGCAGCGGTGACGACGGAGCTCAATCGCCTCGCCCCGGGTGCTGTCGAGGCGAAGGAGGACGGCATGGTCATCCATGGCGGGCGCACGCTTTCGCCCGCCTCCTGCCGCACCTACGACGATCATCGCATGGCGATGTCGCTCGCCGTGGCAGGCGCCGCAGGAGTGGGCGTGACGCTCGATGCGCCATCTTGCGTCAATATCTCATATCCGTCTTTTTATCAGACGTTGGATGGACTTGTGCAACAGGGGGAAAGATGATGGCAAAGAAACTCGTGGTGGCGATCGACGGGCCGGCGGGTGCGGGCAAGAGCACGGTAGCTCAGCTCGCGGCGAAGGAACTGGGCTACACTTACATCGACACGGGCGCGATGTACCGTGCCGTTGCGTGGAAGGCACTCAAGGCCGGAGAGCCTCTGACGGATGAGAAGATTCTCACAGCTGTCGCCGACATCGTGGTCAGTCTGCGCTATGATGGGAAGCGGACGCAGGTTTTCGTCGACGGTGAAGAGGTTACGAGCGAAATCCGCACGCCTGCGGTCAGCGCCGTCGTATCGCAAGTGGCGCGCTTGGGTCCCGTGCGCGAGAAGATGGTCGATCAGCAAAGGCGCATGGCAGACGCGGGCGGCGTGCTCATGGACGGCAGGGACATCGCCACGCACGTTCTGCCGAATGCTGACGTGAAGATTTTCCTCACGGCCTCCTTGGCAGAGCGTGCGAAACGTCGCTGGAAGGAGATGAAGGAAAAGGGCTACGACATGACGCTCGCAGAGCTTGAAGGGGACATCGCACGGCGTGACAAGACGGACAGCGAGCGTGAGATCTCGCCGCTTGTGCAGGCGCCGGATGCAGAGCTGCTCGATACGACGGGCATGGATATCGCCGCCGTTGTGCGTGCTATCGTAGAAAGGTGCGGCAAATGATTTACGCTTTATTGAAAATCAGTTTTGCCATGCTCTTTTCCATTGTTTTTCGTGCCAAGATTGAGGGTAGAGAAAACATGCCGAAAGAAGGGCCTGTGATCTTGGCGGCGAATCACATGAGCAACTGGGATCCGCCGCTCTTGGCGACGTTTCTTGCGCGCCCCGTCAGCTACATGGCGAAGCAGGAACTTTTCTTCAATTTCATCGCGGATTATATCTTAAGGAGCTGTCATTCGTTTCCCGTAAAGCGCGGTGCAGCAGACCGGGGCGCGATCAAGGCGGCTCTCGCCGAACTCAAGAAAGGACGCTGCCTCGGTGTTTTCCCGCAGGGAACGCGCAGCCGCCATGGGGAGAGGAAGAAGGCGGAGCCGGGCGTCGCGCTGCTCGCGGCCATGGCAAAAGCTCCCGTCGTGCCGGCCGCTATCATCGGCACCGATCATGTTTTTGCCAATGGCGGCTTCCTGCCGAAGCTTCGCGTCATTTATGGAAAACCCTTGATTTTTCAAGGAGAAAAGCAGGATAAGCAGGCGCTGCAGGATTTTTCGCAAAAAATAATGGATGAAATTTACGCAATGATAAAAAATGATAGCATAAGCGATTGATTTTATGCTATAATATAAAATAGATTGCAGAAATGGGGAGAAACTGCCTTTCTGCGATACATTGGATATTTGGTGGTAGATATATGGAAGTATTTCTGGCAGAATCCCTTGGCTTCTGCTATGGCGTGAAGCGTGCGATTAAACTTGCGCGCGAACAGGCCGCACCCGACGGAACTTCCTGCACGCTCGGTCCCATCATCCACAATCCTCAGATGGTTTCGCGTCTGGCGGAGGAGGGCGTCGGCATGGTCAATGCCTTGCCCGAGTTGGAGAAAGGGACAGTCATCATACGCTCGCATGGGGTTGGTCCCCTCGTCTATGATGAAGCGAAGGAGCGAGGGCTTTCTCTCGTCGACGCGACGTGTCCGCATGTGAAGAAGGCACAGTCCACGGCGCATGAGCTTTTTCAAGAAGGGTATTCTGTCGTTATCGTAGGGGAGAAGCTTCATCCGGAGGTCAGGAGCATCTTCGAATGGGCAGGCGGCGATGCCGTCATCGTGGATTCCGTCGAGGGAGCCGAAGCTGTCGCACCATGTGCGCGCTTGGGCATCGTCGCGCAGACGACGTTTTCCGGTGCGAAGTTCAAGGAGATTGTACTCCATCTGCTGGACAAGTCGAACGACGTGCGCATCGTCCGTACGATCTGCACGGCTACGGATCAGCGTCAGGAGGCGGCGGTCAAGCTTGCGCAGCAAGTGGATCTGATGCTCGTCATCGGCGGCAAGAACAGTGCGAACACGACGCGCCTCGCGCAGTTGTGCGCCAAGGAATGCCAAACCTATCATATCGAAACTGCGGCGGAGCTGCAGGACGAATGGTTTGATAAAATCAAAAAAATTGGTATTACAGCTGGGGCTTCAACTCCGGACTGGATTATCAAGGAGGTATATCAAAAGTGCAAGAACAGGACATGAAGAGTTTGCTTGAGGCTGAAGAGGAGTCCATGCAGGAGGTAAGGGAACACGATGTCGTAAAGGCTACGGTCGTCGCTGTCGACGATGGTCAGGCTTATGTCAACATTGCTGGCCTCAAGGCGGACATTCCCATCTCGAAGAGGGAGCTTGCCTCACCTGAGCCGGATTCCGCCAAGGATGTCGTGAAGGTCGACGACGAGATCGAGGTCTTTGTCGTGAGCCTCGGCGGTGAGAATGGCGCTACGGTTTCCAAGGTTCGTGCTGACCGCATGGTCGCATGGAAAGAGATCGAGGCGCTGAAAGAAGAAGGAAAGACTGTGCAGGCGCAGGTCACGCAGGTTGTCAAGGGTGGTCTCGTTGCATCCGTCAACGGTCTGCGAGGCTTCATTCCCGCGTCGCAGATGGAGCTTCACTTCGTCAAGGATCTTTCCATCTATGTCGGCCAGACGGTGGAAGCTCTGCCGATCGAGATCGACATCCGCAAGCAGCGTCTCGTTCTTTCGCGCCGCAGTCTCCTGGAGGAAGAGCGCGAGAAGAAGCAGGAAGAGGTCTTCTCGAAGCTTGAAGTCGGGCAGATCATCCGCGGTACGGTCAAGCGTCTCGTCGAGTACGGCGCCTTCATCGACATCGGTGGCGTCGACGGCCTTGCGCATATTTCGGATCTCGCATGGCATCGCGTGAAGCAGCCGTCCGACGTTCTTTCCGTCGGCGATGAGGTCGACGTCTATGTGAAGAACTTCGATCCCGAGACGAAGCGCATCTCTTTGTCCGTCAAGGACACGATGCGCGACCCGTGGCTCGACAAGGCGGAGCGTTATGCAGAGGGAACGCACATCAAGGGCAAGATCATCAAGCTCACGGATTTCGGCGCCTTCATGGAGATCGAGCCGGGCTTCGATGGCCTGATTCCGATGGGCGAGCTTGCCGACCGCCGCATTGCGCGTGCCGATGAGGCTGTGCAGCTCGGCGACATCGTGAAGGTCAAGATCCTGCACATCGACATGAAGCGCAAACGCATTTCGCTCTCCATCACGAGGGCGCAGCGGGATGCCGAGGTTTCGGACGTTTCCTACTACAAGGACGAGCCTGTCACCCACGAAGAGGGCGGCGAGGACTGAAGGATCAAGCCTCATAGCTGAATAAGTAAGAAGTCGGGGAGTGATGAATATTCATCACTCCCTTATTCATCAGAGCGGGGTATGTCCCCGGGGAAAGTCAGAGGAACAGCATGTTGTCAGGGGAAATCATACGCGTAGCGCCGGGGAGTCTGGCAGAAGAATTGGAACTTGCGGTGGGAGATAAGATCCTTGCCGTCAACGGGCAGGAACTGCGCGACATCATCGATCTGAGCTTTGCTTTCGCCGAAGAGGAGATCGAGCTTCTCGTCGAACATGCAGACGGTGAGCAGGAATTGCTTGCTTTCGACAAGGACTATGATGAAGAACTTGGCGCAGAGTTCGCTTCCGCCGTGTTCGATGGTATACGCTCGTGCGGCAACCGCTGTTACTTCTGCTTCGTCGATCAGGTGCCGCCTGGCATGAGAAAGAGTCTGTCGGTCAAGGATGACGATTATCGCATGTCGTTCCTCTATGGCAACTTCGTCACGCTGACGAATATGCGCGAAAAGGATTTCCAGCGGATCGAACGCTATCACCTGTCGCCGCTCTTCGTTTCCGTCCATGCGATGAATCCCGATCTGCGCGCTGCCATGCTCAACACGCGGCGGGCGGCTGAGATTGCAAACCATCTCGACCGCTTGGAGGCGGCGGACGTCGAGTATCATACGCAGGTCGTGCTTTGCCCGGGACTCAACGATGGCAGGGAGCTTGACCGCACGGTGGAGGAATTGATGGCCAGGCGGCCGCATGCGCTGTCGCTCGCCGTCGTGCCCGTCGGACTCACGCGCTTTCGCGAGGGATGCTATCCGTTGAAGATGTTTGACCGCAAGGGTGCGGTCGCCGTCATTCACCAGATTGCATCATGGCAGCGGCGTGCGCGAGAGGAGACGGGCAATAGTTTCGTCTACTTGGGCGATGAGTTCTACTTTCTCGCGGGCCTTCCCGTGCCGCCCGTGGAGGAATACGATGGTTTCCCACAGCTCGACAACGGCATTGGGCTTGCGCGAAGCTTCATCGAGGAATGGAAAAATACCTTGCAGAAGCTGCCTGCGCCCGAGGGATATGAAGAGCCGCTGCATCTCGTGATCCTCTCGGGCACGTCTGTTGCACCGCTTTTCGAGGAGCTTGTGGCTGGGCTTTCTGTACCGGGGCTTCGCGTTCGTTGTCTCGGTGTGGAAAACGATTACTTTGGCAGGACGGTCAATGTTTCGGGACTTCTGACGGGTGAGGACATGCTGCGCGCATTGCGAGAGATTACCGAGGCGCCGCACGGCGTTCTCCTGCCCGAGTGCGCCCTGCGCACGGGCGAGAACGTTCTGCTCGACGATATGACGCTCGATGCATTTCGCAGCGCCGTGCCGCACCTTCGCGTCGAGACGGCGCAGGGCGGCGGCGATCTCGCGCGCGCCCTTCTTGATTGGGCGCATTATCGAGGGGCGTCGGATGATGAGGCTTCGTATATGTGGCAGAGCAACGCGGCGTATACGAAACCGAGGAAAGAGGAAAAGGAGAGGATGGAATGAGCAAGCCGATCGTAGCGATCGTGGGACGCCCGAACGTGGGCAAGTCCACGCTCTTCAATAAATTGGGCAGGAAGCGCGTGTCCATCGTCGATGATTTGCCGGGCGTCACGCGCGACCGCATCTACCTTGATGCCGAATGGCTCGGCAAGGAATTTACGATGATCGATACGGGAGGCATCGAACTCGATACGAGCGATGTCATCCTGCGCTCGATGCGCCAGCAGGCGCAGATCGCCATGGAGGAGGCGGACGTCATCCTCTTCCTCGTCGACGGCCGTGCGGGTCTGACGCTTGCCGATGAGGAAGTCGGCAAGATGCTGCGCACGACGAAGAAGCCCGTGCTCTTGGCCGTGAACAAGATCGATTCGCCCAAGCAGGAGGCGGACGTCTACGAGTTCTACAACCTCGGCCTTGGCGATCCCGTGCCGATTTCTGCTACGAACGCCATGAATCTCGGCGATCTGCTCGATGCTCTCGTGGCGCTCTTTCCCGAAGGAGCAGAGGAAGAGAAAGAGTCGGATGAGATTAGCATCGCCGTCATCGGCCGTCCGAACGTCGGCAAATCCTCGCTCGTCAATGCACTCCTGGGCGAGGAGCGCGTCATCGTTAGCGACGTTGCGGGCACGACGCGCGATGCCATCGACACGCACTTTATGGCGGAGGACACGAAGTTCATCCTCATCGACACGGCGGGCATGCGACGCAAGGGAAAGATCGATGCGCCGATTGAGCGCTACAGCGTCATGCGAGCGCTTCGCGCCGTCGACCGCGCCGACGTCGTGCTCGTTGTGCTCGACGCCACGGCGGGCATCACCGAGCAGGACAAGAAGATCGCAGGCTATGCCCACGAATCGGGCAAGGCGGTCGTGCTCATCGTGAACAAGTGGGACATCTATGAAAACAAGGATGAAAAGTCTACGCTGCGCTTCACGGATGAACTGCGCATAGAACTTGGCTTCCTGCAGTACGCGCCCGTCCTTTATACTTCGGCTCTCACGCATCAACGCGTCGCGCGCGTCACCGATCTCGTCAAGTATGTGGCAGATCAGGCGTCGATGCGCGTCAAGACGAGCATCCTGAATGACCTCGTGCGCGATATGATCGCCGTGAATCCACCGCCTGCTCACAAGGGCAAGCAGCTCAAGATTCGCTATATGACGCAGGCGGACATCCGTCCGCCGAAGTTTATCGTTTTTGTGAACGAGCCTGAGCTCATGCACTTCTCGTACCTGCGCTACATCGAGAACAAGCTGCGCGAGAGCTTCGGTTTCGAGGGAACGCCGCTGCGTCTCATCGTGCGCGGCAGGGAGGAGGAAGAGATATGACACTTTTCGCCTGCATCATCGCCTACCTTCTGGGTTCTGTGCCGAACGGTCTGCTTCTTTGCCGCACCATCTGGCACATCGACATCCGCGAACACGGCAGCCGCAACATCGGCGCGACGAATGTCTACCGCACGCTGGGCAAGGGGCCGGGGGCGCTCGTCTTCGCGCTCGACTTCCTCAAGGGATTCCTCGCCGTCTATATCGCCATGCTTCTCGTCGGCACGCCGCTTTCCATGGTCTTGGGCGGTATCGCCGCCATTCTCGGACACTCGGCGTCCGTCTTTTTGCGCTTCAAGGGAGGCAAGGGCGTCGCTACGGGGCTGGGCGTCATAGCGATGCTCATGCCGGCGGTGACGGGTGTCGTCTTCCTCGCATGGCTCGTCATCGTGCTCGTCACGCGCTACGTTTCGCTCGGCTCCATCGTCGGCGCGGCGCTCGTGCCCGTGCTCGCCTTCTTCTTCGACTGCCCAACGGAATACACGGTCTTTGGCGTCCTCGCCGCCGTTCTCGTCATCGTGCGTCACCATACGAACATCACGCGCCTCTTGAATGGCACGGAGAGCAAGATCAAGGCGGGGCATCGTTGAGAGGGAGTATTTGAGAATTCTTTTCTCGCAAAATGTCTATAGGGACTGTACAATAGTGTTGGACAATGGTATAATTCCAAGCGTGGAATTTATGCGGCAGGAGGAATTTTTATGCCAAGAGAACGCAAAGAAAACACAGAACAGAAGGCGCAGAGTGGATTTTTCCTCGTGCAGGAGCAGATCTTGCCCGAGGCGATCAAGAAGACAATCCGCGTGAAGGAGATGCTTAAGCGCGGCGACGCACGCACGATCAACGAGGCGGTCGACAGTATGGGATTGAGCCGCAGCGCTTATTACAAGTACAAGGATTATGTCTTTCCTTTCTATGAAGCGAGCCGCAACAAGATCATCTCGCTGACGCTCCTCTTGGAGCATAAGAAGGGCGTCCTTTCGAGCGTGCTCAATACGATTTCGGCGGATTCGGGAAGCGTTCTGACGATCAATCAGGGCATCCCCCTGCAGGGTGTGGCGAATGCGACGGTTTCCATTGAGACGGCGAACCTCTCGGTGGATCTTGAAGCGCTTCTCGACAAGCTGCGCATGGTGGACGGAGTGAAGCGTCTCGAAGTCCTCGGACAGGCATGATGAAAGGGGAAGAGATGAAAGAGATCAAGATCGGCATGCTGGGCTTCGGTACGGTCGGCACGGGCGTCGTGCGCGTGCTTCGCGAGAACGAGCGCGAGATCACGGCGAAGGCGGGCGTGAAGCTCACGCTGAAGTCCGTGCTCGTGCGCGATGCGAAGAAAGAGCGCCCCTATATGGAGGGGCTGCATCTGACCGAGAATGTGGATGAAATCCTAAACGATGAGGAAATCGACATCGTCATCGAACTTCTTGGCGGCATCCATCCGGCGCGCGAGTACATGTTGGTCGCGATGGAGAAGGGTAAGAACGTCGTGACGGCAAATAAGGACGTCGTGGCGCAGTTCGGCAAGGACATGTTCGAGGCGATGGAAAAATACGGCGTGGACTTCCACTTTGAAGCGAGCGTCGGCGGCGGCATCCCCATCGTCATGCCGCTGAAACAGTGCCTGACAGCGAACCGCGTCACGGAAATCATGGGCATCATCAACGGCACGACGAACTACATGCTCTCGCAGATGGCGGAGAACGGCTCAGACTACGACAGCGTGCTCAAGGAGGCTCAGGCGAAGGGCTATGCCGAGGCGAATCCTGCGGCTGACGTCGAGGGTCTCGACGCAGCGCGCAAGATTGCAATCCTCGCGTCCATCGCATTCAATACGCGCATCCGCTTCGAGGATGTCTCCGTCGAGGGAATCACGAAGGTTACGCCCGAGGACATTGAGTACGCAAAGGCTCTCGGCTATGTCGTGAAGCTTTTGGCTATCGGGCGCGACTGCGGAGAGGCGGGCATCGATGTGCGCGTGCATCCCGTATTCCTGCCGAAGGCGCATCCGCTCGCCTCCGTCAACGACGTCTACAACGCGATCTTCGTGCGCGGCAACGCCATCGGCGAGGCGATGTTCTACGGACGCGGTGCAGGCTCTTTGCCGACGGCTTCAGCCGTCGTCGCTGATGTCATCGACATCGCGCGCGACATGCAGCTCGATACGTTCGGGCGACTGCACTGCACGTGCTATGCGCACAAATCGCTTTGCCCCGTGGAGGAAACGAAAGCGTCCTATTATGTACGCCTTCTCGTCGATGATGAGCCAGGCGTTCTCGCTGCCATCGCGACGGCATTCGGCAACCACAAGGTCAGTCTGAAATCCGTCATTCAGACGAGACGATATAAGGAGCGTGCGGAAATCGTCGCGGTCACGCATGTCGTCAAGCACAGGAAGATGCAGGAGGCGGCGGCGGATCTTGAGAAACTTGCCGTCGTCAGTGAGATCCGCAGCATCATCCGCGTGGAAAATCCGCAGGAGGACGGCGCATGCTGAATCGAACGATCCGCGTTCGCGTGCCGGGTACGAGTGCGAACTGCGGGCCTGGCTTCGACGCCATAGGGGTCGCCTGTACGATCTATAACGATCTGGAGCTTACGCTGAAAGGGGAAGAGGGGCTCGTCATCGAAATCGAGGGAGAGGGTGCGGCCAATATCCCCGCTGATGAGCGCAACATTGTCCTTCGCGCCATTCGCACGATCTTGAAGCGCGCGCACCGGGAAGATGAGGTCAAGGGCTTCCATATCCGCATGACGAACCACATCCCTTTATCGCGCGGTCTTGGCAGCAGTGCGGCGGCGATCGTTGCAGGACTCAAGGCGGCGAACGCCCTCTTAGGCAACCGCTTTTCCAGGCGCGAGCTCCTGCAGATAGCGACGAACATCGAAGGTCATCCCGACAATGTGGCGCCCGCCATTTTTGGCGGTTTCACGATCAGCGTCGTCACGCGCGGCAGGGTCGAATGCTTCTCCCTGATGCCTCGCATGCCGCTGAAGCTCGTCGTCGCCGTGCCGGAGTTTCCGCTTTCGACGCGGCTTGCCAGAAGCGTTCTGCCTGAGCAGGTGAAGATGAAGGATGCCGTTTTCAACGTTAGCCGTGCGGCGCTTCTTGTCGCTGCTTTGACGAAGGGACAGCCGCGTTTTTTGCGCAACGCCTTCGCTGATGCCCTGCACCAGCCGTACAGAGAAAAGCTCATCCCCGGCATGAAGGATGTCTTTCGTGCCGCATGCCGGGCAGGTGCGCTCGGCGCAAGCCTCAGCGGCGCGGGGCCGTGTCTTATCGCCTATACGCTGGAGAATGAAGAGTCGGTGGGACAGGCGATGGTTGAAGCCTTTAGAGAGCATGAAATCGAGGCACACGCACTGCAGCTTTCTCTTGATGCGCATGGTGCGAGAATTTTGAAACATCGCTGACGCAGGAAATGTGTCGAAGGTGAAGGAGTCGTGTATGCGTGAGGAGGAGTTCGTCAAGGCCGTGGAAGGGGCGGGAGGTACGGTCTACCTCGTCGGCGGCTGGGTGCGCGATCATCTTAGAGGCGCAACGCCGCGGGATAAGGACTTCGTCATCACGGGGCTGGAAAGGGAGGCTTTCGCAGAGCTTTTCCCTGCAGCTTCTCTCATAGGTCACGCCTTTCCTGTCTATCTCGTAGAAATCGACGGCGTACGCTCGGAAGTTTCCTTCGCGCGTCGCGAGAGGAAATCGGGGCATGGCTATCGCGGCTTTGCCGTAGATTTTGGGGCGGAAGTCACGATCGAAGACGATCTCTTTCGCCGCGATACGCGCATCAACAGCATGGCTTATCGCCTGCCCGCGATGGAACTTATTGATCCCTACGGTGGACGGAGTGACCTTGCGCATTGCGTGATTCGCGCGACGTCGCATCATTTTTCCGAAGACCCCGTGCGGGCTCTTCGTGCAGCGCGTCAAGCGGCGGAACTGGGATTTGTCATCGACGATGGCACGCGGACACTGATGGCGGATTGTGCTGCAGAGCTTGGGGAAGAACCGACAGAGCGCATCGTGCACGAGCTTTCGCGTGCGCTTGCCGCGCCGCAGCCCTCGCTTTTTTTTGAAGCTCTTGCGCACGCGAGCCTCTTGGAATCGGTGTTCCCGGAAATCTTTGCCCTGAAGGGAAAGACGCAGCCGCCGGAATATCATCCCGAAGGCGACGCCTACTGCCATACGATGCAGATCGTCGATGTCGTAGCGCGAAAGACGCAGACGATCGAAGCGCGCTTTGCCGCTCTCGTGCACGACATCGGCAAAGGGAAGACTCCCGAGGAAATGCTGCCGCATCATTACGGGCACGAGCAGCGCGGACTCCTTGTACTCGATGCGTGGAACAAGCACATGACCTTGCCAAAATCGTGGCTTATGGCGGCGTACTTCGTCATCAAGGAGCACATGCGTGCACCGCTTTTGAAAAAGACGGGAAAGATTGCCGATCTTTTGCTTGCGGTCGAAAAATCGGGGCTTTCCTTCGCCGATTTTCGTCGTATCATCTGCGCCGACCATGGCACTTTACCGTACTATCTGGTGCATGGGGAAGAGCTGTTGCGGAAAATGCTTCAAGTGCGTGGTACGGAGGCGCCGCCCGAACTTCGCGGCGCGGACGTGGGGAAATGGCTGCGTGAAGAAAGGGTGCGACGCTTGGCGCAGTTGCTTCCAATATGAGGTCTGCTATGAAGTGCGCTTTTGAAATGGATTTGTCTGAGGTCTGAGTCGGCATGAATGCGGGCGTCTCCTTTACAAGCGCGAAAAAATTCCTTATAATAGTTCTGTCCGATAAGGGAAGAAGGAAAAGGGAGGGGTTCGCATGGCAGTCATCCTGCCTTACAAAGGCAAAGTGCCGAAGATCGACCCGACGGCGCTCATTGCACCGAACGCTACGATCGTCGGCGATGTGACGATCATGGAAGGGGCGAACATCTGGTTCAATGTGGTCATCCGCGGCGATCTGCAGCCCGTCGTCATCGGCAGGTACACGAACGTTCAGGACAATGCGACGATCCATGTCATGGGCGATGCGCCGACGATTGTCGGCGATTATGTGACGATCGGCCATAACACGCTGATTCACTGCAGCAAGATTGGCAACAACTGTCTGATCGGCATGGGATCCACCTTGCTCGGCTACACGGAGATCGGTGGAAATACGATCATCGGAGCAGCGACGCTTCTGACGCAGCACAAGAAGATTCCGCACGATTCCCTGGTCTATGGCAATCCATCGCGCATCATCCGTGCGCTGCGCGAGGACGAGGTCGAGGCGGTTCATGCCTCGGCGATGAATTACTGCAAGCTGGCCCGAGTCTATCGGGAGGAGCGCGAAGCGCGGGAACATCAAGGGAAGTAAAAGGAGATATGAAGATGCAGGAAAAGACTTTGGTACTCATCAAGCCGGATGCTTTCGAGAAGCAGCACACGGGCGACATCATCGCCATCTATGAAAAGGCGGGACTCAAGATTCTCGCGATGAAGCTCATGCAGATGACGCCGCGCGTGGCGCAGAAACACTACGCCGAGCATATCGGACGTCCCTACTATGCGGAGCTGGAAGAATTCATGACGTCTGCACCGCTCGTTGCCATGGTGCTCGCAGGTGATGATGCCATCGCACGCGTGCGCGAAATCAATGGCAAGACGAATCCGGCGGAGGCCGCCGAAGGAACGGTTCGCAAGCTCTACGCCGAAAGCGTTGGCAAGAACGCCGTCCACGCTTCCGACAGCCCTGAGAGCGCGGCGCGCGAGATCGCCATTTTCTTCAGCGCGATCGAAGTCCTCGACTGATATTTCCTGCCGCATGATTTCTGAAAGTTTGACAGCATTGAGGTGAAAGAGATGGGCGTTTATACGAAGACAGGTGACAAGGGGCAGACGAGCCTATATACGGGCGAGCGCGTCGATAAGGATGCGCTGCGCGTCGAGACGTACGGTTCGGTTGATGAGGCGGGATCGGCGCTCGCCATGGCGCGCGCTTTTGCGACAAAGGAAGCGGTGCGGGAGAAGGTTCTCGTGCTGCTCAAGAAGCTGCCGCTTCTCATGGCCGATATCGCGAGTCTTGGTGAAAAGCCGATGATCACGCGCGAGGATTCGGAGATGATGGAGAAGGACATCGATGCCATCGATGCGAAGCTGCCGAAGCTCGCTCACTTTCTCATCCCCGGCGATACGCAGGCGGGCGCGATGCTCGATCTTGCACGCACGTCCGTGCGCCGTGCTGAGAGACGCTTCTGCGCCTTGGCGAAAGAGGCCGATCTCCATGAGGAAGACCGCGTCTTTCTCAACCGCCTCTCCGATTACTGCTTCATGCTGATGCGCTTGGAAGAAGCGGAAGATTGAGCAGAGGAACGTGAAGGAAGAAGAGATGCCGCCATCAGGCAAAGGCCGCTTGATGGCGGTATTTTTTTGGAAAATTATCTCGCTCTAAAAAGCAGGATATATCTCATTTTCAGAGAATAAAGAAAACATAAAATAACGAGGAGTTGATCAAATGAAAGAGTACGCAAGCACGAATATCCGCAATATCGCCCTTGTCGGGCACGGCAAGTCGGGGAAGACGAGCATCGCGGAGGATTGCCTTTTCAATACGGGGGCGATCAAGAGGCGCGGCAGCATCGCCGACGGGACGATGGCTTCGGACTATGAGCCGGAAGAGACGCGGCGCGAGCTTAGCATACAGACCTCGCTGCTCGCCTGTGAATGGCTCGATCATAAGCTCAATATCCTTGATACACCGGGCTATCCGGACTTCGTTGGCGAGGTGAAGAGCGTCTTACAGGCGGCGGACAGTGCTCTCGTCGTCATCTCGGCCGTCTCGGGCATCGAGGTGGAGACGGAGAAAGTCTGGCGCTATGCGGAAGCGCTGGATTTGCCGCGCGCCTTCTTCGTCAATAAGATCGATCGCGAGCACGCCGACTTCCAAAGCGTCGTCAATGAGCTGCGCCTGCGCTTCGGTACGGGCGTCGTGCCGATCCAGCTGCCTGTCGGCAAGGAAGCGGCTTTTCAGGGCGTCGTCGATCTCCTCGCCATGACGGTCCGCATCAAGGAGCGCGACAAGAACAACTGCGTGGCGCTCGATGAGATTCCCGAATATATGAGGGACGAAGTGGAAGAGGCGCGGCAGACGCTCATCGAGGGTGTTGCTGAAATAAACAATAATCTTCTCGAAAAATACATCGAGGGCGAGACACTCGATGAGCGCGAGGTGGCAGAGGCTCTGATCGAGGGCATCGAGACGGGTAAGATTTTTCCCGTGCTCTGCGGCTCGGCTTCCTTGAATGTCGGCATGCACGCGCTCCTCAACGATATGGTCGAATATCTGCCGGCGCCGACGGATCGAACGGTCGTGGGAACGCTGCCCGGTGGCGAGGAATTGGCGGAGCGCACGCCCGGCGATCCCTTTTCCGCGCAGGTTTTCAAGACGATCGTCGATCCGTTTGTTGGACGCTTGAGCTTCATCCGCATCTTTTCGGGCGAGATGAAGAGTGACGCCTCGTATTGGAATATCTCGACGCAGCAGATGGAGCGCGTGAGCACGCTTTACACGATGCAGGGCAAGAAGCAAATCGCTGTTGCCAAGGCGCATGGCGGCGACATCGTCGTCGCGGCGAAGCTGCAGAATACGCGCACCTCGGATACGCTTGTGGCGAAGGAAGCGCCGCTCTCCTACGATGCCATCGAATTCCCCATGCCGATGCTTGCACAGGCCGTTTATGTAAAGAAGAAGGGCGAGGAGGATAAGGTTTTTGCGGCGCTTGCCAAGGAGTGTGAGGAAGATCCGAGCCTCAAGCTCGAAAAGGATGCGGAGACGAAGGAGACCTTGATTCGCGGCATCGGTGAGGTTCACCTTGAGGTCCTGCAGGAGAGGATGAAGCGCAAGTTCGGCATCGAGGCGATATTTGCCGAGCCGCGCATCGCCTATCGCGAGACGATAAGGAAGAGCGTCAAGGCGGAAGGAAAGCACAAGAAGCAGAGCGGCGGACACGGCCAGTACGGTCACGTCATGCTGGAGATTTCGCCGCGCGATGCGGGCACGGGCAACGAGTTCACGGAGAACATCTTCGGCGGCAGCGTGCCGCGCCAATATGTGCCCGCTGTGGAGAAGGGGACAGCGGAGACGCTTGCTGCCGGCATCCTCGCAGGCTACCCCGTCGTCGATGTGCGGGTAAACCTCTACGACGGTTCGTACCATACGGTCGATTCGTCGGAAGTCGCCTTCAAGACGGCGACGGCGATCGCCCTTAGAAAGGGCATTATGGAGGCCTCGCCCGTGCTTCTTGAACCGATTTACGAGATGTGCGTCCAGGCGCCCGAATACTATATGGGTGACGTCATGGGGCAGCTCAATGCGAAGCGCGCGCGCATCCTCGGCATGGAGATGATCAGCAAGGATATGAGCGAGGTGCGCGCGCAGGTGCCGCTCGCCGCGCTGCACAAGTACGCGACGGAACTGCGCTCCCTGACGCAGGGGCGCGGCACCTATACGCTGCGCTTCTGCCACTATGAGGAAGTGCCGGAGAAGACGGCGCGCCAGCTCATCGAAGCGGCAAGGGAGCGAAAGGAAAAGTAAGGAAAAAATCTTGTTGACAAACCGAAGCGATGTTGCCATAATGTATACATGTTTACACTAGGGTTATGCGTTGGGAGGATTTCAGATGCGACATGTGCTTTCCATACTCGTGAGGAATCAGTCCGGCGTACTTGTCCGTGTTGCAAGCATGTTTTCGCGGCGGGAGTTCAATATCGACAGCCTGTCTGTCGGTGTGACCGAGACTGCGGAGTTTTCCAGGATCACCGTCGTCGTGCATGGCGATGAGGAGCTGATCGACCAGATGATGAAGCAGCTCGAAAAGCTGCCCGATGTCGTCGAGGTGCAGGCGCTCCTTTCCGCTGCCTCGGTTTTCCGCGGCATGACGCTCATCAAGGTCAGAGCGGACGACACGAATCGTCTCGACGTGCTCAAGATGGCGGAGATTTTTCGCGCACGCGTCGTCGATGTGCAGCCGACAACCTTGATTTTTGAAATCACGGGAGATGATGCGAAGGTCACGGCATTCCTGCAGCTTCTTTCGCCCTACGGCATCCTGGAAACGATCCGCACGGGTCTCATCGCTCTCGAACGCGGTGAGCATACCATTTATCAAGATTGTGAGGAGAGAGAGTATTATGGCAAAAACTTATTATGATCAGGACGCGAACTGGGAGGTCATGAAGGGCAAGACCGTTGCCATCATCGGCTACGGCAGCCAGGGACATGCACATGCGCTGAACCTCAAGGAGAGCGGCGTCAACGTCGTCGTCGGCCTTTACGAGGGATCGAAGTCCAAGGCTGCTGCCGAGTCCCATGGTCTCAAGGTTTTGACGGTCGCCGAGGCGGTCAAGCAGGCGGACATCACGATGGTTCTGATCCCGGATGAGAAGCAGGCGGACGTCTACAAGGAAGAGATTGGTCCCAACCTCAAGCCAGGCAGTGCTCTCGCCTTCGCGCATGGTTTCAATATCCACTTCAAGCAGATCGTTCCTCCGGCTGGCATTGACGTTTTCATGGTTGCACCGAAGGGCCCCGGTCATCTCGTTCGCCGCACCTTCGAGGAAGGGTCGGGCGTTCCGGCGGTCTTTGCTGTTGAGAAGGATGAGACGGGCAAGTGCTTTGACATTGCACTCGCTTATGCGCGCGGGCTTGGTGCAACGCGTTCCGGAGTCCTTCAGACGACGTTCCGCGATGAGACGGAAGAGGATCTTTTTGGTGAGCAGTGCGTGCTCATGGGCGGCGTATGCCAGCTCATGCAGACGGGCTTTGAGGTTCTTGTTGAGGCAGGCTATCCGCCCGAGATGGCATATTTTGAGTGCTTCCACGAGATGAAGCTCATCGTTGACCTCTGCTATGAGGGCGGCATGACGAAGATGCGTCAGTCCTGCTCCGACACGGCTGAGTACGGCGACTACATGGTCGGACCGCGCATCATCACGGAAGAAACGAAGAAGGAAATGAAGAAGGTTCTGAAGGAGATTCAGGACGGCACGTTTGCCCGCAATTGGCTGTTGGAGAACCGTGCCGCCGGTCGCGCGAACTTCCTCGCACAGCGTCGTCTTCATCAGGAGCATCCGATCGAGAAGGTCGGCGCAGAGCTCCGCAACATGATGCCTTGGCTTCGTGACAAGAAAGAGCTGAAGTTCTGATTTGAGCAACAACAAACGTTGAATCTTGGAACGGCTTACACTCCTTTATGGTATAATGAGGTGTAAGCCGTTTTCTTTCGACTTATCCAGGAGGAAATTTCATGGGAATGAATATGACGGAGAAGATTCTCGCGCGTCATGCAGGACTTTCGCATGTCGAACCAGGACAGCTGATTACCTGTCAGCTTGACATGGTGCTCGCGAATGACATCACGGCGCCGCCGTCGATCAAGGAGTTCGAACGCATCGGCCGCCCTGTGTTCGACAACGAGAAGATTGCGCTCGTGCCCGATCACTTCCAGCCGGCGAAGGACATCAAGGCGGCGGGACTCGGCAAGATCGTGCGTGACTTCGCGAAAAAGCACAAGATCAAGAATTATTTTGAGATCGGTCGCGTGGGCATTGAGCATGTCATCCTGCCTGAGTTCGGTCTTGTGGGACCGGGCATGCTGACGATCGGCGCGGACTCGCATACCTGTACGTATGGCGCATTGAACGGCTTTTCGACGGGCGTCGGCACGACCGATCTCGCCGTCGGCATGGCGACGGGGCGGGCTTGGTTCAAAGTGCCCGAGACGATCGAGGTGCATCTGACGGGAGCGAAGCCTGCCGATGTCAATGGCAAGGACGTGATCCTAACGCTCATCGGCATGATTGGTGTCGACGGCGCACTCTACAAGTCACTGGAATTCACGGGTGAAGGAGTCGCTGCACTGACGATGACGGATCGTTTGACGATTGCCAACATGGCGATTGAAGCGGGTGCGAAAAACGGCATCTTCCCGTTCGATGAAAAGACGAAGGAGTACGTTGAAGGCCGCGTCAAAGGCGCGTATGAGCCTGTGACCTCGGACGCTGATGCGAAGTATTGCCGCACCGTCGAAATTGACCTCTCATCTCTGCGTCCCGTCGTTGCTTTCCCGCATCTGCCGGGCAACACGAAGCGCGTCATGGACATCGCTGAGCCGATCAAGATCGATCAGGTGGTCATCGGCTCCTGTACGAACGGGCGCTTGGAAGACCTTGAGATTTCCGCAGGGCTGTTGAAGGGGCACGAGGTGCATCCCGATGTGCGCTGCATCGTGATTCCGGGCAGTCAGGCGGTTTATCGGGAGGCGATGCACCTCGGCTACATTGACGTCTTCATCGATGCGGGCTGCGCCGTTGCTGCGCCGACGTGCGGCCCTTGCCTCGGCGGCTACATGGGTATCTTGACGGCGGGCGAGCGCTGTGTTTCTACGACGAACCGCAATTTTCGCGGGCGCATGGGGCATGTCGACAGCGAAGTCTATCTGGCAGGCCCGCATGTGGCAGCTGCGAGCGCCATCTTGGGCAGGATCGCCGCGCCGGAGGAGGTAAAGTGAGATGAGTTTGCAAGGAAAAGTCTGGCGCTACGGCGACAATATCGATACGGACGTCATCATTCCCGCGCGCTATCTGAACAGCTTCGATCCGAAGGAGCTGGCGGAGCACTGCATGGTTGACATTGATGAGAGTTTCGCGAAAAACGTGCAGGAAGGCGACATCATGGTCGGCGGCAAGAACTTCGGCTGCGGCTCGTCGCGCGAACACGCGCCCGTCGCCATCAAGGCTTCAGGCATCCCCGTGATCATCGCGGCAGATTTCGCGCGCATCTTCTATCGCAACGGCATCAACATCGGCTTGCCGCTCCTGGAAATCGGCGATGATGTGGAGAAGATCAGCGCGGGCGATGAGCTGCGCGTCGATACGGAAACAGGAAAGATCGAGAATCTCACGACGGGCGACGTCTTTCAGGCGCATCCTCTGCCGGGATTCGTGCAGGAGATTGCCGAAGCAGGCGGCCTGATCAATTACATCAAGGAAAAGGGGGCGCTCTGATGGCAAAGAAGATCGTGGTGATACCGGGCGACGGCATTGGCAGAGAAATCACGGATGCAGCCGTCGCCGTGCTCAAGAAGACGGCGGAAAAGTTCCATCTGGCGCTCTCCTATGAGGAGCATGATGCGGGCGGCACGGCTTACGACAAGTGTGGCACGCCGCTGCCGGAAGCGACGCTTGCCGCCGCGCAGGCGGCGGATGGCGTGCTCTTCGGCGCTGTCGGCGGCGACAAGTGGGATGCGGTAGAGCCTGCTCTGCGCCCTGAAAAGGCGATCTTGGGTCTTCGGAAAGGTCTCGGCCTTTACGCAAACCTGCGTCCCGTGAAGGTCGCTGATGCACTCGTCGAGTATTCACCGCTGAAGCCCGAGCTTGTCAAGGGCGCTGACCTCGTCATCGTGCGCGAGCTGATCGGCGGCATCTACTTCGGCGAGAAGTGCGAGTCGGAAATCAAGGACGGCTACGAGAGAGCATGGGATCTCGAAAACTATTCCGTGCCCGAAGTCGAGCGCATCGCAAAGCTCGCGTTCGAGACGGCGAAGCTGCGCCGCAGCCATGTCACGAGCGTCGACAAGGCGAACGTGCTTGCGACCTCGCGTCTCTGGCGGCGCACGGTGGCTGAGGTCGCGAAGGACTACGCGGATGTCGAGCTTACGAATCTCTATGTCGACAACTGTGCCATGCAGCTTGCCGTGCGTCCGACGCAGTTCGACGTCATCGTCACGGGCAATCTTTTCGGCGACATTCTGTCGGACGAGGCGGCGGTCGTCGGCGGCTCCATCGGCATGATGCCGTCGGCGAGCATCGGCGAAAAGACGAGCCTCTTCGAGCCGATTCACGGCTCTGCGCCCGATATTGCGGGAAAGGGCATCGCCAATCCCGTCGGCACGATTCTCTCGGCGGCGATGCTGCTGCGCTATGCGCTCGCCGAAGAAGAAGCGGCGCAGGCGATTGAAACAGCCGTCGATGCGGCGCTCGCCGATGGCTGGCGCACGGCAGACCTCTGGAAGGACGGTTTCAAGAAGGCAACCACCGAGCAGATGGCAGAAGCGGTGCTCGCGCATATATAAGCGCGGGCAGGAAAGGAGAGGCTTTGCATGAGAGGCGCGAAAGCAGTTGTCGAATGTCTGAAGGAGCAGGGCGTCGACACGATCTTCGGCTATCCGGGCGGCATGAACTTGCCGCTCTACGATGCGCTTTACGATGAAAGAAATATTCGTCAGATCGTCACCTCGCACGAGCAGTGCGCAGCGCATGCCGCCGACGGCTATGCGCGTGCGACGGGCAAGGTCGGTGTCTGTCTTGCGACATCGGGGCCTGGCGCGACGAATCTCGTGACGGGCATCGCCACGGCGTTCATGGATTCCATCCCCATGGTAGCGATCACGGGGCAGGTCGATACGGGGCTTCTGGGGCGCGACGCCTTTCAGGAAACGGACATCCTCGGCATCACGATGCCCGTGACGAAGCACAATTTCAAGGTCAAGGACGCGGCAAAACTCATACCGACTTTGCGCGAAGCGTTTGACATCGCGCGCAGCGGCAGGCCCGGGCCTGTGCTCGTCGACATTCCGCGCGACCTCTTCTTTGCCGATGTGAAGTACGAAAGCTGCATCTATGAGGAGAAGACGCCCGGAAAACCCGACGCGGACTTCCTCATCTGTGCGGCGGAGGCGGCGGAAGCGATTCGGCAGGCGCGAAAGCCCGTCATCATCGCGGGCGGCGGCGTCATCTATGCAGGAGCCTCGAAAGAGCTGGCCGCTCTTGCTGAGCACTACGGCATCCCTGTCGTGCAGACCTTGATGGGGCTTGGTTCTCTGCCGCACTCGCATCCCCTGTGCGTCGGCTTTGCCGGCATGCACGGGCACAAGGCGGCAAATCATGCGATTGCCGAATCCGATGTCGTCATTGCGCTCGGCAGTCGCTTCGGAGACCGCCAGACGGGCAATGTCGTCAAGTACATGAAGGGCACGACGTTCATCCATGTCGACATCGACCCGGCGGAGATCGACAAGAACATCCCCAGTTCCATTGGCCTTGCGGGCGACATGAAGACGATTTTGCATCTCTTGATGAAGCCGGAATCCCTGCACCATACCGAGGAATGGCTCAAGAGCATCCGCCAATGGCGCACGAAATACGCCTACGACTACGACGCGGGAGATCTGAGCGTGCCGTGGGCAATGCATCATGTAGCGCTCGCTACGGCAGGCAAGCCGTACTCGTTTGCGACCGATGTCGGACAGCATCAGATGTGGGCGGCGCTTCACTTGCGGATCGAAGAGCCGAGATCGTGGCTGACCTCGGGCGGCCTCGGTACGATGGGATTCGGCCTGCCCGCCGCCATGGGGGCGCAGGCCGCCTATGGCAGGAGCCGCCGCGTCATCCACATCGCAGGCGATGGTGGCATGCGCATGACGGGAAACGAGCTGTATACGATCGCGAGGCTCAAGCTTCCCGTGATTTCACTTGTCATGGACAACTGCGCTCTCGGCATGATCCGTCAGCTGCAGAAGGTCATGTACAAGGAGCGCTACATCGCCTGCGAGTTGGCACATCCGATGGATTTTGTCGCCTACGCCAAAAGCTTCGGCATAGAAGCCGAAGCCGTGCAGACGCAGGAGGAGTTTATCCGTGCGTTCAGCCGTGCCATGCAAGCCAACGAGCCCCGTGTCATCGTGCTGAAACTTGCGAAGAGCTTCGTCGAGCCGATGATTAAGGGTGGCGCCAGACTCAATGAATTTGTGGAATTTAAATAGAAGAAGCCTCATCCCTTATGCTACACGGGATGAGGCTTTTTTGACTTGATCGAGAAATATTTCGTTTTTACTACTGCTATCTATAATGTCAAAGGAGAGAAATATGTACGAGAAGAAGTCTATCTATGTGAAGATTGTACGAGGCATCCCTATGCCGTGCAGTGTAAATTACACGCACAAACGTCCACTTCGCGGACATTGTGCGCCGCCCTTACAGAAGCCTAGCCAATCGGTCTGCACCTTCGGCTTGACCTCTTGGGGCTTCATGGTAAAAAGGGTACGAAAAAGGAGCCGTGACAAAATGCTTTCGCACTATGTCACGACTCCTTCCTTTTCTGAAGAATGGTCGGGATGACAGGATTCGAACCTGCGACCTCATCGTCCCGAACGATGCGCTCTACCAAGCTGAGCCACATCCCGACAACAGTATCTATTATACTATGAGGCTTTAAGAAATGCAATAGGAAATAGGAAAAATTTTAGGGGTAAATTTCCAAGGTGAATTTCTAAAATAAAATCAAAATTGGCAAACAAAAAAGGGGCTGTGACAGAATGTAAGAGCATTCTGCCACAGCCCCTTTTTGTTTGCCTCCCCATAGGAAGGGAGGGTTGCTTACAGTTTTGGCTTATGCCTTGTGAGACATATCGTAAGCGTTCATCGGTGCATAGTGCTTCTTGAAGAACTCCTCTGCGACCTGCGGGAAGAGAGCGTAGGAGAGGATATCCTCTTCCGTCGGGTTGAGGAAGCCCTTTGCCTTCATTTCCTTCTCGAAATCTGCAAGCTTTGGAGCCTTCGCATCCTCGGCAACGATGTCCGTGATGATCTCGCTCTCGGGGATGCCGAGCGTCTTCGTGAGGTACTCGTGGCTGACTTCCACCGGCGGCTTGCCGAACTTGCCGCGTGCGAGGTCTTTGAATTCTTTCGGGACGATCTTGTAGCGCTCGCCCGTCATGACATTGAACGTCGCCATCGTGCCGACGATCTGGCTGGACGGCGTAACGAGCGGCGGATAGCCGACATCGGCGCGCACGCGCGGCATCTCGTCGAGGAGATCCTGGAACTTGTCTTCCATGCCCTGCTCCTTGAGCTGGTTCGCAAGGTTCGAGAGCATGCCGCCCGGAATCTGGAAGTCGATGACGTTCGGGTTGACGTCGAAGTAGCCCTTGAGGTTGAACTCCTTGATGAGATCCTGCTTGACCTGCAGGAAGTGCTTGGCGATCGGCGTCATGGCCTGACGGTCAAGACCCGTGTCAAACGGCGTGCCTTCCAAGGCGGCGACCATCGTCTCCGTGCAGGGCTGGGACGTATCGAGAGCGAACGGCGAGAGCGCGCAGTCAACGGTGTCGACGCCTGCCTCGATCGCCTTGAGGTACGTCATGCTGCCGAAGCCGGACGTATAGTGCGTGTGGAGCTGGATGGGGATGTCGAGCGCAGCCTTGAGCTTCTTCACGAGGTCTTCTGCGACATACGGCTTCAGAAGGCCGGACATGTCCTTGATGCAGACGGAATGGCAGCCCATTTCCTGCAGCTTCTTGGAAAGGTCGACGAAGACTTCGTTCGTATGATAGGGGCTGAGCGTGTAGACGAGGCAGCCCTGTACATGCGGCTTTTCCTTGCAGCCGAGAGCAGCGTTGATCGCCGTCTTGAGGTTGCGAACGTCGTTCAGCGCATCGAAGATGCGGAATACGCCCATGCCGTGCTCGGAAGCCTTCTCGACGAACTTCTTGACGACATCGTCCGAATAGTGGTTGTAGCCAAGGAGGTTCTGACCGCGAAGCAGCATCTGGATCGGGGTCTTGAGACGAGCCTTGAGCTTGTCGAGCCTCTCCCACGGATCTTCGTCGAGGAAGCGGAGGCACGTATCAAAGGTCGCACCGCCCCAAGCTTCCAACGAGTTGTAGCCGATCTTGTCGAGCGCTGCAAGCATGGGTTCCATCTGGGAGTAATGCATGCGCGTCGCACACAGGGACTGATGCCCGTCGCGAAGTACTGTTTCGGTGATCTTTACCTTTTTTGCCATAAAAAAACACACTCCTTCGGGTTATACTACCATAAACATGATGTATTTGCTTCACTACAAGTATAGGTACTATTTTGGATATTGTCAATGAAAAGTTACGATTTTTGCAGGTTTTTTCCAATACGCGAAAAATTCTGCCAACACGAGACAAAACGGCTGACGTACAGCCGCTTTTGTCTCGTGCGTTTCAGTTGAAGCACTCTTTTTTTATCAATCCTTGGAAGGATTCCATGATCTTTTTCGTGATCCCGCCGGGGGCGCCCGAGCCGATCTTCTTGCCGCCGATCTTTATGACGGGCGTGACTTCGAGGCTTGTGCTCGTTTCAAATGCTTCGTCCGCCTTCTGAGCGAACTCCGGCGTGAAGGTCTTTTCGATGACGGTCAGACCGAGTTCCTTGGCGCATTCCTCGACGACGACGGCACGCGTGACGCCCGGCAGTACGAGATGGTCAAGCGGATGCGTCCAGACGACGCCGTCCTTGATGAGGAAGAAGGTGCTGCTCGCACCCTCGGTGACGAGTCCCGTGTCCTTGCGGTAGAGAAGAGCCTCTTCGCATCCTTCCGCCTTCGCCTTTTCCTTGGCAAAGACGGCGCCGAGGAGGTTCAGAGACTTGATGTCGCAGCGCAGCCAGCGGATGTCTTCGGCGAGCGTGAGCGAGATGCCGCGTTCCTGCTGCTCGCGGTTCGGCGTGCTCTCACGGATCGTCATCGAGAGGTTCGGTGTGGCACGGCCGGGGAAGGGGAAGGCGCGCGCTGCCGTGCCGCGTGTGACTTGGAAGTAGATCGCGCCGCTCTTGATGCCGCTCTTTTCGATGAGGTCGTTGTGAATGGCGGTAAGTTCTTCGTCCATATAGGTGATGGGGATGTGCATCTCGCGCATGGAGCGGCGGAAGCGTGCGAGATGGCGGTCGAAGGCGAAGAGTTTGCCGTTGTAGACGTGCGTGACCTCGTAGATGCCGTCGCCAAACTGATAGCCGCGGTCCTCGATGTCGACCTGCGCCTCGCCCGGTGCATAGAAATGATCGTTGAAAAAGCTGAGTTCCTTCAAAAGAATGGCCTCCTTGATGATGTAAGGATGAATTTTTTGCATTGTGTCAGGAAATGCTCCTCTCATTATAACGGAAACGGATGCAAAAAACAATTTGGGAGACGCGCCCTCTTGGATTTTCAGCATTTGACTGATATAATGAAAAAACATAGCATTTCAAACAGAAAACTGCGGCAGTGCATATCGCATTGTCGGAAAGAATGAGGGGTTGCAAATGAAAATCGTGGTTACGATCGTCGGCAAGGACAGTGTGGGCATCATCGCGGCAGTCAGCACGCTCTTGGCTGAAAACGGCGTCAACATTCTGAGTATCAACCAGAATATCATGGACGGCTTTTTCAATATGGTCATGATCGCTGATATGGCGGGCAGCAAGATCGAGCTCGCTGCTGTGCGGCAGCTTTTGCAGGAGAAGGGCGAAGCGCTCGGCGTCGAGATCAAGACGCAGCATGAGGATATTTTCAACGCGATGCACAAGGTTTGAGGACTTGGACGGTTTTTTTACATGCTGCAGGAGGTCTTTCTGTGATTACCATTGACGATATATTAGAAACAAACCGCATGATTACGGAGAACAAGCTCGACGTGCGCACGATCACGATGGGCATTTCGCTCCGCGACTGCGCGCATCCGAACATCGAGCAGTTCTGCCGCAACGTCTACGACAAGGTCACGAAATCGGCGGAATTCCTTGTGCAAACGGGCAAGGATATCGAGGCGGAGTACGGCATCCCCATCATCAACAAGCGCGTTTCCGTCACGCCGATCGCCATCGCGGCGGACGCCTGCAAGACGGATTCCTACGTTCCCGTAGCCGAAGCGCTCGATCGTGCGGCGAAGGAGATCGGCATCAACTTCATCGGCGGTTTTTCCGCGCTCGTGGAAAAGGGATATACGCACGGCGATCAGGTCCTCATCTCGTCCATCCCGCAGGCGCTTTCTTCAACAGATCTCGTCTGTTCCTCGGTCAACGTCGGTTCGACGAAGGCGGGCATCAACATGGACTGCGTGCGCGAGATGGGCGAGGTCATCAAGCGTACGGCGGAACTGACGCGCGATCAGGCGGCCATCGGCTGCGCGAAGCTCGTCGTTTTCTGCAATGCACCGGGGGACAATCCCTTCATGGCGGGCGCTTTCCACGGCGTTTCCGAGGCGGATAAGGTCGTGAGCGTCGGCGTCAGCGGGCCGGGCGTCGTGAAGCGCGCCTTGGAGGACATCAAGGGCGCGGATTTCTCCGAGGTGGCGGAGATGATCAAGCGCACGGCGTTCAAGATCACGCGCGTCGGACAGCTCGTGGCACGCGAGGCGTCGAAGCGGCTCGGCGTGCCCTTCGGCATCATCGACCTCTCGCTTGCACCGACGTCGGCAGTCGGCGACAGCGTCGCGCACATCTTAGAGGAGATGGGACTCGAAAGCTGCGGTGCTCCCGGCACGACAGCGGCGCTCGCGCTCTTAAACGATGCGGTCAAGAAGGGCGGCCTCATGGCATCTTCGCATGTAGGCGGTCTGTCGGGCGCGTTCATTCCCGTCAGCGAGGATGCGGGCATGATCGACGCTGTGGCACGCGGCAGTCTCTCGCTGGAAAAGCTTGAAGCGATGACGTGCGTCTGCTCCGTCGGCCTCGACATGATCGCGGTCGCGGGCGATACGTCGGCGGCAACAATTTCGGGAATCATCGCGGACGAGGCGGCGATCGGCATGATCAACAACAAGACGACGGCGGTGCGCATCATCCCCGTGCCCGGAAAGAAGGTTGGCGACGAGGTGGAGTGGGGAGGCCTCTTGGGGCGTTGCCCGATCATGCCCGTTAAGGACGCCTTCAGCTCGGAGGCTTTCGTCGCACGCGGCGGACGAATCCCGGCGCCCGTGCGCAGTCTGACGAACTGAGGGCGCGATGCGAGTCACGAAGAAGATACGCGAAAAGCAGCTGGAAATCCTCGAAGAGACGTACCGCGGCGCCAAGCCTGAGCTGCATTTCAGCAATCCTTTCGAGCTGCTGATCGCCGTCATCCTGTCGGCGCAGTGCACGGACAAGCGCGTGAACATCACGACGGCGCGGCTCTTCAAGAAGGCGGCGACGCCTGCGGCCATCGTCGCCTTGGGGATTTCGGGGCTTGAAGAGGAAATAAAGGACTGCGGACTTTTCCGCAACAAGGCGAAGAATATCATGGCGACGTGCCGTATGCTCGTCGAGGAATTCGGCGGCGAGGTGCCGTCCGACTACGATACGCTCCTCAAATTGCCGGGCGTCGGCAGGAAGACGGCGAACGTCGTGACGAGCGTCGCTTTCGGCCGCCCCGCCATCGCCGTCGATACGCACGTTTTTCGCATAGCGAACCGCTTGAAGCTCGCTGTGGGCGAGACGCCGCTCGCGGTGGAGAAGGGGCTGATGAAGGCGATTCCGCGCGAAAAGTGGAGTGCGGCGCACCACTGGCTCATCTACCACGGCAGGCGCATATGCAAGGCGAATCGCCCGCTCTGCGGCGAGTGTCCGCTCGCGGATGTCTGCCCAAGCCGTGAGTGAGCAGCGAATGGGGGAAAGATTTTGAAGTACAGAAAGGCCGTGTTCGCTGATGTGGAGAGCATCTTTCATCTCGTGAACGACTATGCGGCGGAGGGCGCGATGCTCGCACGTTCGCGCAACACCCTCTACGAGACGCTGCGCGATATGATCGTTGCCGAAGATGATGAGGGCAAGATCGTCGGCGTCGGCGGCCTGCACATGATGTGGGACGGCCTCGCAGAGGTTCGCACGATGGCGGTCGACCCTGCGCTTGCACGCTGCGGCATCGGATCGGAAATCGTGCATCGGCTCATGGAGGAAGGGCGTGCACTCGGCGTGCGGCGATTCTTCACATTGACGTACAAGCCGGGCTTCTTCAAGACGCTCGGTTTCCATATCGTTGCCAAGGAGGAGTTGCCGCAGAAGGTCTGGAAGGAATGCATCGACTGTCCGAAGTTTCCGAACTGTGACGAGATCGCCATGGTGCGGGAGGCTGCGGACGCGAACAGTCATTGATTTTGCAGGAGGTTGTGTCATGATCATTGTAATGAGTCCGACGTCGACAAAGGAAAACCTTGAGAAAGTGGAGCAGAAAATCACGCGAACCGGTCTCAAGTACCATCTTTCGGAAGGCGATGAACGCACGATCGTCGGCGTGATCGGTGACAAAAAGATCATTGCAGGACTGCAGATGAATTCTCTCGACGGGGTGGAAAAGACGGTGCGCATCACGGAGAAGTACAAACTTGTAAGCCGCGAGTTCAAGCCCGAAGACACCGTCATCGACGTCGGAGGCGTGAAGATCGGCGCGGGGCACTTGACGGTCATGGCGGGACCGTGCGCTGTCGAGAGCATGGAGCAGCTCATGGAAGCGGCCGAGTGCGTGAAGAAGTACGGCGCCAAGTTCCTGCGCGGCGGTGCCTTCAAACCGCGCACTTCGCCCTATGATTTCCAAGGACTGGCGGAAGAGGGGCTGAAGATGCTGCGCGAGGCGGCGGACAAGACGGGGCTCAAGGTCGTGACGGAGATCGTGAACATCAACGACGTCGAACTGATCACGAAGTATGCCGACATGATCCAGATCGGTGCGCGCAACATGCAGAACTTCCAGCTGCTCAAAGAAGTCGGCAAGGTGCATACGCCTGTACTTTTGAAGCGCGGCCTTTCCGCGACCATCAGCGAGTGGCTCAACGCGGCGGAGTACATCATGGCCGGCGGTAACGACAACGTCGTATTCTGCGAGCGCGGCATACGCACTTACGAGACGTATACGCGCAATACGCTCGATCTGAGCGCCGTCGCTGCCATCAAGGAGATCTCGCACCTGCCGATCATCGTCGACCCGAGCCACGGCACAGGGCGTTGGCAGATGGTGCCCGCGATGGCGCGTGCGGCAATCGCGGCCGGTGCGGACGGTCTCATCATCGAGGTTCATCCGCATCCTGAAGTCGCGCTTTCGGACGGCGACCAGTCCCTGACGCCCGAGAATTTCCAGAAGACGATGGAAGAGGTGCGTGACATTGCACACTTCATGGGGCGCGAGGCATGAAGATGAAACTGGCTATCATCGGCGTCGGACTCATCGGCGGCTCTTTGGGACTTTGCTTAAAGGAGAAGCTCGGAGCGGACATCTTCATCACGGGACTCTGCCGCACGCAGAAGTCCATGGATCTTGCCGTAAAGCGCGGCGCTGTCGACATGGCGTCGCCCGACGTTCGCGAAGTCGTCGAGGGTGCTGACATCGTGTTTCTGGCGACGCCCGTGCTGCAGATGACGCCGATGCTGGAACGAATCGTGCCGTATCTCAAGAAAGGCGCGATCTTGACGGATGCGGGAAGCACGAAGGCATATCTTTGGCAGCACATCCAGGGCATTCTGCCCGCGGGCGTCCACTACATCGCGGGCCATCCGATGACGGGGCGCGAGAAGAGCGGCGTCGAGGCGGCGTCCGCCGACCTCTTCCGGCACAAGGCTTACGTCATCGTCGAGGATACGGGAGCGCCGCCCGAGGCGCACGAGAAATTGATGTCGGTGCTTTCGCATACGGAGGCGAACTTCCTGCGCCTCGATATACAAAAGCATGATCGCTGCGCTTCAATCATCAGCCATGTGCCGCATGTGACGGCAGCGGCACTTGTGACGCTCCTCAACCAGAGCGAAGGCGACATGGAATCGTGCCTGAAGCTCGCAGGTGGCGGCTTCAAGGATACGACACGCATTGCATCTTCGAACGCCGATATGTGGGCGGATATCTGCATGACGAACCGAGAGGCAATCACGGGTCACTTGCGCGATCTGCAGGCGATCCTCGGAACGGTCATCGCTTCCATCGAAGCGGGCGATCGTGAAGCCGTGCATCGCTACTTTGCCGCGAGCAAGGAGCGGCGTGACGCCATCCTCGACCGCACGGAAAAGATGTACGATCTCGTATGACGGGGAGGGAGATTGTTGGAAATCTCTTTGCAGGAGCTGGCCGCTGCACTGGAAAAGACAGATGTATTGCAGGGCTATGCCGATACGCGTGATGGGCGCATCATCTTGATGGGAGAAGACGAATCCGACGCGCGAGCCGAAGCGACGTCTCGGGAGGAAGTGCGCATGGAACGGCTGCTTTCCATTGAGGAGGATTGGCAGCGCTATGTGCCGCTGCCCGACATCTACGATGCAGAGATTCGCTCCATCATGCAGACTTTTGCAGAAAAGGTGCCTCAGGAGGCGCGTGTTGCCCTTGAGGAAACCCTGCGCGGCGCTTCTGCCCGGCTGCGCTTTCGACGTGCGGTGCAGAGCCTTTCCTTGGCGGCAGCCTGGCAGGCACATCTTTCGTCGAGTCTTCTCGCGCTTGCGCGTGATTGGTGCGAGGAGAATGCGATCGCCTATCGTGAATAAATCTGTGAAAAATTTTCTTAAGGGAGAAAAGACCCATTGAATATTGGATAATCCCATGCTAGAATCACTTATTACAGCGTGTATGTTATTCCAACTATGCGCATTTGCGCGTTTAACGCATTGTTGGACGCATGAGAACTGAATAAACGTAAAGGAATCGCTGCATTTATCAGCGCTTCCCGAATGATAGCGAGCAAGATGGGAGAGAGCGGACAAGGTATCAAGCGACAGTTTTATGCCTTGTCTTTTTTTGGCTTTCCTGTCCTTCGTTGTCTTTTTTGCGTGCTTTTGGTTATAGACCGATATTTGGCTAAGGGGTGAGGGATTTAATGTTTAGTCCTGTGCCGGTGGGCAAGAGAAACAGGTATACCTATGCAAGGATCAAGGAAGTCATGGATATGCCGCATCTTTTGGATATTCAGAGGAACTCCTACGAATGGTTCTTGAAGGAGGGCCTGCGGGAGATCTTCCAGGATATTTCACCGATTCAAGATTTTACTGGAAATCTTGTGCTGTCCTTTGAAGACTTCTCGCTCGGCGAGCCGAAGTACGAGCTTGATGAGTGCAAGGAGAGGGACGTTACGCTCGCAGCGCCGCTGCGCGTCAACGTGCGCCTGATCAATCGCGAGACGGGCGAAATCAAGGAACAGGAAGTGTTCATGGGTGATTTTCCGCTCATGACTGATACAGGAACCTTCATCATCAACGGCGCGGAGCGTGTCATCGTCAGCCAGCTCGTGCGTTCGCCGGGCGCTTACTACGGTGAGACGATCGACACCACGGGCAAGAAGCTCTATAACGCGACGATCATTCCGAACCGCGGCGCGTGGATTGAGCTGGAAACGGATGCGAACGACGTCATTTCCGTACGCATCGACCGCACGAGGAAACTGCCCGTGACCATCCTTGTGCGTGCGCTCGGCTACAGCTCCAACAGTGCGATCGCCGAGCTGTTCAACTACGATGAGCGCATCCAGGCAACGCTGGAGCGCGACGGCGCAAGCTCCAAGGAGGAGGCTCTCGTCGAGATCTACAAGCGTCTGCGCCCCGGCGAGCCGCCGACGGTCGACAATGCGCAGCAGCTCCTCGACAGCCTTTTCTTCGATCCCAAGCGCTACGATCTCGCGATGGTCGGTCGCTACAAGCTGACGAAGAAGCTGGGCTGGAAGCGCCGCATTCTCGGCAGGGTGCTCGCGCAGCCCATCGTGGACAAGGATACGGGCGAGGTCGTCGTGCCGGCTGACGTCGCCGTCGACGAGGCGATGCTTGAAAACATCACAGCGGAGCAGGAGGATGCGCTTTTCGGCGAGGATAAGCCCGCCGTCTTTTTTGTGCGCACGCAGACGGGCGACGGCAAGAGCATGAAGGTTTTGTGCTCGCGCACGCTTCCTTACAATCATCGCACGATCACGTGCAACGACGTCATGGCGTCCATCAACTATCTGCTGAACCTCATGGACGGCGTCGGTACGACGGACGACATCGATCATCTGGGCAATCGCCGCGTGCGCTCCGTCGGCGAACTTTTGCAGAACCAGTTCCGCATCGGCCTTTCGCGCATGGAGCGCGTGGTCAAGGAACGCATGACGATCCAGGATGTCGACGTCATCACGCCGCAGGCGCTCATCAACATTCGTCCTGTCGTCGCGGCAATCAAGGAGTTCTTTGGCTCGTCTCAGCTCTCGCAGTTCATGGATCAGCACAATCCGCTGTCGGAACTTACGCACAAGCGCCGCCTCTCAGCGCTCGGCCCCGGCGGTCTCTCGCGCGAGCGCGCAGGCTTCGAGGTGCGAGACGTCCACAACTCCCACTATGGACGCATGTGCCCGATCGAGACGCCGGAAGGTCCGAACATTGGCCTCATTGGTTCGCTGTCGAACTACGCGCGCGTCAACCAGTTCGGCTTCATGGAGACGCCGTACCGCAAGGTGGACAAGGCGGCGCACCGCGTGACGGACGATGTGCGCTACCTGACGGCAGACGAGGAGAACAAGATCGTCATCGCGCAGGCGAACGAACCGCTCGACGAAAACGGCTGGTTTGTCAACGAGCGCGTCACGGCGCGTTACAATGAGGAGACGGTTCTCGTGGCGCGCGATCGCGTCGACTACATGGACGTTTCACCGAAGCAGGTCGTCTCCATCGCCACGGCGATGATTCCGTTCCTCGAAAACGACGATGCGAACCGCGCCCTAATGGGAGCGAACATGCAGCGTCAGGCCGTGCCGCTTCTGCGCACGCAGGCGCCTCTCGTCGGCACGGGCATGGAGTACAAGGCGGCGTGCGACTCGGGCGTCATGATTCTCGCGAAGCGTGCGGGCGTCATCGAGAAGGTCACGGCCGATCAGATTCAGGTGCGCACGCACGAGGGCGATCTCGACATTTACAAACTTCAGAAGTACCAGCGCTCGAACCAGGGCACATGCATCAACCAGGTGCCGATTGTCCATAAGGGCGAGGAGGTCTTCGAGAAGCAGCCGATCGCCGACGGTCCTGCGACGGATCACGGCGAGCTTGCGCTCGGTTACAATATCATCGTCGCTTACATGCCGTGGGAAGGTTACAACTACGAGGATGCCATACTCCTTTCGGAGAACCTTGTAAAGCGCGACCTCTACACATCCATCCACATCGAGGAATACGAATGCGATGCGCGCGATACAAAGCTCGGTTCGGAAGAGATCACGCGCGACATCCCGAACGTTTCGGGCGATGCACTGAAGGATCTCGATGAAAACGGCGTCATTTCCATCGGCGCCGACGTGCTGCCGGGCGACATCCTCGTCGGCAAGGTCACGCCGAAGGGCGAGACGGAGCTGACGGCGGAAGAACGCCTGCTGCGGGCCATATTCGGCGAAAAGGCGCGCGAGGTGCGCGACACATCGCTTCGCGTGCCGCACGGCGAAGCGGGAAAGATCGTCGACGTCAAGTCGTTCAGCCGTGAGAACAACGACGAGCTGCCGCCGGGCGTCAATCATCTCGTGCGCGTCTACATCGCGCAGAAGCGCAAGATCTCGGTCGGTGACAAGATGTCCGGCCGTCACGGCAACAAGGGCGTCGTCTCGCGCATCATGCGTCAGGAGGACATGCCATTCCTGCCGGACGGCACGCCGGTCGATATCGTGCTCAACCCGTTGGGCGTGCCTTCACGCATGAACATCGGACAGATCCTGGAAACGCATCTGGGCATGGCGGTGCGCGCCCTCGGCATGCAGATCAAGGCGGGTGACCCGACGGTGGGCGAGCGCCTGCGCTCGATCGGCTACGATGTCGAGACGCATGGCGTGCCGAAGCCGGACGTCGCGGGCATCCACATCGCGACGCCCGTCTTCGACGGCGCGGGTGACGCCGAAGTGTTCGGCACGATTCGCGCCGCAGGACTGCCCGAGGATGGCAAGACAATCCTCTACGACGGACGCACGGGAGAGCCGTTTGAAAATCGTGTGACGGTTGGCTGCGTTTACATGCTCAAGCTCCATCATCTCGTCGACGACAAGATTCATGCGCGTTCGACGGGGCCGTACTCGCTCGTCACGCAGCAGCCACTGGGCGGCAAGGCGCAGTTCGGTGGCCAGCGCTTCGGTGAGATGGAGGTCTGGGCGCTTGAGGCCTACGGCGCGGCGTACACCCTGCAGGAAATCCTCACGGTGAAGTCCGACGACGTCGTCGGACGCGTCAAGACGTACGAGGCCATCGTCAAGGGCGAGAATATCCCGGAACCTGGCGTGCCCGAATCGTTCAAGGTGCTCATCAAGGAACTGCAGAGCATTGGCCTTGACATCAAGGTACTCACGGAAGACGCACAGGAGATCGTCATCCACGACGATGACGACGATATCAATGCGACGGCGCACGAACTCGACCTCGACGTCGCGGGAGTCGCTGCGCAGAAAGATAAGGAACAGCCGCCTGCGGACGCTGAAGCGGGTGAAGAAACCGAGGAAGAATCCTCCGAGGAGTTGAACGGCGATGAGATCATTGCCGATTTCAGCAGTTTCGAGACTATGGGGGAGATGGATGACATCGCGGACGATGTGATGAGCGATGACGATTTCTCGGATAAGTAGAAGGGAGTGAACCCTCGTTGTTGGATGTAAACGAATTTGACTCGATGCGCATCGGTCTGGCATCGCCGGACAAGATCCGCGAGTGGTCCTATGGTGAGGTCAAGAAGCCGGAGACGATCAACTACCGCACGCTGAAACCCGAGCGCGACGGGCTCTTCTGCGAGCGCATCTTCGGACCGACGCACGATTGGGAATGCCACTGCGGCAAGTACAAGAGGATTCGCTTCAAGGGCGTCGTCTGCGACCGCTGCGGCGTCGAGGTGACGCGCGCCAAAGTGCGTCGCGAGCGCATGGGCCACATTGAGCTTGCTGCTCCTGTTTCCCATATCTGGTACTTCAAGGGCATACCGAGCCGCATGGGACTCATCTTGGACATTTCCCCGCGCGCGTTGGAAAAGGTTCTCTACTTCGCTTCCTACATCGTCCTTGACCCAGGCGATACGCCGCTCATCAAGAAGCAGCTCTTGACGGAGAGCGAATACCGCGATAACCGCGCCAAGTATGGCAGCGCCTTCCGCGTCGGCATGGGTGCTGAGGCCGTGAAGGAGCTTCTTGTGGAGCTCGATCTCGATAAGATGAACGAGGAGCTCAGGAAAGACTTGCGCGAGGTCAGCGGACAGCGCAAGATTCGTGCGATCCGCCGCCTGGAAGTCGTCGAGGCATTCCGCAAGTCGGGCAATCAGCCCTCATGGATGGTGCTCGACGCCGTTCCCGTCATTCCACCTGAGCTTCGCCCCATGGTGCAGCTCGACGGCGGACGCTTTGCAACGAGTGATTTGAACGATCTCTATCGCCGCGTCATCAACCGCAACAACCGCTTGAAGCGTCTCCTCGATCTCGGTGCGCCGGACATCATCGTGCGCAACGAGAAGCGCATGCTGCAGGAAGCCGTCGACGCTTTGATCGACAACGGCCGCCGCGGCCGCCCCGTCACGGGACCGGGCAACCGCCCGCTGAAGTCGCTTTCCGACATGCTCAAGGGCAAGCAGGGACGCTTCCGTCAGAACCTTCTCGGCAAGCGCGTCGACTACTCGGGACGCTCCGTTATTGTCGTCGGCCCTGAGCTAAAGCTCCACCAGTGCGGTTTGCCGAAGGAGATGGCGCTCGAACTCTTCAAGCCTTTCGTCATGAAGCGGCTCGTGAGTTCCGCTCTCGCACAGAACATCAAGAGCGCCAAACACATGGTTGAGCGCGCACGCCCAGAGGTCTGGGATATGCTCGAAGAGGTCATCAAGGAGCATCCTGTCCTCCTGAACCGTGCCCCGACGCTGCATCGTCTCGGCATCCAAGCGTTTGAGCCTGTGCTGACGGAAGGCCGTGCACTGAAGCTCCATCCGCTCGCGTGCACGGCGTACAATGCCGACTTCGACGGCGATCAGATGGCGATTCATCTGCCGCTGTCGGCAGAGGCGCAGGCAGAGGCGCGCATCCTCATGCTCGCCGCGAACCACATCCTTGCGCCGAAGGACGGCAGACCGATCATTGTGCCGACGCAGGACATGGTGCTCGGCTCCTACTATCTGACGATCCTGCGTCCTGGCGCCCTAGGCGAAGGCAAGATCGTCACGGGCATCGAGGAAGCGCTTTTGATGTATCAGCATCAGGAGCTTGCGCTGCAGGCGGAGATCCAGGCGCGCATCGAGGGATACGGCCTTGTCAAGACTTCGCTCGGGCGCATGATCTTCAACGAGATCCTGCCGCAGGAGCTTCGCTATTACCACAAGGATGAAGAGACGGGGCAGTGGTGCCTCGGCATCCGTATGGACAAGAAGCAGCTCGGCAAGCTCGTGGCAAACTGCTTCGACCACTTCGGAGCAGCACGTACGGCCGTCGTCATTGACGACGTCAAGAACCTCGGCTATCACTATGCGTGCCTTGCGGGCATGACGGTCGCGATTTCCGACATCATCGTGCCCGAGAAGAAGCAGGACATCCTCGCGGCGACGAAGAAACAGGTCAACGGCATCGAGCGCCAGTTCAGCCGTGGTTTGATCACGGACGAAGAGCGCTACAACAAGGTCATCGCGCTTTGGACGCAGGCGACGGACGATGTGACGGACGCCATGATGGACAACATGGATGCCTTCAACCCCATCTTCATGATGGCGGATTCGGGCGCGCGCGGCAACAAGCAGCAGATGCGTCAGCTCGCCGGCATGCGCGGCCTCATGGCCGACCCGTCGGGCAAGATCATCGACCTGCCGATCACGGCGAACTTCCGCGAGGGTCTTACGGTTTCCGACTACTTCATCTCCTCGCACGGCGCGAGAAAGGGTCTTGCCGATACGGCTCTTCGTACGGCGGACTCGGGCTACCTCACGCGCCGTCTCGTCGATGTCGCACAGGACGTCATCGTGCGCGAGGACGACTGCGATGTGGAGAGCATCAACTTGCTGCGTGAGCGAGCACGCCTCGCGGAGTCGGCGGCGGACGCCATCGAGATCCTCGATGAGCAGCTCGTCGGCCGCCTGACGGCAGCGGACATCATGAGTCCTGCGACGGATGAACTGCTGCTGCCGAAGGACACGGTGCTGACGGAAGGCGATTTGGAACTTCTTGCCGAGGAAGATGTGCATGAGATTGTCCTGCGCGGCTCTTCCCTGACCTCCGAAGCCATCATCAGCAGCACGATGGTCTCGGAGAAGATTGCCCTTGGCGAGCCGGACGAGGCGCGCCGTGCGGAAATCAAGCACGCTATGATTCACGAAATGCTCGGCAAGGAAACGCGCTATGCCGTCACAGACAGCGAAGGCACGGAGATCGTTCCCGCCGCCGTCGATTTGACGGAAGAGCAGATCGAGGCCATCCTTGCGAGCGACGCCAAGGAGCTCAAGGTGCGCAACAACAATGTGCGCGGCATCGAGGTCGAAGCCATCAAGGAAGGCAACGGCATCATTGAGTCGTTGGAGGATCGCATCACAGGCCGCGTGCTGGCAGAGGACATCTTCAATCCCGAGACGGGCGAGAAGGTCGCTTCGCTCAACGATGCGATCGACGAGGCGCTTGCCAAGAAGATTGCGGCGGTGCGCGAGCGCGTGTCCATCCGCAGTGTCTTGACATGCAAATCGCAGTTCGGCGTCTGCGTCAAATGCTACGGACGCGATCTCGCGAACCAGACGGAGGTCGAGGTCGGTGAGGCTGTCGGCACGATTGCCGCGCAGTCGATCGGCGAGCCGGGCACGCAGCTCACGATGCGCACGTTCCATACAGGCGGTGTCGCGGGTGAAGACATTACGCAGGGTCTGCCGCGCGTTGAAGAACTGTTTGAAGCGAGAAAGCCCAAGCACCATGCGATCATCGCTGAGATCGAAGGAACGGTTGAGATCACGGATACGGGCAAGGGCATGAGAAAGCTCCTGATCGTTCCCGAATCGGGCGAATCGCGCGAGTACGCGATTCCCTACGGTGCACGCCTCGCCCTGCACGACGGCGACCATCTCATGCCGGGCGACCGTCTGACGGAAGGATCGATCAATCCGCACGATATCCTGCGCGTCTGCGGTTTGCGCGATACGCAGCGCTACCTCGTCTACGAGGTGCAGAAGGTCTACAAGTCGCAGGGTGTTGAGATCAACGACAAGCACATCGAAGTCATGGTGCGTCAGATGCTGCACAAGGTGAAGATCGAGGAGGCGGGCACGACGAGTTTCCTGCCCGGCGAATACGTCGACATCAACTCCTTTGAAGCGGCGAATGCCGTCGCCATCGAGGCCGACGGCGAGCCTGCCGTCGCGAAGCCGATTCTCCTCGGCATCACGAAGGCGTCGCTCGCGACGGATTCCTTCCTGTCGGCAGCCTCCTTCCAGGAAACGACGCGCGTTCTCACGGACGCCGCCATCAAGGGCAAGGTCGATCCTTTGATCGGTCTGAAAGAGAATGTCATCATTGGCAAGCTGATTCCTGCAGGAACAGGCATGGGACGCTACCGCAACATTGCGGTTGTCGATCCGAACCCGCCCGCGCCTGAGCCGCCCGAAGGCGACGGCGAGGAAATGGCGGCTGAGTCCGAGGAAACGTTGACGGAAGAGCCGACGCTCAATGCGGAAGAAGCTGTCGAAGAGAAGGAAGACAAAGCGACAGAAGAAAATATCAGCGCTTGAGAGCGATTTTCCTGTAAAAAAATCCCGCGAGTTTTGGCACTCGCGGGATTTTTTATGTGGAAGACTGCTGTTTCTACAACTTGAACTTCACCAACACGTGCTCAAGGGCGTCGAGCACGTCGTTGATATTCTCTTCCGTGATGATGAGCGGCGGCTGGAACGCCATGACGTTTCTGGCGACGCCGTTCTTGCCGACGATGAAGCCGCGATCTTTGAGCTCTTCGAGCACTGTGTCCAGCTCTTCAGGGGCGGGGCGCTTGTCGCTGTGGACGAATTCTGCGCCCGTCATAAGGCCGAGGCCGCGGATGTCGCCGATGATCGGGTGGCGCTTCTGAATTTCGGCGAGTCCCTTGCGCAATTGTTTGCCGCGCGCTTCGGCATTTTCGGCGAGGTGATGCTCCTCGATGTAGTTGAGGACAGCGAGTCCTGCCGTACTCGAAACGGGGTTGCCTCCCAAGGTTGAGGCGCCGGGCTTCGTGTAGCTGTCAGCGACCTTGGCACTCGCGATGAAGGCGGAGATGGGCTGTCCGTTGCCGAGCGCCTTGGCGACGCACATGATGTCGGGCACGACGCCCGCGTGCTCGATGGCGAACATCCTGCCCGTGCGAGCAAATCCCGTCTGTACCTCGTCCGCGATGAAGAGACCGCCGTAGGACGAGATGATTTCTTTGACGCGCTGGAAGTATCCTTCCGGCGGCACGATGATGCCTGCGTTGCCTTGAATGCTTTCGGCGATGAAGGCGGCGGGTTTGCCGCTCGTCGCCGTCCGGATGATCGTCTCGACCTCATCGGCGCAGGCAAGGCCGCATTCGGGATGGGTCTTGCCGAGCGGACAGCGGTAGCAGTACGGGTTCGGTGCGAACTGGATGCCGCCGACGGGGTTCGGATCGGTGCGCCACATGCCGATGCCCGTAAGGCTCATCGTGAGCTTTGTGCGCCCGTGCAGACCGTTTCGGAGTGCGATGAACTCGCTGCTTCCCGTGTGAATGGTCGCGAGCAGCGCAGCGCCCTCCGTCGCTTCCGTGCCCGTCGAGCAGAAGAAGCTCTTCTGCAGGTCGCCGGGCGTGATCTCGGCAAGTTTTTCGGCGAGGTTCACGAAGTTCTCCGTCAAGTAGATGTTGCAGACATGCTGCAATGTTTCGACCTGCTTTGTGACCTTCTCCGTAATCTCGGGATTGCAGTGGCCGCAGTTGATGACGGAAACACCCGCGAAACAGTCGAGATACTTCCTGCCCTCGCTGTCGAAGAGGTACTGCATGGAGCCGCGCACGATTTGGCGCGGCTCACGGTAGAAGTGGCCGAGACAGGGCATGATGTACTTCTTCTTCTTTTCGAGGATGGCTTCAGCGCCGATGTATTCTTTCAAATAATGACCTCCTTAGGGGGAGCGTGGATGAAATGAGTGTTGGATTCATCCGCGCTTTTTTAGATCGAATCCTTCGACTCGCGGAAACGGTAGATGCCGAGACCGAAAGCGCGCGGACTCTTCGCGGCGAGTGCGGCGAGCGCGGATTCATCGAAGGCCTTTTCCCCGCGTGAGAGCGCATCGAGCGCCTCGCGGTACGTTTTCGTGACGAGAGCGACAAGCGCAGGCGCGTAGTCCTGCGCCTCGATGCGGTAGGAGGCGATGCCGTTGAACTTCTCAAGGTACGGATAAAGACACAGATCCTTCGCGAAGTAGAGGTGGTTGCGCCCGAACTGGTCGATGCGGATGGAATGAACCTCGCCCGTCCTGTCGCGCAGTGCATAGCGGCGATCGAGAAATTCGGGATTCTTCAGCGGGTCGTAGCTGCCCAAGGACATCTCGGGCAGATTGTGATCGAGGATCATGGATTCGTAAGAGCCGTGCACAACCGTTTCGATGGGAAGCTCCGAGGCCTCAACGAGGCTTCGAAGCTGCTCGAAGGAAAGCTCGAAGGAGGATGCCGCCATGGCAAGACCGTTTTCCTTGAGGAACTTTGCGGCGAGATGGTTGAAAAGGTTGAACGAGAGATCAGCTTGCACGGGCAGGCTCGTGATCGTCTGGGCGAGGCGCAGGGAGCCGAGGTTGCTGACGAGAATGCCGGCGGGCTGCAGGCGTTCAAGCACTGTGAAGAATTGCTCAAGTTCGCCGCATTCGCGGCGCATCGTCGTGCGCGGTGTATTGACGAAGATCTTTGCGCCCGATTCATTCGCCGTTTCGATGATGGATTCGATGTCCGTGAGCCGCCACGGCTTCTTCGGGCGGAATGCTTCGCCGCCGACGTAGACGGCATCGGCGCCGCTCTCGATGGCGGCGCGTGCGCCTTCGATGTCGCCGACGCGCACCGAGAGACGGCGATGGGGCGCATTCTCGCGTGCGATGGGGCGCTCCGTCTTCAGAATGTCGTCCTGGAAGCCCGGCTCCTTCACGGCCTCGCTGAAGAAGCGAGGTTCGCGCGTGCCGTCAAAGCCGATGTCGCGTGCTGTCGTCGGCCCTAAGGCGAACGTCGTCGTGAAGTCGCGCGCACGGTTGTCGAAGAGGTCGCGCCAGCCCGCTTCGTCGACTTGGTAGCCGAAAGGATCGGCGATGTAGCTGTCAATCGCCTTGCGGTAGGTGCGCACGATGCGGCGGATGAACTCCGCCGGGCGCATGCGTCCCTCGATCTTGAAGGAGTGAACGCCCGCCTGAATGAGCTCGGGGATGTTGCGATACATGCACATGTCCTTCAAAGCGAGCTTGTACGGGCCTTCGCTCTCGGCATCCAAGACCTCGCCCGTCTCCTCGTCGATCAGCTCATACGCCCAGCGGCAGGGCTTCAGACAGCGGCCGCGGTTGCCGCTCTGACCGAAGAGCACGCCCGAATGGATGCACTGGCCGCTCTCGGACATGCACATGTCGCCGTGCATGAAGTATTCGACTTCGAGCCCCGTGCGTTCCTTGAAGAGGCTCAGTTCAGAGAGCGTCATCTCGCGCCCGACAACGATGCGCGTGATGCCGTATTCCTTGAGTTTTTCAATCGCCGCCTCGTTGTGCGTATTCATCATGACCGAGGTGTGCAGCGGGATGTCGATGCCCAGTTCCTTTTTCAGCTCAAGCACGGCGAAGTCCTGCACGAGGATCGCGTCGGGGCGGATCTCCTGCAGGTAGAGCAGATATTCGCGCAGGGCGGGAAGCTCTTCCTCGCTGATGAGATTGTTCAAGGTGATATAGAGCTTGACGCCGTGTTCGTGCGTAAAGTCGACGGCTTTTTTCAGCATCTCGTTGTCGAAATTCGTATCGCCGTGGTGCATGCGCATATTGAAGTGCTTGCCGCCCAGATAGACGGCATCCGCGCCCGCCTCGACAGCCGCGACGAGGGCATCCCAGGTGCCGGCTGGTGCGAGAAGCTCCACGCAATTACGGGTTAATAGCATATTTTTTTCATGCTCCTTTGCTCATGATTTTTCCGTTTAACGTATAGTATACCATATTTCTAGCCTTTCTGGCGAATTTCCGTAAAAGATTTGCCTTTTCTTCCCTTCTGTAATATACTTTTATCAGTATTGCAACAATAGTGAACGGCTGGGCGCGATGCCCCGAAGTGCTTGGGGGCGGCGACACGAACCTTCGCCCCTTGGCGGGGGCGGAGGTTTTTGCTTTGCCGTTTTGCAGCTTGGGAGGTCATTTCATCTATGGAAGGCAAGATAGCGAAGATTCGCGAGGACGCCGTCGCAGCCATCGAAGCGGCGGGCGTGACGCTCGCAGAGCTTGACGGCATCCGCGTCAAGGTGTTCGGCAAGAAGGGCGAGCTGACGGCGATCCAACGCGGCATGGGAAAGCTCGACCCTGCGGAGAGACCGCGTCTCGGGCAGATCGTCAATGAGGCGCGCGCGGCGATTGAAAGCGCGTTGGAGAAGAAGCGTGCGGCGCTTGCCGAAGAGGCGCTTGCCGTGAAGCTTGAAGGTGAGAAGATCGACGTGACGCTTCCCGGGCGGCGCGAGCCTCTGGGGCATCTGCATCCTCTGACGGTCACGATGGAGCGCATCAAGAGCATCTTCATGGCGATGGGCTACAGCGTCGAAGAGGGGCCGGAAATCGAACGTGACCACTACAATTTCGAGGCGCTGAACTTGCCCAAGGATCATCCGGCGCGCGATATGCAGGATTCCTTCTACATCACGGAGGACATTCTCATGCGCACGCATACTTCTCCCGTGCAGGCGCGCACGATGCAGGCGCACGAGCCGAATTCGCCGATCCGCATGATCGCTCCCGGCCGGGTCTATCGCCGCGACGATTACGACGCGACGCATTCGCCGATGTTCACGCAAGTCGAGGGTCTTGTCGTCGACAAGGGCATTCGTTTCTCCGACCTCAAGGGAACGCTCGAAGACTTCCTGCGTCAGATTTTCGATGAAAAGGCTCGCGTGCGCTTTCGTCCGAGCTTCTTCCCATTCACCGAGCCGAGCACGGAGGTTGACATCTCGTGCGTCATGTGTCACGGTGAGGGTTGCCGCGTCTGCAAGGGCACGGGCTGGCTAGAGATCCTCGGTGCGGGTATGGTGCATCCGAACGTCCTCAAGATGAGCGGCTACGATCCCGAGAAGGTCGCGGGCTTCGCCTTCGGCATGGGGGTCGAGCGCATCGCCATGCTTTCCTACGGCATCGACGATCTGCGGCTCTTCTATGACAACGATGTGCGTTTCTTGCATCAGTTCTGAGGGGGAGGAAAAGTTTCATGCAGGTATCGATCGAATGGCTTCATGACTATATAGACTTCAAGGAGACGGCGGAAGAACTCGCCGACAAATACACGATGGCGGGCGTGCCCGTGGAGAATGTCGTGCGTGCGGACAGCGGACTGGACAAGGTCGTCACGGGACGCATCGAAAAGCTTGAACCGAACCCCGACTCCGACCATCTTCTCGTCTGCCAGATGAATGTCGGGCAAAAGGAACTCGTCACGATTCAGACGGGCGCGGACAACGTGCATGAAGGCGATATCGTTCCCGTTGCGCTCGTCGGCGCACATCTGCCAAACGGCTTGAAGATTGCGAAGGGCAAACTGCGCGGCATCGTGTCGAACGGCATGCTTTGCTCCGCCGGCGAGCTGAAGCTCGATGAATCGAATCTGACAGAGGAGCAAAAGGACGGCATCTACATCCTGCCGCCCGATACGCCCGTAGGGATTCCGGCGAGCAAGGTGTTGGGACTCGACGGCGTCGTCCTGGAATTCGAGCTTACGGCGAACCGCGGCGACTGCTTCAGTGTCTTGGGGCTTGTGCGCGAAGCCGCCGTGCTCACGGGAGGCGAGGCGAAGTTCCCTGAGATTCGCGTCGAAGAAGACGCCTCCGTCAAGGCTTCTGACCTCATCGAGATCGGCATAGCGGCGCCCGAGCTTTGCAGTCGCTTTTCCGCGCGCGTCCTGCAGAACGTCAAGATCGCGCCGTCGCCCGCATGGATGGCGAAGCGGCTGGAAGATGCAGGCATCCGCGCCATCAACAATGTCGTCGACGTCACGAACTTCGTCATGTTGGAATTCGGCCAGCCCATGCACGCCTACGATTGGGCGCAGATCGCGGGGAAGAAGCTCACGGCGCGGCTTGCGGCAAAAGGCGAGGAGCTTCATACGCTCGACGATTCCTCACGCCGCGCCAAGGGAACGGAACTCGTCATTGCCGATGCGGAAAAGGCCGCGGGTCTTGCCGGTGTCATGGGCGGTCTGGAATCGGAAGTCACCGACGCGACGCAGACTGTCGTCCTAGAGGCCGCCGCGTTCAACGGTGCGAGCATCCGCCGCACGAGTCGCGCCCTCGGCCTTCGCTCCGAGGCGTCGGGGCGCTTCGAGCGCGGCGTCGACGTCGCGCATACGGTGCGTGCGCTCGATCGTGCAGCGCAGCTCCTGCAGCAGATGGGCGCCTGCACGGTTGCCTCGGGCGTCGTCGACGTATATCCCGCGCCGAAAGAGCCAGTGGAAGTCACGTTCACGGCACAGGCAGTCAATGCGCGTCTCGGCACTGAGATCGAAGGTGCGGAGATGAAGCGCATCCTCGAAAAACTCGGCTTCGCCGTGCGCGAGGAGAGCAGCTCGTACATCGCATGCGTGCCCTCGTGGCGCAGCGATGTGACCTTGATGGAGGACATCTCTGAAGAAGTCGCGCGCATCCACGGCTACGACAAGATTGCCGCGACGCGCCCGCGCGGCGAAGCCGTGCAGGGACGCCAGAGCGAGCGGCTCGCATTCATCGGCCGCATCAAGGAGATTCTCACAGGACTCGGCATGACGGAAACAGTGTCTTTCAGCTTCACGCATCCGAGCATGTTCGACAAGATGCAGGTGCCGCAGGCGAGCGCCCTGCGCCGCGCCGTGCCCATCATGAATCCGCTGACGGACGAATATCCGCTCGTGCGCACGACGCTCCTTTCCAGCCTCTTGGAAAACGCACAGCGCAACTTCTCGCGCAAGAACGAAGATCTGCGCCTCTTCGAGGTCGCGCCGATCTTTGTGCCGAAGGAGCTGCCCGTGACGGAGCAGCCCGAGGAAATCATGAAGCTCGCAGGGCTTCTTGCAGGCAGGCGTCATCCGATCGGCTGGAATCAGGACAATGAAGCCGTCGACTTCTACGACGTCAAGGGCGTCGTGGAAGAACTCCTCGCGCGTCTTTCCATCGCCAATTATACGGTGGAAAGCGGCGAACACTTCGCGCTGCATCCGGGGAAGACGGCATTCTTCAAGAAGGGCAGGGAGGTCATCGCCGTGCTCGGCGAGGTGCATCCCACTGTCCTGAAAGCGCTCGGCATCCACAAGAAGGCATACATCTTCGAGATGGACGTCGAGACCTTGCTCAAGTATCGCGCGAAGAACTTCCGCTATGAGCCGCTGCCGCGTTTCCCCGCGATCTCGCGCGACCTCGCACTGCTCGTCGACGAGCGGACGGACGCGGCGCAACTCGCACGCACCATCGAAAAGAGTGCGGGCAAGTTCTTCAAGGAGCTGCACCTCTTCGACGTTTACACGGGCGAGCAGGTCGCCGAGGGCAAGAAGAGCATGGCATTCAGCGTCGACTTCCAGTCGGCGGACAAGACCTTGAAGGATGAAGAAGCCGACGAAGCCGTAGCGAAGATCTTGGCGGCGCTCCAAAAAGAATGCGGCGCTGAGCTTCGCGCCTGAAGAGACAGCGGGTGAAACGATGGAAAAGAAGAAGGTAGTCGTTGAGATATTCGGCGAAGTGTATCCGCTCAAGAGCGATGAACCTGCCGACTATGTGCGCCAGCTTGCCAAGCTCGTGGATGATAACATGCGCGACGTCGCCAAAAAGACCCGCAGTTTCTCGGGCACGAAGATCGGCGTGCTCGCCGCTTTGCAGCTTGCCGATGAATACTACAAGCTGAAGAAGGATTACGACGAATTGCTCGCCCTTTTGGAAGAGCCGAAATAGGCAAGAGATGAATGTTTGTGATGCCTCTGCAGTCTCCTAAACATGACCTTGCCATTCCTTGAAGGAATGGTATATAATGGCGAGAGGGAATTGCCCCCAGAGGCGAATATGAACCGCTCGAAGCTGGTGCAGTTGTGCCCGCTCGGGCGGTTCTTTTGTAGAAGCAATAGGAGGTATGGTATGAAGGGAACATTTTTCGGCATTGGCGTGGGACCGGGTGACCCCGAGCTTTTGACGGTCAAGGCAATTCGTGCGATGGAGAAGGCAGATGTGCTCATCGCGCCCAAGACGGAGAAGAAGGACGGTAGCGTCGCGCTTTCCATCGCGCGTCCTTACTTGAAGAAGGATATCGAGATCGTCTATCAGGTCTTTCCGATGGTTGCGAATTTTGCCGAGTCCACGAAAGCATGGGAGGAGAACAAGGCAGAGATTCTCGCACTCTTGGAGGCGGGAAAGAATGTGGCGTTCCTGACCTTGGGTGATCCGATGTTTTACAGCACTTACATCTATGTCTATCGTTTGCTTGAGCATGAAGCGGTGACGATCGAGACGATTCCGGGGATTCCGGCGTTCTGCGCCATTGGCAGCAAGCTCGGCTATCCGATCGTCGAGGGAAACGATATTCTTTCCATCATTCCGGCGACGGCTTCGCCCGAGAAGATTGCCAAGATCCTGCCCGTGACGGACAATGCCGTCCTGATGAAGGTATACAAGAACTTCCCCGAAATCGCTGATATGCTCAGCGAAAGCGGCTTGGCGAAGGATGCCGTGATGGTGAGCCGCTGCGGCCTGCCCGATGAGGAACGCATCGATGATATCGAGGCGCAGAAGGATAAGAAGGTCAATTACCTGTCGACGATTCTGACGCGACGCAATGCTTGAAGGAGGTCTTGAACATGTGCGGAAATTTTTATAGGGCGTTTGCTCTTTCCCTTTTGGTCGTGATGCTTGCAATTCTTGCAGGATGCGGTGCGAAGGAAGCGGCGAAGACGGAACAGGGCGCAAATTTTGCCGTAATCAAGGACGATATGGGGCGCGAGGTCGCACTTGGAAAGAAGCCGGAGCGCATCGTCGTGCTGTCGGCATCGTTCCTTGAGCCGCTTCATGCCGTGGGCGGCGATGTCGTTGGCCGGCCGGATTCCAAGACGAAGATGCCCGATTATGCCAAGGACAAGGCAAGCGTTGGCGAGGTCTACCAGATCGATGTGGAGAAGGTGCTCGCTTGTCAGCCCGATCTCGTCATCGTCAATAAGGGCATGAACGAAAAGCTCCTGTCGACGCTTGAGGCAAATGGGATTCCGTCCATCGTCATCGACATGAAAAGCTACGAGGACGTGAAGCGCGAGGTCAGGATTTTTGCGCAGGTCACAGGAGAAAAGGAGAAGGGCGAGACGCTTGTCAAGGAGATGGACGAGAAGATTCAGGGCGTCCTTGCACGCGTGCCAAAGGAGAAGAAGCGTGTCGCCATCCTGCACAGCACGTCGCAGGGCTTGAGCGTGCAGCTCGACGGCAGCATCGCAGGCTCCATCGTCAAGATGCTCGGCTGGGAGAACGTGGCGAGCGGTATGACGCCGCTGGAGAAGAATCCCGATGCTGCGCCATACAGCATGGAAACTCTCGTCGAGCAGAATCCGGACATCATCTTTGTCACGAGCATGGGCAAGATGGATGAGATCAAGAAAAATATGGAAAAGACGATCGCTGAAAGTCCCGCGTGGCAGAGCATTCCTGCAATTCAGCAGGGAAAACTCTATTACCTGCCGCAGGATCTCTTCCTTCTGAGTCCCGGACTGCACTATCCTGAAGCCTTCGAGATGATGGCGAAGCTCATCTATCCTGAGGTATTTCCATGAGCGGTGCGGAAGGTGCGGAAACAAAATTCAGCGCTTTCAGGCGGCGAATATCCATCGTGGCGGTATTCGCCGCTTTGGCATGCGTCGGCTTCGTCTTGAGCATCATGAAAGGATCTGTCGAAATTCCCGCAGCAGAAATAGGACAGACGCTCACAGAGGGCGTTGAGGGTATACACGCGCAGATCCTCATGAATATCCGTCTGCCGCGCACGATCGTGGCGGCGCTCGTCGGCGTCCATTTATCGCTTTCAGGCGCTATTTTGCAGGCGATCATGAAGAATCCCCTCGCCGACCCGCACATCATCGGCATCTCGTCGGGGGCGGGACTTGCGGGCATCTTTGTCATGCTCGTCTTTCCCGGGCACGAGGCCTTCGTGACGCCCGCCGCCTTTCTCGGCGCGATGGCGGCCGCTGTCGCCATCTACTTGCTCGCTTGGAAGAACGGCATCCGGCCGATCCGCATCATCCTGGCGGGCGTCGCCGTCTCGGCTTTTCTCGGCGCGGGCATCTCCGCCCTGATGATCTTTTACAGCGACCGCGTGCACGGCGCCTTGATGTGGATGGTAGGCGGTCTGTCGGCGCGCAGCTGGCCGCAGGTTGACATGATCTTCCCGTATACGATTGTTGGTCTCGTGCTCGCCCTCGCCTTCTCGCGCAAGCTCAATATCCTGCTCCTGGGCGATGAGATCGCGCGGAGTCTCGGCCTTCGCGTCGAGGTCACGCGCCTTTTGCTTACGGCGATCGCGGCTCTTCTGGCAGCGAGCGCCGTTGCCGTCGTCGGACTCTTGGGCTTTGTCGGACTCATCGTGCCTCATGCGGCTCGGCTTCTGGTCGGCTCGGACTATCGCTTTCTTCTGCCCGCGTCCGCGCTCTTGGGCGCGGCTGTCGTGACTTTGAGCGATACGTTCGCACGCACGGCATTTGCGCCTGTCGAACTGCCCGTCGGCATCCTCATGGCTGTCCTCGGTGCGCCGTTCTTCTTGTTTCTGTTGAGGAGGGAACTTTGATGTCTGTGACGGTTCGCCATCTTTCGGTGGCGCTCGCAGGAAAAACAATCCTGCACAATCTGAACGTCGAATTTCCCGTCGGCAAGCGCACGGCGATCATCGGCCCGAACGGCGCGGGAAAGTCGACGCTTCTGCGCGTGCTTGCTGCCTTGAATCCCAAGTATGAGGGCGAGGTGCTGCTGGACGGTACGGACATCCATGCCATCCCGCGAAAATCGTTGGCGAAGCGCCTCGCCATCCTGCCGCAGGGACTTGCCGCTCCGCCCGATCTCACGGTGGAGGCTCTCGTCGACTATGGCCGCTATCCGTACCGCAGTTGGCGCACGATCGGCCGCTCGAAGGAGGATCGCGAGGCTGTCGCACAGGCGCTGGCCGAGACGCGGCTGGAAGCGATGCGCACCCGTCAGGTCATGTCGCTTTCGGGCGGCGAGCGTCAGCGCGCCTGGATCGCCATGGCGTTGGCTCGCCAGCCCGAATACCTGCTGCTCGATGAGCCGACGACATACCTCGACATTGCGCATCAGCTTGAAGTCATGGAAATCATCAAGCGGCTCAATCGAGAGCATGCGATGACCGTCATCATGGTGCTGCATGACATCAACCATGCTTTGCAGTATGCGGACGAGATCGCCGTCATCAAGGATCGACAGATTTTCAGCACGGGAACGCCGCACGATGTGCTGAACGTCGCGATGCTTGCTGAGGTCTTCGGCGTGCGCGCCGACATTTTTACCAATAGTCAAGGAGCGCAGGTGCTGTCGCCTGTTTCGCTCGTGCGGTAAATGTCGTGTCAGGATTTTAATGACGATATGTCGGTTCCTATGGAATTTTCTCTATAAGATTCCTCACAGTTATGGTATAATACCTAGTGAGAACTGGAGGAGGGAATAGCTTGGAAATTCGACAATTGGAATATTTTTGCACGCTCGCCCATCTCGAAAACTTCACGCGCACGGCGGAGGCTCTCCACGTTTCCCAGCCGTCTGTCACGAAGGCGATCAAATCGTTGGAGTCCGAGATTGGCCTGATGCTCGTCGATCGTCGGCAGAAGCGTGTGTCTTTGACGATGGAGGGAAGGGCATTTCTGCTTCATGCGGAGGAGATCATGCAGGCGGTCGAACGTGCGGAGCAGGATATGCTGCGTTTTCGCCCCGATGCTCGGCGGACGGTTCACTTCGGTCTGCCGCCGATGCTTGAGGCGTATCTTTTTCCGGACTTTTTTACGAAGTTTACGGCGGCGCATCCCGACATCAATCTCGATGTTTGCGAATACGTCGATTCCGTCGAGGTCAGGGCGAAGGTGGAGGAAGGGCTGCTCGACTTCGGCGTCGTTCTTGCGCCTGCAGTTAAGACGCACCGCAATGAGATGGCTGTGCTCAAGGATAAGATGGAGTTGTGTCTGCCGCTCGATCACCCGCTGACGGCGCGCGAGCATGTGGCCGTCGCCGATCTCCGTCGTGAGAAGTTCATCATGCAGCAGCCGAATACGTATCAATACGATACGGTTTATCGCAGCTGCGTGGAAAACGGTTTTACGCCCGAGATTTTGCTTTGTACGTCGCAGCTCAAGACGATCAAGCAGCTCGTCGCGAACAGCCTCGGCATATCGATTTTGCCGGATTTTGTGACGCGCAGCGAGACGATCTTTGCACGTCGTCCCCTTGTGCCGGAGATGGAAATCCAGGTCAATCTTTTCTGGAGTCCGCAGAAGCGCCTGAGCGAGACGGGACGCAAGGTCGTTTCCTTCATGGAGGAGTACACGACGACGGATGAGTTCAGGGAACGTTTTCGCCAGTGAGGCGATGTAAGAAATATGGGCTGGTGAAAAAGTTTTGCAGTTGAAACGCCTCGAAGCCTACGGCTTCAAATCGTTTGCCGATAAAGTCGAGATCGAGTTCCATGCGGGCGTTACGGCGATTGTCGGGCCGAACGGCAGCGGCAAGAGCAACGTCACAGATGCGGTGCGCTGGGTGCTCGGCGAGCAGAATGTGCGCGCCCTGCGCGGTTCGAAGGCCGAGGACATCATCTTTACGGGCAGTGCGACGCGGCGTGCCATGGGCGTTGCAGAAGTCTCCCTCTTCTTTGAAAATGAAGGGGATATGCCCGTTGATTACCGCGAAGTCGTCGTGACGCGCCGTCTTTTCCGCTCGGGCGAGAGCGAGTTCTTCATCAATAAGTCGCGCTGTCGCCTGAAGGATATCAGCAACCTTTTCGCCGATACGGGACTCGGGCGCGATGGCATGAGCGTCATTGGTCAGAACCGCATCGATGAGATCCTGAACAGCAAGCCTGAGGAGCGTCGCCTTTATTTTGAAGAAACGGCGGGCATCACGAAGTACCGCAACCGCAAGCGCGAGTCGATGCGAAAGCTGGAAGACATGCAGGGGAATCTCGTGCGCGTCAGCGACATCATGCAGGAGATCGAAGGGCAACTCGAACCTCTTGCCGAGAGCGCAGAGAAGACGCGCCGCCACGATGATCTGCAGACGGTCTACAGGCGCTGCGCCTTGACGGAACTTTTCCAGCGTGAGGGTCAGCTCAAGAAGGAGCGTGCAGACAGCGCGGGCAAGATCGAGGCGATGCGCGATGAGGCTCTGGCTGTCGAGACGCAGGTGCGCTTGCTGGATGTGAAGAAGGAAGAACTCGATCAGGCGATCCTCGTTCTGGAAGAAAAACTGCAGGAGCAGGCGGAGAAGAACAACGCGCTGAGGACGCAGATCGAGCAGGCAAACAGCGAAATCGCCATCTTGGAGGAGCGAGCACATCAGCATGACGCCTTGAAGGCGCGTCTTCTCCAACAGCGTGCGGATTTTGAGAGCACTGCCGGAGAAGCTGCTGCTGAGAAGCAGCGGCTCTTTGCTGTCGAAAAGGAGCTTCTTGAAAAGCATGCGGCGATCGATGCCGCCATAGCGAAGGATCGCGGCTCGCTCAAGGCTCTGGGCGAGAAGCTGCGCGAGGTCAAGGAGAAGCATCGCACGCTCGCGGACAAGAAGGATGCAGCGCAGCGCGACATGCTCGCGCGGGAAAATGAGCTTCTGCTCATTGAGCATGAGTTGGAACGGTATTCGACGAGCGGCACGGAACGTGCCGATGAGCTGGAAAGAGCGACAGCGGCAGTTGACGCTCTGACGACTGAGGCGAAGGCAATCGGCGAAGAGCGACGCAGGCTCGAAGAAGAGCGCAGGACGCTCGAAGAAGAACGCACGAAGAAGACGCAAGAGAAGGAGCATTTGGACGAGAAGCTCCGCACGCTGCTTCATGCGGAGAATCGTACGAAAGAAGAGCTGCACGCAGATGAGAACAAGCTCAAGTTCCTGCGCAACATGCAGGCGTCGTACGAAGGCTTCGCGCGCGCGCCGAAGGCTGTACTGCAGGCGAAAGAACCTTGGCAGAAGGGCGTCGCGGGCGCTGTCGCCGAGCTTGTTTCCGTGCCGCATGAGTACATCCGCGCCGTCGATGTCGCCTTGGGCAGCAGTCTGCAGAACATCGTGACGGAGGATACGGATACGGCGAAGGCCGCCATCGCCTTTCTGAAACGCGCACGTTTGGGACGCGTGACGTTCCTGCCGCTTTCGACGCTCGTCGTGCGCCGCTCACAGGATGAGGCGGCGAAGAGGGAAGCGGGCGCCATAGGCTTTGCCAATGAGCTGGTCGGTGCGGATGCGAAGTACCGAAAAGTCGTGGACTTTCTGCTGGCCCGCACGCTCGTTGTCGATACGCTCGATCACGGTCTTGCCATCGAGAAGAAGATGGGGTGGCGGCTGCGCATCGTGACGCTTGACGGCGAATTGCTGAATCCCGGCGGCTCGCTTTCGGGCGGCGGCAGGCAAGGGCAGGAGACGAGCTTTCTCAATCGCGGCGGTGAGATCGAGCGCTTGGAAAAGAGCGTGCGGGACGCGGAAGAAAAGCTTGCTGCGCTTTTGAAAGAGCGCACGCTTTTTGACAAGGCGGCGAAGGAAATGGCCGAGGCGCTGGAATTTGTTGCCCGCTCTTTGCAGCAAAAGGATGTGTATGCAGCGGAACTGCGCGTCAAGGATGAACGCATCGCCGAGGCGCGAAAAGAGAAGGAAAAGGCGAGAGAGATGCTCAAGAAGCTTGCAGAAGAGGCTGAAATGACCTTTTCCAAGGCGCAGGCGAAGAAGAATGACGCCGTGCAGCAGGCGAAGGCCGCGCGCCGCCTGTACGAGAAGATGGAGCGGGAGACAAAGGAGAGCGAGGAAGAGCTCGACGATCTTGAGCAGGATGCTGACGACCTCAGCAAGTATATCAACGAGCGGGAGCTAAAGCGCGCCGTCCTTGAGCAGGAGAAAATCCGTGCGCGTGAGCAGGCGCTCCTAAAAGAGAAGGAAGAGACGAGAGCGAAGGAGCAGGCGGAAAAAACGCGCGAGGAAGAAATTGCGCTGGATGAAGAACAGAGCAACGGCGGCACGAAGCGCGAGGAAATCGCCGCGCGGGTTGCTGCGTGGCAGGAAAAGCATGCCGAGGGAAAAGCCGCCTACGACAAGCAGTATCAGGAAAAACTCGAACGTCATGCGGAAAACCAAGAGAATGACAAGGCGGCGAGGGTAGCAGGGCAACGACTCTCAGAGATGCAGGGCAAGCTGCATCAAATGGAAATTGCTGCCGCCGAGGTGCATGTGAAGCTTGAGCAGGTGCAGGTGGAGCTTTTAGAGCAGTATGGGCATACATGGGAAACGGCAGCGGAAGAGGCGCTCGATCTGACGGGCACGGAGCTTAAGAAGAAGATGCAGGACATCTCCCGTGCGCTCGCAGAACTCGGTCCCGTCAATCCCAACGCCATACGCGAGCATGAAGAGCTTGTGGAGCGCCATGAGTTCATGGGCAAGCAGGCGGCGGATCTCGAAGCAGCGCGCGAAAATCTCATGGCGATGATTCATGAGATGGACGTGACGATGACGCGCCAGTTCAAGGCGGCGTTCGAAGAGATTCGCGGTTATTTTGCCGACATATTCGTGCGCCTCTTCGGCGGCGGCAAGGCGGAGCTTTTTCTGACCGATGAGAAGGATGTGCTCCATGCTGGTGTGGAAATTGAGGTGCAGCTGCCGACGAAGAAGCGCCAGAATCTCTCCGTACTTTCGGGCGGTGAGCGTGCCCTGACGGTCATCGCATTGCTCTTTTCTTTTTTACGCTACCGTCCCGCGCCATTTTCCGTGCTCGATGAGATCGATGCGCCGCTCGATGAGGCGAATGTCGCTCGTTTCGGCAAGTTCCTCGGTGAATTTGCTGAGAATACGCAGTTCATCGTCGTCACGCACCGAAAAGGGACGATGGAAGCAGCTGATTTCATGTACGGCATCACCATCGAGGATGCAGGCGTGTCGCGCGTTCTTTCCGTGCGCCTCGACGAAGCGATTTGAGGGAGCACGTTGATAAATTGGAGGTATTATGGGATTTTTTGACCGATTGAAAAAGGGGCTTGCCAAGACACGCGAGACCTTTACGAACAAGATTGAAAAACTCATCATCGGCTATGCAGATATCGATGACGATCTGCTCGATGAGCTGGAGGAAACTCTGATCATGTCCGATGTCGGCGTGAAGACGACAGAAAGACTCATGGCAGATGTACGAAAGGGCATCAAGAAAAAAGACATCAATACGCCGGAAGATTTGAAGCCCTTCCTCGCTGAGAAGATTTCCGAAATCCTTTCAACAGGTTCGGACGAAACGCGTATCGCTTCGGCAGGGCCTACGGTGCTCCTCGTCATTGGTGTCAACGGCGTCGGCAAGACGACGACGATCGGCAAGCTCGCCGCCTACTACAAGGAGCAGGGCAAGTCGGTTATGCTCGCTGCCGCCGATACCTTCCGCGCTGCCGCTATCGATCAGCTGCAGATCTGGGGTGATCGCACGGGGGTTCCTGTCATTCGCCACGAGGAAGGCTCCGATCCTGCCGCCGTCGCTTTCGATGCGGTCAAGGCGGCGAGGGCGCGCAGCATCGACGTCCTGATCATTGATACGGCGGGGCGTCTGCATACGAAATCGAACCTCATGGAAGAGCTGAAGAAGATCAATCGCGTGATCCAGCGTGAGATTGCTGAGGCGCCGCATGAGACGCTGCTCGTCCTCGATGCGACGACGGGGCAGAATGCGATCAGTCAGGCAGATCTCTTCCAAAAAGCGGCGGCAATCACGGGCATCGTTCTGACGAAGCTCGACGGAACGGCGAAGGGCGGTGTCATCATCGGCCTGAAATCGGAGCTTTCCATGCCGGTGAAATGGATTGGCGTCGGCGAGGGAGTCGACGATCTGCGCCCGTTCATCGCCAAGGATTTCGCGCGCGCCCTCTTCGGGCTGAATGTAGAATGAATCGCTGCAGGATGCAGAAAGCAAACGTATTTTCGTCAGGGAAAATGATTTGACATTGCAGGACAACTATAATAAAATTGTACTGCTATAGGTGAAACATATTTAGGAGGACATCGGACAAAAATGAGTGTAAATGAAAAGTTGAGGAATATCGCGATCATCGCCCACGTCGACCATGGAAAGACGACGCTGGTTGACGCCATGCTGCGGCAGAGCCATGTTTTCCGCTCGAATGAGCAGGTGGCAGAGCGCGTCATGGATTCCGGAGATTTGGAGCGCGAGCGCGGTATTACGATTCTTTCCAAGAATACCTCGATCCTCTACAATGACGTGAAGATCAACATCGTCGACACGCCGGGTCATGCGGATTTCGGCGGCGAGGTGCAGCGTGTGCTCAACATGGTGGATGGCGTGCTGCTGCTTGTTGACGCCTTCGAGGGTCCGATGCCTCAGACGAAGTATGTCTTAAGAAAGGCGCTTGAGCAGAAACTTAAGCCCATCGTCGTCATCAACAAGATCGATCGCCCCGATCAGCGTGTTGATGATGTTTATGATGAAGTTCTTGAGCTTTTCATGGAGCTTGATGCGGACGATGAGCAGCTGGACTTCCCTTGCATCTACGCAACGGCGCGCGAAGGCATTGCGAAGTACAACATGGAAGACGAGAGTGACAACCTCGTCCCCTTGCTGGAAACCATCATTAAGGACATCCCTGCCCCTTCGGGTGATGCAGATGGTGCGCTGCAGATGATGGTTACGACGCTCGAAGCCGATGAGTATGTCGGCAAGGTTGCCGTCGGCCGAATCATCCGCGGCGGTGTGAAAACGAACCAGAGTGTTGCTCTCCTGAGCGGCGACCATGAGTCGAAGGCGCGCGTCGGCAAGATCTTTGTCTATCAGGGCTTGAAGCGTGTCGAGGTACCTGAGGCACAGATGGGCGATATCGTTGCCCTGACGGGTCTTGGTGATGTCAGCATCGGCTATACGGTGGCGGATGCGGAAAATCCCGAAGCTCTGCCGACGATCAATATCGACGAGCCGACGCTTTCCATGACCTTCGGCGTCAATACGAGTCCCTTTGCCGGCAGGGAAGGGCAGTTTGTGACCTCGCGCCATCTGCGTGACCGTCTCTTCAAGGAAGTGGAGACGAATGTCAGCCTGCGCGTGGAGGAGACAGATTCCGCCGATGTCTTCAAGGTATCGGGACGCGGCGAACTGCATCTTTCCATCCTCATCGAAACGATGCGCCGCGAAGGCTATGAACTTCAGGTCGGCAAGCCCGAGGTCGTCTACAAGACGATCAACGGGCAGAAGTGCGAGCCGATGGAAAACTTGACGATCGAAGTTCCCCAGGAGTATATGGGGGCGGTCATGGAGTCTCTGGGCACGCGCAAGGCGGAGCTTTCCAATATGACGGAGGTTTCGGGCTACATGCGCATGGAGTTCGTCATTCCTGCACGCGGACTCATCGGCTTCCGCTCGGAACTTTTGACGAATACGAAGGGAAACGGCATCATGAACCATGTGTTCTGCGGCTACGTCCCTTTCAAGGGAGACATCCCTGGGCGCACGCGAGGCTCGCTCGTCGCCTTCGAGCAGGGGGAGACGACGGGATATGGCATCTACACGCTGCAGGATCGCGGCACGATGTTCATTTCGCCGGGTCAGCAGGTCTACGAAGGCATGATCGTCGGCGAAAATTCGCGCGAACTCGACATCGACATCAATCCGTGCAAGAAGAAGAATGTTTCCAACATGCGCACGTCTTCTTCCGATGAGGCAATCCGCCTTGTGCCGCCGCGCATCTTGAGTCTTGAGCAGGCGCTTGAGTACATCAACGAGGATGAACTTGTCGAGGTCACACCGGAAAATATCCGCTTGCGCAAGGCGATACTCGATCGTACGGCTCGCGGACGTGCGAATAAAAATGCACGAAAGTAACAGCAATGGCAGGACTTTTCGATGGGAATATCTATCTTATGCGCCCATCGGGAAAACTTTTTCCAGAGGCTTAACTTTTTTTAGAGGATTTCCGAAAGAAAGAGCGAACATAATAAGCATGATTCATTAAGAGGTTTCCAATCGTTTGTTCGGTTTATTTTGTCGCTATCATGGAATTATTACGCTGGAGGCGGAGTGCGGTGGATTTTTTGAAAAGGGTGACGGACTTCCTCATGCCCGTGGAGGAAGAAGAAGTCGTCAAAACAGAGTCGGCAAGGAAAGAGGAGCAAGAAGAGGAACGTATGATGAGCGCTGACTCTTATGAGGAACGCAAGGTTTCTAACGGTGCATCAATTTCCTATGCGTCGGCAGAGCCGCCGATGTATCCATCTGCGTCAGAGCTGCGCCGCCCGCGCTATACGACGGCGGTGCATGCGCCGCGCACGCGTGTGACGGTTCAGCAGGAGCGTCCGAAGCTGACGGTTCATACGACGCAGATTCCTTCGCTCAACGTGAAGATCTATGTGCCGCGCAGTTTCGATCAGGTTCAGGAAATCGCCGATGATTTGAAGGCCGGCAGGGCGGTGCTCGTGAATTATGAGCGCGTTGAGCTTGAGGAGCAGTGCCGTCTCTGCGATTTCATCAATGGTGTGTGCTACATTATGAACGGTGAAGTCAAGCGCGTTTCCACGGCCATGGTGCTCTATGCGCCGGATGGCGTGAACGTCTATGAGGCCGAGCCGATTCCCTTGCAAGATTGAATATGAGGTGTCAGGAGGCTTTCCTTGCGGATGCAGGGAATGGATGCTTCCTTGGGCAGGGCAGTCAGGCTTGATTGCCCTGCTTTTTCTATGGAAAGAAGGAGCGACTTATGAAAAAGAGCGATATTTTAGAAAGTGTCATGAAAGAGTTTCGTGCCCTCGCCGCGATTCCGCGCCCATCGGGACACGAGAAGGCAGTCAGCGACTATCTCCTCGCACATTTGCGCGAGATGGGGCTTGAGGTCGTGCAGGATGAGAGGAACAACATCATCGCCGATCTTGCCGCTGCGCCAGGCAGAGAGAATGCCTCGCGCGTCATTCTCCAAGGGCACATGGATATGGTTTGTGTCGCTGCACCGGGCGTCGCTTATGATCCGCTGCACGATGCCATCCGACTTGTGGAAGAGGGCGATGTCCTGCATGCGGCAGGGACGAGCCTTGGGGCGGATGATGGCATCGGCGTCGCCATCATCCTGCACATCTTGCGCCACGTGAAGGAGAACGGACCCGTGCGTGCGATCTTCACCGTTGACGAAGAACGCGGCATGACGGGCGCCATCCACTTGGCGGAGAAATATCTGAAGGATGCGCAGTATCTGATCAACTGCGATTCGGAGAATCTCGATGAGCTTTGTGTCGGCAGTGCGGGCGGAGTCGATCTGACATTTTCGCGCACGATGAAGTTTGTTGCTGCTGCGAAGGGAAAAGCGTGGCAGATTGCCGTCGAAGGACTAAAAGGCGGGCACTCGGGCGAGGAGATAGGTGAAGGACGCGCCAATGCACTGCGTCTATTGTCCTTGGCGCTGGCAGGACTGCAGGAGGCAGGCGTGGATTTCTCACTTGCCTCGCTTACGGGCGGTAAGGCGAAGAATGCGATCGCGTCGGAGGCGGAGGCAATCGTCGTGACAGAGGCGACGGAGGAAGCCCTGCGCGAAGCCTTGGGGCAGGAAGAAGAGAAGTTTCGTCGGACGTACAGCGTAACAGAGCCGTCGCTTAAGTTGTCACTTGCAGAAGCGCCGCATACAGAGAAGACTTTTGCGCCAGAGGATGCAGCAAACTTGCTGCGCATCCTGCGCCTTTTCCATACGGGCGTCTACCAGATGTCCGCCGTCACGCCGGGCATGGTGGAAACCTCTGCGAATCTCGGCGTCGTGCGTATGGAGGGTGCGGACATCGACATCGACTTTTATCCGCGTTCCAGTGTGGAGGGCAAGCTCTTTGAATTTTGCCGCATGGCGAAGGATTTGGCAGAACTTACGGGCTTTGCGCTTCATATCGGCACGATTGCGCCGAGTTGGGACGAAGACAGGGACAATCCGCTCGCGAAACTCATCGCGGAGGTTTTTGAGCAGCGCATGGGCAAGCCGATGAAAGTCGAGACAATTCATGCGGGGCTGGAGTGCGGTTGGTTCTATCGTAAGAATCCGCAGATGAAGTTCGTTTCCGTCGGCGTGACGACGCACGACATTCACAATCCTAAGGAAAGTCTTGAACTGCCAACCGTAGCGCCGTTGGTAGAAATTCTTTCCCAGACATTGAAAAAACTCGCTGAGCAATAACGCTCGGCGAGTTTCGTCAAAGGCTTATTTTTTCTTTGAAGCGGCAATGCCTAAGGTGAGCATGTTCAGCATGGGGAATCTTTCTCCGATGGAGCGAGTGATTGCAGCCGCTGCGATGGAAAGGACGACAGTTGCGAGATAAAATGCGATTGCCTTGGGTGCTGTCATGATGATGCCGCGCCTTTCGAGCGCAAGCATCATGTAACCGATGAAGAGAGGGTGGACGAGGTAGGCGAAATACGAGTGCCTGCCTAGGAGAGAAAAGAGGGAGTTGAGTATCTGCGGATATCGCTGCTCGGTGAAAATCGTGAAGAAGAAGAGGGACGCAGCCAGGGTGTAGACGATACCGAGCGGACAAAGCTGATGCGCCGTGTTGATGGCATCCATCTGCGTGTAATTGCGGAAGGAGAGCAGAAAGTAATAATAGCTGAGCAGTCCTATGAGGGACACCGCGAAGAAGAGACAGATGCTCTTTCGCTCGTTGTGCATGAATGCCTTGAAAGCGTCGAAATGCATGGCGAGGTAGCCGCCGATGACGAAGATGAAGACGTAGTGGAGCACCCAATAATTGAGGCGATAGAGCAGGAAACTCTTGAGCACGGGATTTTCCATGCCGTAAACCATGGTATTGAAGGGGACATTGAAACTCGAAAAGTAGTCGAAGGCGACCTGCAGCGCGAAGAGGAGCAGAAGCCCTTTGCCGTTGATATGCTTTACTATGGAAATCCAAAGCGGCATGAGGAGATAGAACCAAATGAGGATTACGAGGAAGTAAAGCTGGTACTTGGCATTGCCGAAGAAAATGAGGGACGCGAGCGAGAGCGGCGCTGGAAAGCCGACGCCATAAAGCCAGCCGTCATGCAGGAGGTAGAAGAGAGACCAGACGAGATACGGCAGGACGACGGCACGCGAGCGCTTTTGCAGGAAGCGGCGATAGCTGAAGGGCTGATCCAAATCCATATTGTAAAAGATGCCGAAAGCGGAAATGAAGAAGAAGATGGGCACGCTGAAGCGTGTGGCAATCTCGAAGAGCGCTGTCAGATGTGCGTTGGATGCGGGATTCATCAAGTATTGTGAGCCGACATGGATGCCGATGACACCGAGCATGGAAATGCCGCGGATATATTCGATGGCGGCGAGATGTTGTTTTGCCATAGAGAAACCTCCTGCAGGGATTTTTGTGTGATGTGCTTTTTAAGGAGCGCTGATATAAGGAGCGCTGATAAATGAAGTCTCCCAGATCTGCTGTCCTCAAAGGTTACTATATATTTTTTCTTCCGTCTTGTAAAGGAAACAATGCTTGCGGTTGATTTTTCGCGGCAAACTCATTAGAATATGTAAGAGGCGGATTCTTGCGTATGGGAAGGGTGCATTGGACAACGTGAAAAAGGAGCAGCCCATCGGTGTTTTTGATTCAGGACTCGGCGGCATCAGCGTGCTGCGCGAACTTGTTTCCCTTTTGCCGAAGGAGGATTTCATTTATTTTGGCGATGCCGCCCATGCGCCTTATGGCGAGCGAACGGAGCGGGAGATTCGCGCCTTGACGACGGCGCAGATCGACCGCATGGCGGCAGAGGGGGTCAAAGCCGTCGTGCTTGCCTGTAATACGGCGACGAGTGCCGCCTGTGCGCCTTTGCGCCGAAGATACAGACAGATGCCGATCATCGGTATGGAGCCGGCGTTGAAGCCTGCAGTCTTGAGCGGTGAAAAGCCGCGCGTCGTCGTCATGGCGACGCATGCGACGCTCAGGCAGAAGAAGTTTGCGCGTCTCATGGAGCGATTCAAAGATGCAGGGGAGATCGTCAAGCTGCCGTGCCCTGAGATCGTGGAATTCGTCGAGCGCGGCGAGATTCGTTCGACAGCCCTGCGCGACTATCTGGAAGAACGGTTTTCGAGCGTATCGCAAGAGCCTATCGACTGCGTCGTCCTTGGCTGCACGCATTTTCCCTTTGTGCGCGAGGCGATTCAAGATGTCGTGGGTCAGGCCGTGCAGATTTTTGACGGTGCGGCGGGGACGGCTCGCGAACTCAAGCGTCGCCTGTTGGAAGCCGATGCTCTGCGGGAACGCGGCCAAAAAGGCGCGATCGAGTGGCTGAGCAGCAGCAACGATCCGAACTATGTCGAGCGCGCAAAGATGCTCTATGCGTTATGGGATTCAGACAATTCTTAGGATGTTGTGGAAATTTTTATAGGGGGAATTCATCATGGTGGAAACAAAGATCGAAGTGGGTATGAAACGCGAGGCCGCGGCAAAGGTGACGGAGGAGAACACCGCCATCGCGATGAAGAGCGGCTCTTTGCCCGTATTCGCCACACCTGCGATGACGGCTCTGATGGAGCAGGCGGCGGCGGAACTCGTTGACGAACTTGTGCCGTCCGATTGGACTTCGGTGGGCATTTCGCTCAATATCCGTCATAAGGCGGCGACGGCTCTGGGACGCAGTGTTCACGCCGAAGCGGAGGTCAAGAGCTTCGACGGACGTCAGGTTACATTTGCCGTCAAGGCCTTTGACGAGGCGGGGGAGATCGGTGAGGGGCTTCATGAACGCGTTCTTGTGAACCGCGAGAAGTTCATGAGCAAAGTGTCGGCGAAATGACGGGAGCGCCCATCGGCGAGAAAACGAATCGGCAGCTTTTCCGCGAAGGCATGCGCGACGGCACTCCGATTGCGCTCGGATACCTTGTCGTGAGCTTTACGCTCGGCATAACGGCGCATAATGCGGGTCTTGATGCTGTTGACGGCTTTGTTGTGAGCTTATTTAACCTTGCTTCGGCTGGAGAGTATGCGGCATTCACCGTCATCGCTGCGGACGCTCCGTATTGGGAGATGGCGGCGATCACGCTCGTGGCGAATGCGCGCTACATGCTCATGAGCTGCGTGCTCAGCCAGAAGTTTTCACCTGCGACGCCTTTTTATCACCGCTTGGGAGTAGGCTTCGGCATTACGGATGAGATCTTCGGCATATCGATTTCACGTCAAGGCTTCCTGCGGCCCGCTTACAATTATGGAGCGATGTCGCTCGCCGTACCCGTTTGGGCTTTGGGGACGTCACTCGGCATTGTGGCGGGCGACATCTTGCCGCCGTCCTTGCTCAGCGCATTGAGCGTGGCGCTCTACGGCATGTTCATCGCCATCATCATTCCGCCGGGGAAAGAGAATAAAGTGGTTCTTGCGCTTGTATTCATCAGCTTCGCCATGAGCTTCTTGGCGGCGACCCTGCCTTTTGTTTCGGAGCTTTCCGCATCGTCACGGACGATCGTTCTTACGGTGCTTCTTTCAAGTGCAGCGGCATGTCTCTTTCCTTTGCGGGAGACGGAGGAAGGGGAAATGATGGATGAAGCATGACGTTTTCCTTTACATCCTCGTCATGACTGCCGTGACACTCGCCATCCGCCTCGTGCCGCTGACGCTTCTGCGCCGCCCGATCAAGAGCCGTTTCCTGCGCTCTTTTCTCTACTATGTGCCTTATGTGACCTTGGCCGTCATGACCTTTCCTGCCATTGTCGACGCTACACAGATGCCGGCAGCAGGCGTGGCAGCTCTTTTGGTCGGCATTTCGCTCGCTTGGGTGGGCGCGAGCCTTTTTCAAGTTTCCGCTGCCTGCTGTGTTGTCGTTTTCCTGTTTGAACTTGTTCTCCTTAAATAAAAAAGAGCCGCACAATGCTTCTTGTATTTGGCATTGTGCGGCTCTTTTATTGTTGACTTATTTCTGCAGCCCGTTGACAAAGTTCTGCAGTTCCGTGATGATGTCACGCACGCGCGAGAGGTTGGCTGTGATTTCCTGCGTGGAAGCAGCCTGTTCTTCGCTGATTGCGCCCGTTGATTCGATGGATTTGGAGATTTCTGCGACGGATTTGTTCATTTCGGAAAGGGTTTCTTGAATTTTCTCTGTGGCTGTGCGGGACTGCTCAGCCAGTTTTCTGACCTCTTCAGCGACGACGGCGAAGCCTCTGCCTTGCTCGCCGGCGCGCGCGGCCTCGATGGCGGCGTTGAGGCCCAAGAGATTCGTTTGCTGGGCGATTTCGTTGATGAAGTCGATGACCTTGATGGTCTCCGCGTTTCGCTCCTGCAGCGTGCCTGCCTGTGAAACGGATTCCTGCCCCGTGCGGGCAAGCTCGCCTGCGCTGTTGGCGACTTGCTCGATGGACTGATATACGGTTTCCGTTGCATTGGCGATGCGGTCGATGTTTTCGGCAATTTTGTTCAACGTATCACTGATTTCGTAGCTGGAAGAAATGACGATGGGAACATCGCCGTTCGGCCCAGTAACAGGCGCGACCGTGACATGAATCGGCACGCCGTAGACGCTGGAATCGAGCGCCGAAGATGTCGTGCGGCGCTCGTTGAACGCCTGTTGTACGACGGCGACGCTGCGCACCGAGTCTCCGGGAGAGCTCTTAAGCTGCAAGTGTTTTGCAGGTGCGACGTCGAGAATGGCTTCGGGCGACGATATGACGAGCCGCGTATCGTCCGGCAGGATGGGATTCAGATAGGGCAGTACGAGTTTGAAGGCGTCGATGAGCTGTTCGTTCGTCTGGATATTTTCTGGCAGTGCCATAGGGATGTTCCTCCTCCATATCAGTCGTTTCTTGCATGAAACGGGGATTCTTTCATTAAAAGCGGCGCACAATGTCCAGGAAACGGATGTTTGTGCGTGTAGTTTATTTCAGTTCTTTGACGAAGCACTTGAGATCTTCGATGATGTCGCGCGCCCCTGCAAGGCTCGCCGTGATTTCTTCGGTTGAGGCGGCCTGCTCCTCACTGATGGCGCCGGTCGATTCGATGGATTTGGAGATTTCCATGACAGCCTTGTTCATTTCGGAAAGAGTCGCTTGAATCTTCTCTGTGGCCGTGCGCGACTGCTCTGCCATCTTTCGTACCTCTTCGGCGACGACGGCGAAGCCTTTTCCCTGCTCGCCTGCACGCGCCGCTTCGATGGCGGCATTGAGACCGAGGAGGTTCGTCTGCTGGGCGATACCGTTGATAAAGTCGATGACCTTGATCGTTTCCGCATTGCGTTCCTGCAGGATAGCGGCTTGAGAAACGGATTCCTGCCCGGATTTTGCAAGTTCGTTGGCACTTTCCGCGACCTGCTGAACGGAAGCGTGAATCGTCTGTACGGCAGATGATATGCGCTCGATGTTCTCAAGTACGGTTTCTGTGGCACTCGGACGGAAGCCGGCAGCGACGACGCCGATCGCCTCGCCGTTTATGCCGAAGATCGGCGCTCCGGCAGTGCGAAGTGCGACGCCGGCAACGGAGGCGGGCATTTCGGCGATCGATGGACGCTTGGTACGCATTGCGTCCTGAATTGCCGGATGTTCGAGCATGGAGTCGCCTACGTTCAGCGGGATGGAAAAACTCTTGGCGGGTACAAAGGCAAGGCATTTCGTTCCGTCCGAGAGAACGGAGGCGATATCGGCTTCCACCACTTCATTCAGATAGGGGAGCACAGCCTTGAAGGCGTTGATAATGTCTTCATTTGTCTTAATGGTTTCTGGCAAAGCCATGAAATATTCCTCCTCAAAGTTGGGGTACGGCTTCGTACTCTGTTTTGTCCCTTGTACTTGTACTTAGGTCAAAGGACGGATAAGCCTTCTCCTGAAAATGCTTTTCTGCTATTCTTTCTAGATAAAAAGAGAAATCCCTGCAAAAATATTAGGTAAATTATAAGGGAAATAAAGAAAAGCCTATCTTTTTCAAAAGTCAATAGGAAAGTCCTAGCCTATAATCTTTTTGCAAGATGCGGGAAAAGTCCCAAACTGCGCTGCAGGATACCGTGCAGATGAGCGATGAGCGTGCCGTAGTTCGTCATGGGCACGCCCTGATCCTTGGCACATTTCATGCGGTAGAGCATCTCGCGCTGATTGAGCATACAGCCGCCGCAATGGATGATGAGCTGATACTTCTGCAGATCCTCGGGGAAGGTCTGGCCGCTTGAGGTTTCAAAAAGCAGCTTCTTCTTTGTGTGCTCGGTGAGCCAATGCGGAATCTTGACCGTGCCGATGTCGTTGCATTGACGGTGATGCGTGCAGCCTTCGGAAATGAGTACGGTATCGCCGTCCGCGAGGCGAGGGAGAGCGGCGATGCCGTTTACGGCCTCAGAAAGAAAGCCTTTGTAACGCGCCATAAGGATGGAGAAGGAGGTCAGAGGGATGGACTTGGGTATGAAAGAAGCAGCTTTTTTGAAGATCTGACTGTCGCAGATAACGAGATCGGGCGCGTTCTTCAGGCTGTCAAGTGCAACGGAAATCTCCGTCTCCTGACAGACGAGCGGAAGGGCTCTTGCTTCCAAGATGTCCCGAATCGCTTGCTGCTGCGGCAGGATGAGCCGGCCTTTCGGCGCCGCCTTGTCCATGGGCGTGATGAGCAAGACGAGGGCGTGCGGAGAAATCAGATCGCGCACGAAAGCGCGAGGTTTTTCTTGCGGCGCAATCTGGCTCAAGCGTTCTTTCAGCTCGTTTATGCCGAGGTTTTTCATAGCGCTGACTTGGAGTATGCTTTCATTGCCGGCAGAGGAAGGATGCTTTTCGTCCTCGCATTTGTTGCAGACGATGAGATGGGGGATGTCCTTCTCGCGAAAAATCTGCATCAGTTCTTCGTCGACCGCTGTCATGCCTTCAGCGGCATCGAGGACGAGAACGGCGATATCCGTCTTGTTCAAGATGCGGCGCGTCCTCTTGACTCTGAGTTCGCCCAGGTCGCCCGTGTCGTCAAAGCCCGGCGTGTCAATGAGGAGGACGGGGCCGAGCGGAAGAAGTTCCATCGCTTTCGTTACAGGGTCGGTCGTCGTACCCTTTTCGGGGGAGACGACGGCGACTTCCTGTCCCGTGATGGCATTGATGAGGCTGGATTTCCCGGCATTGCGGCGGCCGAAAAAGCCGATGTGCAGGCGTTCGCCCGAGGGTGTATCGTTAAGTCCCATGAAAAGTTCCTTTCTATTCGTGACTGCTCTATTTGTCCTTCAGGCACTGCATGGCGAAGAGCGCCTGTCCGACGGCGATGCCGCCGTCATTCGACGGGATGATGCTGTGATGCAGGACATGAAACCCGTCTTTTTCCAAGGCGTTTTGTGTCAGGCGCAGCAGCAGGGTGTTTTGAAATACGCCGCCTGTCAGTGCCGCCGTGCTGCAGCCTGTCATTTCACGCGCGTTTTTGCAAGCGTCGCGGATGGCGGCGGCAAGTCCGCGATGAAAAGCGAGTGCTAGGAGGTCGCTTGACACATTTTGCAGGCGATATTGCAGCAGATGGCAGAATAAATCGTTTGAGGTCAGCAGGAAGCGACCGTCCGTAATCGTAATGGCGCTTTCTGCCGGCGGCGCTTGGAGCGTGCCGTCCGCTTTCCAGCGTGCGAGCAGCGCGTCCGCTTGTGCAGATTTTCCAGCCTTTTCGGCGGCTTCAGCCGCGAATTGCAGGTATATGGCGGCTTCCCCCTCATAGGTGGAGATGCGGCGGATGCCGAGCAAGGCGCTGACGGCATCGAAGAGCCGCCCCGCGCTCGTCGAAATCGTCGTATGCAAGCCATTCTCCAGTTGGAAGATGACGGAGGCAGCTTCTTTTTCTGTCGCAAGGCCGAGTTTTTTGCTGTGGAGGAGGGCATTCTCCCTGCCGCAGTAAAGATGGAGCAAGGAAACAGCAAGACGCCAGCCTTCTCGCGCGGCGAGGTCGCCGCCTGCATGGAAGAAGGGCGCAAGGGAGGCGAGCCTTTGAAAATCACGCGTTGTAGCGAGCATGATTTCGCCGCCCCAGATCGTTCCGTCCGTACCGTAGCCTGTGCCGTCGAGACTCACGCCGATGACGGGGGAGAGGTGATCGTTCTCCGCCATGACGGAGAGCACATGCGCGTGGTGGTGCTGCACCTTGAAGATGGGAAGTCCCAAGGTTTCGGCGAAGCGGCTCGTTTCGTAGCGCGGATGAAGGTCGGCGGCGACGGCGACGGGAGTGATGGCGAGCAGACGCTCCATGCGCGGCAGGGCTTGGCGCAGAGCTCGGAGGGTGCGCAGATCGCTCATATCGCCGAGATAGGGCGAGGGGTAGAAGAGTGAATTCTTGGCAAGGCAGAAAGTGTTCTTGAGTTCGCCGCCAATGCCGAGAACCGAGCCTTGGAAATCGGCAGAGAGCATCAAGGGAAGCGGTGCGTAGCCGCGGCTGCGTCGAATCATATAAGGCGCACCGTCGTAGAAATCCATGACGCTGTCATCGGCGCGCAGACGAATCTCGCGGTCGTGCGAGAGGATGAGGTCGGCGATGGAAGAAAGCGCGTCGAGTGCGTCCTCGTCCGTACGACAGATCGGCGCTCCCGAAGGGTTGCCGCTCGTCATGACGAGGCAATCTGTGAAATCAGCGAGTTCGTCGGGCAAGGAAAAGAGCAGAAGGTGCAGCGGCGTGTAGGGCAGCATGACGCCGAGGGAGGGCATTGCGGGTGCGACGCTCGCAGCGATTTTTCCGCTGCCGCTTTTTTCCAGCAGTACGATGGGCTTTTGGTGATTGTCGAGGTGCGCTTTCTGTGCGTCGCTGAGGCGGCACTCGCGCCGCACGGCGTCGAGGCCGCGCAGCATGACGGCGAAGGGCTTCTGCGGGCGGCTTTTGCGCTCGCGCAGCCGCTGCACGGCCGCCTCATTTCTTGCGTCACAAGCGAGGTGAAAGCCGCCGATGCCCTTGACGGCGACGATGCCGCCCTCCTGCAGCACATGCCTTGCACGTGTGATTGCAGCATGGTCGCGCTCTTTACATCCCAAGAGATAGACGTGCGGCCCGCAGTCGTTGCAGCATACGGGCTGCGCGTCGTAGCGGCGCGTTTCGGCATGGGTGTATTCGTAATGGCACGCCGGGCACATGGGGAACGCTCCCATGCTCGTACGCTCGCGGTCGTAGGGCATGGCGTCGAGGATCGTGAGCCTGGGACCGCAAGAGGTGCAGTTGATGAACGGATGGAGGTAGCGGCGGTCGTTTTTGTCGAAAAGTTCGGTCTGACACTTGGGACAGATGGCGATGTCGGGTGAAACAAATACGTCGCCGCTCTCGTGGGCGCTTTCGATGATCTGGAAATCGTGAAACAAAGGGGCTTTTTCCGTAGAATCTTGCAGGATTTTCAGTATGACTGCGCGTTCGGGCGGCTCTTTTTCCAATTTTTTGCGAAAATCTTGCAGAGCGTCTTTCGTGCCTTGGGCGCGAACTTCTACATAGGAGCCCTTGTTGCAGACGTCTCCCGTGATGCCGAGTGCATTTGCCGTGCGGCTGACGAAGGGGCGAAATCCGACGCCCTGCACGATGCCGAAGATTTTGAATCGACTGGTTTGCAAAACTTTTTTTGCCATGCGGATGCTGCCTTTCCTTGAGAGGTGTCTTTCAGCGATTATACCACGCCGGCGGAAAAAGTTCCTGCTTTTGGCAGAATTTTGCTGGACAGAAGGAGAAGGAGGTGCTATGATAGTCGCATGGATAAGTATGTTGGCAGCGTTGCCGTATAGCTTTGTTTTCCGCGCATGTACGGGAAAGCTTTGCTGTGCGGTTTTTTTGTGCCGCTGTTGTTGCAGCGAATGGAATGTCTGCCCACGAAAGGAAAAGGATGGTTGAAATGGAAGACTTGTTGTATGTGATTCCAGCAAATTCCTCGAAGAAAGAAATTGTTCGTCTCTTGGAGGCGCATCCGGAGATAAAGTTTGTTTCTCTCGTCGGCATCGATCTCGCAGGCAATGATACCGATGAAAAGATACCGATGCGCATCTTCCTCAAGGATATGGATGATTTCTACAATGGCACGGCGGTGCAGACGGACGGTTCTTCGGTCGTGCTGACGGGCATTGCCATCTTGAACAACGCGAAGGTCGACATGCCAATCGATCCGGAAGCGAACTGGTTCATTGATTACAATCTTGAGCATTTCGATGAGGAAACGGGCAAGCCCATCGGCACGCTGCGCATCCCGTCCTTTCTCATCCATGACGGCAAGCGCGTCGATTCGCGTGCCATCTTGAAGGATACGCTGGTCTACTTGAAAAAGGAACTCTTGCAGATGTTCAAGGAGCATCCGCACGTTTCGGGTCTTGAGCACATCGACGGCTCGAAGATTGTCGATTTCCAGTTCACTTCGGCGACCGAGCTGGAGTTCTGGGTCAAGACGCCTCTCGAAGAGACGAACGTGGAGGAACTTTCGGCTTCTCAGGTCATGCAGGAGCAGTATTGGCAGCGTACGCACGGCGCTGTGCGCACGGCGTTGGAGCAGGCGGTCATGCTGCTCGATCGCTACGGACTGCAGGTTGAGATGGGGCACAAGGAGGTCGGCGGTCTCAAGGCGCAGATTGACGAGTCGGGCAAGATGACGCATGTGTGCGAGCAGATCGAGATCGACTGGCGCTTTTCTGACGCCCTGCAGGCGGCGGACAATGAACTGATCGTGCGCACGATGGTGCGCGAGGTCTTCCGTGAGAACGGCCTGGAGGTGAACTTCAAGGCGAAGCCGATGATCGGCCTTGCGGGCAACGGCGAGCATACGCATTTCTGCATCGCCGCCGTCATGGAAGACGGCAAGGTGCACAATCTCTTCACGCCGCAGGATATGACGAAGGACTACCTGAGTGCCGTCGGTTATGGCGCGATCATGGGGCTCTTGAAGAATTATGAGGTCATCAATCCCTTCGTGTCGGCGACGAACGATTCGCTCAACCGCTTGAAGCCCGGCTTTGAAGCGCCCGTCTGCATCGTCACGTCGCTCGGCTATACGCCGGAAATTCCGTCGCGCAACCGCACGATACTTGCAGGATTGATTCGCGATTTGGCGAATCCTTATGCGACGCGCTTCGAACTGCGCGCCTGCAATCCGTATTCCAATATATACCTTGTTTTGGCTGCAGTCTATTCTGCAGTGCTTGACGGTGTGAAGACCTCGATTCACCATACGACGGAGGAACTTCTGGCAGAACTTTCCAAGGAAGCGGGGAAGGAAGGCTTTTATCTTGAAAAGGATCGCGCTTATCGCAGCGAGGTCGATGTCTTCGAGGATTACACCGAAAAGGAAAGAAATCGCCTCTTCGGCGCACCGCCGGCGACGGTTTGGGAAAATATGCAGGGGTTTGAGAATCATCCCGAGAAGGTCGCCGCCATCACGGTGGGCGGCGCTCTGCGTCCGCAGATCATCGAGGCGTTCAAGGCGGGCGCTCTCCTGCGCTGGAAGACGGAACTCATCAGCCGCATCATTCCCGAGAACCGCGACATCGTGCGCAAGGCAAAGGAAGTGCAGGCGACCTTCGTGACAGATCAGGACTCCTACAACTGGAACAAGATCAACGGCATTCGCTCGTATCTCGCGAAGGACAGCATCGACGAAAAATCTCTGTTCACGCTTCTCATCAAGGCCTTGCACGAAGGCGATTACGCCGTGGCGTCGGGTCTGCAGGTAGAGATGTATGACAAGATCGAGGAACTCAAGGCGCTTTATGACGCCTATATCAAGAATATGATCTGACAGCTTGCCGCCAAAAAGCGCCTTCGCGGGCGCTTTTTGGCGGCAATTGCGTTTCTTAATAAATATGGTACGTCTTCCAGGGAATCTGCTCGACCTTGACCGTCTTTAGAAAATCGACGATGTCCTTTCTGCCATAGTAGCGCGGATTGCCGTCCTTGTCCTGCGACATCAGGATGATGGGCATGTTGCGGAAGAAGGGGGCGATCTCATTGCGGAACGATACGGCGCGAGCCGTGTACTGCGTGACGTGGGGCTTGACGACGACGATGGCGAAGGTCACGCCCTGCTCGATGATGACGGATCCATGAACTTTGATCATGCTGTGTCTCCTTGTGCAATTTTGAAGAATCGTAGAAAATCGTAGAAAATCTATGCAGAATCAAACCATATTTTTATTGTAAAAGACTTCGGGAGTATTGACAATCCCCAATAAACAGAGTTAATATAAAGATGAAAACAACATATTGTTGGAGACAGGCGTCGCAAGACTTAATAGGGAATTCGGTAGAAGCCGGAGCGGTCCCGCCACTGTAAGAGGAGTCCTTCATAAAAGGCCACTGGAGAAATCTCTGGGAAGGCATGATCGGACGATGAATCTGAGCCAGGAGAACTGCCTGTTTTGACATCACCGTCAGCGCGATTTGCGCTGGTACCTGCGAGCGATGGGTAGGGGATTTTGTCATTTCACGGCAGGCTCTCCGGCGCAGATTTGCACCGGATTTTTTATTGGAAAATGCACTTTGCACGGACATGATGTGCAGAAGAGATTTCCTGCAAGCCTGTTCACGAAAATGACGAAGCCGCCCTCGACTGCAGGGTGGCTTTTTGTTGTATTCCGTATTATTTCAAGGGAGGCTGTGGAAATATGAGCAATGAGACAAAGGGTCAGGACGAGAATCTTGACCTGCAGGCCATCTTGAAGAAGGCCGAACAGCAAACGAGTTTCCCCGATGTGCCGCTCGACGAATTCGAACCGCCGACGTATGACGAGTGGAAAGAGGCATGCGTCGCACTCTTGAAGGGGGCGCCCTTCGAGAAAAAGATGTTCACGAAAACGTACGAGGGCATCACATTCGAGCCGATGTACACCCACAAGATGACGGACGAGATCCTGCCGAGGACGGACTTTCCCGGCATGGACAACTTCCTGCGCGGTGTGCGTCCGAACGGCTATATCGAACAGCCTTGGGGCATCGCGCAGTCGTGCGACGAGACGCTGCCCGAGGAGAACAACGAACTCTTGCACCGCGAAGTGGACAAGGGTTCGACCATCTACAACATCCGCCTCGATTCGGCAACGCTCCTCAACAAGGATGCCAAGGATGCTGAAAAAATCGGCGATGAAGGCTGCAATATTACGACGGTTGAGGATATGCACACGACGCTCAACGGCTTGAAGCTCGACCAGCATCCGCTCTACATCTATGCGGGCGCGTCGTCCCTGCCGATGCTGTCTCTCGTCGCTGCGTCCGTCAAGTCTGACGGCGGTGACCTCGCAAAGCTCGGCGGCTTCGTGGGAGCAGACCCCTTGGGCGAGTTGATTCAGCGCGGCGAGAATTACGCTTCGCTGCCACAGCTCTATGATGAGATGGCGGAGGCTGCTCTCTGGGCAAAGCAGTATGCGCCGAATCTCAAGACGATCATGGTGCGCAGCGATGCCGTTTCGCGCGGCGGCGCCAACGATGTGCAGGAAGTCGCCTCGACGCTCGCCGTCGGCGTCGCGTACTTGCGTGCCCTCATGGAGCGCGGACTTACGGTCGACGAGGCGGCAGAGCAGATGATGTTCGGCTTCTCGATGGGCGCGAACTTCTTCCTGCAGATTGCGAAGCTTCGTGCGGTTCGCCCGATTTGGGCGCAGATCGTCAAGGCGTTCGGCGGCGGAGAAGAGGCGCAGCGCATCCACGTACATGCACGTCCCGCACTGTTTTTCAAGACGGTTTACGATCCTTACGTCAACATGCTGCGCAACACGACGGAGATCTTCTCCGGTGTCGTCGGCGGACTTGACTCCTTTGAGAACGCTCCGTTCGATGAGCCGATTCGCAAGGGTGATGAGTTCTCGCGCCGCATCGCGCGCAATGTGCAGATCATGCTGCAGGAAGAATTCGGCCTTATGCAGCCGATTGATCCAGCGGGCGGCTCTTGGGCAGTTGAGACGCTGACGAAAGAAATTCAGGAAAAGATTTGGGCAGAATTCCAGACGATCGAGGGCAAGGGCGGTATCGTCAAGGCTCTCGAAGTCGGCTATGTGCAGGAAGAAGTCGCAAAGACGCTTGAAGATCGCTTCAAGAAGCTCGAACTGCGCAGAGATCGCATCGTCGGCAACAATATGTATCCGAATATGACGGAGAAACTGCTCGATCCGCGCACAGAGGATGTGGCGGAACTTCTGGAAAAGCGCAAGAAGGATGTCGAAGCCTATCTCGCCGATGTGGACGAGACATTCAAAAAGGAGTGCCTCACGGCATTGAAGAGTGCGGGCAAGGGCGAGAAGGCGGAGGCTGCTGTCAAGGCGGCGAAGGCCGGTGCGACGATTGCGGAGCTTCGCGAGGCCTTGCAGACGGGCGAGGCAGCCGAGAAGATCACGGCAATTGGAGCGCACCGCTGGAGCGAGCGCTATGAAGCTCTGCGCCGCATCACCGAGGAGTATAGGGACAGCCACGACGGCGATAACGTGAAGATCTTCCTCGCGAATATGGGCCCCATTCCGCAGCACAAGGCGCGTGCCGATTTCTCGACGAGCTTCCTGCAGGTCGGAGCCTTTGAAGTGCTGTTGAACGACGGCTTCAAGACGACGGACGAAGCGGCTGCCGCCGCGAAGGAATCGGGTGCTGACGCTGTCGTCATCTGCTCGACCGATCCGACGTATCCGGAAATTGTGCCCGAGCTCGCGCCGAAACTGCGCGCGGCATTGCCTGCGGCTACGATCTTCCTCGCGGGCGCTGCGCCGAAGGATTTGGAGCCAATTTATCGCGAAGCGGGCGTGGATGACTTCATTTCCGTGCGTGCCAACTGCTACAAGACACTGCAGATGCTGCAGAAGAAGAAAGGAATGATTCAGTGATGGCACAGAACCCTGATTTCACGAAAATCAACCTTGAGGATGCGCCTGCTCATAAAGAGGCGGATTGGCGCAAACGCTTGGAAGCTTCGACGGGCATGAGCTATGACTCGCTGATGGAGAGTACGATGGAGAAGATTCCCATCAAGCCTTTCTACAATCACGATGAATACGATCATATGAACCACTTGGAGTTTGCGAGCGGCATCCCGCCGTGCCTCAGAGGACCGTACTCGACGATGTACGTTTTCCGTCCGTGGACGGTGCGTCAGTACGCAGGCTTCTCGACGGCGGAGGAATCGAACGCCTTCTACCGCAGAAACCTTGCGGCCGGTCAGAAGGGTCTTTCCATCGCCTTCGATCTGCCGACGCATCGCGGCTACGACGCCGACAATCCGCGCGTCATCGGTGACGTTGGCAAGGCGGGCGTCTCGGTTTGCTCAATGCTCGACATGAACATCCTCTTCTCGGGCATTCCGCTCGATCAGATGTCGGTTTCCATGACGATGAACGGTGCCGTTCTGCCGATTCTCGCCTTCTTCATTCAGTCAGGCGTCGAGCAGGGCGTTGACAAGAAGATCATGGCGGGTACGATTCAGAACGACATCCTCAAAGAATTCATGGTGCGCAACACGTACATCTATCCGCCGGATATGTCGATGCGCATCATTGGCGATATCTTCGAGTACACGACGAAGTATATGCCGAAGTTCAACAGCATCTCCATTTCGGGCTACCACATGCAGGAGGCTGGCGCAACGGCGGACATTGAGCTTGGCTACACGCTTGCCGACGGCCTCGAATACATCCGTACGGGCATCAAGGCGGGACTTCCGATCGACGCCTTCGCAAAGCGTCTGTCGTTCTTCTGGGCAATCGGCAAGAACTACTTCATGGAAATCGCCAAGATGCGTGCGGCGCGCGTCCTCTGGGCGAAGATCGTCAAGTCGTTCGGCGCGGAAAATCCCAAATCCATGGCGCTTCGCACGCATTCGCAGACTTCGGGCTGGTCGCTCACGGCGCAGGATCCGTTCAACAACATCGCGCGCACGGCGATGGAAGCGATGGGCGCGGCTCTTGGGCACACGCAGTCGTTGCATACGAACGCTCTCGACGAGGCCATCGCTCTGCCGACGGATTTCTCGGCTCGCATCGCGCGCAATACGCAGCTCTACATTCAGGATGAGACGAGCGTATGCAAGATCATCGACCCGTGGGGCGGCTCCTACTACGTCGAAGCCCTTACGAACGAGATCATTCGCCGCGCTTGGGCGCATATTCAGGAAGTCGAATCCCTCGGCGGCATGGCGAAGGCGATTCCGACGGGGCTGCCGAAGATGCGCATCGAAGAGGCTGCAGCGCGTCGTCAGGCGAGAATCGATTCGGGCAACGAGACGATTGTCGGCCTGAACAAGTACCGCTTGGAGAAAGAAGATCCGCTGGAAATCCTCGCGATCGACAACACCGCTGTGCGTCAGGCTCAGGTCGAGCGCCTCGAAAAACTGCGTGCCAACCGCAACGAGGACGACGTGCGCGCCGCCTTGGAAGCCATCACGAAGGCTGCCGAGACGCGCGACAACGGCAATCTCTTGGAATGCGCGGTCGAAGCGGCGCGCGTGCGCTGCTCGCTCGGCGAGATTTCGGATGCCGTGGAAAAGGTTTCGGGTCGCTATCAGGCCGTCATCCATACGATTTCGGGCGTCTACTCTTCAGAGTTTACGGACAAGACGGAGCTGGACAAGGCGCGTGCGCTTGCCGATGATTTTGAAAAGCTCACGGGTCGCCGGCCGCGTATCTTTGTCGCCAAGATGGGGCAGGACGGTCACGATCGCGGACAGAAGGTCATCGCCTCCTCCTTCGCTGACATGGGCTGGGACGTCGACGTCGGACCTCTGTTCCAGACGCCGGATGAGACGGCGCAGGATGCCGTCGATAACGACGTTCACATGGTTGGCTTCAGTTCGCTGGCTGCCGGTCACAACACGCTCCTGCCGGCTCTTGTGGAAGAACTCAAGAAGCTTGGGCGCGAGGACATCATGGTCTGCATTGGCGGCGTCATCCCCGTGCAGGACTATGACCACCTCTACAAGAGCGGCGCGGTCGCCATCTTCGCTCCGGGAACGAACATCCCCGAGGCGGGCGTCAAACTCCTGAAACTCTTGATTGGACGTGCAAAGGAAGAAATGGCTGCGGGGTAACGACCATGGCGAAATACACGAACACGAAGCCGGACTGGGTGCCGGAGAATGCGGACAAGAATTTTGCCACGAGCGTCATGAGCGGCATTGACGGCATCAAGGATCTGACGGTTGGCAACATCAACCCTGATCTTGGAAAGACGGGTTTCCGAAGGAATCGCATGATTCTTGATGTGGAAGACTATGTGAAAGGCGTGGCCGCGGGGGATCGCATGATCCTCTCGCGCGCCATCACGCTCATTGAAAGCAACAGCCCGCGTCATTTCCCGAAGGCGCAGAGGGTGCTGCAGGATCTCCTTCCCCATACGGGGAAGGCTCTGCGCATCGGCATCACAGGCGTCCCGGGAGCGGGCAAGAGCACGATGATCGAGGCTTTTGGCAACATGCTCTGCGACATGGGGCATCGCGTCGCCGTCCTGACGGTCGATCCGACAAGCTCGGTGACGAAAGGCTCGATTCTTGGAGACAAGACGCGCATGGGCACGCTTTCGCGCAGGGAAGAGGCATTCATTCGCCCGTCACCTGCCGGAGGCACTTTGGGCGGTGTCGCGAGGAAGAGCCGTGAGACAATGCTTCTCTGCGAGGCGGCCGGCTATGATGTCATCCTCATCGAAACCGTCGGCGTCGGACAGTCGGAAACGACGGTTCGCTCGATGGTCGACTTCTTCCTGCTCGTCGTTCTGACGGGGGCAGGAGATGAGCTGCAAGGCATCAAGAAGGGCATCATGGAACTGGCGGACGCCATCGTCATCAACAAGGCAGACGGAGACAATCGCACGAAAGCTCAGGTCGCACGCGGCGAGTACGAGCGTATGATCGAGTACATTCGTCCCGCGACGCCGGGCTGGCAGACGCATGCCTACCTCGTTTCTGCCTTGGAAAAGACGGGATTGAAAGAGCTTTGGGATGTCATTCGCATCTTTGAGAGCACGACGAAGGAGAATGGTGCTTTCCGAAAGCGTCGTGAAAGTCAGCTGCTCGACTGGATGAACAGCATGATCGACGAGCACCTGCACAACCTCTTCTTTGACGATCCTGTGATTCTGGGGCGTATGCCGGAAGTGCGCGATGCCGTGCTCAAGGGGACGGTGTCCCCCTCGCAGGGTGTGGCGGAGCTTATCCATGTCTTCGACATACATCGTGCTTCGGATCGCCATGTCGATCTTCTGCATCCCCATGAGGAGGGATGATCCTTGTATACGAAACGGCTATATGTCTCTGGCGGCAGCTTCTACGAGCTGCAGGCGGTTTTCGATCATGTGCCCGGCGTCGTCGCGACGCGTACCGGCTATATTGATGCACAGAGTGAGGAGCCGTCGTATGATGCAGTGAAAAGCGGTTGGATCAAGGCTGTCATGGGACTGGAAATCGCCTACAACCCGAAGAAGACAGATATATCGCAGCTTTTGGACATCCTCTTCGCCGTCGTCAATCCCTATGAAAAGGATGGACAGGGGGCGGCGAAAGGGCCGATGTACCAAAGCGGCGTATACTACGTCGATGCAGAGGACGCGCCGCTCGTCGAATATCACATGAATTTCATCGTGAATCGCGGCAGACCTCCTGCCGCGACAGAAGCGAACGTGACGGTCAACGACCCGAATCACAACAAGAAGTTGACGCGTCACTGCTATGCAAAAGCTGCGCCTCTCGTAAGCTTCCATCCAGCGGAACCTGAGCGGCAGCAGTATCTCGCTCGTCATCCGCACCGCAAGACAACGATTGATTTCAAGCGGCTGCGCGAGCTGGGGATATTGCAATAGGAAAAGCATCAAAGAAGTATGGGAAATATCTGTGCTTCCTCAAGCCCCGGTTGCACTTCTTGTGTGCCGGGGCTTAGATTTTATGGGGACGGTCTGTGCCTTTTGGGCTTGACTTCTCGAAGTTTCCTTGTACAATAAAAGCATTGTAGTGTGGAGGAGTGAGTGCGATGGCGAAGGAGATGCGAAGCGGCTACACGACAGGAGCCTGTGCGGCGGCTGGGACGAAGGCGGCGCTCCTGTTTCTTGACGGAGAGTATTGCGAGAAAGTGACGATCATGGCGCTCGACGGCACGCCGCTTCACATTCCGATTCAAGAAGTCATCCGCACGCCGTCGGGAGCGCGCGCCGAGGTCGTGAAGTTCTCAGGAGATGATCCAGACATCACGAATGGCGTTTCCGTCTTTACGGAAGTCGTCGTTCGCCCTGAGGGGAGCGGCGTTCATTTCCATGCGGGGCGCGGCATTGGCACGGTCACGAAGCCAGGGCTTTCCGTGCCGCCGGGCGAGCCGTCGATCAATCCGGGGCCTCGCCAGCTGATTCGCAACGTCATCGAGGAAATCCTCGGCAAGGACGGCAGTGCGGACGTCACGATTTCGATTCCCGCAGGCGAGGAACTTGCAAAACGCACGCTGAATCCGATCCTCGGCATCGTCGGCGGCATTTCCGTCATCGGCACGACGGGCGTCCTGCGTCCTATGTCGGAGGAAGGCTTCAAAAACTCCCTCGTACCGCAGATGGATGTGGCTCTTGCAGCAGGCTTCGACACGCAGATCTTCGTGCCGGGCAAGATGGGCGAGAATGCGGCGGCGCGCTTCGGCCTGCCGCGCGAGGCTGTCGTGCAGACGAGCAACTTCATCGGCTTCATGTTGGAGCGTGCGGTGGAAAGGAAGCTCAAGCGCGTGCTGCTTTTCGGTCATATCGGCAAGCTCTCGAAGGTTGCGGCAGGTGTCTTTTATACGCACAACCGCATAGCGGACGGCCGCTTGGAAGCGCTCGCTGCCTACGCGGCGGCAGAAGGCCTGCCGCAGGAAGCGGTGCGCCGCATCCTTGCGGCGACGACGACGGAAGAGGCCTTGCCGCTTTTTGCCGAATACGGTTTGGAGCGGGTTTATGGCATTCTTTGCGCGCGTGCTTCGGCTCGTGCCGAGCGGTATGTATTCCAAGATCTGCGCGTGGGTACGGCGATGACGACGCTGAAGGGGGAGCTCTTGGGCATGGATGATACAGCAAGAGAGATAGGCAGGGATTTTCATTGGAACATAGAATCGTAGTGGCAGGCATCGGACCGGGAAATCCAGATTTTGTCCTGCCGGCGGCACGCGCTGCCATCGAGGGCGCGGAGGTGCTCGTCGGCGGCAGCCGCGCCCTGGCGGATTTCGCCAGGCAAGGGCAGGAGACGATGACGATTCGCGGCGATATAGACGCCGTCCTTTCGTTCATTCGGGAGAAGATTCAAAAGACGCACGTCGTCGTCATGGTTTCAGGCGATCCCGGCTATTATTCGCTGCTCGATGCTCTGCGGCGTGAGTTCCCGCCACAGGCGCTCGTTGTCATCCCCGGCGTAAGTTCCCTGCAGATGGCATTTGCGCGCCTTGCTCTGCCTTGGCATGAGGCGAGACTTGCGTCCTTCCACGGACGCGTGCCGCAGGCGAAAGAGATTGCTTACAAGGAGGGCGCCCTGCTCGGGCTTTTGACAGATCGATCGAACAATTCGCGCACGATTGCACAGCGCCTTATGGAGCTTGGCTGGCCGTCTTCTGCAGAGCTTCATATATGCTCACGGCTGTCTTATGAAGATGAGGAAATCATTCATACGACACTTGCTGAGGCGGCGTCTGCAGCGGAAATCTCTCATGGTGTTTTGGTGGTGAAGGCATGAAACATTTTTTAGGCATCGAAGACGAAGAATTCATCCGCGGCAAAGTGCCGATGACGAAGAAGGAGATCCGCATCCTGACACTGGCGGGGGCGAAGATCGGAAAAAATGATATCGTTTGTGATATCGGCGCCGGCACGGGGTCGCTTTCCATCGAGGCGGCGCTTCTGGCGAAGGCGGGTCATGTCTACGCCGTGGAGCGCAAAAAAGAAGCGATCGAACTCATCCGTCAGAATGCGGCGAAATTTGGCATCGAGAACATCACGATCATCGAGAGCGAGGCGCCGGCGGGACTGGAGCAGCTGCCCGAACGGCTTGATGCGGCAATCATCGGCGGCACGGGAAGCCATCTGGAAGAGATCCTTGAATTTCTCGACAAACGATTGAAACCCGGCGGCTTCATCGTCATCAACTGCATCACGGTACAGACGCTCGCGAGTTCACTCGCCTACATGCGAAAGAAGAGCGGCTATCTCTATGATACCGTCCAGGTGCAGGTCAATCGCTTGAAGAAGGTCGGTCCTTACGATATGGCGGAGGCGATCAACCCCGTCTACATCATTTCCTGCCATAAGGCAAACGTGTAACAGGAGGAAGAACATGCAGGTATACATTGTCGGCGCGGGCGCAGGCGATCCCGAGCTCATCACGGTCAAAGGGCAGAAGCTGCTGCAAAAAGCCGATGTCATCATCTATGCGGGTTCGCTCGTCAATCCCGCCCTTTTGGGCTTTGCCAAGGAGGGAGCGGAGATTCACGATTCCGCCTCTATGACGCTCCCCGAGGTCATTGAGACGATAGAGAAAGCCGTGGCGAAAGATCTCATGGTCGTGCGCCTTCATACGGGCGATCCGAGCATCTACGGCGCAATTCAGGAACAGATGGACGCACTCAAGAAGAAGGATATTGATTTCGAGGTCGTGCCGGGCGTCAGCTCCTTCCTCGCGACGGCTGCCGCTTTGAAGCAGGAGTATACGCTTCCCGGCATCTCGCAGACGGTCATCATCACGCGCAACGAGGGGCGTACGCCCGTGCCCGAGCGGGAGAAGCTGCGCTCGCTTGCCGCACATCAGGCGACGATGTGCATCTTCCTCAGCATCACGATGCTCGCGGATGTCGTGAAGGAGCTTATCGAGGGCGGCTACGCGCCTGATACGCCGATCGCCATCGTGCAGCGCGCCTCGTGGCCCGAGCAGAAGATCGTGCGCGCGACATTGGAAACCATCGTGGCGGAAATTGCCGACAAGGGCATCGACCGCACGGCGATGATCGTCGTCAGCCGCTGCCTCGGCGCGGACTATGAGCTTTCGCGCCTCTACGCGCCGGAGTTCAGCCACATGTTCCGCGAAGCAAGCAAATGAGATGCGCGGTTTTTACGGCGACGCCGCGCGGCACGAAGACGGCTCTTCGCGTTCGCGCATCACTCGATGCGAGCGTCGACATCTTCGTCAAGGCAGGGCAGGAAATGCCGGCGGAAGTACGCGTTTATAAGCGCCTCGCGCCGCAGGTTGAGGCGGCGTTTCGTCAGTATGATGCGCTTGTTTTCATCATGGCGACGGGAATTGCCGTGCGCATGATTGCGGGTTCTTTGAAGAGCAAGCTGGAAGATCCGGCCGTCCTCGTGCTCGATGAGGAGGCGCAGCATGTCATCAGTCTGCTTTCGGGTCACATTGGCGGCGCGAATGAACTGACGCGCGAGCTTGCGGCGTCGCTCGGCGCAGATCCCGTCATCACGACGGCAACGGACGTGCAGAAGAAGCTTGCCGTCGATGTCGCCGCCGCGCGCCTTGCGCTGCGCCCCTCGCCGAAGGAGCAGATCAAGCGATTCAACAGCGCCGTGCTTGACGATGAGTCGATTCGCTATGTAATTGATGAGAATCTCGCGCGTGCGAGCTTTTACAAGAAGCGGCTTGACGATATGGGGTTGACGGCGCTGTTCGGACGGGAACTTCCGCCGAAGGAAGGCTTGACGGCCTTCATCACGGCGGATGAAAGTGTGCGGCGAGAAGATGTGATCTGCCTCGTGCCGCGCCGTCTCGTTGCCGGCATCGGCTGCAGACGCGGCACGGAGATGTCGGAGATACGGGTGGCATTGGAAGTGACCCTCACGAAGATCGGGCGCAGCATCGCAGATGTATCGCTTCTCGCGAGTACAGAGGCGAAGGCGGACGAGGCTGGGCTTCTTGCTTTGAGCGCGAAACTCAAGCGTGATATTCGCTTCCATTCCAACGAAAAGATGCAGGAGACAATCGACGCCTATGGGCTTTCTGAGTCTCCTTTTGTCAAGAAAAATATCGGCATCGGCAACGTCGCGGAAGCTGCAGCGCTCGCGAGCGTCCCCGCAGGACGGCTTGCCCTTGCCAAGACGAGATTTGAGAAAGTGACGGTGGCACTTGTATGGGAAAAATAACAGTGGTGGGCATCGGTCCCGGAAGTTTGGAGGATATGACGCCGCGTGCGAAGCGGGCGATTGAGGAAGCGGCAGTCGTCGCAGGATATACGACGTACATCAAGCTCATCAAAGACCTCATCGGTGAGCGCGAGGTCATCGGCACAGGCATGATGCAGGAGATCGACCGCTGCCGCATGGCGGTGGAAACGGCGGCGAAGGGAAGAGATACCGTCGTCGTTTCGAGCGGCGATTCCGGCGTCTACGGCATGGCGGGACTCGTCTTGGAACTTCTCTTGCAGCGCGAAGCGAGCGATCGCCCCGAGTTCGGCGGCGTCATCGCCGGCATCTCGGCGGTCAATGCGGCGGCTTCGATCTTGGGCGCACCGCTCATGCATGACTTTGCCGTCATCAGTCTCAGCGATCTCCTGACGCCGTGGGAACTCATCAAGAAGCGTGCCAAGGCGGCGGCAGAAGCTGATTTCGTTGTCGCGCTCTACAATCCCAAGAGCAAGAAGCGCGTGCAGAACATCGAGGAGATCCGCGAGATATTCCTTGCCTGCCGTGCGGCAGATACGCCTGTCGGCATTGTGAACCATGCGGCGCGTGAAGCGGAGAGCAAGACGATTTCGACGCTTGAGAACTTCACGAAGGAAACGATCGACATGTTCTCGCTCGTCATCATCGGCAACAGCCGCACCTATGTGAAGGAAGGCTACATGATCACGCCGCGGGGCTACGAAGTATGATTTTCGTGGCAGCAGGCACGCAGGACGGCAGGGAGCTTGCAGGTTTTTTGCTCGAAAAGGGGCAGAGTGTCACGGCATCGGTCGTGAGCCGCTACGGTGAGGAGCTTTTGTCGCGCTATCCGGGCATCGTCATCAACGATCGTCCGCTCGATGAAGCAGCACTGGCGGAGTATTGCCGTGCGCATGGCGTCACTGTCTTCGTCGATGCAAGCCATCCTTATGCGGCGAATATCTCCGAAAATGCCATGCGCGCCTGCCGCGCGTGCGGCATCCCGTATATCCGCTATGAGAGACAGAGTGCGCCGCTCGATTATGAAAAGGCGCATTACGTCGCAGACTACGAGGAAGCGGCGGAAGTTGCGGCGGATTTGGGACGGAACATCTTTCTTACGACGGGCAGTCACAACCTCAAGGCGTTTACAGAAGCGCCCGCACTGAAAAAATGTGTGCTGACGGCACGCGTCCTGCCCGCCCCCGAAGTCATCGAGGAATGTACGGCGCTCGGCTTTCGCCCGAGCCATATCGTCGCCTTGCAGGGACCATTTTCCGAAGCGCTCAACGAGGAGCTTTACAAGAAGTATGAGGCGGATGTCGTCGTCACGAAGAACGGCGGCACGGTCGGCGGCGCCGATACGAAATTTGCGGCGGCAATGAATCTCGGCCTGCCGCTCGTCATCGTCGAACGGCCGCGCATCGCCTACGACAATATGGCGCAGACTTTTGAAGAGGTCTTGGCGTTTGTTCATAAAGCAGAGAAGTGAGGTTACAGCATGGATTTTATCAAACAGCCGATGGAAATCGAGAACCGCAGCATGGAGATCATCGCACCGTATCTGGCCGAGTATAAACTTTCCGAAGCGGAAATCAAGGTGTATTCGCGCATGATTCATGCGTCGGGCGATGTCGACTATGCGAAGGTGATCCGCGTTCATCCGCAGGCAATCGAGGCGATGCAGCAGGCGCTCAAGAAAGGGGCGCACATCTATACGGACGTCGAGATGGTGCGCACGGGCATCAATAAGAAGAAACTGGCATCCTTCGGCGGTGAGGTGCATTGCCTCGTAGCAGATGAGAAGATTGCCGCCGAAGCAAAGGCGCAGGGCATCACGCGCTCAATGGCTGCCATGCGTTCCTTCGGCAAGGCTCTCGATGGTGCGATCATCGCCATCGGCAACGCGCCGACGGCGCTCTTCGAGGTATTGCGCATGGTCGAGGAGGAAGGCATACGTCCGGCGGCCATCGTCGGCATCCCCGTCGGTTTCGTCGGGGCGGCGGATTCCAAGGAACTTTTGGCGAAGAACGAAAAAGTGCCGTACATCACGGTGGAAGGCACGAAGGGCGGCAGCCCGATCGCGGCGTCCGTCGTCAATGCTGTCATGTATCTCATAGACAATACGCGCTGAGGAGATTTTGCCATGGAAGAGAAGATACCGCGCATTGTCATCGCCGCGACGCAGAGCGGCTCGGGCAAGACGACGCTCGTGACGGGCATCCTCGCCGCACTGCGTGCGCAGGGGCTGCGCGTGCAGTCGTACAAGGTAGGCCCTGACTACATCGACCCCGGCTATCACGCGCTTGCGAGTGGGCTGCCCGCGCACAATCTCGACACATGGCTTATGCCGGCTGAACGTCTCAAGGAGATTTTTGCACGCACGGCCAAAGGTGCGGATCTTGCCGTTATCGAAGGCGTCATGGGGCTTTATGACGGCGGCAGGAAGGGCGTGAGTTCCACGGCAGAAATCGCCAAATTGCTCGACGCGCCCGTGCTGCTCGTTCTCGATGCGAAGTCGATGGGCGCATCGGCAGCGGCGATCGCGCTTGGTTTCCGCAGTTATGATCGTGAGGTCAACCTCGCGGGCGTTCTCTTGAACCGTCTGGGCTCGGATACGCATGAGGCGATGATACGCGAGGCGATGGCGAAGATTGACATGCCTGTCTTAGGGGCTATGCGACGCGACGAATCGCTGAAGATGCCGGAGCGTCACTTAGGCCTTCTGCCTGCCGAGGAGAACGAAGAGCGCGATGTTGTAAAGAAGATGGGCGAGGCGGCGGCGCATTCGGTCGATCTTGCGGCGCTCAGAAGGATTGCAGAAGCGGCCGCGCCATTGGCCTCGACGGAGGAGTTGCTTTTTTCTGCAAGGGAAAATGCAGAGCGACAGCCGTCCAAGGTGCGCCTTGCCGTCGCGCACGATGAGGCCTTTTCCTTTTATTATCCCGAGAGTCTTGATGTGTTGGAATCCTTTGGCGCGGAACTCGTCTTTTTCAGCCCGCTGCATGATACGGCTCTGCCTGAGGCGGCGGGCGTTCTCCTAGGCGGGGGCTTTCCTGAGATGTTTGCCGAGGAACTGACGACGAATGTGTCGATGCGCCGTTCTCTCGCTGAGGCGGCGGCAGCAGGTGTGCCCATTTATGCCGAATGCGGCGGCTATATGTACTTGATGGAAAAACTCGTGGACTTCGAGGGAAAAGAACATGCGATGACGGGAATCGTTCCTGCTGTCGTGCAGATGAACCGCAAACTGCAGATGGTCGGCTACGTTGAGGCGGAGCTTTGCAGCGATACGGTTCTCGGACCGCGAGGCAGGAAACTGCACGGTCACGAGTTTCATTTCTCGACGGAATTGCCGGGGGAAAAAGCGGATGCGGCGAGGGCCTTTATTTTTACGCGCATGAGGAACGGCGCGCACTATGCGGCAGGCTATGCCAAGGGGGCGGTTCTCGGCTCTTATCTGCACCTGCACTTTGCAGGCTGCCCTGAGGCGGCTGAGGCTTTCGTTGAGGCTTGCCGAGCGAGCAGGGAGAGGAGGAAGATGCATGGGTAAGATCGTCCTCGTCACGGGCGGTGCACGAAGCGGCAAGAGCCGTTTTGCCGAGCAGTACGCGGCGCGTTTCGGAAAGAAGGTTGCCTACATTGCGACGGCGGGCGTCTATGACGAGGAGATGGCATTTCGCGTCAAACTGCACCGTGAGCGGCGCCCTAGGGACTGGCATACATGGGAAGCGCCCGAGAACGCGCATCTTGCCATTGAGGAGGCAGGAAGGGCGCACGATATGATCCTCTTCGACTGCCTGACGCTCTACATCAGCAATCTGCTGTGCGCTTTGGAGAATGTCCGCGACTCTGCGGCAAATTATGAACTTATACGTGAGAAAATCAGTCTCCTGCTCGAAGCTGCAAAGGAGCAGGACGGTACGACGATTTTCGTGACGAACGAGGTCGGCGCGGGCATCGTGCCGGAAAATCATCTTGCACGCGAGTATCGCGACATCACAGGCATTGCCAACCAGCTGACGGCGCGTGCCGCAGATGAGGTGTACGTCGTTTCCTGCGGCATTGCCGTCGATTTCAAGAAATTGGCAGTGTCGTGGTAAACTACACGCACAAACGTCCACTTTGTGGACATTGTGCGCCGCCCTTAAGGAAAGTTGCCCAATCAGCCTGCGCCTTCGGCTTGGCCTCTTGGACTTTCCTAGTAAACTACACGCACAAACGTCCACTTTGTGGACATTGTGCGTCGCCCTTAAGGAAAGTTGCTCAATCGGCCTGCGCCTTCGGCTTGGCCTCTTGGACTTTCCTAGTAAAATATACTACAGGAATAGCATACTGCATCGCTTGACAGGAGGAATGGCTTTTGGCGAACTACATCATGATGATGGGGACAAGCTCGCATGTTGGAAAGAGCATCCTGACGACGGCGCTCTGCCGCATCTTTCGGCAGGAGGGGCGGCGCGTCGTCCCCTTCAAAGCGCAGAACATGGCGCTCAATTCCTACGTCACGAAAGATGGCTTGGAGATGGGGCGTGCGCAGGTCGCCCAGGCGGAAGCTGCGGGACTTGAGCCGTTCGTCGACATGAATCCCGTCTTGCTGAAGCCGACAGGAAACTCCTGCTCGCAGGTCGTGCTCATGGGAAAGCCTGTCGGCAATATGACAGCGAAGGAGTACCACCAAGGCTATTCGCTCAAAGCGTTTTTGGTGGTCAAAGAAGCATTGGCGCGTCTCGATGCGGAGTACGAAACCGTCGTCATCGAGGGCGCGGGAAGCCCTGCCGAGGTCAATCTCAAGGCGAACGACATCGTCAACATGCGCGTGGCGAAGTATCTGAATGCGCCCGTTCTGCTCATTGCCGATGTCGATCGCGGCGGTGCGCTCGCTTCGCTCGTCGGCACTTTGGAGCTTTTGGAAGAGGATGAAAGAGCGCTCGTCAAGGGGCTTGTCGTCAACAAGTTTCGCGGCGACATCTCGCTCTTTACGCCTGCTGTCGAATTTTTGGAGAAAAAGACGGGCAAGCCTGTGCTCGGCGTCATCCCGCATATCGAGGAAATGGGCATTGACGACGAAGATTCCGTATCCTTGGAGGATAAGGCAGAAAGGGCGGAAGAGAAGGACCTCAACCTTGCTGTCATCCGTACGCCGAAGATTTCCAACTTCACGGATTTTGACAGTTTGGAAAGCGAGCCGGACGTGGCGCTACGCTATGTGCATGAAGCGGCGGCTCTCGGTACGCCCGACTTGATTCTGTTGCCGGGCAGCAAGAATACGTCGGAGGACATGCGTTGGCTCGAAAAAACGGGACTTGCCTCGAAGATTCGCGAGGCGCACGAAAAGGGAACGGCCGTCATCGGTATATGCGGCGGCTACCAGATGCTTGGCAAGCGCATATTGGATCCGCACCATACGGAATCTTCTTTTGACAGTACGGATGGGCTGGGGCTTCTTGGTCTGCAGACGACATTTCATGAAAACAAGTTGACTTCGCAGGTCGTAGCTTCGGCTAGGGATTTTCCGTTTCTTGGCAAGCGGATTTCTGTCGATGATATCAAGGGCTATGAAATTCATATGGGAACGACGGAGTTCCTGTGCGATAGGGACAGTCATCCGCTCTGCGTGAAAGAGAGACGCGGCGAAGTTTGTGACGCTGCGGAAGGTACGGTAAATGAAGAAGAAAACATCTTTGGTACATACATCCATGGATTTTTCGATCACGATGGACTGCGCCGTGCGATTCTCAATGCCTTGCGCGAAAAGAAAGGGCTTCCTGCGCTCGCTGTGACGCGCAATCGCTACCGCGAGAAGGAGGAGAGCTATGACCGCCTTGCTGCCGTCGTGCGTGCGCATCTCGATATGGATAAGCTGCGCGAAATCATGGGGGAGAAGGTCGGATGCTGACGGCTGTCCTTGCGTTCTTCATCGACTGCATTCTCGGCGATCCGCGTTCGCGCTTCCATCCCGTCGTATTGATGGGAAATCTTATCGCTTGGCTGGAGCATTGCTTTTATCGTCCCGAAGATACGAATGAGAAGAAACTGCTCTGCGGCGGCATGCTCGCCCTCATCGTGCTCGTCGTTTGTTACGAGGCTGCATGGTGCATCCTGCGGCTTTTGGGGCTTATCCCCTTGCCGCATGTGGGCATGGTGCTGGAAGCGTTGCTGCTCGCCTTCATGATCTCGCCGAAGAGCCTTGCGGCGGCAGGCATGGAGATACGCGCCCTCCTGAAGGCGGGCGATCTGCCGGAAGCGCGCAGAAAAGTCGGCTGGATCGTGGGGCGTGACACGGAAAAGCTCAGCGTGCCGGAAGTGTCGCGCGCCGCGATCGAGACCGTGGCGGAAAACACGGTTGACGGCGTTCTTGCACCGCTCTTTTTCTATCTGATCGGCGGGCTGCCGTTCGCTGTGCTCTATCGCGCGGCGAATACTATGGATTCGATGCTCGGCTACAAGAACGCGAAGTATTTGTACTTTGGCAGGGTGGCGGCGCGTCTCGACGATGTGCTCAATTACATTCCCGCGCGCATTGCGGGTGTTCTTTTCGTGCTCGCGGCCTTTTTCCTGGGCTTCGACGGGCGCGGCGCTTGGCGCATGCTGCATCGCGATGCGGCGAAGCACCCAAGCCCGAACGGGGGGCACGCCGAAGCGCCTACGGCGGGTGCACTCGGCATACGCTTGGGTGGCAACAACTACTACTTCGGCGAGCCGCATTTTCGCGCCTATATGGGAGAGGCGCGGCGTGAAATTGAAGCCGATGACATACAGAAGACCGTGCGCCTCATGTATACGGTCACGATTCTTTTTCTGCTCTTGACGTATGGCGGGTTCCTTCTTTGGCAGCAGAGGGGGATGCTTTTTTAGTGTAGACGTGAAGCACTGGGGGTGTTTTTTTGCGTGCGTTTTTCATCGGTCTGCAGTTTCTCACGCGCATTTCGATCGTGGAGCAAAAGGATTGGTGTGAGAAGGATTTTGCCGACAGCGTGCGTTATTTTCCGCTGATCGGCTTGGTGCTCGGCATCCTTTATGCGGCCTTTGCCGCACTGCTGTTGAGTTTTTTGCCGCAAAACGGCATTCTTTTGCCGCATCATGTCGTTGCGTCAATCTTGCTGATACTGCCGATTCTCCTGACGGGCGGGCTTCATTGCGACGGCTTCATGGACACGATGGACGGACTGTTTTCGGGACGCTCTCGCGAGCGCATGTTGGAAATCATGAAGGACAGCCGCGTGGGGGCGAACGGTGTTTTTGCCTTCGTCCTGTTGATGATTTTCGACTGGTCGATCCTGCTTGACCTGCTGCAAAGCGCATGGCTTTTTCCAGCTCTGTTCGCCATGCCCATTGTTTCACGTCTGATGATGGTCGTCGCCATTTCCGCCTTTCCCTATGCACGTCCTGTGGGTATGGGCAAGGCATTCAAAGATGGCGGCACGAAGTCCGTCCTTTACGGAGCTTTTTTTTATACGCTTATCCTCGTGTTTTTTCCAGGTGTCGCAGCATGTTTTTTCGGCATCATTCCTTTGGACGCTGCGGGACTGTCCTCGTGGGTTCTTTCCATGACGGCGGTCATATTTGCTGCGCTTCTCTTTACGATTTTTTTTGCAAGCTATGCGACGCGTCATCTCGGCGGCTTGACCGGAGATGTCTATGGCGCGATTACGACATTGACGGAAACGCTTGTGCTTTTGAGCTTTTTGGTGTTTTCTTCGGTTAGCTGCTAGTGTAATATAAAGATGTTCGGCTTTCTTTCTGCTCCATGCAGGAAGAAGGGAACCCGTTGTAGAAGGAAAAGTACATCGGGTTTCTGTTGTCTTTGAAAAACTATACGCGCAAACGTCCACTTTGTGGATATTGTACGCGGTTCTTACATGAGAGAAGGGAGGACGAGGTTCTGCAAAAATATGAACATGGGGGCAATGTCTATGAGAAATGCCCGACTGGCGGAGCGTGGCTGGATTTCAGTGCAAATATCAATCCTCTCGGCCTGTCACCTCGTGTGCGGGAAGCCATTTTTTCCCATGTTGATGGCATCGTCAATTATCCTGATCCTGAGGCGCGTGCCTTGAAGACGGCGATCGCTTCTTTTTATGATGTGCCGCAGAAAAAAATCGTGCTCGGCAACGGCGCAGCGGAACTCTTTTACTGCTTCTTCTATATCGTGCGCCCGAAGCGCCTGCTCCTGCCCGTCCCGTCCTTCAGCGAATATGAAAGGGCGGCGCGTGCCGCAGGTGTGAAGGTCATATATCTTCCGCTGTTGAAAAAGCATGGGTTTTCTCTTGATTTGGAAGCGGCGGTGCAGCAGTTTTCGAAGGAAGACGTCATTCTGCTTTGCAGTCCAAACAATCCGACGGGACGTCTCTGGGAGCGAAAAGAATTGTGTGTGCTGCTGGAAAAAGCAGAGGAGCGAGGCACATACGTCGTGATGGATGAATCCTTCTTGGATTTTCGTGAAGATGGAGAGGAATATACTTCGCGCCATCTGACGAACGAATATCCGCATCTCTTCGTCGTCCAGTCCATGACGAAGTTCTTTGCCCTGCCGGGATTACGGCTGGGCTTCGGCATTGCTGAACCGAATCTTTGCCGACGGTTGGAAAGTGGCAAAGATGTTTGGAATGTGAATTTCCTTGCTCAAGCAGCAGGTGTTGCCGCTCTTTCCGACACGGTCTACCATGAAGCGGTACGATCTTTTGTCCGCAGAGAAAAACAGTTTCTTGCTGCAGAACTTGCAAAATTGCCAGGGATTGAGGTCTTTGCACCCTCCGTGAATTTTATTCTTTTCTATTTGCAGCAGGGAAAGGAGTTTTTACGACATCTTATTATGGCTTTGCGAGAGAGAGGAATCTTGCTGCGCGATTGCAGCAATTATTCGGGGTTGGATGGGGCCTACTTGCGTGCAGCTGTACGTTCTCGCGCAGATAATGAACGATTGCTCGAAGCCATGCATGAAGTTTGGAAGGAATGGGATGCAGTATGACGAAGATTTATCTTGTTCGACATGGATTGACCGAGTGGAATTCCGGCGGTCGGTTTCAAGGACATTCTGATATTGCCTTGGCAGAAAAGGGTGTGAAACAGGCTGAATGCCTCGCCAGGCATTTTCCCGCAGAGAAGATCGACGCCATCTATTCTAGTGACTTGCAGCGTGCCGC